>JBFXAH010000025.1:0-108138 GCA_050184475.1 Pirellulales bacterium | reverse complement strand
GATTTCACAGATTACGCAGATGAGCCGCTCGGGGACTCGCCCGCGTTCCCAAATCTGCGTCCATCGGCGAAATCTGCGGACCGCAAACCTGCCTTCCTTTGCGCCTTCGCGCCAGGGCGCGAGATCCGTTGTCCTTGGCCCCGCCCCTAAATCCCTGTTCCCTGTTCCCTGTTCCCTGATCCCTGACCACTAACCACTGACCACTACCCCCAACTCGGGACGCAAAATGCCCGTTCGGGACGCGGACCTTTCGATTTGCGTCCCGACGCAAGCTGCTGACAATGAATCACTTACCTGCTGGTAACACGCGCTCGGGACGGTCGGGACGCAAAATTTCGGCCATGGAGCGAGATAAGGGGGGGTGAGCCTCCTGAAGAGTGACTAGCGGCGAGTCGGCAGTGGTCAGTTAGCCGTGGGTGGAATCGAACGATGACTGCAGATACCTCAGCCTCGACACGTGCCCGCGACGGGACCGACCGCGAACACGCCCGCGGACAAACCCGCGATCGCGGTCGGCTCGCCGTGTTGCCCTCGCCGGGCGGGGGTTGCACAATCGGGGCCTTCCGAGGGACGCATCGAAGCCAAGACGGCGAAAGGGGGAAGCAGACAACATGCGGGGACTGACGCGAGAGTTGGCGGCCGAGTTTCTCGGCACGCTGGTGTTGGTGGCGTTCGGCGTGGCCGTCGTCGCCCAGGTGACGTTCGGAGATCAGCAGACCGGCATCTACTTGTCGATCAATTTCGGCTGGGGGCTGGCGGTGACGATGGGCGTGTTCGTGGCCGGCGGCGTGACCGGCGCGCACCTGAACCCGGCGGTCACCCTGGCCCTGGCCTGTTGGCGCGGCTTCTCCTGGAGCAAGGTGCTGCCGTACATCGTGGCGCAATCGGTCGGCGCATTCGTGGCGGCGGCACTCGTCTACGTCACCTACCACGAGGCGCTGGCGCACTTCGACGGCGGGGTGCGGCAAGTCGCCGGCGAACAAGGGACGGCCGGCATCTGGGCGACGTATCCCAATTCGGCCGGCTTTCTGTCGAACGTGCCGGGCGGCCTGGTCGATCAGATCGTCGGCACGGCGCTGCTGGTGGGGGTGATCTTCGCGATCGGCGATAGTCGCAATCTCAACCCGCCTGCCTGGCTCGGTCCGTTGGCGGTCGGCGCGCTAGTGGCGCTGATCGGCATGACGTTCGGCTTCAACTGCGGTTACGCGATCAACCCGGCGCGCGACTTTGGCCCGCGATTGTTCACCGCCGTGGCGGGCTGGGGGAGCGAGGTCTTTACCGCCCAAAACAATTGGTGGTGGGTGCCGATCGTCGGGCCGCTTGTGGGGGGCGTATTGGGAGGGCTGGTATACGAGTCGTTCATCGGCTGGCAGCACGGCCCCCAAGGAGACGAGCCATGAGCCGCTACATTCTGGCCCTCGATCAAGGGACGACGTCGAGCCGGGCGATCGTCTTTCGCCGCGACGGTTCGGTCGCCGGCCTGGCGCAACAGGAGTTTCCCCAACTGCTCCCCAAACCGGGGCACGTGGAGCACGACCCCGAGGCAATCTGGACCTCGCAGTTGGCCACCGCGCGCGAAGCGTTGGCTCGGGCCGGCGCCACGAGCGAGGATATCGCCGCTTTGGGGATTACCAATCAGCGCGAGACAACCGTTATTTGGGATCGCTCGACCGGCAAGCCGATCGCCAACGCGATCGTCTGGCAGAGCCGGATCACGGCCCCGATCTGCGAACGGCTGAAGGCCGACGGGCTCGAGCCTGTGTTTCGCGCCAAAACCGGGCTGGTGGTCGACGCCTACTTCGCCGGCACCAAGATCAAGCATCTGTTGGATACGGTTTCCGGCGCGCGGGCAGCCGCCGAGGCCGGCAAGCTGCTGTTCGGCACGATCGACACCTATATGATCTGGCGGCTCACCGGCGGCCGCGTGCACGTGACCGACTACAGCAACGCCAGCCGCACGCTGTTGTTCAACATTCACACGCTCGACTGGGACGACGAGTTGCTGGCGGCGCTCGATGTCCCGCGGGCGATCTTGCCGGCGGTGCGGCCGTCGAGCGAGATTTACGGCGACACCGACGCGAACCTGTTCGGCGGCCCGATCAAGATCGCCGGCGACGCGGGGGATCAACAGGCGGCCACGTTCGGTCAGGCCTGTCACCGCCCGGGTATGGTCAAGAACACCTATGGCACCGGCTGCTTTCTGCTGATGAACATCGGCACCAAGCCGGTCGAGAGCCGGAATCGCCTGCTGACGACGATCGGTTGGGGACTCGGCGGCGAGGTGACCTACTGTCTCGAGGGGGCAATCTTCATCGCCGGCGCCGTCGTGCAATGGCTGCGCGACGGGCTGGGGATCATTCGTACTTCGGGTGAAGTCGAGGAATTGGCCGCCAACGTGACCGACACCGACGGCGTTTATCTCGTGCCGGCGTTCGTCGGCCTCGGCGCGCCCTATTGGGACCCCTACGCGCGCGGCACGATCGTCGGCCTGACTCGCGGCAGCACCGCGGCGCATATTGCGCGGGCGGCGCTCGACGCGATGGCTTATCAGACGTGCGACGTCGTCGCAGCGATGCGCCGTGACGCGGGCGTGCCGCTGGAGAGTTTGCGCGTCGACGGCGGGGCCAGCGTCAACGATGCGATGATGCAGTTCCAGGCCGACATGCTCGATGTGCCGGTCGCACGCCCGCGGGTGCGTGAAACTACGGCCTTGGGCGCCGCTTATCTGGCTGGCCTGGCGGTCGGCTACTGGAGCGATCTGGCCGACATCGATCGCAACTGGGTGCTCGATCGCCGCTTCGAACCCACGATGGCCGAGGGCGAAAGAACTTCGCGCTACGCCCTCTGGCAGCGGGCGGTCGAGCGGTCGCGCGACTGGGCGCCGCACGATGGGTAGTTTGTCTGGGTATGAATCGCGGCACACGTGCCGATTGCCGAGTCGACAAGTGCGGTTGCCGATAGCGGCCTTTGCGGGCAGACTGATAGCCCCGCCACGCAAGACCGCGCCCCCCGACCGGAGTTGCCCGTTTGTTCAGGAGGCAGTGTGAATCAGCTTGCTCGTCATCTTGCTTTTGTGCCCGAGGTTTTGGTTTTTGGCCCGTCGTTCGCGGTGGTCAAGTATTTGATTCGCGCGCCGCGGCCGCTCGATGCCGATTGGACCTGGAAGTACGTCACGCAGCGGCTGCCTGCCTTTCAAGATCTCGTGCGGATGAATTACCCGCCGCGATTCATGCGCCGGCCGCTGTTGAATATCTTTCTGCGGCCGCCGCACGAGGTGGGCATCTCGAAACACTACGACGTATCGAACGACTTCTACGAGCTGTTTCTCGACAAGAAGTACATGCTCTACACGCATGCCGACTATCGCACGGGGCGCGAAACCCTCGAGGAGGCGCAAACCAACAAGGTTGAGCACATCATGAGCCTGGTGAATCCGCAGCCGGGCGAAAAGGTGCTCGAGCTGGGTTGCGGCTGGGGGGGCATGCTGCAAGAAGTGTTTGATCGCACGGGCCAGCGCGAGAACATTTACGGCTACACGATCTCGCAAGAGCAGGTCCGCTACAACGAGGAGCATCGCGGCTTCAACGTCGAGTTCAAGAACTTCATCACCGACGACGTGCCCGAGAACTTTTTCGACAAGATCTATTCGATCGGTTGCTGGGAGCACGTCCGCCGCTGGGACCTGAAGGCGACCTACGAGAAGATGTTCCGCGCGCTCAAGCCGGGGGGCCGGATGATCACGCACTTCTTTTGCGGCTTGGAGTTGGGCGTGCCGGTGGCTGGGCTGGTCGGGCAGATCTTCTTTCCGGGGACGGGCACGCCGCCGTACCCCATTCAACTGCGGACCGCCAAGGACGCCGGCTTTCACGTCGTGCAACAGACGATTCACGACACCTACAAGGAGACGTTACGCCATTGGTTCGAACGGCTCGTGGCCAACCGCCAGCGGGCGATCGAACTGGTGGGCGTGCCAACCTACAACAAGTACGTGCTGTTCTTTCCCTGCTCGTGGAAATACTTCGACGACGTGCAGGCGATTCTGCTGCGAATCGTACTGGAGAAACCGGCGGAGTGATCTGCTTGCGGTGGCGTGGGCGCTATCGCCCGGGGCTCCAGCCGCCGTCGGCCGCCGCGCTGGGATACTCGAACCCGCGCGCCCGGGGCGGCGCGCGACCGGGGCCCGGCGACCACTGGCCCCCGCGCGGTCGCATTCGCTCGGGCAGGTAATTCGGCCGCGGCGGCTGCGCGTAACCGTTTCGCTGGGTCATCCGTGCCACGGGCCCGGGCTGTGCATAGCCGCGGCCTGGGGGCATCGGGCCGCGACGCGCGGCTTGGCGCGGGTCGGCCGGCGTGGGCGAGGCGGCCATCCGCTGTGACGCATTCCAGTCGCTGGGGCTGGGCTGATAGGCCTGCACGGCCGGCGGTTCGATCTCGATCGCCTGATCGATCACGAACTGCTCCCGGTTCGGCAGCGTATAGCGCACGAACAACATCAAGCTGCGATTCGACGGCACCCGATCGGGCCAGGCCAGGTCGAAGTGCAAGCCAGTCGTCGTGGCATCGGCCCGCACGTGGTCCTGGGCTTCGTCGGGCGAGAAGTCCCAACGGGCGACGCGGGCCGCCTGCCCTTGCAGAGCGGGATCGAGCACGACGATCGAGATTTCGGCCGGCACGGGGACAATCTCGCCGGCGGTATTGCGAGGCTCGACAACCACGGTAATGGCCTCGTGCCCGGGCTGGCCGTCGGCATCGAGCCCCTGCGTGGCGGACTCGTTGAGCGTGACCGACGTGACGGTGGGATCACCCGGCGCGGCGCCAGGCAAGGTGCGCGGCTCGACCGGCTCGCCATTGTCGACTGGCGGCGCGGCCGCGATCGGGTCGAGCGCACCGTCTGTGTCGTGCGGCGAGCTGGCGCTCGACGAACTGCCTGGCACGGCAGGCGAATGCGGCTCGACCGCTGGCGGACCGGACGGCGAATCGTAGCTCGGCGTGGAATCGGTCGGCGGCAGCGAAGGCAGCTCGCCTTCGGGCACGTCGGCGCTAGGCGGCTGAATCTCGGGCGGTGCCTCGAACGGCGGTGCGGTGTCCAAGGCTGGTTCCGACGACGGCGCGTCGTATCGGGGTGGCTCGTACGCGGGCGTGGCGTTGCTCCGCGGCGTGCTGCGGGGGAACAGCGAGGGCCGGGTTGGTTCGGTGTATCCGCCACCAGCGCGCAATTGCTCGCGCAGTTGCTCGTTTTCTTCGCACAGCGCATCGTAACGGCGGTGCGCCTCGGTGACCTCGTCTTCCATGCAGTAGATCTGGTCTTCGAGATGCCGCAGTTCGACTTCCAAAAGCTCGGTATTGCGCGCTCGATGCGCGCAGCCCGTTGCGGCCAGGAGGACAAACAACAACCAAGAACGAAGATCGTTTCGCCGAGCGTCCATGCTAGGCCTCGTGCGCACGCGGGTAAGCGCGTGCCAAGCGCTCGGCCGCGAATCGCGACCAGCGCCATTCCCCCCTGCGTGTTCTGCGTACCAGATGTGAATCTATCGACAAGGGCCGCGGCCGCTTGTGGCCGGGCCTGATCAGCTTGCTACGACGCCGCGACGACCGGTTCCATCCGCTCGATCACGCGATCGATTAGGCCATACTCGAGTGCCTCGTCGGCTGCCATGAAGCGATCGCGATCGGTATCCTGTTCAACCTTTTCGAGGGGATGCCCCGTGTGTTTGATAAGGATCCGATTCAGCCGCTGCTTGACCTTCTTGAATTCCTTGGCGTGGATCATGATGTCTTCGGCCGTCCCCTCCATGCCGGCCAACGGCTGGTGAATCATGATGCGGGCATTGGGCAGGGCGTGGCGCTTGCCTGCGGCCCCGGCCGTCAGCAACACCGCGCCCATCGAGGCCGCTTGCCCGATGCAGTACGTCGCCACGTCGCAAGTCACATACTGCATGGTGTCGTAAATCGCCAGGCCGGCGCTAACGCTGCCGCCGGGCGAATTCACATACAAGTGGATGTCGGCCTTAGGGTCTTCAGATTGCAGGAACAACAGTTGGGCAACGATCGCGTTGGCGACCTCGTCGTTGACGCCAGTGCCTAGAAAAACAATGCGATCCTTCAGCAGGCGACTGTAAATGTCCATCGCCCGCTCTTCGCGACCGCTCTTTTCGATAACGAAGGGAATCAAAGGCATAAGGTCTGCGGCTCCGTCGAGCAAGCGATCAAGGACGCTACGGTCAAGGCCGACCGACGCGGCATGGGATCGTGTTCTAAATGATTGGTTCTGAGCGTTTGGTTTCAGTAAGTGAAGTGGCCGGCCCCAACAAGTGCACCCGCGGATTACTTGCCGTGGACTGCTGGCGGCCGGTTACTTGCGATCCTCTTTTTCTTCTTCCTCTTCGCTGCCGGGAGGCTTGGTCAAAACTCCGTCGACGATGCCGTACTCCTTGGCCTCGCCGGCGCTTAGGTAACGGTCGCGATCGGTGTCCTTGGCGATGCGCTCGATCGGTTGGCCGGTGTGGTTGGCCAGAATGCGGTTCAACACATCGCGGGTCTTGAAGATCTCGTCGGCTTGAATCTCGATGTCCGACACCTGTCCTCCCACCTGACCATACGGCTGGTGGATCATCACCTTGGCGTGCGTCAGCGCGAAGCGCTTCCCCTTGCTGCCGCCGGCTAACAGGACGGCGCCGCCGCTGGCGGCCAGCCCGACACAGTACGTGGCGACCGGGCAACTGAGAATCTGCATCGTGTCGTAGATCGCCAACGTCGCCGTCACACTGCCGCCGGGACTGTTGATGTAGAAGTGAATGTCCTTGCGGCGATTCTCACTCTGCAAAAACAGCAGCTTCATCACCACTTCGTTAGCGTTGCCATCGTGAATCTCGCCCTGCAGCAAAATAATCCGATTCTCGAGCAGCAAATCCCCCAAGGTCAGCATGCGCTGCCGTTGGTAATCGCGGTACGCCGCGCGAGCGTCAGGTAGCGGTTCGCCGAAACCGTTCATGGACAGCCGATCCTTACCGGGCCACGGTGACTGTTGGTGAGTTCAGCCGCCGGACCGTTCGCGTTTCTAGGAGTTGAAATATTGAGTGGAATCGTTCGGAGTCGACGCGGACAACGCCCAACGAGAGGGCAGGCCCAAATTGATTCTAGGCCATGTCGTCTCGGCGGGAACTCCGCCCGCCACGAATTACCATCCTTGGTTCATTGGTCTGCAGCGCTCGCCTTGGCTGCGGTCGGTGGAATTGGCGACCTATGGGGAGCTCTCGGGCCCCGCACTAGGCTCGTCGAGGCGCGTTAGCTCGTTTCGCCGGCGCTCTCGGTTTCCTCGCTCGCCTCGCCTCCTGCCGCCAGATCGACCGCTTCCTCATCGGCCGGCTCGAACTCAAACGGCACATCCTTGTACTTGGCATTTTGCAGGATCACTTCGAGCGTCTTGCGCTCGATGATCTGATTGCGCAGGGCATCCATCAGGCCTTGTTTTTCCAAGCGGGCACGCACGCGCCGCGCGGTTTCGCCACTCTGCAAGGCCAGCAGCGTGACTTCGCGATCGTAATCGCCTGGCTCGTCTTCGATCCCCTCGTCCTCGGCGATGCGCTCGAGAATGAAGTGCTCTTTGAGTGCCCGAGCCGTCGACGCTTTGCTGTTCTGCCGCAGCACGTTTTCGTAGGAACGAATCTGGTCGTCGCTGAAGCCGCTGCTCCGCAGTTCGAGCACAGCACGCTGCAATTCGCGCTGCGACTGCCGTTGCAACAATCCCGGCGGCAAATCCCAGTCGGCTGCCTTGGTCAATAGCGCCAATACTTGTTCGCGGGTTCGCTTCTGCTGGTGGTAAGCCAACTGTCGCTCGAGCTGTTGGCGGATCTCGTCGCGCAACTGGTCTTCGGTCTCGAAGTTACCAAGATCCTCCAACAAGCCCTTCGACAATTCGGTCGCTTCGAGCCGTTTGACTTCGAGCACCTCGAACCGCACGGTGATCTCGCGGCCGCGGAGCGCCTCATTGGGGGCGTCGTCCGTCAGCTTGAGTTTTCCTTCGCGAACGTCGCCCGCCTTGGCACCCTTAATCAGCTTGTCGAAGCCGGCCAGGCGGCCGTCGCGGAAGCTGAGGACGGGCCGCACGCGAATCACGCGTTCGTCGGTCGTCGACAATTCCTCGTCGCCGTCGAGAAACGTCAGCGTCGCGGTTACATAGTCGCCGACTTTCGCCGGTTCGTTCGACGGGGACAAGTGGCCGCGGCGTTCGAGAATCTTCTGCAATTGATTCTCGACGTCCGCAGCGCTGAACTCGCGCATCGGCCGCTCGAGCGTCAACCCTTTCCAGTTTGGCAAATCGAACTCGGGCCGCACCTCGATATCGAACTCGAAAACCAGTGGCCCCTCGACCGGCACTTCGACCGCGTCCGGATCGAGATCCGGCTCGCTGATCGCCGCCAACTCGTGTTCCTCGGTGAGCTGCGTCAGGCTGTCCAGCAGCAACGAGCCCTTAACCTGGTCGGCCACGTCCTTGCGGAAACGGCTTTCGATCAGCTTGCGCGGCGCCCGACCAGCGCGGAAACCCGGCACGCTGGCCGTTCCCATCATGTCGCTGAAGGCGCGATCCAGGTAGCGGTCGATGTCGGCGCGAGGAATGGTAACCGTGATATGGCGCTCGCAGGCGCTCCGCGTGTCGATCTTGACGTCGAGTTCGAGCTTCGGCTGCTCCTCGGCGTCGCCGTTCGACTCGCTGGTGTCTGCATCGGAGACCTGATCGCCGGCCGCCACTTCATCCGCGACTGCATCGACGGGCTGGTCTTCAGACGGAGATTTGCGAGAGCGAGCCATTCCCTAGGCACCTACCAACTGTGAAAAGATCCGAGAGCGGGTGATGGGATTCGAACCCACGACAACGACGTTGGCAACGTCGTGCTCTACCAACTGAGCTACACCCGCGCGCTTGTCACCCCAGCGGGCAATCTCAGTGAAATTGCTCACCGGCGCACCGCGTAGACCCCCGGCGGGCATCGGAACCTTCGGATTATAGGGCTGACAACACCCTCTGCAAGGGCACTTCGTTTGCTGGTGATAGCGATCGAGCGCATCACGAACCGGCTGTAGCAATGCTACCGACGACCTAGTTGCAACACCATACACAGAGTTGGTTGCGGGCAGCCGTTTGTCGTCTTATAGTAAGAGTTTAGGGATTTTGCACGGGAAGGAGCCCTCGATCGATCTGGGTGCCTAGCTGCGGGTGCAGCCATGCAAGCGAAACTCCGCGTTGTCCAGGGGCGGGCCGGTCGCCGCGAGGTCGTCTTGACACTTCCGGCGTCAATCGGTCGGCGAGCGCACCAGACTCTCCAGATTCTGCATCCCACCGTCAGTCGCGAGCACTGTGAGCTGTTCGAACAGGACGGCCAGATCCTCGTCCGCGATAAGCAATCGGCCAACGGAACCTGGATTGGCGGCGAGCGAATCACCGAGTCGCTGCTCCGCCCAGGCGATCGATTAACTGTCGGTCCGCTCGTGTTCGAGGCCGAATACCTGCCGGGCAATGGCGCCGGTACCGCTGCGCCGGCCAAAAAATCGTCGGGTCCGCGTGCCAAGAGTGCTCCCTCTGCTTCTAAACCAGCTGCCGAATCCGCTCCGCAGGCGGCGCCCGAGGACGATCTCGAAGCGGCCTTCGCGGCCGAATTGTTGAACGAGTTTGGTGGTGCCACGGTGGAAGCGGCCGATGCTGCCTCCCTTCCGACGCTCGACGGCGAGGAGCTTCCTGCTGGTGATGCGGACGACCTCGGGGCCGATTTGGACATCGAACTGCTCGACGATCTCGAAGTCGGCGACGCGGCCGGCGTCGCGGAATCGGTCGGCGACGAGTTGGCCGACGCCGATCTGGCCAGTGCCGAGATCGATAGTGCCGATCTTGAGTTCGAGGCCGACGCCGACCTCAGTGCCGAATTGGATGCCGAACTGAGCGCCGGACTGAGTTCGGAAGTGGATGAAGCGGCGGCAGGGGACCTCGATCTGGATCTCGATCGCGCGTTGGCCGAGCCGGACTTCTCCGAACTCGAGGCCGAAGCGCCGGCCGACGCAGCGCCCAGTGAATTGATCGCCCCCGACGAGCCATCGGCTCCCTGGGATGTGATCGTCGCGGAGCCCAGCGCCGAAGAAGCGCTCGACGACGATCGCGAGATCGATCTGGCGCCCGGCGACTTGGCTCTCGAAGGTGTCGGCGAGGTCGACGGACTCGAAGAGATCGATCTCGTCGATTTTCAAGCGGATATCGCTGAGCGTGACGCTCTGGATCTCGAATCCGCTGAGGAAAACGGTTCCGCAACTGGCGGTCTGGGCGTCGACGAGCTCGATCTCGACGAATTGAATCTCGACAGTCCGGAAATCGAGTCTCTGTCCGACGGACTCGAGCTGGAGGACGATCTCGCATTGCCCAGCGCGGAGATTCTGCCGGATGACGAAGCAACCGAGCCGGGGGCCGCGGCGCCCGAGTCGCTCGACGATTTCTTCGCCAACTTGCAAGGAGGCGACGCTCCCGCAAGCGACGACATGCCGGCCATCGAACTCGACGAACTGAACCTCGATGCCGACGTCGCTGAAATCGAGTTCGATGTGGCAGCCGCCGATGATTCGGAGCCGGCGGTGTCGTTCGAACCTGGTGGCGAATCGGATGAAGGCGCTCTTGAACTTGGCTCCGGCCCCGAGCTAAGCGATGACTTGGACCAGGATCTCGAATTGGACGACGGCATGTCCGAGTTGGGCATGACCGATGAAACGGCGCGGCCCAGCGAAGGTGTCGAGCTGGCCGGTTTCGACGATGATCCGATGAGCAGTGACTCCGGCCTGCGAATTGCAGACTTGGATCTCGAAGCGTCCAACGGTGACGAAGTCGCCCCGGTCAGCGATCTGCTCTCTTCCGATGACGCGGGCGAATTGGAGCTTGATCTGGAGAGCTCGCTGGAGCTGACCAGCGCTGAACCGACCCTGGAGGCCGAGTCCGATTCCGCGGTCGAAGAATTGCATCTCTTTTCCGAAGACGAGCCGCAGTTATCTCTCGAACCGGACGAGCTGGCCCTCGACGAAGCGGTCGAGTTGTCGCTCGACGAACCAGTCGATCTCTCGCTGGACGCGCCGTCGGCCGTGGTGGTTGATGAGTCAGAATTGCACGACGCTCAGATCGCCGATGAAGCGACCGACGAGCCCATCGATGTCGTGTCATCCGCGGAGCCGCCCGAACCGTCGACGAGCGCAGAAGCTGCAGCTGCCGGCACGATCTTTAGCAGCGACTTAGAAAGCCCGGAAGCAGCCTCGGAGATTCCCCTCGACGGCGACTCGCAGGAGTTGTGGACCGTTGACGAGACCGCGTCTGTGTCGGAAGCGACGTCAGCAGCCGATGCTGATCTCGACGATTTCTTGACCGGGCCGGCCGCAGACGAACCGCCGGCCGCGAAACTGGATGAAACCGGACCGTCGGCAGTCGAGCCGCTCGACCAGTTGGAGGATGCTGCCGCGACTGAGTTTCCGACAACGATTCCCAAAACGCCCGACGACGTCGATCCGTTCGATTTGCTGGGCATGGATGGCTCGTCGGCAGCCGCGGCGGAAATCATCGAGCCGTTCGTAGACGACGAAGATACCCCGTACGATCCCGATTCTCCTCGCCAGCGCTGGCAGGCAATATCGCCTGAAGCAGCAGCGCCGCCTGGTGAGCTCTTGACCCCTGCGACTAGCGAAGATTCGCTGCCCCAAGCCAGCGAGGAATCGGCCGAGGTTGACGACGAAGCGCCGCTCGAGCTTGAAGAGCCAGAGCTGGCACCGGCTGACGAACTCGTCGCCGACAACGACATGCCATTGGTCGACTCGACCGACGAAGTCCCTTTGTCGTTCGCTGAACCCGAGTTGGCGTCGATCGAAGCGGTTGAAAGCGAATCCGACGCCGAAGAGTTGATTTCGTTCGACGAACTCGAGCCAGTTGCCGAAGCCGGAGCCGGCGAGGAGCTAATCGCCTTCGACGAACCTGCAGAGTCGGCGGACCTGGACGTCGAAGACAAGCTCGACGATTTCCTTGCTGACCTCAACGCGGCGCCAGCGGCCGCCGAAGCTGAGTCTTCGTTGGACGAAACTGGCGACGACATGCCGCTGGCGTTCGACGAGCCCGAGGTAGTTGACGATGACCTGTTGGCCGAACTGAGCGATTCGTCCGCGACGGACGAAACGGTCGATGCCAACGCCGAGAGCCTGCTGACCTTCGACGAGACTAGCGTCGAAGAGTTGGCCCTGCGCGATGCCGGCGAGGAGGACGGAGAAGCGGACATCAGCGCCAAGGATGATGAGCCGCTCGCTCTCTCCTCGCCCGACGAGATGCCACTCGTCGACGATGAATCGCCGGCAGGCGAATTGGCTCTCGATGACCTGGCGCTCAACGACGCGGAGCTCGGCGACCTGGGGCTTGGCGAAACAGGCGAGGACGCGCAACTCGCCGAAGCACTCGAGTCGCCGGCCGATCTGGCTGCCGATCTCGATCTGCCCGAGGCGCCGACCGACGACACCCAGGCCGCAAGCGCCGAGAAGGAAACCGATCCGTTCGATTTTCTTGGCGGTGGCGCCGGTGACGCGGCGGGCATGCTTGGTGCTACTGCCGCCGGAGCCGCCGGCGAACTGTCCTCCGCTCCGCTGATTACTCCGCCACCCGGTGCCGGAGCCGACAAATCGGAACGGATGTGGTGGCCTTTCGGCGATAAGAACAAACGCGCCGGCGATACCGCCGATTCGCAGGCGACCGCGTCTGGCCCATCGACCGACTTGACGAACGGGCCTGCGTCGACTCCTGAGGCGAGCGATGTTTCGGAAACGCCGCCGCCCCTTGAAGTAGGCGATTCTCAAGGCTCTTTGGACGATTCGCTGGATCCTGGCCAATCGTCGGCCGTCGATGAATTCTCGCTCGACGATTTAACGTTCGACGAGGCACCGGTCGATGAGGCGTCTGTCGACGTCGACGAGGAACCCGTCGGCGCGGTCCAGGCGGATGATGCTCCGGTCGAAGAGCTGGCATTCAACGAAGCTCCGCTCGACGAACTGACACTCGACGAAGCCCCGGCTGAGGAGCTCTTGCCGACCGACGACTTGCCAGCCGACGATGCCCCCTCGGCCGAATTGACCTTCGACGAAGCGCCACCAGGCGACTTGCCGCTCGAATCTCCGGCGAGCGACCTCGCACTCGACGACCTGGCTCTCGACGCCCCCCTCGACGTGGGCGACGACGATAGTGCGTCCGCCGTCGCCGAACTCGACTTGCCATCGGGCCCCGATACCGGTGAAGAGTCGATCGCTTTCCTCGACGAGTCCGCAGCAGCGGCCACAACCGACTCGACGGTCGATGCGCTCGAACTGGGGGACGCTCCTACGCCGGCTGGCCCGGCCGGCGACCTGGCCGGCAAGTCGTCCGCCACTCCGCCGGCCGCTCGCAAGTGGTGGAAGTTCTGGGACAAATCAGGCAAGCCGACCAAAGCAGCGAAGCCACCCAAGCCGGCCAAGTCCAAGCCAGACAAGAAAGCGAAGGGGACGGCGCCGGCCGAGCCAGCAAGTGAGCAGGCCAGCGGAGCGACCGACGACTTGCTGATCGCGGGCGCCGCCGCGGCCGCAATCGAGCCGGCTCTCGATTTCGAGCCGTTGGATTTGGGTGGCGAAACGCCCCCTGCTGGCGGTCCGGCCGAGAACGACAACTTCGACGTCATCTTCGCAGAATCGCGGCCAGTGCCCGACGAGCCTGCGGACAATCGCGAGGGGGACATCGATCTGACGTCCGCCTTGGACGAGGCGATCCCCCAGGCCCTCGATCCACAGCGGCCGGCGAGCGACGAGTCGCCCGACTTCGGCGCGCCACCCGACTTCGACGACGACGTGGCAGAACTGACTTTCGAGAAAGCCGACGCGCTCAGCGACGAAGACGCAGAACTGGCCGCCCTCGATCTGGGCGATGCCGAATCGATCGCCGACGAGTCGTCGGCCGAGGATGCCGAACCGGACTTCCCTGCTTTCGACGAGGAGAGTCCCCCGGCCGAGAACTTGTTCGCCGACGAGTCGCCCAATGGCCGGGCGTCCGCTGCCGACGAGATCGAGCGGGCCGCGGAATCGGCGGACGAAGCGGAGTCACAATTCCCCGGCGCCGGCGAAACAGTCGACGACAACCTGCTCGACGACTTCTTCAAGAATTTCTAGTCGCGCGTAGCAGCGCTTCGGCCCTTACACTTCCGCCAAGCGTTCGGTCGAATCGCCAAAGCGGTCCAGGTGCACGCCGCACTTGTCCAACATCGACAGGTACAAGCTGCACATTTTGCGGTTGGGCTTGTCGAGATAGTCGAGCACCCGGCCGCCACGGATTTGCCCGCCCGCGCCGCCGACCAGCACCACCGGTAGCTTCGTGGCGTCGTGGCCGCCGGTGAGCATGCTCGAACAGTAGAGGATCATCGAGTTGTCGAGCGCCGTTCGCTCGCCTTCTTGGATGGCGTCAAGCTTGCGGGCGATGTAGGCCAACTGCTCGAGGAAGAATTGATTGACCTTGAGCCAGTCGGCCGTGTCGGAGTGCGACAGCAAGTGGTGGATCATGTAGTCGACCCCCAGATGCGGGAAGCGCATGGCGCTGTGGTCGTTGTTGAGCTTGAGCGTGCAGACCCGCGTGGTGTCGGTCTGGAAGCCCAGCACCAGGATGTCGCACATCAACCGCATGTGATCGGCGACGTTCTGCGGAATGCCGTCGGGCGGGCGCGGCACGTTGGGCTTGTCCAGCGTGGGACGCCAACCTTGGAGCTCGCCCTGGGCGCCGGCCTGCTCGATGCGCCGTTCGACTTCGCGCACCGAGTCGAGGTATTCGTCGAGCTTGCGGCGATCCGTCGCGCTGATCTGCTGGCGGAAACTCGTGGCGTCTTCGAGCACCGCGTCGAGCACGCTCTTGTCGCCGAGCTGCACCTCGTCCTTGAACAAGCGGTCGAAGGCCAACGCCGGATAGAGCTCCAGCGGCGTGGGGGTCGTCGGCGAGGTCCACGAAATGTGCGAGCTGTAGAGCATCGAGTAATTCTTGTGCACCGACGGGTTCGACTTTTCGCAGCCGAGCACCAGGCTAGAAACCTTGGTCGAATGGCCGTAGCGCTGGGCAACCAGTTGATCGATGCTGGTGCCCGAGCGGATTTCGCCCCCCGAGGCCAACGGCGCGCCGCTCAAGAGGTTGCCCGTTTGCGAGCTGTGGATATTTCCCTTGAGCGCTTCTTCGTTGTACAGTCCGCGGATGAACAGCAGCTTCTCGCGGAAGTCGGTCAAGGGAGCGAGGACCTGGCCGAGTTCCAGTTGCGCGCCTTCCCCCTTGGCCCACCACTCGCGAGAGTGAAAGCCGTTGCCCGAGAATAGTACCGCCAACCGCACGGGGGGCTGGCTGCCGGGGTTGACGGCCGGCACGATTTCATCGCCCCAGACGTTCAGCGACTCCATCCACGGCAGCGCCATCGTGACACCGACGCCGCGCAAGAAGGTCCGCCGAGAAAAGTGCTGCGTTGTCATCGTGATCTCGACTAAGGCTCGAGTGAGGTTGCGGGGTTTATCTTAACGGATTCGTGCGTAACGTGCTCGCGGGTCAATTAAAGCCGTTCTCATCGAACCTCGATCAGCCCTGGCGACGCACCTACTGATCGGCGGCGACCGCCAGGTCGCGACCGCGAATTTCGCGAAATTGCGGGCTGGCCAGGATCGTCTCGACCGCTACAGAAAAACGGTAGTCGCTCGCGGCTAGTCGCTCGATCATTTCGTCCAAGAGCGGTTCGTCGGAAAGTTGCGTTTCGCGCCCCAGCGCATAGCCCAGCAACTTCTTACAAAACTGTCTGAGCACATCGGCCCGGCGCGTCTCGACGAGGTAACTGCGCAGCCCCGGCAGACCGTCGACCTCCGAGCCGTCGGGCAACGCGGTCTTGGTATCGACGGGGCGGTCCGCCAGGTCGACGGCGCGATGCCGGCCGATGGCGTCGTAGCCTTCGAGGGCAAAGCCGAACGGGTCGATCTTCTGGTGGCACGACGAACATTTCGCGTCGCTGGTGTGTTTGGCCACGAGCTGCCGCACGGTGAGGCCGTCGGTCGCCGTTTCGTCGTCGGGCAAGATCGGCACATCTTTCGGCGGCTTTGGCAGCTTCTCGCCCAACAGCACCTCGCTGACCCAGTTGCCGCGCAAGATCGGGCTGGTGCGCGAAGCGCCGGACTGCTTGGCCAAGGTCGTGGCCAGCCCGAGAATCCCGCCACGGCCATGCTGTCGTACGCCATCGACGCGCCGCCAATCGGTGCCCAATACATTCGGGATGTCGTAGAACTTCGCCAGCCGCTCGTTGACGAACGTGTGGTCGGCGTCGAACAAGCTCAGCACCGAGGCGTCGTGTTGGAAAAGGTCGGTGAAGAACTGAATCGATTCCTCGTACATGTCGCCGCGCAATTCGGCAAACTCGGGGAAGTGCCGCCCGCTTTTTTCGTCTAGCGCGTCGAACTCATAGATGTGCAGCCATTGGCAGGCGAACTCCGTGGCCAGCCGCCGCACCCGTGCATCGACCAACATTCGCCGCGCGTGCGCGGCTAACACTTCGGGCTGATGCAGCGTGGCGTTGGCAGCAGCGGCCCGCAACTCGTCGTCGGGCTGCGACGACCAGAGAAAATAGCTCAACCGACTGGCCAGTTCCCAGTCGCTGACCGGGGCCGGCTGGTCGCCGGCCGGAGCGCTTTCGAGTCGATACAAAAATGCCGGGGCGATAAAAATGCGCGCCAAGGTAAAGCGGAACGCCTCGTCATGCGACAGCTCCTGCTCACGCAGTTGTCGATACAACCCGTGTAGTTCCGCCACCTCGGCATCGTTCAAGGGGCGGCGATACGCCTGCGACGCGAAGTCGACCAGTGCATCGACTTGCGCCGGCTCGGCGTCGACCAGACGCTGACGGAATGCCACCGCCGCGGCGTTGACCGGCTCGCGCATCGACTTGAACACTACGACCAGATCGGGGCGGTCTTGCGTGGCGAACTCGACAAGCTGCTCAAAAGCGTTGACCTGCAACAGGGGCGACTGGCTGACGAAATGCAGCTCGTCCCACAAGCGATTGAGCCGACGCGATTCTTCGTCGCTGAGCATCAGCCGCTGGAGCGGTTCATCCTCGCGATGAAACAGTGTGAGCGTGACCACTTCGTCGACCGGGACGATCTTCGTGTAACAGAGCGCAATCGGGAACAACTTGCGAAAGTCGTCGAATGACTTTTCGAATTGCGTTCGCGCCGCGCTGCCGTCGGTCACGACGATCGGAGCACCTGCGCGTAGCGCGGTCGACGCCGGCGCGCTCGTCAGCACCTGCAATTGAGCACTGGCCGTGCCCGGTGCCGTGTCGGCCAGCGAACCGGCGGCGACGAACTCAGTCCCCACGGCCAATTCGGCAGGCAGCCGCACTTCGATGACCGACGGAGGTCGCACCGCGAGACTGTCGGCTTCGATCGGTGCTCCATTGGGATACGTTCCGAACATCGCCGGATCGAGCCCGAAGCTAATCTGGTCGTGAGCCTGCTCGTTGGTATCTCGCAAGGCCGCGGCCACGACGGACCACGAGCGGATCAAGAGCGGCCCGCCAAGCGAGGTAAGTTGCCGGTAGAGCACGACGTCGGGATGCGCTTCGGCGGCGTCGGTCGCCGGACCATTCGTCAACAGCCTCTGCAACTCGGCCGCAAGTTGTTGCTTGTCGTCGGCGCTGTTGGCCGCCTGCCAGCGGGCCAAGAGCGACCCGGCCGGCACCAGGCCGCGAACGTCGTCGACTTTCACCGGCTCGCTGGCAAAGTGCCATACGCCTTGATTGCCGAAGCTGTCGGCGTGCGGATTGCCGGCCAGTACATCGCTGGCGACGTCGCGCGTTAGGCTCCACTCTTGGCCGGCGTCGCCGCTGGACTTAAGCACCAGTTTGACATCGGTCAGATCGCAACCATGGTCGCCGTCGCGCGGGCCGATGAGCAATGCCACGACATCGCCGGTCTGAATGGCCACCTCTTCAAGCGGTCCGATCGGCACCGGGGTGCCACCATGGGCACTCCCGGCCGCCAGTTGCTGACGCGTGGAGCCGCGCCGCAACTCCAGTGTCCAGGTGACGCCGTTACCGCACTCGGGGTGGGCGTGCGTCACGGCCCCATCGATGCGAAACGTGCCGGCCGTGGGGCTCTTCCAGCCGACCACCACGTTCAAGGTGGGAGAGGGATGTACGCACACGCCATGCGGCTGCATGTTGCCAGGCACGCGCACGGCATTGTCCGAGGCATTCGCAATCAGATTGGGGGTTTCCGGCGGCCCCCATCCCTGAACGAAGTCGTATCCGCCGACACTCGCCTGCTTCTGGGTGAAAAGGTCGAACCGCTGCGCCGCGTCGCCGCCGATCCCCAGGAAGTCGAGCCAGGGGGCCAGCGATGCTTCGTCCAGGCCGTGCTTGTGGGCCAGGGCCGGCACGTCGATCTTGTCGGTCGCTCGCAGCGCTTCGGCCACAGCGCCGAGCGCCTCGGCCGTCGAGGCCAATAGCTGCGTACGCCGCGCGGTCATCTCGCGCGTGAAGTCGCGCACATTCCGCAACGGCAAGTCGGGCCGGCCTGCCGCCACGAGTCGCGGTTGATGCCAGACGACGACTTCGTCGGGGCTGGCGTCCCCGGCATCGCCGGCTACCAGATAGAGCGATACCTCGTTCGCGCCCGACGGCACCTCCAGCGGAAGACGAAACTCCTGCCGATTCGTCAGCGGCGAAACCGCCTGTTGCCACGACTTGTTCGTACCGTCTTGCTCGATGTGTTGCCCGATAGTGGTGAATCGCCACAGCGCCTGCTGCCAGCGATGGACCTCGGCGACCAGCTCGGCCGCTTGATCGGGTCGCGCCGCGCGCCACCGCGCGCTTAGGGCATCGAGCAAGGCCGACTGCTGGCGTGGATCACGCGCATGGAGAGTCTGCCACAAGATGCCCAGGTACTTGGCGTTCAGCTCCCGCTCTTGCGCTACGTCCGCAATTGACTTGCTGCCCGCCTGCAATGCTTCGCGTTCTTCGAGCGTGGCGGCGAGGTATTTCTCGACCGGCAAACGGCCGCCATCGTTCGTGTCAAAGACAATACCCTGCAGATTGACTTGCGACGCACCGGCCGCGTCCGAGTGCTGCCGATAGAGCGCGCGAATCTGTGCCAGGATGTCGTTCGTCCAGTCGCGGCGCGTAGTCCTCGGCGAAAAGCGGAAACCGTCGGGCAACAACTCGACGTGCTCGGCAATCGCCTTGCCCGCGTCGAGATACTTGGTCAACAGCGCCGGCGACATCACCAGCGAATTGCCGGTGTTGGTAAAGCCTTCGCCCGCCGCGCTATCGGCGGGGAATTCTTTCGCCGGATCGAGCGGCACGCCGGTGAGGTCGCGAATCGTATACGTGTACTCGGCGTTGCTTAAGCGTCGCAGCACGACCGGCCCCGGGTCACCGGCCTGGGCTCGGGCTTCGAGTCTGAGATAGTCGTGCACCCATTTCTCGAGCGCCGCGCGCTCATCGGTTGTCGGCTGCTCGGCATCCTCCGGCGGCATCTGCCCGGTCGTGAGCATCTCGAGCACTTTCTGCCACGCCTTGGGCTGACGCCGTACTTCGGCCAGCGAAGTGAAGGCGGCGAGATCGAGTTCGGCCTCGGCCAGGTCGGGGCCGTGGCAGTCGCGGCAGTATTTCAGAGCCAGCGGTCGGATGGATTCGTCAAAGTGCTTGCCGAGATTGGTCAGGCCGTTTACAGAATCGGTCGACGCCTCGACACCGACAGGGGGTTCGTCGGCAGTGATCGAATAGCGACCGCCGAACAAGGCGACGGCCGCAACGGCCATCGATACGCCTAGAGGTCGTCTGATTCGCACGCCTTTGCGCATCGCAGTGCTGCTTTCTATTTGCCGACGGGCCCGGCCAAACAGAGCTATGTCCGTGGCGGAAGTTGGCGAAACGCTCTTATGGCAGGGAGCTAGTTCGGCGCGTTCAGCGCTTTCGGGGGCTGAGTGGATTCGCGCCTCTATCGATCTTACAATCGGGCCAAGCTGGCCAGCAACCATCGATTTGGCCCGCCGCTGGGGTTTCGCATCTATTAACAGGCGGCGCTGTTAGATTGGCGCATCGTCCATGCCAAGCTCGCTGTTTGACTTGACCGATCGCGTCGCTGTGATTTCGGGCGCCGCGAGGGGGCTGGGGCGCGCCGCCTCCTTGGCTTTGGCAGAGCACGGCGCCGACCTGCTGCTGGTCGATCGCAACGCCGAGGGACTTCAGCAAACCGCTGGCGACATTAAAGCGCTCGGCCGCCGCGCCGTCATGCACACCTGCGACGTCTCACAGCCCGCACAAATCCGCGAGCTGTTTGCGCTGCTCGATCGCGAATTCGGCCGCGTCGACTTCCTGGGCAACATCGCCGGCGAAGGTATCCTTGCGCCTCCCGAAGAGCTGCCGATCGAAACGTTGCAAACGGTGCTCGAGAACCTCGTCGTGGGGCGATTCTGCATGTGTCAGGAAGCCGGCCGTCGGATGTTGGCTGCCGGTCGCGGCAGCATCGTCAACATCGGTTCTCTGGCCAGCATCACGGCGCTCGGTCGCGGACACATTGCCTACAGCATGGCGATGGGGGCCGTCGCCCAAATGACGCGCGAGTTAAGCACTGAGTGGGCCGGCGCCGGCGTGCGCGTCAACGCCATCCTGCCGGCGCAGGTCGTCAACCCGAGCCTCGAAGAACGCATGGCCGCCGATCCCAGCCTCAAAGCGATGTGGCTCCGCGGCATTCCGCGCGGTCGACTCGGGCACCCCGACGACATCCGTGGGTTGGCGGTGCTGTTGGCCTCGGACGCGTCGAACTGGATTACCGGCGCCTTGATTCCCATGGACGGCGGCAACCTGGCACTCAACGGCGGCGCCACGGTTCGGACACCCAAAAACTGAAGCCGCGGTTAAGCGATTGTCTTCCTGTGATTGCCGAGATTTATGGCCACGCAAACTGTCGATACCGATCGCCTGCTGTCGCTCTATCGCACAATGCAGGTGATTCGCCAGACCGAAGAGCAGCTCGTGCGGCTCCATCAGCGCGGGCTGATTCATGGCGCGTGTCATACCTACGTGGGGCAAGAGGCGATCGCTGCCGGCGTTTGTGCCCATTTGCGAACCGACGACGTGGTGTTCAGCACGCATCGCGGCCACGGACACGCGTTGGCCAAGGGGCTCGACCCCGAGGCCTTGATCGCCGAGCTGCTGGGGCGCGTGACCGGCTGCTCGCGCGGACGCGGCGGCAGCATGCACCTGTTCGCCCCTGAGATTGGCCTGATGGGCACCAGCGGCATTGTGGGGCCCTGCATCTTGCAGGCGGCTGGTGCCGGCTACAGTTTTCGCTTGCTGCGGCGCGATAACGTGGCCGTGGCCTTCTTCGGCGACGGCGCGGTGAACAACGGCGCCTTTCACGAAGGGCTCAATCTGGCCAGCATCTGGAAGCTGCCGGTGCTGTTTGTCTGCGAGAACAACCAGTTCGCCACCGAAGTGCCGTTTGCCGAAGCGAGCGGCATCCCCGATGTCGGCCGTCGCGCTGCCAACTACGGGTTGCCCGGCGTCGAGGTCGACGGCAACGACGTGCTGGCCGTTTTCGATGCCGCTCGCGAGGCAGTCTCGCGTGCCCGCGCCGGCGAGGGTGCAACGCTGCTCGAATGCAAAACGTATCGCACGCGTCCCCATGCCGAAGGGATGGGGGACTTCACCTACCGTACGCGTGAGGATGTCGCCGCCTGGCGGGCTCGCTGTCCGATCGTACGATTGCGCGGCGAAGCCATCAACGGTGACCTAGCGGCCGAGTTCGACGAGATCGACGCACAGGTCGCCGAGCAGGTGACCGCCGCGGCCCGCCATGCGGAATCCGCCCCTTGGCCCGATCCCGCAACGGCAACGCGCCACGTGTATTGCGAGCAGTTAGCGCACGACAAGCCAGCCGTGGGATCGAAGCGCCCCGCACCGCTTACCACGCATCATCCCCCGGCAGGCACACGGGAAACGTCGCTTGTCGAGGCGACCCTCGAAGCGCTCGCGCACGAAATGCAGCGCGACGAGCGGATCTTCGTGCTCGGCGAGGGGATCGGCGTCCGTGGTGGCAACTTTCGCACCACGGCCGGGCTGTTCGAACGCTTTGGCGCCGAGCGGCTGCGCGACACGCCGATCAGCGAGCGCGGGTTCACCGGTCTGGCCGGCGGCGCGGCGATGACCGGTACGCGGCCGATCGTCGACTTCATGTTTGTCGATTTCCTCAACGACGCCTTCGGCGAGGTAATCAATCAGATCGCCAAGATGCAGTACATGAGTAGCGGCCGCTTGCGGATGCCGATCGTGCTCCGCGGCTGCATCGGCGTTGGCCATTCGGCCGCCACGCACCATTCGAGCGCTCTGTACTCGGTTTATAGCCACTTGCCTGGCCTGCGGGTGGTGCTGCCGGCTACGCCGTTCGACGCCAAGGGGCTGTTAGCGCATGCCTTGCGTGGCGAGGACCCCGTGCTGTTCCTCGAGCACCGCGAACTGATGGCGGTCAAAGGGCCCGTGCCGGAAGAGTTCTACGAAATTGAGTTCGGCCGTGCAGCAATCGCTCGTGAGGGAACCGACGCCACGGTCGTGGCGCTCTCGTTGATGCGTCATCGCGCGGTGGCCGTGGCCGAGTCGCTGGCCAATGAGGGGATTTCGATCGAAGTCATCGATCCGCGAACCACTTCGCCGCTGGACGTTGACACGATTCTGGCTTCGGTCGCCAAGACGGGGCGGTTGCTGATCGTCGACGAGGCGTACGCCCCGTGCAGCGTGGCGGCCGAGATCGCGGCCCGCGTGGCCGACGCCAGCTTCGACGATCTCGACGCACCGATTCGCCGGCTGCACGGCGCGTTCGCGCCGGCGCCCTACAGCCCGCCGCTCGAGCAAGTGATGGTGCCGCGCGTCGACGACATCCGTCAGGCAATCGTGGACTTATTAGAAGAGTAAAGGGAGTCCGCGCGTGCCCCACGAAATCACCATCCCGCGACTTGGCTGGTCGATGGAGGAAGCGATCTTCGTTGGCTGGCTCAAAGAGCCCGGCGTTTGGGTCGAGGCGGGCGAAGTTCTCTTCACGCTGGAAACTGACAAAGCCACCCAGGAGATCGAATCGCTCGATTCCGGTGTTTTGCACCTTGCTGCCGATGCGCCCCAACCGGGCGAAAACGTGCTTGTCGGGCGGGTGATTGGCGTGCTCGCCGGCAAAGGGGAGTCGGTAGCCGGGTTTAGCGAGCCCAGCCGCCACGCTCAACCTGCCGCCAAAACGTCGGAATCGAAACGATCGGCCTTAACGTCGCCGGCTACCAGCGGGGATGCCGCTGATGAATTGCCTAGTGCCCAACCCGCGATGCCATCGCCGGCCGCGCATTCACGAACACAAGATCGCGCGGCCACGCCTGCCATGCGACGCGCGCAGCGCGCCGTCGAAATGAACGCTGCAAACGCAAGAACAATGACGGCGGGCAAAGTTCGCGCGTCCAATCTCTCTGCGGTCACGCCCCGCGCGCGAAGGGCCGCTCGCGAACTGCGCATTGCCACGGATCAACTCACCGGAACCGGACGCGGAGGACGCATCCGCGAGCGCGATGTTCGCCAGGCAGCCGCGAATGGCGCCGGAGCGAAATCCACAGCTCACGCCAAACTGGCCGGCGCGATCGGAGGATCGAAGAACATCCGCGCGGCGATCGCCCGCCGGCTCGTCGCGGGGCTGCATTCCATGGCGCCGGTTACCCTGACCTCGCGTGCCGACGCCACAAACCTGGTGAACCTGCGGGCGCAGTTTCAGGCCGACGCCGATGCCAACGCAGTCCCTTCGTTGACCGACTTTGTCGTTAAGCTCGTGGCGCTGTCGCTCGGGCGTCATCCATTGCTCAACGCCAGTTGGGCCGACGATCGCGTCGTCGAGAATCAGGAAATCGCGATTGGCGTGGCCGTCGACACACCCGCTGGACTGCTTGTTCCGGTTCTTCGAGACGTCGCAAGTTCGGGAGTGCGTGAAATCGCCGAACGCTCGCGCGACCTGTTCGACCGCGCGCGGGCCGGCCGACTGACCGCCCGGGAACTTGAAGGGGGAACCTTTACGATCAGCAATCTCGGCATGCTGGGGATCGACGCGTTCACGCCGATCATCAACCCTCCGCAGGCGGCCGTGGTGGGGATCGGGGCGATCCGCCGCGAGCCGGTCTATCAGCCCGACGGCACGCTCGCCCCGCGCGAGCTGACGACGTTGAGTTTGACCTTCGATCACCGCGTGGTCGACGGTGCCCCCGCCGCGCGGTTCCTGCAGACGGTCGTGGCGGCGATCGAGAATCCCGCGCCCTGGCTGACACCTTGAAGCGCGCGACTGGGGCCAGGCTCACGCGGCGTCGAGCCACACAGAATAGGGCCGGGAGCCAGTCGCTCGCCGCCGAGCGATCCAGCTCCCGACCCGCACCAGCGGGAACCTGTGCCAAGTCGCGCTATGCGTCGAACGCCGGAACCAAGCGTTGTAATGGTCCCCGGCGGCCTGGTACTCTCGCCATGGACGACGAGGGCTACAGATCCCGCCATGTCCCCCCCGACAGACGCCGCTCGACGACCGCGCCGAATTCCTCCAGGCGCCGCCGCTGCCCGACCACGTGCCAAGGTGTGACATCCTCGAGCTCGGGCATGATCTCGATGAGTTGATTGATCAGCATCTGCACGAGCCGACGCATCGACGGCGAGTCGGCCTTCTCGCGAATGGCGGCGGCTGTCTTCATCAGTTTGAGGAGCCGCGCCCGTTCAAGAATCGGCGCCGAAAGCGGATCGTCCGACTCGACCAACAACTCGGTCAGCGGCACGTCGAGCACTTTCTGCCAGGCGTACAGCAGACTGAGAGGCAAATCGGTTTGATCGTTCTCCTGGCGGCGCACTTCGCTCGGCTCGACTTTGAGTGCGCGAGCGACGCGTCGCAAAGAGACCCCCTGTTGTTGCCGCACGGCGTGCAAGCGATGCAGCGGCGCTGCTTGCTCCGCTGGCGAGTGCCCATTGACAGATGTCGGTGGAACTTGCGGCGGCTGTCCGTCAAAAGTTGCGGTGCTCATGGTTCACGTGCCTTTCATCCTCAGGCCCATTACCGCGGTTAGTACCCCGGCGAACGCGCAAATCTGGCCCAGGCGCTGAGCTCAACAAGCAAGCCCAACGGCCGTTCCGCTTAACGCAGCCCTGCGGATGACAGTAACGAGATATGCCGACACACGGCACAAGGGGCTTAAGCGTCGAATGGCGACGGGAGAAAGTCGCCGACAGGCCCAACGCTCTGTTCCGACCCTGTTCCGCGTATCTTCTGACGAGAAGCATTTGCGCTTTCGCGCCAACGCCCGCTCATACTAATGCAACCATTGGCGACTGACAAGCGCCGGCTGTCAACAAAGTTGGCAAGTCGTAGCGATACTGTGTCGAAACTGCGTGGCGATGGCATCGAAACGGGTAGCAGTAGAGCAACCCGAGAGAAGCAGCCGCGCGTGACATTTGCTTTAGGCGCAGAGGTTTACTCGTCGCCAACGCACACGAGACACTTGGGAAGGGTCGCAAGACCAACAGGTGGATGACGGCGAACAATCTCGAATTCTGGCGCGCAGAAAATCGTTCGCCTCAGAATCATTCGGGCGCTCGCCATCTACTCCCATCGTCCGAGGTGCCGGAATGGTGCTTTTTTGGCGCTAGGCCTACTCACCTCGGACCAGTCGTCCCATCTGATTCAAGAATTTCGGCCGCGCTACACGAGCGCTTTGAGACGCAGCGTGCACACGCCGCCGAGAGAATTGCCCAGCCGAAATCGCGCGGCTGCCCAAGACGTCGAGATCACCCCGCTCGAACGGCGCGATTTCCACTGCGGTCCACGACACTCCCGCACCAGAAGCGGCCGCGACCAGATTCTCGCGAGTCAACTCATCGACTTCGAGTTGTTCGAGAACGCGGCGCGACGTCAGGCAGAGATCGATCGCCGGCGACGCTGTCGTCGCCGAACCGAGGGAGCGGGCGAGTCGACGCTTCCAGTTCGACGGACCGCTAGCCGGCTGCACTACCTGGCCGAACACCAAGTCGTGCAACTTCAGTCCTCGACGCAGGCGATCGATGTCGCGTAGCGACGCCACTGAGCTGGCGGGTCGCAAGACCACGACTTCACCAGTGGTCTGGCAAGCCGCTTGCATGACCGCGGAGTCGGGCGCCGATTGCATCGAGCCCGCGTAATACACCTGCGGATAGACGGTTGCCAAGGTCGCCGCGATGTCGGCCGTGTCGTCGGACGAGCCCTGGTCGATGACGCCGATTTCAAACTTGCCACCGAGCTCACTCAGCACCTCGACCGCCTCTTTCACAGCGCGATCGAGCCAGGTTTGACCATTGCAGACGCCCATCAGCAAACTGACTGAGGGGGTGACGTTTGCTCGCGATTGAAGCAAGGGGAGGTCCTTGGCAGAAGACTGGAATCGCTGCAGAGTCCGTGAGACCAACGTAGCGAGAATGGTCGCGCGTCGACGGGGCGGGAAGGTCGCATGTAGTCGATCGGCTTTTGGTCACCAAAGCTCCAGCAGGGCCACGAGAGTATCGCTCTATGCGGAAGCTGCCGAAGGCCGCACCCATGTCGGCCAACACGCTTCTACCGGAAGGTGCGATCACGCCGGTCGCAGTATCGTCTGGCTGGCGACGAACCTGCGTGTCTACTATGTTGTCGTTAACGGACCGGCTAAGGCCGTCGCTTCCCCGTTGCAGCTAAGAAGACTATGAGCGAAGCCCCCAATTTCAACACGGCCGATGGACTGCTGCCGGCAATTGCCCAGGATGCCGACACCGGCGAAGTGTTGATGTTGGCCTATATGAACGCCGAGAGCTTCGCCGAGACATTGGCGACGGGCCGAGCCGTCTACTACAGCCGCAGCCGCGGCCGCCTGTGGCGAAAGGGCGAAGAGAGCGGACACGTGCAACAGGTCTGCGGTGTGTTTGTCGATTGTGACGGAGACACCATTCTGCTGCGCGTTCGCCAGGTCGGCGGGGCGGCCTGCCACGAGGGTTACCGCAGTTGTTTCTTCCGGCAGGTCACGCCGACTGGTCTCCAGATCGTGGCCGAGCGCGTGTTCGATCCGGCCACGGTTTATGAAAAAGGCTGACCGGGACGCGGCCCCGGTCGCTTATTCCTCGTAAACGCGCGTCGGTTCTTCCTGCACGGCCGGCCGCGGCTGCTCCTGGCATCGCACGAACGCCCGGAAGCCGAACTGCCCCACCTGCCCGCAGCCAACTCGCACGTGGTAAGTCTCCACGCCGCCGGCCTCGAGCGTGGAGATGGGCTCGAACACGACCTGAGCCCGATCGATCTTGCCGGCGGTCGGCCCGTCGGTATCGAGGGCCTCGCAGCCGGCGCTCAGTCGGGCAGCGATTTGCACCTGGTGGGCCGTTTGCGAACCACGGTTGGTGACGCGCACTTCGTAGGTCGTTTCGCCTCCGAGTTCGACCGGGTCCTGGCTGTCGACGACCTCGATTGCCACGTCGGCGATCCCCTCGACCCGCGTGACGAACTCGGCCAACTGACCATGTCCGCTTTCGAGCGAGGTTTCGACGCCGATCCGCTGATCGCCGACGGCAACCGCCGTGAGCCGGAGATTGAACTGGCAGGCCTGGTCGGGCTCCATATGACCCACGAACCAGGTTACCTGGCCGCGCTGCAAATCGCAGGTTGCGCCGCCGTCGGCTTCCGCGAATCGCATCCCTTCGGGCAACTGGACCACGACTTGCACATTGCTTGCGGCGGCTCGGCCCGGGTTGTGGACGCGCAACGTGTAGTCAGCGTCGTGATCGACGAATCGCAGCCGAGGTCCAGCCACGCCGACTTCAACGCGCGGACTGACGACGGCGACTTCCAGTTCTGCCTGGTCGTGAAGCTCACCCTGCCCGATGGTTCGAGCCAGCACGCGGCAAGTGCCGATGTCGCTGGCCACGGCCATGACGACGATTCGCCGCGATTCGCCAGCGGCCAGGCTGCCGATCGAATACGACTTCTGCTGCCCAGCCGTGGAACTAAGGGCGCCATCGAAATGCGCACCAACTTGCACGGCCGATGCGCGCCCCGTGCCGACATTCGAAACCACCAGCGCGTAATTAGCCGGTTGCCCCGCGAGCACTTGTGCCGGTCCCTCGATCGCCAGCTTCAACTCCGGTCGCAACGCTTGAATGTGCGTCGCGCAAGAACGGCTGAACGTCACCGAGGCCACGGGATTGAAGTCACCTTCGTCGGTGGCCGTAACGTCGAGATCGATGGCCTTGGTTTGCCCCGGCGCTAACTGACCCAGTGCCCAGACTACGCGTCCCTGGTCGTCCGCAGCCTCGAGCGAAGATCGCTCGATGCGCAAATGCTCAGGCAGGTCGGCGTGCACTTCGACGCTATCAACAGCGGCCGCGGCCGTGTTGTGGACGATCAGACGGCAGGGAGCGGGTTGGCCGACGCTGACTTCATCGGGCGTGACCCACTGGAGAACAACGGCTTCCCCCGACGACGTGCTCGAGGACGGCGCCGGCCGACCGATGTGCTGTTCACTCGCGGCGACGGTGCGATTCGCAGCACCAGTGGCCGCACGAACGGCCTGCGTGCGCGCCGTCAGCCGTTGCCCCATGTCGGTATGGCGCGGCTGGCGGGCAGGGCGCCCCGGCTCATCGCTGGGCGCTGTGGTCAATTCTCCGTCGCAACCGGCGTCGCACTCCGGACCGGACAATGGGCCGCTGCCGTCGAGCCCCAACTCGAATGGCGGATGAATTACCTCCGGAGCGTGGGGATAAGCATCCAACTCGGAACATTCACCTTCGCCGCACGCCGTTTCCGTGTCGTCAGGTGAGCCGCCGAACAATTCAGCTTGCGCCGCCACGCGGCGGCGCGTTGTCGCCGGCGAGGTCAGCGACGAACCACGAGGTAAACGAGCGCCAAAACGGGCATCGCTTGTCGGAGCACGCGGGGCATCCTCCGAAAGGTCGGTCGCCGTCGCGGCTCCATCTTCGAACTGACGCCCGGGCGACCCGATTTCGGCATCATCCGCGCCAGGCTCCTTCGACCAGGGACTGCACTGTGCGGCAGCATCTCCGGCCGGTTCGGCTGCGGGGTCCAACTCCAGTCCTGCGGCGGTTTCAAAATACGGTTCATCCACGGTGCCAAGGTCCGGCCCCGTAGCGGAATCCTCGTATGACTCTGCAGCGCGTGCACGGCCCGATGCAAACCAGAGGGGGCGCACCGTCGTGGTCGGACCAGTTGCTCTAGTACCGAGCACCTCGTCGAGGAAGTAGACGGCGCCACTGAATAGGAAAAACAGCACCGCAAACAGCGCGAACAGCCGCTTCATGGCCAAAACTCCCGAGCCTGCTGCGCGCGGCCGCGCGAATGTCGGCCGCCGGGCGAGAGGAGTATCGGCTGACAGGTCGCGCCGATTGAGGAGAAACGGCAAACGTTGCCGATCAGGCGAACTTTGCGGCTACAAGCTAGGAAAGACAGGCAACACGAGCGGCAACGGGTAAACCGGGGGATGACTATCCGGCTCATACCACACGTCTGCTTGCGGTCGCTCGGCGATCAGGTCCACCTGGATACGCACGGGCCCCGCCAAGTCGGCCGGGCGATCCCAATAGAGCACGATTCGCTGCGCCACTCCTGTCTGCGGGTGTGCCCACAGCTCGATCACCTGAAAGCGGCTGACATTAGGATGCCGCCGCATACCGCGAATGTGTCGGCATTGCATGCCGGGATGTTCGGGCAAGGCCTCGTCGGGGAGTAGTTCCAGATCGAAGTCCTCGATCAGGCTTTCGATCAAGCCCCGGACCGTGAGATCGGGAAGTGCCCAGCCAGCTTTGTGGGCCCACCACACCGACTGCCGCGGATCGTCGGCCTGGCTCGGCAGGCCTAGTAGCGGGACGAACCAGGCACAGTGGCCGTTGTTGCCGATCGTGACATGCCCCCCCATCCAAGGATGTTCGAGCACAAATTTTTCGCCCCCCCGCACCCAAAGGGTCGATTCAGTGCGGGTGAACTTGCCCGATGGGTTCTGAAAATCGGCGGTAGCGTGGTATTCGCGATCGGCGAGGCGCGCCGCATCGGCCGACGCCCGCAGGATGGCGGCGCGTGCATTGGCTTGCGAGCCCGAATTCCAATAGATGCCCGCGGCCACCAACAGCACTGCGGCGGTGGAAAACAGGGGCCAGACCCAAGTCGGCAGTACCGCCGCCGCCGAGCGGCGCGGTGCGCGGGCTAGCTTCTCAGAATCGACTTCAGCAGCCAACGACTTAGTGACGTCGGCAGTTTGCTCCGCGAGGATCACGCCCATAACGCGGCGAACACGCTGAGCCACGACGTCTGGCCGTGGCCGGTGCACGACTTCCAACAAGGCGTGCAGAAAAGCAAGATCGGCGATGCGCTGGCCGTCGCCAGCGAGACTAGTTTCGAAGGAAGTATCACTGACTGCGCCATCAACTGAATGGCGGTCATCTCCCGAAACGGCCTCATTCCACGGGCTGGTATCGTCCAGCCAGCGATCGACCCAAGACTGCACGCGGCTATTCGCCGTTTCGGCCGGTTCGTTGACCGTGTGGTCACCACCGCCCGAACCCGCGCAATCGCAGTCGGGGCAATCATCGCCTTCGCCGGGGATGGGAGCGTGACGGTCAGATTCGTTCATGGGGTGACTCGTGACATTCGTTCAGGACGGCCCATTGGCAGCGGCGAGCTTGCGCTCAAGGCAGTGCATCAGGTGGGCGCGTCCCCGCTGTAAACGCTTCTTCAGAGCTTCGGTCGAGATTTCCAACTTGGCCGCCAGGCTCGTGCCTTGCAGCCCCTCGGTGTAACGCAATTCAACGGCCTGACGGTAGGTCGTGGGCAACTGCTCCAAACAACGGCGTAGTTCGTCCAACTTGTCGTCGAGCGTGTCTCCCGGGAGCCGCTGCAGCTCGGCGTGGCGGTGCTCCAGGTGCTCCAGAAAACTCTCCTCACACAGGACCATCGCCTTGGCCGACTTGCGGCGATGAGCGAGAACCAGCTTGGCCGCGATCCCACGCAGCCAAGGCCCGAACGGTCGGCTGCGATCGAAGCGGTCGAGTGTCCGCCAGGCGGTTAGCATCGTCTCCTGAAACAGGTCGTCGACCAGTGTTGGGTCGCGAACTACACAGCGCAAATAGACCGTCAGCATATCCGCGTGCTCGCGGACGAGGATCTCGAACAGATCCGTCGACGACATCTGCATCAGTTAAGTTCCGGTCCCTTGTAATACCTTTGTCTCCCACAGCCGGGTGGGGGACAAGTGCGGTGGACGTCGATCGTCCTCAGGTGTCGGCGAGACTGCCACAAGGCGTTACGGGCCAATTGGTTTCGGCAGATTGCCAATGCAGGCAAACTGCGTTTAGTGCCGGGTCGCCCGCAGCAGCTACTTCCGCTCTAATCGTCGCCATGCTCCTCTACTGTATTCGCCACGGAGAAAGCACCTACAACTCCGAGGGCCGCATTCAGGGGCAAGCGGACATTCCGCTCTCCCCGCTCGGTCGGCTCCAAAGCGAAGCCACGAGCAAGGCCCTGCAGGGCCTGCCGATCGAGGCGGTTTTCAGCAGTCCGCTGGCTCGCGCTGCTGAAACGGCCGCCGCCATCGGCCGGTCGCTGAGCGTGCCGGTAACTTTGGTGGAGGACTTGAAAGAGATCCATGCCGGAGTCTTTCAAGGTCTCAAATGGTCTGAGATTGAAGCGGCCCACCCGACGTTGGCACGCGGCTGGCTCGACCAGGAGCCCGACTTCGTCATACCGGGGGGGGAATCCCGCCGCGCGCTGATGCACCGCGGCCGAGCCGCGCTAGAGACGATTCGCCGATCGGAGCATCGGCAAGTGGTAGTCGTGTCGCACGGCGGGCTGCTGTCGGCAGCTTTCAAGGCACTGCTGGAGATACCGGCAGAACGCAATCCGTTCAGCTTGTATAACGCCTCGATCAACCTGATCGCCTGGGAGCGACAGATCAAACTAATGGCCGTGAATCGGATCGATCACTTGCGCGAGGTCAATGGTAGTCGTGCCCTCTCCAGTGGTGACCTGTAGTCGGTCGGACAGTTCGCGCTGTCGGTTACGCGCCCCCGAGATCCTCGACTTCGAAGATTGCTTCGATCTCGACCGAGATGTTGCCCGGCAGCGAGCCCATGCCGACGGCGCTGCGCGCGCCGACCCCGTTGTCGGCGCCGAACACTTCGGCCATCAACTCACTGTATCCGTTGATCACGGCCGGATGCTGTTCAAAATCTAGCGTGCAGTTGACCATGCCCAGCGATTTGACGACGCGCTTCACGTGGTTCAGGCTACCGAGCCGCGCGCGAAGCGAAGCTAGGATCGCCAGTCCGGTTTGGCGGGCGGCCGCTTTGCCAGCCTCGAGTTGGCCGGCAGCCGTGTTGAGCTTGCCCGTGTGCATCGAACCATCGTTGTTCAGCGGTCCGTGGCCGGATACATACGCCACGTTGCCGACGATGACGACCGGTTTATAGACACCCGCCGGCTTGGGAGCCGGGGGTAGCTCTAGCTTCAACTCGGCCACGCGTTCTTCGGGGCTGGTCATAGCGACTCCAACAAGTGATGAAGGGCGACGTCGAGCCAAAGCGCGAAACCATCGTCCGCCAACCAAGGACCTTGTCGCGATCCAACGGGATCCTCACTGTGCCGTGGACGGCGGCTTGATCAGGCGGCCGTGCAGCCGCACATCGGCAAATTCCCCCGTGTCGTCGAACGAACCGACGCCCACGCGGCCCCAGCGAAAGGTTTTGTCGACAGCCCGCATGATCGGCTTGCTCAGGTCGTCGAAGAACACGTCGATTTGCCCGTCGCCGGCGCTGCGGACGATTTGCACTTCGTGCCAGCGATCGTCCCAAGGGGTGCCGGGGGTTGTTTCAGTCGAGATCTTGGTGCGCGGCGCGTCGTTGACAATGAAGATCTGATTGGCGTGGTCGTCGGTCTTTTTGCCGAGATGCAAATAATAAAACCGTGACGGCCCCTGGTATCCGAAGAACAAGCACAGGTCGCGGTGACCATAGTCGCGCGTGGTGCTGCGGACGCGAACGTTGAGCTTGAAATCGTCGACATACACATCGCGCACGAGCGAGATATTGGCGGGGCTGCGGTGCGGCGGTTTGTAATTGCTTTGCTTCGTGAGGGCGTAGGCGCGCCCCCCTTCAATGTCGACCACCTGCCAGACCACCGCGTCGGTGGGCTGCCAATGATCGGCACCGCGGGCGAAGTCATCGCGGAACACCAGCGGCATTTGATCGACCTGGCTGTCATCCGGCATGGCACGCACCCAATGCGGTTAACGATTTGAATGCCGGCGAGTTTACTTCTTGCCGGCTTTTGCTCGCTTCGACTTCTTGGTCGCGGTCTGCTTGGCGGCCGGCTTTGTTTTCGACGCCTTAGCGACGGATGCCTTGGCCGGCGCGGCGCCGCCCTTCTTGCCCGCAGCGTTTTTCTTCACTTTGCCGGCGCCGGATTTTCCCTTGGCCGGTTTGCCGAAAATGTTGTCCCAGTTCTTGGAGAACTCGGGCGAAGCGCCCGAGCGCACAATCGGACCACTCATTGGTGTTCGTCTCCAGAGGAAGCTCTCGGCGTCGCGACGCCCGCGGGCCGCGGACATCGCCGACCCAGTAGCAGCCCGCCGGGTCGCCATTTTAAGTCAGCGGGAGCCGCCGACAAGCGCCCGGCATGCAGTCGCTCGGCCATCGGTGCGTCTTTTCGCGTGGCCTGAGTCCGTTGAGCAGGATTGTTACCGCCTCGCGCCGCGCGTCGCTCAGACCAAATGTCGAGGGTGGAAATCACAAAGTCTAGTTTTGCATCGGCGTCCGACCCGCTGCGATGCCTGGCCGCAACGATCGCTCGGATCGTCTCAACCTCCAGTGCTAGTAAAGCACTCGAACTACCCCGCGACACGAACCTGGACTCAGCGTGGCGACTCAATTCTGGACATTGGTACGTCAAGAAGTCGGCCACACCTCGCTCGGCAATTTCAGGGTGACCGCCGCGGCGTGATCGGCAACATACAGGGCATTGCCGCACGGCTCTTGAGCACGGGAACCGGCACGATCGAGCCGCCAAGTCGAGCCGACGATCGAGCGGCATGTTGAACGAGCCAATTGCAAGGTTCAAACTGACCAATCGGCGCAAGCTCAAGTGCTATAGACACATTGCGGCAGAGGGGGTATATGTTTACCCAACCTGCCGGGATGGCCCCCGGCCCCGCATCCGCATTGAGTGGCGGCGGGCAAGGTGCTTTCGGAGAAGACAGGCTGGGTAGAACAGGCCTTTCTTTCCCGAAAACCAGATTGCAGGAGGACTTAGAACGTGGCCTCAGTCAAAGATCGAGTCATTGAAATCGTGGCCGAACAGCTCGGCGTGAACAAAGAACAGATCACGCCCGAGACCTCGTTCGTGAACGACTTAGGGGCCGACAGCCTCGACACCGTCGAATTGGTGATGGAGCTCGAAGAAGAGTTCGACATCAACATTCCCGACGACGCCGCCGAGAAAATTCAGACCGTTGGCCAGGCCATCGAGTACATCGAAAAGATGCAGGCCTGAACCGGGCGGTCGCCTACTCAGCTCGAATCAATCCGGGGCAGCGCTCGCGCTGCCCCGGTATTGTTTGCAATCATCTCGTTCCGCACTTCCGCGGGTAGCTCTCCCAGGCAGGTCGGGAAGTTGAAACCTGCCGGAAGTGACGCCGCGAATTCTCTCCTTTATCGGATACTCTCCCCATGAAACGACGCGTGGTCGTCACGGGCCTGGGGGCAGTGACGTCGCTGAGTTGCAAAGTCACCGACTTATGGCAGCGCATTTTGGCGGGCGAAAGCGGAGTCCACGGGCTCCAAACGTTCGACGCCACCGACTTCAAGGTGAATTTCGGCGGTGAAATCTCCGACTGGAGCACCGACGGATATCTGCCGCCGAAGGAAGCCAAGCGCATCGACCGCTTCACGCAATTCGCCATGGTGGCCGCGGCCGATGCTGTTGCCGACTCGGGGATCAACTTTGACGACTGCGATCGCTTTCGCGTCGGCGTAATTCTGGGTTCGGGGATCGGCGGCCTGCACGAAATCGAAACGCAGCACGCCCGCTTGCTGGAGAAGGGGCCCGACAAGGTCTCGGCCTTCACCATTCCCAAGCTGATGGTCAACGCGGCCTGCGGCCAGGTGTCGATCGCTTATGGGCTGCGCGGACCAAACGCCGCCGTGGCCACGGCCTGCGCCAGTGCCACCAACGCGATCGGCGATGCTTTCAAGCTGATTCAACACGGCGAGGCCGACTGCATGGTCACCGGCGGCACCGAGGCCGCGCTCACCCCGATGGGAATAAGTGGTTTCGCGTCGATGCGGGCGCTGTCGACACGCAATGACGATCCCGCGCGGGCCAGCCGGCCGTTCGACCGCGACCGCGACGGCTTCGTGCTTAGTGAAGGCGCCGGCATCGTCATTCTCGAAGAGTACGAGATGGCGAAAGCGCGCGGCGCGCGGATTTACGCCGAAGTACTCGGCTACGGGGTCAGCTCCGACGGGGGACACATTACCCATCCCGATGCCGAGGGCGTGGGCGCCGGCAAAGCGATGGCCGCAGCCCTCGCCGACGCCCAGTTAAACCCGGAAGATCTCGGCTATATCAACGCGCATGGTACCAGCACGCAGTTGGGAGACGTCGCCGAAACCAAGGCGATCAAATCGGTGTTCGGTCCGGCTGCTCGAGACGTCAGCATCTCGAGCACCAAGAGCCAATTGGGGCACTTGCTGGGGGCCAGCGGTGGCGTCGAGATGATCCTGATCGTGCTGGCCATGCTACACGGTGTCGTGCCACCGACGATCAACTACGATACGCCCGACCCCGAATGTGATCTGGACTACACGCCGAACCGCCCCCGTGAACGTAAGCTGCGAGCAGCCATGTCGAATAGCTTTGGCTTTGGCGGGCACAATGCGTCGGTGATTGCCGGGCCATTGGCTAACGGTCGGCATTAGTCCAGCGATCTGCTCAACGAGCCAATGCGGTTGTTCTAAGTGCGATGGCGACCTAGGTGGCCCGCCCGTGGCGAGGCGAATCTGCCGGGGCTGGCCGCTGGCTCGGACCACGTACCACTACAGGCCCGGCCGCGGAACGCTCTCACTTCTGTAACGAAGTCGGCGAGGCGACTGCCTCGGGGCTAGGCGAATCGATAGCCAGCGAAATCGACAGCCCGGTCCCTTCGACACGCGCCGTCAGCAGAAACGTGTCGGTCAACGAAAGCAACTGCTCGATCAGGTCCTGCGCCTCGCGGGCCTTGGCCTGGGTCATCTCGCGGAACGGGCTGAAGGTCTGAAAAAGCCGGTCCGGGTCTTGGGCCAGCATCTTGCGCAGGGCGAGGCAATCGATGTAGAGCAACTGCCCCGGCTGGCCGGCGCTATCGTCCAATAGTCGACGGAATCGCGGCTGCGCGGCCAACGAGTCGGCCTGCGAAAGGCTGGCCGACCGCTTGACGGTGCCCAGTGACAAGCCGCCGACGAAAAAATCGTCGGTGAAGGTGTACGTGAGATCCATGCCTGATGGCATTTGCTCAAGCCCACTAAGGGTCGTGAACTTCAAATCACCGAGGCGCGTCACCGCGACCTGGGCCGTGCGCTGACCACGCTTAGCATTCTCGGCGCCTGCCGCCAGAATCATCATGGTTCGCAGACCGTTGTCGAGAGCCGTTTCGACCTCGGGACGCTTGTCGCCGGCTGGCCGCCGATTGGTGCGCACGCCAACGACCATTTCGAGCCAGGTGGGCGGTTTGACATCGAGGTCGCTGCCGCTGTCAGCCTGGCGCCGTTCAGCATCGTCCTCGTCATCCTCGTCGTCCTCTTCATCGTCATTGCCATCGTCCGGCTTGTCGCGCTCCGCGTTTCGGTCAGACGGGAAAGAAGCGGCGACTGGATTTGGCGGCTGCGTGCGACTGATGAAGAATCCCACGTCGGGTCCCATGGCAGGCAGGATATCGTCGATCGGATCGAGCCCCATCATCATCCCGCTAGTGGCCTTACGGATGTCGTCGAGGTTGCCGAGCTTGAAACCATCGCCCGAGGCCGCGCCCACGAGAATCAAATAGCCGATCTCAGAGACGTTCAACTGCCCGGCATAGGCGACGACTGCGTCGGCAGGCACGTGATCGAGAAAGGTTGCCTGCTCGTCGGGACCGCGCGCCATTTGGTCGAGCCAGTCTGGCCTGCGCTCCGGATCGAAGTGCAAGTAACTTTCCAGCGATAAGCGATCGCCCGTCCGAATCGCAAAGACCCAATAGTCGGCGACGCGCCAGCCGTCGAGCACTGCCTGCTTGGCCTTGGCCTCGTAAGGCTGCCCGTCATCGTCGTCGAGCCGCTCGGTTACCAAATCGAGCCAACGCTTGGGCAAGATGATAAGCGACAACGGGGAATCGGCCTGGTGGCGCTGCCGAGCGGCCAGATACGGAGCGTAGGCGGCGAGGCTGCGCGGAGCGGGTTGCGGCTTGGAACGCAACTCGAGCGCCTGGCGCATGAGCGATTCGCCGCTGGCCAGCAGAAACACATTGTCGACCGCCGCCAAGCAGATTTCGAGCCGCCGTTCGCCGCGGCGAATCACTCGTACGCTATAACGAGCCCCCGCATGCGAGACGTCCTCCGCGCGGACGAGCACCCCCGGTTGATTCAATGTCTCACAGAAAGCATCCACCACCCGTTGCGTGAACTCCGGGTCGTTGGTTTCGGTCAAGAACAGAAGCCGGCTATCCTCGGCGGAGCGAAATTCGTCGGGCCAGATGGCCAACATCGATCGCTGTCCAAACAGCTTGTCGCCAAATTCCGCTCGCGGTATCCCGAGTTTGCCGGCCAGCAACTCACCTACTAGGCGAGGCCGATTGGCATACTCTTCGAGAAACTCCCCAGCCGGCTCAAACGCCATCAAACGGCGAAACAGCTCGCTGCCAAAAAACCGACCACCGTGATCCGCCAGATCGCGGGCGAGGAAACACATGCCCACGTCGTCGGGCACCAACGCCGCCAAGTCGACCGCGCGGCATGGCACAGCAAACGCAATCAGCAACAAACCGATGCGAAAGCAGCGTGCCATAGTGCGCATTAAGAGTCAGCTTCTAAAACGACGGTCAAGCGTGCATGGCCGCAATGAGCGGCGGCACCGCAGCAGGATTGAGTGCAGCGAGTTCCGCGCGTGGCAGTACACCAGCGCCGCTGCCAAAAAACGGCGACAACAAATGCTAGCCCCGAGAACCATCGCTGCCGTCCGCCAGGACCTCAAGCAGAAAGTCGAGCGCGCCGGCCGCGGACTCTGCGATCGGCTGAAATCCCTCACTGACTTCTCCGACCCAGGCCGCGCCCTCTGCGGCGGGAGGAGTTTCGCCTAGCGAACCATCAATTGCGTCATGAGGAGGGCCGAGGAGGCTCGCCATCTCATCCACACCACGCGTTGCTGAATTCTCGGGCTTGGTTTTGATCGTTGAATCTTCGCTCGCATCTGACGTGGCTACGGAGGCTGCGTCAGGCCCAGCATCGGCAACTCGCACAGTATCTGGAGTTCGCATGGGGACCGACGCGACCTTGGCGATCGGTCCATGTTCGGTGCCATCTGTGGCTCGGAAAGCATGATCATCCACTGCCGACGACGCCTTGCCTGCGGTTGCGGCGATCGGCTGCCCATCGGTATCGGACGCCTGCCGCCAGAGCCAACCCAGTGCCGGGCTGGCAATCAGCAGAGCCGCAGCGGCAGCAAACAACGCTTGACGACTGGTGCCCCTTTTCACGACGCGGTGCTGGGCAGCTCGGCAACGATTGGCAACCTTCTCGCGTCGCCACTGCCGCATGACCTGGTCGGCAAGATCAGCCGGCGGGCGCGGAGTCTCCATCGCGACCACGCCGTCGACAACAGCGCGATAGGCGCCCATTAGCGATCGGCAACTGGCAAACTGCTCGGCGGCACGCATGACTTCGGGATCGGCGTCGGGTGCGATTCGGCGATCGAGCAGCTCGTTCAAACGCGATTCAAATTGATCGCTATTCATAACCTGTCTCCTGCACCACCCCTCGTCCTTGCAGGCAGCGGGCGAGCTCGCGACGCGCGCGGTGGATCCACGTTTTCACGGTTCCTACCGGGCAGTCTAGCGCATCGCTAATTTGGGCGTAGCTCAGTTCCTGATCGTGAAACAACAAAAATGCCCGACGATAGTCCTCACGAATCGTGCTCAGCGCCAAGCCCACTTCCTCAGTCAGATTATGGGCAGCGTGGTCGTCATCCGTCGTGTCAGGCAATTCCTCAACGAGGTTCGTCGTCGCCGGACGGCGCTTTCGCACCGCCAAATGACTACGGCACCGATTTCCGGCAATGGCCAGCAGCCAAGGACGGAAGTCCCGTTCGGGATCCCAGGTATGCAAGTTTCGGAAAACGCGCAGAAACGCTTCCTGCGCAATATCTTCCGCGTCCTGGCGATCCCCAAGCATCCGGTAGCAAAGGCCAAATACCGCCCCCTGGTACCGGTGGACTAATTCCACCATGGCGGCTTCATCACCGGCCATTGAGCGGTCGACCAGCTCGCGCACGTCGTCGGCCACGTTGGCTCCCCTCGCCTCTAAGAGAGGAAGTGCCGCTGCGGAAATATACCCGAAGCAGCGACTTAGGGTTTCATGGACAAGATAAGACTTGGTCTCAAATAGCTAGCTGCCCGCTGGAATTGACTGATTCTAACCAAAGCGACGGAGAAACGCCAAGAATTGTCCAAAATCTGCTAATGCTCCGCCCCAGGCAAGCTACCCGCCTGCCTCGCCGAGCAAATCGCGAAGTTCGGCCGGCGGTGTGTCGGCAAGCCGGCGACCGCGTCGTTCCAGTCGCTCGACCAACTTGATCACCGCCTCCTGCATCTGCGTATGGGTCTCGTCCGAACCGCCAAACAGCACGAATTCCTTGCCCCGTGTCAGCCGGGTGTGACCGTCGTCGCCATCGAGCCCGACCCCCATTAGCGCTACGAACTTCCCTCGCGCTTTTTTGTCGCTGCGATCGATCTTGCCTTTCACGACTTTCCCCTTCTAGGCCCGCGGACGAGAGGAATCGGGACTGCTAGCTGACGAATCTTCTGGCGCCATTTAACTCCGGATTGCTTCACGGACCGTCTGTCGCGCCAGTCGAAACGCGTTGCCGAGCACTTGCGCCCGTGCCTGCATCTGATCGGTCGTGTAGTTGCGGTTGCCCTCGCTGGTCGGCAGCCCGGCAATGGCCAGCGTCAGCGGCATCAAATCGAGAAACTCCCGGTACCTGCGCTTCACCGCTTCTTCATCCGCCGACATCGCAAACTCCTTGACCATTTCGGACCAGCTACGCCCGCGCGCGGCACCTCTGCGGGGAGCAGCACCTACGACGGTAACCCGCCGCCAAGCGAGTTGCAAATCGACGGCATAAAACGGAAAGCTCAGCGTGCCATCCCAAGAAAGACGCCCGCGATGGCACGCTTGCTGGCGGGGAGGAAATGACAAGAAACGATCGTGATTCCGCGTCGCGGTACCACGCCGAGAAGAACTGCCGAGCGAGCTCGCCACCCGAGCCGAACGATGTCGGACGGCCTGCGGCTACTTCCGTCGGAAGTACTTGCGGAGAACGTCGGCCGCAGCTTGCCGAGTGTCGCCCGTCTTGGGCGGGATCGGAGGGAGTTTTCCCGGGCGAGCGGCTGGCTTGTTCACGGCGTTCGTGCCGTGACTCGCCTCGGGTTCGGCTTGCGTGTCGTGATCGGAATCTCCCTGGTCGTCCCCCGTCTGCGGCGATTTAGTCGGCAAGCCAACCATGGTATTGCCTGAACCGAATTCCTCGGTCTCCAGCGAGTCCTCGTGGTCGAGCTCGCGGGTCTCTGTGTCGACGTCGGCTTGACCGATCGTGGCGTCGTCGGCATCGCCGCTCTGCAACCAATCGTTGATGTCTGGCTCGTCGGCCGGTCGGCCTTCGGCGGTTCGCGCGGCCGCCTCTTTGATACTCGTCACCTTGGGGCGCTTGGCCGGCGCCGATAGCGTCGACACCGAGACTTCGAACTGCAACGGGCCGACGACGAGCGTATCGCCGGTAACCAATTCGCGTTCGCCCGACACGCGCTCGCCGTTGACCAGCGTCCCGTTGCGACTACCCAGGTCGCGCACCGTAAGGCTCTGCTCTTCGAGCAACAGCACGCAATGATGGCGACTGATCAGATCGCTCTTGGGGCGAAGATGGCAGTCTTCAGCCCGACCGATCAAGAACTTGGAACCGAGCAAACGAATCTCGCGCCCGGCGTTGGTACCCAGGATTACTTTGAGTCTTGCATCCATGGTCGTCGACTGTTCCGCTATTCGACTTCCAAGCCCCGGCAATAAACTGACCCAGCAACGGATAGCCTGGTCGCGAACAGGCATCCGGTCTATTACATATCCAACTTTCGAGCAGATGTCGAACCTGCACAGCCAGTGCGCGCGAGGGCCTCATCCTCCCTCGAGTTGCTAAGTGCTTGCCTCTCCGCAAGGCGCTTTCGGTGAACCACTGTGGGCCGCCAAGGCGTCCCGGTTATGGCAACGACACCCCCACGAGAAAGCCAGACTTAGCAAGCCTATGGCAAGTCCAAACTATACATTATGGCGCCATTGGTTCTCTGCACAACCCAACAGTTGGGGGAGTGGCACCCCGAGTCGGCTCGACTTCTAAAACGCTGCTACCGCCAAACTCGACCGTTCCGGTAGCCTTTCTCCCCCACGAAACCGCTGCTTCCGCAAATCATGCTATTCATCGCCGGCGCACTAGTCAAAAATCCAACCCATTGCACCGGGACCAGACAATCCGCCTCGGCAAGCCCACACGGACGTATGAATCTCTGTTGATCCGATTGGGCGCCCACCTTGCTGGTGGGCAGGCGTTCAGTCGAGTCGCCTCGACTCGCGACCACCGCGGGAACTGGCCAAGGTGGCAGCGGCTACGATGACTGCGACCGACTCCAACTGGCAGACAACGATCCGCACCCACACGAAATGTCAGACCATTATGGCCTCGTCGAATCCGTCGCGTCGCGTCGTTTATCTGAGCGGCCATTTTGTGCCCGAGCACGAAGCTCGGCTGTCGATTTACGACGCCGCCTTAACGACGGGGGATATGGCGTTCGAGGTAACTCGGACCATCAACGGAACGCCTTATCGTTTGCGGAATCATCTTGAGCGGCTGGCTCACTCGCTCGCCCAGTTGCGCATCGACCCCGGGTTGACACTCGACGAGTTCGAGACCGTGACCAACGAAACCCTCGCCCGCAACCGCCCCAGCGAAGCGGCCGATGTCGACTGGAACATCATTCACAATGTGTCGCGCGGGCCGGCGGGGCCCTTCGCCGAGGCCTTCGCGCCCGACGAAATGCGGCCAACCGTCGTGGTGAGTTGCTTTCCCCTGGTGCGCAAGCTCGCAGAATTGGCCGATTGTTATGAGACGGGGCTCGACGTTGTCGTGCCGCCGCAGCGGTCAATCCCCAGCGAGTTGTTCGACGCCACGATCAAGACGCGCGCCCGACTGCACTACCACCGAGCGGCCTACCAGGCCGAGGACATGCTGCCCGGTGCTAGCGCCGTCCTTGTCGACCCCGACGGATACCTGACCGAAGGGACAACCGGAAACGTCTTCCTGGTTCGCAAGGGGGTGCTCGAAACGCCCGAACCGCGCAATCTGCTAATCGGGGTTACGCGCACCGCGGTGCTGGAGCTGGCCGGCAACGAGGGGATCCCGGCCCGCGAAACCAACCTGACACTGGCCGACGCTCTGGAAGCCGACGAATTATTTCTGACGTCGACCAGCATTGGCATCTTGCACGCCCGCACTTTCCAACGACGCACCGTTGGCGACGGGCGGATCGGCCCACTGACGAGGCGCTTGCAGGCGGCCCTGTATCGCCAGGTGGGGCTCGACTTTGGCGCTCAGGCGCGGAAGTATGCCCAACGGTTGGCCGATGCGGGTGATACGCAGCGCGTAGCTCCGGCGTCGGCCGAATCGATCATTAGCGACACTGCCAGCGACGGCGGGCTGGAACCGGGGTGAGGATCGTTTTGCTGTCGCTGTAAGCGTCGGTTTTCGTCTCAATCCTCCCTTCCCTGGCTGCCGGCAGCTTGCTATGATCCCGCCCCCTGACCGCCCGGGTGCGGAGGTCTTCGCGCCCCCCGCGTGTGGGTAATCGCGCCCACACGGGTATTCAACGCGGCGGCTCGCAGGTGTTCTCGTCGCTCGTACTGCTCGACCGTGCGCGGCCATCGCTCTGGCCTGCCATGGCCCCGCGCGCGCCACGAGGCACTGGTTAGCCGAATCGGTCAGGCCCAGGCCAGTACCTTCGTGACGCCCACACTCGAAGTCTGCGAGCAAGTCGCGCCGTCACACGGCGACGCGGGCGAGGCCCTTGGTGCCTACCTGGCCTGTGCCGCCGATAACCGGCCTCGCTACGCCTTGCGCCATCAGCTGCGCACCATGCACATCGAAGGGGTGATGTGCAGCTTCATGCAAGGTCTGGGTGAGCTCTATTTCGGCGCTTACGGGCTGGCGATGGGGCTCGGCCAGGTCGCCGCTGGCCTGTTGAGCACCATGCCGCTGCTGGCCGGCGCACTCCTGCAGCTCGTCTCGCCGCATGCCGTCAGTTGGCTGCGATCGCATCGCCGGTGGGTGGTCTTTTGCGTTGGCGCGCAAGCGAGCTGCTTTTTACCTCTGGCCTTTGGCAGCGTGACCGAATCGGTGCCGGCACTATTGATCTTCGCCGTCGTCGCCGTGTATTGGGGAACAGGCCTGGCGAGCGGCCCCGCCTGGAGCACCTGGGCCGCGAGCATTGTGCCGGTTCGCTTGCGGGCCAGGTTTTTCGGGCTGCGCACCCGGCTGTCTCAGGGCGCACTATTGATCGGGTTCCTGACGAGCGGCGTCACGCTCCAGTTAGCCGCCATCAACGGCTGCGTGCGCGAAGCGTTCTTGGCTCTGTTCACACTGGCCGCGGTCTGTCGGTTCGCATCCGGTAGCTTGCTGGCCGGTCAGGCGGAGGAGCCAGGGCGCGCCGATCGCACCCAATTGGTGCCCTACCGGGAACTCGTCCGCCGCATGTTCGGCCGCGGTGAAGGGCGGGTGCTCCTTTACCTCGTAGCCATGCAGGGAGCGGTACAGCTCTCGGGGCCGTATTTCACCCCCTTCATGCTCAAGCAATTGCAGCTCTCCTATGGGATGTATGTCTTGCTGGTCGGCACCACCTACATTGCCAAAATGATTGCCGCACCGCGCTGGGGGCGAATTGCTCAGCGCCACGGACCTCGGCGGCTGCTATGGATCGGCGGCGTCGGAATTGTGCCGGTTGCCGGCCTGTGGCTGGTGTCGCAATCGTTCGTTTACTTGATGTGCGTGCAGATGATCTCGGGCGTCTTCTGGGCCGCCTACGAACTGGCGATGCTACTCTTGCTGTTCGATTCGGTGCGAGAAGAAGAACGAGTCAGCGTGCTGACGGTCTATAACCTGGCCTCGGCCGTGGCGACCGCAGGTGGATCGCTGCTGGGTGGTTTCGTGCTGACGACCTTGGGCCAGAGCTACGACGCCTACCTGGCGTTGTTTGGCATTTCCTCGGCCACGCGCGCGTTGATGTTGCTGCTGGTGTTGCGTCTGCCGGGCGGTAGAGCACTTCAAGCGGCGACCACCAACGAGGCGGTCGACGCCGACAATTCGCTCAGTGGCGCCGACTGGGCGAGTTCAGCCCGTGTTCTGCGGATCGACGAGGCGGAAAGCCCGCTGCCTGGGCAGCACGATCCATCCATTGAGGGGACACTACCAGTCAGCGAACTGGACATCGCCAGCGTGCCATTCGAACGCCGTAACGACGCACAGATTCCGGTCCCCTTTCCACCGCTCGACTCTCGGCAGCGGCTCTCGGCTTAGCCGAAAAGCGACAAGAAACAAGGCTCGCTCACCGTGCAGCGACGCCGGTTCCTAACAGCTACGCGTCATACAATCGGATTGCGAGATTGCCTGGCAGCATCGCACCTCCTTGTACCGGTCGCCGCCCTGACGATCCTCAGGCCATCGACCGCGTTACAATGGGCGAGTTCGCCGTCTGTAGCAATGGCGCGGCGACATTTTACTGCACATGAAAGCGGAGTTGTGCATGGCTGATTTTCAGCGACGCGATTTCTTGACCGGAGCGGCGGCCGTGGCTGCCGCCACCGCGGCGACGTTCGCCGCCAGTCACCCGGCGTCCGCCGGCGACCCGAGCTTTATGAACAACGTGCCCGACCCGGTGCTGTCCGGCAAGGAACTCCCCACCTTCAAATTCCAATTAGAGAAATCCGCCGGCAAAGTGATTGGCGGCAGCTACGGCAAGGAGGCGACCGTTGCGCAGTTGCCCATCTCCAAGGGAATCGCCGGGGTTTCCATGCGGCTCGAACCGGGCGCGATGCGCGAACTGCACTGGCACGCCACGGCGGCCGAGTGGGCCTTCGTCGTCGAAGGTCGCGTCCGCACCACTGTCATCGAACCCGAAGGCTACGCGGAGACCAACGACTTCGAACCGGGCGACGTCTGGTACTTTCCGCGTGGACATGGCCACATGCTCGAGTGCCTGGGTGACAAGCCATGTCATTTCATCTTGATTTTCGATAACGGTTATTTCTCGGAGTTCGGCACCTTTAGCATCAGCGACTGGATTGGCCACGTGCCGAAGCCGCTGCTGGCGAAGAACTTTGGCGTGCCGGAGTCTTCGTTCGACGGCTTTCCCAAGGAAGAGGTTTACTTCGCCCGCGGCCAGGTTCCGCCGACTGAACCGGCCAAACCGCTGCAAGGCTGGGTGCTGCCGCCGCAATCGCACAAGTATCGATTGCTGTCGCAGCCGCCGCACCGGGTATTCGGCGGCGGCCGCGAGTGGCGCGTCGATTCAACACGCTTCGAGATCTCGAAAACGATCACCGGCGTCGTGCTCGACCTCGATCCTGGCGCACTGCGCGAATTGCACTGGCACCCCACGGCCGACGAATGGCAATACGTGATCTCCGGCCGGATCGGCGTCACGCTGTTCGGCTCGCACGGGCGGTTTCGCGCCGAAGTGCTCGAGGCCGGCGACGTCGGCTACATTCCGCAAGGCTATGGGCATTCGATCGAGAATATCGGCGACCAGGGTTGCCGCGTGCTGATCGGCTTCAACGCCGGCGTGTATGCCGCGATCGACCTGTCGCAGTGGATCGCCGGCAATCCGACCGACGTACTGGCGACGAACTTCGGCAAACCGGCCACGCTGTTCGACCAGTTTCCGCGCGAGGACGTGTTCATTGCCGGACCAAAAGGACCGGACAACGCTGAAAAATAAGATCAATGTGAGCCGCGTCGGAGCCTGGCCTGTCGGCAGGGCCACGACGCGCTTCGGCCGCGGTCACCAGAATCCCCAGCCGAAGCCGATGCCACGTGGTCGCTCGTATTGCCGCGGGGCCAACGTCCGTTGCACGGTGTTGAAGCGCGGCGCGGTGCTGCTTTGACGGGCCGCCGCGGCGTCGGCACGGTCGCGCTGCTGTTGCCGTTGTACCGAATCCATCAGCTCGCCGCGGCTGCGGGCAAAGGCCGATGCCTGTTGCTGCCCCTGCAGGCGCCGGGCCCGCAATTGCAGGTGTTGCTGCTCGAGCTGCGCGGCGGTCATGTTGACGAAGTCGGGAACAGTCTTGAGCAGTTGCTCGCGGTAGCCGCTGGCCACCATCGACAAGTATTGACCGAGCCAGGCGCGGGTCTCCGCGGCGTCGGGACTGAGCACGACGTTCAGCTTGGCTTCCATCTCGTCGAGAAACTGCTTCAGTTCAGGGACCGACATCTTCGAGGTTTCGTTGTACAGCTCCTGCTGCATGAAACGCACTTGCTCGGGCGTGTAGATCACCTGCACCGAGAGCCATTCGTTGAATTCGTGCTCGAGCCGTTTCCAGCGCTCGCTGTTGACGATCTGCGCTCGCTCGTCGGTCTCCGACGTTGGGATGTCTGACGACTCCGGCGGATCGGTCGAGGGCTGTATGTCGGCGGGCGGTTGCGGCTTGCTCGTAGCCTGCTTGGTCGTCGGTTGCGGCGCGCGTGAAGGTTGCTGGGCAACGCTGGCGGCCGCGAGCAACGCTCCCCCGATCAGTGCCGCGCCGATTACAAGTCGCTGGCAAGATGACGTAAACATGGTTTGCTCGCTGATAAGGACGAACTTGGATTATTCGCTGTCCGACCGGCGCGTGAGCGTGACTTCGACGTCGGGAAGCACCTCGTCCCCGACCGAGCCATGGATCGACTGGCAGATGAGTGTGTCCTGGTCGACGAAACGATAAATGTGCGTGGCGTTGGTCGTCGTGCCGTCGGGACGCACGCTTTCGACGAGCACCATCCAGACATGCGCTTCCTGAGACCAGACGCCTTGACCGTGCCCCCCGTCGTCGTAGAAGCCCCACGAACGAATCTGTCCGGCGCGAGCGTCCCAGCCGATGACCTGCACGCTGCCAGACGTTTCCTGTCCGTCGACGGTGATCATGACGTCCTGCCGCAAGAAGGTCTTGGTCGCGTTCCAGCGGGTCGTCACGCGCACCGCGCGACCGTTGGCCTCGCCGGTCCATTCGCCGACCAGCGGCTCGAGCACCGCCAGGCGACTGGCCACCGACGGGGCCGCGGCACGATGATCTTCCAAACGATCGAGCTTCCAACGTCCTTGCTGACGCACCCAGACAGCGTGAAAGCGTCCGCGGGCGGGCGTGCCGTCGCGCAATGCCATCTCCGTCTGACCTTCCTGAACGGCAACGTCAGGCGTGAGAAATCGCACCGTCACGTTAGTGAGTCTGGCCTCGGGGCGCGGGGCGGGTGGGCGAGCCGACATCTCGGCCATCAGATCGCGTGCGGCGAACGTGTCGCCGACCGGATCGACGTAGGTGCCTTCGGCAGTCCAATAGCCGGTCAGCGTTTTGACGTCGCTCTTGGCCAATGCTGCCAGATACTCCTTGCTGGCCTGGCGCACGGCCGCTTCCGCAGCCGTCGGGGCACCGGCATTTTGTGCCCGCACCGCCCACGGGCTGAGCGCCGCGACGAGCGACAGCCCGAACACCCCTAGTGCTCGGCGTATTCGATCAACAAACATGACGGGCATCCCCCCAAGGCAATTGCGCAAACCACTTTGCCCAAACGAAGCTTAATCGGTCGTACTGATTTCCCTTGAACTTCTACTGCACGGCCGTTGCCGCGGTGGCGTCACGGGCGATCGTGCGGCAGATGTCTTCCAGCGGCAAGCTGTTTGGATCGAGCCCAAACGGGTCCTCGATTTCGACGCCGGCCTCCTCAATTCCCAGCATACCCAGCGAGACTACGGCCACAACCAGCGGCGCGGCGAAGCCCATGCGGCTGACCAACACCAAGGGGAGCGAGGCCAGATACAACAACAGCAACTGCTTGATGAGCGCCGCGTAGACGAACGGCAGCGGCGTGCGCTGGATGCGCTCGCAGCCGCCGCGGGCGTCGACCAAGAAGCCAATCTGCTGTTCGAGCAAGGTTGCGGTCATCGGATCAAGTCGGCCGTCGCTACGGCGGCGCGCGACCCAGTGGCTCATGTCGCAGGAAATCATCAGCGGCGGATTCTTCGACGACACGACCTGCTCGAAGAGCCGGCCCGGCAACAGCGGGCGAATCTCCGACAGATCGTCATTACCGCGCAGCGATTGCTTTAGCGCGATCGCGTAGGCCGCGATCATGCGCCCCATGTCGTCGGCCGGCCCGGCGTTCACGCTGGCGAGTCGCGCCAGGTTGCGAGAGGCATTGACCAACGCCCCCCACATGGCGCGCGCCTCCCAATAGCGCTGGTTCGACGAGTTCGTGCGAAACACGATCAACAAACTCATGGCCACGCCCAGCACCTGGTGGCCCATTTGGTCGAGCTCGGGAACTCCGGTTCCCCACTCCCGTTCCATGAAATCGTCGGCCAGACACAAGAGCAGGCAGAAACCGGTCAGCAATCCAACGCGCCCCAGCACTTGCGGCAATACGGTGCCGTAGAAGGCCAGCGATGTTCGCCACCAGGCTTTGCGATCGTATTTGATCACGGGCAGTGCTGCCGTTGATTACGCGGAAACGAGATACGGCACGCCGTCGGGGTTGCCCGAACCGTGCCGCACCGCGAACTTGAACACGCGCGGACTGAACGAAGCGGGCAAAATCAGGCGCTACTTGTGAGGCGCGGTCCAGTGGTTGTCCCAGTCGCGGTACATCTTCTCAAGGAAGGCGTTCCATTCCTCGGGTGTGCGCGATGGCGGGTACAACACCGGACGCAATGGCGCCGGCGCCTGCCAGACCACTTCAAAGCTTAGGTCGGGCAAAACGCGGCCGATCCGGGGGGTTCGCCAGCAGGCCAACATCTCCTGATCGACCTGGATCGTCCCTTCCGGCGATGATCGGCTTTGGCCAAGCAATGCCTTGCGTACGGCGGCTGGTTCGGCCGAGCCCGCCGCTTCGACCGCCTGGGCCCACAGATGCACCGCCGTGTGGGCCGCCATCACGGGGTCGCTGACCAGCCGCGAGGCGCCAAATCGATGGCGGAAGCGGGCCATGAACTCCTGGCTGGCCGCGCCGGGCACCTTCTCGAACCAGCACCAACAGGCGTAGGTGCCGGCGACGTCCTGGGGCTGCATCGCCCGCATATCCGTTTCAGCGATGCTGAACGATACGATCGGCACCTTCTCGTAATCGAGCCCGGAACTGCGCATCCGGCGAAAGAACGCCGTGTTGCTGTCGCCGTTGATCGAATTGAGGATCACGTCGGGCTGGGCGGCCTTGATGGCGGCCACGATGGCCGACATGTCGGTCTCGCCGAGCGGAATGTAGATTTCGCCGACGATTTCCGCTCCCAGCGCGCTGAGTTGATCCTTGATGATCGCGTTCGCGGCGCGCGGGAAGATGTAATCGGAGCCGACGAGAAAGAACCTGCGCTTCTCCAAAAAGGCAAAGCACCACTTCGCGGCGTCCATAATCTTGTGATTCGGACCACCCAGATAAAGGATGTTCGGCGATTGCTCGAGTCCTTCGCCCGCCAGCGGGTAGACGAGCAGGTTGTCGTGTCGTTCGACAACATCCTTGACGCGCTTGCGGCTTGACGACGTCCAGCAACCGAAGATGGCCGACACCTTATTGCGGGCGATCAAGTCTTCGGCCTTCGTGGCGAACGTCTCCTCGTCCGAGGCGCCATCGACGATCGTGGCCTCGATCGGCCGCCCGAGCAGGCCGCCGGCGGCGTTGAGTTCTTCGACCGCCAGGTGGGCGGCGTCGGCGACGGGAAATTCGCTGTTGGCCATTGTGCCCGTCAGCGAGTGCAGAATCCCCACACGAATCGGCTCACCGGCGGGCACAGGCACGCCAGCCGAAGGCCGCTGCGGCATCAGGGGCGTCGCGGACGGATGCGTGCCTTGGCCTGTGCCGGCGATCGCGGCGGCATTCGCGTGCGATCCACCGGTAACGGATTGCCCGGCATGACCTCCGCCGCCGATCGCAGCGTCGGAATCGTTTCTATAGAACTGGTAGTAGAGGGCAATCCCGCCGACGGCCAGTGAAGCTAGGATGCAGCAGACTCCGAGTATCGTGCCCCAGGCCAGACGACGCCGCGGCACCACCGGCGCTGCGATAAACTGGCTCACCGGCAGCGCGGCGCGGCTGCTGCCGAGCGATTCGCTCTCCTCGATGCGATTGATGGCGTCGATCACAGCGGCTGCGTCGGCGGGGCGCTTGCCAGGATCCTTCTCCAGCAAGTGCCCGACCAACCGAACCACCGAGTTGGGCACCTTTCCCTGCAACGCATCCAAATCGACCGGATCGGGGGACGCAAGCGAGAGGAGCGCGGCGCCGGGCGCGGTGCCAAACGGGATCTGGCCCGACAACATGTAGTACATCACGCAGCCCAGGCCGAACAGATCGGTGCGGGGGTCGACCGCTTCGCCGCGTGCCTGTTCGGGCGCCATGAAATGTGGCGTGCCAACGATTTCGCCGTCGCGCGTAAGTTGCGTGTCGCGCTCGATGGCCCGGGCGATGCCAAAGTCCAAAAGTTTGACGGCCTTTAAGTCTTCGCCTGGTCGCGACGACTCGAGCCACAAGTTGGCCGGCTTGACGTCGCGATGAATGACGCCGCGAGCGTGCGCCGCCGCCAGCCCCGCGGCCGCATCTCGGGCGATGCGCAAGGCCGTCGGCAGCGGCAACCAACGATCGCGCTCGAGCCGGGCTTCGAGCGTTTCGCCGGTGAGATACTCCATTACCAGGAACGGAATATCGCCCTGAAAACCGGCTTGGTAAATCGTGGCGATATGGTCGCCGGGCAAGGCGGCGGCCGCGCGGGCCTCTTGCAGAAAACGCTCGTGATTCGTCGTACCGGCCAGTTGCGGGTGTACGATCTTTACGGCGACCCGCCGGGCGAGCGTTTCGTCGATCGCCTCGAACACCTGCCCCATTCCACCCGCGCCAATTAACCGCACGACCCGGTAGCCGGCGACCCATCCCAGATCTCCCGCGACGCGAGGCGGATCGAGGAATGGGTATCGCGCGTCGGCAGCGCGTGCGCCAGGCGATCCACCGCCGGTGCCCGCCGTCGTAGCGTGCCGCGAGGGGCCAAGAGTGATCCGGGCACGGCTCACCTCTGCCGGCGGTGTTGCGCTCTGCGTGGGCTCGACCGAACGTGACGATTGTGTGAAGGGGTCTTTGCCTGGTGACGATGCCGCCGGGCCTGAGGGGCCACGTTCGGGGACACCTCCCCGCGACGGAGGCACGACCGGCGACGAGGCGGGCGCGGGAGTACGTTGCGTGTCCTGCCGCTTGTTGGTGGCCGTCGGAGGGATCGGTTCGTCGACCAGCAGCCCGATCCGCAGCCCTTCTTCGGGGCCGATCGTGGGGACATCTGGAAGGTGCCGCCGGCAGAGCTCGCAACCGAGCAAATGCTTACGAATCTGCTCGGCGTCGGTGGCGGAAAGTCGTCCCTCGACGAACGCCAGCAGAACCGAGTGGTCTGGGCAGCTAAGTGACGTTGGCGCAGTCAAAGCGGTACCCCGCAGAAGTATGGAGTCACCCTGGCCCTGCGGGCGATGTCCCGGCTTCTACAAGACTATACGTGTGGCAGGTGGAGATTGCTCTGGCAGGCGGTGCGGCAAGACCGATTCTAACGGCAGTCACGCCGTGATTGCCAGTCTTCTGTGGGCCGAGCGGTGTTACGCGCGGCGAACGGAATTGGCGGCACAGCGGGGGGAGGCGACTCACGGCCGTATTCCGCCGAAGCGGAGGTCGATCACCCCCAGTCATGAAGAAGGTGCGAAGCGGCGGGCCTGCGCTCGAGCGCGCTCCTGCGAGCCAACGGACGACATAGGGCGACACACCGTCGACTGTCGACGCCAGCACGCTGCCGCGACGGCGTCGAAGCGTGCGATGCCGCTAAACGGCTGGCACCACCGACGCATTCTCCCCAATTGCCTGCGATCGAATCCGGCGACAGCACGCGCACGTGGTTCGTTGCGGTTTCCATTCAAGTCGACCTGTGCCAGATAGCCGAAGCACTTATTGATAGATGCGCGGGAAGTAAGCCCATTCAGAGCCCGTTAGGTGGCTCGCCCGACCTGATGCCCGTCGGGGGGATCGTCTGCGCAGCGACGACTACCGCTGGCCCCTGGCGCTCAGTGTCTGCCCAGGGGCCGCCCCATCGCGAGGCCCGCTCTGTGCGATCTGCTATCACTCCGCGCCCCGTCTTTCGAATCGTGCACCTGGAAAGCTGGGATCGGCCGCCCCGTGCCGCGACCCGGTGGGGAATCGATCCGACCGCTGAACTCGACCGCCTGGAGGCGGCGTTGGCGGCGGTTGAAGTTCCCGATGCTCCGTCGACCGCCGCGTTGCTGCGGCTCTATGTACCCGCGCACGACGATGTCGATCGTGCGGCCGAACAGGTCCCAGCCGCGAAGCCGGCCGGCCCTGACCGGCTCCCCGAAATGAGGGTTCGTTTTGCCAAGCGACATCAAGAGCCGGGAGACCGTCCTTTCGGTCGCGTCGCGGCCCTGGAAGCGAATCTCGAGCGTCTCGTGGCCGAGCTCGAAGCCGAGGTCGATCGGCTCGAGGATGCCAGCAGCCTGGCTGTTGGGGATTTCCAGCCGAGCACTTGATGCCCCGGCTCCAAGGTCGCTTGCTGCGTTCCGACTTTCAGTTCGGTACGTCCATCGCTATTTCCAGACCCGCACGTAGTCGATCTGTAAATCGGCGGGGAACTTTGTCGTCGCGTCTGGCGTCGGCATGCCGGGATTTCCTGGTGGCGCGATCGCGAGATTCAAGTTGATGTGCATCGGCTTGCCCGTTACGTGACTGCCGCTAACGCGCTTGATCTCCTGGCCATCGAGATACCACACGAGCAAGCCCGGCTGCCACAGCAATCCGTAAGTGTGAAAATCGGCTGTCAGATTCACGCCCGCATCGAGATAGGTGGGGTTGGATCTGTGCGCGGCGCCGTCGAGCCAATGATAGTTCGGCCACGTCATCTGCGGCCGGTAGCCGTTGGCCTCCATGATGTCGATTTCAGGAGGCCACGAGCCATCCTCGGGGTAGAGCCAGAACGTCGGCCAGGTGCCCGGGCCGGCGGGCCATTTGAGTCGCGCTTCGAAGAATCCATACGCTTGTGAGAACTTCCCGAAGCTCGAGATCACGCCGCTCTTGTAGCGTGCCCCGGCCGGTTCGGCGCGCATCCTGGCGACTCCGCCACCGACCGTTACTTGTCCCGGCAAATAGTCTTGCAATTCACCGTTAATTACCGTCGGCGTCCAGAAGTAGTTGGGGTTCCACTTGGTCGCGTCGAGCGCCGTGCCCGAAAATTCGTCGGCCAGGGTCAGCGTCCAATTCTGTGAGACGCCGCTACCGGCAGCGAGCGTCGGCAGCAGACCTGACGCCGCGGGGGTGAGGTTCGTCAGTGTTTCGCCCCCCTTGGTGCGGCCGACAGTATCTTGGGTGCCAGCGAAGATAAACCACGACGACTGTCCCTTGGTGTCCCCCCAGAGTTTGTCGGCGCCGGTGTCGTTGAGGACTGTCTGATTGGCCTTGAGATAATTGGTGCCGTTGAGTCGGCTGCCAAAGCTGGAGTTGTTCTGCCCCTGAATGTTGGCGACGCGCTGTGCGTAGCTATGGTCCGACGCCCATTCGGCCAACACGGCTTGCAGTGCCGACTGACTGAGCGTGGTGGTGCCCGCGACGAGAATGCTGCCGTGCCCTCCTTCGGGGCCGTCGGCAATCTGCGAAGCGTAGATCGTATCGGCGCCGCCCCCGCCGACGATCAGGTTGCGGCCCCCTTCGCCGCCGTTTTTGGTCACCGTGGCAAATGCGCCGTAGATCATATCGGCGCCCGAGCCGCCGACGATCAGGTTGTCGCCGGCGTTGACCCCTTCGGCGCCGTTGACGCCATTGCCGTAGATCGTGTTGGCGCCGTTGCCCGCGATGATCACATTGTTTCCCTGTTGACCTTCTCCGCCATCGTAACCGCCGATCAGGGTATCGCCGGCCTGTCCCCCTTTGAGCGTGTTGCTGCCAGCGCCGCCATCGAGCGTGGCCTTGGTCGAAGTCAGCGCCGCGGCGTCGAGCGTGTCGTTTCCACGATCGCCACTGGCCAAAAGCCGACCAGTGACGCCGCTAAAGGTCTCGACGTAACTGCCGACCTGGCCGCTTTCCTTTAACGTCGTGACGCGAATCGTCGTCGTGTTGACTTGCGTGAAGGTGACCTGATCGTCACCCGTGGTGCCAGTCCAGACGAGATCGCGCAGCACCGCGTTCTGTGTGTTCGGGAGCAACTGCGCCGAGGCCACGGACACGGACAGTGTCGCTGCCGCGCTGGCCGTTCCCCCTGGCGGCAACGCCGTCACGCTGACCGTCTTCGCGCCTGCCGAACTGAAGGCATGCGAGACTTGCGTCCCCGAGCGGAGCGCAAGTGCCTGCGTCGATCCGTCCCCCCAATTGACGAGGAACGTGAAGACAGTATTGGGATCGCCGGTCCAGCCGTTGACCGAAAGGGTGTACACGGCCGTCTGACCGCGGACCGTTGCCGACGGGCCACTGATCGCCGCCGCCAGCGACGATTGCGGGATTTGCACGACAAGCATGTTGTTCGTCGTGCCCGATTGGGCCAACTGGATGTCGGCGACACCGGCCGAGTTAACAAATCCCAACGAAAGAGTACTGGCCGTTAGAAACTTGCTGTTGGTGATGGTGAACTGCGACTGGCCGGGCAATAGATGCCGCAGGTTGATCGTCGTGTTGATCGGAGTGCCGTCGGCGACGATCCGCAAAAAGCGATCGACGTAGGCGGGGGCGTTGCCGTTGTTGCGCAGCGTGACCGTCAAGGCGTTGCCGTTGAGCGCAAGGCCCGCGATCAGCGGTCGGTAACCAATCTTCAGCAGCAGGGCCGAGATCTGGCTCTTGAGCGCAGCGCTGAGATTGTCGACTTTGCCGTGGATCGCCGAGATGTGGTTGTCGATCGTCCACTGCGCGACGGTGTTCCAGTTGTATCCGTAACTCGCCCATTGCGAGATCACGCCGGCCGGTTCCATGTAGATCGGCGACGTTTTCCATTGGTTGGGAAAGTCATCGATGATCGGATCGTACAGATCGCCCATGTTGGTCCACGACGCACCGGAGCGCGGATGGTCTCCCCAACTGTCGCCTCGCCAGCCCAGGCCCGCGGCCATGGCGTCTTCGAACGCGCCAGGCACGACCTTCATGAAAGCGTTGGCGATGATCGGCGTCCCTGGGAAGGCCGCCTTGAGCGTGTTGACCAGCCAGGCGCTGGTTGTCCGCGTCGGCAGCGGCACGTTGAAGACATTCGTCTCCGACCATTCGCCCCAGGGGCCGTAAAAGCCGACATCGACAGAATCGAGCCGTCCCGTGCCGCCGTAACGCTGGCCGAGCGAGTTGATGAAGTTGGCGACCGCCGTCTGCACCGCGGCGTTGTTCAAGTTAGGCTGGAAGCGTTGCTTTCCGGCGTAACTGGCCCAATTGCCGGCCAGCCCGGCATTGGCGTACGCCACCGGTCCGGTGTCGTCGTTGAACGTCATGATCCGCAGCGCCAACCGCTGCGAGCTCGAAATGCCGGCCAAGACCTGGTCGATCTGCGAGAAGTTGTACTGACCCACGATCGGCTCGATGTCGGCCCAATCGAAGCGGGCGTAAACCGTGCTGACGGGAAACCCCGACGTGTTGCTCGCGCTGTAGAACCCTTGCCAACCCGCACCGGGATTGGCGAGCAGTTGGCCATGGTCGGTAAAGGTGAAATTCGCCGTGGCCAACGCGCCGACGGTTTGATCGACAACAGTTGGCCCCGTCGTCACGGTCGGTGCTGACGTGCCCAGCATTGGCGCGGCGGGAGCCGTGATCGTGGCCGACATCGAGGCGCTGGCCGCCGGCTCAAGCGCAGTGCCCGAGAGCAGCTCGCGGCGTTCGAGTGGTTCGCCGTGAAAGCGCTTTTTGAGCTGCTTTCGTTGCGATTGCGTGCGAGAGGGGTTCGAGGCGCAAGTGCCGACGCGTAGCTTGGGTTGCCGATACAAACGAACTCTCCGGACGTTGGCGCAGCTTGCAACCCTGCACGCGCCGTCGGCCAGCGCGCACCCCGGGCGACCGGGACGCTGCGCAGCGCGGCGCGCGAACTTAGCTACGAGTGAAAACTTGGCGTGTTCAAAACGAGCAAGAACGGCGAAGGGGGTTCGGAAGGTGTCAAGTCAGGCGCCGGTTCCCCTGAGTGCTGTAACCGGACCTGAATCCCCTGGAATGCGCCATCCTTTGATCTGCCGACACTCACCAGCCTGGCAAAATGCATGACTGGGTGGAGCGCCTGGCAGCGACTCCGTGGTCGAAGTGCCAAGTATCTTATCCACACCCCCGGCCAGATTTCTAGACCGATTTGCTGGTCATTTTTCAGACAATCGCCCGGCGAGGTTGTTACATCGGCGACTATGTTCCTGAGAGGACGTGAATTGTTCACGTCTGGGGAGCGCGATTGAGCGAACACTTCGGCCGACAGCGTCGCGAAGTCGCTACACAAGCTGCCCCGAGGTTCGCCGCTGCCGCGCCACGAACCAGGTCGCGGCGAAGATGGCAAACATCGTCACTCCCGCCCAGCGGATCAATCCGCTCTCGAAGACCACCATGCTGTTGAAGACGATGAACAGCATGAAGGCGTGCAGCACTCGATCGATCCAAACGGATCTCGTCTGGTAGCGTACCGGCGCGGTCCACCACCAAACGACGTCGGCTGTCCACAGCAGCGTGAACAGGTACGAGACGTAGAGCCCCTCGCCGACTCCGCTGATTCGGCGCGTGCGTTCAAACGCGTCGGCGTGCGACCAATGATGGTAGTAGTGAAATGCCATCGCCAGGTGCACCCAGAAGCAGACCAAAGCCCAGGTCCAGCACCAGCGTGCCCAGTTTCCCGCCTTGGTCGTGGCAGCCCAGTCGCTCGGCGACAACCACATCAACAGCACCAGCGCGACGGCGTACCAGGCCAGCGACAGCCGCACGGTGTTGCGGGTTAGCAAATCGCCGGCGTCCGCAGCCAGCACCCGCGACAAAACCACCACGACCAACAAGAGCAGCGTGCCGCCGCCGATCATCCAGGCGGTCTGGCGGGGGATCGTCGATCCGATGGTGGGCGGCGCGGTCGACATGGTTCTTCGGATCGGGCGCTTGTTCGCCCATCGCTGGGGCTGGTCAGCAAGGGAGTGCTAGCCAGTATAGTGAAGCCGGCTGCCCAGTCCGCTAGCGTCTAGTGATCCGCCCTCAAATCCCCCACATCGATACCCATCGACCGGCGGAGGGCCGCATGCTATACTAATGTATCGATCCTGGAAGTCGGCTCGGCCGCCCAGGATTCCCGCCAGGTCCTATTTCGCTTTCTGACAGCGCAACGAGCGCTTCGGCATCTGTGGTCCTGGGACTCTCCCACGAGACCTCCATGAAGTTTGCAGAGTTAGGGCTTTCTGAGCCCATCCTGCGCGCCGTCGGCGCGGCAGGTTACACCACCCCCACCCCCATTCAAGCGCACGCCATTCCGCACGTGCTCGCTGGCAGCGACGTACTCGGTTTAGCACAAACGGGTACCGGCAAGACCGCTGCGTTTGCGCTGCCGATATTGCATCGGCTGACACAAGGCTCCGAGCCGCGCCAGAGCCGCGGTCGCCGCATCCGCGCGTTGGTGCTCTCTCCGACACGCGAATTGGCCCTGCAAATCGCCGAGAACTTCGAGCAGTACGGCGCCGAAACCGGGTTGCGGCAAGCCGTCGTGCTCGGCGGCGTCGACCAGAATCGCCAGACGCCGGCCCTGCGCCGCGGCGTCGACATCCTTGTGGCCACGCCCGGCCGGTTGTTGGACTTGATCGAGCAGGGTTTCATCGACCTGGCTTGGCTCGAAGTGCTGGTGCTCGACGAAGCCGATCGCATGCTCGACATGGGATTTCTCCCCAGCGTGCGGCGGATCGTCGCCCAATTGCCCGTCGAGCGGCAGACACTGTTGTTCTCGGCCACCATGCCGGGCGAAGTGCGGCAACTGGCCGAGCAGATCTTACGCAAGCCCGTTCGCATCCGCGTCGCCCCGGTGCGGGCGACGACCGAGCTCATCGAGCAATCGGTCTTCATGGTCGAGCGGCGGCAGAAAGTTCACCTGCTGGTCCACCTGCTCAAGACCTGGCCCGTCACGCGGGCGTTGGTCTTTACGCGAACCAAGCGCGGAGCCGACCGCGTCGCCCGGCAGCTCGGCAAGTCGGGCGTGCGCGCCGAGGCGATTCACGGCGATAAGACGCAGTCGTCGCGGCAGCGGGCGTTGGCCAGCTTCAAGTCGAATCGGCCGCCGGTGCTGGTTGCCACCGACCTGGCGGCGCGCGGTATCGACGTCGATGCCATCTCGCACGTCATCAACTACGACTTGCCGGAGCAGCCCGAAACCTACGTGCACCGCATCGGTCGCACCGGACGTGCGGGGGCCGCTGGGCGAGCCCTGGCCTTCTGCGACGCCGAAACGCGCGACTTGCTACCGGCCATCGAACGACTCGTTGGCCAGCGTCTGAAAGTCGAGACCGATCACCCGGTCTACAAGGAACTGCCTCCCCAAGTTCCCAACGCCCCTCGCCGTGCCCAGGCGCAGCATTCGCGGGGGCGCCAGCAACTCCGGGGTGGCACATCCAAATCGTCCCCGCGTCCGCAAACTGGTCGAGCAAAAGCCAAGGCTCGCGAGGCCTCGCGGCCAGCCAAAGCCGGCACGCCTGCCACCTCTGGCGCGAACGAACCGGCTCGTGATCGTCCACACGGCGGCCAGCGCGACGCCCTGCCGGCCCGCGCCGCGAAAAAGCGGCGCTCGCGGCGCGGTAAGCGACGAGCCAGTGGCGCGGGCTACGCGGCAACCGTTTCGCGCTAGTCGCGAGCGGGAGAATTGTGGCCGGCCTCGTTCAAGGCCGGTGTCTGACTAAGTGGCTTCGGCGTCAGTGACTTCGGCGACAGTGACTTCGGCGACAGTGGGCCGTCGACTGTTCACTCTCGGCGACTTCAGCGACGCTCCCCAGCGCCAGCTTTGAGTTGCGCGGTTTGCCGGCCACTACTTGACATGAATATAGTTGATATGTAAACTAATTGTGTCAAGGCAAGACTCTCAAAACCGACGAGCGTTCGATGTCCGCCAGCCGCTTGCAACACGCACTCAAAAAGAAGCAGCCGTTCGAGTCGGCCGCTCAAGAGGCCGCCTTGAACTTGCTGCGGACCAGCGACCAACTGCAGATTCGCTTCACGCGCCTGTTCCGCGAACATGGCGTCACGCCGGCGCAGTACAACATCCTCCGCATCTTGCGCGGGGAAGGAAAACCGCTCCCCATCCTGGAGATCGCCAGCCGCACGGTCACGGTCGTGCCGGGCATCACCGGGTTGATCGATCGCCTCCAGCAGGCGGAGCTGGTCGAACGGATCCGCTGCGAGCACGATCGCCGTGTGGTCTACGTCGCGGTGACGCCACGCGGGATGGAGGTACTCGCCGCGCTCGACGAGCCGGTGGTTGAACTGCATCAGAAGCTGCTCGGGCACCTGGGGCAAAAGGACCTGCGCGAGCTCAATCGGCTGTTGGACAAGGCGCGCACGCCGTGGGGAGAAGATTAGCAGCGGCCCACCAGCCGGTGTTTTTTTCGGAACTTAGTTGATATGTAAACTATCTGTGGCGCGCCCCAGCGGGCTCCGCCGCCACTTGAGCAAGGAGCAACGACCATGATTCTCGTTCGCAAAGCAGCCCAGCGCGGCCACGCCAATCACGGCTGGCTCGACACGTATCACACCTTCTCGTTTGCCGACTACTACGACCCGGCGCAGATGGGCTTTCGCGCCCTGCGCGTGATCAACGAGGACCGCGTCGCCCCCGGCCAGGGCTTCGGTATGCATGGCCATCGCGACATGGAAATCGTGACTTACGTCCTCTCGGGGGCCCTCAAGCACCAAGACAGCCTGGGTAACGGCGAAGTGCTCCGCCCTGGCGAGTTCCAGCGGATGTCGGCCGGCACCGGAATTCGCCACAGCGAGTTCAATCCGTCGGCCGACGAGCCAGTCCACCTGTATCAGATCTGGCTTTTGCCGAGCGAGCAGGGGCTGCAGCCCAGCTACGAGCAGAAGGCCTTCGCGGCCGACGAACGGCATGGCCGGCTGCGACTGGTGGCTTCGCCCGACGCGGCCGACGGTTCGCTCGCGATCCATCAGGATGCGCGCATCTACCTGGCGACCTTGGGCGCCGGCGACGCGGTCGATCATCCGCTGGCGGCCGGTCGTTTTGGCTGGCTACAGGTTTTGCGCGGGGACGTTCGCGTCAACGGCACCGCGGCCGACACCAGCGACGGCCTGGCGATCTCCGACCAGTCGCAGGTGACGATCGCGGCCGACGGTCCGGCCGAAGTCATGCTCTTCGATCTCCCCTGAGCGCGGCCGTGCCGAAAGCCGGTGGAGAGCACAGCACCGCTCGGCGCCAACCGTACTTAGTGTATGATTCTGCGAACTCAAAACGGAGCAACGACAATGAACCCGCAAAACATCTGGCTGCAGCGCACCGGTCTGGCGATCAATGTTCTCATCGCGGCGCTCATGCTTTTCGCCGGCGGCTTCAAGCTTTCGGGCATGATCCCGCCGGACGAACTCGAAAAGATGGGCCCGCTCAAAGATCAGATCATGCTCCTGGGATTTGGCGAAGTCGCCACGGCGGTGTTGTTCATACTTCCCTGGACGGCCCCCTTGGGGACGCTGCTGATGAGCGGGCTGTGGGGCGGCATCATCGCCACCAACATGGCGCAAGGCCAGCCTTGGGCCCCCTGGGCAGTGATGTTACTGGTCACCTGGATCAGCGCGTACCTGCGCGGGACGGTGCGGATTCTTGCGCAGCCCAAGACAAGCGCACAAGTGGCGGCCGTGTGAAAACGATGCGCTCTCTCTGCACGGAACCGAAACGAGCCACTGATTACTTGGCTGCTTTGGCTTGCTGTTTGAAGAACTCCAGCCAACCGAGCGTCAGGGCGTCGGCTATTGTGCTGCCCTGCCGGCATTCTTCCGGGGTGCGTCCCCAGTAGAACCCGATCCAGCCGGCGGCGTGCGGTCGCGAGCCCTCGACAAACTGGGCGAACTCCTCCAGCGTGCACTTCAGCGGAAACGTCTCCTCGATGACGACCGGCTTGCCCACCGCGAAACCGCGCAACTTGTCGAGTGCTGCGTTGACCTGATCCCGCTCGGGGTAAATGTGCACAGCCAGAAAATCGAGCTCGCCGACGACCTTGTTGGGGACAAAGCCCGAAGTCAGCCCCGGCCGATCAAGGCTCCAATCGACCAGACCGACGGTGATTAAATGTCGCCGATCGTGCCGGCGAATCGCCGCGACCAGTTGGGCGATCCACGCGCGGGCAATTTCCGGGCGCTCGCGGCCTGCCTGATCGAGCGTGACGAACTGCACGAAGTGCTTGCCGGCAAACGGTGGGCCGAGCCACGCGCCTCGGTCGCGCCGGCCGCCGGGCACGACCGGCTCGTTCATCAGGTCGTAGCAAAAGACGGCCGGGCTCTCGGCACATTTTGCGGTGATCGCTTCCCAGAACGCGGCTTGCGCGGCCCAACGATCGGCTTCGGCCAACGCGTCGTACCAGGCCGGAACATCCTGGCGGTGGTAGCAGCCTAGGCCCGTGAGATCGAGGTAGATGCCAACGCTTTCGGCCAGCGCGAGCAACCGCCCGAGTTGTTCGAGCTGGCGTGTATTGGCCCGCTGGGCATCGTCCATGAACTTGCCGAACTGCAAGTGCACGCGCGCGACGTTGGCCCCCAGGGCCTTCATCTCGGCGAAGTCCTGCTCGACCTTGGGCCACTCGTCGTGCCAGTAGTCTTCGAGCAGGCGGCCTTGTTCGTCGTGGTCGTAATTGAAGCCCCAGGGCGTGAACTTGCGGCCCGTGCTTTGTTCGACGAAGCCGGTCTTGTCCGGCGAGACGACAATCTGCGCGAGTCGCTCCGCGCCACGGGCCGGCAACGCCTGTGCAACAACCATCAACACGACGATCCAAATTGGAATCCGCATGATCATCTTGACGTTCCTGACGAGGCGCGGGCAATGGCGTCGACCAGCCCCATGGGCCGGATCGGGAACGTCGCGAGCGCCGCGCGGTCCCGCACGATGGTCGGGTTACGCAAGCCCTCGACCAGATGCCGACCAACTTGTGCCGACGCGGGAGTGACTAATGCCAGCCACAAGCTGGAAAGGTAGGGGGTCAATACGGGTACTGAGATCAGCCAGCGTCTCAGGCCGCGTTGGCGAGCGTACTCGCGAATCAAATCGCCGTAGGTCACCACGTCTGCCCCGCCCACTTCAAACACGCGGCTAGGGCCGGGGGGCAAGTCGATCGCTGCCAGCAGGTAGGCCAGGATATCGTCGACGCCGATCGGTTGCGTTGGCGTGGCCAGCCAACGTGGGCAGATCATGACCGGCAATCGCTCAGTAAGCGTGCGCAACAGGTCGAACGAGAGACTGCCGTCTCCAATGACCAGCGAAGCGCGAAACTCGACGCACTCGACACCCGAATCCCGCAGGACCTCGCCGACTTCGTGCCGGCTGCGCAGATGGGGCGACAACCGATGGTCGTCGGCGCCGAGGCCGCCGAGATAGATTAAGCGGCGGACCCCCGCGTCGCGCGCTACCTGTCCGAAGTTTTCGGCCGCCTGGCGGTCCTGCTGTTCGAAGTCGCTGCCGGAACCCATCGAGTGAATCAAATAGTAGGCGACGTCGACCTCTTGCAGTGCCGCCGTCAGCGAGGCGACATCGAAGACGTCGCCGGCAACGACCTCGGTTTCCGCCGCGACCAGCCGGCGCAGCCGGTCGGGATCGCGAGCCATGCAGCGCAGCCGCACACCACGACGTTCCAGCAGCGGGATCAAGCGACCGCCAACGTAACCGGTTCCGCCCGTCAGCAGCACGGCCGGCGGCCGTGTGGCGGCTTCGTTAGCTGGTGGCATGCCGGAGCTCCGCAACGGTCAGGCAGTTGAGCAAAGACAAGGGTCCGCGGTTATTCTCTGGGGACCGCTTAATTCTAACGCCGGGCTCACGATCCGAGGCGAATCGAGACAGCGATGATTCGGCTGGGAAAACCCACGAACGAGTTGCAGCGGCGATTTCTCGACGAGCAAGCCGCACGGCCGTACAGCTACGACGCCGTGGGCGCAACGGCAAGCCAGCCGCCGGCCGGCTATGTCGTTGATCATAACCGCGCGTGCTTGGGAGCCGGTGAACAGCAGTTCGCGGCCGCGAAAGCTGCCCTGCGCCAATGGCGACAATTCCAGCTCGGCTGGGTCGAACCGTGGCCGCTCGACGTGCGGCTTGTGCCTGGTGAATGCGTGGCAATCATCGCCCACCTCGGGCCCGTGTATTGGCTGAATGCCTGCCGCCTCGTCTACGCCGTCGACGAGCGCGGACCGGTCGAGCGGTTTGGCTTTGCGTACGGAACGCTGCCCGATCACGCCGAACGGGGCGAAGAGCGCTTTGTCGTCGAGTGGAACCGCGCGGACGACCAGGTGTGGTTCGATATCCTGGCGTTTTCGCGCCCGAATCACTCTTTGAGCTGGCTGGGCTATCCCGTGGTGCGGCGACTGCAAAAACGCTTCGCCCGCGAGGCCCTGGCGGCCATGCAGCGAGCGGTCGAGATGTTCGATTAGCAGCGCGCGAATGGCTAGACCAACGTGGCATGGCAATCAATCAATCCGTGCCCCACGCAATGGTGCGGGCTGCGGAGCGCTCGACAGCGGTCGCGAATGCGGTAGTACAACTGAGCGGGCGGTTCGTCCGGTTGCAGTTGGAGCATCAGCGCCAGCAAGCCCGCGGCTTGCGGGGCGGCTCCGCTGGTTCCCCAGCCATCGACGGCGGCGTCGTATTTCTGACCGAAGATGATCCAGCCAAAGGTGGGCGCCACGCAATCAGGCTTGGGATGCTCTTGCTCGGCCCACTGGCCGGGTCCGCGGCTGGAACAAGGATGCACTTCGATCTGGTCGTTGACTTCGGCGACCGTCAGCACTTCGGGCAGCGAGTTCCAGGCCCAAATTGTGTTGGGCGAGCAGACGCGCGGCGCTGCCGCATCGTGATTGTTGCCAGCCGCGAACACCATGGGGATTCCGCTGGCGACCAGGCGCCGAATGACGGTGGTCAAGGGATTGTCGGGTTGGAGCTCGCCCTTGTCGTCGATCGGCGGAGTCTGTTGCTCAAAGCCGAAGCTGTTCGACACCACGATCGGGGGCTGCAATGCATCGCGTTGGTCTTCGATCCATTCGTAGGCCGCGATTAACTCCGACACCTGATAGTCGGTCTTGCAGGCCAACAGCCTGGCATCGGGAGCCACTCCGCAAAGGCGCGCGTTAGGCTCGGCACTGGCGGCGGCAATCACGGCGCACATGGTGCCGTGCCCCAGCGGATCGGTCCACGGGTCGGACGAATCATACGACCACCCCGCGGCCTTCTTCCAATCCGGGAATTCTGGATGGGCGCCGTGAATCCCCGAATCGACGATCGCGATATAGACTTCTTTGCCTGATGCGCGCTGCCAGGCGGCCGGTGCCTTGATCTCGTTAAGAACCTGGTTCAGGCCGGGACTGCGCGCATGCGGGCTGTTGCAAAAACTGTGGAAATCGGCCGGCGGCGCGAACGGCTTCAATCGATGATCGACAAAAAAGCGCAGCCCGGTCGTGGCCGACAAGCGGTGGACAACTTCGCGCGGCAGAGACCCAGCAAAGAGCATTGGCGTGCGCACGTACGTCCGCACGCTCTCGGCACTGCGGAGCGCTGCCTGAAAATCCGCCTCAGAAGCACATGCACCGTCGATGAGCCAGCGTTGCGAGTCCATGGAGACCCCTCCAGGCGCTGGGCTCGCCCAAGGGGCATAATTCTAGCAACGACTATGAGCAGTGCCAAAGCGTGGCAACGCCGGGATCACATCGGCGAGAGCTTGGCGTCGGCGACGACCTTGACGTCGGATTCGTGCGACAGCGCCTGGCGTACCTCAGAATTGATCTGCGCCGCCACCCAGGGCTCGCGTTTGTAGACGCGCACCACGAACTGGGGACGGTCTTCGACCCAGCGATCGCGCCTCTCGAAAGAACCGAATTGAATGATGACGCGTTCCACGACTCGCTCGACTGTGTCTGAGTCAATCATATTCATTATCGAATGGGCGATACGGCGCTGATAAACCCAAAGTGCCGCGATCGACAAGCACGACGGTAACGATTACGCCCAGAACCGGCTATGCTAGTTCCCTGCCAGCGCGATGTAAAGCCGGCCACCGCTGGTGGCGCCCGTCCCACAAGGCAAGACCTGTTCGAGAGTTAAGTGTTGCCGTACCAATCGCGCCAAGTCGCCGCTTAGCGGGCCGGACCGGACTCGAGGCCAACCGCAGCGGTTATTCGCGATACAGCGACCAGGAAAACTCCAGCGAGGCGAACGTCGCCGGACAGTTAACGCACTCGGACCAAGCTGAGAATTACCGACCCTTGGCGGGCTCCCTATTTCGAAGCGTCTCGGACCCAGTGGCTTAGCCACTCGGTGTCTTCGCGGACGAACTCGAGCGTTTGTTCGACACCGCGCCATTGGCGGCGGAAGCGCCACCAGGCAATCGCCGCGGCCAGGCTCGACATCAAGAGCATCGCTCCACCGACGATCGCCAGCGCCGCGAGGCGATCGAGCTCGGCGGCACGGGCCAAAGCATCAGCGCCCAATACCGCGGCCAAAGGCAACACGCTGGCCGCGATCCAGATGGCAACCGCCAACGCGATCGACAGGCGCCGCACGGCCACCAGCGCCGTACCCAGTTCCAGCCGCACGAGCCGCCAGCGCACGTCGAGCGCGGCTGCCACGTCGGCGCGCAACCGGGCGCTGGCGTCGCGGGCGTCGTCGAGCAGGTGTTCGCTTGGTCCAGGCATCGGAAACGTTGCTTATCCAGTTACGGAGCGGCTGGCACAAAGATGGCCAGCACTTCGCGCCACAGCCGCGCGCCGACGACCCCGAGTGCGGCCGACATCAATCGCCTTCCCACGACGCGCCGCACCGACCGCCGCGAAACGCCGGCCGCCAAGGCGATACCCACTCCGAACGACGCCAGCAGAATCGGCACCGGATAGCGGCGCACGTACGTCTGCCAACTCGTTAGCTCGCGACTTGTGCTGCGCAGTTGTTGCACGTCGCGCTCCAGCCGCAGCCGGCTGGCGGCGATCTGACTGCGCAACTCGCGCCGCAGACGGTCGTGTTCGGTGGAAGTGAGGGGACGGGCCATGACACCAGGTTCGATGTATGGGACACGAAATTATCTGCGGCGAAACAATCGACCCAGAAAAAATCCACCCAGCACCGCGGCAATAATGCCGGTGCCGGGGTTGCGGCGCACGAAATCAAGCACGGTCGACAGGAAATCGCCGAAGTTCTTTTGACGCACACCGGACAGCTCGCGCATTGCCCGATCGCGCACGTCCTGGTATTTCGCCTGCGCTTGTTCGAGCTGTTCACAGGCGGAGCGCAGCGCGGCTTCGGCGCGCTGGACCTCGGGCATTTCGTCGAGCTTGCGCCCCAGGTTCTCGAAAGTGCCCGATTGCTCGGCATCGGACTGGTCGGCTGGCTGCTTTTTCATGATCTTTCACGGGGTGAATTGAGGGCGGAATCGATTTCAGGGGCCGCTGGCATCTCCCTGCGAGAGCGTAGCTTACCGGGGTTGCGGCAGAGCCGGTTCTCGTAGTTCGCGTGAAGCGGCAACGAGCCAGAACCGAGAATTCGCTCGCTAGCCCTTGGGGCGCGCGTCGCGACGATGGCCCGCGCCATCATCGGCGCGCGACGAATTACCGCCACCAACGTCCCAAACGGCGCAATCAGCCGAGCAGGCCGGGAACTACGTCCGCTTCTTCGAGCACGCGGGCGGCGACCAGTTTTTCGAGATTGAGCCCTAGCAGCCCCAACACGCTGGCCGCCGTTTGCTGCGGGCTGACCGGATTGTCGGCCGGGTAAGCGGCGAACTGATCGCTGGCACCGATCACGCGCCCACCAGGCACGCCGCCGCCGGCGATCAGATACGAGAAACAGAACGGCCAGTGGTCGCGCCCCGCCGAACCGTTGATCGTGGGCGTGCGACCGAACTCGCCGGTCACCAGCACCAAGGTGCGGTCGAGGCGGCCACGGTCGGCCAGATCGGCCAGCAGCGCACTGACGGTTTGATCGACCTGTGGCAACTGCACGTTCTTCAGACGATTGAAATTGTCGCTGTGATTGTCGAAGCCGTTGTCGTTGATCGGATGCTGGCGCCAATTGACCTGCACGAAGCGCACGCCGGCCTCGATCAAGCGCCGCGCCATGAGCGTCCCTTGGCCGAAGGGATAGCGACCGTAGCAATCGCGCACGGCGTCGCTCTCGCGCGACAAATCGAACGCTTCTTGCGTGGGTCGGCTCGTGGCCAGCGCCAACGCGGTCTCGTAGGCGCGGTCGAGCACGGCCGGCTGCTCGCCGGCAACTTGCGATTGTTGCTGGCTGACGCCGCGCCACAACCGCCGCCGACGGGCAAGCCGCGCGTCGTCCACCGGCATGACTGGCTGCATGGCGGCGATCTTGTCGACCGGCGTTAGAGGATCGGCGACGCGAAACGGAGCGTAGACGTTCCCCAGGAACCCGCCGTCTTGACCCGTCGGGGTGATCGGCGAATCGACCAAGCGCGGCCCGATCACGACAGCCCCCAGCGGTGAGCCGCCGGAGCGCCCGAACTTCGACACGCTGGCCCCCAGGTTGGGCCACTCGCCACCGCGGATCACCTGATTGCCGGTCATCATGAAGTGCGCGGCGCGCGGATGTTCAGTCTCGCGATGCGTGGCGCTGCGCACAACGGTAAAGCGTTTGTTGCTGGCGGCCAGCTTCGGCAGATGCTCGCAGAAGCGGACGCCCGGCACCGCGGTATCGATCTCGGCGAACTGGCTGCGAATGCTGTCGGGCGCCTGGGGCTTGAGATCGAACGTGTCGAGCTGGGGCATGCCGCCCCACAGGAACAGCAAAATGCAAGAGACGTCGTTGTCGCGATCGGCCAGCCCCGCTTCCGCGGCGCGCAGCCAACCGGGAAGCGACAGCCCCAGGCAACTCGCCGCGCCGACTTGCAGCAGCTCGCGGCGCGTCGGGCCGGCACAAGTGCGCGACGTAAAGGGGCCAAAAGAAAACATTCGCCGTCTCGCGCCTCGAACGGTTTTGGTAGGCGGTGCAGCACGCCAACTTCTCGCACCCTACCGAATCTAGTGATTGAACACAAACTCCTTGCTGTTGAGGACCGCCCACATCAGATCCTCGAAAAACTGTCGGCGGACTGCTCCCTGATCGAGGGCAGCCGATGCCGCTAGTGCCGCCGCCAGCTCGCCCTGGCAGAGTTCGCGCTCAGCCTCGGTCGGTCCGCGGCCCAGGGCCCGCCAGTAAATCTCTCGGGTAAGGTCCTCATCGGTTTTGCCAGCGGCCAGCAGTCGCGCGACGAGCCCTGTGTCGCTGCGGACCCGGGCGTCGATCGCATCGCTATTCAGCAATTCGAGCGACTGCGCCAGGTTGGGCTCTTGAATCCGCTCGCACTCGCAAGCGCTGCGCCGTAGCGGGCGGCCAAACATATCCAGGAACGCCGACGCGATCTTGGTGTCGGGCAATTGTTGCGCGCGATAGCCGCTGGGCAGCCCCGCGAACTTCTCGGGCACACCGGTCACGTCCCCCAGAGCATCGAGCAGTTGTTCGGCGGTCAGCCGCTTCGACAACCAGTGCGAGTAAAACTGTTGGTCCGTGGCGTTCTGGGCCGTCGCCACGGAGCTCAGACCATACGCTTCGGAATTGAGAATCGCGCGGATCAAGTGCCGAATGTTGAAATTGTGCTCCGCCAGATCATCGGCCAGCGCTTGCAGCAACGCGGGGTTCGACGGCGGATTCGAGGGGCGCAAATCGTCGACCGGCTCGACCAGCCCACGCCCCATGAAGTGCCGCCACACGCGGTTGGCCGTCGCACGGGCGAAAAACGGATTGTCGGGCGAACCCACCCAAGCCCCGAGCGCCGCGCGGCGGTTGCCCCCGTCGTCGGCTGCCTGCATCGCTGGCCCGCCGGGAGGCTGCGGCGTGATTGGCCGCCCCAAACGGGGATGAGTTATCTCGCCCGTGGGCCGCTCGAAGATCACGACATTGCCATCGGCCGCGGATTTCGGCGCGGTCCGCGCGAAGAAGCTGACCATCGCGTAGTAGTCGGACTGCGTCCAACGATCGAAGGGGTGATTGTGGCACCGCGCACATTGCAGCCGAATGCCGAGAAACGTCTGGGCGGTCGTTTCGGCGGCCGTTAGCGGCCACAGTTCCAACTCGTTGAACACCTTTTGTAGCCGGAAGAAGTTCGGGGGCCCTTCCGCCGCGCTATCTCCCGTGCCGGCGATCAACTCGCGCGCGACTTCGTTCCAGGGTCGGTTTCTGGCAATGGCGTCGCGCAAATAGCGGTCAAACGTCCAAACGCTCTTCTCGCCGATCCACTCGCGGCTGGCGCGAAAGATGTCTTCCCACTTCTGCGCCCAAAGGTCGACGAATTCAGCGCGCGCCAATAGCACTTCGATCGCTCGGCTCCGCTTGTCCGCGGCCGTGTCGGCCACGAATGCCTGCACCTCGTCGGGCGTGGGCAAGGTGCCGGTGACGTCGAGCGCCAGGCGACGATAGAGCGCGGCGTCGTCGATCGGCGGCGACGATTGCAGCCCCAGCAACCGCCAATCGGCGATCAGCAACTCGTCGATGTAGTTGGCCCGGGGGAGCGCGTCGTAGTCGAACAACGGCGCGCCAAGGTCGGCGGCCGCGAACGGTACGACGACTTGTACGGCCGCGACCAGCGACTGGTAGGCGCCGCTGGCGGCCGCACGGCCACCGGCCACGGCCGTCACCCGTCCATCGGAGTCAACCCGGGCGACCATGGCGTCGCTGGTATCCCAGCGGGTCCAGGGGGTGACATCGCGCGTTGTGCCGTCGGAGTATCGCGCCTCGGCCTTCAACTGCTGCACGGAGCCCGGTTGGAGAGGCGCAAGCTCGGCGTCGGAGGGCGTGTCGACCATCGTGATCGCCAGCGACTCGGCTCGCGGCTCGTCGTCGCGCGGCCCCGGAGCGCCGGCGGCGATCCAGCGAACAAGCAATTCAAACGCCGGCGAACCAGGTTCGATCAACCGCCCCCCTTGATGTGGCGTCGCCAACGTCGGCTTGCGCAGCAGCAAACTCTGCTCGGGATCGGCAACGCTGATTCGCCGGCCGAAGTCGTCGCGGACGATCGTCGGCCAATCAAGTTCCGGGGCGTAGCCGCGCAGCGACAGCCGGAACCCTCCCTTGCCGGTCGCTCCGCCGTGGCATGTCCCCTGATTGCAGCCTGCCTTTGACAAGACCGGCAGGACATCGTTGATGAACGAAGCATCCGGTGGCGTGCCTAGACCGGCTGGCAAATCGGCTGTCGCACCCGACGCATCAGCCGCCGTGGCCCTGTCGCTGGCAAACAGCGCGGCAACTAAAGACAAGACCGTCAGCGACAATGCGACCTGAGATCGCGTCCCCCAATCGAACGGTGTCGCCGTTTTGAGCTGCATCGCATGGCCCGCCAACAAATCGCTCCCAGATCAGGGCTTGCAGCTTGCCTACGCCGGCGATTCTAGCAGCGGAGCGAGGATCGGGCGACAACCAATCAACGATTGTCGATGCGAATTGTTTCCCGTTACAGCGACAAGGGTTATACTACGGCCGGCCGCAGCCAACCCGCTGGCCGCCGGGTGGCCTCGTGCTACGCGCATTGCATCGAGCGACAGGGAGTCTAGCGCCATGCTCACGATCTTTGGCGACCGCTACCGCTTTTGCGACGGAGTCTCGCGCCGCAATTTCTTGAAGATCGGCGGGTTGGCTCTCGGCGGCCTGTCGATGCCACAGATTCTGCGCGCCGAAGCGACCGCGGGCGTCGCCAGCAATCCGGCGGGCAACTCGCACAAGGCGATCATCATGATCTTCTTGCCGGGTGGGCCGCCGCATCAGGACATGTTCGACCTTAAGATGGACGCCCCGGCCGAAATCCGCGGCGAGTTCAAGCCCATCTCGACCAACGTCTCCGGGCTGGAGATCTGCGAACTGTTCCCGCGCTTGGCGGGCATGATGGACAAGTTCGCCGTCATCCGCAGCATCGTCGGGGCGACCGGCGGTCACGACTCGTACCAGTGCTTCAGCGGTTGGGGCGACGGTGGGCTCGACGCCCGCAGTGGGCACACCTCGCTTGGTTCGGCCGTGGCCAAACTCCAAGGGCCGGTTGATCGCGCGGTGCCGCCGTTTGTCAGCCTCTCGCCCCGGATGGGGCATATGCCGTGGGCCAACCCTGGCGAAGCAGGGTTCCTTGGCAAGGCCTACGCCCCGTTCAAGCCCGACGGCGAGGGAATGGCCAACATGGTGCTCAACGGCGTGAGCCTCGACCGGCTGTCCGATCGCAAGGCAGTGCTCTCGCAGCTCGATCGCTTCCGCAGCTCATGCGATGCCAAGGGGGTGATGACCGGCGTCGACGCCTTCAACGAGCGCGCGTTCGACGTGCTGACGTCGAGCAAGCTGGTCGAAGCTCTCGATCTGAATCGCGAGGATCAACGGCTACGCGATCGCTACGGCCGCGGCTTCAACGAGAACAAGGACGACGGCGGGCCGCGGCTGCTGGATAATTTTCTCGTCGCGCGGCGGCTGGTTTCGGCCGGCGTGCGCTGCGTGACGTTGGCCTTCAGCCGTTGGGACTGGCACGGCGGCAATTTCGCGCAGGGGCGCACCGAGATGCCGCTGTTGGATCAGGGCCTGTCGGCATTGATCGAAGACCTCGAGCAGCGCGACATGCTCGACGACGTTTCGGTCGTCGTCTGGGGTGAGTTCGGCCGCACGCCACGCATCAACGAGAATGCCGGCCTCGATCATTGGCCGCAAGTTTCTTGTGCGCTTTTGGCCGGCGGCGGCATGAGGACGGGCCAGGTAATCGGTGCCACGAATCGCCTGGGCGAACACGCCAAGGACCGGCCAGTTCACTTCCAGGAAGTGTTCGCCACGCTCTACCACAACCTGGGGATCGATGTGTCGAGCACCACGATCCCGGATGCGGCGGGCCGGCCGCAATACTTGACCGACATCCGGCAACCGATGCCGGAATTGGTGTAACGGCGCCTGTCGCGACATCAGCCAGACGCGAGCGACCGCAAGTTAATGCTCAACCTGATCTCGTGCCGGCGACAAAAATGGCCGGCGCGGCCGCGCTCTGGGGCGCGACCGCAACCGGCTTCTTTCTGCGACATTGCCCCTGACCGACTACTCTTCCTCGGGCAGTAGTACGGTGTCGATTACGTGGATCACACCGTTGGCACACTCGATGTCGGCTTTTTCCACCTTAGCGTCGTTGATGTGCACACCCTTGCTGGCGTCCACTTTGACGCTCTGACCTTGCACGGTCTTGGCCGACTTGAGCTTCACGACGTCGGCAGCCATGACTTTGCCGGGTACGACGTGGTAGGTCAGAATAGCCACTAGCTTCTCCTTGTTTTCGGGCTTCAGCAGCGATTCGACCGTGCCGGCGGGGAGCTTCTCGAAGGCCTCGTCCGTTGGCGCGAAGACGGTGAACGGCCCCTTGCCCTTTAACGTGTCGACCAAACCGGCGGCGTCCAATGCGGCGGCCAATGTCTTGAACGAGCCGGCGCCTACGGCCGTGTCGACGATGTCGGCCGGCTTGGCGTATTTGGCCGCGACGGCCTGGACGCGCTGGCGAGCGCACTTTTGCCCGGCATCGGCCCCCTTCGGGAGCGACGCGAGCAGCAGAACAGCCGCGAGAAGTGCGAATCGATTTGAAACCAACATGGACTGTACTCCTGGGCAGACGAAATGAATGGGACCTCGCGCGAACGAAAAAATCGCTCAAAACGCTCACATTGATGTTAGCCTTGCGGCCTAGTTCGACCAGTTGCGAATTTCAACCAGATTCTCAAATTACCAAAAAATGTCGATTCAAATGCCGTGTTTTGCGCAGCAACTCACCGCGCCCTTGGTGCACTGGTCGCGGCACCACTCGGGCCTATAATCGTTCGTATCGTTCAAGATTCGATGAGCTGCGGTAGGCATTACCCGGTAGACCACCGCGAATAAAAGGGGGTGTTACGTTGCGTTTCTCCATACTGCTAGCTTTGCTGTGCGGCCTGATTGCTTGGAATTGGCAGGCGGTAAGTTTGCGGGGGGCCGAGGGTCCCTCCGAGATGATTGCCGCGAGCATATGGCCCCAGTGGCGCGGTCCGCATCGCGACGGTCGCACGGCGGCTACTGCACCCTGGCCGGAAAAGCTCACGCCCGAAGTGCTGGTTCGATCCTGGCGCGTCGAACTCGGACCGAGTTATTCGGGTCCGGTTGTCTCGGATTCACTGGTATTCGTCACGGAAACCGTCGAGCGCGACCGCGAGGTCGTCCGCGCCCTCGATCGGGCGACCGGCGCCGAGCGCTGGCAGGTGAGTTGGCCCGGCGCGATGACGGTGCCGTTCTTTGCGAAAGCCAACGGGGACTGGATCCGGGCAACTCCCGCCTTCGACGGACGCTCGCTGTACGTCGCTGGCATGCGCGACGTGCTCGTCGCGATTGATGTGGCGAGCGGGACGATTCGCTGGCGTGTCGATTTTGTCGAGCAGCTCGGCACCCCCCTGCCCGATTTCGGGTTTGTCAGTTCGCCGCTGGTCGTGGATGACTGCGTTTATGTGCAAGCCGGCGCTTCGGTGTGCAAGTTGGACAAAGCGTCGGGCAAGATTCTCTGGCGAGCCTTGGAGGACGGTGGCGGCACGTTCGGCAGCGCGTTCTCATCGCCGAGAATTGGCGAGCTGGCCGGCCGGCAACAACTATTGGTGCAGACTCGCACAAAGTTGGCCGGCCTCGATCCCGAGCGAGGGGAAGTCTTGTGGTCGAAGGAGATTCCGGCGTTTCGCGGCATGAACATCCTAACGCCGACGATCGCCGGAGATTCGATCTTTACAAGCGCGTATGGCGGCAAGTCATTTCTGCTGGCCTGCCAGCGCGATGGTGAAAAGTGCGTGGTCCGCGAAGCCTGGACCAGCCCAGTCACCGGTTACATGTCCTCCCCGCTGGTCATCGGCGACCATGTCTATCTGCACCTGCGCAATCGTCGTTTCACTTGCTTGGATTTAGCAACAGGAGCTACCCGCTGGACGACTGAACCGTTCGGCGAGTACTGGAGCATGGTCGCCAACGGCGATCGCATCCTCGCCCTGGATGAACGTGGCGAGTTGCGGCTGATCCGCGCAACGCCCGAGAAGTTCGAGCTGCTGGACTCTCGCACGGTCAGTGAGGAACCCTGCTGGGCGCATCTGGCGGTTTGCGGCGACGAGGTCTTGGTGCGCGAACTCAATGGCCTGACGGCCTTTCGCTGGCGAGCCGCCCCGTGACCAGTGCAAATCCACGTAGTAGCGCATCGCTCACAGCAGCCAAGTTCTCTAGTTGTGTACGATTGGGCCTGTGCTGCCAGTTCGTCGAGCAACCGATCAAGTTTCGCACCACAACCGCCACGTCGCTCGCGAGACTCGATCGACCAGCGCAACTCGCCAAGCTCGCCGCACTATGCAGCGGCAACGCCACAGCATTGCTCCAGGCGCTGCAGTTTTGTCACGAGCAAGGAATCGGCTGTTTTCGCGTCAACAGCCAGATTCTGCCGGCCAAGACCCATCCGGCGGTTGGCTACCGGATCGAAGAACTACCTAGCGCCGAGGAGATTGTCGGCTTGTTCCAACAGGTGGGGGAACTGGCCCGCCAGCATGGCATCCGTCTGACATTTCATCCCGATCAGTTCGTGGTGCTCAACTCACCGAAGCCCAAGGTCCTCGAACAGTCGCTCGCCGAACTCGAGTACCAGGCCGAAGTGGCCCGGTGGATCGGCGCCGACGTGATCAACATCCATGCCGGCGGCGCCTATGGCGACAAGTCGGCGGCCCTGGCGACGCTGCGACGCAACCTCGAACGGTTGTCTGCCACCGTCCGCGAGCGGTTAACGCTGGAAAACGACGACCGAGTCTTTGCGCCGGCCGACCTGTTGCCGGTTTGTCGCGCCGAGGGGATCCCGTTGGTATACGACGTCCATCATCACCGTTGCCTGCCCGACGGACTCACGATCGAAGCGGCCACGCTCGAAGCGCTCGAAACCTGGAACCGCGAACCGCTGTTTCACCTTTCCAGCCCACTGGCGGGTTGGCAGGGACTGCAACCGCAGCGCCATCACGAATACATCGATCCGGGCGATTGGCCGTCGTGCTGGGATGCGCACCTATTGACGGTCGAAGTGGAAGCCAAAGCCAAGGAACTGGCGGTTCTGCGGTTGGCCCGTGAACTCGCCGGCCGCCAAAACCAGCTTGTTTGAAACCAGACTGGACCACTTCCAGATGACTGCCAACCCCGATATTACGATTGAGAAAGCAGGGCCGGGAGCGTTCCGGCTGCAATCGACGTTTTGGTTGTCCCAGCGGCGGGACCAGATCTTCGAATTCTTCTCCGACGCCTTTCAGCTTGAGACTCTGACACCCGCCTGGCTGAGTTTCGCCGTGCTCACTCCGCGGCCCATCGAAATCCGCGCAGGCACGCTGATCGACTATCGCTTGCGATTGCACGGGCTGCCGATTCGCTGGCAGAGCCGCATCAGCGTATGGGAACCGCCCGTACGGTTCGTCGACGAACAAACGCGCGGCCCGTATCGACGCTGGCATCACGAGCACGCGTTCGTGGAAGTCGACGGCGGCACGCTTTGCCGCGACACGGTTGACTACGCCCCGCGCGGCGGGCGGCTGCTCAACGCGCTATTCGTGCGGCGAGACTTATTGCGCGTGTTCGCCTTCCGGCAGCAGAAGCTGCGCGAGCTATTCGGCGAGACTAGCGAAAACCGTACTTCGGATTTCGGGTGTCGAAATCCTGGTCGGTGAAGCCGTTATTGAGCTTGAAGTTCTGGTACGTGTACTCTTCGAGCAACTCCGGCTGACCCCCCGGCTGGCTTGGCCAGCTATACGATTCGTAGCGAATCGGCAGGTTCAACTCGTCGTCGACGAAGATCCGCGCCTGATTGAACAGAAAGTTCCGCCGCGGCACTGGGTGGACCACCTGAATGCAAGTCGCCGGTCGGCCGCCGATTTTCGCCTTCTGAAAACGCACTTCGCATTCGCCGTATTGCGCGTCCTTCTCGCCGACTTGAATCAGTCGCTCGACAAGATTCAAGATGCCGACCTCGGTGATCGGATAGCGGTTGCCCCGCATGGCGATCTGCCCCGTCGGGTTCAGCGAGACGGTGCCGACGACGTTCTTGATGCCAACCGCGTGGGCCTGCAACTTGTTCTCGTTGAGTCCTTTGACCCAGATCACTTCCTGTCCTTTGATGTCGGTCGGACTCAGGAAGTACATGTAAACGCTGAAGGGCTGATGCCGCACCTTGACGTACATCGCCTGGTAATCGCCGACCACGCCGCCAACACGCTCGCGCTTGTACATTGTGCACGAGTAGTCTTGGATCTGGCGGATCCGTTCCACCCCTTCGTGCGCCCAGCGTAGCGCTGGCATGAGAGGATGTTCGCCCGGCGCGGTCTGCGTAATGATGTTCGGCGAATTGGCCGTGGCCAATTGCTGGTGCGTGGCCCCCTCCGAGGGCGCCTGGGCGAGGCGATAGTTCGGCTGTCCGGCCGCCGGTTGGGCAGGCTGTTGCGCGGGCGTCTGCACGGCCGCGCCACCGTAGTAGCCCGGATACTGGCCACCCGCTTGTTGCCCAAGTGCATGCGGTGCCAGCAACAGGCCAACGGCCATCACACCGCAGCCTCGCATCAGATTCAAATTGCGCTTGCTAGCATCCATCGCAAACTCCCATCTCTGTAGCATTTCATCGGGTCCGCGAGACTGTCTCCCGCAGCGATAGGTCTCGAATGTCGACGGCGCAAGGGGCCCACCCGGCCGAGCAAACTCCGTGCCGAGCTCTCCACGGAACGCTCGACGAGTAGTCGCCATCACATCCAAGTGACTGGAGGGGCAGCACCTTACAACGATCGCGAGGTTGGCCACAAGGCCACTTGGGGTCCCTCCCACTGCGCGCACGGCGCGGAGAAATTTACAATCCAACACAACCTTTACCGTCGCGGCTTTGGCGCCTGCAAACTCCCCGCTCGCGTGAATCTTTGCGTGGGCAGAACAACCGGCACGCCAACTCAGCCAGGCAATGCCGCGCGTCGCTGGCGACAACTCAAACCGATTGGATGTACCCGTGGCCGAATCCCGCTTGCATCTTGAGCGCATCGTGTCGATGCCTGTCGATCAGAACTGCTACGTCGCGCATCTCGACGGCCGCGACGATTGCCTGGTGGTCGATCCCGGTCTCGAGCCCAATCTGATTCTCGATTATCTCGAAGAGCACGGTCTGACGCCGGCCGCCATCCTCAACACGCACGGACATGCCGATCACATCGCTGGCAACGCCAATCTCAAGGCGCGTTGGCCCGACTGCCCGCTGGTGATCGGTCGCGGCGACGCTCCGAAATTGACTAGCGCCAACGAAAACCTTTCGCGCGGCTTCGGCTTTTCGATCACCAGCCCGCCGGCCGACAAACTGCTCGACGAGGGAGATGTCTACGAAGCGGCCGGCTTTCGGCTCGACGTCCGCGAGATTCCTGGTCACTCGAGCGGCCACATCGTGCTAGTTTGCCGCGACACACAGCCCGCCTTCGTTTTCGGGGGCGACGTGCTGTTTGCCGGCAGCGTGGGGCGGACCGACTTTCCCGGCGGCAGCTTCAAGCAGCTTTCGCAAGGCATCCACGACAAGCTGTTCACCCTGCCCGACGACACGGTGATTCTCACGGGCCACGGCGATCCGACGACCGTGGGCACCGAACGTCGCACCAATCCCTTCGTCGGCGAGCGCGCCGGCGTTTTCGATCTGGAGTGATGGAGATTCGGGAAGGAGTAAAGCCAATGTTTCCGCTTGACCTCGAGAAGCTGACCGCCGACGAGCGTGCGATGGTGAACTTGTGGGAGCGGCACCTGCAAGCGGAATTCCAGGCGAAGGATGCCTGCGCTTCTTGCGACACCATGGTCGAACGCCCTTATGTCAACCATGTGCCGGTTCTAACCGGCGGCGTCGGCCGGCAACAACTCGAGCACTTTTACGCCCGCTATTTCATCCCGAGTCTTCCTCCCGATGTGGAACTGGTCCCGATCTCGCGGACCGTCGGTCAGAATCGCCTGGTCGACGAGTTTATCTTCCGTTGCACGCATACGGTCGAAATCCCCTGGCTGTTGCCGGGTGTGGCGCCGACGGGTCGTCGCCTGGAGTTGGTCAAGGTCGTGATCGTGACCTTCGCCGACGGCAAGATCAAAAACGAGCATATCCATTGGGATCAGGCCTCGGCCCTGGTTCAAGTGGGCCTGCTCGATCCCACGAGCCTCCCCGTGGTCGGCGCCGAGGCCGCCCGAAAAATGCTCGACCCAGAGTCGGTCCCCTCCAACCTGCTGATCAAGCGGACGATCGTCGACGACTTGCTCTGAACGGGCCGCATCCGGTCGATCGTGATCGCAGGACAACGATCCGGCCGTCCGCCCCACCGTTGAGCGGCAAGTCCGCGGCGCCGGCCAGGTGGTAATCGGTCCATCTGCTCGCTGGCGCGTCGGGTTAGTCTAGCAAGAGGCCGCCCGGTGCGATGGCAGGATGCGCAGCCTTGAGATGCGCCGGGATGCTATGCGCATCGCATCGAATTCGCGGCCAGTAGAAACCAACCGATTCCGCTGGCCGTATGTCAAACGGTATGGCTACGATTAGCCTGTGTCGCGGCAGATTCCGCGCGCTGCGCGCAACCATCCGACCACTTGGCCCTGCTGGCCGGTAGCGCTATACTTGGCCCCAACCTCAAACGGCGCCGCGCCCCAGTGGTGGGGGCGTAGCGCGGGTGCCAGGTCGAAGGCTGCGAACCACGATCGCCCGGGCGGTGTCGTTTTCCAGCGATCGGCATTTCGTCGTCGGCGACGCGCGGCCATCGTGGACTAGTTTTCGGCTTCCCTCCCCGCCTGTTCGGCAAAACCATGACACGCGTAGCCATCCTCGGTGCGACGGGATACTCGGCCCTTGAGCTGATCAAGCTGCTGCTGCGCCATCCAGAAGCCGAGATCACCACGCTCACCAGCCGCCAGGAAGGGAACCCCTCGATCGCCAGCATTCACCCGTCGCTGGCGCGGCGGCTCGATCTCGAGTGCCAGGATCTCGGGCCCGTCGCCGTGGCGGCGCGCGCCGATTACGTCTTTAGCTGTTTGCCGCATGGCGTGACCGCGACACTCGTGCCGCAGATGCTGCGAGCTGGGTTGCGAGTGATCGACTTCAGCGCCGATTACCGCCTCGATTCGGCCGAGTCGTACGAGGCCTGGTACGGCGAAAAGCACGTCGACCCCGAGCGACTGGGGCACACGGTCTATGGCCTGCCCGAGTGGTTTCGCGAGCAGATTCGCGATGCGCAACTGATCGCCAACCCGGGTTGCTATCCCACGTCGGCGATCCTGGCTCTCGCGCCGCTGCTGGCGGCAGGTTTGATCGAGCCCGAGGGGATCGTCGTCGACTCGAAGAGCGGGGTCTCGGGTGCCGGTCGCACACCGAAGTTGACAACGCTTTTCCCCGAGTGCAACGAAAGCCTGTCGGCCTACAATGTTGGCCGGCATCGGCACACCCCCGAAATCGAGCAGATTCTCACGCGCGCCAGCGGGCAAACGGCCAGCGTGATCTTTACGCCTCACTTGGTGCCGATGGATCGCGGGATCTTGAGCACCTGCTATGCCGAGCCGCGCGGCGACGCGAGCGAGGAGCAGCTCTTTTCGGCCCTGCGTAGCCGCTACGCCGACGAGCCGTTCGTGCGCGTGGTAGATCACTTGCCTGGGACCAAAGACAGCACCGGCACAAACTACTGCGATATCACAGTCCGCCGGGTGCGCGGCAAAGTCGTGCTCATCAGTTGTCTCGACAACCTGATCAAGGGGGCGGCCGGAGCCGCCGTGCAGAATTTCAACCTGATGGGCGGCTTTCCGGAAACAACCGGGCTGCTGTAGGTAGTGCATCGTTGAGAGGATTGCACCTGCTAAATGCAAGTGCTCCATGGCCGCGGGGACATCGAGACGATCGTAAGCTGGGCGCGACGACGCGCCGCTCATCCACTGGGAGTTCAAGACCGAATGTCCATCGCTGTTCCTCGCGGGTTTCGTTTGGCCGGGGTCCATTGCGGCATCAAGGGCAACCCGACCAAGCCCGACCTGGCGCTCGTCGTAACCGAAGCTCCGACCGTGGCGGCTGGTGTCTACACGCAAAACAAGGTGTTCGCGGCGCCGGTTGGCTGGAACCGCAGCCACACGCCAAGCCGCGCGATCCGCGCGCTGGTGGTCAACTCGGGCAACGCCAATGCCTGCACCGGTCCGCGAGGCGACGAAGACGCCGCGACCATGGCCCGCCTGGCCGCTGCCGTGGTGGGCGCCGCGCCGACCGAAGCGCTCGTGCTCTCGACCGGCGTCATCGGCAAGTTCCTGCCGATGGAGAAGATTGCCGAGGGCATTACCGCCGCCGCCAGGCAACTCGGCACCGACGAAGCACATCTGCTGGCCGCCGCCCGCGGCATGCTCACCACCGACACCTGTCACAAGGTAGCAGGCCGCAACATCAAGCTCCCCACTCGCCAAGTGCAACTGACCGGCATGGCCAAGGGGGCCGCCATGATCGGCCCCAACATGGCCACGATGCTCGGCGTGTTGCTGACCGACGCGGTACTTGACGAAGAAACTGCCCGACGCTCGCTGAGCGAGGCTGTCGACGAAAGCTTCAATTGCATTAGCGTCGATGGCCACACGAGCACCAACGACACGGTACTGCTGTTGGCCAGCGGCGCGGCCGGCGGTGGGGTGCTCGCCGCCAGCGATCTGGCGGCCTTTCGCGCGGCGCTGGGCGAAGTGTGCGCCGAATTGGCCCGCGCGATTCCGGCCGACGGCGAGGGGGCCACGCACCTGGTGACGATCGACGTCACCGGCGCCGCCAGCCGCGCCGCGGCGCACAAGATCGCCCGCACCGTCGCCGAGAGCCCGCTGGTCAAGACCGCCATCGCCGGAGCCGACCCCAACTGGGGGCGCATCGTTTCGGCCGTCGGCTACGCGGGGGTGCCGCTCAACGCCGCGGCAATCGGCCTGAAGCTCAACGGGCACGTGCTGTACAAAGAGGGGGCACCGGTCAAGTTCGAGCCGGAGACCGTCTCGGCGTCGATTCGCGACCAACGCGACACGCACATCGAAATCGAACTGGCCGACGGCGAAGGCCGCGTACGTTTCTGGACGACCGACCTCACCGCCGAATACGTCCGCCTGAACGCCGACTATCATACCTGATCGAGCAAGGAACCTCTCGCCACTCAACCTCAGGGCTCCGACCGCATGACCCCCTCGCTCCGTCGCATCGTTCGGGGCGTCCTCGCGCTGGGGGTGATCTTCTGCCTGTCGGTCGTGGGCTACCGGATCGCTGGCTGGTCGTGGCTCGATGCAATCTATATGGTCGTGATTACGATCTCGACCATCGGCTACGGCGAAATCGGACCGATGACGCCGGGCCTCCGGCTCTACACGGTGCTGGTCATCGTCTGTGGACTCAGCGCGTCGGCCTATGCGCTCGGCGGGCTGTTTCAACTGGCGCTGATGAGCGAAGTCGAAAACTATCTCGGACAACGCAGAATGACGCACGAAATCGAACAACTCGAAAACCACACGATCATTTGCGGCTACGGCCGCATCGGGCACATCATCAGCGACGAGTTGCACCGCGAGCTTGAGCAGTTTGTGATCATCGAACGCGACGAACGCACGATCGGCGAAGCGCGCCAGAACGGCTATCTCGCGCTGCCCGGCGACGCGACCGAAGAAACCACGCTCGAGGCCGCCGGCATCCAGCGCGCCAAGTGCCTGGTGACGGCGCTCCCCGACGACGCCGCCAACGTGTTCATCACGCTGACAGGCCGCAACCTGAATCCCCGGCTCCGCATCATCGCCCGCGGCGAACTGCCCACCACGCAAAAGAAGCTGATTCAGGCCGGCGCCGATCGCGTGGTGCTGCCGGCCGCCATCGGCGGCTTGCGGATGGCCTCGATGGTCACGCGCCCCTCGACGGTCGAGTTCCTCGAACTGGTGGTGGGGCACAGCTCGATGGACGTCGAGCTCGACGAACTGTCGATCGCCAGCGGCGCGCCGCTCATCGGCCGCACGGTGCAGCAGGCCGAAGCTCGCCGCCGCCACGGCTTGCTGGTCGTGGCCGTCAAACGCGCCGACGGCAAGCTGATCTTCAACCCCGACGCCGACTTTGTCTTCGAGCCCAACGATACGGTGATCGTGATGGGCAAGGTCGACGACATCCGGCGCTTCCGCCAGGAATGCGGCCGCGGCGCGATGGCCTGACTTGCCACCACGAACTGCCGTCCAAACCTCGGCATTGCATCCGAGAGTGGAAGCAGTTTGTGGTCCGCAGATTTCGCAGATCGACGCAGATTGGCAAAGCGGCCAGTTCAACGAGATCTTGATCTGTGTCATCCGTGAAATCCGTGGTTGACGAGTTCCCGCCGTATCTCTCTCTCCATGTGCGGTAATTTTGCGTCCGGTGCGTCCGGGTTTTTTGATATTGAGCCCGAACTCAAATAGATGGCACAGCTTGGGGCGTGTAACACATCGGGATTTTGCGTCCAGGTTTGCGTCCGGTTTGCGTCCGGCGCAGCGGTTTTGCGTCCGGGTTGTTACAGCGAAGGAGTGGGAACACGGCTAATTCACCGAGCTGCTGATCTGTGTTATCCGTGGTCTACGAATTCCCGCCTTATCTCTCGCTCCATGTCCGGAATTTTGCGTCCAAACCGTCCAAAGCTGTTGTTACCCGTAGTTAAGTCGTTGAAGCGAATCCACTTATTCTTGGACGCAAATCGAAGCGGTTTGCGTCCAACTTGCGTCCAAGGCTTTCATTTTGCGTCCAAAGACGAATGATCTCGCGCCAAGGCGCTAAGGCGCAAAGTAAGCAGGTTGCGGTCCGCAGATTTCGCCGATTGACGCAGATTGGGAAAGCGGTCCGGGGTTCGGTTGGGCTCGCGCGGAGTTCGCCAAGCCTCTGGGGCGTAAGCCTTCTCTCGCTCCATTGCTGTATTTTTGCGTCCTTACCGTCCTACGCCGCTGGTGGTGGCAGTGAAGTAGTTGCCCAGTAAGAACTTATTCTAGGACGCAAATCCAATCGTTTGCGTCCTCGTTGCGTCCTAGCGAACCGTTTTGCGTCCTAGGTCAGATTGCCGCTGCGTCCCTCGGCGGCCTCTGTCCGCAGATTTCGCCGATTGACGCAGATTGGGGAACGCGGACGAGTCCCCGAGCAGCTCATCTGCGTAATCTGTGAAATCTGTAGATCATGAATTCATGCCCACGACGAGCTTGGTCACCTGGCGGCGCGCACCGCGAGCGTCGCTCTCCACTCGGGCGCTGACGAACGATCGCGCGTGATCGCGAAGCCCCTGGGGGAGATGCGGACTGATTCGCGAAGTCGGCGGAGTGTCGTTCCTCCTTTCGATGCAGCCCCAAGGGGACGGGAGTCGTTTCCGGTCTGCGCGTTGACCGGGTGAGGTCGATTTCCGGAAACGACCCCCGTCCCCCTGGGCGGTTGACCATGCCACGGTGGGGATGTTTTTTTAGACGCATTTCGGGTGCCACTGACTCTGCTAGTGCCCGGATTTGCGCGCGGAGCGGCACCCCAAGCGACAACTTTTGTACATTATTAGGACCATTATAGCAAGAAGAGAAATTGGCCACCCGGTGGCCGGGACTGTCGCCGCTGCTCGGCGGATCTGTAGCCAGGGTCTGCGACTGTCTACGACCCCGGTCCGGCCTCGCAGAGGCCGGCTACAGGAAAGCGCAATCTGCGGATCGGATTCCGCTGAGCATGCCCACGTCAAGCGTGGGCATGGCACCCGGGGTAACCACGCACGCCCAGACGCTGAGCACGCAGAGAACGTCAAATGGCCGACATAGTCAGGCCGTAGGCCATCGTCCCCAAACTCAGTTCCAGGCCGACTGCCAGCAGCAGAATGACATGGACATCGCATCCGTAGGCGCTGCAAATCAGGCCGACGGCTTGGATAAGAAATGTGGCCGCGACAGCAAAACGGACCAAGCGGTTCCTGGCTTGCGACAGGGCGTCGAACACGAGGAAGATCGCGGTCAGCAGTGCCGGGAGAGCGATCAGCGCAGTTGCCAGTTGCCCGACAAGCCCGAGGGGAGTCGCTCCGATCGAGGTGCGCCACACCAGGAAACCGATCAAGCCCGGTGAGGCAGCGGTTATCCCGATGATGGTCGCGCGCAGCAGGTTGCCCTCGTCAACTCGAGTCAGGAAATTCATGGCAGAATCTCGCGTCGCTTCGACAATTCCAACGCCGTTTGGTCGGCTATTCGTGCGATTCCGGCGGCGCTGGTGGCTTGGGCGGGTTTTGATCTCGATAGGCGATCGAAGTACCGACAAACAACAGAAGCGGAACGCCGAACAGAATCGCCGTTGTCACACCAATTTCACCGAAGACGACTTCCACTCCCTTCAATACGAGGAACCCCACTCCGATTCCGCCGATGACGCCGGCGGTGTACTGCGGCGTTGGTCGCACCCAACCGATTGGCCACCAATGACGCGGTGGCGGTTCGCCATCGGGTGCGCGGTACGGGTTCTCACTCATCGCACTACGCCCTCGGCACGGCCAGATGCTCCATTCACGAGTCCTCGGGCATTTTACGTCCTGGCGTGGCGTATTACCGCGCATTGCCCCCGAGAGCGTGGAGGATTGCAGAGAGAACCGGTCCCAGTCCTTTGTGTCCCTCGGCGGCCTCCGCGGTTCAAAGCGATGATTGCCGCGGCGGTCTAGGCCGTCACTCCGGCGTGACGATTTCGAGCAGCTCGACGGCCGGCTCGTGATTGCAGTAGATCAGCGCCGTGCGGCCGTAAGTTTCGACGCCCGGGGAGAGGTTGAAGAGCCGCCGCAGGTCGACCCCCGGCTCGACGCGCCACAAGGCGACGAGCTCGACCCAGCGCAACACGTTGTGCTCGATCAGCACCCGCCCCAGCGGGGTCGTCTCGGCTTCGATCTCGGCGCGGGCGGCGTCGGGCAGGTAGGCGAACGCCACGCGCATTATGCCGAACTGCACCACACGGCGGTCGCGCTGCCGCCGCAGCAGGATCTTGCGGGCGTAATGCGTGGGGGTGACGCGCTTGGCGAGCACCTCGACGTCGACGCGATCGGCGTGATGGGCTTCGACCGTTTCGGTCATGTGCCCGGAGTGGGCCAGCAGCCGCTGGTAGGCTTCGGGAAGGGCTTCGGCCGATTTCTCGAAGAAGCGGCCCAACTCGTCGCCGTCGGGGTAGAACAGGCGGACCAGCGTTTCGAGATCGACCGACACGGGCTCGGATCCGGAAGGCATGTAACTACCACGCGCGCTTGTTGGTGGAAGCCCCGATCTGGTTCGATTCGCACGTGTGGCGTTGGCGGGCAGGCGACGCGAGCGACGTCGCGGGCGGGCGACTGGCTCGCGTCGGTGGGTATCGCCTAATTGTACCAGGAGCCGCGCGGCGGGCGAACCCGACGGTTGAAGTGCTGTCGCGGTCGCGAGAGAATGACGGACTATTGAGCTTCGTCGTCTGCTTCACGCGGAGCCGGAAAACTCGGCCGGCTCTCCAGATGGAACGCCTTGCGTCCGAAGGATTCGCGATGTCGACCACGCTTGACGCCCCTCCCCCGTCGTTTACCGACCAGCCCGACGATTCCGCCGTCGAGAGCGAGTCGCGCACGCCCCGGCCATTCGCCCATCTGCACTGCCACACGCATTACAGCCTGCTGGACGGGGCGAGTCGCATCCCCGACCTGGTGGCGCGGGCCAAAGCCGAGGGGATGACCGCCCTGGCGATCACCGATCACGGCAACTTGCACGGGGCGATCGAGTTCTATCAGGCTTGCCGAGGCGCGGGGATCAACCCGGTGCTCGGTTACGAGGCGTACATCGCCCCCGACAGCCGGTTCCGCCGCTCGTACGAAAAGCACGAGGAGACGAACTATCACCTCACGCTGTTAGCGAAAAACCGCACCGGCTTCAAGAACCTGATCAAGTTGGCCAGCGCGGCGTTTCGCGAGGGGTTTTACTACAAGCCGCGGATCGATCGCGAGCTGCTGGCCGCCCACAGCGAAGGGATCATCTGCCTGAGCGGCTGCGTCTCGGGAGAGTTCAGCCGGATGATCCTCCGCGGGCAAGAGCCGGCGATCAACATCAAGGAAGCGTGCGAGGTGGCCGGCTGGTTTCACTCGATCTTCGGCGACCGCTACTTCGTCGAGATCCAGAACAACGGGCTCGACGTGCAGCGACTGGCCCTCGAAGGGGCGGTCGAGGTGGCCAATCGCATGGGGCTGCCGGTCGTGGCCACGAGCGACGCACATTATGTGCGGCGCGAAGACGCCGTGGCCCAGGACGTGCTCTTGTGCATCAACACCGGGCGGTTCCGCACCGACACCAACCGCATGCGGATGGAGGGGGATCAGTTTTACCTGCGCGGGCCGGAAGAAATGTACAAGTCGTTTCCCGGGCTCGAGGACGCGGTCGCCCGCAGCCAGCAGATCGCCGACACGGTCGACATCGATCTGGAGCTGGGCAAGCGGCACTTTCCGACCTTCGCTCCGCCGGCTGGCAAGTCGTCGGCCGATTACTTGCGCGAAACGTGCGAAGCCGGCTTGCTCCGCCGGTACGAAGGAGACGAGGAGCGGATTGTCGGCGGGCAATTGGCGCCGGTGGTCGTCGAGCGGCTCGATCGCGAACTGTCGGTGATCAACACGCTGGGTTTCGCCAACTATTTTTTGATCGTCTGGGACTTTGTGCGGTTCGCGCACGAGCAGGGCATTCCGTGCACGGCGCGCGGCTCGGGGGTCGGTTCGCTCGTGGCCTATGGGCTGGGGATGAGCCACGTTTGCCCGCTGCGCTACGACCTGCTGTTCGAGCGGTTCTTGGACGAGAGCCGCAAGGAAGCGCCCGATATCGACATCGACTTCTGCAAGGATCGCCGGGCGGAAGTGATTCAATACGTGAAGGCCAAATACGGCGAGGAAAACGTCGCCCAGATCGGCACGTTCGGTACCTTGGCGGCCAAGGCGGCGATCCGCGACGTGGCCCGCGCGCTGACGCTGTCGGCCCGCGCCGATTCGATCGTGGCGATGATCCCCGACGAATTGGGGATCAGCCTCGACGAGGCGCTCGAAAAGAGCGAAGAGCTGCGCAAGGCGTACGACTCCGACGCCGACGTCCACGAGTTGGTCGATCTGGCGCGAGCGATTGAGGGGCTGGCGCGCAACGTCGGCACGCACGCCGCGGGGGTGGTGATCGCCGATCGGCCGCTGGTCGAATACGTGCCGCTGCAGCAGGTGACCGGCAAGGAAGAAATCATCACCCAGTGGGGGATGGGAGACGTCGAAAAAGCGGGCCTGCTGAAAATGGACTTCCTGGGGCTGCGCAACTTGACGATTCTGGCCAAGGCGGTCGAACTGATCGAGCAGACGACCGGCGAGCGGATCGACCCTTACAAGTTTCCGCTCGACGACGCGGAGACGTTCGCCTTGTTGTGCCGGGGCGAAACCAAAGGAGTGTTCCAGCTCGAAAGCGGCGGCATTCGCGACTTGCTGCAGCGGATGAAGCCCGACCACTTCCGCGACATCATCGCCACCAACGCGCTGTACCGCCCGGGACCGCTCGAAGGAGGGATGGTCGACGACTACATCCAGGTCAAGCACGGCCGCAAGCAGCCCGAGTACAAGCATCCGCGGATGCGCGAAGTGCTCGAAGAAACGCACGGCGTGATGGTCTATCAAGAGCAGGTGATGCGGCTGCTGAACCGGTTGGGGGGGATCGAGCTGTCGAATGCGTACACCTGCATCAAGGCGATCTCGAAGAAGAAGGCCGAGATCATCGATCGTTATCGCGAGGAGTTCTACACCGGCTCGGTGGCCAACGGCTTGAAGCGCCGCGACGCCGAGGAGATTTTCGCCCTGATCCAGAAGTTCGCCGGCTACGGCTTCAACAAAAGCCACTCGACCGCCTACGCGCTAGTCGCCTACATGACCGCCTATCTCAAGGCGCATTGGCCGATCGAGTTCATGGCGGCGCTGTTGTCGGGCGATATGTCGAACCGCAATTTCAAGCGGAAGGACCCGCTCGTCGAGCACATCGAAGATTGCCGGCGGATGGAGGTCGAAGTCGTCGGGCCCGACGTCAATCAATCGCACCCCGATTTCAGCGTGACCGACGGGCGGATTCACTTCGGGCTGGCCGCGATCAAGGGGTGCGGCTGGCCCGCCGCCGAGGCGATCGTGCGGGCGCGGCAAAGCGGCGGGCGGTTCCGCGATCTGTTCGACTTCTGCGAGCGAGTCGATCCGTCGGCCGTGAACCGCGCGGCGATCGAGTCGCTCATCAAGGCCGGGGCGTGCGATTCGCTTGGCGGGCATCGCGCGCAGTTGCTGGCCGCCGTCGAGCGGGCGCTGCAGGCCGGTTCGCAGGCCGCGGCCGACCGCCGTGCCGGCCAGCGCGGGCTGTTCGACTTGGACGACGATGCCGGTCCGGCCGCTTCGCCGGCGTTGCCCGACGTGCCGGCTTTCGAGCCGCGGCAGAATCTCGCCCACGAGAAGGAAGTGCTCGGCTTCTATCTCACCAGTCATCCGTTGGCCGAGCACGAGCAACAGTTGCGCACGTACTGCTCGCACACTACGGTCGAAGCCGTGGCGCTGGCCCACCGCACCGAAGTGTTGTTGGGGGGGATGATCTCGTCGCTGGTGACCAAACGCACCAAGAACCCGCGCCCGGGGAGCACCGCCACCAAGTACGCGATGTTCGACCTGGAAGACGCCGAAGGGATCATGCGATCGATCGTCTGGCCCGAAGATTACGCGCGGCTCGAGCCGCTGGTGCAGGCCGACGCGATCCTGGTGGTCCGCGGGGCGATCGACAAGCGCCCCGGCAGCGACGAAGCGAACCTGATCGTCAACGACCTGATTCCGCTCGACGAACTGGCCGAACGGATGACGCGCGGCATGTTGATCCGGCTCGACGAAGCGCGGCACACCCCCCGGCACGTCGAGCAACTCTATGAAATCGTGCGCGGGTATCCGGGGCGCTGCGCCCTGGAGCTGGTGTTTCAGCTCGACGACGGCTCGAAGCTCTACAGCGAGTGCGGCGGGCTGACGGTGGCCGTCTCGCCCGAGTTGCGGGCCCGCGTCGACGACCTGCTGGGGGTGGGGCACGTCAAACTGCTGGCCGCGCCGCTGCGGCAACCGCAGCGCGCCGGTGGCAACGGCCGCTCGGGCTACGGCCGCAACGGGAACGGAAATGGTTACGGCCGAGGCGGGGCCTGAGTTGTTCGTTGGGGGGCGGCTGCTCGCGACGCGTACACCTCCCAATACGGAAACAGCTCGGCCGGCGGAGCAAACACGAGATCTTTCGGCGCACTCCCCATCATGTTGAAGTAGAATCCGCGCGACACGGCCCGGCAGAGCCCGGCATAATTCGGCAGCAACCACCGCGCGGGCAGATCGCACTCGAAAACGCCTTGCGCGCCGGTCCGGCGGGCCATTTCGATGCGGTCGCGCGGGCTGGGGTGCGTGCTCAAGAGATCGGTTTTGTCGTTCTTGAGGCGCTTTCGCATCACGGCCCGTTGTTCGTCGGGCCATTGTTTGAGCCAGGCCAGCGCCAGGTCGGGCAAATCGTCGGGCAGACAATTGCGCGGCAGGCATTCGCCAGCGGCCGAAATTGCCTCGCGAAAACCGCGATTGATTTCCTCAAGCCAATATTCGTTTTCGGTGAAGGTTCGCAGGCCGACGATCGCCACGGAAGCACGATCGGCGTCGTATTCCAACTGCCGCAGAATCACGGCGCACAACAGATTCGCCGCGTTGTAGCAGATCAGCAAGACGCCGCGCGACGTGGCGACTCCCAGCGCCGCCGCCACGTAGAACCAGCGCGTGAACGACCACTCGGCGTCTGCGGCTTTCTCGAAATCCAAACTCGACGGCTGCATGGCCGCGGCAGCATTCCAGGCCAGCAACCAGCGATGCAAGGCGGTCAATCGCGTTGCCCCGCGCTGCGAGAAGTGCCCTAGCTCGTGGGCGATCACTTCCGACAACTGCCCGATCGTGCGTCCGCCCACCAAGGTCAACCCCAAGTGGAGCGTCAGCTCGCGGCGAAACAATTGCTGCCAGAGCGTGTCGCCATAGCTGGCCGCCGCGTTGGGTTCGCACATGAATTCGAGCTTGGTTGGCAGCGGGCTCCCCACGCGCTGGCTGATCTCGCGCACCAGCGACGCCAGCGCCGGGTAGGTCTCGAGCGGAAACCGCGGCGACTCCGGCACGTGCTTGCGTCGATAGAACAACAGCACCAAGGCGCGGAGCATGAACAAGAGCGCCACGATCGAAGCGATCAAAAGCGGTAGCCGGATACGCAGCCCGAAGCCCCCACTGAGATGTTGCGCCTGCCAACAGACCAGCCAGGCGAGGGCCGCCACCGACGCGGCGTATCCCAGCGGCACCAACGCCAAACCGATCGTGCCGATAACCAGTACCAGGCGATAGCCGAGCGAAGTTGGCGGGCGTTGGTACTCGCCGCGAAAGCTGGCTGCAATTTGCGCGGCCAACGCTTCGGCGGGCGGTTCGACCGCTTTGTTGGCCGCCTGACCCAGCCTGCTCTTCGGCCGCGCGACCGAAGCCACGGCCGGGGCGCCGGCGGGCGGCACGGCGGCGACCGCCAAGGGAATCGAGCCATCGCTCACTCGCGCCTCGGCGGAGATAGCCGGTGGGCGCGGGATCACGATCGGCGTCTGACAGCTACCGCACTTGGCGCGGCGGCCGGCCAGCGCATCGGCGACGCGAAAGCTCCGTCGACAGTTGGAACACGTAACGACGATCGGCATGGTTGACGCTGCCCTGGTGATTCGACCGACCGCTCGCCCGGTACGAGCATAATCGGCGGCGACCCGCGCGCGAACTTGCCCGCCGGCCGCTTTGCGACCGAGACCGCAGCCGGTAAGTTGCTGATCGAAGCCGTTGACTTACTATCTGGCATCGATCGCCCCAGGATCGTCTCCATGAAAGCCGCTTATATCACGCAGCCCGGCCCTCCCGATTCGATTCAATATGGCGAACTGCCGACCCCCACGGCCGGCGCCGGTCAGGTGCTGGTGCGCGTGGCGGCCGTGGCCGTCAACCCGATCGACACGTACATCCGCGGCGGGCTGATCAAAGCGCAGTTGCCCAGCCCATTTGTCATCGGCTGCGATCTGGCGGGCACCGTCGAAGCGGTCGGCGCGGGGGTCAAACGCTTCAAGCCGGGGGATCGCGTCTGGGGATCGAACCAGGGGTTGATGGGGCGGCAAGGCTCGTTCGCCGAGTATGCCGCGGTCGACGAAGCCTGGCTTTACCCCACGCCCGACGGCGTCAGCGACGAACAGGCCGCGGCCGCGGCGCTCGTGGGCATTACGGCCTGGATCGGCCTGGTGCCGCGGGCCGCATTGCAGCCGGGCGAAACTCTGTTCGTCAACGGCGGCTCGGGGGGCGTTGGCAGCACCGTGGTGCAAATGGCCAAGGCCCTCGGCGCGCAGGTGATCACCACGGCCGGCAGCGACGAGAAGCTCAAGCTCTGCCGCGAACTGGGGGCCGACGTGGCGATCAACTACAAGACCGAAAACGTGGACGAAGCAATTCGCGCGGCAGCGCCCGAGGGGATCGACGTCTGGTGGGAAACACTGCGCGAGCCCGACTTCGACCGCACCATCGGCTTCCTCAAGATGCGCGGGCGGATGGTGCTGATGGCGGGGCGCGATGCGCGGCCGACGTTTCCCGTCGGTCCGTTCTACGTCAAGGACTGCACGCTGGTCGGCTTCGCGATGTTCAACAGCCCGCCGGAAGTGCAGCGGCGCGCGGCAGACGACATCAACGGCTGGCTGGCGTCCGGCAAACTGAAGCCGCGGATCGATCGCGTGTTGCCCTTGTCGCAGGCGGCCGCGGCGCACCAGCTGCAAGAGGAGAACACGATCCACAAGGCGGGCACCCTGGCCGGCAAGATCGTGCTACGGCCGTGAATGGACTTTGAAGTAGAATGTAGCGGGTGCACTTTTGCGTTTCGGGAGTCGATCCATGAGCTCGGCCATCAAGGGCATTGTCCACGGACGGATCATCGAACTGGATGAAGCGCCCGGCTTGCCGGATGGCGCCGAGGTGGTTGTTTTTGTGCGGCCTCGCGACACCAACTCAGGTGAGCGCTTGCCGCCGGGGGAGGGATTGCGGCGTTCCGCGGGCGCCTGGGCCGATGATCCCGAGGGACTCGATGCATATCTCGAGTGGAATCGACGGCAGCGGAAGGTGGGTCGCGCGCCGCTTGAGCCATGAGTCTGCTTATCGAATGAGGTGCCTATGGCTCGCATGAATCCAAGTGAACGCTTGGTAGTAGTCCGCGCCGGCTCAATATTCCTAGTTGCCATTTTGAGTTTCTTCGTGTGTACCGCTGTTTACGGTGGTCGATGGCTCAACGCAACTGCACTCCTAAGTTTCATCGTTTTCTTTGCATGGCTTCCTCGGTTTACGCTCCGCAAGATCAAGCGAGAGAAGCTTACTTAAGTCTGTCGTAGTAGTTCGCTGAACCGATGACCCCCGACCTCATCTTCACCATTGCCAATAACGCCGTGTTGCCGGCGTGGATCTTGTTGGCCGTGGCGCCCGGCTGGAAAGTCACCACCTGGCTGGTGCATAGCGCCGCCTTTTCGCTGGCGATCGCCGCGCTCTACGCCGTGACGATCATTCCGGCTTTGGGGAGCGCCGAGGGGAGTATGTTCACCTTGGCCGGCGTGCAGCAGTTGTTTTCGCACCCGCAGGCGGTGCTGGCCGGGTGGCTGCACTACCTGGCGTTCGACCTGTTCGTCGGTGCTTGGGAAGTGCGCAACGCCCGGCGGCTCTCGATCCCGCACTGGCAAGTGTTGCCCTGCCTGTTCTTCACATTGATGCTCGGCCCGGTGGGGCTGTTGATCTATTTCGTCGTGCGCTTTTTGCACGGGCAGCGTACCGTGCCGGCCGACGGTTCGGCGGGTTGAAGTTGCGCGGGCTGATTTGCGTTGGCCCGAGTCAACAATCCGAAACAAGTCGGACGGCACCCAGAATCACGTGCCGGCCGACGGTTCGGCGGAGTGATTCACGGCGTGGGAAAATACGCACGAAGTGCGTACCCGACGTCAGCTTTATGGCATGATCTAAAGGTGGATACGAGCTTCTCAACTAGCTCGTGCGCTTCAGCAGTTCTTCACCATGAAGTTGCGTCTTGTCCAGACGATCGAAGCCTGGTTCCAACAGCACGCTGACGGCGATTTTGTTTGTGACGAGCCTCGCGCCGCTTACGTCGTGCAAAGTCCGGTCGGCAGCCGCGTGCCGGTCGTCTTCACGACCAAGCCGGCGACGGTCAGACATGCCATCGCCGCCGATAAAGTCCAACCACTGGGAGTCGTCGGCCGATACGGACTCCCGCACAGGCGCGACTTGGCCTGGATTCGCGAGTTGGTTGGGCGTCGACCTCTGTTGTTCCTCGGGGACCTAGACCCATCCGATTTGATGGTCTTTGCCTGGCTGCGAGCGCGGCTGGCTCCCAAACGGGTTCGACATCTCGGGGTCAACGACACACTGCTGCAGCGCGTCGATGCCCGCCTCACGATTCGAAACACGATTGCCCTCGCTCCGACTGAACTGGCGGCGTGCGAACTGCTCCCCGAGCTACTCGAAGATCTCCCAACGCTAATCGGTCCAGGCTGCAGCGAATTGCTGTTTGGCGGGCGAAAAATGGAACTGGAAGCAATTACCCGCTTCCTGCAAAGGTCGCCCGATGTGCTTTGCCGGTCGTGAGGTCAGTCGCGGCCTTCATTTGCTGTCGCCGACTGCACACAGATCCGCCGGCCCGTCGGTTGCACCCCACGCTACATGGCGGCAGAATGGCCCGGCAAACCGCTGCCTGTACGAGTCTTCGCCGGGAGTATCGCATACATGAACTTGAAACTCATCGACAACAAAGTTGCCGTGGTGACCGGGGCCGGTCGCGGGATCGGCGCCGCGACCGCCGAGCTACTGGCGCAGTTCGGCGCCAAACTCGTGCTGACCGATCTCGACGACAAGCCGCTGCAAGAATCGGCGGCGGCCGCCCGCGGGCATGGCGCCGAAGTGGTCACACTGGCGGGGGACGTCACCGCCCGCGACTTTCCGGCGGCGCTCTTGAAGCAATGCCAGGAAGCGTTCGGCACGCCCGATATCCTCGTCAACAACGCCGGCTACACGTGGGACGCCATCTTTCACAAGATGGAAGAGAAGCAGTGGGACGCCATTCTCGACGTCCATCTCTCGGCGGTGTTCCGCATGATGCAAACGATCGGCGGCGCCATGCGCGACGCCGCCAAACGCGAGGCCGAAGCGGCCGGCACGCCGCCGGCACGCAAGATCGTCAACATCAGCAGCATCTCGGGGACCGACGGCAACCCCGGGCAGGCCAACTACTCGGCGGCCAAGGCGGGCGTGATCGGCCTGACCAAAACCGTCGCCAAGGAATGGGGGCGGTTCAACATCTACGTTAACGCCGCGGCGTTCGGCTGGATCGACACCCGGCTCACGCGGGCCAAATCGCAGAACGAAACGGTTGCCCGCGGCAGCGAGAAGATCTCGTTGGGCATTCCGCAGGAGATGCTCGAAATGTCGAAGCTGTTGATCTCGCTGGGTCGGGCTGGCACGGCTGAAGAAGCGGCCGGCGCGATCCTGTTTTTGTGCTCACCGTTGTCGAACTATGTGTCGGCGCAATGCCTGGTGGTCGACGGCGGGCGGTAGATTACTCGGCTGTAAGTCTTGCTTGCGTGACGGTTTAGGCTGGATCGCCTGCGTCAGCTGATTTTTTATCGACCACGCACTTGTAAAGCCAAATCGGCGCGTTTAATATGTCGTCGATGCTGCACGAGGTTGCTCGCTGTGGCAGCGTCTGCACGGCCAGTTGCTTGTTTCAGAAATTCATCAGGTCTGCCAATCGGGTGTCGCTAGTGACGTTGAACTAAGAACCGCTCAGGGCGGTCCCTCGGACCACCAGTCGCAGGTTCTGACGTCACAACCCGATTACCGCTCCGGCAACTCTCGCCCGACCTGATTCGCCCGCACGCATCAACCCCCGCGTTGGTTTGTACGTCGTCGCGCTGTCTCGTCGCGCGGCCGTTGGCGGAGTTTTTGTGCGAAGTCTCGCGCGCTGTTGGCCAGGGGGCCTGAGTTCGGTCTGTCATCCAGACGGCTCAGTAGCGTCGCTCGCGAGGCTTGCCTGAGACGTGCTCGCCAGGCCAGGGACTGCCGGCCGGCCAGCAACTCTCCAGGCGCGGTTCTTTTTCGAAACAGGGAAGAAAGTTCACACAACTTTGACGAGGAGTTCCTGCCAATGCGGTTTACAAAATTCTGGACGATGCTGGCCATGGCGGTTGCGGTCCATGCCGGCTCGACTCAGACCAGCCTGGCCACGCCGGTAAACGTTGTGTTCTCAGGCCCATCCGAGGCCTTCGTCGGCGTGACGACCGCCTTCGGCGTGTTGACAGCCTTTGGCTCGGGGACGGCGTTCAATTCCAAAAGCGGGCTGAATGAGCCCTTCTCGCTGACGCCCCCCAACGTGCATCCGCTCAACCTGGTTGGCGGCTTCGCGCCGGTCAACTCGCAGCCCAACAGCTTCGGCCCGACCTCGGTGTTCGACGTCACGCCCACGGCCATCAACGATATCACCAAGCTAAACGTTGATCTCCTCAATGGTACGAGCGTGCCGATGTCGTTTAACACGGTCACGCTGACTTCGAACAGTTCGATCGCGCTGTTGCAGAACATTCCGCTGGGCGCCTTCGGCGACGCCGACGGCCTGACATTTTCGCAAACCGGCGCCGCCACGATGGTTCCCTTGGGGCCAAACGTCGGCACCTTCAGCGTACCGGGCGACTTTTTCGTGCAGGTGTCGAATTTCACGGCCGTGTTGTTCGGCGCGATCAATTACCCGTTGGGGACCATCAACGACACTCTGCCAGGCGTGTTGACCGGGACCTACACGATTTCGGGTCCGCCGAATGCCACGAAGATCACGCTCGACGGCACGATCGGCCTGCAAGTGCCGGTGTCGGCCGCATCGGACTTCGTGTTGAACATTTCGAACCCGCTGTCGTTGACCGTGTCGGCCAGCGCGGCGGCGATCGCCACGGTGTTCGTCAACGCCGGTTATCACCTCGAAGTCGATCAGCTCGTCGTACCCGAACCCGGGAGCGTGGCGCTGATGGGAATCGGTCTGGCACTGTGCGGCGCCGTGGTCTGGCGTCGACGGCGCTCGGCCTGATCAAAGTTTTTTTCGGCCTGCCTCCGCGGCGCCCGCGCGCCGCGGAGGCGGCTATTTCCTACGAAGCCTTTTTGTCACCGACTCAATCGATTGGAGGGGCCAATGTCACGCACGCGGTACTCGGTCACGGTTCTGGGGCTTTTCGCATTGTTCATGGCTGGCGCGCCTGCGAGTCGCGCCGCGGTGGTGCCTGTCACCTTTAGTGGCGGGTCGCAAGCGTTTGTGGGGGTGTCGACCGTTTTCGGCACGCTTGAAGCCACGGGGGGTGGCCAGGCATTCAACGCCAAGTCGGGAAAGGTCGAGCCGTTCGTGCTCACGCCGCCGACGATTCATCCGCTGAATCTACAGGGCGGGTTCGCCCTGGTGAACTCTCAGCCCAACAGCCAAGGGCCCGCGAACTTCGATATCACGCCGACGCAAATCAACGATATCAACAAGCTGAACGTCGACCTGCTCAATGGCTCCTCGGTGCCGTTCGCCTTTAACACCGTGACCGTCACGACGAATAGCAGCGTCTTGCTGTTGCAGAACGTGCCGGTCGACTTCACCGGCGACCTCGACATTCTGACGTTCGCGCAAACGGGCGCGGCGACATTGACTCCGCTGGGGCCCAATGTCGGCACATTCAGCGTGCCGGGCGATTTCTTCAGCCAGGTGTCGAATTTCAACGCCAAACTGTTCGGCGTGGTGGATTTTCCGCTGTCGTCCGTGAGCGACTTGGTGTCGGGCCCGCTGGCGGGCACGTACACGATTTCGGGACCACCCAACGCGGCCAAGATCACGCTCGATGGCACCGTCGGATTGGCCATTCCGGTCAGCGAGACCTTCGATCTCGGATTCGATCTCGCTTCGCCGTTGGCGATGACCGTGTCGGGCAGCGCGGCCGCCGTGGCCACGATCTACGTCAATGTCGGCTTTCATCTCGAGGCCGATCAGCTCGTCGTCCCCGAGCCGGGGAGCATTGCCCTGATGGGGCTGGGCCTGGCGCTGTGCGCAGCCGTGGTCTGGCGCCGGCGACGGACCGCCTAGCACCGCAATCGAAGTTCATTTCCCACGAGTCAGGCAACTGCCCACTATGAAACCTCTACGTCTGGTGCTGTTTACGACTGTGTGCAGCCTCGTCACGTCGCAGGCGGCGCACGCCGACGTGGTGCCCGTGTCGTTTTCGGGGGCCAACCAGGCTTTTTTGGGTGTCTCAACGGGCTATGGCGCAATTGCCGCGACAGGCGAGGGGACTGTCTTCAATCTAAAGACCAGCAAACTGGAACCGTTCGTCTTTACGCCACCGACGGTTCATCCGATTTCTGTTATCGGTGGGTTTGGCGTCGTGAGCTCGCAGCCAGCAAGTGTCAACCCGGCGCAGTTCGACATGAGCCCCACGACCGTGGCGGATATCGACGCGCTGCATCTCGATTGGTTGAACGGATCCCAGATCCCGCTGGCGCTCCATACGATCACGATCACCACGAACAGCGGTGTCGGACTCTTGCAGAACGTGACCGTCGACATCACTGGCGAAATCTCCGGTCTGGTTTTTCAACAAAGCGCGCCGGCGAGCCTGGCATCGTTGGGCGCGCAGATTGGCAGTTTCTCGGTTCCTGGCACGGTCGCGCTCGATTTGACCGATTTCGAGGCCCTGATCTTCGGCTCGATCGATGTTGACTTCAACGACTTTAGTCAGGTCGCGCCGGCCACTGTCGCCGGGACTTATACGATTTCCGGTCCGCCCGGCGCCGCCAAGCTGGCGCTCGACGGCGTGGTCGGCTTCGCCATACCCGTGACCACGCAGGGCCTGTTGTTCATGGATATCAACAGTCCGCTGTCGCTGACCGTTAGCTCGACTGTCGAATTCTTGACGACGATCTATATCAACGCAGGCTTTCACCTCGAGCAAGATCAGCTCGTCGTGCCCGAGCCGGGGAGCATCGCGTTGATGGGGCTGGGCCTGGCGCTGTGCGGCGCGTTTGTCTGGCGCCGGCGACAAACCTAGACAGATATCACAATCGCGGCCGCGCGCGGCCACGAGTTGAAGCCCTTCAGGACGTTTATCATCAGGAGCCATGGAATCGATGAAGGCCACCAGGAAGTTCGGCGCAGTTGTTTCGTTCGTGGTCGTGTTGGCGGCGCAGGCGAGCGTATCGCGCGCCGACTCGCTGCCGTTCACCACGGGACTGAAACTCTGGCTCGACGCCACGCAGGGAGTCGCCACGTCGGGCAGCACCGTCACCGGCTGGGCCGACCAATCGGGCAATGGCCACGATGGCTCCTACACCTCGGGCGCGCCGCAACTCGTGCCCGGCGCGATCAACGCGCTGCCGGCCATCGGCTTCAATGGCGCCGGCGACTACTTCAGTCTGGCGGGCGGGGCGGTGCTCTCCAGCGACAGCTTCACCGTGTTTGCCGTGGCGACCGACACCAGCGACAGCGACAGCGGGCCGCGCGAGATCTATTCGAACTGGGACGCCGGCAACTCATGGTCGTCGGTCTTCTTGGGTACCTCCGACGGCAGTGATTTCGCGCGTTCGGCGCGATTCACCGACGGCTTTTCGGCAAGCGAAGCCCTGAACACTCCGGGCTCGCCGTTTGTCGTCTGGGGCGTTTACAGCGGTGGCGTCAGCGCCGAAATGTTCGTCGACAACGCCTCGCTCGGTTCGGCCGCGCAAAACAACTCGCCGGCCGATATCGGCAACCCCAACGGACAGCGCGATGTCAGCACGCCGTCGTTCATTGGTCAGCAGGGGAGCTTCTCGGGCGAGTACTGGCAAGGCTTGATCGGCGAAGTGCTGGTCTACGAGGGGGCGCTGACTGCCGACCAGCAGGCCGAGGTGTACGATTATCTGTACGACAAGTGGTTTGTCGTGCCGGAGCCATCCGGCTGCCTCTTGATGACTTTGGCGCTGGTCGGCGCGTTCTATGCCCGCTGGCGTCGCCGTCGTGTGCCGCGAGTGGCGTAAGAAGTCCTGACTCGGGTCGCTCGGCGACGGTGAGGCCGTCGTGGCACGGTTATCTTGGCCGTGTCTTGCCTGGGCTGGAAGCCCATGCCACGAAACCAGGAGCGCCGGTAGCGGCGCGCCTGCACGTGGTCTTTTGCTTTTCGGCCACCTCTTTCCCTGTCTGGCGGGACGAACTACGCTCGACCGGCGTCCTCTCTGTGGAACGGGAAACCCGAGGCCCGGAAGTCGGATCGTTGCCAGGCACCGATGGACGAAGCTGCCCTCCAGCTCGTACAGCAAGTGCTCGCCCAGCACGCGGCGTCGCTCGAGTTGTATGCGCGGCAGTGGTGCAACTCGCCTGAAGACGTCGTACAAGAAGCGATTCTGCGGCTGGCCCGCGAGCGGCCGCTCCCCGATAGGCCCGTGGCCTGGCTGTATTGCGCGGTGCGGCGCGGCGCGCTGACCGTGGCCCGCGGCGCGGCTCGGCGGCAACGTCACGAGGGAGCCGCCGCGCGGCGCGTGCCGTGGTTTTCGCCCAATGCCGGCGAAGCGCTCGACGCCGAGGAGGCGACCATGGCCCTGGCCGACTTGCCGTTGGCCGAGCGCGAAGTCGTGGTCGCACGCCTGTGGGGCGGATTGAGTTTTCACGAAATCGGCGAACTGGTCGGCTGCTCGTCGAGCGCGGCCCATCGCCGTTATGTCGCGGCGCTGGCGGCGCTGCGAGAAAGGTTTGGTGTTGCGTGTCCGCCTCCGAAGAATTGCCCGCAGACTTGAAAGCCTTCGAGGCCGAACTGTCGGCCTTGGCGCCGATCGGGGCGCGCATCGATCGCGATCGGTTGATGTACACCTTGGGCGTGCAAGCGGCGCTCGCGCGCTCGTCGGTTGAACCGGCCGGAGGCGATGCCCTGACGACGCTGTGGTGGCGCCGGCCGCTCGTCTGGCAAGTCGCGGCCCTGGTGTTGGCCTGCACTTCGCTGGGCCTGCGCGCTCGGCTGGCCACCGTGCCGCGAACGATCGAGCGAAGCGTCTACGTACGTCCCGATGCGACTGGCTCCGTTGCTCCGGCAGTGGTATCGAGCGACGCCCCCGCGGGGCGGACAGCGAAGCCTCGCCAGGCCGTGCCCGTGCACACACGACTGGCGGCCGACGAGCTTTGGCTGGCCGCGATGGCCGCTCCCGGTTATCGCTGGAAGCCGGAATTGCGGGCCCGAGTTCCGCGACCGACGAGCGACCCGAGCACGCCGCTGGTGGTGATTCCCGCGCGGCCGACCGCCGAGGGGGAGGGCCGCGCTTCGAGTAGTGCGGCGCTCAACGTCGCGCACCCGCTACGTCTGCACGACCAACGATTACTGAGCGAACTGTTGGGGGGGGACCGCTAAGCCGGTCGGCTGGGCGCAAGTCTCGCGCATGCGACCGCGCACGCGCACTCGTAGATCGTCGCCAGGTTTGTTTCCTTGGGAACCAGAGCAGAGAGATCTGTCATGCGAAAGTTGTTGCTGACTGTTGTGGCCACGCTCGTCGGCGCGACGACCTGTCCGGCGGCCGACGACCTGCGCGTCGTCAAGCTGACGGTGAGCCCCGCGCCGCGGCCTGATCCGGCAATGAAGTACCGCCTGTACCCGCCAGCTCGCGAGCTGGTGCCGGGCAACGCCGCGGCCATGTACTACCGCGCGATCGTGATGACGCTAAACAACCTGCGGCACCTCAATAGCGATACCGCGGACAAGAGCATGCTGGCGGCCATCGACGGCGAATGGCTCGAGCTGCCGCCAGACAAGCTGCCGACGGAAGCACGGCGGGGATTATCTCCCTGGGAGAGTGCCCTGGCCGAAGTGGCGCTCGCCGCGCGCCGCGAACAGGCGGTCTGGGACATTCCACTTCGCGAAGGGGGCATCGCAACGCTACTGCCCGAAATCCAGGAGATTCGCTCGCTGGTCCGCCTGTTGGCGCTGCAAGCCAAGCTGGCGCTCGCCGAAGGCAATTACGCGCTGGCCGCCCAATCGCTCGAAACGATGATCCGGATGGGGCAACACACCAGCGAGTCGGGCACGCTCGTCAGTTCGCTGGTCGGCGTGGCCTGCGATTCGATCGCCATGAGCGAAATCGAGTTCTGGATCGCCGAACCCGATTCGCCGAACCTGTATTGGGCCCTGACCGCCTTACCCAGCCCACCCATCGACATCGCTGCCGCGCTCGAATCGGAGCACTACTGGGTCGGGGCATCGCTCCCCTACATCGACATCATGCAGACCTCCGTGCTGTCAGCCGATCAAGGGCGCGAGCTGGCCCGCGCCGCCGGCGAATTCCTGACCATGGCGATCGATAACCCCACGATGGAATTGTTGCCGGGCATGAAGGTGCCCGTGCCGGCGAATTCCGTGCTGCTGTTGCCGGCGCTGGCGACCTATCCCAGCGCGAAGCGCGAGCTGATCGCCCGCGGCCGTCCGGCGGCCGAGGTCGAGCGCATGCCGGTCGCCCAGGTCGTCTTGCTCGCCTGGGTGCAGTCGTATCGCGAGCACTTGGATGAAGCGATTGCCTGGGGGCAGCGGCCGTATCCCGAAGCCCGCGCCGGGATCGCGAAATTCGACGAGCGGTTCGACGCCAGCAGTCGGCAACCCGCGGCACTCTTTTCACGCCTGCTGCTGCCGGCGATCAACGCCGCGCGACTAGCCGGCGTACGGCTCGAACAGCGGATCGCCTTGCTGCGAACGCTCGAAGCGTTGCGGCTTTACGCGGCGACCCACGACGGCGCGCTGCCGGCCAGCCTCGGCGACGTCACCGAAGTGCCGATCCCGCTCGATCCGATTTCGGGCGAGTCGTTCGCGTACGAGCTGAGCGGCGCGACGGCCACGCTCGAATCGCGCGAACAGACCCCCTATCAGCACATTCGGTACGAGATTTCGGTGCGGAAGTAATCCGCGCCGCGGCGGCGGCGCTCATGAAGACGACCTTTCCGACCTCTATTCGCAGGTGATTTGCGATGCGACGACATGGATTTGCAGTAGCGTTTTTGGCAGCGAACGTCGTGGCGGTTCTGCTGCATGGCTCGCCGAGCGGCGCGGCCGATGCGGCGCTTGTCGACTCGTTGGCCCGCCTGATGGGCGAGGAAGCGATCGCCGTGGCGCGCGTCGATCTCGAGCGCGTCGACGCGGCCACCTTGGCCTCGGTCTTGAAGTTCTTGCCCGACCTGGCCCGCGGCATACGCTCGCCCGACGATGCCCTGGGAATTGCCCAGCAGGTGCGCGCGGCGGCGGGCAACGAAGTTTACTTCTTGATCTCGGTTCCCAACTTGAACGAGTTGCCGGTGGTTTGCGTCGTGCCGCTGGAAGACGCGGCCCGTGCCCAGACGGCCGGCGAAGCGTTTCGCCTCGGCAAAACTCTGGACGACACCTGGCGTCACCAGGTGGTCGATCAGATGCTGGTTGCCGGGCCAAAGGGACGAGTCGACGCGGCGTTGGAATCGCTGGAAGCCGCGCGGCAAGCGACAGACATCGTTGCGTCGCGCCCTCACCTGGCCGCCGCGCTCGACGCCGTCGCCGACAGACCGCTAGCCGTGGCGTTCGTCCCCTCGGCCGATCAGCAGCGCGTGCTCGACGAGCTGACCCCCGAGTTGCCGGCCGAACTGGGGGCCGATACGCTCCGCAACCTGGTGCGCGACGTCCGCTGGTCGAGCGCCGCCTACGAACCGCGACAGTCGCTGCGCGTAACGCTGGCGGCCGACTCGGAAGCCAGCGCCGCGACCGTGCTGGAGCACCTCGACGGCGTGCTGGGCGCGCTGATGCTGCAAAGTCGGCTGACCGGCGCCAATTCGGCCGAAGCGCCGCTGATGAAGGTGCTGGGACCGGTGCTCGAGAAAGTCGAACCACGGCAGGTCGGCAACGTCGTGGAGTTGGAAGTCGCCGCCGAGCACCTCGCGGCGCTTGTCCCACCGCCAGCCGACGGACTGCTGGGCCGCCGCGCGGCGATGCAGCAGCTTCGTCAAGTGGCGGTTGCCATGCATGGCTATGCCAACATCGCCAAGAGTTTTCCGGATGCCGCCAGCCGCGACGGCGAGGGCAAACCGCTCTTGAGTTGGCGCGTCCAGGTGCTCCCCTTCGTCGAGGGGGGCGAAGCGCTCTACAAGGAATTTCACCTCGACGAGCCTTGGGACAGCGAGCACAACAAGAAGCTCATCGAGCGCATGCCCGACGTGTATAAGTTGCCGGGGAGCAAGGCCGCGGCCGGCAAAACGTGTGTGCAGTTGCCGATCGGCGACCAGACGATTTGCCCCGCCGGCAAGGGCTTGCGATTCCGCGACATCCGCGACGGCACTTCAAATACGATCTTGCTGGTCGAAGCCGACGACGAGCACGCGGTTACCTGGACGGCGCCCGACGACTTGAAGTACGACGCCGACAAGCCGTCGACTGGCTTGGGCAGCCACTACGGCGAGGGCTTTCTGGCTGTGATGGGAGACGGCTCGGTGCGTTTCTTCGAGGAGTCGGTTCCCGTCGAAACGTTGCGGGCGTTATTCTCCCCCAACGGCCGCGAAGTTATCGACCGGCCGTAGTTATTGTCGCGAAATCATAGGTGGTGCGAGTTCAAACGCCACATGTCCCGCGTCGGTCAAGGCCACTCGAAATCGCGTCTGTCCACCAGCATGCGAGACAACAATCACGTCGTCGGCGCTCTGTGGCGAGAGCTGCTGCCGAAGCCAGATCAAAACCATCATCCAAAATCTTCCGGGCAGAGCGTCGACGGCACGAACCTCGCCAGCAACCAACACAAAGGGGCGAACACCGCCGTAGTTTATCGCACGGTTCGAATACGACTCGTTTCGCGCCTTGAGCTGTCACCCAACGCATTAGTTCGCCGATGACGCGCTCGGTCGGCCCGCTGGCTACTAGCTCCTCCAACTGCGGTGCGGAAAGTGCATCCCATCCGAACATTCTCGACCCCCTTGCCCAGCAGAGGTGTTCTGACACCAGACGATTTCTTGGGACGGGGCCGCCGAACGTGGTAGTATAACGCCTGCGCGGAATTACAGGTCGCGGGCCGCCAGCACTGCCGCTGGGGCGGCGTGGCCGTCCGCGGAAACGACCGCCGCATTGGGGTACGCCTGAAGCATGCTTCGCGTCCTTGGTTCCCATCGCCGACTCTGCAGCGGAATGTCGCGACGCGACTTTCTCTACGTGGGCGGTTTGGGCGTGGCCGGGTTGCAGATGGCCGATCTGTTGCGCGGTCAGGCCGCAGCCCAGGATCGACAAGCAGAGGCGGATCGCGAATCGACTGCCGCGGCCGCCGAGCCGGCGCCACGCTCGTTTGGCCGCGCCAAGTCGCTGATTCTGCTGCACCTGTACGGTTCGCCCAGTCAGTTGGAATGGGCCGACCCCAAGCCCGACGCACCGGTCGAAATCCGCGGCGAACTCGGCTGGATTCCCTCGTCGTTGCCCGGCTGCGACGTTTGCGAGCTGTTGCCACACATGGCCCAGGTGATGGATCGCACCACGGTCATTCGCTCGATGACCCATCCGTATCCAATCCATGGCGTGGCCTACGCCCTGACCGGCGTGCCGACGATCGACGTGGCGATGGAGTTGGCGCCGCACGATCCGCGACATTGGCCCTACTTCGCCTCGGTGGTCGAATACGTCGATGCCCAGCGTGCGAAGGCCGCGGGGCGCCCGCCGGCGGCGCTGGCGACCGGGGTGCCGCCGAATCTCGCGCTGCCCTTTGCCTTCAGCAGTCATCGCGTGGGGGAAGTACCGCGCGCCGGGCCGTACGCCGCTTTTCTCGGTTCGCGCTGGAACCCAGTTTGGACCGACTACGTGGGCGAGGCGACCAAGGCGATCGAGAAGACGCTCGCCGAAAAGCGCTTCACCGATAACGATCCGTATCTAGGGCTGTCGCCCGACAGTTACTTCGTGATGCCGTCGGCCACGGCGGCGCAGCCGGGGGTGACGCTCGATCGGCTCGATCAGCGGCGTTCGCTATTGGCGCAGTTCGACGGGGCCCGCCGCGGTCTCGATCGATCGTACGCCGCGCGGCAATTCGACGAACAACAGGAGACCGCCTTCGCGCTGCTGGGCTCCGACAAGCTGCGCACGGCGCTCGATCTGCGGCACGAATCGGCCGCCTCGCGCGAGTTGTATGGCCACACGCTGTTTGGGCAGGGCTGCCTGGCGGCGCGGCGCTTGGTCGAGGCCGGCAGCCGGGTGGTGAGCGTCTTTTGGGACGAATACGGCCTGGCGGGGGATGCTTGGGACACACACTACGACCACTTCAAGCGGATGCGGCAAGCTCTCTGCCCGGGGCTCGACATGGCCTGGTATGGCCTGATCACCGACTTGGATCGCCGCGGCATGCTGGACGACACGCTGGTTGTCTGCACGAGCGAGCATGGCCGCACGCCGCGGTTCAGCGGCACGGGGCGCGATCATTGGTCGCGGGTCTATACGTCGATGCTCGCCGGCGGCGGCACGGCGCGGGGTAGGGTGGTGGGGGCTTCGGATAAGCATGGCGGTGAAGTGGCCGATTGCCCGGTGAGCCCCAAAGATCTGCTGGCGACGATGTATCACCTGCTGGGGATCGACCACCGGCAAACCCTTCGCGACGCGTTGGATCGCCCCCTCCCGCTGGTGGATGGCGAAGTGGTCCACGAAGTGTTTGTCTAGCAAAGGACTTAGGGGCCGCCGAGCATCGCTGGCGAATTCACCAAAAGTGGCGGCTTTTTTGTTGACACTGGCCATCGGCCGCGTCTAGACTGCGTACAACCTGCGGCGGAACTCCCGTTTTGCGAAAACGGGCCCGTTTCGCGTTGCAGCTTTCTCTCAGGTTTTGAGGTATCCAGGCCTGCCCGTGAAGAGACTCTAAGTGCTGGCTCCCGACCGATTCGGTGCGGGCATTCATTCGCCAGCGGTCTTTTGACAGTCACGGTTCGGCAAGGCCTTGCTTGACGCGTCAGCTTCGCCGGGAAGTCTGCGCGGTCCCGGGTTTTGCCGTTTCCGTGTGCGTTCCTTCCGCCGCGTCGCGCTATGGGCGAGGTGGGCGTCTTGGTTCCCCAGTTTTATTGGAAGTTGCTACTGACGACTCGATTCTGAAATTGCGATCGAAACGGCATGCAGTTCAACGCACGCCAGTAGTTCACCACGCCGAGGTTGGGCGTCGAGTGGGCCACGGATCGCGATCTCGACAATTTGTGCGGCGTCAGTTTCTTGACTGGGCAACTTTCGAATCATCACCGGCGGCGTCTCGTCGCCTGGGGACACATGAGACAACACGATATGAATTGGCACTTCTCGCGGATGGTGCTGCTAGGCGTCTTGGCTGTCGGATTGACATCGCTGCGGTGCACAGTTTCGCCGGCGGCAACCGTGATCGACCTGGGCACCTTGAACGACGGCGCGTTCAGCGCCGCCACGGCGATCAACGAAAGCGGCGTGGTCACCGGCTACTCGCTGACCAAGACTCCTTCGACTCACGGCTTCGTTTGGCAAAACGGCACGCTGACCGATCTGGGTTTGCTGCCGAACTTCGCCGGCCCGGTCAACCCGACCACGAACAGCTATGGCTACGGCATCAACAGCAGCGGGCAGATTGTTGGCCACAGCGATACGGCCGACAGCGTGGCCCACGCCATGCGTTCCGACGCCGGCAAGTTGACCAACCTGCAATTGGCGCTACCGACCTCGGTCTACCTGTTTCACCACGCGTCGGGCATTAACGACTCGGGGCAGATCGTCGGCTATGCGAAGAACACCGCCCTATTCGGTCAACCGAACAAAGCTGTGTTGATCGACGCCGGCAAGTTGACCGACCTGGGGACGCTGGCCGGCGGCACAGTCAGCTATGCCTATGCGATCAATAACGCAGGCGTCATCGTCGGTCAGTCGGAGACGGGCACCTCGGCGCACGCGTTCGTATACGAAAACAGCAAGATGACCGACCTCGGCACGTTGGGGGGCGCCTTGAGCTACGCCGCGGCGATCAACGAAACCGGGCTGATCGCCGGCATGGCGCAAACTTCGACCGGCGCCTTTCATGCGGCCCTCTGGCAGGGGGGCTCGCCGCTTGATCTCGGCGTTTTGGGGACCGGCAATTCGAGCGACGCGCACGGCATCAACGACCTCGGCTACGTCG
>JBFXAH010000024.1:0-115952 GCA_050184475.1 Pirellulales bacterium | reverse complement strand
AACCACGCCTGGACGCGCCATCCTGAAAACCTCCGTGAAGCCTTTGCGATCGCGAGCGTTCCGACCGCTCGCTTGACTTCGGGAGGATCAAAGCAACACTTGGTCCAAATTAGATGCGATTGCCCTGTACGATGAGGCTGTCGAACGTGGCGACGCCACTCGTCCGTGGTATGTATGGCCTGGATTGATAATCTGGAATACTTTTGCTCCGCGAAGTGATCCGGATACCGTTGTTGAGTATTGCGATGGTACAACGGAAATATTCTTAGGCGGCGGACCAGAGTCCGGGGCGATGGCTAACCAAGCCATTGCAATTCTCGGAGCTGCCGGAACCGTTCGTGGCCTCGCGGGAGGAGCGACCGGCGCAACTGTCGAAGGAGCGACCGCGGGGATCGAAGCTCGACTCGCAGCCGGTGCAGTCAAAGATTTAAACGGACTCACCAAAGCAGGACGCGCGCTCGAAAAACACGGAAGTAGACCGGGAAGTAACTTCCCTCAAGCGCGAGGTGGGGTTGCCGCAAAGAATGCACAGGGACAAGAAATCCTTGAAGGAATACTGCGCAGCGATTGCCAGACCATAAAGCCTAACCGTTTTGGGGGACAAGACATTTTCGACAACAACGCCTTGCGTGGTGCTCGCTTTGATGGGAACGGCGACTTCATGGGATTCCTGGAACCGTAGAGAAAACATGCTAACCAACATCGGATTTGAAGTTCTTCTTGCGAGCTTGCCGGACCATGACAGCGTTGTCGCGGAAATCTATTGTGACGGTAAATTTGTTGGAATGCTGTCGGAGAATCCTCTAACAGGACGGCTAGATTTCGAAATGCCTGGAGGTGACATGCTTCAAACAGAAGTGACGCGACGTGTTGATCTGGACGGACTACTAGGTGCGGTTGGAAAAGCTCATAGTCGACTGTTGTCCCTATCAAAAACTCGATCCGGAGAAGTCGGGCAAGATAAGGAGCGTCGTGGCGAGGAAGGCGGCGCGCCGGATGGGCCAAAGTCGTAACGGATCAGACCACCAGGGCTGTCCGTCTCAAAAACCTCGTTCCGTCGACCCAAGGATGCGGAAAAGGGGACGCGACTGACGCGACTGGGACGCGACTCTTTTCGGAAGCAGGCATGATCGGCAGAACAACAGCGGAGGCGACTTGAACCGCGACTCGGCTTGTTCTTTGTAGCCGTTCGGTGAACTGCAACTTGCCTGGGTTGCTAGGCTGAGTGGGGTTGAGGCCTCCTTCAGGAGGGCGGCGATGGCGCGGCGTGGACGAGATGTAGCGAAGGAGCGGCCCAGCAGATCGAACGATTGCAGGCCGAGCGGCAAAGCGGCCCGAGTGTGCTTCAAGTCTGTTTGCGTGGCTGACTCTCGGAGCCGGGCTTTGTGCTCGACACTTTCCTCGATTGGCAACCTGCCTTGAGCCGGTGACTGCGTGGGGTTTGTTTCGCGCTTCGAGTCGGAACGTGACATTCCGTTTCGCTTGAGCGCTCGGAACTCCCGATAACCCGGCGTAGCGAGAGACGCAGAGACAACCGAGAGTTTTGCGGAAGTGGGCGGCCGCCGGCCGCCGTGACGGCGCGATGGCAACCGCGCGCGACCCGGCCTCGGGAGACTCTGAGAGCATCGCCCGATCCACAAACCGTTGCGGCCCTTGGCCTAGAAACGAAAAAGGCCAGCGTCCGAAAACGCTGGCCTTTCGTATAACCCGACGGTACGCGGATTTCGCGGCCGTCAAACCAAGTGGCGGGGACAGGATTCGAACCTGCGACCTCGAGGTTATGAGCCTCGCGAGCTACCGGACTGCTCCACCCCGCGTCGGTGCCTTCAAATATACTCCCGATTCGGCGCGCGGTCGAGTGCTATCGTCGCACGGTGGCACTCGCCGCTCGAAAGTGTTTCTTTGCGCTCCTGGAAAGCCGGCGCCGCGTAGACCTGCTGCTTGCTCGGCGATATTGCGCCACCCCCGGCGACGGAAATAATCTGGCACCGCCGGGCGAACAGTATCGGGCATACGCGCCATTGTGCTCGCGGGGAAACTCGGCGGAAGTGAAGAGCCCGGCCACGGCGACCGGGTTCGCGCGGGACGCGGGAGTGCCTTCAAATCAGACGCACCGTCATAACCGGCGCGACCAGTCGGCTACCGGCGAGGAGCATTCCGCGATGGAAGCTTGCACCAGGCATGGATCGCCGCAACTCGCGTCAGGCCGCGACGTTGGCGACTGTCCAGCCGCCTGTTAGACTTGCAACAATAGGCTCCGATTGACCACCTGCAGCGGTTTCGGACTCTGTCAGTGATACACTCCTTCCCCGGTTCTGCATCACCAACCCGTCGTTGACGCGGCACCGGCCGCGAGGACAATCGCATGGCTCCTGCCGACCGTGAGCCGCCGGGTGGGCAACCCGGCAAACCGCGGCCGGTCGTGCCTCAGGCACGGCCCGTGGCTGGCGCTGCGCGTCCGGCGACTCCTCGCGCCGTAGCGCCACAGGGCGTGCCGCGGGCAACTCCAGTCCAGCCCGCCGCTCCAACTCCGCGAGCGGTCCCCGCGGCTGGTGATGGCTCACCGCCAACGGCAGTTCCTACCGCTACTCCGGTCCAACCCACCGCCAAGCGCGCGGTGGCCGCCCCCGCACAGGTGGCGCCGGTCAATCCCGCGACCGGGCAGCCTGTCGCTCGCGCCGTGCCGGCGGCCCGTCCGGCGAGCGCACCTGGCGTGGCGAAGGTACCACGCGCTGTTCCTGCCGGCGCCGTACCGACGGGTACCATTCCGGCGGGCGTGCCCACAGCGACCGCCGTGGGGGCGACCCCGGTCGCGCGCCCCGTGGCCCAGCCAGCCACGGGAGGAGTTCGCGCGGTGGGCGGAGTTCGAGCCGTCGCCGGCGCCGCGCGCACCCAGGCCGAAGCCAAGGAGGAGAAGGAGGGGGACGAAGACATCGCCGAGGTGGCGGCCAAGAGCGCGCCGCCATGGCTCGTGAGCCTGGCCGTGCACATGGTGATCTTGATCGTGCTCGGTCTGTGGTTTCTCCCGTCGATGGTTCGCAACCAGGTCTTCCTGGACGTCGCCACCGAAGAGCCCGAAATCGGCGAAGAAATCGACGATATGCCGCTGAACTTCGGCGATGCAGAAGAAATGACCGAAGAGGTGATCACGCCGGAGAATCTCCCCGAAGTCGACGACCCGTTTGCGGCTCCCCCCGACCTGCCGATCGATCCGCTGGGGGCCGTGGCTTCGACCGATATCGCGGCGCCGATGATCGGCTCGGCGCTCGACGGCCGCTCGGTCGGCTCGAAGAAAAAACTGCTGGGCCGGTACGGCGGCAACGGCAACACCGAAGGGGCCGTAGCGCTGGGGCTCGCCTGGCTCGCCCGGCAACAGCGCCCCGATGGCTCGTGGAGCCTGGTGGGCCCGTATTCCGACGGCGGCGTCGAGAACGTGGCCGCGGCCACGGCGATGGCGCTATTGGCCTTTCAAGGGGCCGGCAACACGCATCGCGAAGGCAAATACAAATCGAACGTCGATCGCGGGATGAAGGCCCTCTTGAAAATGCAGGATGGCGCCGGCAACTTCTTTCGCGAGGGACCGCCGCACAATCATCCCTTCTACACGCAAGGGCAGTGTTCGATCGCGGTCTGCGAGCTCTACGCGATGACCAAGGACCCCAAGCTCAAAGAGCCGGCCGAGCGCGCCGTGCAGTACTGCGTGGCCAGCCAGGACAAAGGGCTCGGCGGCTGGCGCTACCATGCCGGCCTCGATAGCGACACGTCGGTTACCGGCTGGATCGTGATGGCGCTGCAAAGCGCCATGATGGGCGGGCTGACGGTTCCTCCCGAAACGCTCGAGCTCATCAACCAGTATCTCGATCAGGCCCAGCAGGAAGGGGGCGCCCGCTACGGTTACCAGCCAGGCATTCCGTTCAACGAAACGATGACGGCCGAAGGTTTGCTTTGTCGGCAGTACCTGGGCTGGAAGCAAGACGACGAGCGGCTCAATCGGGGCGCCGATTTTCTCGTGCTGCCCGAGAATCTGCCCAACTGGGGCAAGCGCAACGTCTACTATTGGTACTACGCCACGCAGGTGCTCCATCACCTTGAGGGCGAGCGCTGGGAAACTTGGAACAACGTGATGCGTGACCTGCTCCCCTCGAAGCAGGAGAAACGTGGCGCCGAAGCGGGGAGTTGGTCGCCGTCGGGCGGGCCCGGCAATTTCGACGAGTGGGGAGTCAAAGGGGGGGGCCGCCTCTTCGTCACCTGCCTGTCGATCTACATTCTCGAAGTCTACTATCGGCACATGCCGCTGTATGCCGGTGGCTTTGGGCAAGAGGGCGCCAAGCCACCGGCGGCGGGCGCCACCGGCGAATCGCCCGAGGCCGACATCCAGGCTTCGAAGCCGGACGATGCCACGGACGCCGAGGGCGAAGCCAGCGACGACGAAGCTTCGCGCGATGGTGATCCCGCGGCCGGCGACAAGCCCTCCGACGACATGACCGAGCCATCGACTCCGGCGAACCCCGATCCGCCACCGATCGACACGCCGAACCGTCCGAAGCCCGTCCCAGGGCTCGATCCGTAAGCCGCGCCGGCCGCACGTCGGCCGACAATGGACCGGGCGAGTGCAACCCGTGCTGGTTGCCTACTCGACCAACCGCGCTTCGGTCAGTTCGATCGCCTTCAACAGCCCGCGTGCCTTGTTGAGGGTCTCTTGATACTCCGAAGCCGGGTCACTGTCGGCGACGATGCCGGCTCCGCACTGCACATAAGCGCGGTTGCCTTGCACGACAATCGTCCGCAGCGCCAGGCAGGTGTCCATGTTGCCGCTGGCATCGACATAGCCCACGGCGCCGGCGTAGGGCCCGCGGCGATGCGGTTCCAACTCGTCGATGATCTGCATGGCCCGCACCTTGGGGGCACCGGAAACCGTGCCGGCCGGCAAACAGGCCCGCAGCGCATCGAACGCGGTGCATCCTTCGCGGAGTTGTCCTTCGACGTTCGACGAAATGTGCATGACGTGGCTGTAGCGCTCGATCGTCATGCAGTCGGTGATCTTCACGGTGCGGTACTGGGCCACGCGGCCGACGTCGTTACGTCCCAGGTCGACGAGCATGACATGTTCTGCCCGCTCCTTGGGATCGGCCAGCAGTTCGTCGGCCAAGCGGCGATCTTCGTCCTCGGTGGCTCCGCGACGGCGCGTGCCGGCCAACGGCCGGACCGTCACCCGGCCGCCAACCACGCGCACCATGATCTCCGGAGAGCTGCCGACCAACGTCACGCTGGGCGTGCGCAAATAGAACATGAACGGGCTGGGGTTGACGATCCGCAGCGTGCGATAGATCTCAAACGGCGGCACGTTCAGATCGAGCTCGAGCCGCTGGCTCAGCACCACCTGAAAGATGTCGCCGGCGCGGATGTACTCGACCGCCTGCCGCACCGCGCTTTCAAAATCGCCTTGCGTGAAATTCGAGCGGTACGCAATGCCGGTCGTTCCCACTGGATCGATGTCGGCCAAGGGGGCCTCGGCAGCTGGCTGGGCCAGGCGCTCGACAAGTTCGTCGACCCGTCGGCAAGCATCGGCATACGCCGCGTCGACGTCGTTGAGGCGATCGAGTCGGGCCATCGCCACCACGGTGATCGTCTTGGTCACCTGGTCGAACACCACCATGTGGTCGTAGAGGGCGACCGATAGATCGGGCAAGCCGCGATCGTCGGGGGGAGCGTCAGGCAGATGCTCAACGTAACGCACGGTATCGTAGCCGGCGTAACCGACCATCCCGCCGCAAAATGGCGGCAGTTCGGGGAGCACGGCCGCGCGAATCGTGTTCACGCGGCGTTCGACTTCCTGCAGCGGATCGTCGGACTCGAACTCTTCTCGCTGCCCGTCGGTGGTGACGACCACCCGGCGGCCGAAGGCCTCGAGTTCCAGCACCGGGCCAGCCGCCAGAAAGCTATAGCGCCCCACCCGCTCGCCGCCGATCACGCTCTCGAACAAGCAGGCGCAGGGACCGGCGTCGATGCGTTGAAAGGCCGAGACCGGCGTCAGCGTGTCGCTCAACAGCCGGCGATAGACAGGCACCCAGGGGGCCGTGCCGGCCAACTCGCGAAACGCCGCCAGTTCGGGATGATGCATCGCGGAAATTGTCCAGTTGCGGCTGCACGGAGGGTCGACAGCGCGAGCGCGCTTGAGGTCGCAAGACGAATCGGCCTATGGTTGTTATCGAGAAGGTAACCGTGCGGCCAGCAGCCGGCAACCGACCTCGCAATCGGTGTCCGGCCGCATCGCATCGCCGATTGTATGTCTCTCGTTTCAAACAGCTTGCGGCGCGCGGGCCAGGCGCGACCTCAGATTGACAGCGCTAGGGGCACTGCTAGAATCCCTGTGGCTTACCTCGCGCCTGGATGCCGCAGCCGAAACGACAACTCGCGAGCGGGCCGGGTTCGGCGCCGTCTTACGCCGATGGCCACAATCTGCCTTGGCCAAACGACTTGGGATCGGCCATGAAGTGCCAAAAGTGCGAAAAGCCGGCGACCTTTCACATCACCGAGCTCACGAGCGGCAAGCCGCAAGAGCTCCACTTGTGCGAGGATTGCGCGCGCGACTACCTGACCCAGCCCGAGGGGAGCGAGACGACGGCCGCCCCCAGCCTGGCCGGCCAATTGGCGCAACATCTGGCGGTCGGTCAAACCGCCCAGGAGCTGGCCCGGCTCGACCAGCAGTCGTGCCCGGTCTGCGGGATCACGTTCTTCGATTTTCGCAACAAGGGGCGGCTCGGTTGCCCCCACGACTACGTTTGCTTCCAGGCGGAACTCGAAAAGCTGCTGTTGAACATCCACGGTGAGACCGAACACGCGGGCAAGCGGCCGGCGCGCACGCCTGTCGGCACCGACGATCAAACGCAGCTCATTCGCCTGCGGCGCGAAATGAAAGAAGCGATCGACGAAGAGCGCTACGAGCGGGCGTCGGAACTGCGCGACGAAATGCGAAAGATCAAAGGCGGAGCGGATCAGTAAATGGTCGAACGCCACTTAGATCTGGAGAGCCTGGCGCGTCGTTGCGGCGAATGGCTGCGCGGCACCGGCCCGCAGTCGGACATCGTCATGAGCAGCCGCATCCGGCTGGCCCGCAACCTGGCCGAGTTTCCCTTCATCAGCCGGGCCACGACCGCCGACCGCAACGAGATCGAACAAACCTTGCGGGCCGCCGTGCTCGACGCCGGCAGCGCCCTGCGGCTCGATTACCTCGACGTCAACCTGCTGGAAGGTATCGATCGTCAGTTCCTGGTCGAACGGCAGCTCATCAGCCGCGAGCACGCCGAGAGCGAAGGTGCCCGCGGCGTGGCCATCGACTCGGGCGAGCAAGTCAGCCTGATGATCAACGAGGAGGATCACCTCCGCATTCAAGTGATGCACAGCGGGCTCGATCTGCGCAACGCCTGGGCCGAGATCAGCCGCATCGACGACCTGGTCGGCGAGCGGGCCACCTATGCGTTCAGCGAGAAGCTTGGCTTCTTGACCGCTTGCCCCACGAACGTCGGCACCGGGATGCGCGTCAGCGTGATGCTGCATCTGCCGGCGCTGGTGCTCACGCGGCAGATCGAAAAGGTGTTTCGCTCGCTACAGAAGATCAACCTGGCGGTCCGCGGCCTGTACGGCGAAGGCTCGCAGGCAATGGGTGATTTCTACCAGATCAGCAATCAGATCACGCTCGGCAAGAGCGAAGAGCAGCTCGTCGAACAGGTCGGCGACGTGGTGCCGTTCATCATCGACTACGAGCGGCGGGCTCGCGAGGTGCTCATCAAGGAGAGCCACGAGAATCTGCACGATCGCGTCAGCCGGGCGTACGGCATCTTGCGCACCGCGCAAACGATCAGTTCCGAAGAGACGATGCACCTGCTGAGCAGCGTGCGGATGGGAGTGAACCTGGGGCTGATCAGCGATCTGGAGATTCCCACGATCAATCAGCTTTTCATTCACACGCAGCCGGCCCACCTGCAGAAGCTGCGGGGCGTGGAGCTCGACACGGCCGATCGCAACATCGAGCGAGCGCGGTATCTCCGCCGGCACCTCAACAAAGACGACGGCCACGACAGCGGACAGCAGAACTAGGCGAGTCGTTGGCACACGCCTTGGGTGTGACCGCTGGGTTTGTGCGGCAGTTGCGAGCGCTAGTCACGGGTGCTCTTAAGCTCCGCCAGGCCGTGAAGAATTGCCGCTAGCACGCCGCGAAAAAAATCTGTCTCTCGATCTTCGATACGCTTCACGACCGAGGCTCGGGGAAAGGCGATGGAATTCACTTCACGGTGCTTCACTGCAGGCTCGCTCCCCCATTCGTCTTTGATCACGAGCCAATAGAAACCGTGATGCTCCACAAGATAGTCGCCGAACGCCGCCCCCAGAGCATCGGCGACGGTGTCGCCGTCCTCCTTTTCTGGGTCTTCGTCAAACACCCACCTCCTAAAGACGACATCGAGCAACGCTGGCGTTAGCTCGCCGCCATCGCCGTACGTAAGCCCCAGCGCACTAGCATTTCGGCGAGACTCATCCAGCCAAGCGTTATCAGTGGAAGTGAAGGGCAACAGTTCTTGCGGCGTCTCCTCTACTACACGCTTGGTGATGGTGACCTCTTTACCATTCTCGTCGATGATAATCTTCTGACTCCTGGTGATCGTCACGGATTCAATGATCCGAGGCATTAACCCAAGGAGTTGCTGAGTAGTTGGTGTTACCAGAAGCGCTGGCGTTGTGGTCAACGATACAATGGTCAGCGTGTTTGCAGACCCAACGTGCCAGCGACGAATGATTAGCGCCTCACCATCCTGCTCGCTTGTTGTTTCCTCAACGATCGCGGGATTCTCTCCGTACATTGCCAACAAATTTCCCTCCCGCTTCGCGCGATCCGGCAGGCCATCTTGAACGACGCTGTCACGGTCAGGCCCCCTGGTGACGATTGACAAGCACGAAATCCTCAGGTTGACGGCGTCATCGGCAGCATACGCCAGCAGAGTTTCGTCATCTTCCATCTCGACCGTCAGAAACTCCGGGATCAGCACCGTGCCAACGTCGCCGGGCAGATTCCAAAGGCGCAATGGCTCCTCTGTTGGCAGTTCGCTGGACTCGACGGTCATAGTGACGCTCGATGGGAAACTGAATGCCGAGTATTTTCGTGGGGTTTCGCGAGCCGTGTAATCAAGTCCGCCTTTCGCACGCGAACGGCGACCCAGGAGTCGCGGCCGCCGGATGCCGCGAGTTGCCGTCGGGATGCGTCAACTGCAGCAGCAACTCGCGCGCGGTCTGCTCTGCTAAGCCCCTCGCGAAATCGCACTTTCGTCCGCGCGACTCATAGTGCAAGCAGTAGCGCGGTTTGTGCAAGCCGCTCCAGCTCGGTTCGAATCGCACGCCCAACGCACCCGGGCGCAACTCAAAGCGCCGTGTCGCCGGGACGCCGCACAAGCGCCGCGAAATGGTCAGTGGCTTATCTTCGGCGATGATCGTCTCATGGGCGGGAAACGCCCAGACGAGTTCGCGCGTGACGTACCACCAAAACACGAAGACTAGGTTCGCACTCGCAACGCGTATGAGTGTCTCAACTGCCAAAAAATCAGCGAGTCTTACCAGTGGCCACAGAATCGCCACCGGCATCAAGATCATCGCCGCTACGGAGACAAGTACCAGCGGCGACGCCAGACGGTGTGCGACACCGTAGCTGACTTCCGCGCCTCCAGATGGCAAGTACCGCAGGATTGTGGTGATGCGTGGTTCGGCGATCATGTCCGCTTGTCGCAAAGCAGTAATTGGATAGCCGATGCCATTGAGGATCTAGATCCCAAGCAATCCCGTCAGATTTCGCGAGCCGTGTAATACTCGCGCGATCAAGATGCCAGCCGCCATCGGCTCGTAGAAGACGACGTAACTGCCCACGGCAAAGTGCCGAAACCGAGGGCGGGGAAGGTAAACCGCGGCCCCCTCGGGCTGCTGCGCGTACATTCTGAAGGCGTGGTCGAATCGACGGATCAAGTTCGTGGCTGCTGTCGGATTATCCGCGGCGACGTGCGCCGCGATCTCCAACAAGTCCATCTCAGCACTGCGCGTTAAGCGAACGCGCTTCATCCGGCAGCGCTCCGCCCGGCGCGAGATTGCGCTTCGCGGAGTAGTCTATCCGAGTCCCACTCGACAATTCGTCCAGCAGCGACGTCAGCCTCTGCGATTGCGAGCTCCTTGACAATCCAGTGGTCTAGCAGCTCGCGCGCCTGGTCTCGATCGAAGAGCACATAGACCCGTTTCGTTTCGTCATCCTCGACCTCGACCGGCTGGCCGGGGTGCCGCTCGAGGGCTTCGCGCATCTCGGGAGTGATCTTCGGAGTCATGCTCGCATTATATCGCCGGCGAGGTAGGTGCGCACACAACGATTCCGTGCTAGCCGTTCGCTACGCCTCGCGCCGCGCGAACGCCAGCCGCAACGGCTCGCTGGGGTGTACGACGATGTCGCACTTCAATCGCGGGGTGCCTTGCCCCGGGGCCAACCGCCATTGGAAGCGCCGCAGCAAGTCGGCCAGCACCAGCACGCACTGGGCTTGCCCCATCTGTTTGCCGACACAACTCCGTGGGCCGGCCCCGAACGGCAGGTAGACGTAGGGTGGGCGGTGCGTTTCGTTTTCGTCGCTGAAACGCTCAGGGCGAAAGGCATGCGGCTCGTCCCACCACCGCGCGTCGCTGTGAACCACGTTCAAGGGAACCATCACCATGCTGCCGCGCCGCAAGCGGTAGCCGGCGATGGTCACCGGTTTGGCCACCTGCCGTGTCAGCGCGTAAACCGGCGGATAGAGCCGCATCGTCTCCTGGATGACACGCGTCACCTCGGGCAACCGCGGCAGGTCGGTCAACTCCAATGGCCGGTCGCCGATTTCGCGCTGCACCTCGTCCGCGGCGCGGTCCTGCACCTCGGGATGCATGGCCAACAAATACGTGGCGAACGTCAGCGTCGAGCCGACAGTTTCCTTGCCCCCCATCAGCAAGTTGACCGCTTCGTCGCGGGCCCGTGCTGGCGACATGCCCACGGTGCGCAAGCTGCGATCGTGCGCCACCAGCAACTGCCCCAAGAGATCATCTGGGTTCGTCGTTCGTTGAAGAATTGTAGCCGGCCTCTGCGAGACCGGTGATTCGACAGGAATTCCGGGGTCACAGACCCCGGCTCCAGAGTGCTCCGCCGAACCGCGGGCAGTCGCCTCGCGCCGGCGGGCGGCGTCGAGCAGGATGTCGTCGAAGGTCCGCATGGCGCGCCGCAACCGGTTCTTGCTGGGGATCGGCAACCAGTCGGGCCAGGGAGAAAAGCTTTCCAATTCGGCGATGCCCGTGGCGTGCATCACATTGGCCGCCGCGTGCAACGGTTCGATCGCCGCGGGGGCTTCGATGCCCAGCAGGGCGCGAACATTCAGCCCGAACGCCAGCCGATCCATGGCGGCCGCCACGTCGACTTCGCCGCGCTGGCAGTCGGCCGCCAGATGGCTCGTCTCGGCGGCGATTGACGCGGCCAACTTGTCGGGGGTCATTTGTTGCATCGCGTAGCGCACTTTGCGGCGCTGCTGCTGCCAGTCGGGGCCTTCGTTCAGCAGCAAGCCGGTCCGCATCCAGCGCTTGAAGTAGGTCTTCACGGTTTGCGGTTTATGAAACGCATCGGCCTGCTTGACGTGGATCTCGCTCACCTGCTCGGGATGCGAAAATTGATAGAGCCGGATCGGGCCAATGCGATAGCTAACGCAATCGCCATATTGGCGTTGCAGTTCGCTGGCGAACCCCAACAGGTCGTTCTTCAATCGCCCGACGTGCCGCCAACCAAACAGCCCGTTGGGCGGACCGGGGGGATACTTCGTGGCCGCCAAGGGGGCTGCGCGTCGTGCCGGGCGAAAACTCGGTCGGGGCGAGGCGATCGTACTGGACATCGGAACAAGGTCTCCGCGGGTGCACGCACGGCGGGCGTTGTTCGCCCTCGTGGCGACCGACGTGAGCGTCAAATCGAATGCTGCCGATGGCGATTCAATTTCAAGCGCGATTGGGTTACGGCTGTTACGCCGGCAGGGGGCGTGGCGCGATGCCGTCGCCCACAATTTCCTGGCGGACAGGCGCCGGCGCCATTCTGAGAAAGATACGACGGCCGAGGGCCTATCTGCCATCCGGCAAGTCGATTTTTGCGACTGCGACCTCCGAGCCGGTCTTGTTACGCCAGCAAGTCCGGCACAATGTCCCCTGCCGGCACCAACCGGTGGGGCCGGCGAAGCGGGTCGTACAACTCGCGGGCCGGATCGATCCCTAATGCGTGATAGATCGTCGCGACCACATCGCCGGGCGTGAGCGGGCTCTGGGCCGGGAAGGCCCCGATCTTGTCGCTGGCGCCGTAGACCAACCCCGGTTGAAAACCGCCGCCGACCAGCATCAAGCTGTAGCAGAAGTTCCAGTGATCGCGCCCCGCATCCGAAGCGTTGATCCGCGGCGTCCGGCCGAAGTCGCCGAAGATCGCCACGATCGTTCGCTCCAACAGGCCGCGCTCGGCAAGGTCGGCAATCAAACTGCTGGCCGCGGCATCGAGTTGCGGCAGCAACGTCCCCTTGAGTTTCTTGAAATTGCCGCCGTGCGTGTCCCAGGTGGCGTTGGCGTCGGGAGCCCAGCTCACGGTGACGAACCGCGTGCCGGCCTCGATCAAACGTCGGGCCAACAGCACGCTCTGCCCATAGATGTTCCGGCCATAGGCGTCGCGCGCGGCGTCGGGCTCTTCGGCGAGGCGAAACGCCCGCTGCGAGGCTTCGCTCGTCAACAATTCGAGCGCCTGGCGTTGGAACTGATCGAGGCCGTCGTACTGAGCCTGCCCGGCGTGCGTCGCCAGATGGGCGTCGACTTCGCGAAACAACTGCCGGCGCGAGGCCAGCCGCTCGAGTGAAACGTCGGCCGTGAGCGTCAGCTCGGGCACGGCGAAATCGGGGGCATTCGGATCGCGCAGCACGAACAACGGATCGCGCGACGAGCCGAGAAAGCCGCCGAAGAAGCCAGGCTGCGGCGGGCCACCGGCCCCCTCCTTGGTGATATAGGGCAAGCAAACCTGCGGCACGACCATTTGCTCGGGAGGGCGCAGCATCGACGTCACCGATCCAGGCGACGGATAGTCGGTCGGTTGCGCGCCGCCCCCCAACTCGCCGCGATCGTGCCCGGTCAGCGCGCAATAAACTGCCGCCGCGTGCGCGTTGTTCACGCTGTGGTGCATCGAGCGCACGATCGTGGCCCAGTGCATCTGCTGGGCCAGACGCGGCAAATGCTCGCTCACCCGATAACCCCGCAGCGAGCTGTCGATTGGGTTGAACTCGCCGCGGATGCCGTCGGGTGCCTCGGGCTTGAGGTCCCACATGTCCAGATGACTGGGACCGCCATTGAGGAACAGGATGATGCAAGAGTCAGCCAGCGGAGCAGGGCCCTGGTCGCTGGCGGCGGCGCGTAGCAGGCGGGGTAACGTCAGCCCCATCAGTCCCAGCCCCCCGGCCTGGATCAAATGCCGGCGGGAGACTTTTGGTCCACCGTTGGTTGATCGAATCGATATCCTGCGAGCCAAAGTGCCATTCTCCAGCTAGCGGCGCGAGCCTGCCGCGGCGACCGAACACCTCCGGCGGGCCAATCGGGGGCGTGCCAAATCCCTGCTGGTTCTGGCTTTTGAATGTACGGGCCCCGGCCGAAGCCTGCAAATCGCCGCGGCCGCCGCCCCGCGGCGGCTGCTTGGCCCCCCGCAGAGTTTGCCAGACCAGCACCGACTTCGCACATCTCATCAAGCGACTTTCTGGCAGCCTTCGCCCGATCGTCGTGCCGCGAACTGGCTGGCGCCCTGACAGCCGAAATTCGTCGTTCGCGGCTGATTGCTAGCGACGCCGCGGTTCGATGAGCAATGAGGAGTACCGGCGCGGCGCGCGGCAGCGCGGGCAACGACCGGTGATGCGACGCATGTTTCGATTTCGCGCCGAAGGAAATTCCGCGATGCTGACGCACGATGATACGGCCCAGGCCCGCGCTCGCGTTGGCTCGTGGTTGAAGCTGGCGGCCACCAGCTTGTCGCTGGCCGCCACGCTGACTTCAGCCAACTATGCCCACGCGGGCATTAAGAACAACTTCTTGCGCTGGGTCGGCATTTGCCATAGCGTCGGCTATCACGCGCAAGAGTGCTGCCCCTGCGCTCGCGAAGGGCAGCCGATGTACGGCACGCCTTGTACTCAGGGTTACTTCAATCCGCGGCCGCGCGGCCCGATCGTGCTGCACGAATCGGACTACGGCATGTATTCGCCGTCGCACCTTTACTGGCAAGGGGGCGACGTCTATCAGGGCGAATACCCGGCCGACGCCCTCACCACACCGACCGAAGTGGTCTCGCCCGAGGAAGTCGTGCTGCCGATCGAAGGGACCCCCGAGAGCGATCCGCCCCCGGCGGGCCCCGACGAAACCAGCCCGGCCGCGGAGCCTGCCCCCGAGCCGACTCCCGCGCCGGCCGCCACGCCCGAGGCGCGCGGCCCGCGCTATCGCTCGACGAAGGCCACACGCAGCGTGTCGGCCACGCGCAATTCGCGCACGGTCAGCAGCCGCGCCCCGCGCTATGTCCCTGGCCCGCAGCGCCAGTCGGCCGTGCAAAGCCGGTAGAGCCGCATTTTCGCGGGTAAAGCCCGCTGTCTGAAGGACCGCACGGTCGAAATCCCCCGCGTTGCGGCCGCGCGGGGCACCTCTTAGAATGCGCTGCAGCCGGCGACCCTCCCCCTTCTGGTAGCGTCGCTCGGTGAATTCCGGTCAATTTGAGCCTTCGCGCGCCCTGTGGACTGGTTGCCGCTGGGCGTGCAGGCGGACCACGGACGCTCGTCCTCACTTGCCTCGAGAGCGCAAAGTCTCGTCGAATGAAGCTCGCTGCAGGCACGCTGGTCATCCGCAACGGACAGCTCATCGATGGCACCGGCGCCGCGCCGGTGACCGACGGCGCCCTCGTTGCCGAAAACGGGCGGATCACCTTTGCCGGACCGGTCGCGCAAGCGCCACCAATTCCCCCCGACGCAACACAAATCGACGCCGCTGGCGGCAGCATCCTCCCCGGTCTCGTCGAGGCCCACTATCACCCCACGTATTTCAACGTGGCGGACCTCGCCGACTTGGACATCAAGTATCCGGTCGAATACGTCACGCTGTTGGCTGCCGCCAACGCCAAGCTGGCGCTCGAATGTGGTTACACGGCAGCGCGCAGCGGCGGCAGTCTGCACAACATCGACGTCTGGCTCAAACGCGCCATCGAGAACGACATCCATCCCGGCCCGCGACTGGCGGCCAGCGGGCGCGAGATCTGCGGCTCGGGTGGCCTGATGGACTGGAACCCCGATTACTTGCAGCTCGGCATGCAGGGGTTGATCCTACTCGTCAACGGCGCCGACGAAGCCCGCGCCGCCGCGCGCAAGCTCGTCAAGGATGGCGTCGAGTGGATCAAGACTTACCCCACAGGGGACGCCGCCAGCGACCACGCCGATCATCACAGCCTGTGCATGACCTTCGACGAAATGGCGGCCGTGGTCTCCGAGGCCCACAACTACAAGACCAAGGTCACTGGTCACTGCCGCGCCAATGAAGGAATCAAGAACGCCCTGCGGGCGGGCTTCGACACACTCGAGCACGGCACGTTCATGGATGACGAAGCGCTCGACCTGCTGTTGGCGCGCAACACGCCGGTGATCCCGGCGCTGCAGTTCGAGCTGGCCAGCGTCGAGCGCGGCCGCGACTTTGGCATGTCGCAGAAAGTGGTCGACGGGCACCAGGAAACGCTCGACGCCGGTTGCGAAAGCGCCCGCCTGATCCTTCGCTCCGGGGGCCGCATCGGGTTGGGGGGCGATTACGGCTTCGCCTGGAATCCGCACGGCGACTATGCCAAGGAAATCAGCTTTTTTGTCAATTATGTAGGTTTCACGCCGCTCGAAGCGATCCGCTCCGCGACGCTGACCGGCGCCGAGATCATGGGTCGAGAGAACGAATTCGGCACGCTCGCGCCGGGCAAGCTGGCCGACGTGCTCGTGGTCGATGGCGACGTGATCGCCGACATCCGTTTGTTGGAAGATCGGCGGCGGTTCGTCGCCGTCGTGCAGGGAGGCCTGGTCCGGGCTGGGCAGTTGGCAACGGCTGCCTGAAGATTCGGCCGCGACTGTGCTCGCTGCAACTGGGCTCGCCGCGACTGTGGTGGCCTTGGCGAGCCGGCCGCGCGGTTTGATTGATTGCCAATTTCGCGAGTTACTGGTTCGTGAATTTGATTCAAGTAGTTCGCGGGCTGCCGTGGGTCGCCCGCGTGCACTACCCGGGCAAGAGTCCATAGCTCGCTTACTCGCTGGACGACAACCGATGCTCTCCTACACGCTTACTCTCTGGCTGGCGAGCCTGATGTTGGGCTACGCCGACGAGCCGGCCACGATCGACGTGTTGCTGGTCACCGGCTACAACCATCCGGCCCATCCCTGGCGCGATACGACACTGGCCCTGCAGGATGTGCTGAAGGCAGATCCGCGCTTCAGCGTGCGCGTGGTCGAGGATCCGGCCTTTCTCGAATCGCCGGCGCTGGCCAACTACGACGTCGTGCTCTTGAATTTCGCCGACTATCAACGGCCAAATCCTGGCGCGAACGCCCGCACCAATTTGGCGCAGGCGGTCGAGGCCGGCAAAGGCCTGGTCGTGCTCCACTTCGCCAGCGGTGCCTGGGACGAAGACCCCGACTACGTGAAGCTGGCCGGCCGCGTCTGGAAAGAAGGGACCAGCGGCCACGACGCGCGGGGCCCCTTCCGCGTCGAAGTCATGAACATCGACAATCCGATCGTCAAAGGGGTCGAACCGTACGACACCGACGACGAGTTGTATTACTCGCTGGTCGGCGATCAGCCGATCGAGGTGCTGGCCACGGCCCGCTCGAAGCTCACCGGCAAGGACGAGCCGATGGTCTTCACCTTCCCGCTCGGCAAGGGGCGCGTCTTCCACACCACGCTGGGGCACGACGCCAATGCAATCCAGGTTCCCGGCACGGCCGAATTGTTGCGGCGCGGATGTGCCTGGGCGGCCGGGCAAGAGCCTGCGGCGCCGCCAGCGCCCGCCGCGGCTGCGGCCCCCGCACCAGCCGCCGCGCCGTCGGGATCGTAATCGGCCGCTCGAGCGAAGGAGCCCTGCGTGAATCGCCGAGACCTAGTTAGTCCCTGCTGTTGGGCGATTGTTGCACTCGGAGTGTTGCTGGCGGCCAACCTCGCGCCGTCGCACGCAGCCGATAAACCGCAGCGCGTGCTGCTGCTGGCTCAAGGGCCCGACGGGCACCCGGCCGGCACGCACGAGTTCGTGGCCGGTCAGACGCAGTTGGCCGAGTGGCTCAGGCCGATGGCCGATCTCGAAGTGCAACTGGTTCGCGTCGACGAGCCCTGGGCCGACGGTCCCGATCTGCTCGAGCAGGCCGACTGCGTCGTTCTCTATGTCTGCGAAGGGGCCAAGTTCATGCAGGCCGACCCGCGCCGTTGGCAAGCTTTCCAGCGCTGTGCGGCGCGCGGCGCGGGGCTCGTCACATTGCACTGGGCCTGCGGGTGCAAAGCGCCCGAGCCGATTCCCGGATTCCTCAAGTTGATGGGTGCCTGCCACGGCGGCCCCGATCGCCGCTACACGGTCGTCGAAACCGACCTGCGTCCGGCCGAACCGGCGCACCCCATCGCGCGCGGGTTGAGCGAGTTCCGCATCCGCGACGAATTCTATTTCAGCCTCAAGCGTGGGCCGGCGCCGGGCGTGCTGCAGCCGGTGCTGACTGCCACGATCGAAGGGCGCCAGGAGATGATTTGCTGGGCCTGGCAACGGGCCGCAACGGACGGCGCCGAAGGGGGCCGCTCGTTTGGCTTCACGGCCCTGCACTTCTACGACAACTGGCAGCGCCCCGAATATCGCCGCCTGGTTACGCAGGGGGTGCTCTGGACTCTAGGCCATGAGATACCGGAAAACGGACTAGAGATTTCGGCCGAGTAGATCACTGTAGCCGAGGCCGTACGCCTTTATTCCTGTCGCCGGCCTCTGCGAGGCCGGACCGAGGGCAAAATTCTCCGGGGTCGAAGACCCCGGCTACAGCGACGACACCAGCTACCCGGGGTTCAACCACTACCCGCCCGTGAGCTTCTCCAGGCATTCCTGCATGTACTCGATGCTCGCCGTGGCGAGCCGCTCGGGGCCAGGGCTGTAATCGAAGACTTCGACCGAGACCCAACCGCAATAGTCGATCTCGCCCAGCGCCGCGAAGATCGGCAGGAAATCAACCTCTCCCATGCCCGGCCCGAGCCGGTTGGGGTCGTTGGCGTGAAAATGCTCCAGGAGCGCGCGGTTGGCGCGAATGATGTCGGCGATCGGCGGTCCTTCGCTCGACATCGCCTTGACGTCGAGATGCAGCCGGCAGTTCGGCGAGCCCACGCGTTCGACAAGCTCGACCCCGTCGGCGGCGCGATTCAGAAAGTCTCCCTCGGCCGGCCCCAGCGGCTCGACGGCCAGCGTCACTTCCAGATCTTCGAGCGTGCAGATCGCCGCGCGGAGGACCTCGGCGGCGTAGTCGAGCGCCTCGGTCTGCGTGACGCCCGGCAACAAATTGCGCTGCTGTGGCGATCCGAACACCAGCACGCGCCCTCCCAGGTCGTGGCACAGCCGCCCGAGCTCGCCGAGATATTCGGCCGTGCGCCGTCGCGTCGCCGGGTCGGGGCTCGTCAGGTAGTAGCCGGTCGTCTTGGCCAGCAGCCAATGCAGCCCAACGATCTCCAGATCGTTGTCGTCGGCCAGCCGGCGGATGCGGGTGCGCGTCGCCGGGTCGATCTGCTTGGCGTCGGGGGCCAACGTGAAGGGGGCGATTTCGATCCCGGTATATCCACAATCGCGGGCGAACTCGAAGGCCTTGGCGTGCGGCCAGTCGACGAAGGTCTCGTTGCAGATGGCGAATTTCATGATCGAGCAAACTTGTCGCGGCACGCCGCGCGAGGAGTGAAGGAACTTACAAGCCCGGCAATTGCGGCTGCTTCTTGGGGCGGCGACGCCGATTCGAGTGCCGCACCCCGTTCTCGTCGCGCCGCACTCCCTCGGCCGTCGACGGCGCGCTGACCAGCGGCTCGGCCGCGCCGACAAGCAGATCGCCGGGCTGGGCGGCGTCCAAGCGTTTGCGGATCCGCTCGGCGTATTCGGCCGATAGTTCGAATCCCAAGTAGCGCCGCTTCAGTTTCTTGGCCACGGTGAGCGTGGTGCCGCTGCCGCCGAATGGATCGAAGACCAGGTCTCCCTCGTTGCTCGTACTGCGGATGATGCGGCCCAGCAGTTGCTCCGGCATCTGGCAGCCATGCCAGCCGGCCCGTTCCTTGAACGTTCCACAGACGCGCGGAAAGTACCAAGTGTCTTCGTCCGGCTGAAAACCGTCGGGCAAGTCTTGCGGCCGCAAGATCCAAGTGTCGTCGGGCAACCGCCCCTGGGGGTTCGCGCGGGCGTCGCCATAGACCAACTGCCGCGCCGACGGCACGCGGATCGCGCTATCGTTGAACGTATATTGCTTGGCGTCCTTGACGAAATAAAACAGGTGGGCGTGCGAGCGGCTGAACTTCGCCTTGCAGTTGACGCCGAACGTGTAGTACCAGACGACCCAGTTGCGGCACGTCAGTCCATGGTCGCGCGTAAGCATCACCTTCAGCTCGGCGGCGTACTCGTCGCCAATCGCCAGCCAGAAGCTCCCCGTCGGTTTGAGCAACCGGACCACTTCGCAGGTCCATTGCCGGCACCAGTCGAGGTAATCGTTGCCCGCACGGCGATCGTCGTAGACGTCGTAGTCGTAGCCGATATTGAACGGTGGGTCGGCGAAAGCCAGATCAACGCAACCATCGTCCATCTGGTGCATGCCAGCCAGACAATCTCCCTGGTGGAGGGTATCCAGCTCGATGGGCATCGTGTGTCTCCGTACGGTTCAGATTCCGTTGCCGGCCGAGCGAATCAGCCTAACTCGAAGTAGCAGCAGGAACGCTTTCGTTGCCTCGACAACCTCGCCAGCCAGCGATCGGCCCGCGGCTTGGTCCTCAATCGTAGCAGCCGGCCAAGCGGTCACAAGGCTTGGCCGAAGGTCCGCCCAACCGACGAGTTCACTGGGGCAAGCCGGTCAATCAGGCGTCGGTTGCATTCGCGTCGCAAAGTGCATCATCAGGGCGTGACTGAACTGCGCGTAGCGGGCCTGTTCCTCGGGGGGCAGGTCCTTGATGCGCCCCACAATCCGCAGCCCGATCGCTTCGATCTGCTCGCCCGGGTTGAAGTTCGAGCGATCGCGCCGCGGTTTTCGCCGCGGCAAGGGCCAAGTGCGCACGCGGGCCATTTGCTGCTCGAGATAGCGCCGCTTCTCCGGCTCGCGACGCAGCCGCGCGAAGCGCTGCACCTTCTCGTTCATCCACAGCCAGGTCAGATCGTTGTAGTTGTCGGTGAAGCGCTTCCATTCGTCCGGTTTCATCTCGGCCAGCGCCGGCTGCCAGTCGGCCCCGCGGACGAATTCGCGCTCGATGCGGCGCGCCAGCCGGAGCTTCATCTCGCGCCCGCGCCCGGCGAAGGCGGGCGAAGCCAGTTCGTGCGCCAAGGCCGCCGGGTCGTCGATGGCGATTTCGGGGATCCCCATGCGCCAGACCTCGACGGCGGCGGCCCCCGAAATAAGTGACAGCACGCCAAACACGCCGGCTCCCACTGTCTTGCGAAATCTCCGCACCAGGTATTCTCCTCTCGCGCGTCGCGCTGGGCCCGCGGCCGCTGCAGCTTCGTCGTGATTCGACACACCCCGCGGGCGACGGCGGCCACCGCTCCAGCGGGCCGCTAGCGCTCGGGGCACCCGACCGCTATCGCCGGGTGGTTTCTCGATTATACGGAAGCGATCGACCGGGGGTTGGACGGTGGGTTGGTCGTGGGTTGGTCTGGCCAGCCACCCGCTAGGCGGGGTACATTCGATCCGCAGAAATCCCGCCAAAAACCCGCCCCACGGATTGGAGCCACTCACGGATGAACGCTTCCGCACTCGTTGCCGCGTTATTGGCCGTAGGGCAGACCGCCGCCACGCCAGGCGATGCCCGCCCCCCCGCCGCGCCGCGTTCGTCGACGGCACCAGCCGCGACCGCCAGCAGCCCGGCCGCTGCCACGGACTCCCGAGGAGAACGCCGCTCGCGGCAGCTCGCCCTCGACGCAGTGCAACTGCTTGCCGATTCGCTGGCCCCCAAGTCGGACGACGAGCTGACCGGCGACCCGATCTCGCTCACCCAGGCTCTCGGCTCAGCGCTCGATCCGAACAATCGCCCGGCGGTGATCCATGCCTACTGGCAACTCGTGGCCGCCACGGCCGACTATCACAATCGCCGTACCGAGGCGCACTTTCTGGCCCAGCTCCAAGCCGAGCGCGGCGATCACGCGCCGCCGAGCGCCGCGGCGGCCGGCGAAAACTCCGGCCAAGGCATCGCGCCGTCGGAGCCTGCCGATTGGCATTTCGGCACGGACGCGCCGCAACCGGACGACTCGATTTACGACGACGCCGAAGCGGCGCCGCTCCAGGAAGGTCCGCCGGCAGTCGAAACGCCGGCAGTCGAAACGGATGACGCCGGCGCGGCCCCCGGCGGCGAGTCGCCGTTTTCCGCTCCGGCCGGTGAACCGGCGCTGGGCGATCGTCACCAGCGGCAGTATCGCGCGGCGCCTGCCAACGCGGCGATCGACGACCCCGATCGCGCACAACTCGCGGCCGCGCTCAGCGCGTCGCGCGCTCGCATCCAGGAGTCGCTCGTCGCGGCAGTCGAGGCCCAGCATCGGTTGTCGGCGTTGATTCGTGGCGGCCGCCCGTCGCTGGCCAGCGATGCTCCGCACGTGGGGCCGTATCGCACCGAGTTTCGCACGGTGTTCGCCGGTCGCGCTGCCCCCGGCGAGGCCTGGCGCCTCGACCGCACGCTCCCCTTGCGACAGCGCGAGCTGTTGACGCGCACCGCCGCGGTGATCGCTTCCGAAGACGCGCTCGACGCCCGGCTCGACGCCTATCGGCGCGGCGAGTGCCCGCTCGCCGAGGTGCTCGACTCGCTGGAACTGATCGTGGGTCAGCGGCAGCAGTTCGTGGCCGCCGTGCAGCGCTATAACGACGATATCGGCGACTATGCCACGTTGATCGCGCCGGCAGGCACGAATGAAGTGTCGCTGGCCGCGCTCTTGATCAAGCCGCGCACGTCGCCGATCGCGCCCAATGGCGGGCGGTCGCGTCCGGCCCCATCCGGCGCCGACTCCGAAGTCGCCGTCCCCGAGGCGCGTCGCGGTTCACTGGCTGGCGACGGCGTTGGCGCGGCGAGCTTTACCGAACCAGCTTCTGGCGGCGCTTCCCCCGCTCGACCGCGCCGTAATCCCAATTCCGCCGTGCCGGCTGCTGGCGTCGAACCGAGTGCGAGCGGACCGGCCGTCGCTGCGCCCGCCGCGGAACCGAGCCGCGCGCCGGGATGGAGCGGCGGGAACTCGCGCCGCCGCGGCGCAGCCACCGCGCCACAAGGCGCGGCGCCGCCGGCCGCTGCCCCCGCCACCGATTCGCCAGGCATGCCTTCGGACGACGAATTGCAGTTCGATGGTCCTCCCGATGTGTCGATCGAGCCGGCGCCGCCGTCGGAGACGCAGCCAAACAACTCGCATTCGACCTATCGCGCCGAGACTTCGAGCGCAGCCGCTAGCGGACAAGTCGCCCCCGACGCCGCGATTGCCGCCGCCCTGAGCGAGACCCGGCTGTACGGCGACCTGTCGCAAGAACCACCCCATCGCCAGGCGCAGCAACTGATCGCGCGGCTGGGCGTGCCGGCCGCGGAATCGTCTGCCGGGGGGGCCGACGGAGCGTCGTTCGCGCCGCTTTCGATCGAGCAATGTCTCGATGCTGCCTCGCTGGCTCGTGCCGGATCGAATCCGAGCCTCACCGAGCGACGCCGCGCGGCCGTCGTCGCCTATTGGAACTGTCGCCAACAGGCGAGCCGCATCGGTGTGTGCCAAGAGCATGCCAGCTTGCTCTCGGCGCTCGAGTCGCTGGTGATCGCCCGCCGCGCCGCTCCGGCCGGTGCTGCCGATGCCCTGAGCTGGCGAGCGCACTCGCTCTCGGCGCAGGCTGCCTGCGAACAAGCGACCACCGATCTGGTTGTCGCCGAGTGGCAGTTGAATGTAATGCTCTCGCAGCCGCTCGATCGCCCCTGGTATACGGCCCACACCGCTCCCCATGCCGGTCGCTATCGCACGAAGCTCGACCAGCTCGCTCCGACCCTGGCCGAGTCGACCGTCATCCGGCAACGGGCTGCCATGATCGGGCAGTCGTACGGCGCCGTGACGTCGCGGGCCACGGAAGTAGTCGAAGTCGATCGCTGGCGTTCCGACGTGCTGGCGCGGTACGCGGCCGGTCGCGGCTCGCTAACCGACGTGTTGAGCTCGCTCGAACGGCAGTCGACCGACTCGCTGGCGTTTCTGGCCGATCTGACTCGCTACAACCAGGCGATCGCCGACTATGCCTTGTCGGTGGTGCCGACCGATCTACCGGTCGCCACGCTGGCCGGGGCGCTGGTGATGAAGAGCAATCCAAGCGACGGCTGACGGGCTACCCGTCCACCTTCTTGCGGTGCCGCTTCTTGAAGCGTTCGAGGTCGATCACCGCCCGCACGTGCGTCCCTTCGCCGATCCGTTCGTGATCGTCATGCGCTTCGATCGACAAGGTGACCAACTGGCCGTTGATTTCTAGCACTTCGGCCTTGGCGACGACCGTCATGCCGGGCGGGGTCGGAGCCAGGTGTCGGAAGTCGAAGCCCACGCCGACCGAATCTTCCCCGTCGTCCAAGTGGGGCGCCATCGCCTGCCACGCGGCGCTTTCCATCAGTAGCAACAAGAACGGGCTCCCCAGCACCGCCGGCCCTTTGGGATTGAAATGGCTGACGAGATTTTCCGACACCACGCGGTGACGATGCTCGCCTTGGACGCCGGGAACAAGTGTGCTTTTCATGGTGCTCCGCGAAGCGACTGGGGAAGCTCGAAGCAGTTTCAATAGTCTGGGCGCCGATCCTGGATTGCCTCACTAGTATCCCGGTTGGAATCGGCTGGCGGCAACCGGTGACGACGGCGGCGGACTGAATCGGGTGACCTCGTGCCGGCCACACTCGGTAGCCGGGGTCTGTGACCCGGACCGGCCACACCGAGGCCGGCTACAAGCAAGAGCAATCCGCGGATCGTCTTTTCTCGGTCCACCGGCCCTGGCTGCGGTTTGGGCTAGTGTGCCGCGGTAGAGCGGCGCTGAGCAGGACGACTCCCGTCCTGCTACGGCCCGGGGCCCGCCGCTCAGGCTGCTCCGCTATTCGGCGACCGGCGGCACGGCGCCGGCCGATTGCAGCGATGTGGCCTCGGCCGGCAAGTCGATCAGCGGCAAGTCGGCGGCCCGAATCGAGCCACTAAAACGGCCCTGGCTGGCTCGACCCTCGACTTCGACGACAGCCTCGGCGGCGACTTGCTCACCAGCGGCGATTGTCGTGGGCGAGATCGCCGGCGATGCCGACACCTGGGTAGCCGCCGTGGGAGAAATGCACCACAAGTGCCGCTCGGTTCGCAACAGTAGTTCGCCGTGCGAGATAGCCGGAGTCGCCAGCGCTCGTTCGTCGAGCTCGTTATTGGCCAGCAATTTGTATTCGTCGGCCGCGGCAACCACGAACATCGCGCCGCGTTCGTTGATGGCATAAATGTGACCGTCGCCAGCCACCAGGCTCGCAGAAAAAGCGCCGCGCAATCGCTGCTGCCAGATGCGCGTGCCGTCGCCGGCGTTGTGGCACGCCAGCACGCCGCCATCGGTGATCACATACAGGCGGTTGCGGTACGCGATACCTGTCGGCACGTAGGGACCACCGCGCTTCGTCTGCCAGACGATGTGCGACCCCGTCACGTCGCCGGCGCCACCCGGCTGAATCGCCATGATTGGACCATTGCGGCCGCTCATGCTGTAGATCAGCCCCCCGGCGAACAACGCCGTGGGACAAACGATGTCGGTCGTCCCGCGGACGCGCCACAGTTCTTCGCCGGTGCGCGGATCGTAGGAAATCACGTAACCTGGCGATCCGTCGGGCGTGCCGGTGCCGTTGACGATCAACTCGGTACGGGCGGCCCTGCCCGCCGCTGGGTCGGGCGGACATTCGACGAGCACCGGAGTCGTCCAGCAGCCAGTGCTGTCGCGTGGCGTGGACCAGACGGGCTCGCCGGTTTGTTGGCGAAATGCGCGTAGCGACGACTCCTGTTGGCAGTCGGCCAATTGGATGACAAGATCTTCGAATAACACCGGGCTCGACGCGGTTCCCCAGCCGTGCTCCAGCGAGCCCAACGACTGTTGCCAGACACGGCGCCCCGTTTCATCCAGGGCGAACAAACCGCTGGGGCCAAAGCAGGCGAAAATCAACTGTCCGTTGGTCGCCACACTGGCGGAAGCGTGACCGTTCTTGTCGTGCGTGGTCCCTTCGGCATTCGCCGCATCGGATCCCCAGAGGTATTCGCCGGTCTGGCGATCGAAGGCGGCGACGACGAGTCGCGCCGGCTGGGCGCCGATCGCGGCCGTCAGGTAGATGCGGTCGCCCCACACCACCGGTGAGGAATTGCCCTCGCCTGGGACCTCGACCTTCCAGCGCACTCCTTGTTGTGGACCGAAGGTGACAGGCAACCCTTTGTCGGTCGAGACGCCGGCACTTCGCGGGCCGCGCCAGCCGGGCCATTGACCGCCGTCGGAGCTGGTTTCGGCAGCGTCGTTTTCCAGCGCCGGCAGCGAGACCGCCCTGGGCGATTGATTCAGCGCTGCGTCGCACCCCCCGGCGAGCGAGACGAGCAGCGCGGTAGCCAGCGCGCGTCGACGAGCGATGCCGCGCCGAGCGACCACCGAAAGTGTGCGGTCGAAGGACATATCAGAGACCAACGGAATTGGTAGGCGGGTGGCGGGTTGTTACCAAAAACCGAGCTCAGCAGCGGCCGGCCAAAGTGTCGACGCCTGCGGGCTGAATCATTCTGTTCAGACACTGGCGGGATGGGCCGCGTGGGCCCGGCGTGCAGGTGTGCAAATCCAAGGTGGGATAGGCGGTACTGAGCTTTGAGCGAAAGCTTGGTACCGGCGGTTGGCGCCCCCGGTTCAGGGCGTTTGGGGTGGGGCCGCAGGCGTGGCACTGCCGAGCTGCGACAAAACTTGCAAGACTCCGTTTAAGTGCGCAAGGCGGGGCCCGAAACGATCGACGAACTCGTTGAGCATGAAATCGCCGTCGAGCAAGGTCTCGGGATCGCGATTGACTTCCTCGGTAAGCCTGGCCAGGAATTCGGTCTGCACTCGGCTCAGCGCTTCGGCCGCGCCGCGGCAACTGCGGGCCAGTCGCGGGTTGGCCTGCTTCCACTGCCGGAGCTCGGCGGTGCGTTGGCGCTGATTCAAACTGAGCGTCGACAGCAACTCTTCGAGCAGCTCGTTTTGCCGGTCTTGAGCGGTCAGAATCTGCCGCAACAAGCCCGTCGCGTCGTCCCCCATCGAGTTCACCGCCGCCGGGTCCGAGGCCGGGGAAATATCGACCTGCGTGAACAAGCTGGAGGTGGTGCGATGGTCCTGGCTCATGCTATTGGCTCGCTTGGTGGCGCTGAGGGATGCATTGAGTATAAACGTCACTCGCGCGCTACGTCGAGAGGCCGACTCGCCGGTGTGCGAAAAGGCCGGAGAAATGCCGGCGGAAGCAGGCGGGGCTCGCGCCCGCGACGCGTGAGAAGGTCGCGCTCCGACGCGATCGCCGAGCGGAATTGAAACGACCTGCTAGCAGGTGGTTAGGTTACCACACCACTTGGGCCCCGATCGACGGGCCCTGCAAGAACCGGAACCCGCCGGTGTTCATGGTGTCCGGGCCACCGATGCGGAAATCCAACTGCTCGGGAGCGACTGCAATGTTGGCGAACCACATCCAGTCGTAGGCTGCCCGCAGCGAAAGGTGCGGCGTGACGTGCCACGAGGCCATCAAGCCGAACTCGCCGATGAAGGAGAAGACACCCCGGTCTTTGATGAAGCTGCGCGTGGGGTTAACCGGGGCGAAGGAGATATCGGGCGTGGCCGTGATGTCGCTGTAGAGTCGGGCCGCGTTTCCGAAGAGGCCGAACTTGCCGCGGCCTCCCCAATTGAAACGCGCGTGCTCTTCGACCCAGTCGCCGCCGATTTGAAAACCAAATAGCCGATTCGTGGTGCGGGTGCGGTAATCGCCTTGCGCCTGGAGCGAGCCGACGACGGCGTTATTGGCAAGGAGAACTATCTCGGCATTCGAATTGCTTTGCAGGTGATAACGTTCTTCGATCTCGATGTAGCGAAAGCCCATCAAGAACGACGGCAGGCCCTGCGGCGTGATCTCCCGCTCCCAACTGCCATCGACATTGGCCACAAGCCGATCTTGCTCCAGACTGCGGCGGACCCGGTAGTTCAGCTCGATGTTCTGAAACGTCGAGGAGTACTCTTGGAAGATGGTGTCGGCGCGTCCGAAGCCTGCGGTGTCGGTCGGGAAAGGAACGAACAAATCGCCGGTTTGCAGGCCGAAAAATGCGTCTAAGGCAGTGGTCGAGCGCGCGCCCTGAATTGTTTGCGATGTCCCCCAGTCGTACCAGCCGAGGTAGGTTCCCTCGAGCGAGTGATCTCGCTCCAGAAAATCGCGGAACAAGTGCCGCCCGACCGTGATGCGGGTCCCCGGTTCGAACAGGAAGTTGAGCGACCGGGCGTTGCCCCGTTCATCCGTAACGATGAACGGCACTCCGCTGACCTCGACGACCCGAAACGACTCGGCGATTCGCCGCTTGCTCGACGCGTTGCGCTGCAGCCAAACGGCATCGGCCTCGACGTACCACTTGGGTGGACAAACTGGCGGCGGACACTCGCAGCCGAGGCAACCGCATTGCATGCACCGCTGTTGGTATTCGGTCGGATCAGCCCCCTCGAACATCTCGAGCTCGGGGCTCACGGCGCCCGGTTCCACGAGCTCGGTGGACGCGGGTTCGTCGCCGTCGGCGGGTTCGGTTTCGGTGTAATTGGGCGCGGCTTCTTCCAGGGCGTCGAACTCCCCAGCGGCCGGTTCCATGCCTGGCGTGAATTCGTCAGCAGCGGGCGCGAATTCGTCCGCAGCCGGCGCGGGCTCGTCGGCCGGAGGGGCGTTCTCCGGAACCGCCGGTAGCGGCTGGCCGCGACGGACGGTCGTCCGCCGCGCCACTGGCTCGCGCGCTATCGCCACAGACGTGGCATTTGCGCCCAGCACCAAGGCCAGCAGCGTGATCGTAATAGCCGCCTTGCAATTCAAGCGTCGATCCTTTGACCGCTAGCGCAGGCTACTGCCCGCGAGAACTCACGACGCATAAATCGGCCAACTGGCAGCGGCACAACAGGAATAAGCGGTAAATACTCGCAAATCGGCAAAGTTTCCGCAGCTTTTCCATATTCACACAGCCGCAACAAGGCGTTGGCCGATGCGGAGTTAACGCCCGGCCGAGTGGCGACCCGGCTGGGCGCTACCCTAGGTGCGCTCGATCCCCTACCATCAGGGAACGCCCCGCACGCTCTGAATCACCTGCCGTGGAGAACCTCGTTCCATGAGCCAGCCGCTGAAAGCACTGATCGCCTGTGGCACCAAGCTGTGGCTCGATTCGATCGACCCGGAACTTGTTGCTAGCAACCGTGCCTGGGGGGCCACGGGCGCGACTTCGAACCCGATCATCATCGCCAACCTGATCAAGACCGGCCGCTTCGATCGCCAGCTCGATCGGCTGGTCAACGAGGGCAAGTCAGACGAGGAAATCGCCTGGTCGCTGACCGACGAGTTGGTCCGCGCCGCCCAGCAGGTATTCCATCCGGTTTGGAAAGAGACCCGCGGGAACGACGGCTACGTGAGCTTCGAGCTCGATCCGCTGCTCGAAGATCCCCAGCGGAATTTGCCGCACGACCAGCGGGTCGCCAGCTACGTCGAGCTTGGCAAGCGGTGGGCCGCCGGACACGACAATCGCATGATCAAGGTGCCCGCCACGGCCGCGGGGCTCGACGCCTTGGAACCGTTGGCGGCAGCCGGTGTGACGCTGAACGTCACGCTGTTGTTCACGCTGCGGCAGTATCGCGCGGCGCGCGACGCCGTGTGGCGCGGGGCCGCGCAGCGCGACTCGCGCTCCGGCTTCAAGAGTGTCTACAGCATTTTTGTTTCGCGACTCGACGTTTACACCCTGAAGGCGGTGCCGCAACTGAGCGCGGCCGCTCAGGGGCAGGTCGGCATCGTCAACGCCAAGCGGGCCTGGGCCGAAAACCAGGACTTCTGGGCCGATAAGAAGCTGCCTTTGGCACAGGAGATCGTCTTCGCCAGCACCGGCACCAAGCGCGCCGAAGACGCCCCTTGGAAATACGTCGAGGCTTTCGCCGGCAGCGATATCGAAACCAACCCACCCGAAACCAACGACGCGTATGCCAAGAGCGGCCGCACACCGACGCGGCAAGTCGACAAGCTGCCGCCAGCCGAAGTGCTGGCCGAAATCGACCGCGAAGTCGACATGGACAAGCTCGAGGACGTCTTGATGAGCGAAGGGGTCAAGAAGTTCGCCGATCCGCAACAGGATCTGCTGAGGTTGATCGCCAGCAAGCGGCAGGCGCTGGCGGCGGCCCGCTAGGTGGTTGCGGTCGATGGGGACGGGCTAGACGCGGGCTGTGCTGGAGTCAGGTTGGCACGGGGCGCAGCGGTTCATCGACCGGCGCGGCACCTAAATCTGGTTGATGCTTCGGCCGGTTTGGAGATAATCTCCCGCGAGCGTTCGTGACGAGCGTCCATCCCGGCCGCTTGCGGAGCCCGCAATACAAAGGAACTCGACCGTGGGTAAAGGCGATCACAGCCAGAAGAACGACAAGAAGAACAAGAAGCCCAAGAAGGGGGCGAAGAAGCCGGACGGCAAGGGGGGGAAGTAGCGTAGTGTTCTGGCAGTTGTCCGAGCAATGTATTTCTAGGGCGAATCTCGTCGTTGTCGACGCAATCGCCATATCTCGAATGCCACGGCACTCGCGTATCCGCCTGCCCCCACAACTGCGAGTGTCATGGAAGGGGGATTTCCTGGTGGGTTAGCATACGTCGCGTTGGCGATGATCGTACCAATTAGCGCAACGCCCATCATGACACCCGTAAATGCCACGATGACCCAGAAAAGCGTCGACCGCGATTTCACTGGCTTTGACGGCGGATCGAATGCTTCCGGCGCTCGATACGGATTCTCGCTTTCGTCCATGCCGTCAGGATAGCAGCGGGTTACGGAGCACGTTATGGGCTCCATGGGGTGGGAACCGCCGCTAGGCGCTCCACGCCCCGTCGCCCTATAATCTCGGTTTGCCTTCCAGCCCGTCCGACCCGACGGGCATTTTTATTTTTTGGTCGGCTCGGTGCTCGACGACGCGATGTCAACGCCAGGTTCTCGCTGGCGTTTCGCGAACGTGCTGGCCCCGGGCCGTGGCTCAAACGCATGACCAGCGTTCTGGAAACCGATGTCGCGGCCGCCGCGCCGTTAACGAGCGAAAAAGTGCTCGTGCTCGACTTCGGCTCGCAGTATGCCCAGCTCATCGCCCGCCGCGTGCGCGAATCGCACGTTTATTGCGAAATCGTGCGGCACGATCTGTCGGCCGAGCGAATTCGGCAACTCGCTCCGCAGGGGTTGATCCTCTCGGGCGGCCCGGCGAGCGTCTACGACGCCGGCGCCCCGCACTGCGACCCGGAGATCTTCAAGCTCGGCATCCCGGTGTTGGGCATTTGCTACGGCATGCAACTGGCCTGCGAGGCACTGGGGGGCAAAGTGCATAGCGCGCCGGCGCGCGAGTTCGGCCGGGCCCGCTGCCAGATTCTCGAGAGCTCGGGTTTGTTTGCCGGCCTGCCTGCCGAGATCGACGTGTGGATGAGCCACGGCGATCAGGTCGAGCGCGTGTCCGACGATTTCGAGCCGCTGGCCCGCACTAGCACCTGCCCGATCACCGCGGTGCGACATCGCACGCTGCCGGTGTTTGGCCTGCAGTTTCATCCCGAGGTGACGCATACGGCCTACGGCGCACAAGTGTTGGCCAACTTCTTGACCGCCGTCTGCCGGCTTAACGGCACCTGGCGGCTCGCCGATTTTGCCACCGCCACGATCGAACAGATTCGCCAGCGCGTCGGCAACGGGCGAGTGATTTGCGGACTTTCGGGGGGCGTCGACAGTTCGGTGGTGGCCGCGCTACTCTACCAGGCGATTGGCGATCGGCTCTCCTGCATCCTGGTCGACAACGGCTTGCTGCGAAAGTCGGAAGAAGAGTCGGTGATTCGCGAGTTCACCACCCACTTCAAGACCGACCTGCACGTCGTCAAAGGAGAGGATCGATTTCTCGCCGCGCTGGCGGGCGTGGTCGATCCTCAGGAGAAGCGCCGCCGGATTGGGCACGCCTTCATCGAGTGCTTTACCGACGAAGCGGCCCGCATTTCGGGCGCCCGCTTTCTCGCCCAGGGGACGCTCTACCCCGACGTGATCGAAAGCGGCGCCTCGGCCGATGGTCCGGCCGCCACGATCAAGCTGCACCACAATGTCGGCGGGCTGCCCGAGAATCTCGAGTTTAAGCTGATCGAGCCGTTGCGCGATTTGTTCAAGGACGAAGTCCGCCGGCTTGGCGAACAGCTTGGCCTGCCGCCGGAGATCGTCTGGCGGCATCCGTTCCCAGGCCCGGGCCTGGCGGTCCGCTGCCTGGGCGAAGTCACCCGCGACCGGCTCGATCGATTGCGCGAAGCCGACGCGATCGTGATCGACGAAATCCGCAAGGCCGGGCTGTATCGCGAGATTTCGCAGGCGTTCGCCGTGCTGTTGCCGGTTCAGTCGGTCGGCGTAATGGGAGACGCCCGCACCTACGAAGACGCGATTGCGGTGCGGGCCGTCAACACCGACGACTTCATGACCGCCGATTGGAGCCACTTGCCGTACGACTTGCTCGCGCGGATTTCGACTCGCATCATCAACGAAGTGCGAGGCGTGAACCGCGTGGTGTACGACGTCAGCTCGAAGCCCCCGGCCACGATCGAGTGGGAGTAACGAGCGCACTGGGCCGTCGCAAACCCCGCCGCGATACCGGCCCGCCGGCGCCCGCCGCCTGCCGATATTATCCGTGACCAACCGCGTGATCCGTGGTCACAAGCATTCCGTCAAATCCCTCGGGTGACCCCAATGGGTAAGCAATACATCTACCAGATCGAAGCACTTACTAAGAAGCACGGTCAGAAGACAGTGCTCGAAAACATCTGGCTGGCCTTCTATCCCGGCGCCAAGATCGGCGTGCTGGGCCGCAACGGCGCCGGCAAGAGCACACTGCTGCGGATCATGGCCGGCATCGATCGCGAATTCGACGGCGAAGCCAAGCTCACCGACGGGTTCACGGTCGGCTACTTGTCGCAAGAGCCGCAGCTCAACCCCGACAAGGATGTGTTTGGCAACGTCGAGGAAGCGGTCGCGCACACGCGGGCGGTGCTCACGCGCTACGACGAAATCAACGCCCGGCTCGGCGAACCGCTCGAGCCCGACGAAATGGAAAAGCTGCTCGAAGAGCAGGCCCGCGTGCAGGACCAGATCGAAACCTTGAACGCCTGGGAGCTCGATCGGCAGGTCGAAATCGCCATGGACGCGATGAATCTGCCGCCGGGCGATGCCGACGTGACGACACTTTCCGGCGGCGAGCGGCGCCGCGTGGCGCTGTGCAAGATTTTGCTTGAGCATCCCGACTTGCTGTTGCTCGACGAGCCGACAAACCACCTCGACGCCGAATCGGTCGCCTGGCTCGAACGCCATTTGGGCGAATACAACGGCACCGTCGTGGCGGTCACGCACGATCGCTACTTCTTGGATAACGTGGCGGGCTGGATTCTCGAACTCGATCGCGGCCGCGGCATTCCCTGGGAGGGCAACTACAGTAGCTGGCTCGAGCAGAAACAGGAGCGCCTCTCCCGCGAGGAGAAGGCCGCCAGCGCCCGGCAGAAGACGTTGCAGCGCGAGTTGGAATGGATTCGGCTGGCCCCCCGCGCCCGGCAGGCCAAGAACAAGGCCCGCATCAAGGCCTACGAGGAGATGTCGCGCGAGAGCTTTCAAGAGAAGCTCGACGAATTCGAGATGCAGATTCCGCCCGGCAAGCACTTGGGCGACCTGGTCGTGGCCTTCGACGGCGTGTCGAAGGGTTACGGTGATCGGCTGCTGATCGAAGACCTGACTTTCCGCCTGCCGCCGGGAGGGATCGTCGGCGTGATCGGGCCCAACGGCGCCGGCAAGACGACGCTGTTTCGCATGATTGTCGGCCAGGAACAGCCCGACGCCGGCGCGCTGCGCATGGGCACGACGGTCGAACTGGGTTATGTCGATCAATCGCGCGACGCCCTGGACGACGACCACACGGTCTTTGAGGAAATCTCGGGCGGTCACGATACGATCGAGTTGGGGGGCCGCAAGATCAACAGCCGGGCCTACGTGGCGCGGTTCAACTTTCAGGGGCCCGATCAGCAGAAACTCGTCGGCAAGCTTTCGGGGGGGGAACGCAACCGCGTGCATCTGGCCAAGCTGCTGCGGCGCGGCTGCAACGTACTGCTATTGGATGAGCCGACCAACGACCTGGATGTCGACACGCTGCGGGCACTCGAAGAGGCGATCCTCAATTTCGCGGGCTGCGTGGTGGTGATCACGCACGATCGCTGGTTCCTGGACCGAATTGCCACCCACATTCTGGCGTTCGAGGGAGACAGCCAGGTGGTCTGGTGCGAGGGGAACTTTCAGACCTACGAAGATGAGCGCCGCCGGCGGCTGGGGATCGACGCCGAGCAACCGCATCGCCTGCGTTACAAGAAGCTGACGCACTAGTGGCGGCCGGCGTGCGATCAGACCGATCGGCATCGTCCCCCTCATCGGCGCATGCTGGCCCCTCGGATCGGGACAAAAAGTCTATCGCCTGGCGACCTCTGGCCGCGCTGGTTTGACGCGGGACGAGTGCGACCTACCCTTGCGGCATGACAAGGCTCTGGGTTCAGATCCGCGATTTCGTGCGCCAAGAAGATGGCCCCACGGCGGTCGAATACGCCGTGATGTTGAGCCTGATTCTGGCGGTCTGCATGGCCGGCATTCGCAGCTTCGGCTCGAGCACCGCCTCGACGTTTTCGAATGTCTCCAACTCGCTGAACGCTTCGACGGGGGGCGGCTCCGATTCGGGATCGGGATCGGGAAGCGGCAGCTCGGGCAGCGGCAGCTCGGGCAGCGGCAGCTCGGGAAGTGGCAGCTCGGGAAGCGGCAAGGGAAATAGTGGCGGCAACGGCAAGGGGAATAGTGGCGGCAACGGCAGAGGCAACGGAAGCTGACCCAACCCAGCGGGGAGACGGCCAATGGCGTCGAAGTTCAAGCGGTCGCGTTTGCTGATCGAGCCTGGCGTGCAGTTGTCGCTCGTCCGGCACGTGGTGTGCTACTGGCTCTGCACGGTCGTCACGCTCGAATTGCTGAATTTAACTCGCCAGATCGCGATCGGCCCCGAACGAGCGAGCTTCTGGGCGTACTTGTTCAACGAAGACCTGATGCAATCGCTCATCCGGCTGGCGATCGGATCGGTGCTGGTGCTGCCGTTGGTGATCTGGGACATGCTCAAGCTGAGCAACCGGTTTGCCGGACCGATCTATCGCATGCGGCGCACGCTTCGTGCCGTTGCCAACAACCAGGAAGTCGAGAACGTGCGGCTCCGTGACGGCGACTTCTGGTCCGACTTCGCCGAAGAGCTCAACGCCGCGTTGGCGCAACTCGACGCGCAGCGACCGCCGGCAGCCAACGCTGACGAGGCGGACGCGGTCCCGCAAGTTCTCAGCGGCAAATAGGTCGAACGAATGACGGCGAGCAGGCGGTTGCTGTCCGCGGACACTCTTTGATGCACGTGACATCGTGTCGTCACCCGCGGCACGCTCTCTCGATGGCCGCCACGTCGATCTTTTTCATCTGCATCATCGCCTCGAAGGCGCGCTTGGCGACTGCCGGATCGGAGCCCATGGTTGCTTGCGTTAGGACAACTGGCGTGATCTGCCAGGAGACGCCCCACTTGTCCTTGCACCAGCCACACATGCTCTCCTGGCCGCCATTGCCGACGATGGCGTTCCAGTAGCGATCGGTTTCGGCCTGGTCGGCGGTGGCGACCTGGAACGAGAAGGCTTCGTTGTGCTTGAACACTGGTCCGCCGTTGAGGCCGATGCAGGGAATGCCCATCAGGGTAAACTCGACGACTAGCACATCCCCCTGCTTTCCCGACGGAGAATCCGCAGGCGCTCGGCGCACCTCGCCCACCGACGAGTCGGGAAACGTCTGGGCGTAAAAGCGCGCGGCTTCCTCCGCGGCGCGATCGTACCACAGGCAGATTGTGTTCTTGGGATGATGCGTGGCCAATTCAAATCTCCCTTGTGCAAGGCTTTGGCGTTTTCGATTGAAGCAGATTGTATCAGGCTGGCGAACTTGGCGAACATATCCAGCACGTGGAAGCACTTGGTCTGGTTCTTAGGCGTAGCCGGCGGCGGTTCGACATCGGCAATTTCTTGATTCACGCCTGCAGAAAACTTTTTTGTGAACCACGGAAACCCGGCTGACGTCTAAGGGGTACTGATTGAGCGGGCGCAGGGAAATCAGCGTTTGTCGTTTCGAGTGAGTTGGCTGGCGAAGTATCGATGAAGTGCTGGCGCGAACAACTGGTTGCAGCAGCAATGGCCGCGGAACGCTCCGCGCTGCGCGGCTCGCGGTGCGCACCTGGCCAATCGAGGAACGGCAACGCCACAGGGTTCGCCCGCTCGGAAAAATTACGCTTGTGACACACCGGTTGCGATCAGGCAACCGAATCGGGCGACGAGCCTGGTGTCACACGCGACACCAGGTTTTTTTCGTGATTTGACTTGGTGATGGCAGGGGCCGGCGCACCCTTCGCCGCCTGGCCGCGTGCGACGATTGGCCGCGCGCCGGGCTGCATTTGGGTGCGAAGCGCAGTTGTGGGCGCCGCGTCCGTGTGAATTGGATCTTTGAGAATTTGGTTTGCTACAGGTCCGTGATGTCGCCCGGACGATAAACCGATTTGCCCCGGCACGGGCGGTCGGCTCTCGATTCGAGAGATAGACGAAAGGCTGCCCAAGGCGCCGGCGTTCATTCGTCGGTCGCCGCGGCAATGAAGCCGGCGGACAACCGTGTGGGAGCGGTAAGCCGCCAAGTAACTAAGGGCGTGAGGCGTTGCCCAACAACGCAGTGCTGCCCGAAAGATCACGAATTCGATGCGGTTATCGTGAAACGTGTCGGGCACTCTAGCGAAGTGTCCGGGCAGTCGCCAATCCCCTCGGGGAGCGGCGACAAACCGTGTGTGCCAGAGAGTCGAAGTGCCTGCGGCGATCACCCGCAAGGGGATCGCGCTGCCCGAAAGGGGATCGTGGATCTGTTTCCCGGAGCAGAAAAGCGATCGAGCGCGGCGAGAGTTTCCGACGGGACGCTCGAGCCTGACTCAGAAGACTCCTGGCACTACAGCCTGCTGTTGGGCGATGGAGACATCAACGACAGGGGTAAGGGCGGTGCAGGGTTTAACACGCCCGTGTGCAGACTTCGCCAGGCGAGCCTGGCGATGGCCACCGCCGACCAGGATAGAGCTTGCGCTAAAACTGGTTCTTTGAAAAAACGGTTAGCCGACTGGCAGCAAAGCACAAAGCGTCGACGGTGTTGCCACCGCCGACGCTGGGCCAGTTAGCTGGGATGAAGAGCAGCCAAAACTACCTGCGGCCGACGCCACGATAGCCGTAGTTGTAGTGCGTGTTGAGGCTCAGCGGCTGCTTGTTGGCGCGCGACCCGGAAAACGAATAGCTGCGGTATCGCGAGCGGAAAGGCCGGGCCGAAGCCGGTGTGGCGAAGCTGGCCGCGAGCACGGCCGCCAGTAACATCGAAATGGCCATCCAGCGTTTCATAATCGATCCCTTCTGCGAATAGCGATTGTTGACGCCCCCCCTTTGGCGTTCGCGAGCCAGCGCCAGGGACGGTGTCAGCACCGTAGCGCGGCGGCCGGCCGGAGATCTTTCCCTGCGATCCCTCGCGTAATCATACGAGCGCATGCGGACGGGGGGAAACTATCTGCCGGAAAAGTCAGCTTGGCCGACTTGGCCCGATTCGCGCGGATGGCCGGATTGCTGAGCTGCGGACTGAGCGTTTCGGCTCGTCGGATAGCGGACCAACCCGACGATCGCGCCGCGTTTTTGCGACACGTTATCGCCGGGCGAGCCGCGTCAAGCCCAGCGTGGCCCAACTGCTGGCGGCGCAGGTTATCGGCGTCAGCAGCGTGGCGCTCCCCGGAGAGCCGTCGGGCGTTGAGCGCGAGGTCATGGGCCAACTGCCATCTGCCTGCTGCGTGGCGACGAGCAGATCGACGGCGCGCTTGATCTCGGGCTGCTCGGCTGAATAACCGACTAGCGCGAGGACATAGAGCGTCTGGCCCGTGGCGTACGCGTCGCTGGGCAGATCGGGCAACTGGCTCCAGCCGCCGTCGGCGCGTTGCTGGGCGAGCAACTCGTCGATCGTGGTTTGCAGCGCCGCCCGCGGTTGTCCCGCGCGAGTTGCCAGCAACAGGCCGAGGACCTTGTCTTGCAAGGTGCTAGGTCGCGCGGGATTGTTCTTCCAGGCGTTCGCCAGCCAGGCCTGCGCTTTCTCCAGCGCCAGTCGCTGCGCTGCGGAAGCGTGCGCGCCCGTTTCGCCCGCCAGCGCCATGACGATCCAGGCGGCATCGACGGTCTGGCTTTCGTTGATCGGCGGTCGCCGCAGGGTATCGAAAAATTCCCACGAACCATCGGGCTGTTGCTTGTTGACGATTTCTTCGGCGATCAATTGCAAGCTTTGTTTTTGTCCGGGCTCGAGTGTCGGCAACGACCGGGCGGCGACTGCCAGAAACGGCAGCCCCATGTTCAGTCCTCTGCCTTGCGGCCGCGGGTCGGGCGGATCGGCCGGATTCGGAAAGATCTTCGAGGCGAGCAGCTTTTCTTTGCTGCCCAATAGCGACTCGACCATGTCGGCCAAATACTTCTTGTCGATCGCATAGCCCCGACGGTCGGCTTCGCCGAGGGCCCAAATCGGCAGCGGCACATGATGGCAGGCCGCACACTGACGCGTGTTCAGCCACGCGGCGCTTTCGGTTTGCAGATAGGCGATCGCGCGGTCAACTGTCTGGTGCACCTCCTCCGGAGTTGCCGGCGGCGGCACAACCGGTTCGTCGGCTAGAGCCAGCCGCGAAAATCCCGACGCGAGTAGCCACGCGACCGACCAGATGATTCGTGTCATCGCCCGAGACCCTGAGGAAGGCAACGATCGACCACGGCAACCGAGTCGATTGTACTCCCGCGCGCCGGGGGACTACCAGTGTGCTACGTGCGGGCGGCTTTGGCAGTGCCTGTCGGGCAATAGCTGCCAATCATCGAAGAGTTTCGCCGCAAAACGCCGCGAGCTAGCCCGCGGGATACGCCCACGGCTAGCTCGCTCGGCAGTTGATCGACTGGCAGATGCTTAACGCAGCCGTCGGCTCGAGCCGTTCGGCTTGCGGGCCTCGGTGGTCACGTGGCGCTTGCGAGGCGACTTGGGCGAGGCCGTTTGTTGCAGGTGCGCCACGGGCGGATCGTCCGACTCGACAATCGCCGGCGGCTTCTCGCTCGCGGGCATCGTCGACACGACGGCTTCGCTGTGCTCGCTGTATTCGGCGACGTTGGCCAGCTTGCCATCTTCCTTCCACCACATCCAGCGACCCGATTCGCCGCCGTCGACGTAGCCGCCGGCGATCGCCTTCTGCCCGTTCGGGTGCCACCAGGTCCACTCGCCGACGGGGCGGCCATGTTCGTAGCTGCCCGAGACCGACTGCTGACCGTTGGGATGCCACCAGGTGAAGGTGCCGATCGGTTGGCCCTCTTCGTAGTGACCTTCCATCAGCTTCTGGCCGTTCTTGTGCCACGAGGTGTACGCGCCGTGGCGGACGTCCTTGCCGTCTTTGCCCTTGACGACGTTCGAGGCCTCGCCGCGCCACCAGTCGTAGGCCGGCGTCGACAGATCGCGAGCGAACAAATAGTCGCCTTCGGACTTTACCAGCTTCGGGCTGTATCGTTCGGTCTTGCGGCCGACGCGACGCCCGAGTTGGTAGGTCTCTTTGAGGCCCAGCTTGCCGTCGGCTTCCCACTCGAAGACCTCGCCGTCGAGCTCGCCATGCAAATAAGTGCACTCGCGAAGCTTGCGGCCGTTGGGGTAATACCAGGTGGAGCGTCCGTGGCGTTCGCCGTTTTCGAAGGCCCACTGGCTGATCTTGCGATTCTTGGCGTCGTAGACCGTCCAGTCGCCGTGCAACTTGTTGTGCTTCTGCCCGACTTCGGCGGTAAACGGCGCCTCGAAGTGTTTGTAGGGAGCCTGGCCGAACATCTCGCCCTCTTTGGGGGCGTACCAGCGAGTCCAGGTTCCCTCGCGTTGTCCGCGCTGGAACTCGCCCCGGCCGATAATGCGGCCGTGCTCGTCCCACATGGTCCAGAGACCCTGGTTGACGTAGTTGCCGGCGGCGTCTTGCACGACGTGCCGTTCGACCTTGATGGCGCGGTTGGGGTAACGCTCCTTGATGACCTCTTGCGGGGCGTCGGCGTCCACCGCGGGGGCCTCGACTTCGACTACGCCGTCGACGACCGCCACGGCGGGCTCCAGCGTGGCCGCTTCGCCTTCGGCGCCGGCGACCGGCGCGGTGACGGCGTCGGTCGGTTCTTCGATCAGTTGGTCGAGGATCGAATCGGTCGCCGGTTCGACGACTTCGATGTCAGACGTTGTCGCAGCATCGTTCTCGACGAAGCTCGACTCAACGGCGGTCGCCGGCTCGGAGGTTGGTGTGTCGTCGGCCCACAGCGTGCCAGAAGTAACGGCCAGAATCGCGGCCGTGCCCCAACGAGCGAGATAGAACCGGTGCATGGCGAAGCACTCCCTTGCTTGTCTGAATCGCGCTTGAATGCGGCGACGGGTCAGGCGCGTTTGGCTGCACAATCGAGCCGCGCTGTCAGGCGGCCAGGTGGCGATCGCAATCCCTGCATTTCGCCGCCTAGCGCATCGACCCGCTAAATTGCGACTCGTGATAATTTACGGACAAGAACGCATAGCCGGCGCGCCTGGCAAACTCGGGCAAGTTTCGGTCACCCGCAAGCTTTGCCTGAATTGCGGCCGGCTGGCATCACGGCTACAGTCTGGGCAAAGTCTGACGGTCCAGTCCGCGCGGGGGTGGTCGCTTACTGACCAATCCGGGGGCCGTCCCCAAGCGCCAGCACAATTCGAGAGAGGGAAGCCAAGCGCATGAGCGAGCCAGACTCGGATGTCCCAGGCAACAACGGACCCAAGTGGCAGCCCCTGTCCGGGCTCGAACGGCGCGTCGCCGGCGTGTTGATCGAAAAAGCGAAAACCACGCCCGACGCCTACCCCATGTCGCTCAATGCCATTCGCACGGGGTGCAATCAAAAGAGCAACCGCTACCCGGTCATGGAAGTCGAGGAAGAGGCGGTGCTGACGGCGCTCGATCGTCTGCGCGCGGTCGGCGCCGTGGCCCTCGTGCAAGGGACCGGCCGCGTCGAGCGTTATCGCCATTACCTGTACGACTGGCTCGGCGTCGACAAGGTGGAACTGGCCGTGATGGCCGAGCTACTGTTGCGCGGGGCCCAAACCGTGGGCGAGTTGCGCGGCCGGGCGAGCCGCATGGACCCCATCGCCGATCTGGCCGCGTTGCGGCCGGTGCTCGAGAGTCTCAAACAAAAGGGACTCGTCATCTCGTTGTCGCCCGAGGGGCGCGGCCAGGTGATCACGCACGCCTTGTACAAGCCGGCCGAATTGGAAAAGCTGCGCGCCGAATATGCATCGTACTCCCCCGACGCGGCCAGCTTTCATCCCGACGACACTGGCAACGAGGATCCGGCTTCCCCGGCCCAAAGACGCGAACTGCAAAGTGCCTCGACGCGCGCCGACGCGCCCCATGCGACCAGCCTGGGCGCAACTCGAGTGCTGGCCGACGAGTTGGCCGCTGCCGTCGCGCGAATCGACGAGCTGGCGCGCCGAGTCGAGGCGCAAGAGCAAGCGCTGGCGGCGCTGCGGGCGTCGCTCGGGGAGTGATGTCGCGGGCGCGTGTGGCGCCGCGATTCGTTCAAGACGGGTAAACCAACCGCTCGCCGCTGGCGGCAAAGCGTCGCCTCGGCAAGTATCATGGTTCGTGGGGCTGGCTACGCGGAGCCACCGTCAGATTAAAAGCTCTCAATCGCCCGCCAGGGTGTTCCACCTACTGCTGCCGCCGTCGGTCGCTCCCGCCTCGTGCCAGAATCTGTTATCTCAAATCGTTCCAGCTCGCCGCGGCTTGCCGGCGCGATCGCGCGCTGGGAGCGGTTGCCTGTCGCGGTGCGCGCACTGCTGGCCGTTGCTCTCGCGTGGGGCGCGCTAGTCGCCTGGCGGTTCGAAGTTCTCGCGCTCCCCCCGTATTACGAGACGGCCATGGGGCTGTTTCGCGAGGCCGACTATCTTGCCGAGACCGGCTTCGACTACCAGAAGCTGCGCAACGAGCCGGACGGCAACGAGGGGGGGCCGCACGTCTACATGACGAGCATCCTGCCGACCCTGTTGGCCTTGCTGATGCTCGCCAGTCCATCGCCGACCGTGACCGCGTTGGTGGCGCATGCCTTCTCGTTTGCCGCGGCTGCCACGCTGGCAGTGCTGTTGGCCTGGCTGGTGGGCCGGCGCAGCGACGCCTGGTTCGGCGCGGCCGTGGCGGCGGCCGCCATCACCACCCCCCTGGCGATTACGCAAGTGGAATTGATCGGCATCGATGTGCCGATGACCGCCTGCGCGCTGGCGGCCGTGGCGGCGGTTTCCGTGGGGCGCTTTCGACTGGCCGCCGTCGCCTGCCTGGCGGCGTTTTTCATGAAGCCAACCGGATTGATCGCGTCGGTGGCGATCATCTCCTACCTGGCGATCGCCTGGCTCGTCGACCGGCTGACGGGTGTTGATGCCGGTGCTCGCCGCGCCACGCCGCAACCTCGCCCACCTGCGACGACTACCGCGGCAAAGAACGACGCCGGGGCCCGCGCCCCCCGCCGCGCATTGTTCAGCGGCCTGATCTGGAACGTCGTCGCAATGGCCCTGGCGATCGGCATCTACACCTGGGGTGGAATCCACTCGCGGTTGATGCGCGTCAGTTTCACCGGGTCGTGGATCGCCCATGCCTGGCGGGTTTGCCCCGACTTGCTGGTGCTGGCCGGGCTCGCCTTGGTGCTGTGCGTGGGCGTGGCGATCTACGCGGCGGTCGTAGCCCGCCGCTCGAAGGCCGGCTGGCGTGTCGCGCTGGGAGAGTTCTTGACTCGTAATTCGGTGTTGTATCTATCCGCGCTGATCGTCATCGGCGACCTGGCGGCGATGCGGCTGTACGCCGGCGTGTTCGTCATTCGCTACGTGTTGCTGGGGGTGCCGTTTCTCTATTTGTTGTTGGCCGCGATCGTCTATCGCCCGAGCTGGGGCCGCTGGAATCTGTTGCTGCCCGTCGCGCTGGTCGCGCTAAACGTCTACAACGCGGACGGGCGGCTGTTTCCCGATGCGGGGGGGCACGCCCGACATTGCGCGCCGCTGGAGCGCAGCCGTGAATACCTGGCCGATCATCGCTCGCACATCGCGGCCATGCACTATCTGGCCGCGCAGGCGGGCGACACGCCGATTCTGGCCGGCTACCCGTTCAACTACTACCTGGCGTTTCCGCGCATGGGATATGTCGCGGCGCCGCGATCGGGTTACGCGGCCATGCCATTGCTCGGCACCCGATTTCGATCGGTCTACGATCTGTATCGCGATCAGCCCCGGCAGTTGGTGATCATCTCGGTCGATAACCCCAGCCATCGCATTGGCTCGGTCTACACTCCGCCCCCCGCGCCGGGCGACCGCATCGTGTACGACGACCATCAGCCTTCGCCGCTGCTGATTTACGAAAAGAACCTCGCGCCGCTGGCCGCCCAGCCGGGCGGACTCGAAGCCTGGTACCTAGAGAATCTCTGGGGGGGCGGCATCGATCGGCTGCCTTCGCGGGTGTGGCAGATGCGCGCCGAGGAACTGGTGGCCGTCGGCCGCGCCGACCTGGCCGTGCGGCTGCTCGAACAACGCGTGGCGGCCGCGGCCGATGATAGTGCGAGCCGCGTCCAGCTTGCGCAGCTCTACATGGCCGCCGGGCGCACGGCCGAAGTCCAGCAGCTTGCCCGGCAGTTGATCTCGTCGGACCAGGCACGGCGCGAAGCGCCGAGCCTGCTGGCGCATGCCCACTTGCTGTTGGGATTGACGCTCATCCAGGGGCGCCGGCTCGACGCGGCGCGGAGCGAACTGAACGCCGCGCTCGGTTTCGATCCGTCGGTTGTCGAGGCGCGAGTCAATCTCGGCGTCTGCGACTTATTGGGCGGCAATCTGGCCGGGGCCGAACGGCAGTTTCAAGCCGTTCTGGCGGAGCAGCCCGATCACGTGGGGGCTCTGTATCATCTGGGATTGATCTGGGCCGCGCAAGGGCGTGTCGCCGAGGCGGAGCATGCCTTCGAGCGAGTGGCCGCCGCCGATCCGCGACATTTCGACGCTCGACAACAGTTGGCCGAGCGGCGCCGGCAGGCGCGCCGATTTGCCGAAGCGCTCGAATACTACCGCCAGGGAGTTGAGCTGCGCCCCGACTGGCTCGACGGATTAAACGCAATGGCCTGGATCATGGCGACCAGCCCCGACCCCTCGTTGAGCGACGGTCCACGAGCGCTCGATATCGCTCAGCGCGTCTGCGAGATCTCGGGATTTGCCAACTCGACGGCGCTCGACACCTTGGCGGCCGCCTATGCCGAGTGCGGGCAGTTCGACCGCGCCGTGGAGTTCGCCGAAAAGGCGCTCGCCGCGATTCCGCCCGACCAGCAGGCGGCCTCGGGGGCCGCGATTCGGTTGCGGCTGGAGAAGTACCGCCGACGAGAAGCGTATCGAGATATCTAGCCGGCGGCTCGTCTGGGCGCCGTTGGTTTCGGCACGGCCAAAAACCGCTCCAGGATCGTGATCCCGCAGTCGGTCAAGAAACTCTCGGGGTGAAACTGCACGCCGAAGATCGGCTGCTGGCGATGCCGTACCCCCATGATTTCGCGACCGCCTCCGGGGGCTTCGGCCCAGGCGCAAACTTCCAGCGAGGCGGGGAGCGTTCCGGGGCGGATCACCAGGCTGTGATAGCGCGTCGCCTGAAAGGGGTTGTCGAGCCCGGCGAACAGCCCGCTGTTATCGTGATAGATCAAGTCGGTCTTGCCGTGCATGAGCCGTTGGGCACGGACGATCTCGGCGCCAAAGGCATGGCCGATGGCCTGATGCCCCAGGCAGACGCCGAGGATCGGCACTTCGCCGGCGAACCGCGTAATGACATCGCACGAGATGCCGGCCTCGCGCGGCGTGCAGGGGCCAGGCGAAACGATCAAATGGCTCGGCTGCCGGGCCGCGATCTCGTCGAGCGTGATCTGATCGTTGCGGGCGACTTCAAGCTCGATGCCCGGGTCGATCTCGCCCAACCGTTGTACGAGGTTGTAGGTGAACGAATCGTAGTTATCGATTAGCAATATCATGTAGACGATTTCGGAAGGGGCGTGCCGGCGCGATCGTGCGGTTGGTCGGCCAGTGGCGGGGCCGGTGGCGGGGCGATGCCGGTCATGTGAGTGTAGGCCGGTGGGTCGCTGGCCGGGAACGACTCCAGGCCCGCCTCGTCGACTTCATCCCAAGGCGGGGCTTGCGTGGGGCGCGACGAGTCGGGCAAGTTCGTGCGCGCCGGCCGTGGTCGGGGAGCAGTAGGTTTCTTCGTCATGATGGCACCCATTCGCTCAGCAGTTTCACACATATAAGAACGTTCAGCAATTGGGTCGCTGGAGAGCTTCCGCTGGAATCGTATACCTGGATAGGCCGCGAGCGTAATGCCGCGGAGTTGTGTCGTGCCGCATCGCTGGACAAGTGCGCGAGTCGATCGGGCGACATCGTTGGGCAATCTTACGCATTAGAACGCTGGCAAATGCCGCGGCGCTCTAAAAGACAGCGGCGCCGCCACGCTTTGCGAGCTTTTACGCCAGCAGATCGCGCACCACGCGGCCATGCACGTCGGTCAGCCGGAAGTCGCGGCCGGCGTAGCGATAGGTGAGCCGTTCGTGGTCGAGCCCGAGCTGGTTGAGCACCGTGGCCTGCAAATCGTGGATGTGCACCGGCCGCTCGACGATGTTGAAGCCTAGCTCGTCGGTCTGCCCGTAGCTGAAGCCAGGTTTGAAGCCGCCGCCGGCCAACCACATGCTGAAGGCCTGCGGGTGGTGGTCGCGCCCCAAGCTACGGCCCAGCGCCGCGTTCGACTCGACCATTGGCGTGCGGCCGAACTCGCCCCCCCAGATGACCAGCGTTTCGTCCAGCAAGCCGCGGCGGCGCAGATCTTTGACCAGCGCGGCGCTGGCCTGGTCGGTATCGCCGCAATTCTTCTTGTGATTGCCGACCAGGTCGCTGTGGGCGTCCCACCCTTCGTTGTAGATCGAGATGAAGCGGACGCCGCGCTCGACCATCCGCCGCGCCAGCAGGCAGGCCCGCGCGAACGAAGGTTTGGCAGGATCGGCGCCGTAGAGATCGAGCGTCTCCTGGGTTTCCGACTTGAGGCCCATCAGCTCGGGAGCCGAAGTTTGCAGCCGGTAGGCCATCTCGTAGGCGGCAATGCGTGTGGCGATCTCGGGGTCGCCCACCGAGTCGAGTCGCTGGCGATTGAGCCGGCCCACCAGGTCGAGCGTGTCGCGTTGCAAGCGGGCGTCGACGCCGTCGGGGCTCGATACGTCGACGATCGGATCGCCCTGATTGCGGAATCGCACGCCGGAATAAACGGTCGGCAGAAACCCGCTCGACCAGTTCGCCGCTCCGCCGCTGATGCCCGAGCCGGTCGACATGACGACAAAGGCCGGCAGCTCGCGCGTTTCGGCGCCCAATCCGTAGGTGACCCACGAGCCCATGCTGGGGCGCCCCGGCTGCGCGAAGCCGGTGTTGAGAAAAATCTGGGCGGGCGCATGGTTGAACTGGTCGGTGTGCAACGACCGGACAAGGCAGATATCGTCGACGACTTCGGCCAGGTGAGGGAGCACCTCGGCGATTTCGGTGCCGCACTCCCCATGTTTGGCGAACTTGAATTGCGGACCCATCGCGGCGGCGTCGGCGCGAATGAACGCGTAACGCTGGCCGCCGATTACTTCGGGGGGGATCGAACGCCCCTCGTACTTGGCCAATTGCGGCTTGAAATCGAACAGATCGAGATGGCTCGGCGCGCCGGCCATGAACAGGTGGATGACCGCCTTGGCTTGCGGCGCGAAATGCGCGGGCCGGGCGGCCAATGGATCGGCAGGCTCGACATCGGCCCCCTGCGCAGCGGGCGAGAAATCGAGCGCGCCGGTCAACAGCGACGCCAGGGCGACGCGGCCCAAACCCAATCCGCTCTGCTCCAGAAAGCAGCGGCGCGACAGCTCAGTCGGATCGAAGAATAACTTCTGGTTTTCCTTCCCCCTCACCCTGCCCTCTCCCGCGAGGGGAGAGGAGGTTGCGGAGAAGTTATTCTTCGATCGGTGTCCGTGGCCCATTCTCTGGCGACGCGACATGGTCTATTCCTTGGTAATGGCTTCGTCGAGATTCATCACCGCGCGAGCGGTCAGGGTCCAAGCGGCGCGAGCCGGCAGCATCGACGCGGCGCGCACGTTTCGATTCTGTTCGTCGCCACCGGCGATTGCGGCGGCGTCGAGCTCCCCCTGCTCCAATCGCTGCAGGTTCCCGGCGTGATAGGCCAGCAAGGCATCGCGCTCGTCGGCCGTGGGCAAGCGGCCCAAGCAGCGCAGATAGAGCTCTTCGAGCCGCCGATCGTCTTGGGCAAACTCATCGGTCAGCAGTTTGCCAAGTGCCTGAGCCGCTTCGACGAAGACCGGATCGTTCAGCAGCGTGAGCGCCTGCAAGGGGGTGTTCGAGACCTCGCGGCGGGCCAGGCAAGCCTCGCCGCTGGGGGCGTCGAACGCCAGGAACATGGCATACGGCGCGGTCCGCTTGCTGAAGGTGTACAGCCCTCGGCGATACCGATCGGCTCCCTCGCTGACCTTCCAGGCCAGTGGGCCGTAAGTCCCTTCGGACGTGACGCCAGGAGGTTGCGGCGGAAAGACGCTGGGGCCACCGAGTTTCTCCGTCAACAGTCCGCTCGAGCGCAAGGCCGCGTCGCGGACCAGCTCGGCGTCGAGCCGCACGCGCGGCGCGCGGGTCAGCAATTCGTTCTGGGGATCGCGCTCGAGCAACGCCGGCGAGACGCGCGACGATTGTCGATACACGGCGCTGGTGACGATCAGCCGGTGCAGCTTCTTGACCGACCAGCCTTGCCGCATGAAATCGAGCGCCAACCAATCGAGCAACTCAGGATGCGTCGGCGGCTCTCCCTGATAGCCGAAATCTTCGGTGGTGCGGACCAGGCCCCGGCCAAATAGCGCTGCCCAATGGCGATTGACCGTCACGCGGGCAACGAGCGGATTGCGATCGCTGGCCAGCCAACGAGCGAACGCCAGGCGATCGTGCGGCTCGCCTTCGCCCAGCGGCGGAAACAGGCTGGGCAACTCCGGCTCGACGCGCGTGGTGGGCTGCAAATATTCGCCACGCTTGTGCAGGAAGGTGGCGCGCGGATGTTCGGCCGGCCGTTCTTGCATCACCAAGGTGGTGGCGAAGGCCGGCACTTGTTCGCGGAGTTTCTTGATGGCGGCGTGCTCGGCGGCCAGCTCGGGCGCGATCGACAAATAGTAAGAGAGCAGCCGCGTCTCGTCGTCGGCCGAGCGTTCGCCGGACGGCTTCAGCAGCAGCGCTTCGAGATCGGCCGGCGTAGCGCGCGCGGTGACGGGCCGTGGGTCGTCGGTGACCGAAAGCCGGAATCGTCCGAGGCCGGCCGCGTAATAGCGTTCGAATAACAACCGCACATCGAGTTGCGCGGCGTCGCTGAGCGGCTCGGCCAACACGAACACGGCGACGTGCTCGCGACCCTGCCCACCGTCGATCGACCAGCCGGTCTGCGGATCGCCGTCGATGGCCGTGGCGGCCGTGTTGCGTCCACTGGCGTACGAATGGCTGGCCGAGGCGATTGTCAACGGCCGGTCGCCGGCGCGAAGCGTCACCTCGCTCAAGAAGAAGTCTCCGAAGGGCCCTTCGTAGGAGATGCGGCCCGGTCCGCCGCGCGGCAGGCGATCGTCGGGCAGAACTTCCAGCCGCAGCGCCGTGATGCGCGGCAACTCGTTGGCCAGCGTCACGCGGTATTCGTCGCGCTTGCTCATATCGCCGCTGGCGATGATCGAGCGATCACCCTCGATGGTCAGCGAGGGAATGTCGCTGTCGGCGGCCACAGGCTGCAGGGGCGTCCAACGCACCGCGGCGGAGGTTTCTTCGGCCAGCCAGGCCGCGAACTTGCGTTCGAGGTGCGCCAAGCGACGCTCGGATTCAGGTCGGTCGTCGCTTAGCCGCTCGCCGAAGCGCAGTCGAAAGCGGCCGATCGTGTGACCACCGCCATATTGTTGGTCAAGGCGGATCGTCCAGCGCAGCGACTCGCCGCTGGTGACAGGCTCGGCCAGTTGAAACGTGGCGATGCGATTGACATTCCAATTGCCTGGGCCGTGAATGGCCCAACCGGTGTTGGCCTCGCCATCGAACGCGCGCTCGATGGCAAAGCCATCCTGGGCAAAGTCGGCCGTGGCGCCGCCCAGGGCAACCGCGCGCGATTGCTCGGGCTGGCCGGCCGGGGCAACCGTGGCTGCCAGCTCGGTCAGGACGAAATTGCCGTGAGGCGTGCGGCCGGGCCCCTGACTGGGGAGCAGCGGATCGGCCAGCACTTCGAGCTGCAGCGCCGCAACGTCGACCGCCGGACCATTGAGTACCACGACATAGCTATCGCGATCGGCCGCGGCGCCCGAGATCCGCAGCGAGCCGTCCGGCAGTGGTTCATGGATTGCGCCCGATTCGGTCGTGCAACTCACTAGCGGCGCGTCGTGCCAGCGATATTCGCCCTCGGGCGGGAAGCGGTCGGCCAATTCGCCTTCCAGGACAGCGATCTGCCCCTCGATCTTCTCACGCTGGGCGGCGATCGACTGGTCGGGCACGGCGAACTCCGGCTCGTCGGCATTGTTCAACAGCGCCATCAGCCGGTAGTAGTCGCGCTGCGTGACGGGATCGTACTTATGCGTATGACACTGCGCGCAACCGATCGTCAGGCCGAGCCAAACGGTGCCGGTCGTGGCGACGCGGTCGACCATCGCATGAAAGCGGAACTCGAGCGGATCGATCCCCCCCTCTTCGTTGAGCATCGTGTTGCGGTGAAAGCCGGTGGCGATGCGCTGGGCCGGCGTGGCATCGGGGAGCATGTCGCCGGCCAACTGCTCGACGGTGAACTGGTCGAAGGGCATGTCGGCATTGAGGGCCTGTATTACCCAATCGCGATATGGCCAGATTGACCGCGTGCGATCTTTCTCGTAGCCGTTGGTGTCGGCGTAACGAGCCAGATCGAGCCAGCGGCGGGCCCAACGCTCGCCATAATGGGGCGAGGCGAGCAACCGATCGACCAGCGCCTCGTACGCGCCGGGAGACCGATTGTTGACAAAGGCGCGAATCTCGTCGGGCGTCGGTGGCAGGCCAATCAAATCGAGAGAGACTCGCCGAATAAGCGTGTAGCGGTCCGCCTCGGGGGATGGCGACAAGCCCGCCTGCTCCTGGCGGGCCAGCACGAAATCGTCGATCGGGGTGCGCGGCCAGGAGGCATTCTTGACCGCTGGCAATGCCGGTTCGACCGGCGGCGCGAACGACCAGTGCGATTCGTACGGTGCGCCGGCCGCGATCCAGTCGCGCAGTATGCGCTTTTGTTCGTCGGTGAGCGGCTTGTTCGCGGCCGCCGGCGGCATCTGTTCGTCGGCGTCTTCACTCGTGATACGCCTGACGAGCTCGCTTTCGTCGGGCTTGCCGGGGACGATCGCTGGCGTGCCCGACGCCGCCGCGGCGATCGCCACCTCGCGCTGGTCGAAGCGCAGCTCGGCCTCGCGCGTGTCGTCGTCGGGGCCGTGGCACTTGAAGCAGTGCGCCGAGAGGATCGGCCGCACGTCGCGATTGAACTCGACTGGCTCCGCAGCGGGAACTGCCACCAAGGGCGCAACCAGCGCCCAGATCGTTAGCGCCAACACGCGCAGCGCCCAACGAAACGTTCGCGGGGCGACAACTCGAAACGATAATTCAGCAGGGCACGACGGCACGATCGCTCTCCAGGCGGGCACGGGGGGCGATGCTCACAGAGTTGCTTGGTAGGCCGAGGGCGGAACCTGCATTGTACTCCCCACGCCGGCGATCGTCATGCGCAGGGCCAGGGTATGACCGCGGCGGTAGCGGCAGGGCGGAAAAACACATTCACCGCATCAGCTTAGCTCCCCACCCCCAGCGACTGGTGCTGATGCCGCAGCGCCGCCTCGTAGCGGTCGAACGCGTCGTCGTCGCGCCGGCAACTGACTCCGCGATACACCATGGCGAACGCGCGCCGCTGTTGGCTCGCCGAGCGGTTGGCCTCGGCACGATGAATCGTCTCGCCGTGATGCGCCACGACGTCCCCCGGTTGCAAGTGGATCGGCACTTCGAGCCGCTCGTCCGCCGGGCCGTAGTCGCAGATCGCCTGCGAGAACCCGAGCACGGCCGAGCGGGCGTGGGGCCGCAAGCCAGCCAGGTGTGAGCCGCGGACATACCGCAAACAACCGTTCTCCTCGCTGACCGGGTCGAGCGCCAGCCAGATCGTTACCACGTTGGGCGGCTTCAAGCAGAAGTAGTAGTTGTCCTGGTGCGGCGGCGTGGGATGCACCACGCCTGGCGGTTTGTTGAACCACTCCGGCGCCTCGCAATTGGCCGATTCGCCGACGAGCGCCGACGCCAGCGACTGCCATTTGATGTGTCCGACGTAGTCGCGAAAGAACGGATCGACCGCCATGTGCTGCAGTTGCTTGAGGGTCTCAGGTCGCGCGCGGTCTTGATAGAAAGCCGATTTCTCGGGCAAGCCCGGCACGACGTCGCGAATGTAGCGGTCGAGCTCGGCGCGGAGCGTGGCCAGTTCATCCGCGCCAAGAAATTCGCGGACCACGACAAATCCATCGCGGTCGAACGCCTGTTTCGCCGCACTCCAGTCGGGCAGTTGCGTCATCGCGTCACCATTTCTGATCGAGCCTGCTTCATCGCACCAGGCGGCGGAAATGCTCTTGCTGCACGTCGCATTCTAGCAGTTGATCGAGCGTGCGCTGCTCCAGGCCGCGGGCCAGAATGGCGAATGTATCGCGGGCGGCGGCCTCGGTCTGCTCCAACTCGGCGTCTTGCTGCGCCGCGTTCAAATAGAACGACGCGTAGCCGTGGCAGCTGCGTTTGGCCATCTCCTGAATGTAAAGCGTGGCCAGCTTGCGGCGCGTCGCTTCGTCGTCGGCCGCGGCAAACTCCAGTTGCGGATGAATGGCCAGCCCCTCGCAGCGGACGTCGAGCCCCACCTCGGCAGCGACCGCGTTGAGACACGCTTGCAACCGCGCGCCGAACTTCCATAACGCCGCCGGCACGTCGCGCCGCGCGATTTCCTCCAGCGTCGTCAGCGCCGCGCGCAGGCCGATCGTATCGCTCCAGTACGTGCTCGAAATAAACATGCGGGCCGACGGCTCCATCACCTCGCGCCGCCCGGCGACGACCGCCATCGGGTAGCCGTTGGAGATCGACTTGGCCAGCACCGCGATGTCGGGCGTGACGCCGACGTAGCCTTGCGCGCCGGCCAGGCCGAAGCGAAAGCCGGTCGACACTTCGTCGAAAACGAGCACCGCCTGGTGCTCGCGCGCCAGCCGGGCGACTTCGGCCAGGTAGCCAGCCGGCGGTTGTTGCGATCGCAGCGGTTCCATGACGACGGCCGCCACCTGCCCGCGATGGTCGTCGAGCAATTGCCCCAGCGCCGCGCTGTCGCCGTACGGAAAGGGAATCGTCGTGCCGGCCAGCGCCGCCGGCACGCCAATCGGCTCGATGCCGGGGAAGAGGTGGGCGTCGAGGTTCGCGTCGGCCGCCAGGTTCGCGGCCAGGTACCAATCGTGCCAGCCGTGATAGCCGCAGACGAGCACTTTGTCGCGGCCGGTCACGCCACGCGCGATGCGCACGGCGACGGCGCAGGCCTCGCCGCCAGTTTTGGCGTACCGCACCATCTCGGCGCAGGGGAGCAGCCGGCAGAGCAGTTCGGCCAGTTCGAGCTCGAGCGGATGATTGATCGAGTAGACCGTGCCGTGGCCGAGCTGCTCGCGGACTGCCTCGTCAACGACCGGATCGGCATAGCCCAGCACGACCGCCCCGATGCCGCTGACCCAGTCGATGTACTCGTGACCATCGACGTCCCAGAACCGCGCCCCCTTGGCACGCGCCGCATAAACCGGCGAGATGCCGCAAGCGTAGCGCGTCGGCCGGCGGCTGATCAACTGCGTGCCGCCGGGGAGCAGTTCGAGCGCGCGACGGTAAAGCTCCATCGAGCGCGGGACGCGCGACGAACCATCGGCCGATCGAGTCACGCGGCACCTACTCTGCAGGCAGTTCAAGCACTACGGCCAGGCTCTCACCGGCGTCGACGCTCGCCAGGCTACGCAACACGATTACCAGCCCCGTCTGATCGGAGTATATCGTCTCGCGCATGTCGCCGAGCGGATCGCAGACGGCCCCCAGCGCGTCACCCGCTTGCACGCGCTGGCCGAGTTGCACGGCCGGCTCGAAGAATCCGGCCAGCGGGGCGGGATAACAGACTTGCATGTGCCCCGAACCGGTGCGGACGTCTTCAACCACATGCTCGACCCTCGACGTGGGCTGCGGGCGATCGATCATCCCCAACTCGGCCATCACGTTCAGGCAGCCTTCGACGTAGGAGTCGACCCCTGCCGGATCGCAAACCCCGGCGCCGCCATACTCGGCGTAGATCGCCGGCACGCGAGCATCGCGGGCGGCCGACAAACTGCGCCCCTCGAGCGCGGCATCGGTCCCCCACACAATTGGCAGATTGAAGGCGCGGGCCATCCGTCGCTGCACGGCCAACACGCGCTGGTCGGCATGCAGCATGTACCCGACGAGTGGTGAGACGCGCATCCGCACTCCGCCCGAGTGCAGGTCGATGTAGTAGTCGGCCGTGGCGATCAACTCGCTGAGCGCCGCGGCGACTTGCTCGGTGATCGTGCCATCGCTACGTCCGGGACAGGTACGTGCGAGGTCCAGGTCATCGGGGCCACAACGTGCGCCCCGCCGAAAGGCAGGCTCGTTGACGACCGGCACCAGTGTCACGCGGCCGCGCAGGTCGGCCGGCGACAAGCTGGCGGCCAACCGCCGCACAGCCGCCATCGACTCGAACTCGTCGCCGTGCACGCCTCCCGTGACGAGCAAATGCCCCCCGGCGCTCGATCCCACGATGGTTCTGGTGGCCAGTTGCACGCTCGTCAGGCGCCTTTCATGCCGCGCTGGATCGCCGCGCCGCACCCTCGACGATCTGTTTCTCGATGTCGAGCCCCACCCGCTTGCTCCAGGCGGCTTGCAACGCGCGAAAGATCGGCCCCGGGCTGCCGTCGCCGATCGGCACGCCGTTGACCTTGGTGACCGGCAGCAGGCAATAGGGAGTGCTGGTCACCAGCGCCTCGTCGGCATTGATCGCCGAGTAAACCTGCACGTCGCGTTCGACGAACGGGATGCCGAGCTCGGCGGCCAGCTCGATCACCGTGGCCCGGCTGATGCCTGGCAGAATGTTGCGCAAGGTCGGCGAGACGATCGTGCCGCGCTCGACGAGCAGGAAGTTGGCGCCGCTGGTTTCAGTGAGATTGCCGTCGAGATCCAGCAGCAAGGCCGAGGCCTCGGGATCGACGAGCCGCGCTTCTTGATCGGCCAGAAAGTAGTGCATGCGGCTGCGGTACTTCATCTTGGGATCGAAGCACTGCGGCGGCACGTGGCGGATCGACGGCGTCACCAGGTGCATTCCCTGCCGAAGGCGTTTGGCCCACAGCTCCCAGGGCAGCGGAAACGTGTGCATGCAAACCGTGGGCGTGGTGCGGGCAGCACCTCCGGCCGAGCCGGCATAGGTGGCGTATTCGCCGGCGGTCACAAAATGAATCAAGCCGAGGTCGTCGCGTGGGTCGACCGCTGGCAGATTGTTGGTCAACAGCTCGCGCGATCGCGCGGCCAGCTCTGCGTGCGACAGGCCGATGTCGAGCCGCACATAGCGCAAGGCGCGAAACAGCCGCGCCAGGTGATCGTCGAGCCGGAAGGGCTCGTGGCCAAACGTGCGCGTCATCTCGGTGACGGTCGCCCCCAGCACGACGCCGGCATCGTAAATCGCCAGGTGGGCCTGCGAGGCAGGGAGCAACTTGCCGTTGAGGTAGACGAGCGGTTCGGACATATCCAGATCGCAGTTCGAATCGCCGCGCACTTACTGCGCGTCGGCGTCGGCCAAGGCCTGTTGCAGCGGGCGGAATCCCCAGGCATTGAGCGCGGCGATCGCGCCGCGGTCGCCCGAGTCGCGCGCGACTTCCGACAGCGCCGACAAGGCGTTGTACATCGACTCGGTCGCGCGCTCGAGCTCGGCAATCTGCGCTTCTTGATCGCCGTCGCTCTTGGCCGCCCCGGCGCGACGCAACGCTTGCACGCTGGCCATGTATTCGACGGCAAACTCAAGCCGCTTGCAGTAGTAGCGCAGGAACGGCCGCCCGCGCAGGTGCGAGCGATCGTGGGCGCGGTACATCTCGTTCATCGCGCCGCCGTAGAGTTCTTGCAGCTTCTGCCAGTGCTCGGGGGGGGGCTCGCTCGCGGCGTAGTGCTTCATCACCATGTCGGGCCCCAGCGCCGCGAAGCCGGTGTCTTGCTCGTTGATGAGCCTGGTCGCGGCTTCGATCTGCGAGAGAGCCAGCGCCACGCGCTCGGTGACCCCGGCGCCACACATCGGCGTGACCAGTTCGTCGAGCACCTCGTCGGGCGACTGGCTCGCGTTCCAGCCGGCCTGCGCCAGATAGTGCAGCCGATAGTCGATATCGCCAGGCATCTGCGCATCGACTGCGTAGCCGGCCCAGTGGTGTTCGGCCAAGTCGCGCAGAAGCTGGTCCCACGTCGACATCGCCGACTGCGGCAGGACACTGGCGCTGGTCGACGCCAAACCGATCGCCAGGCTCTTGTTGACCGCGGGCTTTGGCTCGGCAGGCTCGACGGGCGCTTCGGCCGACAGCTCATCCAACTGTTTGGCCGCGGCGGATTGGTCGCCCAGATCGCCGAAGCTCAACAACATGCCGACGTTCAATTGCGGAATCTTCGCCAGCTCGATTGCCAGCGCCGGATCGATGCCGGCCAGGTAGGCTGAGCGCCCCGAAGCACTGGGATGTCTCCGAAGATCGTCTTCGGGCAGCCGGTCAAGCGCAAAAAGCGCCGCGATCTGCGTTTCGACCCGTGCCGCTGCCGATTCGCCGGAAGCGGCGTGTTCGGTTTTCACGCGGCTGAGAAGTGCTTCGAGTGTCGAGCGATTGGCGTCAGGAATCTGCTGCGAGATCCGCTCCCACGATTGCGGGGCGTGTTGCGTCCAAAAGGCGACACGCGGAGTCGAGATATAGATGGCATCGACCTGCGTATGACTGCGCACGTAGGCCAGCAATTGCTCGGCCGCGAGTTGCTGCAGGCGCTCGTCGTCGGGCGATTGCCGGGGGCCTGGCCCCACGGTTAGCTTCTCGGGGCCGCACGGTTCGGCGCCGGCCAACAGCGGGGCGAACTCCGGCGGAAACTCCAGCGGAGAGACGCGCAGTCCCACGCTCATCCCCAATTCGTGCGCCGCGGCGATGATCCCCCCCAGCAGTAGCTTGCCGGCGGCGGTCCTCTCGGCAGACGACGATTTGCCGGCCAGATCGGGGTTGGTGAATTCGTGCGCGCCCTGGAACGCCGACCGCCCCGCCGTGTCGCCATCGACGGGAAACTTCCAGCCGTAGAACAGCTCGGCGGTGCTCTTGCGGATGCCGTCGACTTCGAAGTCGACAAACGGCTGCCAGGGATAAACGTTCAAGATCACGCGGTTGAACTTGAGCTTGGCCAGCTGCCCGAGCACCCGTTTGTGCTCGGCCAGCCCCCACGCCGACGAGCCGATCGGCATGTCGTCGATCGCTTGCCAGGCGCGGGTGGCCAGCGCTGGCTCGGCGACGACGTCGAAGCCCGTCAGGCGCAGCGCCGGCGACTCGGCAGGATAGACGTCGCCGGCGAGCAAGTAGCGGACGCCGAATCGCTGGCCCAGTTCGTACACGCCCCACAACGTGGCGACCGGCCGATCGCCGCCGACGACGATCGCCGTCCGCCCGTCGCGCTCGAAAGTCTTGATTACAAAGCCCTGATCGGTCAACTCGGGCCAGGCATCGCCCACGACCTTGCGGATCGCCGCGTTCGTCTGCGGATTGCCGATGAGCACCACGGGCCCGTTGGTGGGAGCCTCCGCGGCGGCAGCAGCGGCCGCGCCGGCATCGGCGACCGTCACTTCGCTGTCGAAAAGCTGTTTGAACTGCGCGGCCAGCTCCTGGGCGGCGAACCGTTCGAGGCGCGGCGCTTCGGTCCCGACCACGACCGTGATCTGCTCAGCGGCGGCAACCCCGCCGGCCCCAGCGCAACCCAGCAGCATGCCGAGCACGAACGCCAGCGGCGATTTCCAGCGAGCGAACATTCGCGATCTCCGGCACGCCATTTACTTGAGCCCGAAGCAAAGCAGCTTTTCGGTGGTGCGAAAGTAGAGCCGACCATCGGCGATCGCCGGCGTGGCGATGCAGGTCCCACCCAGGTCGTTTTTTGCGAGAATCTGCAATTCGGCTCCGGCCGCCAGCACGACAACAAAGCCATTCTCGCCGGTCACGTAGATCTTGCCGTCGCCGGCCACCGGCGAGGCGTAATACTCGCCGAGATTGTTGATCCGCTTGATCTCCCAGTGCTTTTCGCCCGTGGCCGCATCGAACGAGCTCGACAGCCCGCCGCGCTTGACGACAAACAGTTGATCGCCGACCAGCAATGGCGAAGCGAGATTCGACGGCGCGCGGTTCTTCAAGTTCCACAGCAGGTGCGTGGCGGTCACGTCCCCCGAACCGCCGGCGCGAATCGCCTGAATGATGCTGCCGCCGCCGACCATGTTCGACGGGGCCTGAAACGCGCGGTCGATCTCGTCTCCTTCGAGCCGCCCGTCGCCGTTGGCGTCTCCCTTGGCGAACCGCTCGGCGAACGCCGGCGGAACTTCGTCGCGGGCCAAGACGCCGTCCTGGTTGGTGTCCTTCCACTCCAACAGCGCCGACTTAAGGACGCGATCGGTGTCGCCATAGCTCTGCACCGAGATATAGATCACGCCGTCGCGGACGACGGGCGAGGTCATGATCGTGCGCACCAAGGTGTTGCAGGTCCAGAGTTCCTGGCCGGTGGCCGGGTCGTACCCTTTGAGCTTGCCGGTGCCGGCCACGATCAGCTCGTGCCGGCCGGCGACCTCGCAGATCACCGGCAGGGCATAACCGGCCAGCATCTCGGGCCGCTCGGTGCGCCAACGGATTCGCCCCGTCTGGCTGTCGACCGCGATCAGAAACGGACTGAGATCGTCGTCTTGGCAGAAGATAACGAGGTTGTCGTAGACGATCGGCGAGGCGGCCGCCCCCCAGTCCATTAAGTAGTGCGGCTCGTCGAGCTTAAGCTGCCACGCGACTTCGCCGGTTTCGATATCGAGGGCCAACAGCCCGAGCGTACAGAAGTGGACGAACACGCGCCGCCCGTCGGTGGCGGGCGTCGACGACGCGTGGTTGTTCGGCAAGGTGATCGCGGGGAGCGGACCGGTCGCGAACGCGCGGCGCCAAAGTTCGCGCCCCGTCGAGCGATCGAGCGCGATCACGGCAAACTCTTCGGCGCCGGACATCGCCGTGGTGATCACGCGCTGGCCGGAGATCACCGGCGAGGCGATCCCCGGCCCCAACTCGACCGACCAAAGCAGGTTTTGCTCGAGCGAAAACTCCGTGGGCAGCGGGCGCTCGGCCTCGCTCACGCCGCGGGCATCGGGGCCGCGGAATTGCGGCCAGTCTTCGGCAAACGCCGGGCCGATTGCCAGGCAAACGCATCCGGCGACGGTCAGGCTCCAGCCGAGCCAGGGCGCGCGAACCGAGCGGCCCGCCGCGTGATCCCAACCGCCGGCACTCAGATTACGTGGCACGATCGAGCACTCCTGCGAAAAAACAATCGACGAGCGGCGCTGCCGTCATACGTTAGCCCCGCGAGCAGGGCGGGGCAAACCGTTTTGGCGTGGCACCGAGCCAGGCGACCCGGTCGCCTGCGTCGGGGCGTGTGCTATGATCTGCCCTGCCGCTAACCGAAGGGAGACTGTCGATGCGCCCCAGCGTGGTCAAAGCGAAACTCGCTCGCAACGAGCCGGTGCTCGTCACTTGCCTGCACCTGACCGATCCGTCGGTCTACGAAATGACGAGCCTGATGGGCTACGACGCCATCTGGATGGACCTGGAGCATCACGCCTACAGCGTGGAAACGGCCAACACCCTGATGCGGGCAGCCCGGGTGGGCAATTCCGACATCATGGCCCGCCCGGCCAAGGGCGAATTCATGCGGATGAGCCGGCTGCTCGAGGCCGGCGCCCAGGGCATCATGTATCCGCGCTGCGAGTCGGCGGCCGAAGCGGCCGAAGTCGTCCGCTGGTGCAAGTTTCACCCGCAAGGCACGCGTGGCATCGACGGCGGCAATCCCGACATGCCCTACTGCTCGATGCCGCTGACCGATTACTTGCGCGAAGCCAACGAGCAGACGTTCGTCGTCGTGCAGATCGAAGATCCGACGGCCGTCGAAAACGCCGAGGAAATCGCCCGCGTGCCGGGGGTCGACATCCTCTTCATCGGGCCGGCCGATTTGTCGATCCTCAGCGGGCTGGCGGGGCAGTACGATCATCCGCAAATGCTCGCGGCCATCGAACGCGTGGCGGCCGCCGCCCGCGCGGCCGGCAAGCACTGGGGTATGCCGTGCGGCTCGGCCGAGCAGGCCAAGAAACTAATGCAGCTCGGCGCGCGCTATCTCGCGCACGGTTGCGACCTGCTGATGGTCATGCAAGGCATGGCACGCGTGCAGGAAGAGTTCGCGCCGCTGGGGTTCCAGTTCAACCAGCGGATCGCGGGCGTGAGGATTTAAGCTTCAAGTCGGGGGCTGCGGCCACGGCGTCTGGTCCATTTTTCGGTGTGTTATCATCGCTGTCGCAAGACGCGTTGGCCGAAAGCTTGGAGCTGACCCCCTCTTGGCTTGCGCGATCCTTTCCTGGAACCGCCATGCATCGCCTGTTGGTCGTCGGCACCGGTTCGATCGGCGAGCGGCACGTCCGCTGCTTTCAGCAAACTCGCAGCGCCGAAGTTGCGATCTGCGAACCGCTCGGCGAGCGCCGGCAGGATGTCGCCGGGCGATACGGCTTGCCGGCTGCGTTCGCCGATCTCGATGCGGCGCTTGCGCAACCGTGGGACGCCGCGGTGGTCGCCACGCCCGCCAATCTGCATATCGCTCAAGCGCGCCGCCTGGCCGAGGCCGGTTGCCATTTGCTGATCGAGAAGCCGCTCGGCACTTCGCTCGACGGGATCGGCGAGTTGCAAACGCTCGTCGCCGAGCGCTCGCTCGTGGCGGCCGTGGCCTACGTCTATCGCGCCCATCCGGCGCTACAGGCCATGCGGGTGGCGATCGCCGCCGGGCGGTTCGGCGAACCGGTCGAAATCGTCGTGCAGGCCGGCCAGCATTTTCCCACGTATCGTCCAGCCTATCGCGAAACTTACTACCGCGATCGCGCGACAGGTGGCGGGGCGATTCAAGATGCGCTCACCCATCTGCTCAACGCCGGTGAGTTTCTCGTTGGGCCAATCGATCGGGTGGCGGCCGACGCCGCACACCAGGTGCTCGAGACCACGGCGGTCGAAGACACCGTGCACGTGCTGGCTCGCCACGGCGACGTGCTGGGGAGCTACTCCCTCAATCAGCATCAGGCCCCCAACGAGTCGACGATCACCGTCGTCTGCCGGCGCGGCACGGCCAAGTTCGAAATGCACGCGGCCCGCTGGAAGTGGATGATCGAACCGGGGACGACGTGGCAGGAAGAGCCAGCCTGGTCGCTCGAGCGCGACGCGCTCTTCGTCACGCAAGCCGGGGCATTTCTCGACGCGGTCGAACGCCGCGCGGCCCCCCTCTGCACGCTCGACGACGGACTGCAGACCCTGCGCGTCAACCTGGCGGTGCTGGCGGCTGCCGAGTCGCGGAGTTGGATATCGATCACAGCAGACTGAGCTTCACCATGGCCGAACCCCAAACCCAATCGATCGAACCCACGGTTCAGCAACTGTTCGACCTCACCGGCCGCGTAGCCCTGATCACCGGCGCGAGCGGGCACCTGGGGGGTGCCTTGGCCCGCGCCTTGGCCGAAGCGGGGGCGAGCGTCGTTTGCGCCAGCCGCGACGTCGATCGCGCGAAAGCAATGGCCGCCAGTTTGCCGGGCGCGGCGCGCCATTTTGCCGTGCAACTCGATCACATGGACGCCTCCTCGGTCGAACAAGGTTTTGGCGATGCCCTGAGTCAGGCGGGCCGCGTCGACATTCTGGTCAACAACGGGCACGAAGCGCTGGCGGCCGATCTGACGACCGTTTCGGCCGACGATTTCTCGCGCCACCTGGCCAACGCCACCGGATACTTTCTGTTGGCGCGCTACTTGCGCGATCACGCGGTGGCGCGTGGCGGCGGCGCGGTGGTGGTCATGCTCGGCTCGATGTACGGACAGGTGGCGTCGTATCCCGACGCTTATGCCGAGATCTGCGCGGCCAGCCCGGTCGCTTATCACACGCTCAAGGGGGGGATCATCCATCTCACGCGGCATCTGGCCGTTTATTGGGCGGCCGACGGCGTCCGCGTGAATTGCCTGAGCCCTGGCCCGTTTCCCGGTCCGAAAGTCGATCCGCGACTCGTCGCTCGGCTCGAGGAGAAGAGTCCTTTGAAGCGGATGGGGCAACCGGCCGAGCTCAAAGGGGCGGTCGTTTTCCTGGCCAGCGACGCGAGCAGCTACGTCACGGGGCACAACCTTGTCGTCGACGGAGGTTGGACCGCCTGGTGAACGACGTGGATGCATCTTCCACGCCACGTGTCGGGGACTGTACCCGTTGCACTTCCTTGCACGATGTCCGCGGTTACCGCCGCACCGGCACGGCTTGCCCCGAGGGCAAACTACTTGCCCCGATGGCAAGTAGTGCCACGGGATCATTGATCATCCGAACTAAAACTTGCCCAGCGCGAGCAGAACGTTTCGCGCCGGCAGGCTGATCGGCGACGAATAGTGATAGATCCGGCACTTCTCGGCGCCATCCTCGACGACCGGCGTCGGCTGCTCGACCACGAAGTCGGCGAAATCCGCCGCGTTGAAGGCCGCGAACGCCAGCCGCAGGGCATCGAGCGGCTCGTCGTAGCGCTGCGCCAGGTCGGGCCAGGCGATCGGCCCCGTGTCGACCTGGTAGAGCCGATCCTTGAGGCTCACATTCATCGTCTTCACCGGGCACTCGATCGTCGCGCTGCGGCCGAGTTCTTCGTTTCGTAGCGTCGTCTGCGAAACGATCGGCACGCCGGCGGCCGTGGCATCGCGAATCTGCTCCCAGGTGGTCAGCTCGATCACTTCGCTGGGGTAGCGGAGCTTCATCACCGGCGGGCCCCACAAATCCTCGACCGTGCGCACTTGGCGGTAATCGGCGTTAAGGTACGCGTGCCGGCGAAAGATCAGCCAGCGGCCGTCGCCGAGGATCGGCAGAAAGTCGTAGTTGTCGGCCGGAAAGAGATCGCGCGGCGCGAACGTGTTCTCGCTCTTGCACGAGGCACATTGATAGTAGGTCGCGGTCGTGCCGGCCTGCTCGTCGACCACGGTCGTGCGGCTCTCGACCCAGAATCGCACGGCGTTGAACTCGGCCGTGCCGCAGATGAACGACAAGCCGTAGTCGAGCGTGCGCCCCTCGGTCGCCGAGTCATCCACCGATTTCTCCTTCGGCTGCCTGGCCGAGAGTGGCGCACCGCCGGCGGCTGAGAGCATGGCGGTTCCGCAGGCCAGCGTGCCGGCCCTGAGCAATTCGCGCCGTGAAGGCATCGTTTGTCTTTCTGTTCTGGAATGTGCCGGCGGCCGCAGTCCGCGCCCAAGCCCCGGCGGTCATAGCGCCGTGCCAAGTATCGGCGATCGAAGGTCGCGTTGCCAATCGTCGGGCTAGTCGGGCCGCGCAGCTTCGGGCCAAGGTAACAAGCTGACCAACGCCCCGGCGCCGATTCCGACGATGAGCGACCCCAATCCGGCCCACATCATGCCCAGGCCGAACAAGCCGTAGAAGTTGATCGCCACGGCCAACGAAACGCTGGCCACGGTCGCCGCCACGGCGCCGGCCGGCTTGGCCCACGGCACGAACATCGCGAGAAAGAAGAGCACGAAGATCGGCGCCGACAGCAGATTGACGAGCTTGATGCATTTGTCCATCAGATTGCCCGGCACTTGCCCCACGATCACGCTCAACAGCACGGCTGCCACGCCGACCCCCAACGATATCCAGCGCGCCAGCCGGACCTGCGCGGCCTGATCGAGCGGCTTGCGGCGAAAGCGGCCGATGAAGTCGCTGGTGATCACGGCCGTGATCGAGTTGGTGCCCGACGACAAGCTCGACATGGCTGCCGAAAGCACCGCGGCGGCCACCAGCCCGGTCAAACCTGCCGGCAACCCGACCATGATGAAGCGGGGAAAGAGCGTATCGGCCCGCTCGGTCGGCGAGGTGCCCGAGGCCAGCAACTCGGGGCGCGCGCGAAAGAACGCCAGCACGGCCAACCCCACCAGCGCCAACAGCGAGATGATCAGCGTTTCGGTCAGCACGTGCACGAAGACCGATTGCCGCGCGGCGGGCGCGTCGCGCGTCGCCAGGTAGCGCTGCATCGCCATCTGATCGGAGCCGGCCGTGCAGACTTGCCACACGAACATATTGACGAACGCCGTGACGAACGTCACCCGGGCGTCGACGTGCGGCCAGAACCGCGGTTCCTGCCAGTGATCGTGCCAGGCGGCGGGCCACCAGGCGTCGAACCCGCCCAACGCGCGTTGGACGACCACGATGCTCGCGATCGCGCCGATGAACATGATGATCGACTGCATGGCGTCGGTCGCGACCACGGCGCGCAGCCCTCCCTGCGCCGTATAGATGACGGTCAACAGTCCCATGATCGCGGCGATCAGCGGCGTCCACTTGGCGTCGACTTCGATCAGCGGCACCACGAAGGCAAAGCTCGTGGCATACAAGATCGAAGCCATCCACACGGCCCGCAGCGCCAGGAACATGCTCGAGCCCAACAGCCGCCCCACCAGGCCGAGCTTGGCTTCGAGCAATTCGTAGCCGCTGGTGACCGGCAGCCGCATCAGGAAGGGAATCAAGGCCCAACCGACGATGATCGCCGCAAAGGGCAAGGCGATCACCTGCGCAAAGAGCATCGGCCCGTGTCGGATCATCTCCCCTGGCATGGCCAGGTACGATAGCGTGCTGGTCAGCGTGGCGAACAGCGACAGCCCGATCCAGAGCGGGCTCATGTTCCGCCCGCCTAACAGGTAGTCGTCGGCCGACCGAGTGCGGGTGGCGTAATAGCGGCCCACGGCCAGCATCGTGACCGCGTACGCGCCAAGCACCAGGTAATCCCAGACCGTCATTCGCGGGCGTCTCGTCTCTCGTGCGAAAGCATGGCGATCAATCGGTTCCCTAGTGCGCTTTGGCCGCCGGCATGCTACGTGGCAGCGCGGCCTGCAGCAGAAAGCCGCCATCGACCACCAGCGTGCTGCCGGTGATGTAGTCGGCCGCGTCCGACGCTAGAAACGCCACGGCCCGGCCGATTTCGTCCGGAGTGCCCAGGCGTCCCCACGGCAAGCTGGGGGCGGCCGCGGCGATCGCTTCGGCGCCGAACGTCTCGTGTTCGCCTGGGGTGTCGATCCAGCCGGGCGCGACGACATTGACGTTGATGCGCTCGGGCAGCAGTTCGGCCGCGATCGTTTCGGCCAGCGCGACAAGCCCTGCCTTGGCGGCGTTGTAGGCGGAGCTGCGCACGTACGGCACTTTGGCGTGCACGCTGGCGATGAAGACGATCTTGCCGCGCGTGCCCGCGGCGACCATTTGCCGCGCGACGAGCTGGCTCATGTGGAATCCGCCTGTGAGCGTTCCGGCGATCACCTGCTCGAACGTGGCGGGGTCGAACTGCAGAAAGTCGGCCCGCCGCGACAACGCCGGGTTCGAAACCAGGATGTCGATCTCCCCCAGCGCTTGCTGCGCCGCGGCGGCGACCTGTTCGCAGGCACCGCGCGCAAAGACGTCGCCGGCGATCAGCCAGGCGCGCCGGCCGAGCCGTTGGATTTCGGCCACGACCGCGCGGGCGTCGTCGCTATCGGTGCGATCGTTCACGGCGACGTCGGCGCCGGCCCGCGCCAGTTCGAGCGCGCAGCCGCGGCCGATGCCGCGCGCGGCGCCGGTCACCAGCGCTCGTTTGCCTGTCAGATCGATCTGCATCTTAGGGATCAAAAACGACCAAGTCGCCCTGCTAGGAAGGGTCGCACCGCGACCACCGGGCCAGTAAGCTGGGCTTGATTCTATCGCACGCGACCAGCGATGACACCGCGGCGCGGACGACTTCGCGCGGACACGGTTCGAGGTATTTGCCATGAAGCCCTGGAAACGATTGACGCTACTGTTGGTTCTGCTGCTGGCGCCCGTCGCAATCGGCGCCGAACCCGCGCAAGATGCCAAACCAGCGCCCCCCAACGTGGTGCTGATCATCTCCGACGACCACGGCTGGCGCGATTACGGCTTCATGGGTCACCCGCACATCCGCACGCCGCATCTCGATCGCCTGGCCGCCGCCAGCCTGACGTTCACGCGCGGCTACGTGCCGTCGTCCCTTTGTTCGCCGAGCCTGGCCTCGATCATCACGGGCCAATACGCCCACGTGCACGGCATTACCTGCAACGATCCGCCGACTGCCGACGGCCAGGGGAGCGGCGGCCCGGTCAAGCGCGACAACCCCGCGTTCGCGGCGGGTCGCCGGGTGCTCAACGACCGGATCGAGCGCGCCGCCACGCTGCCGCGGTTGCTGGCCGCCCAGGGTTACGACTCGCTGCAGACCGGCAAGTGGTGGCAAGGCAATTACGCCGTCGGCGGTTTCACGCACGGCATGACGCACGGCGACATCTCGCGTGGCGGTCGCCATGGCGATCAAGGACTGACGATCGGCCGCCGCTCGATGCAGCCCGTGGCCGACTTTATCTCCTCGGCCAGCGAGGCGAAGCGGCCGTTCTTCGTCTGGTACGCGCCGCTGTTGCCGCACCAGCCGCACGATGCTCCGGAAAGTTACGTCGAACCGTATCGCTCCGTGGCCCCCAGCGAGTCGGTCGCCCGCTATTGGGGCAACATCACCTGGTTCGATGACTCGTGCGGCGAACTGCTGGCGATGCTCGACGAGCGAGGGCTGGCCGACAACACGCTCGTCATTTACCTGGCCGACAACGGCTGGATCCAGGACCCCCAGACCAATCGCTACGACACGCGTTCGAAGCAATCCCCCTACGACGGCGGTCTGCGCACGCCGCTTCTGGTGCGCTGGCCGGGGCACGCGCAACCCCGCCGCGACGACGAGCACCTGGTTACGTCGCTCGACATTCTGCCGACCGTGCTGGTCGCGGCCGGCGGCAATGTTCCCGACGGCTTGCCCGGCATCGATCTGCTCGACGAGCCGGCGGTCGCAGCGCGCCGGGAGATATTTGGCGAAGTCTTTTTGCACACGGCCCGCTCGCTCGACGATCCGGCGGCGAATCTGCGTTATCGCTGGACGATCGCCGGCGACTGGAAGCTGATCGTGCCCGACAAGTCGAACGAACCGCGGGGAAAGGTCGAGCTGTTTAACGTCGCGGGCGATCCCGACGAGCGCGAGAACCTCGCCGCGGCCAAGCCCGATAAAGTGGCCGCGCTACGCGCCCGGCTCGATGCCTGGTGGCCGGGACGATAATGCACGCTGCGCGTGTGGTCGCGGTCTACTTCGCTCCGCGCGCAAACCGCAACTCGTCGACGTAGAACTCGACGTGGTGCCCGCCCGACTGCATATTGAACAGTCCGAAGCGGTCGAACGTGGCGCCGGCCTTGATTTCGTCGGCGGTGACGGTGAACGCCTTGCGAGCGCCGTCGAATACCAGCTCGATCGTGCCGTGCGATCGGTCGTCGGCCAGGCGGTAGCTCAATTCCCACTCGTGCACGCGGCTGTCGGGGCGAATCGTCGGCCAGCCTTCGTCGCCGTTGGCCGTGTGGCCCTGTCGATCGCTGGTCGAAATCGCCGGCCGCACCCAATGGCCGATGCGGCTGGGGCCTTCGACCAACAGGGCCAAGATATTCGGCTGACGAGCTTCGTATTCCGGCCGCTCGTTCTGCTGCTTCGATTGGGAGTCGAACCAACCGAGATAAACCCCGCTATCCGACGCGGCCGACACCAGCGCCATCCGCCCGGCGGCATACAACTCGTCGTCGAGCGAATAGGGGCCGACCGGGAGCCCGAAGTAGCTGGGGTGCTCATCGCGAAAGACAATTCCGCCGATTGCCGAGTCGCCGAGCGGATTCTTGCCCGCCGGCTGGCCGTAATCGTGATGAGGGCGGATCACGCGCTCGGCGAATTTGGCGTGGTTGCCCTGGCCGATCCAGCCGGGATCGTCGTCGAACTCAAAGCGGCGATCGCCGACCACCAGATCGTCGACATACAGCTCGAGCGGAGCGCCGGCGATCTGCACGTTCCAGATGCCGAAGCGATTGAGCGCGGCGCCGTCGCGCTTGTGCTCGACCGGCACTTCAACTTCGTAGCGGCGATCGTCGACCTCGAGCACGAGCCGGCCGGGTTCGTCGGCGCCGCCCGGCTGGTAAGCGAGCGACCAGGCGTGCGAGGTGCCATCGGCCGGAAACGGTGGTGTGGGGGTCGTCTGGTAGCGATCTCCCTCGAACGCGCCGCCGCCGCCGGTCTGCCACGACCGCGTGCCATATTCGTAGAACATCCAGTATTTGCCGCCGTTGCCGTCGACCCGCACGCCGAGCGAGTTGGGCGTGCGCCAACCGCGCGAGTCGGCGTTGAACCAGCCGATCATCGCGCCGCTCCCTCCTTCGGTGTTGCGCAGCGCCAACCGGCCCGACGCCCGCAGCGGCGCGTCGAGCGAGCACTCGGCGATCGGCATGGCGTAAGTGGCCGGCACGGTCGAGCGCTGCACGCGGCCGCCAATTTCGCCGTCGCGGGCACCGCCAGCATAGTTGGTACGGCGATAGCCGAACGCTTGCTCGGTCACCGGCGCCGGCTCGGGCAACAACCGATTGCGGAATCCGTCCCAGCGGGCGGCGGCATCGTCTGGCGATTGCTGCGCCGAGACCAGCGGAAAGGCCACTAGCACGGCACCGATCGCCGCCAGCGCGAGCAACGTGCGCGGCATCATTCTCCCCCGGCGGCTTGGGCCGTGGTCGCGGGCCGCTTCTCGCCAGGATGATAAACGAGCTTGGCGTGCTTCTCGACGTCGTCCCAGTAGAACCAACCCGGCTTGAGCTTGCGCTGCGAGAGCAGCTTCGCCTGGTCGTCGAAGTGGGGCGACTTGGGATCGCCGCTCGAGCCGTACTGGATCAGCGAGCCGGCGCGGATCCGCGGCGCGAACTCCACGGCCGACTGATAGCTGGCGCCGACCACGGCGTAGTGCTTCTTGACGACCTTCACCGGAGGGAGATTGATCGTCGGCGTGAAGTACATGGTGAACACCGAACCGAGCGGTCCATGGAACCCCGCACTGGGATAGCTCCGCTCCGCGTCGCTGAAGGGGATCTGGAAGAAGTCGGCCACCTCGGCGTGCCGTTGCAACCGGCTGACGTCGCCCCAGGCGACTTTCCAGTCGCCGTAGGTCTGCTTGAGCTTGTCGGCCGCCGTCACCAGCAGCTTGAACTGCGCCGGCTCGTCCCCCACCAGCTCGCGCTTCAGCACTTCGCTGGTGAACTGGCCGTACATTTCTTCGTACCAGGTGACCAGCAACGGCATCTGCGTGCACTCGATCGAGTTGCGCCGGTCCCAATCGAGCAGGTGCATCAGGTACGGCTCGACCTCGGCCGCCAGCGTGGGATCGCTTTCCTTAAGCTCGGCAAATTCGCGCTCGTAGCGCGGCAACTCGACGACGGCCCAGTAAACCGTCGTGTCGAAGACCGCCTGTTGCCAGTCGTCGAACGTCATGTCGTGCATCTGCCGCAAGACCATCCGCGAGACCTTGGCCCGGCGCTTGTCGTCGTACTTCTCCTGCACCATGTAGGTGGGGTAATCGCCGACCGCGGGATTGCCGTCGTCGGTCACCGTGAACGGGCTCTGGTTGCAGTTCTGCACAAAGCCCGACGGCGGGTTGATCGTCGAGGGCAATTCATCGAAGGAATGAATCCCTTGCCACTCGGTCTTCGGCGTGCTGCCGTCGACCGGCTTGGCCCAATCGAAGCTCGGGTCGCGCTTCGGCACGATGCCGTTGTAGAAGTAGGCGATGTTCCCCGCCTGATCGGCGTACACCGTGTTGAAGATGTGAAAGTCAAGGTCCCCCATCGCCGTGCGGAAGTCGCCGATGTTCTTGGCCCGCACCATCTTCAGCAGTTGCCGCGGGATGAAGGCGTCGTACAGTTTGGCGATCTGCGCCGCGACAAAGGTTTTGTCGTCGACCTTTTCGACGATTGGCCCGTGGTGCGTCTTGCGCAAAGTGAAGGTCTTTTCGTCGAAGCCCTTGAGCGTCTTGAATTTGATCGTCTCCTGCCACTCGACGGCCGTGCGATAGCCGCCGTCGTAGCGATAGTTGAGCGGATTGGCCGGATCGTCGAACACCACGCGCCAACCATCTCCCAGGTCGGGCTCGTTGACCGTGAAGGCCCAGCCGACGTGTTCGTTATGTCCCAGGCCAGGGAGCGGTCCGCCGAAGAAGGTGCCGCCGGTCATGTTCCACCCTTCGCCGCTGCGCAGGTGCCCTTCGTAGAACTGCCCGAAGCCGTAATACGGCTGATGCGGATTGATGAACAACAGGGCGTGCCCCTCCTTGGTGCGCTCGGGCGCGAGGGCCCAGGCGTTCGAGCCGGTGTGGTCCGAGACGCTGGTGTTGCGGTTGTACGGCACGCGCTTGCCGATCTTCAGTTTGCCGTAGCACATTTCGAGCGTGACGGTCCGCGCGTTGGCCAGCAGCATCCAAGGTTCGAATCGCTTGATCAGCCGCGGCTTCACTTCGGGATGCTGGTCGAGGTAGTAGTTCACGCCGGCGACGAACGCTTCGCACATCGAGCGGGTCTCGGCGTCGAACTTGGGGAAGTCCTCCCGCGAGCGGCGGGCGATCTCGAACGAGCGGTGCAGCAGGTCGCGCTCGACTTCTTTCTTGCCGTACACTTCGGCGTAGCGACCTTGCCCCAGGATCGTCGAGTCTTCGACCTGCCAGAAATAGTCTTCGCACTGGGCATAGGCGAAGCCAAAGATCACGCTCTCGTCGGTCGGGCCGTCGATGTGCGGCACGCCCCACTCGTCGCGATAGATCTTCACGCTGGCGGCCAGCGACTCGGGATCGACGGCGCTGGTTTGTTCGGCGGCGGCAACCGGACGGCCGCTGGCGATACCGGCCAACACGACGGCAGCCAGCACACTACCGGCCAGAGCGACTCGATGGATATTGACGCGACGGCAGATGCGAAGGTTAGGCACGATTTGCGAACTCCTGCTGAGGCACGACACTCTCGTTGCGAGCTCCCCACGTAGGCCGCCGACACGCCGACTTCCCCGCCGACGGCCGCGACCGAAACCCCGATGGTAATCGACCGGGCGGGGCGGGAGAATCGGTGCCAGCAAAAATCGCCCTATCGGGCCGAGGATGCGCGGTTCTGGCCCGCAGACTGGCCCGTGCATCCCCGGAGTTTTGCTTGTTCGTCGTTCGAAATCCGGCAAGCCACCTGTCGCTTGCGCCACTCCGGTGCGAGGCTTAGTACTCCATGCAACCATACACCTTTGACATTGATTATTGGCGATCGGTCGTCGGCACTAGCCGCAATGCTTACCAGCAAGCGCTTGGCGGAAACGCCATCGTCGGCCCGCGCGACATCCTCCGCGTAGAGCGGACGCGAAGCAGGGTTGCCCAATCTTGCGATCTGGGGGCGGCCTTGCCGGCGGACGTATTCGTCATGGCGTTGGGCGAGCCCGCGCGGCCCGATGTGACGAAGATCGGGGGACTGCCCTACCGCCCGGCGGGAATACCTTGGCCGTCGACGAAATTCGGGGCGCCGATGACATTTGTGGCGCAATTCCGATTTACTGAATCGCACGATATTGTCGGCGAAACGCCTGGCGAAATCCTCCTCGTCTTTGCACCAGAGTCGTATCCAGCCAAAGACCCGAGCGACCCGAGGTTCTTTCATCTCGAATGGTATCCGCTCGGAATCACCGCGCTAGTCCAGCCCGAGGAGCAGCCCGCGCCAGGCTGGAGGTTCATCACTTGCTATGGTCAGCGATACCGCACAGACGATTACCCCGAGAGCTTTGACGCATTCGAGGACTTCGATGAAGGCTCTTTCGTGCCGGTCTGGGTCGGCACCAAGATTGGCGGCGCTCGTTATCCGGTCGAAGACGGGCTAGAGCTACCCGGGCGCCTGCTTTGCTCGATCGGGTCGATCAATCCAGATCCGCTGATGCCGTACGCCTTCACGAACACACCCACGGCCTTCGGTCTCTCGAAGAGCCTGGAAGACCGGTATAAGTTGAATTGGGCCGATGCAGGTCTGGTTTCGTTTGTTCAATTGCCCGATGGCACGATCGACTGGGAAGTCCCCTTTTTCTGAGGTCGATCGAACTGATAGCGGTTGGGCGCTTTCGCGGGCGAACACATAGCGGACTGACAATTGCGGCCAACTACTCGATCCAGCCGCCGCCGAGCACGCGGTCGCCGGCGTAGCAGACGGCCGCTTGTCCCGGCGCCACGCCGAATTGCGGCTCGGCGAACCGCACGCGGAAGCAATCCCCATCGACGGTCGTCACGCTGGCTGGCACCAGGCGGCTGTTGTAGCGAATCTTCACCTGGCACTCGAACGACTCGGCCGGCGGATCGACCAGCCAGTTCGCGCGGCCGGCGGTCAGCTCGGTGCGCCCCAACTCGTCGCGCGTGCCGATCACCACGCGTCGGCTCTCGGCGTCGAGCTCGATCACGTAGCGCGGATCGCCCAGTGCCACGCCGAGCCCCTTGCGCTGGCCGATCGTGAACTGCTCGATGCCGGCATGCTGGCCGACAACCTCGCCCGTGGCGGTGACGATTTTGCCGCCACGATCGAGCGGCGCGTCGTCGCCATCGTGCTGGGCGTGGCGGCTCGCCTGTCGCCGGCGCACCAGCGCCGCGTAGTCGCCGTCGGGGACAAAACAGATCTCCTGGCTGTCGCGCTTGTCGGCCACGCGCAGGCCCAGCCCGCGGGCGATCTCGCGAATCGCCGGCTTCTCGTAATCGCCAACCGGCAACAGGACGCGTTCGAGCACGTCGCGCCGCAGGCCAAACAGCACGTACGACTGATCCTTCGCCAGGTCGCGGCCGCGCAGCAGGCGCGGGGCGTCGCCGGCTGTCGAACCGCGCTCCACGCGCGCGTAGTGCCCGGTCGCCACAAACTCGGCCCCCACGCCATCGGCGAACTCGCGCAGCCGCCCGAACTTCAGCCAGTTGTTGCAGACGACGCAAGGGTTGGGCGTGCGGCCCGAGGTGTATTCGTCGACGAAGTAGTCGATGATGCGATCGAACTCGTCGGCGAAGTTGACGGCATAAAACGGTATGTCGAGCCGGTCGGCGACGCGGCGGGCGTCGTCGGCGTCGCTGGCACTGCAGCAGCCCTGCTTGTGGCTGGCCGTAGTGATAATCGACAGTGTGGTCGAAGTTGAACACTGCGACGGCGTGGGTGCACACGATCCACTCGCCGGCTCGGCTTCGCCATGCCGCATGAACAGGCCAATCACTTCGTGGCCGGCCTCGCGCAGCAGCCAGGCGGCCACGCTGCTATCGACTCCTCCGGACATGGCCAGCACGACGCGTGACATGCACTTACTTTATCGCTCGCCGGGCCGCTTGGACATACACATCACTCGCCGAGTGCCCACTCGGGCCGATCGGCGATCACGGCCTGGCAGCCCAACTCGCGACAGCGGAGCAGTTCGGCCTGCGTCTTGGCGCCGTAGACCCAGTTATGCACGCCCCGCTCGGTGGCCTGAAGCAACAGCGCGGGGTCGAGCGTTTCGTAATACCAGACGACGGTCCGCAACCCCGTGCCCGGCAGCACGCCCCGCTCGTCGCCAGTTGCCGCGTGCGGCGCACTCCGTGCCGGCAGCTCGAGCAACGGCGCCGGCAGGCCGACGGGCCGATCGGCGGTCAGCAACCCCCAAGGGGCCGCCAACCGCCGCGCACCGGCCACAACGACATCGTGCCAGAACGAGGTGAGCACGAAGCGCCCGGCGGCGCTATCCCTCGTCGCACGCTGGCGGACCGCCGCGATCGCCGAATCGAGCGCCTCGGGGACTTTGATCTCCAGATTCCAGACGATGTCGGGGAACTCGTCGAGCGCTTCGTCGAGCGTCGGCACTTCGAAGCCCATCGCCGTGCTGAGCGCCGCGCGCGACAGATCGCGCACGGCGCGGCCATCGCGGGCATGGCGATCGTGAAACAGCACGATCTGGCCGTCGCCCGCCACGCGCAGATCGGTTTCGATGCCGTCGACTCCCAGCGCGACCGCCTGGGCGAACGCTTCGAGCGTGTTCTCGGCCGTCCGCTCGTGATAGCCGCGATGACTGAGGACCAACATCGTTTTAGATCCATCGACCAGTGATGAGCGCCGCCGGCCGCAGCAAAACTACGCGCCACATCAGTCGACCGGCAGCGATTCGGGAGCCGTCTCGGCCAGCACCGCGCGGAATTCCATCGCCGACGTCGCCTCGCTCAAGCGGCGACGCAGCTCGGGGTTGCCGGCGATCGTCGCCAGTTTGCTCAACAACAGCACCTGCACGTCGGGCTGCTCGGCCGGCGAAACCAGCAGAAACACCAGGTGCACCAGCTCCGTCGATTGCGGGTCGAAGATCACCCCCTCGCTCGACCGCCCAAACACCACCAGCGGCGTCGCCAGGCGCGGACAACGGGCATGGGGAATCGCCACGCCAAAGCCGACGTTCGTCGGCAGCTCGCGCTCGCGGGCGATCGCCAACGCGGCCACGTCGGTCCCCGCGGGCAAGCGTGCCGCCGGAATCCGTTGGGCCATTTCCTGGATGGCGGCGTCGGCCTCGCGGCTCGACAAGTCCAACAACGCGTCGTCGACCAGCGCGATGTCGTCGAGATTGATCTGCGGATGGCGCGGGTATTCGTCCTCGATCCGGCCGACGACCTGCTCGAGCACGTCTTCGATGGTCACCAGGCCAAGCGGGCTTTCCCCTTCTTGCACCAGGCAAAGCGTCGTGGCCTCGCGCTGAAAGCTGAGCAGGATCGATTCGAGGTCGTCGTCGGGCCCCACGGCCGACAACGGCCGGATCAACTCGGTCCAACTGCCGCCATTGCCAGGCAGACCGACGAGATCCTTCACCAGCAAATAACCCAGCGGAGCGCCGCTGCCGGCGTCGACGACCGGCAACCGCGAGTGATGACGCTGACTGATCAGGGCGCGCACCTCGTCGAGTGTGGCGCCGCTCGACAATCGCCAGACGCGCGTCCAGGGAATCATGATGCCGCGCACCGGCTGCCGGCTGAGGTTCGAGACGTTCTCCAGAATCAGCCGCATGCGGATGTCGCGCACCGAGCGCTCGATCAACTCGCGGCTGGCTCCGGTATCGGCCAGCACGAGCCGGGCGAGGGCCACGGCCGCTTCCCCTTCTTCGAACACGGCGGCGGTCGCCCCGACATGTTCGAGCTCTTCGCGTTCGCGCAGGTAGCGCGCCCGCACGAAGATCCGCAGCTTGTCGTTGAGATTTCGAGCGGTCGAAACGATCGCCGCGCGGTCGCCCGACTGCGGCAGCGTGAGCACGAGGTACGCTGCCCGCTCGACGCCGGCCAATTCGAGAATCGCCTCGCGCGTGGCATCGCCGAAAATCGCGGTGCGCCCCTGCCTGGTCAACTCCGAGACGGTGTCCATATTCATGTCGATGACGACGGTCTCCAGGCCGGCCTCGTGCAACAGGCGCTCGACCGCACGCCCAACCGGGCCGAAGCCGATCACCACGGCCAGCCGGGCCGCGTCCTCGCGGGCGATCCGCTCGCCGGCCGCGAGATTGGCGTCGCTGGCGCGCCGCTGGCCGCGCGCGTTGAGCAGTTGCCACAGCCGGGGGCGCCGCTTCAACCAGCTTTCGATCGGGTCGATCGAACGGAATAGCAGCGGATTGATGGTGATCGACAAAATGGCGGCCCCCACCAGCAGGCTCTGTTCTTCGTCGTGCATCAGGCCGAGCTTGCGAGCCAGGTCGGAGAGAATGAACGAGAACTCGCCGATCTGCGCCAGGCCGAGCGCCACGGTCAGGGCGGTGCGCGTCGAGTGCCCCAGCGCTGCCACGAGAATCACGGCCGCCAGGGGCTTGGCCACCACGATAATGCCCAGCGCCGCCAGCATCATCAGCGGCTGCTCGACGAGAAAGCGCGGATCGAAGAGCATGCCCACCGAAACGAAGAACAGCACGGCGAAGGCGTCGCGCAGCGGCAGCGCGTCGGCCGCGGCCTGATGGCTCACGGGCGATTGGGCCACGACCATCCCGGCCAGAAACGCGCCCAGCGCCATCGACGCGCCGAACAGCCAATAGGCGCCGGCGGCGATCGCCACCGAAAAGACCATCACCGTGAGCGTGAACAATTCGCGCGAGCGAAGCCGGGCAACCTTAACCATCGCCCACGGAACAACCCGCGCGCCGGCGAACATCACCAGCGCCACCAGCAGCGCCAACTTGCCCAGCGCCACGCCCACCGCGACGAACGGGTTCGAGGCCACGGCAATTTCCGCCCCTGGCGCCGCGGGCGAAGTGGCCAGCACCGGCATCAAAACCAGCACGACGACCGTCAACACGTCTTCGACCAGCAACCAGCCGACGGCGACGTGACCCTGCGGCGAGCTCAGCACGTTGGCGTCCATCAGCACGCGCATCAACACCACGGTGCTGGCGACGGCCATCGCCATGCCGAGCACGGCGCCGGTCCTGGGGGGAACGTCAAACCACCCGAAGACGACGATCGCCAACACCGCCGCCACCAGGCTTTGCCCCAGGGCGCCGGGGATGGCGATCGACTTGACCGCCAGCAGGTCTTTCAGATGAAAGTGCAAGCCGACGCCGAACATCAGCAGAATGACCCCGATCTCGGCCAACTGATGGGCCAGATCGAGATCGCCGACGAACCCCGGCGTGTGGGGGCCGATCAACACCCCCGCCAGCAGGTAGCCCACGATCGGCGACAACCGCAGCCATTGCGTCAGCAACCCCAGCACCCAGGCGGCGCTGAAGGCGGCGGCAATCGTGGTGATCAGCGGTAAGTCGTGCATAGACGGAACAGCTCATGCGGGCAGCCGGGCCAGGGTCGGAGGGTGCCGGCGGCAAAGCGGCCAGCGGACTTAGCGTCGCCAGGCGCTCGGCCGTGCACCGGGCTAGGCAAACCTATCACGAACGGGCCACTCGATTAAACGGCACAATGTCCTAAAATTCAGGGTTCACGGACCGAGTTGGCCGACCGAGTAGGTCGGCCGGGCATTTGACAGCAATCAGGATTTTTCTTCTATGCGCGTCTGGCCTGGAAAACCGTATCCGATCGGCGCCACCTGGGACGGCAGCGGCGTCAACTTTGCCTTGTTCTCCGAGTGCGCGACGGGGGTCGAGCTCTGCCTGTTCGACGGCCCCGATGCCACGCAGGAAACGCATCGCATTCCCGTGGTCGAGCGCCGCGACCTGGTCTGGCACTGCTACTTGCCCGACGTGCGCCCCGGCCAGTTGTACGGCTACCGAGTGAGCGGGCCGTACGATATCGCGCATGGGCATCGCTTCAATTCGCACAAGGTGCTGCTCGATCCCTACGCCAAGGGAATCGGCCGCGACGTGCGCTGGAACGACGCCATGTTCGGCTACGCGGTCGGTCACGAGCTCGCCGATTTGTCGTTCGACGAGCGCGACAACGCGGCCTACGCGCCGCTGGCCGTGGTGATCGACCCGGCCTTCACCTGGGGCGACGACCGCCCGCCGCTGCATCCCTGGCACGAAACGATCATTTACGAGCTGCACGTCAAAGGCTTCACGAAGCAGCATCCCGGCGTGCCCGAGGAATTGCGCGGCACGTACGCCGGCCTGGCCTCGCCGGCGGCGATCGAGCACTTCGTCAATCTGGGGATCACGGCCGTCGAACTGCTCCCCGTGTACCACCATCTCGACGATCGCCACCTCGTCGAGGCGGGGCGCAGCAACTACTGGGGTTACAACACGCTGGCCTTCTTCGCCCCCGATCAGCGCTACGCCGCGGCCGAAACGGCCGACGACGCCGTGCGCGAATTCAAAACCATGGTCCGCGCCCTGCACGACGTGGGGATCGAGGTGATTCTCGACGTCGTCTACAACCACACGGCCGAGGGGAACCAGATGGGCCCCACGCTGTCGTTCCGTGGCATCGACAATGCCTCGTACTATCGCACCAGCCCCGAAAACCCCCGCTACTACATGGACTTTACCGGCTGCGGCAACACCTTCCGCATGCAGCATCCGCGAGTCTTGCAGTTGATCATGGATAGCTTGCGGTATTGGGTCACCGAGATGCACGTCGACGGGTTCCGCTTCGATCTGGCCAGCGCCCTGGCCCGCGAGCTGTACGAAGTCGACAAGCTGGGGGCGTTCTTCGACATCCTGCATCAAGACCCGACGCTGTCGCAGGTCAAGCTGATCGCCGAGCCGTGGGACCTGGGCTCGGGGGGCTACCAGGTGGGTAACTTCCCTTCGCAATGGTCGGAGTGGAACGGCAAGTATCGCGACAACGTGCGCCGCTTCTGGAAAGGAGATGGCGGCACCGTTTCGGAGTTCGCCACGCGACTGTGCGGCTCGGCTGACCTGTACGAATGGAGCAGCCGCCGGCCGTATGCCAGCGTGAACTTCGTCACCTGCCACGACGGTTTCACGCTGCACGACCTGGTCAGCTACAACCAGAAGCACAACGACGCCAATGGCGAAGACAACCGCGACGGCGCCGACGACAACCAAAGCTGGAACTGCGGAGCCGAAGGCCCAACCGACGACGCGGCCATCAACGCCCTGCGCGAGCGGCAGAAGCGCAACCTGCTGGCCACGTTGTTTTTGAGCCAAGGTGTGCCGATGCTGCTGGCCGGCGACGAGCTCGGCAAGACACAACAAGGCAACAACAACACTTATTGCCAGGACAACGAGCTCACCTGGCTCGACTGGAATCTCTCGCCCGAACAGAAGCAACTGTTCGAATTCGTGCGCGGCGTGATCGCGGTGCGCAAGGCCGAGCCGGTATTCCGCCGGCAGAAGTTCTTCCAGGGGCGCTCGATTCGCGGCGAGGAGATCAAGGACGTCGTCTGGTTCGCCCCGGACGGCAACGAGATGAGCGACGAGGCCTGGGACGCCGGCTTCGTGAAATGCCTGGGGCTCCGCCTCGACGGCGACATGCGCGGCGAACACAACGAACACGGCGAGCCGCTGGTCGGCAACACCGTGCTGCTGCTGCTCAACGCCCATCACGAGACAATCCCCTTCACGCTGCCGGTGCCGGCCGCGGGAAGCTGGGAGCCGCTGATGGATACGGCGCAGTTCCCCGGTAATCTCTCCGACGATGGCGACACGAAGACGTATGAGCTGGCCGGGCGCTCGATCGCGCTGCTGCGCTTGGAAGTGCCGGTCGAAGTCGAAGAGCCGGCGCAAACGTTCGTCGCCGCCGAGATCTCGGCGGCCGTCAACGAAGCCAAGCCCAAGGCGGCGATCGAGCCCGACCTGGCGACGATCACGCACCGCAACTGACGTGAAGCTTGCCGCGGCAAATCGGCCCGCTATCGCGGCGGGCGATCGTCGCGCGGTCGCCGCTACTTCACCGGTTGCCAGTGCGCCCACATCGCGCCGTGCCCGGCCGGCACGTGCGTCAGTTGCCTTTCTTGTCGATCGGACAACCGCATCACGTAGAGCTGCCGCTGGCCGTCGCGGCGCGAACCGTAGACCAGCCATTGGCCATCGGCCGAAGGCTGCGGGTGATAGAACGACCAGCCGGCGCGGCGCTCGGCCAATTGCTCTGGCGAGCCATCGAGCGGCAGACGCAGCAGCGCGACGCCGTCGTCGACCGCCGCGGTGAAGAAAATCGCTTGCCCGTCGGCCGACCACTGCGGAACATCGCTGCTGCCGCCATGAAAGTCGGGCACGTCGAGGAACTCGACCACGCCGCGATATCCGCCGCGATCGGCCAGCTTGCGCAACCCGCTGCCGTCGGCCCGCACCAGGTACGGATGGCAGTTGTAATGTTCGCCGGCGACGAACATCAGGTGCCCGCCGTCGGGGGACCACTGCGGCACAAAGTTGAACGGCTGCCCCGTCTCGACGTGCACGGCGTGGCTGCCGTCGGCGTCGGCAACGTAGATCTGATAATTCTTGTGGTAAGCGATCCGACGGCCGTCGGGCGAAGCGCTGAAGCCGTAGGCAAACTCGCGCGAGTCGGCTGTCAGATCGCGCTTGTCGCGGCCGTCGAGCCGCATGCTGAAGGGGTGCGAGTTGCCGTCGACCAGTGCCGTAAAGCCAAGCCGCTCGGGGTCCCCCGGCCAGAAAAACAGCCCCGAGTTATAGAAGCTCACCCGGTCGACGCCCGTGGCGTTGAACGCCTGACCGCTTGCCAGGTCGACCAGGTACATGTCGGATTGCCAACCCTCGGGGGTGAAGCGGAATGTTTTGTTCTCTTCTTCCCAGCGGGCATTCTCGGGGCTCTCCCAACCACAGCCGACGATCGCTCGACCACCCCGCGGCGACCAACCTGCAAACTGCGTCCAGGTGTTGGGGGCCGTGGCTAGTTCGGGCGCGATCTCGCGGCGGTCGCTGCCGTCGGCCCGGGCGATCACGGCCCGCATCGTCGCGCAGTTGGCGTGGCGCCCCGGCAAGTTGGTGCGGAATTCGGTGAAGCCGACGTAACGGCGCGTCCAGTCGCCGGCGCGCGCCGAATCTTCGCTCTCCGCGATCTCTTCCTCGGGAACCGGCTCCAGCGTCGACGGAAATCCTCGCCATTCGACCTGTTGAAGCTCCATGGGCAGCACCACGAACGTAATCGCGCCGTAGTTGTCGCGCTCGTACAACAGGGCGACCCGAGCGTCGGGCAGCACGGCCAGCGACGAATAGGCCGCCGAACCGGGATCGACCACGCGTGACACCGGCCAGGTGCGACCGCCGTCGTAGCTGGCGCGGACCGTCATTCTCTCGCGCTTGTTGCGCGTGGCCGGATTGGCGAAGTAAAGCACCACTTTGTTCGATTCATCGGGCCAGGGCACGCCGATCAAGCTCGCCTGGCAGACCGGCTCGACGAGCGCCCGGTCGACGTCGAAGCCGCTCCACGTCTGGCCGCCGTCGCTGCTGCGAGCCACGGTGCGCATGCCGCCGCGGTCGGGCTGACCGCCGTCGCGGGCCAGGTAGTTGCGCATGTTGATCAGCAACTCGCCGTCGGCCAGTTCGGCCACCTGGCATTCGTCGGTGTGATGGGCCACGGTGCCGCCGAGCTGCCAGGAGCGGCCATGATCGTCGCTATAGAAGACGTGCGAGCACTTGGCCCCCTGTTTGCCCAGCGGCTCGCGATGATCGCAAGGGATGACCAATCGGCCGCGATGCTCGCCGCGCGTCAGTTGAATGCCGATGCCCGGCCCCGTGGCGTACCAGCTCCAATCCTTTGGCTTGACGTCGGCGGTGATGTCACGCGGCTTGGTCCAGGTGCGGCCGTGGTCGCTGCTACTGGTGACCAGCACGTCGCGATTGTCGCGGCAGAAGGTGAGCCAGATCTCGCCCGTCTCGGCATCGAGCACGGGGCAGGGATTGCCGATCGTGATCTTGGCCTTGCCCCCTTCTTCGTACACGACTTCGGTTGGGCCCCACGTCGCGCCGTTGTCGCTGCTGCGCCGCACCAACAGATCGATGTCGCCGTGATCGCCGCGCCCCGTCTTGCGCCCTTCGCAAAAAGCCAGCAAATTGCCGTCTTTGGCGCGCAACAGGGCCGGAATGCGGTAAGTGTGATATCCCCCCTCGCCGGCGACGAACACATCGACCGCTTTCGGTTCCTCGCCGGCCGATGATGCGCGGCTGGCGATTATCCCAAGGACCAGTGCGACGGCGGCCAAAGTGAACCAACGCTTGGCTAACTGCTTCATGATTGAGTCCGGCGTGAGAGAAACAAAGCGACGCAGCGGGTGCGTCGATCGTATCGCGCCGAGCGGGCGAGAGCCAATCTCGCTGGTGATGCGACGAGCCAATCGTCGATGCGCTAAGCCGGAGCCGAACCGGCCAGTGCCGCCCGCGTCCGTTCGACGAGCCGATTGTCGGGCCCTTGCGAGCCACGCAACTGTACGACGTTGGCCGCCAGGTACTGATCTCGCCAGGCCGGCGAAACGTGGTAGTAATCCTCGAGCACCGCCGAGCTGAACTTGTAGTCGTGCGAGTTGCTCCCCTTCAAGAAGATCAACAGCCGCGCGGCGTCGATCAACGCATCGGGCGGGGCACCGCTCTTCAGGTAGGCGAGCGCTTTGCGGGCAGCCGTTAAGCGATCGCGGCTCAGGTCGGCGAAGACTTCGCCGATCGCCTCGGCGCCGTCGCCCGCTGCCGCCAGCGGCTCGAAGCTCTCGATCGGCCAATCGTTGACCTTGCCCCGCCCGCTCATCGCCCCGCGGAAGTGAGGCAAAAAAGCAACGTTCTGCAACAGCAACCGCCGCCGCGTGTCGTCGCTTTGGCTCGACGCGAAGGCGTAGTGCAGGGCGTTGGTCGACGTCACGGCGTGCAGCGCCACGATGCCGGTCTGGCGGACGAGCAACTCCCCCGCGCCGGCAAACACAGCATCCCAGATCGACTGCGGGGCAACGCCGCGATTCAACAGCTCGACCGCCTGCTGGCACGCCTCGCCGGCCGACGCCGTGCGCAGTGCCGCCAGCATGTCGTGGGTCGCAGACTCGTCGGGCTGGCCGTCGAGCCAGTCGCCGCGGATGGCCGCCGCGCGCGCTTCGTTCTCGCGCCATGGGCGGTCGGCGTCCAAGTCGGCGGTCGACGGATTGGTGCCGTCGTGGCACAACAGCGCGTAGACCAGCGAGCGCAGCACCGGCTCGGCATTCTGCCAACCGATGCAGTTGAGCGTGCGCCGGCTGTTGGCCACATAGATTGCCTTGTGCCCGATGTCGCGGAAGTCGCGCGCACCGTAGCGGAAGAGCAACTCGTAGATCTCGTCGGCCCCCGCCCCGCGGGCCAGCCCGGCGATCGCCGCGTCGGCCGCTTCGACATCCCAGTTATCGAGCGCCTCGACGAGGGCCGCGCGGGCTTTCGACGGCGCCGGCACGCGCGCTTCGTCGACGGCCCCCATCGTCCAGTCTCCTTCGCGCACGTCGTCGGCTTGCGCGTCTTTGAAGTGATCGAGGGCCCAGAAGATCGGCAGCCAGCGATGCTCGTCGGGCGAAGCCAGGCTAGCCAGGTGCGCCGAGTTGACGACCAGCACCGCGTGAAACTTGAAACCGACATGCGGGCGGGGCTGCACGTTGCGCACGCCGGCCAGCAGCAGCGCCGCCAGCAGCTCGCGATACGACAAGCCGCCGCGAACCCGCGCGCCGAACTCCTCGAGCAAGCGCTCGCGCGGCGTCTCCTCGAGCAACTGCACGAGCGGTTCGATGCCCTCGTCGAACTTCACCGCCGTGGGGGCGAGGCGTGCCTCGCGAGCCGCGACCGCCGGCAGCGACTTGAGAAACCCCAACTGGCTCGCTCCCGCCAACGCGCCCCCCAAGGCGGTCGAACAAAGAAAATGGCGACGCGAAGATTGGCCGGCCATGATCGCTTCCCTCCTGCAGAGACGAGTTGCCCGCCGCCCGGTTGAATTATCGCGAGCGGAGCGCGATTAAGCCAATACTTCGCGGCCAGAAACCGCGAGCGGCATCGCCCGTTTGGAGCCGACGGGCTGCGCGCGCTACAGCACGATCCGCAGCACGTGTTCGCATTTGCCGAACCGGGCACCCGCTTCCTGCGCGAACCAGATGATCGGCCGGTTGGTTACCTGAGTGCTGCCGAACGAATACTCGGCCCCCATCGAGCGGAGATGCAGATTTACCTCGGGGGCCAGCTTCCCCATCCAGCCGATGAAATCGGGAGACACGGCCGAAAGTACTCCCTGCACCAGGTTCACTCCCCAGCGGCTCCATTTGTCGCGCAAGTAACGATAGGTGACGAAGGCCCCCGGATCGACGACGTCGGGCACGATCGTCACGTCGGCCAACTGCCCGCGCACCGATTGCTCGACCCACCGCTCCATCAGCCGCGCGGCATCCGCGGGGCGAACGAACGGATCGGCGTGAAACCGGTCGTATTGATTCACGGTCTGGCTCGCCGCGCGGGCCAGGCTGGGGATGTCTTCTTCGCGCGCGATCCGCACGGGGTAGCGCTCGGGCATCTCGGGAACGATCACCGGCCCATGCTGGTAGTAGCGAGTTTCGATCAAAGCGAACCCCAGTTCGCCGAGCGCGCGCAATAGCGCCAGATCGCGCGGATCGACCTGGGCAAACAAATAGCGGACGTCGCGGCGCACCGCGCGATGCACGAGCGCCGCCAGCGCTGGCCCGTAATCGAGCGCCGGCGCGAGCCGCGGCGGCGACAGCGGCCAAACGCCGTTGAGCCGGGCCACGCCGTAGCCGAAGAACTCGCTGTCCCAGGGGAGATACTCGGCGAACAACCCGACGCTGGTGCCGTCGGCCAAGGTGCAGCCGAAGCGCAGATCGTTCTCCGCCGGCAAGGTCGCCGTAAACTGTTCGGCCCACAGCGCGCGATCGCCTTTGCGCGAGATCCCTGGAATGTAATCGTGCGGCGACCAGGGGAGATTCTCGGCCAGCAGCTTGCCGACGCGCGGCAGGTCGGGCCCGAGCGCGGTCAGCTTCGGCATGCCGTGCCCGTTGGTTGCCGTGGTCATCGCGCGATTCCAGGGGTGGATCGAATTCTTATCAGCGCCGGGCACACGAGTCGGCGGTGGGCGGTTATCGCCCCCCACGGCGCGCGACCCGGCGGCCAAACCGGCACTCACCAATAGTGCGCACGATGCTCGCGATAGAACTCTACCGTACGCGCCAATCCCTCGGCCAACGGCGTGCGCGGCGACCAGCCCAACAGCGTACGAATCTTGCTGATATCCGAGTAAAAGTCGCCCGGCTCCTGGGCTTGCCGCTCGGCCGAAAATGGGGCGAGCTGCCAGCTCCCCTGGCCGGTTGCCCGCACGACTTCCGCGGCCAGATCGGCGAACGACGAGGGGACGTCGACCCCCACGTTGAAAACCTGCCCGAACGCGCGCTCGTCGGCCGCGCACATCAACAGCGCTGCGACGCAATCGTCGACGTACAAAAAGTCGCGCAGGATACTGCCGCTGCCGTAGACCGGAATGTTTTGGCCGTCAAGCGCCAACCGCACGAACCAGTTCGCCACGCCGTAACGCGAGTGGTGCATCTGCGAACGCGGGCCATAGGTGTTCGTGATCCGCAGCAAGACCGACCGCACGCCGAATACCAGGTGATAGGCCTCGACGATCTTCTCTGCCGCCAGGTTCGTGATCTCGTAAATGCCTAGTGGCTGGGTCGGCGCCGTTTCACTGACCGGCAGCGACGCCGGCCTGCCATACTGACCGCGCGTCCCCGAGTAGATCACTTTGGCCGCCGGGTTGTGGTGCCGGCAGGCTTCCATCACCACGGCCGTTCCCTTGACGTTGATGTCGATATCGGGAAACGGATCGGTCAGGCTCAAGATATGATCGACCTGCCCGGCGAGATGAAACACATAGTCTTGGCCGAGCACCAGGTAGTTCATCACGTGCGCGTCGCGGATGTCGGCGAAGTTGACGGTCACCTGGTCGCGCACGGGGGCGATATTGAACAGGTTGCCGCCGTAGCCGGGAATCATGGCGTCGACGATCGTCACGTCCGCCCCCAACTCGACGAGCGCGATCGCCAGGTTGCTCCCCAGAAAGCCCATGCCGCCGGTGATCATGGCCCGCCGGCCACGAAAGGAGTCGCGCAGCGCAGACGAATCGGTCGCGGCGGTCATCGGCAGGCCTCCGCGATCGCGGTATTGACCGCACGCGCGACGTAATCGATTTGCCGATCGTCGAGTCCGATCCACAGCGGCAGCGAAAGAACTTCGGCCGCGGCTCGTTCCGTCTCGGGGAGCGCGCCCGTGCCATGCGTTAGATCGGCGTAGGCCGGCTGCAGATGGACCGGCACCGGGTAATGCACCAGCGTGCCGACGCCGTCGATGGCGAGCCGCGCGCGCAATTCGTCGCGCTCGGCATGCCGAATGACGAACAAGTGATAGACATGCTCGGCCAGCGGATGCACAAACGGCAGCTCGACTCCGGAGAGCTTCGCCCGGTAGGCGGCGGCCAACTCGCGGCGCTGGCGATTGTGCTCGTCGAGATGGGGCAGTCGCACGCGCAACAGCGCGGCCTGCAGTTCGTCCAAGCGGCTGTTGGTCCCGCGCTCGGCCGCCGAATCGCGCGTTGTCTGCCCATAGCTGCGCAACCGCCGCACGCGTTCGACGAGCGCCGCATCGCGCGTCACCACGGCGCCGGCGTCGCCGCAGGCGGCTAGGTTCTTGGTCGGGTAAAAGCTGAACGTCGCTGCGTGACCGAAGGTCCCCACGAGCTGGCCGTTCCACCGCGCGCCGTGAGCTTGAGCACAATCTTCGATCAACAGCAGCTTGTGCCGCTCGGCCAGGCGACCGATCGCGGTCATATCGGCCGGCTGGCCGTACAGATGCACGGGGACAATGGCCCGCGTGCGCGACGTGACCGCTGAAGCCGCGGCCTGCGGGTCGATCGTGTAGGTGCGCGGATCGATGTCGACGAGCACGACCCGAGCCCCCGAGCGCTCGATGCCGCAAACTGTCGCCACGGCCGTGTGCGCGACCGTGATGACCTCGTCGCCCGGCCCGATGCCGGCGCCGCGCAGGGCCAGCTCGAGGGCGTCGGTCCCGTTGGCCACGCCCGTGGCGTGCCACGACGGGCTCGCCCGGTTTTCTTCTGGCGGTGTCGCGCCGCGACCGTTCGATCCCCTCACAAGGGGCACTTCATCTTCGCGAGCAAAGTAGGCCGCCCACTCGCGTTCGAACGCTTCGACTTCTGGCCCCAGAACATACCAGCCACTGGCCAGCACGCGCGCCGTGGCCGTGGCCATTTCGGCGGCCAGGGCGTCGGCCAGCGGCTGAAGGTTCTGAAAAGGGACCATCCCCATCATTCTAATCACTGGCAGCGAGTCTGAGCCGCGACCGTCGAGCAACTGGCGTCGGTCGACATCTTCCTGTCTCCCTGACGAAACTGTCGAACAGGTGCGGCAAGCTGCCGCACGTGCCGCGCGGCGTACAATAAATACGGAGCCCGACACATCGTCCGCCCCCAGTCGCGAGCCACCGGCGGCTGTCGCTTGTCAGCCGTCGCGAGGGCCTTATACTGAACGGCGCGCTGGCTTGGCCAGGCCGCCGATTTGGTGTCGCAACTGCACTACTCGGCAAGACTTACAGCGCCGCTTGCCGGCGATTTTCCGTGGCCGGCCCGAAGGATGATCCGTGACCGCAACTGCTAGCGACTCGTTCTTTGTTCGTCATGAGTTCCTGATCCGCCGCCTGCATTCGTTGTCGGGGCTCGTGCCCGTGGGCGCCTACATGGTTGTCCACCTGCTGACCAACGCCACGGTGCTCAACGGCGCACGGTCATTCCAGCGGGCTGTCGACTCGATCCACAGCCTGGGTGTGCTGCTGCCGGCGGTCGAATGGACCTTCATTTTCTTGCCGTTGATTTTTCATGCCGTGGTCGGCGTGGCGATCATCCGCTCGGGCACATCGAACACCAGCAGCTATCCGTATGGCGGCAACATCCGCTACATGCTGCAGCGGGCGACCGCCTGGATTGCCCTGGCCTTTATCTTCTACCACGTGTTGCAACTGCACGGCTGGATCAAGCCGCTGGCCCATCAGTTGAATCAAGGCAAGTTCAGCCACTTGCACGCCACGTCGTCTGCCGCCGATGCCATTCAAGCGTCGCTGTGGATCGTGATCGCTTATGCGATCGGCGTGCTGTCTTGCGTTTATCACCTGGCCAACGGCATCTGGACGTCGGGCATTACCTGGGGATTGTGGACCACGCCGGCCGCGCAGCGGCGGGCCAACTGGGTGTGCGGCGCCTTCGGCCTGGTGCTGGCCGCCGTCGGCATGTCGGCGCTGTTGGGCATCAGCACCGTCGACGTCAAAGGCGCCTACGAAACCGAGCAGAAGATCAACGCGACCAAAGTTGCCGAAGGGGAACTCTCCCCCGAGGAACTCGAAGCGCACAAGCCGCACTTGCGGGCGTTGGAGCCGGCTGGCGCCCCAGCGCCGGCCAAGGCCCAAGCAGCGGGCGAGCCCACGTCGCCCGACAACAGCTAATCGCGCTGGTCTGCCGGCAGAGCAAAGAGCTTGCTCCGCACGGCGATCGATCGAACGAAAACGTCAACGAGTTTGCGGAAAGGCGAAACGAAGATGGCCAACCAGCGAGTGATGATCGTCGGCGGCGGCCTGGCCGGGCTGGCGGCCGCCATGAAGTTGGCCGAGTTGGGCGTAGCTGTCGACTTGATGAGCCTCACGCCGGTCAAACGCTCGCACAGCGTTTGCGCGCAGGGCGGGATCAACAGCGTCAACGCCCTCACCCGGCAGCAGGGGGACAACGAGTGGCTGCACTTCGACGACACCGTCTATGGCGGCGACTTCCTGCAGCATCAGCCGCCGGTCAAGGAGATGGCCTGGTGGGGGCCGAAGATCATCGACCTGATGGATCGGCTCGGCGTGCCGTTTAATCGCACGGAAGAGGGGTTTCGCGATCAGCGCCGTTTCGGCGGCACGCTCTTCAAGCGCACGGCGTTCGCCGGCGCCACTACCGGCCAGCAACTCTTATACGCGCTCGACGAGCAGGTGCGCCGCTGGGAGAGCGAAGGCAAGATCCGCAAGTTCGAGTTCTGGGATTTTCTCGGCCCGATCATCGACGACGCCGGCGTCTGCCGCGGCTGCGTCGGTCAAGATCTCTACAGCATGGAGTTTCGCGCTTTTCCGGCCGACGCCGTGATCGTGGCCTCGGGCGGAGCCGGCCTGATCTTCGGCCGCTCGACCATGTCGATGGTCTGCACGGGGAGCGCCGCCAGCCGCTGCTACCAGGCAGGCGCGCGTTTCGGCAACGCCGAGTTCGTGCAGGTGCATCCCACGGCGATCCCCGGCGCCGACAAGCTGCGACTGATGAGCGAAAGCGCTCGCGGTGAAGGGGGGCGCGTGTGGGTCCCTCGCCGGCCGCAAGATCCCCGCAATCCGCGGCAAATCCCCGAGAGCGAGCGCTACTACTTTCTCGAAGAGCGGTACCCCAAGTACGGCAACCTCGTGCCGCGCGACATCGCCACGCGCGAGATCTTTGGCGTCTGCACCCAGGAAGGGCTGAGCGTCGAACACGACCGCTTGTGTGTCTACCTGGACCTCACGCACCTGTCGCGCGAGATGCTCGACCTCAAGCTCGGCGGCATCCTGGAGATTTACGAAAAGTTCCAGGGGGTCGACCCGCGCGAAGTGCCGATGAAGATCTTTCCAGCCGTCCACTACTTCATGGGCGGGCTGTGGGTCGACTACGAACGCACGGTCGACGGCGGCCTGAAACCCGGCAGCCCGCGCAATCAGCAGACGAGCATCCCCGGCTTGTACGCGATCGGCGAGTGCGACTACCAGTATCACGGCGCCAACCGCCTGGGAGCCAACTCGCTGTTGAGCTGCATTTTCAGCGGGTTGTTTGTCGCCCCCGGAGTGCAAGCCTGGCTTAAGTCGCAAGCCAAAGCGGCCAGCGACGAGCCGGCGACCCTCTACGATCAGGCGGTCAAGCGCGAGCAGTCGCGGCACGATGCACTGCTGGCCCGCACGGCCGGTGGCGAAAACCCGTATCTCGTCCATAACGACCTCGGCCAGTGCATGACCCGCGCGGCCACCGTCGTGCGCTACAACAATATTTTGGACGAAGCGTACGGCCAGGTGCAGGAGTTCGAGCAGCGGGCGGCGCGGGCGTCGCTCTCCGACTCGGGAACCTGGACGAACCAGAACGTGGTCTTCACCAAGGCGCTGCAGGATATGTTCCCGCTGGCCAAGGCGATCTTGAAGGGCGCCCGCCAGCGCGACGAGTGCCGGGGGGCGCACTTCAAGCCCGACTTCGCCATGCCGGGGATCGAAGCCACGGAGCCGGCCCAGCGCCGCCGCGAGGCGGAAGCGTGGTGCGACCGCTTCGAGGAAAACAATCGTCGCTTCCTCAAGTCGACGATCAGCGTCAACGGCGCCGATGACGAGCCGCAGTTGAGCTACGAGGATGTCGATACTTCGCTGATCGCCCCCCGGCCGCGGCTGTACGGATTGGTCGGCGCCGAAGTGATCGAAGAAGTGTGGAAAGAGCGCGTGGCGCGGCACAAGGAATCTGGCAACGGCGACGGTAACGGCGCCACGGCGAAGGCCTCGGGTGTAACGGCCACGGCACACTAGAGGCAGTTTCAAAACCGTCGGGGCTGTCCCGATTTTGCGAGGTACCCCGAGCAAAATGGGACTGTCCCCCTGCATTGGACGGTTTTGAAACCGGTTCTAGTTAAACGAACATGGCAGCACGCGTCGGCAATCCCCGAGGGAGCACCTGGGGTTGCCAGCAACTTTTGGGAATAGCGTTTAAATGACTGATTCGGCTCACGATCACGGCAATGGCCACGCGGCCGAGCCCCGGATGTTCGACGTTCGCATCTTGCGACAAGATGGTCCGGGCGAGGCGAGCTATTGGGAGCGGCATCGCGTCCCGTACGAGCCCGACATGAACGTGATCAGCGTGCTGCAGCGGATCGCCGCGCAGAGCGAAACCGCCGACGGCCGCGAAGTCGCCCCCGTGGCCTGGGATTGCAACTGCCTTGAAGAAGTGTGCGGCGCCTGCACGATGCTGGTCAACGGCCGCACCCGGCAGGCCTGCAGCGCGCTGGTCGATAAGCTGCTGGCCGAAGAGCCCGACGGCATCGAGCTGCGGCCGATGAGCAAGTTCCCCGTGGTCCGCGACCTGGTGGTCAACCGCCGCCGCTTGTTCCGGGCGCTGGAGAAAATCCACGCCTGGATTCCGGTCGATGGCTACTTCGATCTGGGGCCCGGCCCGCGGCGTTCGCCCGCCGAGCAGCAAACGGCCTATCCCCTGAGCGAGTGCATGAGCTGCGGCTGCTGCCTGGAAGCTTGTCCCCAATATCAGAAGGTCGAACTGCGGCCGCGCGACGGCGAAACCGCCGCCGAGTTCGCCGCGCGCGAAGACGCCACGTTCGATCGCTCCTTCATGGGGGCGCACGCCATCAGCCAGGTGCGCTACTTCAACATCAACCCGGTCGGCAAGATGAGCGCCGACGTGCGGCTCGAAGCGCTGGTTGCCCCCGGTGGCATCCAGGATTGCGGCAACGCGCAGAACTGCGTCGTCGTCTGCCCCAAGCATATTCCCCTGACCACTTCGATCGGTTGGGCGGGCCGCGCCGCCACGATTCACACGATCAAATCGTGGTTCGATAAATAAGGGCGCTGGTCGCCGCCGAAGGACTGCCAGGTTGGGGAGGGGTACCTTTTTCGGCGTGCCGACGTCGTCCCGGCCAATTCATGCGGTTCATGTTTTCACGAACCGTCGGCCGCCAGCAGCATCTCGAGGTAGCTGCGGCGCTCGCTTCGCTCCAGGCCCAGTTCCCCGGCCAACGACCGTAGCGCCGCCCGGGCGGCGTCGGCGCTGGCTTCGTCGCTCGCCAGCTCGATCTCCAGAAACGTGCCGATACGGTCTACTTCGTCCAGCGCGACCTCGACGTGCCAACCTTGCCAGTCGAGCGCGCCGGGCGTGCGCGTCTTGGCCACCTCGCGCACCGGGCGGAACGACAGCGCCTCGAGCAATTCGGTGAAGCGCGCCAACCCCGCGGCTCCCGGCTCGATCGGCAGCTCGATCTCGCGGCGCGTCTTGGTCTCCGCGTCGAGCTTCGACCCCTTGTAGGTGATGCGGTTCTCGTCCCCCACGCGACGCAACCTTAGCGCTTCGTCGGTCTGGGCGAAGTCGCGCGCGGGGTGGGCGAAATAACGATCGACCTGCGCGAGCGGCGCCCCCCACTGGCAGCCGAGCCGTGTAAGCCGCGACAGAATCTCCTCGCGCGTCGGGGTGCCGGCGCCTGCAGCGAGCGGGAACTTTTGTTCGACTTCAAGCGTCATGCGGAAAGTCTACGTTGCAACCCCACGCCCGGCGGCTGCGCCGCCACCCTCTCCCACAAGGGGAGAGGGACAAGTGACGACGCTCCGGTATTAATCGTCCTCACCGCAGCCGCGCGTAAATCAGTCGATCGGTCAGCTCGCCATCCTTGAACACGGCGTCGCGCAGCCGACCTTCGCAGGTGAAGCCGGCTTTCTCGAGCACGCGGGCCGAGCCGGGGTTCCAACCGAAGACGCCCGCCTCGAGCCGCGCCAGATTGAGCGTCGCCAGCGCCCAGTCGGCCATCGCGCGCACCGCTTCGCTGGCGATGCCGCGCCCCCAGTAGGCCTCGCCGAGCCAGTAGCCGATTTCGGCCGTGCGGCAATCGACGTCGCCGCGCAGGTCGAGCCCGATGCCGCCGGCCGGCTTGCCCGCCACGTCGATGCAAAAGTTCACCTGCGGCGTCTGGTCGGCGACAAACGCCAGCCAGCGCTCGGCGTCGCCGCGCGTGTAGGGGTGCGGAAAGCGATCGCGCAGATTGCGCCACACCCGGCGGTTGTTTGCCTGCACGACCAGCTCATCGCGGTCGCTGGCTCGCCAGGGGCGCAGCGTGCAGCGAGTTAGCTGGAGTTCGGCCACGCTTCGTCGCAGCTTGTTCGAGGGCTACGCCTGGGCCGGGTCTTGGCCGTCGGTCCAGGGGCCGGCCAGCTTCATGTAATCGGGCTCGACCAGCAGGCTGCCGGTGTCGCCGGCCGTCCAGCCCGGAATGTGCTTCGGCTTGGCGCGGCTCTTCGACATCTGCTCCCAACCGGCGGCCCAACTCGCATCGGCGTCGATCGCCCGCTTGTTGTCGGCGTCGAAGAAGAAAGCCTTCCCCTCGCGATAGCTGCGGGCGCCCATGTTCACCAGCACGATCGCCGCGGCCCCCAAGTCGGGCGTGTTGTTGCAGCTTTCGGGCTTGTTCTCGCGGATGGCCGCCAGCCAGTTGTTGAAGTGCATCTTCGTGGTGTCGCGCACCGGCTCGTCGACTTCGATCCGCTCCTTCTTCTGACCGCCGATCTTGGTGACCTGCGGCCGCTCGGGGATGAAATCGAAGCCGCGGAAATCCTCGCCGTTGCCGAACTCGAACGAGCCGTAGTGGCCGCGAATCAACTGCCGGATCGGCGTGTTCTCGCAGCACATCGTGGCCGTCACCAGTCCCTGCACTCCTTCGGCAAAGTCGGCCACCACCGTGGCCACGTCGGGCACGTCGCGGCCATCGTACTCGAGGAAGATGCCGCCGGCCCCCACCACGCGCTTGGGATACCGCAGCCCCGTGGCCTTGAGCATCGACGTCGTGCGGTGGACGAACAAGTCGGTGTACATGCCCGAGCCGAACGGCCAGTAGCAGCGCCACTGGGCGTAAACCGCGCGATCGAACGGCATGTCGGGGGCGAGTCCTTCGTCGACCCCCAGCCAGCGCTTCCAATCGACGGTCTGCGGGGTCATCTCCTTGTCGAGGCCGTAGTAGCGCCACTGCCCCATGATCGAGTTGCGGAAGTACTCGGTCTGATACATCAGCACCTTGCCGAGCTTGCCTTCGTTGAGCAGCTCGTTGACGCGCCCCCAGACGGGCAGGCTGGTCGACTGCACGCCGACTTGCATCACCTTGCCGCTGGAGCGCCAGGCGTCGACGACCGCCATCGCTTCTTCGATGGTGTGCGTCATCGGCTTCTCGCAGTAGACGTGCTTGCCGGCTTTCAGCGCGTCGATCGTTTGCTTGGCGTGCCAGTGATCGGGCGTGGCGATGCAGACGGCATCGACCTCGGGATCGGCCAGCATGTCGCGATAGTCGTCGTACTTTTTGCCGACGACCTGCTGCGCCCCGTCGGCCGCGCTTTCGGTCTCCAAGTACTTGAGCACCTTGTCGCGCTGGTTGCTGTAAACTTCGCTGACGGCGACCAGATCGATGTTGGCCCCTTCCTTGCGCAGCTTCATCAGCGTCTGCACGTGCGCGCCGAAACCGCGACCGCCGGGGCCGATGAAACCGATCCGCAACCGGTCGTTCGCGCCCAAGGCATGCGCCCGCGCCGGAGCGCTGAACAAGCTGCTGGCGGCCGCGGTGGCGGCGGCCGTCGCGGCCGAGGTTTGCAAGAAGTTGCGTCGCGAGACGTTCGATTCGCTCATAACCGGTCGACTCCTGTGATGGATCGCGCTTCGAGTGGCGATTAGTTCATGCGATCGCGGCCCTTTGGCCGCGGTCCAATGCAGGCAGGTTTGCGTGATGCACGCCTGGTGCCTGGCGGGTGGGCCGGCTGGCATGGGTGCCGGGGGTCGGCGGGGTTGCTTCCCTCGTGGTCCCCGCCCCTGTAAGCCAGTGCTAGCCCAGACATTCTAGTCAGTCACGCGGCGGTTTGCACAACAGTTTCCCAGGCGGTCCAAGGCGGTCCCGCTGGGTGGCCCAGCCGCTTGCGGCTGGGTCGCGACAGCGACAAGAAGCCTTGACATGGTTGCGTGGCTTCAGCGGTCGACGCGGCATGAACAGATTCTCGTGGCTTCGCCACCCGACTGCGAGCAGTCGGGCCACCCTGACTCCCTGGCTGGTTCGCGGCCCTCAAGCGGCGTAAGCTGACTGTCGTATGGCCAGCCCCGCGATCGACAAGCCCGATCCGCGTTCCGCCGCCGGCACGGCGACGCTGGCATCGACGGGCGGCCCCACGGCTCGGCCGGCCGCCGGGCAAGATCGCCTGACGATCTTCCGCCTGTTGGTGATCACTGCCGGCATCGCCATCGGGTTGGTCGTCTATTCGCCGCCTCCCGAAAGGAACGCCTCGCGCGATATCAGCTACTACCGCGAGCTCTCCGGAGCTTCGTTGATCGGCGCCTGCCTGCCCGCCGGCTTCTTCGCCTGGGGATGGCGACGCCGCAACAAAGCCCAACTCGGTCCTGGCGGGCTGCTGGCCCTGGCCATGACCAGCGGCGTGTTGCTCCTGCTGCCGCCGGCCGCCGTCGAGCATGGATCGCACGACATGGGGCGCTTCTGCCTGCGCATCACGTTGCCGTTGATGAGCATGTGGTATCTTGTCGCCCTGGCTGCCGCGGGGCAGTTGAACCGGAAAATCTTCTCGAGCGCGCACCCCTGGTCCGAGCGATACGCCCTTTACCTGGCGATCGCCTGGCTCCCCGAGGCTTGCTGGCTCGTCTGGGAAATCTACGAAGGTGCCTTCAGATGAAAACCACCATGCTCTGGGGTGATTCCGGGTTGCCACGGCTGGCTTGCCCAGCAGTGCTCTTGCGAATCGCCGGTTACGCGATGCTGGCGACTTCGATTGCGATTAACCCGGCAACCGTTTCAGCCGCCGAAGACAAACCCGCCGACGCTGCCGCGGCCGCTGAAACAGGGCCCGAGGTGATTACCGTCTGGCCCGACGGCGCGCCGGCGGCTGCCGGCGACGACGAGGCCGATCGCCCCACGCTCTCGATCTACACGCCGCCGGACGACAAACGACAACGCGCCGCGGTCGTCATCTGCCCGGGGGGTGGCTATCAGCATCTGGCCGTCGGGCACGAAGGGACCGAGATCGCCGAGTGGCTCAACTCGCTGGGCGTCACGGCCGGCATCTTGCGCTATCGCCTCGCGCCGCGCTACAAACATCCGGCCATGCTCCAGGACGCGCAGCGCGCCGTGCGGATCGTGCGCGCTTCGGCCGCCAAGCGCGAGATCGACGCCGACAAGATCGGCGTGATCGGCTTCTCGGCCGGCGGGCACCTGGTCTCGACGATCGCCACGCACTTCGACGCCGGCCGCTCTGAAGCCACCGACCAAATCGAGCAGGCGAGTTGCCGCCCCGACTTCGCCATCCTCGTCTATCCGGTGATTGCCATCGCCACCGAGTACGCCCATGGCGGCTCGCGCAAGAACCTGTTGGGGGACAACCCGCCGCAGGAATTGCTCGAGAGCTTGTCGAACGAACGCATGGTCACGGCCGACACGCCCCCCTGTTTTCTGGTCCATTCGGGGACCGACAAGGCGGTGCCGCCGGAGAACAGCGTGCTGTTTTACCTCGCGCTGCGCAAGGCCAAAGTGCCGGCCGAAATGCACATCTTCGAGGAAGGTCCGCACGGCTTCGGCCTGGGAAAGAAAGACCCGAGCTTGAAGCTGTGGCCCGGCCTGTGCGCCGAGTGGCTCGCCGAGCACGGCGTGATCAGGTAGGGCACCACGCAGCCACAATCGAGCCAGAACGCCTCGCGATTCATCGCTTGGCCTGCGGTTTACGGTGCTAACTCGGGAGAGTTTCGCCGCACAGCCTGCGGTCGCTCAGCGCCAACGTAGCTGACTTAGCCGCATGCAACGGAACTTTTGGCCTCACCCGCTGCTTGGGCCCGATCGCGACAGCATGTAGAATCTTGCTGGAGTAGCCACCATGCATTTGTCGCTATCGCCGGCACTTGAGCAACTTATCACCGAGCAAGCGCAAGCCCTCGGCTATCCATCGGCCGAGGATTACCTACTCGTCGTTTTCGGCAGCGATGCGATTTTGGGCAGCCCGCAGGAACTTTCGGATGATGAATTCCTGCGCGAGCTAGACGAGTTGGCCTCGGAAGATAACCTCCCCAGTCTGCCGGCCGACTTCTCCCGCGCCGACATTTACGCCGATCACGACTAGATGTTGTATCTCGTCGACACCGGGGTGCTTCTTCGTGCGGTTGACCGGCATTGCGCCGAGCACGCGTCCATCATGCAGGCTTTTCGAGAGCTGCGCAAGCGACGGGATTCGCTGGCTGTCTCGGCACAGAGTATCCGCGAGTTCTGGAACGTATCGACGCGGCCGACGACCGCGCGCGGTGGTTATGGCCGGACAGTAGAACGTACAGTCCGGTGGATAAAGTCATTTGAACGTTTCGCTCGTATTCTACCGGAAACCCCGGCGACCTTTGCCCGCTGGCGCGCTATTGCCCAGCAGCATCAGGTTCGCGGTGTGCAAGTGCACGACGCCAATCTAGTGGCAGTCGCCGAAGTCTACGGCGCGGATGCGATTCTGACGCTCAATCCGCGCGACTTCTCACGCTTTTCCGCAGTGCGGTCAGTCACACCCGTTCAGGTGCTCGCGCAACAGGCACCCTGACGAAGGCACGATTGGTTCAATCCGGTTGTGCTGCATGTCGCTTAGGTCCGCGCGCCGACGTCAGGGCCTGCCCGCTTGATGGTTGGCGAGGCGAATTGGGTGGTCCGCGAGAGACGAGCGCTGCAAGCGACCGCGCTACTGCTCGCCACGCGAGATCAATCGTTCCACCCCCTCTGGCACCCAGCCGCTGTGCCAATCGTGCTGCCGTTCGGGCCCGTCGCGGTAGTCGTGCGGCACGGCCAACTCATCCAGCAGCGCGTGCATGGCGCGGTGCTCCGCCCGAAAGTTTCCGTACCCCAACAGCACCAGTCGCGGGCTCTTCTTGAAACTCTCGGCCCGCGCGCGAAGTGCCGTCGAGAGGCGGTAGTTCGCGAAGTTCTCGGCGGTGCCGAAGACCTGGCCTGAGCCATACCGCCCCGGTTTCTCGAGCATCAACGGTGCGTCCCACGCGGCAGCACGCCCGAAGAGCTCCGGATGCCGCAGCAGCAGGCTCCATGCTCCCCAACCCGATTTGCTGAACCCCAGCAGGAGACGCCCTTCGGCGCTGGCGATGGTCGGGTAGTTCTTTTCGACAAAGGGGACGACCACCTGCACGAAGTAACTCTCCTGACGGATCGTCGGATCGGTCGGATGGTCGGCGTACCATGGCAAGTGCGAGAAGCTCGCGGCGGCGACGATCGCTCGGTGCTTGTTGTGCAAATCATGTCGTGTGATCTCGGTTAGCCCGTCGCCGTAGCGATGCTCGCTGTGGGCCTCGACTGGTAGCACGTAGACGACCGGAAATCGCTCCCCGGCCGCGGGCCTGGCCGGCAGCAGCACGCGCAGCTCGGTCTCGCCGCGCTGGTAGGGAGACTTGACCCGATGCACGAACCAGCCCTTGGGGTCTAGGCTCGCGGCGGAAATCGAGGGCTCCTCGGCCCAGGCGATGGATGGCCCCACCCCCAGCACCAACGTCAATGCAAAGCGAACGAAGCTCATCAAACGTCCCCGATAATCGGTGATTTGCCGCATTGCAATTATCGAAAAGCGCTCGCAGCGCGTCGGTGCGGGCAGTCACACCCGTTCAGGTGCTCGCGCAACAAGTACCCTGACGACGGCAAGTTGGCTCCATCCGTTTGTGCTCGAGCATGTCTGGCGCCTGGCGAGAGCGCTGGAGGAAGGTTGCACGGCTTCCTACAGCCACTGTCCTGCGTGCATGGTGCGCACGACGGGCTGGTCGCCGCCAAGGATCGTCTCGCCAGGATCGTCGGTCGCCTCGCCGGGCGGGGTCGCCACCACGGCCAGGTCGGCCCGCTTGCCGGCTGCGAGCGAGCCAGCTTCGGCGGCGAGCCCCAGGGCTTCGGCGGCATGCAACGTGACCATTGCCAGCACGTCGGCCGGGGCAAGCGACGGATAGGCCCGCGCGACAAACCGCGCGTCGGCCAGCAGATTCAGATCGGGATTCGATACCCGCCCGTCGGTTCCCAGCGCCACCCGCGCGCCGGCAGCCAGCAACTTGGGCAACGGATGGGGTGGGTGAGCGAAGTAAGCGTGCGTTCGCGGGCAATAGACGACCGACATGCGATCTCGATTCGCCGCGACCAGTGCGATGTCGTCGTCATCGAGCAGATTGCCGTGTACGACCAGCGACCGCGGCGCGCGCAGCAGCACGCGCAAGTAGTCGCGCGGTCGCGTGCCGCGCGGGATCGCGCCGGGAATCCAAAACCCGCGGGCGATCAGGTAATCGGCCAGCGGCCCTGAGTTGTCGCGCATTAATTCCAATTCGTCGATCGATTCGGCCAGGTGGAAGGCCACGTTCGCGCGGCACTCGACACCCAGATCGACCAGGCGAGCGAACAACTCAGGATGGACCGTATACGGCGCGTGAGGACAAATCGCGCCGCGCCAACGGCCACCGGCCCGGGCCGACTCGACGTCTCCGCGCACGCGATCGAGGACCTCGGCAAACCGCACGGCCGAGAGCGCGATGACTTCGGCAAACGCGGTGACATCGGTCGCCGCGGCGTCGGATTCGCCGAGCTGCCAGCCGGCGGTGGCGATATCGCCGACGGTGGTCACGCCAGCCGCGCGCGACTCGGCCAGCCCCTGCGCGATCGACTCGCCGGGGGCGGGGCGCGGCTGTTCGGCATTGCCGCGCGAGGCAGTCACCAGAGCGATCCACTCGGCGAAGCCCATCCCGGCACGACCAAGCGGTCGGGCCAGATCGCTGAATTCCAAGTGCGCGTGCGGATTGACCAGGCCGGGGAGCAACGCGACATCGCCCAGATCGACGAGCTGTGCTCCGTCGGCGGGCGAGGGGCCGACGCTGGCGATTCGCGCACCGCGAACCGTTACACAGCCGCCCCGCAAGGGCGGACCGCTGATGGGAATCACCCAACGCGCGCGGTAAGACAGCAACCGATCGCCGTCGTCGGGCGTGGGCATCATACCGGCCGGTTCTTGTCCTTGATCTGGCCGGCCTCGTTATTGAAGACGTCGTAACGCTGGCTGTCGGGCTTGGGCGCCAGCGCCGGGGCGCTCGACTTCTTTTCGGTCTTGGTCAAACCGGCCCGCTCCAAGAGCGAGCGACCGAAGATGCCCGACTTGAGGTCGTCGTTCGGCGGTGGGCCGACGGCACCCAGATCGACGGGCGTGTAGCGGACCTCGTACTTGTGCTTGGCCACGCTCACTTCGTCCCCCGGGTCCATGCGCTTCTCGGTGACCGGCATGCCGTTGACCTTGGTGCCGTTGCGGCTTTTGAGATCGCGGACATACCAATAGCCGCCGTTGACGTACAACTGGCAGTGATGGGCCGAAACGTTGGGGAACCGCAGCACGATGTCGCAGCTCTCGCGGCGACCGATGAGCAGGTCCTTCTTGATGAGGGGGATGGGATCGCCGCCGCCAATCGGCACGAGTTCGCCAAAGTTGCTCACAATTCACCTCGGTCTTGAGGTCGTGGCCAGGAACCGTGAATTGTCGATTGCCAGTCGCCCGTTGGGGAGCAAGGAGCCGGATCGACACGCCAGGCGGCCAAGGGCACACGACCAACTTACTACTGCACCCGTTACTTGCTGCCCAATAGTGAGTCGCCTAAGATCGCGCAAGATATTGCACATTGGCTGGCCGACGAGCCAGTCTAGGCAACGATCGAGCGAGGCGTCAACAAAATGGGCGGGGATCTGCCGCAGTATTCACGGCCCGCGGAGGCAGGCGGAATCGCCGGGTTTTTGGCCCCCGCTGGGCCTGCGTCGCCCACCGGCCCTGCCCGCGACCCATGCGACTGGCGGGGCGCCGGCCTGCGCTACTACGGCTATGGTTTTTTTCTCCGCGGCCGTTTCGGACAGCCGGTCCATAAAGTGAGTCTTGACGCGGGATTTACGTGCCCGAATGTCGACGGCACGGTCGCCCGCGGCGGCTGCGTGTTTTGCGATAATCGCAGCTTCAGCCCCAGCCGGCGGCTCCCTCGCGCGACGATCGGCGAGCAATTGGCGGTCGGCATGGCCAAGGTCCGCGAGCGATTCGGCGTGGAGCGGTTTTTGGCCTATTTTCAGCCGGCCACGAATACCTACGCCCCCGTGCAACGCCTGCGCCCGCTCTACGAGGAAGCGTTGGCCCACGCGGACGTCGTCGGCCTGGCGATCGGCACCCGCCCTGACTGCGTGCCCGACGACGTGTTGGCGCTGGTCGACGAACTGGCGGGGCGCGCCTACGTGAGCCTGGAGTTGGGGCTGCAGACGATTCACGATCGCTCGCTGGCCTGGATGAACCGCGGCTGCACGCATGCCGCGTTCGTCGACGCGATGAAGCGGGCGCGAGGGAGGAACTTTGAAATCGGCGCGCACGTCATTCTGGGGCTGCCCGGCGAGTCGCACGACGACATGCTGGCCACGGCCGACGAGTTGGCGCGGGCCGGCGTCGACAGCGTCAAGATTCACAACCTGTATGTCGTGAAAGACACGCCGTTGGCCGACGACGTGGCGGCCGGCCGCGTCACGCTGCAATCGCGGGACGAGTACGTCCGCACCGTGGTCGACTTCATCGAGCGCTTGCCGCCGACGGTGGTCGTCGAACGTGTCAGCGGCGAAGCGCCGCCGAACTACTTCGTTGGCCCGGCCTGGTGCCTGGAGAAAGCAGCCGTACGGCTGGCGATCGACGCGGAGTTTCGCCGCCGCGATAGTTGGCAGGGACGGCGCTGTGCACTGCCTGTCGGGTCGCCGATGACCGAGGCGACGACCTCGCGGAAGTAATGGCCAGAGCGTACAACCGGCGCTCGTGGCACGGCCAGCTTGGCCGTGGTTTCCGCGCGGGCTAGAAGCCCGCGCTGCGATGCCGCTTGGCATCCACTTATCGTCGTGCGATCTGTGCGCGGGCGACGCGAAGCGCTTCGTCCAACGCCAGGTCGTTCTCGTCGGCCGGCGGCTGGAAGTTGGTGTCTTCGACCGGCTTGGCGACGCGGTGCACCTGCACGTCGGGCTCGACGCCGACCTTGCTATAGGGATGACCCTTGGGCGAATAGAACTTGGCGGTCGTCAGCCGCAAGCCCGATCGCGCCAGGTTGAGGGGGAAAATCCCCTGCACCGAGCCCTTGCCGTAACTTCGCATGCCGACGATTGTGCCGCGGCGGTGATCGCGAATCGCCCCCGCGAAGATTTCGCTGGCACTGGCGCTGTCGCCATCGATCAACACCACGAGCGGCAGCTTCCAGGTGCCGGCACGATGCGCGGCGTAGGTAAAGTCCTCGTGCGGATTGCGGCCGCGGGTGGCGACGATCGTACCCTGGTCGACGAACTTGTCGGCCACTTCGACCGACGAAGTCAGCAGCCCGCCGGGGTTGCCGCGGAGGTCCATGATCAACTGCTTCATCCCCTGGCGATGCAGGCGCCACAGCGCGGCGTCGAGATCGCGGGCGGTTGTCTTCTGGAAGCAGGTCAGCTTGAGGTAGGCGATGCCGCGATCGCGATCCAGGATCGCTTCGTCGGTGATGCTGGGGATTTCGACATGCGCTCGCCGGACGGTGACGCGATAGTCTTGCCCCTGCGGCGAGCGAATCTGCAGTTCGACGGTGCTCCCCTCTTCGCCCTGCAACAGGTTGGCGGCCTCGTCGGTCGACATGTCGGCGGTCGAGCGGCCCGAGACGGCCACGATCGCGTCGCCACCAGCCAGACCGCTTTTCTCGGCGGGACTACCGGGAATGACTTTGACGATCAACAGCGCGCCGTCGGACGACTTGAGCTCGATTCCCAGGCCGACGAAGTTGCCGTCGATCTGCGAATAGGTTTCGCTCAACTGGTCGCCGGTCAGAAACGCCGAGAAGTCGTCGAGGGCGTTGGTCGCGCCGCAGACGTACTCGAGGATGATGCTCGTGGCCGGAATGCCCAACCGTTGCCGCCCCAGCGTGCCGATCTGGGCGACCGCGTTGCGGGCCTGGTGGCGGTCGTTCATCGGCAAGGCGCGCAGCGTGCGATACAGTTCGTCGCGAAAGCGCTTCACGGCCGCGGGATTGGCGTTTCGCAAATAGCGGTCGGCGAACACCGGATCGGCCAGGGCGATTTCGAGCCCTTGCGTGCCGCGGTCCACCAGGTGCCGCCAGCTCGGTTGTTCGACGTAGTGCGAGTGGATCTTCAACAGCACTTCGGAGTAGAGCGACAGGGCGTCCCCCTCGGAAAGCCCGGACAGCGAACGCGTGAAGCTCTGGTCGCTGTAGCGGCGCGCCAGGTCGTAGTGCAGCTTGGAGGAAGTGAAGCGTTGCTCGAGGCGGCTATCGTTTGGATGCTGCCGGAGCGCTTCTTCGTAGTGCGTGAGGGCCTCGCCCCAGCGGCGATCTCGTTCGAGTGCCTGACCGCGCTGGAGGATCTCGTCGAGTTGCTCTTGTGAGACTCCCGCCGGGCCGAATTCGACCTGCGCGAGCGACAAGGCGGGAGAGGCCAGCGTGGCAAGAACTGCCAACAACATTGCCCGCGCGGTGCGGGAGACCCAGCTAGGCATGCTTTGTTCCATCAGAGGTGCTTGGGCCGCATGGCGCGAGGCACCTGGTCGCGGTCACGGCGGTTGTCATCGCCGTCGGGCACGGGGCGTGCGGAAAGGTCGGTAGGACCGTTTCGGAGTGCTGTTTCTCGCGACAGGAGGGTACCTCGTCAACGCGGCGACCGAAGTGTGCGGGTCCGGCACATCGGTCAACAGGAGTATAGGCCACGGACCAGGGGTGGTCAAAGAATCGGTGAAAAAAGCGTGGCGAAAGTTCGGCGTTAACATCGTACCGTTCAGCACATTGAATAGATTGCCACCGCCGCTGCGCGCACCAGGACGTTTTGTGCCGTGGCGACCGACAAGTCCGCGCTAGACGAGGGAAGCGAGTTTTCGGCTGATGCCGATCGCGACTGCTCGACGTTGCCGGTCGCCGGTGCCCCGGCCGCCGCGATGGTTCGTGTCGCCTGTAGCAAACCTGACGGCTATGCGGCCACGCAGAGCCTGGCGTGGGCCGCACGGCGGCGACGTGTCCTGGCGATATCGTTGCTACCGACTCGCGATGGCGTCGACCCATCTATAATGAACGATCATGTCTGCTCGCCGTGCCACTCGCCGCGATTTTCTCCAGGGTCGAGCGGCCGCCGAGCACCTGGCCGAGTTGGCCGAGCGGACCTTGGACACGCAGCTCGGCGGTGCGGAATCGCCAGTCGCCCCCCCCTATCGGTTGCATCTGAGCCGGCGGGCAATGGCCTGCGAGTTCGAGGTGATTCTCAACGCGGGAATTCACAGCGACGCCGCCGATCTGGCCGTCGCGGCGCTCGATCGAGTTGACGAGCTCGAAGCGCAGCTCACGATCTATCGCGACACGAGTGAACTGGCCGCCATCAATCGCCAGGCTGCCACAGGGCCCGTCGCGGTCGAGCCACGATTGTTCGAGTTGTTCCAACTCGCCTCGCGCCTGAATGCCGAAACGAGTGGCGCGTTCGACGTCACGGCCGGACCATTGACGAAGGCCTGGGGCTTTTTCACCCGCCGCGGCGCCGTGCCCGACGCTGCGACGCTAGAGCGCGCTCTGGCCTCGGTAGGGAGCCAATATCTCAAGCTCGACGAGCAGCAGGGGACGATCGAGTTCGCCCGGCCCGACATGGAGCTCAATCTCGGCGCAATCGGCAAGGGCTACGCGCTCGATCGGGCCGCCGAGTTGCTCGACGCTGCCGGGGTGACAAGCTATTTGTTACATGGAGGGCAGAGCAGCGTGCTGGCGCGCGGTGGCCAGGCCGGCGAGGGCGAGGCAACCCGCCATTGGACCGTCGGCTTGGGAGATCCGGCGCGACCCGGGCGGCGGCTGGCTCTGATCGACCTGGAGAATCAAGCGTTGGCCACGTCGGGTTCGCGCGTGCAGTCGTTTCGCGAAGGGGGGCGTCGCTACGGGCACATCCTCGACCCGCGGACGGGCCAGCCCGCGCAAGGCGGCGTGTTATCGTCGACCGTCATCGCCCCCTCGGCCGCGGTGGCCGACGCCGTCTCGACGGCGCTGTTCATCCTCGGGGTCGAGGGCGCGAGCGAATTCTGCCAATCGCATGCCGAGATCGGGGCGGTGCTGGTGACGCCGGGCAAAGCCGCGCGATACGAGGTTCATCGCTTCGGTATCGCGGAGACCCAGGTTCGGCTGGCCCCCGATGGCGACGCGAACCCGCGCGACGGTGCCCCGTGACGAGTATGCTGGCAGCAGCGATGGCGTTTGGCCAGTGTCGCCCGCCACGGCATCGCGGCGTTGGGGGATTGTGCCGAGCCCCGGCTGCTGAGGAATGTTACTGTCTGCCGAGTTCCGACCGGGCTGATTAGAATCGGCAACACCGCCCGCCTGTAGTTCCCGTTTCATACGTAGTCGCCCCGGCTCGATGCTCGATCTTGTCCTCAACAACGTTTCCTACGTCGGCATCATCGCCGTGCTGTTGGCGACGGGGGCCGGTTTGCCGATCCCTGAAGAGCTGGTCGTCGTGGCGGCCGCCTGGGCGAGCTATGCCGCGGGTCCGCTAAACCCCTGGTTGGCCTTTCTCTCCTGCGTAGTCGGCGCGTTGGCAGGCGATTGCCTGATGTATGCCGTGGGCTATCACTTCGGGCACGGCATTTTGCGCGAGAATCGCTGGGTGGGGCGCTGGGTCCATCCGGAGCGCGAGGCGCGCGTCGAACGGTTGATCGCGCGGCACGGGCTTAAAGTGTTGCTGGCGGCGCGGTTCGTGATGGGGCTGCGCTCGACGGTCTACTTGGCGGCGGGCGTGTTGCGGATTCCGTTTCGGCGCTTCATCATCGTCGATGTTTTCTGCGCGACGGCGGTGATCAGCGTGGTCTTCGGCATCAGCTACGCGCTGGCGCCACGCTTGGGAAGCTTGTACCAGATCTGGGAACTGGTGCGCGGCACGCAAGTGTGGGCGACCGGCCTGCTTGCCTGTTCGATCTTGGCCCTGGTGGTCTACTACTGGCGCCGTGCCCGCATCCGCAGAGCGCGGTTCGCGCTGCGGCAACTGGAACGCGCGAGCCGGCAGCAGTCGCTCGCCTCTGGCGAGCGGGTCGAGAGCGGGCAAATCGAAGCGAGCGAAACCGCAGTCTGACGCCGCGCGGCCTTGGTCTCAGGGGCTCGAGCCGGGCCAAATCTCGGCAACCTCGCAGCGTTGCCCCGTGATCGCCGAGCGAAAAACCGCCTCGGTAAAGCACATGTATTTCATGCCGTCGCGGAACGTGGTGAGGGTCACCGGGCGCTCCCCGCGTATGGCGGCGACGAAGTCTGCTTCGACCTGCCAGCGCCTGACTTGCTCGGGGCGGATCTGAATCTCCGACAGCTCGGCGTCTTGTCGCGTGGCCCCGAGGATCTTGTCGGTTTCTAAATCGTAGATCAAAGTTCCCGCGCTGCCGAAGGCTTCGATTCGCATGCCGCCGCCGTGGTGCGCGTGCCCGCTGAGGTGATAGACGCACTGCGCTCCCGATGCCAGGCGGGCGATCACGGCCACGCTGTCGGGCAGATCGACATCTTGCAGTTGGCCCGTCTCGGGGTCGACACGCCGCGGAACGAACCGACTCGTTTGTGCCGACACGCTCTCGGCGGCTCCAAACCAGCGCTGCACGGTTTCGTTGAGGATTCCCAAAGCCAGCATGTTGACGCCCGAAAGGTCGGCGCGTTGTCGCCAGCCGAGCGGCGCCGCGCAGTCGGCCAGCGATGCCGACAAACCACGAATGTAGACCTCGCGCAATTCGCCCAAGAAGCCCTTGGCCACCAGCTCGCGCATGGCGCGATCGCCGGCCAACCCCAGTGGCGACGGCACCAGCATGGCGACGCGATCGCTCTGCTGGGCGGCATCGAGCATTTGCCGGGCCTCGGCCACGTTGCGCGCCATGCGCGCTTCGCAGAGGACGTGCTTTCCGGCCGTTAACGCCGCGCAGGTGACCGCCGCGTGCAGATAGGGCCAGGTCCCGATGCAAACGGCGTCGACCGCGGGATCGTCGACCACGTCGCGCCAATGGGCGTGAGCTCGCCCGATGTGAAACTCGGCGGCCACGCGGCGAGCCGAGTCGAGCGTGCGGTTGGCAACGCAAACGACTTCGACGCCGTCAATCGCGCCGAAGCCCGGCAGGTGACGGCTCCGCGTATTGGCTCCGGCCCCGACAATCCCGATGCGCACAGGTTGCACGATTTGCTCCCCTCAACCGCGAAATCGCCGGTCTTCACCGCGGCGAAACCCATCCCTTATTCGATAGTTGACCCCCGTCGCAGGGCGATCGCAACTAACCGATAAAACCGCACCGCGGCCGGATGCCGTGGACCGGACACTACCAGAATGGGGGATCGTCGCGCGGGAATTTGACGTCATGTACTCGGTACCAGCGATGCGATGGCTCGGCGTGCCGGCCGCCTCGAAGTTTGCCCGCTCGCCGTGATCGGCAAAGCAGCAACCGCCGCCGGTGGGAATCAGAAACCGGTGTGCCGGTCGCTGCCGAAAGTTGGTACGCTAACAAACCGGAACACGTGGCGTGCAACCGCCGCGCTCAACGGCGAGTAGAGGTAGTAGACCGATTTGCACATGACGTCTGAAACCGCCTCTGAAACCGAGACCAATCGAGTGCGTCCTATGACTACTTGCCGAGCTTTCTCCTTGCTGTTCGCGGCGTTGACCGTATTTGTGCTCCCTGCCGGGGCCGCAACGCCCTCGCCGACGACCATCGACGTCCGGTTCTTGAAGCCGCTCGATCTGGCAGGCAAGCCGGTCGCCCTGGTGGAGAACGAAAGCCGGGCCGGCACGGCGCTAGTCTTTATTTCGCCCGAGTGTCCCATTTCGCGGCAGTACATTCCCGAGTTGAAGCGACTGGCTGCCTCGCCGGCCACCGAAAACGTCGCCTTCTACGGTGTGCTCTCCGATCGCACGGTCAGCCGCGCCGCGGCGGTGAAGTTCGCCGAAGAATTCAAAATCGACTTCCGCATCGCCTTCGACGCCACGGGCGAGCTGGCCGAGCTACTGCAACCGACGCACGTGCCGCAGGCGTTTTTGCTCGACGCGCAAGGAAAGGTGGTCTACCGCGGACGAATCGACGATCTCTACGCCGCGGTCGACAAGCGACGCGGCGAAGCCACGACACACGATCTGCTCGCGGCCATGACGGCGCTGGCCAACGGCACGCCGAACGAGACCGCGTCGACCACGCCGATCGGTTGTTTGTTTGAGCCCGCGAGCAACACGCCCAAGCCGAGCGAGATCACTTACACCCGCGATATCGCCCCGCTGCTCAACGCCAATTGCGTCGAGTGCCATCGGCCGGGGGAGGTCGCGCCGTTCTCGCTGCTAGGCTACGAAGACGCCGCCAAGCGCGCCAAGTGGCTCAGCGAAGTGACCCGCGACGGACTCATGCCTCCGTGGCGGGCCGAGCTGGGTCACGAGGCATTCCTCGACGAACGCCGGCTCACCGCGAAAGAGATCGAACTGTTCGCGGCCTGGGCCGACGCCGGCGCGCCCAAAGGTGACGAAGCCGACCTGCCGCCGCAGCCGGTATTTCCCACCGGCTGGCGACTGGGCGAGCCCGACGTGGTCGTCGAGGCGCCGACGACCGTGACCGTGCCGGCCGACGGTCCCGACATCTTCCATCACTGGGTCATGCCGATCGACATTCCTGAAGACAAGGTCCTGGTCGGCATCGAATTCCGGCCCGGCAACCCGTCCGTCGTGCATCACGCGATCATCGGGCTCGACACGACCGGGGGCTCGCGCCGCCGCGACGAGGCCACGCCCGAGCCGGGCTATCGATCGTCGGGCTCGATCGAGGGTTCGATGAACGCGTTTCTCGGCGTCTGGACGCCCGGCATGACGCCACGGTTCTATCCCGAGAACGTCGGCTTCCGCATTCCGCAGAAGGCCGACATCCTCTTGCAACTGCACCTGCATCCCAGCGGCAAGGAGGAGCTCGACCAGTCGCGCGTGGCACTCTACTTCGCCGACAAGCCGCCGCAGGATATGAAGACGCAGTCGATGTTCGTCACCGGCACGCTGGTCGTCGACATTCCGCCGGGCGAGAGCCGTCACCACGTCCACACGTCGGTCACGCTGCCGGTCGACCTGACGCTCAACTCGGTCTTCCCGCATCTGCACTTGATCGGCAAAGAAGCCAAAGTCGTGGCGCACCTGCCGGGGGGCGAAGATCGGACGCTGATCTGGATCAAGGATTGGAACTTCTACTGGCAAGACGTCTACGTTTTCAAAGACCCGGTGCAGTTGCCGAAGGGGACACAGATCGACATCGACGCCTGGTACGACAACTCGGCCGAGAACCCGTTCAACCCGTCGCGCCCCCCCAAGCAAGTCTTGTTCGGCAACGACAGCGACGACGAAATGTGCTTCATGCTCTTTCAGACGGTTCACGACGACCAGAACCTGATGAGCCGACTCGCACCCGCGATGATGATGTCGTTCATGCGCGAATGGCGCGAAGCGGATCTCGCCCCCGAGGCGCGCGAACACATCGTCGAAGAAGCGATGAAACTCTTCGGCGGCGGCGGGGGTCGTGGCCGCGGCGGCGACATGTTGCGTCGCTTGCTTTCGCCAGAGAGCAAACCGCAGCGTGGCGACAAGCAAGAGGCCGAGCGCGACGCTGAACCAGGCGCCACAAAGCCGAGCGACGGCGAGGCAAACGCCACAGAGCCGAGCGACGGCGAGGCAAACGCCACAGAGCCGAGCGACGGTGAGGCAAACGCGGGCTGAGCCAAGCGCCGCCGAACCGTCGCTCGAAACTCGCTTCTCTGGCAGTCTGCCCTTGCGCTCGCTGTCAGTTACCCCAGCGATGCCGCGCGCCAGCCGCGGGAACCTGGGGCACTTGCCGCCCAATGGACGCTCATCAAAAAGGTGTTGAAACAGGGTGATGCCTGGATATGCTAATTGTGAGCATGCTAACAGTGCGTGAGAAGCCCAGGCGGCTTCGGCAATTCGAATCTCGTCGCAGTTGGGGAGAAGATCATGTCCGTGCGAACCGCTCGAGTGCACCGCGGCCTGGGAATTCTGATCGCGGCTTTGTTGGTCGGCGGACTGACGCCAACTCGCGGAGCGGACAGCACCCCCACCGACCTGTTTCTCGGTATCGAGCCCGACGCCGCCAAGGGGTTGGAGATCCTGATGAACGAGCCGATGGCGGCCAGGATCATGAAGGTCGACGACATCGACCGGCTTTGGACGATCTGGGAGGCAGAAGAAAAGGCCAAGGCCGAAGCGGCCGACATCGTCGAGCGGCGGCGGTTGACGTTCGAGCGGTACGGTTGGGCGACGCGACCGGGCGAGGACTACACCAAGCTGCCGCTCGATTACACGGACGATGGCCAGGGCAACCTCGTGACGAACTGCTTTTCGTGCCATGGCGGCAAGGTTGCCGGCGTCACGATCCCGGGGGCCGGCAACACGCACCTCGATCTGACGACCCTGTCGACCGACTTGGCCCGGCTGAGAGCGGCCGACGCGGGGCGCGATCCGGCGAAAGTGAAGGACGCGCTGGCGCCATTCCAGACGCCGCTCAACTTCCATCGCGGCGTGACCAACGCCGTGATCTTCGCGCCGGTCTTTGCCGGGTTGCGCGACGCCAAGCTGGGGCGCCAGTTTACCGAACATCCCGAGTTGTTGCTGCACCACGACATGAATCCGCCCGCGTGGTGGAATTTCAAGAAGAAGACGCGCATCTACGCCGACGCCTTCGCGCCCAAGACGCCACGGCAGTTGATGCCGTTTGCGATGTCGCCGCTGTTTTCCGACGAGAAGTTTCGCTCGTTCGAGCCGAACTTCGTACACATCTACCAGTACATCGAAGAGTTGCCGGCTCCCAAGTATCCGTACGTGATCGACGAGGCCCTGGCCAAGCGCGGACAGGCGTTGTTCGAGAAGACCTGCACCGAATGCCACGGCACCTATGGCCCAGAGGGTGAGTTTCCCAATCGCGTCGTGCCGATCGAGGTCGTCGGCACCGACGATCGCAGATTTCGCGCGATCTACAAGGAACGTCGCGAGGCGGCCAACAAGGGCTGGCTGCAGTATTACGGCGAACATCCCGTCGACGTCGAGTCCGAGGGCTACCTCGCTCAGCCGCTCGATGGCATTTGGGCTTCGGCCCCCTATTTCCACAACGCGGCGGTGCCGACGCTCTGGCACGTGATGAACCCCTCGAAGCGGCCGAAGGTCTGGCGCCGCTCAGAGGACGGTTACGACCAGCAGAAGGTCGGGCTCGAGGTCGAGGTGCTCGACGCGGTGCCCGAGAATCTCTCCTCGCGCGAGCGTCGCCGCTACTACGACACGACGCACGTTGGCAACAGCGCCGCGGGGCACACGTTTCCCGACGAGCTGAGCGACGAAGAAAAGCTCGCCGTGATCGAGTACTTGAAGACCCTGTAAGCCGCGCGGCGCACCATCTGTGCGGGGCGATCTGCGCCGCGCGCGGATCCAACGCGATCACCTGCCGGCAATCGGTTTTGCCCCAGTATATTTTGGGAACAGCCCCGCGAACCATTCTTGGCGAACCAGCCTCGTCCCTTTCGGAAGAAGAAGCCCAACGGTTTCGGCCGCCCCGCTGGCTACCGAGTCGCCCTGGCTGCGACCTGGCCGACACTTCTTCCGGGCTGTATTCCAGGGAACGAATTCTGTAGAATCCCGGTTTCGCCTAGCTCATTTGGGGGATGACGGCTTCCGACGAACAAGCGGATTAGTGCCAGAGAATTGTGCCGAGCCCGCGGACGACGTCGTATCCCATTACGGAAACGCGGGCCAAATGGCCCACTGCACCCCTAGCTCAATTGGATAGAGCATCGGTCTACGGAACCGAAGGTTAGTGGTTCGAGCCCACTGGGGTGTACTTCTTCTAAGTTCTGCCGAGATCGAGATTTCGACACCTGCCGACGGTCGGCAGTGCGGCCTGAATTCCTTGCGAAAAGTGGTAGTACTACCACTCTTGCAACAGGAGCTTGCCGCCCATGCCTCGTCGCGCGAATTCCGTTCCGTCTTATCGGCTGCATAAAGCCTCCGGCCAGGCCCGCGTCCTCGTCGATGGCCGACACCTCTATCTCGGCATCTATGGCTCCGAGGTTAGCCGGCAGCGCTACGCACGGCTCATAGCCAAGCAAACCGCCGCCAGCGAAACGACGCCAAGCAGCCCACAATCGTTGGTAGCTACGCCTGACCACGAGCTCACGGTTGCTGCGCTCGTGCTGCGATACTGGGAGTTTGCCAAGACTTATTACATCAAAGATGGCGAGCCGACTAAGGAGCTAGTCTCTATGCGCGAAGCTTTGCGACCCGTGCGCCGGCTATTTGGCGACACGCTGGCCGAGCAATTCGGACCTAAGGCACTTAAGCTCGTTCGGGAGCAGATGATCAACCAAGGGTTGTCCCGTAAGGTGATCAACCAGCGGGTCAACCGCATCAAGCGGGCCTTTAAGTGGGCCGTGGCAGAGGAGCTGGTTCCCCCTTCGGTGCTTCACGGCTTGCAGGCAGTAACTGGTTTGCGATTCGGTCGGACCTCGGCTCGAGAGACCCAACCCATTCGGCCGGCCGTAGAGGCCTCCGTTGAAGCCGTGCTGACGTTTGTCGCCCCCCAGGTAGCGGCCATGATTCAACTGCAGCGCTGCACCGGCATGCGTCCTAACGAGGTCGTGGCAATGCGGCCGTGCGATATCGATCGAAGCGGCGATGTCTGGAACTACGAGCCGGCAAGGCACAAGAACCAGTGGCGGGGCCACGTTCGCCGGATCCCGCTCGGTCCGCGCGCTCAGACGATACTCACACCGTTCTTGGACCGTCCGCAGCAAGCCTACCTGTTCTCGCCGGCCGAAGCCGAAGATTATCGACAAGAACAGCGCCGCAGGGCACGAAAGTCGCCGATGACCCCTTCACAGTCCGCACGCTGCCCGCGGGTCAACCCAAAACGTGCAAAACGTGCTGCTTATGACGTCGACTCTTATCGACGAGCCATCTCCTACGGAATTGCGAAGGCGAGGCGCGCCGGGCTGGCTGTTGAGCACTGGCACCCCCTCCAATTGCGGCATTTGCATGCGACGCGAGTCCGGGAAAAATATGGTCTGGAAGGAGCTCAAGTGGCGCTTGGGCATGCACGAGCCGACGTCACGCAGGTGTATGCCGAGCGAAACCTCGCGCTCGCTCGGCGTATAGCCGTTCAACTTGGATAGCATGATTGAGCAGGAGGTACAGATGTCGTCAGCCACTAGCAGCGATCGTCAACAGCTGGATGCGACTCTGCTAACCCTATACGACATTGGTCGGAAGTTAAATGAAGCCGATTGGGAGTTGACCCACTTTGCCTTTTGCGGCTTCAAGCAGTCGGGGAAGAACTTTCGCCGTTTGTTGGACGAAATCGGCGCACTCGCCAAAATCCTGGTCCCTGCATCAGAGTACTACGACTTTGAGCACAGGTTCCGCGCGATTGCATCGGACACATACGATTATTACCGCGAAACCGACTTCACTGCCAGTATGCGCTGTAATGTCAACGAGCAACTCGCCATGCGCGACTTGAACCATGTACTTGAGCCGTCGGATCTAGAATCTGCACGTGACCAGCTCCGGTGCGATGCCGTCCAGTGCGCTCGCCGGCTCCTGCTGGAGAAGTGCGACGGGCAAGCAGCCCGAATGATTTTACTGGGTGAGCGAGTGGACCAGGGGGTCCGGCCGACGACGCTCGAACACCATCTCTATCGACCTTCGAGCACACTTGTTACACCCGGTGAGATTTGGATAGATGAAACTAATTTTGGTAGGCTTTTACCTGCTGGCTTGTTGAATTGTTATCACCATGACAATTTGTTGCTAGGGAATGTAGTTGTGCAGCCTGGCGATCTGCCACCGAGCGCGCACTGGTCGACCGAGGTAGCACTCCTTTGGCAAGGTACGGGGATCTTGTCCGACTTTCCTGCTGAAGTACATGAGAGAAGTCATTCAGACGAGCGTAGCAGATTTGACGAGCGCCTTAGGAAAGTTCGGTCGGGAATGGTGGAGACACTCGACAGTTTGATTCGACGAGGAGCCAAACCCGTGCCTAAGTGGGGTCAACCTGACTACTTGGGATTGATTCTGTACGAAGACACTCAGCAGGTCGGGCGCAGCGGTTTTGACATGAAAATCGATATCACGTCCCAGAACAGCTGGGACTTGCTACAACTACTGGTCACGAACGCAAGTCGGACAACTTCGAGAGAAGAGTTCATTTCAAGGGGACATGACGAAGCGGCTCTACGCAATGCCAAAGCAGACTTGGCAAGGCTGCTGCGTCCGCTGAAGGTCGACATAAAAAGTGTGCGCGGCGTTGGTTATCGCCTTCAGGAGTCACAAACGACTACATCGACGCAAAGGAAGAAAGCCACCTCGCAAAAGAAAACGCGAGGCACTCCTCTCGGTAAAGAAGACGCTTACACTTTGCTTACAAAACGATGAGCGACAGGAGCCACTAGGCCTGTTAAGACTGCCTCACGTGCTTACGCATACTGTGCCATAGCTTCGTGAGGTGTAACGTGATCGATCCGTTCTCAGAGCAGCTGGTAACTCTCGCCGAAGCTGCTGGGCTACTCCCCCGCCGCCGTCGCGGCCGCAAACCCGCAGTACAGACCTTGTATCGCTGGGCATCCCATGGCGTCCGCGGCGTGTGCCTCGAGACGATTCAGATCGGGGGCACACGGTGCACGAGCCGCGAAGCCCTGCAACGCTTCTTTGCGGCGCTCCAAACGAATCCGACGCCTCCTACCGCTCAGGCGCCAGCACTAACCGACACGGCAATTAGCCAGCAGCTCGATGTGGCGGGCTTCTAGCTAGGCGACTGCACGTACGAACTCAACCATGGCTCAAGAAAGGTGACTAACTATGGTTTCACGCATCGACAACTTCGTTTTTTTTGGACGCGTCCCAGGACGCAAGGGAGGCGCCAATTAGCACCTCGGAACGTGCGGAGCCAGATAAGCCCCTACGGAGAGGTGGAGAACGATTGCCGCTCGGTCACCTAATGGCGCCCCGCCGGCCCAACAGTAGCAACTGAGCTTGGAATCCAGAGTTTGTCTTTCAAAAACAAAAAGACGCCCGCCGGGTACCAGCCAGCGGGCGTTACGGACACGAGTACTAATATCCGGAGCTACCCATGCCCACTGATAGTGTACCCCCCTCGTCGGGGCCTACCAACGTTGAATCACCGCAAAATGCCCTCTTTTCACTCACCGTCGACGGCAATACTCGCGTCGTCGATCCCGCCTGGCTAGCCGATAAGGGCGAGCTCGAGGCCATCGAACAGTGGTGCGGCACCGCGGTTGAGCCCGTGCTCCTGACGATACGCGGGCTGAGCACTTGGCCGAGCGAATGCAGTGCAGGACTTGAGAGCCTCTCTCGCAAGTTGCACAGCTACGCGGTTCGACTGGATGACTGCGCTGACCTACACCCAAATCTATTTGAGGCGATGGTTGCCGCCATCGTGGCGCCAGATGACGTTGCCGCACATACTCAGTCGCTCAACGCCGCAATCGGCTGTGCAACCAGCTTATTCGACGGCGTGGCGCGCACCACAGCGGCCAACATGATTGCCGGGCGACTGCGGGAACTTGGAGTCGCCGGCGTACGTGTTCCCACACTGCTGAAAGAGATATGCACAGACAGCTCGGTTCCAGGGCCGGCACTCACCGATCCAGCGTATCTCGCGGTCTATTTCGTGAGCTGTATGAACTCGTGGATGCCACAGGAGGATCACGATGACGACGACGAATCCTCGATTTTCCCCGGCTTGCGGTACTACCGTAATGCCTTCTGGCGTTGGGAAGGCAAGAGATGGAAGCAACTCGACGAAAACTTGCTCAAGGCCAAGCTAGTGCACTTCTTGCAGTTGCAGTCCCCCGAGGCGAAACCCACGGAGCGCTTTATCCGGGACGTCATGACTAACCTGCGTGGCCATGTGCTGGTCGCCAATTGGGACAGCTGTATGCCGCTTTGGATTCGGAGCCAGAATCCGCCGATCGTTGAGCCAGCCGCAGTTCTGGTGGCCCAGAACGGCTTCCTCGAAATCTGCTCGAGCGGACTGGTCGCAGGCACGTTGGCGCCCCACAGTCCGGCATTGTTTAACGCTACGGCGCTACCGTACGAATTTGATCGAGACGCCGAGTGTCCGCTGTGGCTTGAAACGCTAGGCAGCATCTTGCCGAGCGAATCGGACAACGACCACCGCATCGACGTGTTGCAGGAGTACATGGGGTATACGCTGTTGTCTGACTGTCGCTACCACAAGTTCTTGATCCTGCACGGCGTCGGCGCGAACGGCAAGTCGACAATCATGTCGACCTGGGAGGCCATGCTCGGCGCCGACAATGTTTCGCACGTGTCGCTCGATCGATTTGGCGCCGAGTTCCACCTGTCTTCGCTGGATGGCAAGTTAGCCAACATGTCTAGCGATTTGAACCATGTCGACAGCTTCGCCGAAGGCGTCCTCAAACAGCTGACGTCCGGGGAGCCCCTGCAGGTCAACGTAAAGTTCAGAAATCCGTACGCGATGCGGACAACCGCGAAGCTGATCTTCGGCACGAACGAGTTGCCCACGATCAATGATCGCTCCGACGGAGTGTGGCGCCGCCTCATCGCGATGCCCTTCAACGTGCGCTTCACGGAAAGGTCTGCTGCGCCCGGTCAAGAGTCCCGCGATCAGATCCAGGCGGACACGGAGCGCACGACACGCTTGCAGCGAGAGTTGCCGGGTATCCTCAACTGGGCGCTGGCCGGCTTGCGTCGCCTACTCGCTCAGGATGGATTTACCGCGTGCGGGGTGTGTGCCGCGTCGCTTGCTGCTCACCGTGAGCTCTCGGATCCCTTCGGTCTATTTGCCGCAGAGTGCCTCGAGCTGCGCCCCGAAGCTATCACGGACTCGGCGCTGACTTACGACCTGTATCGAGCGTACTGCGTGCGAAACGGCCACAAGCCGCTCGGCAATTCGCGTTTTGGCATGCGCGTGCTGACTATCAGCGGCGTCGGTCGGGGCCGTCACGGCCACGGGAGTCGCGCCTACTACTACCGCGGGGTCGCGCTAAGTGGCGCGGCCCAAGTACGGTAGCGTCGGCCACTCCTCACGTTCGACGAGCACCCATGAGCGTGGGGTAGAGGACAGCCGAGATCGCGCCTGGTGGACCTGGAAAGCCCCCTGCGAAGAATGATCTCGCCCTCGCCGCCTTCCTGAGTTGGAAAGCCGCCTGGGCCGTGATCGGGCGTCGACGCCAGGATTCCGCCGTGCTGCCCGTCATTATGGCCACCCGAACGCGGCGAGAGTACGAACCGCGTATCTTGAGCCCGTCTTGCAGCTGGGCGACAATCGTGATCGTCGGCCGAACGGTTTCGTCGGATCGGGGGGTGATGTTATGAGCAGGGCACTCGTCCTGGCCATCCTGGTCGCCAACATCGGAACAATGAGTCCTTTGCGCGGCACCGAGCCCGCGGCGCCGACACGACCTAGGGCAAGAATTGTCGGCCTCGACTCTCGCGAACCCGACATGACGGTGCCTCAGCCTAGCGGCAAGCTGTTGATCCGCGAGTTGATACGGCAAGCGATCTTGATGGCCGCTCGCGATCAGTTGGGCCTGGAAACACGCGATCAAACGCTGCGCGAGCCGCTGACAGGTACGGCCCAGGCGCCGGTGAAAGTCCTCGGAGTGC
>JBFXAH010000023.1:0-117131 GCA_050184475.1 Pirellulales bacterium | reverse complement strand
AGCGGATCGCCGTGATGTGCCGCCGCGCCGGGCAGTCGGTCAAAGATCGCCAGGCGTATGTCGTGATGCGCGATCACGGGTTGTTGCAGCGGCCGCGGTCGCGAGCGGCCGAGTTGCACCAAACGGCAATCCGATCCTGACTTGGATGGCAGGTCGCTGTGCGGTTCGGCAGGATCACAACGAGCACATTGTCCCCACGAAAAAGAAGAGCACTGGTCGCATCGATGGAATCGTGGCGTCGATCATCGGGTTGCGTCGGGCACTCGACGACGGCGGTCGGTCGATCTCCGAGACGCGGATTGCTGGTGTTGTAGTGATCGGCGTGGCTCTCGGCGAAAGAGTTCGAAATGGGTTCTGCACGTGCAGCGCCTCAAACATTGCGTACGCTCACACCTTCTGGGTTAGCAGTCGCGAACGCGTTTGTACTTGACTCGCTGACTCAACTTTCGCGACAACTCCCCGAAAAAGGTCGAAATCAGTTCCCCACCGCGAGGGAGCAGTATTCCCCGCAGGTTTGTGCATTGATCTTGGGTGATGCACCTACCGCGCCAACTCGACGTTCACCGCACAAGACTTGTACGCCGGTTGATGCGAATAGGAATCGAACACGGCATCGGTCAACACGTTGGTCGCTTCGTAGTGCATCGGCAGAAAGACCTGGCCGGGCTGAACCGCCGGTGTGACGAGCGCGCGGGCATGCAACTCGCCGCGTTGCGATGCGATCCGCAACCGGCTGCCCGTGACAAGGCCGCGACGATTCGCATCTTGAGGGGAGATCTCGGCGTAGAGTTCGGCGGGATAGAGTTTACGCAAAATTGCCGACTTGGCCGTTCGCGTCTGCGTGTGCCATTGCGCGGCCGATCCGCGTCCGGTCAAGAGGAGAAAGGGATACTTCTCGTCGGGCTGTTCGACGAGCGGGCGAGGCGCTTCGCAAACGAATCTCGCCCGGCCGTCCGCATGAAAGAAGCGTCTGTCCTCGAATAGCCGCCTTTCGGATGACGCTTCTGGGTAGCCCGCAACCAAGGGCCACTGCACCCCACCTCGCTCGTCGAGCATCGCATAGTCGTCGATGCCCGTGAACTCACAGGGCTGATCCTGACTCAGGCGCTTCAGCAGTTGAAAGACGCTTTCCGGCGAGTCCCATTGCCGAAACATCTGGCCGCAGCCCCAGTAGTCGGCAATCAGGCGAAAGATGTGAAAGTCGGCCAGCGCTTGCCCGGGCGCTGGTCGCACCTTGCGGGTCAGCCCGATGCGCCGCTCGGAGTTGATGAACGTGCCATCCTTCTCGCCCCAGCCGGCCGCGGGGAGGACGAGATGGGCGCGCTGCGCCGTTTCGGTCGTATGATACATATCCTGCACGACCAGGAATTCGAGCCGATCGAGAATGTCGCGGGCCTGTCCTTGGTTGATCCACGAATGGGCCGGATTGGTCGCGACCACCCATAATCCGCGAATTTCGCCCCGCAGAATCCCTTCCATGATCCGGTGGTAGGGCCAGCCGGCCTCGCGCGGGATCACGGCTTCGTCGATTTCGAGAATGCGAGCGACCTTGTCGCGGTCGCGGGCGCTAGCGAAATCGTGGCCGCCCAGCAGATTCGTCGTGTTGCTGAACAATCGCGAACCCATCGCGTTGCACTGCCCAGTGATCGAGTTGGCGCCGGTCCCCGGGCGGCCGATGTTGCCTGTCATCAAAGCGACGTTGATGATGGCCTGCGCCGTGCGCACCGCTTGGTGGCTCTGGTTGACGCCCATCGTCCACCAGAAAGAAACGCGTTGGCCTTGATGGATCGTGGCCGCGAGGCGCTCGATGGATTCGATCGGCAGGCGAGTCGCGGCGGCCACGGTCGGCAAGTCGAACGGTTCGACGAACCGCGCGAATTCGTCGAAGCCTGCGGTGTGCGCGTCGATGAATTCGCGGTCTACCCACCCGCGTTCGATCAACACGCGAGCGAGGCCATAGAACAACGCCAGGTCCGATTTGGGATAGAGCGCCAGGTGCTGTGTACCGGCCATCGAAGTTTCTGTCGCCCGCGGATCGATGACCACGATTTCGGGGCGCCGACGATTCCGCATGACCCGCTGCCAGAGGATCGGGTGGGCGATCGCCAGATTGCTCCCCACCAGCACCAACACGTCCGACTCTTCGAAATCGGCGTAGGTGTAGGGCGGAGCGTCGAAACCAAACGACTGCTTGTAAGCAACCACGGCCGTGGCCATGCACTGGCGCGTGTTGCCGTCGCCGTGCAACATGCCCATGCCGAATTTGGCCAGCGCGCCGAGCAGGGCCATTTCCTCGGTAACGATCTGGCCCGTGCTCAAGAAGGCGATCGCCTGCGGGCCATGCTGGGACTGGATGCTTTTCATTCGCTCGACGAAGGTGCGCAGGGCGGCGTCCCAACCCACCGGCTCGTAACGTCCGGCAGCGTTGCGCAAAAGGGGCGTCGTCGCCCGATCCGGGGCATCGAGCACGGCGAGCGCTTCCCAACCCTTGGGGCAGGCCATGCCGAGGTTCACCGGATAGTCGGCCGCCGGCGTTAAGCCCACCGCGGCCGAATCGCGGAGATGAACGTTCAAATTGCAGCCGGTCGAACAGAATCCGCACACCGAGCCGGCGACGCGGTCGGCTTGTAACCCGGCTGGCAACATGCCCAGTCCAAAGCGGGCGGGCGCGAGCAACAGTTCCTCGGTCAACGGTCCAGACGGATTGAACAGCGCCGCCGCCACCCGGTCGCGAACCATTCGCGTTCCTTCGCCCATCAGCGAATACCTCCCGGCATCCGCGGCGCGGCGCACGCGGCAAAGAAGAGATATCGTTCGAGCAGCTCGCCGGCCAGGTTGGCCGTGAACAATAGCCCTGACAGCGCCGCGAATGAGACCAGAGTTTCATCGGAGAGGGCCGGCAGCGCTTGCAACAACAACCAAGGCACGACCAGGCCGCCGAGCAAGCCCAGCGCGAAGCGTGCCAGCGCCACGTTCGACAAATCGCCGATTTGCAACAAGGCGGAGCGGCGCAAAGCGGTCATTCGCGGTGAGAGCACGTGACGAAATAGCGCCGCCTCCCAAACGAGCTTTGCCGTCGCACAGGCCATGAGCGCTCGGCACAGTAGGAGACCATCGCCCCGGACACGCCAGAGCAACTCTGGAGTTGGACTAACTAGCGTCACGATGGACACGGTCAGCCAAACGGCCGTCAGGCCGAGCACGGCCGCTGTCAGCGCGAACCGCGTCAGGGTGCGCGTAAACGACCAATATTCTCGACGGGTGAACACATAGATCATTACTGAGCAGAAGATCCCGGACGCTCCGCTGACCGCAACGACCCATCCCGTCCGATTGTGGACCAAGACGTCGCCAAATTTGGCGACGAGAAGGTTTGGCGACCGCCCCAGGTGGGTTACCAACACCGCGGCGGCATAGACAGTGGCCAACGCAGCGAAGCAACCAAACGCTACGATCTCGCGACTGAGCCACGAATGCTTGAGGCCGAGCACGGCGCGGTACGCAAACTGTGGTCGCCCGAGGTGAAACACACTTGCACCCAGAGCGAGCATGGCGACACACAGCGAACCGACCGCGTGCAACGCCTTCAAACCTGCACGGTCCGGCGCGTCGAGCAATTGCGTATGGGTCAAGCCCGCGACAAACGCACCCACCGACATCTGCGTGAGCACCAGCATGACCACCAAAGGCCAATGAGCGTGTTGCGGATTGACGCGGAAGTAATCGGCCGGAAGCAGATTGCGTGGAAACGGCCGTTTCGACTTATAGGTCGTCGTGGGAAGAGTGTGTTGGGGGTCGGGCGCGGCGGGCAAGAACACGGCTGCCTCGGCGTCGTCGATGATCTGCTCGCGCTCGACAAGGCGGATCGAAATCGCCTCGTGCGGACAAGCTTGCACGCAGGCCGGGGGTTCGCCGGCCGCGAGCCGCTGCGAACACATGTCGCACTTGCGCACGATGCCCTTGCCGGCGTGGTATTTCGGCACGTCGTAAGGGCAGGCCAATGTGCAGTACTGGCAACCAAAACACTGGTCGTCGAGATGTCGGACGATGCCGGTGACTGGGTCCTTCTCGTAGGCATTGACCGGACAAGCGGTCAGGCAAGCCGGCTCGAGGCAATGGTGGCAGGCCGTTGTCACGTGCTGCAACACGGGAGCGCTCCGCGAACCGCCGATCAACAGCCCGACATCGCGCCACGCTTCGGACTCATCGAGCCCGTTGAGCGTGTGGCAAGCGGTCACGCACGCCTTGCAACCAGAACAACGATCGAGATCGACCTCGAAGGCGTATTGTTGGCGTGCCGCAGGGGGCGCGGCCGGCAACAAGGCGCGATAGCGCGGCGAGGCGAGCCGCGACGGCGATGGGCCGTCGGCTTGCTGCCAACGAGCGAACTCGTCGACGGCCGCCAGCGATTGCTGAGATGCCAACAGCGCCGCGATCAATGTCGGGCCGGTGGGCGTCGGACTGCCGGTCACTCGGCACGACGCGGTCTCCGGAGCTAGCACCGTCAGTTCGATCATCGCGTGTAGGCCCGGCCAATTCTAAACGGTGGCTACTTCGCCGACCGACGCACCGACTTTTCGTCGATCGCAGGCGGTCGCCAGACGGCAGCCAATCTCCGTGGCCAGATGCTCGTCCAGGACCTCCTCTTGCGGAAGCTGCAACTGCACCACGTCGTCGACGACGCGCACGGGGAACGTCCGGATCCGATACTCTTCGCCCTGGAGCGACGCGCCGCTGGCCAATGAGAAGGTCTTCTTGTGCAGTGGACACGCGACCTTCGGCTCGCCCGCGGCGTCCCCCACGATCCCGCGCGCCAACACAAAGGCCTTCTTGTGCGGACACATGTTCTGCGTGGCGTACCACTGGCCGCGGCTGGCCATATTGAAGACCGCCAGTTGGCTCTTCCCGTACTTAATGGTCGCTCCGCCGTCTCGCGGAAAGTCGGCCACCGTGCCCACGGCAACCCAGCGCAGGCCGAGGGGCTGCTCGACGTCGCCGAGGCGTTGTCCGTCGAGCAGACGGAATTGCTGGAGCGAGACGAACTCGCTGGGCCAATCGGCGGGTCGGCTTTGGCCCCGCTCGTGGACGATCTCGATACACGGTTCGTTGTCGTCCGAGTTCATGAACTGCCGGAACCAGCGGCGCCGCTGGGGATCGCGGACCACGGCCGCCCATTCGCAATGATAGCTGTCGACCAGTCGCGCCATCATCGCTTCGAGATCGGCGGCGATCCGCAGCTTGTCGTGAACGACGACGTCCTTGACGTGATCGAGGCCTCCTTCGAGCTTCTCGAGCCAGGTCGCCGTCCGCGTGAGCTTGTCGGCGGTCGCTATGTAATACATAAGAAAGCGGTCGATGTAGCGCAGCACGGTCGCTTCGTCGAGATCGGTCGCCAACAGGTCGGCATGCCGTGGCTTCGAGCCGCCGTTACCGCACACGTAGAGGTTGTAGCCCTGCTCGGTGGCGATCAGGCCGACATCCTTGCTTTGTGCTTCGGCACATTCGCGCGTGCAGCCCGAGACGGCCATCTTGATCTTGTGCGGCGCGCGAATTCCCTTGTAACGATGCTCGACGCGAATGGCCAAGGCCACGGAGTCCTGCACGCCATATCGGCACCAGGTAGTCCCTACGCAGCTTTTGACGGTGCGCACCGCCTTGCCGTAGGCGTGTCCGCTCTCAAAGCCTGCGTCGACCAGCTCCTCCCAAATCTCCGGCAGCTTCTCGGCGGGAGCGCCGAACATATCGATCCGCTGACCGCCCGTGATTTTTGTGTACAGCCCATAACTTTGGGCAACCCGCGCGATGACCGCCAACTTCTCCGGCGTGATTTCGCCGCCAGGCACGCGCGGCACCACCGAGTAGCTGCCGCCGCGCTGCAAGTTGGCCAGGAAGCGGTCGTTCGTGTCTTGCAGGGTCTGATGTTCGGGGGCGAGGATGTCGTCGTTCCACAGGCTGGCCAGGATCGACGCCACGGCCGGTTTGCAGACTTCGCAGCCAATTCCCCGGCCGCAGTGCGCTACGACCTGGTCGAACGTGCGCAGCTCTTTGACTTTGATGATCGCGAACAACTCGGTCCGCGAATGCGCGAAGTGTTCGCAGAGATAATTCACCACGGCCTTGCCTGCTTTTTTCAACTCGCACTTGAGCAGATCGGCCACCAGCGGCGCGCAGCCTCCGCAGCCCAGGCCGGCCTTCGTGGTGCTTTTGAGAGTGTCGAGCGTGTCGATGCCCAGATCGCAAATCGCCGTGCGCAGGGCCCCCTTGCTGACGTTGTTGCAGGCGCAGATTTGCGCCGCGTCGGGCAAGGCATCGATGCCCAGCGCCGCGCTCGGCCTGGCCGAGGTCATGATCAGTTCATGCGGCGGGCAGGCGAGAGGGACGTCGCCTTTGGCGAGCATCGCCAGTCGCCCGTAGTCGGCCGCGTCGCCCACCAGGATGCCCCCCAACAGGTGGGAGCCATCTGGCGAGAGCAGCAGCTTCTTGTAGACGCCGCCGAAGGGATCCTCGAACACCACGGGCGTCGCCTGCTCGGGCGGTGCTTCGTAGCGGCCGAAGCTCGCAACGTCGACCCCCATCAGCTTCAGCTTGGTCGACAAATCGGCGCCGGCGAACCGCCGCTCAGCGCCCGCGAGATTGGCGGCCACAACTTCGGCCATCTCGTAGCCGGGCGCCACCAGGCCGTAGACCATGCCGCCGTGCAGCGCACACTCGCCGATGGCAAAGATTCGCGGGTCCGAGGTTTGCAGTCGATCGTCGACGGCGATGCCGCCACGCTCGCCGACGGCCAGACCACAGTCACGAGCCAGGTCGTCACGAGGACGGATGCCTGCCGAGATGATCACCATCTCGACGTCGATCGAAGCGCCGCTGTTGAACTCGATCCGTTCGACACAATTGGGGCCATGGATCGCCTTGGTCGCAGTTTTCAAGTGGACCTTGACCCCGAGGTCTTCGATCTTGTTCACCAGGATGCGCGATCCGTGGTCGTCGATCTGCCGCGGCATCAATCGCGGGGCGAACTCAACGACATGGGTTTCGAGATTCAGATCGAAGGCCGCCTTGGCCGCTTCGAGCCCCAGCAGGCCGCCGCCGATGACGGCGCAGCGCCGCGCGTGCGCGGCATAGGCAATGATGTTCTGCAAGTCCTCGATCGTGCGGTACACGAACACGCCGGCGTGCTGCACCCCGGGAATCGGCGGCACAAATGGGTACGAGCCTGTCGCCAACACGACATAGTCGTATTTGATCCGCACTCCCTTGTCCGACTTCACGATGCCCGCTCGGCGGTCGATCGACGCGGCACGATCTCCCAGATGAAGCTCCACGCCGTGGTCGGCGTACCAGTCGCGGCGCGCCAGCATTAGCTGTTCCGCATCGCGGTGGGCAAAGAATGACGTCAGGCCCACTCGGTCGTAGGCGCTGCGCGGCTCCTCGCAAAACGTCACCAGGCGAAAGCGACGATCGCGATCGAAGTCCACGATTCGTTCGCAGAATCGCTGGCCGACCATGCCGTTGCCGACGACCACGATCGTCTGCCGACCGACCGCGCTGGCTGGAGTGCTGATCATGCTAAGACCGTGTGGGGCTGGGGACCGGAGCGCTATGCCACGGGAACGAGCTCAGACGCCGGGCCTTCGGCGCCCATCGGCAGATCCATGGCTTCGCGTTCGTTAATGGAGAGGCTGACAAAGGCAATGCTCGTAACCGCCGCGCCGGCGATCAGCAGCGCGGCTCGCCAATCGAGCGCTTCGTTTTTGAACAGAAAACCCAACAGCACGGCGCCGGCATTGCCGCCAGCGCCGACGATGCCACTCACCGCACCGAGCGCTCGGCGATTGATAAAGGGCACGACAGCGAACGTGGCGCCGTTGGACATCTTGACGAACAGCGCCAAGACGAGCATCGCTGCGATGGCCGGCCCTAGCGCCGTCGCCTGCGAAAAGAGCATCAGGCAAATCCCTTCGCCAAAGAGAACGGCAAACAGCCACTTCACGCGGCCGCCGAACCCCCAGCGATTACCGCAACCGTCGGCGATCCAGCCACCGATCGCCCGCATGAACAAGTTCATGCCGCCGAAGGTTGCCGCGATCAGGCCGGCGAGCTTGAGCGCCTGAGCGGGCTCGATCTGCTGGAAGTAATCGAAATAGTCGAGGAAGTAGAGCGCGGCAATGTTGTCGATCGTGAGTTCCATCCCGAAGCAAGCGCCATAGACGAGAAACAGCGCCCACACGCGGTGGTCGCGACAGGCTTCGGCCAAGGTGCCTTGCGCGGCTGGCGCGTCGGCCATCCGCCCACGACCACGCAGATCACGGTAGTTCCCCAGCGGGGTGTCTTGGGTAAGCAGGTAGTAGGCCACTCCGGTGACGGCGCAGAGTATCCCGACCAACAGCATGGCGACTCGCCATGACGTGGCGGCCGTCAGCCCGACGGTGCCGACGAGCAGCGTCAACAGCAACGGCATTACCAACTGCGTGACGCCCCCTCCCAGGTTGCCCCAGCCGGCCGTCATCGCGTTGGCAGTGCCGACGCAGTTGCTCGCGAACATTCGCGAGGTGTGGTATTGCGTCACGACGAACGATGCCCCGATCACGCCGATCAACACGCGAAAGATGAGAAACGAAGTGAAATCACCCGCCAGCCCAATTCCCATGACCGGCAGCGAGCCGAGGATCAACAGCCCTGCATAGGTGATTCGCGGGCCCACCCGGTCGCACAGCCAGCCGACCACCAACCGCGCAAACACGGTCGCGGCGACCGACCCGATGATGCACCAGCCGACCTGGTTCTTGGTCAGTTGCAACTCGTCGCGCACGACCGCCATCAAAGGCGCGATGCCAAACCAGGCAAAGAAGCAGAGGAAGAAGGCGATCCACGACATGTGGAAGGCCCGCATCTGCGGCGAGGAGAAGTTGAATAACTCGATGCGCGAAGCCTTGCCGTCGTGCTGCATGGCGGAGTCCCACTCGCTCGATACCCTGGTCCGTTATCTCATCGACCGAGCGACAACTCCGCCGGGAAGTCGCTAAGTCGACGGCGAGAATTGCAAGCCTCGGGCCGCGCTGATGACTTGCGGTCGATTCTTCGGACATCCGAAGAGATACGCCTCGCCCGCTGCTGGTGCCCTGCAGTGGTCCGCCCACCCTTCAGGCACCATCGCCTATCGTCTAGGCAAGCCGCCGCTGCCGATGTTCGGAATACCGAAGCAGACGGTGCCTCAACTCTCGTCGAGCGAAGGGTTTGAGACCGCGACCCGATTTTCCGCGCACATTTGGAACGCGATTTCCTGTGGGGTGGTGGTTCGACTCGTGGCCAGTCTCGTGCAGTCGCCTTGATCGCAAAACCGCAACCCCCCAGTTCCATGCCGGCACTCCCCCACCAGCCGACGACCTTTCGCAACGCACTTGTTCGCCGTTTGAGCGCACGCTATTTGTTGGTGCTAGTTGCCATCGTGGCCTTGGTCGGGGCCGATCAAGCTTTAATTCAGCCATTGCTCGTGCGGATGAATGGCTACGCGCCGGTCATCAATATTGCGGGTCGTCAGCGGATGCTGAGTCAAAAGCTCGCCAAGACCGCGCTGGCCATGCAACTCGCCAACGACGGATCGTCGCGCGCGGCACTGTGCGGCGAGTTGCACGACGCGCTCGTCAGTTGGACGGAGATGCACCAGGCCCTGCAGCGGGGAGATGCCCAGCACGGCCTCACGCGACTTTCGTCGCCAGCGATCGACGCAGCCTGGGCAGAGCTGGAACCCGATTTCGCAGCGCTGCGGGGCGCGGCCGTCGTGCTGACAGGCGTGAACCCAACGCCCGAGCAAATCTCAACGGCCGTGGCGACCATCGTCGCGCACGAATCAAAGTACCTCGGCACCATGGATCGCCTGGTCTCGCTGCTGGAAGCGCAGGCCAACGCCGAAGTGCGCCGCTTGCGGCAACTGGCCCTCTCGATCGCCGTCGCGATCCTGGTTCTCGTCGCTGCCGTGGGCTGGCTCGTCATTCGACCGGCTACGCGCGCCATTCAAAGCCAGGTCGATCAACTCGAGGCGCAGGTTGCGCGGCGCACTCGCAAGCTGGACGAGCTCGTGTCGGCCTTGCGATCGGAAATCGCTGAGCGGCAAATCGTCGAAGAGCGCAATCACGCCTTGGCCGCGCAGTTGGCGCATGCCAACCGAGTCGAATCGCTGGGGCACCTGGCCGCGGGGTTGGCCCACGAGCTGAATCAACCGTTTGCGACGATCGTCAACTACTCCGAGGCCTGCCAACTGGCGCTCGACAAGCCAGTCGAGGAGCCGGTCCGTTTGCAATTGCAGGAACTCGTCGAGCGGGTGCGGCAGGCGTCGCTTCGCGCGGGCGGAATCGTGCGGAGAATTCGCAATTTTGTGCGCCCCGGCCCGACGACCACGATGCCCGTGGAGCTCGTTGCACTGGTTCACGAGGTCATCGACTTTTGCCAGCCCGAAGCGCATCGCGCCGCGGCACAACTCGTCTTCGCACCGCCGCTGGCCGACAAGGTCGTGGTCGAGGCCGACCCGATACAAATCCAGCAAGTGCTCGTCAATTTGATACAGAACGCGATTCAAGCCACGCAGCGTCTGGCTGCTTCCGAGCGGCGGATTTCCGTGCGGATCACGGTTCAACCGAAGAGCGCGCAGGTCGATGTCGTCGACAACGGCCGCGGGCTCGCAGAAGTGCCTGTCGAGTCGCTGTTCGAACCCTTTTTCACGACGAAGTCCGATGGCCTGGGCATCGGCCTATCAATCTGCCGCTCGATCGTCGAGCAACATCAGGGAACTCTCTGGGCGCAATCACTGCCGCAGGGGACCCAGTTCTCGTTCGTTTTGCCCCGCTTGGACAACCATGCAGCACAGCGCGACCGACAAGCCGACGGTGTTTGTCGTTGACGATGACGACCAATTGCGCGAGTCGCTGTGCGTGTTGCTGGCGATGCTCGGCCATCCGATCAACGCCTTCGCCGGCCCGGACGCGTTTTTGCGCCATTATCGACGAGAGATGGCCGGTTGCCTGATCCTCGACATTCGCATGCCCCGGCTTTCCGGAGTGCAGCTGTACGAGAAGCTGTTGAAAGATGGCAAGCGCATTCCCGTCATTTTCATTACGGCACATGCCGACGTAACGACGGCCGTGGCGGCCATGAAGACCGGCGCCATCGAATTCCTGGAAAAGCCTTTCGAGCGTGCCACGCTGGTCGACCGCGTGGAAAAAGCCCTGGCGCTCGACGCCCAATGGCGAGAGAGTGATCGAGCATTCGCCGAAGTGACCGAGCGAATCGCTCGACTCACCGCGCGCGATCGTGAGACGCTAAACTTGATTCGCACCGGGCTGACGAATAAGGCCATAGCGGGTCGCTTGCAGTTGACGGAACGGGCAGTTGAAATGCGTCGTTCGGCCATCATGCGCAAGCTGAGTGTGCGGACGCTGTCGGAGCTCATCGAGCTGGCGGCGACACATCAGGTGCTAAGCGAGCTGCGGAGAGCCAACGCCGATCAGTTCAACTGACGGCTGCCCCTTGTGGCCGTGTTGAACTTGCCACGGCGGGACCGCCTGAAAATCGCACGGCGGCTGTTCAACATGCCCGTCAGGAAGCCGCCCCGCGCAAATTCAACGGCGACTGAAAGCCGCAATGTGGCGATCGAAGATCGCGCTGTGCAAAAAGCGCCGGCGGTTTGTTGGGCCTTACTGGCCGCAGTTTTGGAGTGCAAACATGGCGAGGGAACGCCGTCGGCGATGCTGGCGCGGCGAGGCCGCGCGCTCGCGTCGCGGTTCGGCGACCCTCCGCGGGCGAGCTCCTTCTGCGTAGCACCAGTTGATCAACAGCAGCAAGGGCCGGTAAAGGCTGCGCATCAAGGTGTTAATGCTGTAAATCGTGGTGCCTTAAGGAAGGGGCGCTATTGTTGCACAGCGCCAGCAAGCTCGCTCGCCGTGTGAGTGGATCCTCTTTGTCAACTTCTTGAGTCGCAGCCGCGCGTCTTAGCCGCCGTGGTTGATTGTTAACTAGAGAGCCGGCTGCTCGAAGTCAGTGTTCAGCTAGCGGTCGAGATTCGAACTCACTTCTCTAGAAGAGCAGAATCGCCCGCAGCGTGACCGGTAGCGCGCTGGGAATGTCGGGCCGCGCCGCTGGATTGGGGATATACGAAAGGTTGGGCTGCACGAAGCAATTCGGCCCGACCATCCACTGGTAGTACCAACTGAGGATGATCTCGTCGGCGCCGAGGTTGGCGGCCGGGTCGTTGTTCATTTGTCCGTAGGCCAGCCCCCAGCCGGCCGAATCGTTGTTTCTCCCCGGCAGCAGGCCAAAGTACGTGACCCCGCAGCCAAAGTAGCGGTGCGTATCGACGAAATCCGAGTTGGTCGCCGCGAACTGCCCATAGATCGACAACCCTTCGTTCGTGACACCGGGCTGCTCGTAGAACACGCGCTGCGATCCGAACACGTACAGCCCTTGCGCGCCGTTGACTGGGCCGCCGACTGCCTGCAGCACTCCGGTCTGCGCCCAATAGCCGACGCCGAACTTGCCGGGGAATTGCCGCCCGTCGAGCAGCCAACTGCCGCCCAACTCGACCATGTGCAGCGCGTAGCCGTTGAAGTGGGGTCCCTCGCTGCCGACTTGCCGGCCCGCGGCCAGGTTGCCGTCGTACAGCCCATACTTGGCATACGTGTTTTCGATCGGAATCAACGTCGTTACCACGCCGGTCGCCGAATTGAAGTAGCCCGGCACGACCCCCAGTTGCGTCGGGCTGATATAGAGCGGCGTGAAGATCAGCGACGACAGCGCCGAAATGTCGTACGCCGGATCGTTGAACGCCGTCGGACGAACCACGTTGTTGAAATCGTAGGTCGTGATCGTCTTGCCAATGCGAATCAACAGTCGCTCGTCAAACAGCTTCTGCATGTACCACAGCGCGTAAATCTCGGCGCGATCTTGGATGGCAATGTCCAGCGAGTTGTAGCCCATCACCGTCCCCGCGTTGGCGTTGACCGGACCTCCCGAGTAGTGGAGAAACTCTCCACCGAGCAGGCCGTTCTCCCAGCCCATCGCCTCGGCCATGTCGAGCGACACGTCGACCACGGTGAGGGTGTCGGCCGTCCAGCCGGGGACCAGCCCACCGCTCAGACCGTTGGCATCGGTGATGTTCAAGCCCGCGAGGCGGAAGCCATTGCGGTTGATTCGCAGCCAGTCTCCCAACCAGCCAGTTCCCACCACGACGTTCGATGCCCCCGGGTTACCCGAGACAACGCCGTTCGTGCCGCTCGAGCCAGCTACGCTCGGGCCGGTGGCGGCCCGGCGATTGGAGCTGCGAGACCTGTCGCCGTCACGTTGAGCGACGAGTTGCATCGGCCGCGCTGCGGCGCCTGGCCGACCGAGCCAGCGGGCCGTTGCGTCCGGCCAGCTTTGGAAGTCGCTGCTTGTGGTCGATGAACGGGCGACGGTTGCACGTGGCGTGGATGGCTCGGCCGCCCGAGAGACTGATTCGCACCGGCCGCATGTCGAGATGCCGACGGCCAAGGCGACCAGAATCGCAGATTTGCGGGCAATCGCCACGGCGTCGCAAACTTCCATATTGCGACCCAACGACCTGACCACCAGAAATTAGGGGAGCCATCCTCCACGTTTGTTTAGTTCGACAGCAGCGAGCGTATCTGCTTAGGCGAACCCAGGGTACGTCGCACATCGTGCGACATAGCTCCCCAGGCACCGGCGGGCCGAACGTCTGAGCTGCGCCGCAGGCTCGGGTCAGGAACTCTGCGCGAAGTTTGTCGATTGCAGAGAGTCGGCCTCAAGTCGATGCACGGCGTGACCAACTCCGCGCTCATCGAATCATCCGACGTTCGTCCGACGATCGCGCTTGCCTTGCGCAGGCTCGTTCGACTCCAGAGGGCAGGCGCTGTGGCGCGCACGTGATTATCGAAGTCCCGCTTCGGGTCGACCACCACGGTAGCAGGTGCTGCAAGCGCGATCAGATGAATCCGAACAACGGTGGAAAGAAGATCACGACGATCACCGCCCAGGCGAAGTACACCGGCAAGTAGGCGGTAAGCCACTGCTCGACGCCGGCGAACGATGCCCGCCCGCGCAGAAAGCGGATGTACAGCACGGCAGCCCAGGCCAGGTTGACCAGCAGAATCAAGTTCTCGCCCAGGGCCGCCACGCGGTTCGGGCTGAAACCGAATTCGCTGATCCGCGCTGCGATCGCCCACAGCGCGGCCGCGTCGGCCACCAGCGCGCTGATCACCAGCACCACCTGCAGCACATCGAAAGTCCCCGGCGGCGATTGTGGATTGCGGGCGGAGACCGAATACAGCAGCAGGCCCAGGACCACCACCAGCAACAGGTCGAAGGCGATGAGCACCTCGCGCGAGATGTCGATCGCACGTCCGGTCCAGAGCACGGTGCCGAGAAACGTGACGAGCAGGGCGGCGAACAGCGGCGTGAAGAGGCGCGTCAACACGGGCGCCATGTTCTCGATCACGCTTTGTTTCGCCTCGACGAGCCACGCGGCGACCAGAACGGCCCCGGCCGCCCCGCACGGCACGACCCATTCGACAAAGGGCTCGGCGTCGATATCGATGGCTTTGAAGAGCATCCCCAAAAACGCCATGAAAACGCCGCCACCCAGGGCAATCAGCACGTAGTAAATGAACAGCTCGCCCGAAAAGCGAATGAAGTCCATCCGACCGGCGACCTGGCGCCAACGGCCGCCAGCGTAGGCGATGCCCACCATGAGCCAGAGCGCAATCGGCAGGTGCAGCGCGGTGAGCGCCTCGGTGTAGCCTTGCGCGACGAAGGGATAGACGTTGGCGAAAATGCCCGCCGCGACGAACGCCGTGGCGAGCCAGCCAACTGTGCCGGCGGAAAGTCGCCGCTTCCAGACGAAATATCCGGCCAGCAGCGGCAGCACGAAGAGACTCATATTTCGGAGATAAAAGCCCTCATTGCGATCCAAGTCGATGCCGAACAGCAGAGGCGACTTGATCAGCAGGGCTGCCGCCACGGCCAGCGCGAAGGCAACCAGGCTTTCGGTGCGAGCCGCGGCGTGAGTCTGGTCGGAGTCGGCGGAGACGACGAGCTGCTTCCAGAGTCGATCCGAGTGTTCGCGGGCGAACTCGCGCGACAGGGCGTCGAGCTGGCCCATGCGCTTCACCGCGACCAGAAACGCCTCGTCGGACGAGAGCCCCGCGTCGCGCAGGCCGCCAACGTGCTCGCGCAGATTGTCTTCCAACTCCGCGACGTCGACGGCCTGGATCGCCTGGCGGCGCCGGAGGTAGGTGCGCCACTGGTCGATCTGTTCCTCGAGGGCTGGCGATTGATCGGCACTCGACATGGCTCAGGCTCCGCGTGAAGTTAGCGCGCTGGCAGTCCGTTGATCGGCCGCGACGAGAAGGGAGAGCGCTTGCCAGATATCTCGTAGCGCCGAGTCGACGGCCTGCCACTGCTTGCGTTCCTCGCTGAGCTGCTTCCGCCCCTGCGCGGTGAGGCGGTAGTACTTGCGGCGGCGGCCGCTCGGAGCGACTTCCCACCGCGCCTTGACGTGGCCCAGCCGCTCGAGCCGGTGCAGAACGGGATACAGCATCCCGTCGGTCCACTCCAGGTGCCCTCCGGAAAGCTCCCGGACGCGCTGGATGATCGCATAGCCGTAGCTGTCCGCTTCGGCCAGGACCGCCAGGACCAAGGGGGTCGACGAAGCCGCGATGAGATCTTTGCTGATCTGCATGGTTTCAGTTCATCGTCTTCGGGTTTCGCGCGGGCGCGAACTCACTGCGGCCCTTCATGCATAGCAGTATTATACATGGCAGTCCTATGTATGCAAGGCTGCGAGGCGAAAGTTCTAAGAAGCGATCCCAGCTACGCCGGTAAAGAATTAATGACCGCGGCCGACCGGGAACAACTAGATCGCAAGCTTCTGCATGCGGGAATTCCTTGCGTCGGCGACATAGAGATGATGCTGGCTGTCGAACGCGATGCCATGCGGCAGTTTGAATTGGCCCGGCTCGGTTCCTTCGCCCCCCACTCTGCAGATGAACCGCCCCTGGGACGTAAACTGCTGAACAAAGTGGTTGGTCGAACTCACCCACACCCGGTCCTTGTAGTCAATCGCGACGGCCAAAGGGCCTGGCATGTAACTGTGCCCACCAAAATGGCCAGGCGCCACCTCGTTATCTCCCCAAGCAAGCAGAAACTTGCCATCACCGGTGAACTTTTGCAGGCGGCCGACAGAAGCCTCGGTGGTGAACAGATTGCCCTGGCTGTCGAAGGCGAGGAAGTGCGGCCCGCCGCCACGGCCGTTCGGAGATGAGTTTCCACCGAACTCGCCCGTCGCCACGCCATGTTTTCCCCAAGCGCTAATCGGCTCGCCTTGGGGCGATAGACGCTGTACTCGGTGGTTCACCTGATCGGCGACGTAAACGGATCCGTCGGGGCCAAAGGCGATACCGCCCGGCTGATTGAACTCTCCGGGAGCGGACCCCTGCTTGCCAAACTCTCGCACCACCTTGCCGGCCGGATCGTAGACGGCAACTTTGTGCTTCATCATATGCGTGGCATAGAGACGCCCGTCCTTGTCCAAGGCCAGCCCCCCGGGCATCGGATCGGTCACAAACGCTCCCAAGAAGCGTCCCTCGGGATCGAATCGCTGCACGCGCGATTTGGCCTCGGCGTTCGTCTGCCGAAAGTCGGCCACGAGAACTTCATCCTTGTGGTTCACGGCGACCGCAATCGGGATGTCGAATTCTCCGTCGCCGTGACCGTTGGTTCCCCATGTCAGCACGACGCGGGGAGCAACCGGAGCTTCGTCGCGGCCTTCTTCTTCAGCCCACAGTGGCCGCGTCAGCAGCGCTGCGATCCCGCAACCGCCGACGCGCACGAAATCCCGGCGCTCGATCTTCATTGGATTGCTCACTTTTCAGCACAGTGGCTCTAAGAGCAACACTACTAAGCGGTCGCTGGACTCTCTGCTGAGCGCTCTCTACCCTTCTCGCGCCGGCGGGCGACTGCTTTCCAGGTGAGAAAGGCGAGCAGTGCGAGTGTCGGCAGGAGCCCCAAAGGGTTGAACTCCCACCAAAAGTTCGTGAATGGCTGCATGTGGTGAGTCCCTATCATGCCGTGTCTCTCATATGGCAGTCCAGTCGCCATCCCCCACGCCGCGAGTGCGGTCAGAATCAGCACCGTCGAGAGCTTGAACCGGAACCGTCGCATGGACCCATTCCAGCCGCGCTAGCCTAGGCTACGACCGGTTCAATCGACCGAGCCCACGCGGCGAGGTCACTTCGACTTGCCCGCGGCGCGAAAGCGAAATGGCTCGCCACCCAAAATGTCGGCGCTGGTGATCGTCGGGCACCAATAGCGCTCGACGTGCTCGATGACCAACTCGGTTCCTTGAAAGTGATCGACGTAGGGGCGCATCCGCGAGTTGTACATGGTGTCGGTCAGATCGCGGACCAGCATCACGTTCTTCCCTAGCGCGACCATCTGGCGGATGGCAAACGACCGCCCCAGCACGCACATGTTCAGGTGCACGCCCGCGATCAAAACGTTGTCGATGTCCTGGCTGGCGAGCAGGTTGTAGACCTCTTGCCCGTCGTCGCTGATGGCGTCGGGCTCGGCAATTTCGATCAGGCCGATCTGCCGCTTCCAGGGAGCATGGATTTCGCAAATCGGGGTGCAGTCGCAACCCATGTCCGAATCGTCGATGGGCAAATCGGGTTCGCGACGCGGATCGGGCCAGCACCATTTGGTTCCCCATCGCGTGGTTTGCGAAAGCTCGACGGGTGGTTTGGCGCATGGCGCCGCCGTCGCGCGTCGGCGCTGCGGCGTGTCGTGATAAAAATCCATGCACGTACTGGGTGCGTGAATCACCAGCACTCCGCGCTGGCGCAACGCCTGGGCGAGCCGGTTCACCGCAGGCGCCATCTCGACGACGCGTTGCGCGGCGCCGCGGCACCAATGATCGTCCCACATGTCGCAGATTATGAAGGCCGTTTTCGCCGCTTCCCACTCGACCTGCGTTTCGGTCGCCTTAGCGTGAGATGGGTCCTCATCTGGGTTGGGCACCGCTCGGCTGCGGGCCGGCAACTTCAAGGTAGGGCCCTCGGCTGCCGGCAGATGATGGGCCGCGCCGCCATACATCGCGGCTACCGCGGCGAACAACAGAACGTGCTTAAAGCGTGCCAACGTTTCACCAATCGACCGTCGTTGTTTCAAACCAACCACTGGCTTGTCGAAACGCCTGCTTAGCTATTGGTCGTGCCTTGCAAATCTGATGTGATCAAACCAGCAGGGTCACGCCCGGGATGGCAATCGGCGGAATCTCGGGCTTCACGTCCCAGTTGTATTGCGGCAACGTGTAGTCTTCCTTTGACTGCAGGGCCTGGTCCCAGGTGACCTTTCGCCCGGTGTAGCTGGCCATGCGCCCCAGGACGGCCAGCATGGTGCTGACGGACATGTAGTGACCGTCGTTGATCGGCTGGCCGGCGCGGATCGAGGCGAACAACTCGTCCTGCTCCTGCTGGTGCATGATGTTCTTCTTGACGTTGGCCTTCCAGGTAATGTCGCCGTCGTGGTTGCGAATGACTCCCTTTTCGACATCGCAAACGCCGAGTGTGCCCACGATGTGCGTCGAAACGTCGTGCGCGCAGCCCGATTGTTGGCGGCAGTAGTGGAAGTGCTTCAGGCCGCTGGGGTATTCGAACAACACCGCGTGATGGTCGAAGATCGTCCCCAGTTCAGGGCCGCGGCGCGCTTGCAGTCCCCCGAGGCTGATCGCTGATTGCGGCGGTTGATCGTGCATGGCCCACGAGGCCTTGTCGATGCTGTGCACCGCCTGCTCGACGATGTGATCACCCGACAACCAGGTGAACCAGTACCAGTTGCGCAGTTGCCACTCCATGTCGCCCCAGCCGTCTTGGCGGACCATCGGCCACGCCTTGCCGGGCATCGAGCCGACATACGCCGAATGCATGGCCACGATCTGGCCAAGCTTGCCGTCGTGAATCTGTTGCATGGCTGCGCGGGCATGGTTCTCGTAGCGCCAGCAAAGGCCCGACACCACGGCCAGGTTTTTCTGTTTGGCCTGCTCGCAAGCGGCCAGTACGCGCTGGACGCCGCCAACGTCGACGGCAATCGGCTTCTCGGCGAAGACGTGTTTGCCGGCCGCCACCGCGGCTTCCAGGTGTTGCGGGCGAAAGTGGGGTGGAGCGGCCAGCAGCACCACGTCGACGTCGCTATCAATCAACTGCTGAAAGGCATCGAAACCCACGTAGCGGCGATCTTCGGGCACGTCGACTCGGCTCGACAATTCGCCGTCGCGGCCGAATAGTGTCAGCGACAACTCGATCTGGTCGGCGAAGGTGTCGGCCAGCGCCACCAGGTGCGTGTGGGGATCGGCCTTGATGGCCTGCATCGCGGCGCCGCGCCCGCGGCCACCGCAGCCGATCAGCCCGACCTTGATCTTGTCGTCGCCCGCGGCGTGCGCGGTTCGTGCGATCGACGTGTGTGCTGACAGACCCGCGCCGACGACGGTTGCCGCCGTCCCCTTGATGAACGTACGACGCGTGGTGCCACGATTCTCGGGGGCAAGGTCCTTCGTCATCTCGGCTGCTCCTGCAGTTGTAGCCTGATCGAGCGTTTCGGATTATCGATCAACGTTTGTTTCGGTCGCAAACATCGTTATCCCAGTAATCGTGTGTGGCGGTACCTGTATGGTTGTAGCCGTAACTGTTTTCTTGATTTTCCGTTAGCGCGCCGGTAGCATCCTACCATACTTTCAAGATATCCGGGCTCTCGTTCTGCACGCGTGGAAGCACCATCTCTTGGAGCAACGCTAGTGACCCGGAATCGCTCGAAGCTCGCCTCGTCGCCAAACATAATTCACCAAGTGCGTCGATCACTCCAGGCTTGTACTCGTCGCACAGAGCGAACGGTGATTAGATTCTGTTTACTTGCTGTGGCGTTGGTGATACTCTCGCACGCCGCGGTCGTTTCGGCGGCATCATTTCAAGGCATGGGCTTTCTCCCCATTCAAGGCACCCCCTATAGCGGCGCGTACGGGATCTCCGCAGATGGTAATACTGTCGTGGGATATTCGAATACCTACTACGGCCCTCGCGCCGTCACCTGGACCGCCGCTAACGGACTGACTGAATTGGGCGCCCTCGCGTACCAAGCGTATTACAGTCAAACCGAGTCCGTATCGGCCGATGGATCAGTCGTAGCTGGTTTCAGCGATTCCAACAATGACGGACAGCCCTTCCGTTGGACGGCCGCCACGGGCATGCAACCTCTAGGTAGCACGAGTAGCCTGTACGGTTTTGGCGACAACCACGCTTACGCGATGACAGCCGATGGCATGACGATCGTCGGTACCGGCAGGCCCAGAGTACAGCCGTTTTTGACCGCTCCATATGTGCCATTCCGTTGGACAGAAGTTTTGGGGTATGAGTTTCTGAGCCTACCCGCTGGCACCACGAGTGGAGCAGCGTTCGGCATCACTCTCGACGGATCGACGATTGTGGGTCGTGTCGCATCCAGTTCCGACACGCAGGCCGTACGCTGGACGAGTTTGGGCGTTCAATCTCTGGGCGATTTGCCAGGCGGTGCAGTTTTCAGCACGGCCCGCGCGGTCTCGGCCGATGGCTCGATGATCGCCGGTTTCAGCGACTCGTCGAGTGGCATGCAACTTTTCGCCTGGACGTCCGCGAACGGAATGGTGGGTCTCGGTGTCCCAATGTCAGGAGCAGTTCAGTGGTACGAGTTCCTCGCCATGTCGGCAGACGGGTCGAGAATGGTAGGAGCGCTGGGCGGCAAATCGTTTACCTACACAGCCGCCAGTGGGTTGCAGGACCTCACGTCCGTGCTCGTGCAACGAGGACTCGGTCCTGCGCTAGATGGCTGGACGTCCTTGGCTGCAACTGGCATATCAGCCGATGACACAACAATTGTAGGACTTGGAACCAATCCGTCGGGGTACAGAGAAGGTTGGATCGCGATCATTCCCGAACCGTCCGCAACGGTGTTGATCGGCCAGTGAATCGTACGCTTCTAATCTCGTCGATCGCACTGCGCTTGATTGCGAAACCACGGGCTGCCTATCCCAGCACTTGGTTCATCCGCGACGCAATTTCAGCGAGCCGTTGGCGGTCGCCGCCGGGCACTTCGGCCGTGGCCCAGCCCGACGTGTAGCCGATCTCGGCCAGGGCCTGCCGCACGGCGGGCCAGTCGCAATCGCCATCGCCGATCTCTACGTCGAAGCCTTTACGCAACCCTTCGTTCATCTGCTTCTGGCGGCTGAACTCCTTGATGTCGAGTTTGCCGATGCGAGACCCCAGGATGCGAATCCACTGCGCGGGCCAGCCATAACGAACGACATTGCCGACGTCGAAATACGCGCCGACGGCAGGACTGTCCAACTCATCGAGAAAGCGCGCCATCTCCAGCGGGCTAAGCAGAAAGTTGTTCCAGACGTTTTCGACCAGCAGCTTGATCCCCTGCTCCTGGGCATACGGCAGCGCGGCCTTGATCCGCGCCTGCTGCTGGCGATAGACCTCGTCGTAGGGGTGCTTATCGTCGACGCGTCCGGCCACGACCAGCACGCTGGTCGCGCCGTAAAACTTGGCGCTATCGATGGCGTGCTTCAGGTCGGGCTTGGTGCTGTTGAGAAAACCGTGCACGACGACGCCGGTCGCCTCGATCGCCCGGCGCACCTCGTGGGGATCGACCTTGTCGTTGACGTGAATCTCGGTGCCGTCGAATCCCAATTCGGCCAGCAGCTTGAATTTGTCGAGCACCGGCAGATCTTCCTTGATCATGTGGTACTTAACGGCCCTTTTGATGCGCGGCGCTTCGTCGGCCGCGCTACCGCGCGCCACGAGGGAAAAACCCGCCGTCGCCGCGACTGCCGCGCCCAGCCATGTGCGGCGGGTAATGCCGCGGGCAGACGCTCCCGGCTGCTCGGTCATGAAACTGGCTCCCGCGTTGCCCCGGGCGACGTGCCGCGGAACGAAAACGATGTTAACTCAATTTGACACGTCGAGCCAATTCTTATCGCGCGACGCCCAGCGCAAGGCCGTGTCGGCGGCGCAAGCGCCCGCTTCGTGAGGCTTCGCCCGCCGACGAACTTGTGGATGCGGACCGAAACTGTTGTCCGGTTCCGCGCTATTGCGGCTTTTCGATCAATTCCCGTAAGGCAGCGCGGTCCGCCTGCAGCAACTTGCCGACGCCCGCCGGATCGACATCGGCCACGATGATTTCGCCCACCTCGTTGTTCACTTGGCTGTAGATGCCCAGCGCCTTCATGCGGCTGCACTGGTACTGGTTGTCCTCGGTCGGGCTGAGGTAGTGCACGGCCACCGACCGATAGCGATGAATCAGAAACAGATGCAGCAAGGCCATCAAGCGCTTCTTGCGCAGCGAGACGTCGAAGGTGTTCTGATCGCGCACCGACAATATCGAGCGGCCGCGCCGGTCCTGGATGGTGCCAAAGACGACGTTGGCCAGTTTATCGCCGGTCGTGCTCAATACGCGCAGCTCGAGCAAGTCCGAACCGGCGCGATTGGGGCGCAGCTCGACTTTGAACGGTTGTGCCATCTTGTAATGAGTCGTCCAGAGGTTGAGCCACTCCTGCAACAAGCTGGTGGGGACTTCGGTTTGCACGAGATGCTGGAATTGGGTCGAACCCTTGCCCATGGCCTTCGTCGCGGTGGTGCGCCCGGTGCAGGCGCCCAATGCGCCGTCGAGGCGCGGTCCGCCGACGAGCGTCTGCGGCGTCGAGTACGGGGACTCGACCAGGCGAAACTTTCGCTGTAACCGGGCCAACGCCAGCATGCCGTCTTGCTTCAGCGAGAGGGCGAACTCCTCGCCGGCCAGTCCGTCGATCTGATGGCCGCCATAGGTAATGAAGTTGAACACGAAGCCCATCTTGCCCAGCTCTTCGGGGAAGGTGCGCATCTGGTCGTCGCTCATGCCGGTCGTGTCCCAGTTGAATGACGGCGAGAGATTGTAGGCCAACATCTGATCGGGAAAGACCGCGTGAATGGCATCGGCAAAGTGTTTGGCGTCGGCCAGGTCGGCGGTCTTGGTTTCCATCCATAACAGGTCCGCAAACGGCGCGGCCGCCAGCGACTTGGCGATCGCGTACTCGATGCCCCCCTGCACCTGGTAGTAGCCCTCGAGCGTCCGCGAGCGCTCGCAATCCCAGATGATGTGGATCCCCAGCGAGCGGGCTTTGCTCTTAGCGGTGTAGAACGACGCGCGCTCGGCGAACTTGAGCCAGTCGCCGACGCTCATCGCAAACTCTTCTCCTTCTTCCTGCCGGAACCGCATCACATCGGCCACGGCCTGGGCATAAGTCTTCATGCCGGCCTCGGCGACCCACATGTCGGCCATGCGCATGACGACTTTCTCGAACACCGCGTCGAGGTTGGCGTGCGGATCGCGCTGACACTGGGCAGCCGCGTCTTTCACCAATTGGGTCACGCCGATGCGATCGAGCCACGCGCCCGCTTCGGCGTACTCCTCGTCCGAGACGGCGTAGAGCTCGAAGCCGTTCAAGTCGCGTACGCCCGAATCGTAGAACTTGCGCAACACCGCCAGCGTGGCCACGCGGTAGGCGGGGATGTCGATATTGGTCGCCCCCAGGATGAAGGGCTGATCGCGTTCGTCGCTATTGCTTTCGAGCAGCGTGGCCGACTCGGCGTCGGTTCGAGCGACCACGATGCCCGGCACCTGCATGATGTCGAGCTGAAAGCGGGCCGCGTTGAGTCGCTTGATTTGCTCGTCGGAGGTCACGAGCACCTTTCCTCCTTGATGGCCGCACTTTTTCGATCCCGGCCGCTGGTCTTCGATGTGGTAGCCAGGGACGCCCACCTCGACGAAGCGGCGGATCAGATTGCGCACGTGGGCGTCGCCGCCGTGCCCTGTGTCGGCATCGGCGATGATGAACGGCCGGTAGTCGACTTCGCGGGCCGCGGCTCGCTTGTCGGCAGGCATCCGCAGACGATTGAAGACCTGGTTGCGATCCGCCGTCAGCAACGCCCGCACCAGGCCGGCGGCTTCGTCGGGAACCTGGCTGAGCGGATAACTCGCCAGATCGGGGCCCGGGTCCTCGTTGATCGAACCTTTGGCCGAGGTCGCCCAGCCTCCGAGATAAATCCCTTCGATCCCCATCCGCTTCATGGCCACGGCCTGGCCGGGCGAATACGGACCAAACGTCGTGATCGACTTGCCTTGCTGAAAAAGCTCGCGCAGGCGGGCGTAGAATCCCTCGGCGGCACGCTGGGCAATCGGGTAGGTGGCCGGAATGCTGCCACGCTGTTCGACCACTTGCCGCGCCGAATAGAGCCGCTTCACCCCCGCGAAGCGCGGGCTGGCCAGGTACTCCTGTGTGGCGGCGACCTGATCGTCGAACGAGCTCATGCTGATATCTCCTTGCTTCGGGGCCACGCCCCGGGTGATGTGCAATTGACCGCTGCTTGAAGGGATCGCAGGCGACGCATTCGGCGTGGCCCGCCATGATTGCCAAGATGAGAGCGCGCCGGCGAGCCTGCGCCGATCATGCGAAGTCGAGATTCTCCGTGATCCGGGTCCCATCGCGACGAAACGCCTCGACGTATTGCCCGATGCGTTGTTTCGCGATCGCCAGGTCGAGATTGTTCAAATTGATGTTGAGCAAATCGATATACCAGGGGAGCTTGATCGTCTCGCCCACGTACGTGCGGACGATTTCGCGCGCGATCGGCAAGGTGGTCTGCTTCGAGTCGTCGTGCACGTCCCGATTGTCGGCGGTCAGCAGCTTTTGATACTCCTCGTCGAGCAGGCGCGCGAACAACGCGGCGCCGAACAGATCGCCGGCCGCCACCCCGACGGCGGGCTCGTCCGCGGTGACCGCGGCCCCCTTGTGCAGCCATTCCCAGAGAATGCTGAGCCGGATTTCGCCGGTCGCCATGTCCTCCATCAAATACAACACGTCGTCGTTGCCAAAGTAGTCCGCCGGCTTCAAAGCCGCCGCTTGAAATCCCTGCAAGAACGCGTTGCCATATTGCAGGGCCACGCTCAGCAGGTCGCGGGCGCCGCGGATGGTGCGCGGCGCGGGCTCGAGCAAGGTCAGCGCGGCGGCTTCGGCGTTGCCGTACTCCAGCGCCGAGAACTTGCGCCCCAATTGATTCTGTTCGCCAACCTGCGCCCACACGGGGCGGACGATGTGGACCATCTTCCAGTGCGCGACCCATTTGCCGCTGGCCCCCTCGCGCTGCTCGCGCTCGGCGCCGGCCACGGCTTTCTTCATGCTGGCGGCCACACCTGCTGCGGAACCCACCGGGATATTCGGCTCCATGCCACCTTGCCAGAGGGCGAAGTTGCCATTTCGATCGGGCGTGTTGACCGCGCGGCGGACGCGGTCTTCATAGACCCGCATGTAGCCATAGGTCATCGTGATGGCGTCGATATTGGGATTCACAAAGGCCTGATCCCAGGCCATGGCGTCGGCCACGCTGTTGATGTAGTCCCAGCGTCCGGTATTGAAGCCGACGAAGTGGACGCCAAGCGCCGCGCGAATCTCCATCAACTGGTAACTCGCTTCGAGCTGTTCGACGAGCACGTAGGCCTTGATGGTGCCGGCGGGCAGTTCGAGATGCCGCTCGAGCGCCGTCAGAATGTCGTTCCACAGCGCCGCTTCTTCGGCGGTCTGAATCTTGGGGAGATAGAGCACGATGCTGCTCCCCGCCGCGCGGAGCGCGCGATGATTGTTGGCCACATAGATCGCGCAGTCGACGATCGAGGCCGCCAACCCGGTGCCGTCGCTCATGCGGACATGTCGATCGTCGAGGTGCAGCCCTCGCGCGCGAAAGATCTTGGTCGTAAAAGCGAGCTGCTGGCGCCAATCGGCGATGATCTCGCGCCCGAAGAACTTCTGGGCCCACTTGTTCATCTCTTGGGCGACCTGTTCCGCCACGCGTAAGAAGAGCGGATCGTGGTCGATCGCCAGCTTCAGGTTTCGCTGGTTGTCGAGCGACATCGTCGAGACCTGGCCCAGCGCGTCTTCGCCGTCGAACATCCAGCCATCGGCGCCTGAGAGGAGCGCATATGCCACGTTGCGCAGGCTTTGTTCCGTCGGAGAATTCGGCCGCGCGCCCGGACCGGTCCCTTGAATCCACTGCCGCTGGAGATCGCCGGGTATCTCGCTGCCAGTGAACTTGCCATCGCGGGCATCCTGCACCGTAATGTCGGTGCGACCGATGCGCGACTGCGGATCGAGGAAGCCGATCCGTTCGCGATTCTGCGCCCGTTGTTGACGGCGGCGAATCCGCGCGGCCATCAGGTCACGACGATCGGCATTGAGTGGCGCCAGGGCAGCGATCGCCGCCAGGGCCGCCGGCGTGAACACGTCTGCATAGGCTTCTCGCACTCCCTGGCGAAGTTGAATTATCTTGGCATCACCTACCACGCGATTCTCCATTGCTTTGCTTCCTGTCCGAATTGACTTGCCCGGCATGACGTGGGCCTGAGCGAGCGCAGGACCACCGATCGGCCGCCAGCGACGCCACGTGGCCCGTCGCCAGGCGAACTCGGTTGCGAGTTGGCTGCTTCGCTCGGGAATTCTCGCGCCGAAAATGGCGTGCCGGATGGCTCTGCAGAACGAATCGCCAGGCCAGCATGCCAGAACGTGCCAGGATGCTGCATCCCGACTCCCCCCCTGACTCCGCTGCAACCGGATGATAGTGTGTCAGGCCGGGAAGGTGAAGCACATGCGTCCCTCCTGGAACGCAAGCCGCAGCGGCGAACTTTGGCGCTTCGAGGGAATGCACGCCCAGACATCGGCAGTGGCGTGCCCGAAATAAGTCCGTCGGGCCGTCGATCGCCGTTACGCCAACAGCTCGGGCACCACGCGGCCGTGGACGTCGGTCAGCCGGAAATCGCGCCCTTGAAAGCGGAATGTCAGCCGCGTGTGATCGATGCCCAGCGTGTGCAGGAGCGTGGCGTTCAGGTCGTGCACGTGTACCGGATTCTCGACGATGTTGTAGCAATAGTCGTCCGTGGCACCGATGCTGGTGCCTGGGCGGATACCGCCGCCGGCCAGCCACATGGCGAACGACCGGCCGTGATGATCGCGGCCGTAGTTGTCGGCCGTGAGTTGCCCTTGGCTGTAAACGGTGCGGCCGAACTCGCCTCCCCAGATGACGAGCGTTTCGTCGAGCAGCCCGCGCTCGGCCAGGTCGTTGACCAGCGCGGCCGAGGCCCGATCGACGTCGCGGCATTGCCCACGGATTTGCGTCGGCAGATTGCTGTGCTGGTCCCAACCGCGGTGCATCAACTGCACGAACCGCACGCCGCGCTCGATCATGCGGCGCGCCAACAGGCAATTGCGCGCGAAACCGCCGTCGCGACCCGTATCGTCGACGCCGTAAGCGTCGAGCATGTATTGCGGCTCCTCGGAGAGGTCGGTCAGCTCGGGAACCGAAGACTGCATGCGGAAGGCCATTTCGTACTGCGCAATGCGGGTTTCGATCTCCGGGTCGCCGATCGCTTCGTGCGACAGTTCGTTCAACTGCCGCGTGGCGCCCAGCATGTTGCGGCGCGTTTCGGCGTCGATCCCCGCCGGGTTCGACAGGTACAGCACGGGGTCCTGTCCCGATCGAAAGCGCACCCCTTGATGCTGGCTGGGCAAGAAACCGCTCCCCCACAAGCGCGAGAAGATCGGTTGGTCGGTCTTGTTGCCGCTCCCTTGCGAAATCATCACGACGAACGTGGGGAGATTCTCGTTTTCGGTCCCCAAACCGTAGCTAAGCCAGGCGCCGAAGCTGGGTCGCCCTGGCTGCTGATGCCCGGTCTGGATGTAGGTCGTGGCGGGGTCGTGATTGATGGCTTCGGTGTTGAGCGATTTGACGATCGCGATTTGATCGACAATCGTCGCCGTGTGGGGCAGCAAGTCGCTAATCCAGGTGCCGGTTTGACCGTGCTGCGCGAACTGAAACATCGGGGCCACGCAGGGGAATGACTTCTGGCCGGCCGTCATCCCCGTGATGCGCTGCCCCATGCGCACCTCGGCCGGCAGTTCTTCGCCGTGAACTTTGCTGAGCTGCGGCTTGTAGTCGAACAAGTCGATCTGCGACGGCCCACCCGACATGAACAAGTAGATCACCCGCTTGGCGCGCGGCGCGAAATGCGGCCGCGCGAGCACGCCGGGCAGCCGGCTGCCGACGAGCGATGACATGTCGCCGGCGAAATCACCGGCGGCGGCCGGCCCTTGGCACAACGATGCTAGCGCCGCGGTACCCAACCCCGCCGAGACCGTGCCCGCGGTGCGGCGAAAGAATTGGCGGCGGTTCAGCGACAGCCCGATGTCGTCGGCAAGCATCGCACTATTCCTTGGTTACCGTTTCGTCGAGATTCAGGAGAACGCTGGCCACGATGCTCCAGGCGGCCAGTTCGGCGGCGTCGAGCTCGGCATTGCGGGGCGACTCGCCGACGGACAACAACTGCTCGGCAAGGGTTGGATCGTTTTGGTACTTGGCCAACTGCTCGTCAAGCAGTTGCGCCAGAAGCTGCGACTGCCGCTCGGTAGGCTGGCGACAGAGCAACTGGCGATAGGCCCAGGCCACGCGTGCTAAGGTGTCGCCCGAGGCTTCGGTCATGATCCGCTCGGCCAGCTTGCGCGACGCCTCGATGTAGGACGGGTCGTTCATCAACACCAGGGCCTGCAGCGGCGTGTTGGTCCGCGCGCGGCGCACGGTGCAAGTTTCGCGGTCCGGCGCATCGAAGGTCGCCAAGGTCGGCGGCGGCGAAGTCCGCTTCCAGTAGGTGTACATCGTGCGGCGGTATAGATCGGCGCCGTGGCTTTGCGTGTAGGTTTGCGCGGTCCAGTTGGCGCCATCTTCGCGCGAGGCCAGCTCTTCCCATAGGCCAGGGGGCTGATAGGGCGACACGCTCGGGCCGCCGATCTGTCGATTCAACAGGCCGCTCACGGCCAACGCCTGATCGCGAATGAACTCGGCGTGCAACCGCAATCGCGGCGCGCGACCGAGGAGTCGATTCTCGGGATCGTGCGATGCGCCGTCGCCGAGCATGCGCGACGACTGCCGGTACGTGGCCGACGTGACGATCAATCGCTCGATATGCCGGAAGTCCCAACCTGAAGAGACGAATTCGCTGGCCAGCCAGTCGAGCAAGTCGGGATGGCTCGGCAAGGCCCCTTGCGAACCGAAGTCTTCGGCCGTCTCCACCAGTCCCGTGCCGAAGTACATCTGCCAGATGCGATTGACGATCACTCGCGCCACCAATGGGTTTTCGGGATCGACCAACCAGCGGGCGAGCCCCAGGCGATTGCCTGGAGCAGCGGCCGGCAATGGTGGCAGGCTGGCCGGCACGCCAGGCAGCACGCGGTCGCCGAGCTTGTCGTATTGACCGCGCACGCGCACGAACGTCTCGCGCGGCTGGGGCAGCTCTTGCATGACCATGGCCGTGGGAATCTGCCGCTTTAGATCGGTGCGCTTCGTCTTGGTGGCGGTCAGCTCCTCGTTCAACTGGCGAATCTCGGGCGAAACGTGCTGCCGATAGTACTTCGTTAACTCGGCTTGTTGTTCCGCCGTGCGCCGCGCGCCGGGCAAGGCCAACGCGGCGCGGACGCCCTCCGGCAACGATTCGTCGGTCGAATCCCCAGCGATGCTCGCAGCGGCCGATTCTTCCCACGCCAACTGGGCGGCATCTACCGCTGGCAACGGGCCGGCCAACTGCTGTTCGATCCGCTCAATGTTCGCCGACAACTCGGCTAGCTCGTGCTGTTGCTCGGGCGTGGGCAGCTCCACCACGGGGGCGGCGTTCCCTTTCGAGCCATCGAGCCCTTTTTCAGGCACGTTATGGAAGAAGGCATAGAGCTGATAATACTCGTGCTGCGTTACGGGATCGAACTTGTGGTCGTGGCACTGGGCGCAGGCAATCGTCAGCCCGAGCCAGACCGTGGCGGTGGTGTTCACGCGATCGACGATGTAGGCATTGTGATACTCGTCGGGAATCGCCCCCCCTTCGAAATTGATCATGTGATTGCGGTTGAAGCCGCTGGCGATTCGCTGTTCGAGCGTGGCGTCGGGCAACAAGTCGCCGGCCAACTGTTCGACCGTGAACTGATCGAAGGGGAGATTGCGGTTGAAGGCGTCGATCACCCACGCGCGCCAGTGGGTCATGTCGCGACCGCTGTCGATGTGGTAGCCGTGCGTATCGGCGAACCGCGCGGCGTCGAGCCATTCGAGCGCCAGCCGCTCGCCATGATGGGGAGAGCCGAACAGCCGCTCGACCAACTGTTCGTAGGCGTCGGGGCGATTGTCGAGCAAGTAGGCGTCGACTTCGTCGAGCGACGGCGGCAAGCCCGTCAGATCTAGCGCGAGCCGCCGCACGAGCGTCGCGCGGTCGGCCTCGGGCGATGGACGGAGCCCCGCCTGCTCGAGGCGCCACAAGATGAAGCGATCGATGGCCCCGCGCGGCCAGTTGGCCGCTTGCACGGCTGGCACGTCCGGCCGCCGCACGGGCTCGAACGCCCAATGGCGGTGTTGCTCGGCCCCCTCGGCGATCCACCGCCGCAACAACTCGCGCTCGGCGGCGGTGAGCTCTTTGTTGCTTTCGGCCGGCGGCATCCGCACCGCCGGATCGTCGGCCATGATGCGGGCGATCAGCTCACTTTCGTCGGGCCGCGAGGGGACGATTGCCACGTGGCCCGAATCGAGCCGCTGTTGCGATTCGGCGGCCAGGTCGAGCCGCAAGCCGGCTTCCCTGGTGTCGGCATCGGGCCCATGGCACTGGAAGCAGTTGTTCGACAAGATCGGCCGGATCTGGCGGTTATAGTCGATCGCTGCCGGTTTCTCGTCGCTTTGTGCCTGGTCTACGGTCTGCGGCGTCTCTTCTGCCCCGGCGGCCCGCCGAAGATCGTTCGCACCGAGCAACAGCGACGCGCAAACCGGTACAGCCACTGCCCAGCGACCGACAAGACAGCACTTCGCACGCTTCATGGCTCGTTCTCGAGGCGGCCCCGACGTGTTCGCATTGCAGGTCCCCTATTCTAACTGACAGTCTCAGGGCCGGCAGCGACCGGACCAGCGCATGCGCAATCTCCACAACTGGCGGCGAAAGAGAAGTGCCAGCGGGCATTGTACGCCAGGAACGGCGGCCAGGGGACGCGTTGGAGCGCGAACCTGTGAGCGACCGATCGTCGAGCGCGCGGTTAACGCTTCGAGAACTGGGTACCGCGACGGGCGCCGCGGAGGCCGTACTTCTTGCGTTCTTTCATGCGGCCATCGCGCGTCAGCAGGCTCTCGCCGCGGAGCGCTTCCTCGGTGGCGCTATCGAACAGAATGAGCGCCCGGGCGATGCCGAGCTTGATGGCCCCCGATTGCGAGGTGGGCCCGCCACCGTGCACCGAGACGACGATGTCGACGTTACCCGCCATGCCGGCAGCTTCCAACGGCGCCATGACATCGGCGCGATGCTGCACGTTGGCGAAGTAGTTATCCAGCGGGCGCTTGTTGATCGTGATGGCGCCCTGCCCTGCGCGAACGCGGACACGCGCGACCGAGGTCTTGCGGCGGCCGGTACCGAGCTTGTCGTTGGCGCCTTTGCCGGGAGCTGTTTTGGCGACGGCCATGCGTGTTCCTTACTTTTCACCGCCAATTGGCGGACAGTTGAGCTTGGTGTTTCGCGGTCGGGTGGACCGCGCGTGTCGCGGGCGAGAAAGTGCGTTCCTACTTGCCGGCGGACTGAAATGGTTGCGGCTGCTGCGCTTGATGCGGATGCTCGGGGCCGACGTAGATCTTCAGCTTGTCGAGCATGTGCGCGGCCAGCCGGTTCTTGGGGAGCATCCGCCGGACGGCGTCGCGCAAGATGCGATCGGGGCGACGAGCCCGCCGCTCGCCGGCCGTTTCCGAACGCAGTCCGGGATAGCCAGTCGTCCAGGTGTAGCGCTTGCTTTCCCACTTGCGGCCGGTGAAAGCCACCTTTTCGGCGTTCACGACGACGACAAAATCGCCGGTGTCGACATGCGGGGTATAGGTGGGGCGATGCTTGCCCATCAACGTCATGGCGATTTCCGTCGCCAACCGACCGACCACCTTGTCGGTGCCGTCGACGAGCCACCACTGGGCTTCGACCTGGCCCGGCTTGGCCATGAATGTCTTGGTGTTCATACGTCGTGATTTCGTGGTAAAGGGCAGGCTGGCACTCGCAACGGCCCACCCGCGGACGGCATTTCTCGGAGCTACGCGATTTGGCCGACGATAGTTCAACGGCCGGCGCCCGGGCCGCGCCATGCGGCACTGGCGAAGCACTCGCCCGACGTAGCTCACGTGACCGCAGCGACTTCGGGAGAAACCAGGAGTTTAGGCACTCGGGTCGGTTGATTCAAGGGGCAGATCGCCGAGCCGCGGCCCCCTCGGGGGGTGGCTCCCGGACCCCGAGACCTCGAAATCGGCCGTGTTTGTGCCAGCATCACCCGCTACGCCGCTTCAGTGGGCCCGGTCACTTTCGGCTTCGCCATGTCGCCGACGAAGTAATAGATCACCGGAAAGACGAACAGTTCCATCAGGGCGCTGGCGAGCACGCCGCCGATGACGACCGCCGCCAGGGGACGCTGCACCTCGGCCCCCACGCCGGTGCTCAAGGCCATCGGTGAAAAGCCGACCACGGCGACGAGCGTGGTCATGATCACCGTGCGCAGCCGGACCATGGCCACGGCTGGCACCGCTTCGAGCGTGCTGCGCCCCTCGGACTGTTCCTGCCGCAACGCGGTGACGAACACCATCTTGTTGAGCACCGACACGCCCGAAAGCGTGATGAAGCCGACGGCCGCCGAAATCGAGAACGGCATCCCCTGCGTCCAGAGCGTAATGATGCCACCGGCCCAGGCGAACGGCACGCTCAAGAACAGGCAGGTCGTGTCGACCAGGTTGCGATATGACATGTAGAGCAGGGCCACGATCAGCAACAGGGCAATCGGCACGACGATCCCCAGCCGCAGCTTGGCGCGCTGCAGGTTTTCGAACTGCCCACCCCATTCGAGGCGATATTTGTCGGCGGGCAAATCGATCTGGGCGGCAATCTTCTCCTGCGCCTCGGCGACGAAGCTGCCGACGTCGCGGCCGCGAACGTTGCACATCACGATGATGCGGCGCTGCATCGTCTCGCGCGAGATCAAGCGCGGCCCTTCAACGACGTTGATCGTCGCCAGCCGCGACAGCGGGATGCGCTCGCCGCTGGGAGTGGCGACCAGGATCGAGCCGATCGACTGTGGATCGCGGCGGTATTCCTCCGGCAAACGAATCGCCAGCGGGAAGCGCAATTGCCCCTCGATGATCGTCCCCAGCGGTTTGGTGCCGATCGATTCGACCAGATCGAGCACCCGCTGCCGCGGCACGCCGTAGCGGGCCACGGCGTCGGGGTCGATACGCACTTGCAAGATCGGCTGGCCGGCGATCTTTTCGGTCTGCAAGTCGGCGCAACCCGGCACGGTGCGCAGCAGCTTCTCGAGCTCGGCGGCCTTGTCGAGCATGTCGTCGAACTCGTGGGCGAACAGTTTCAGCGCGATGTCGCTGCGCACTCCGGAGACCATCTCGTTAAGTCGCTGTTCGATCGGCTGGGTGAACCAGATGACCTGGCCGGGAATGCCGATCAACTCTTTCTCCATCAAGCCGACCAGCTCGGTCTGCGTTTTGGCTTTCTTCCACTGGCTGCGCGGCGTGAGCATCACGAAGTGATCGGTCATTTCCACGCCCGAGGCGTCGGTCGGCACTTCGGGTGAACCGGTGCGGCTCCACACGTCGCGAACCTCGTCGGGAAACTTTTCGCGGATGATCCGCTCCATGCTAGTGTTCAGGCGGATCGATTCGTCGAGGTCGGTCCCCGGCATGCGGGCGCTGCCGACGACGATCGCCCCTTCGCTTAGCCGGGGGACGAACTCCGAGCCGGTGTGGGCGAACAGCCAGCCCGCAAAGCCCACGAACGCCAGGCTGGCGGCCACGATCGCGTAGCGCTGCTTCAGACAGAGCCGCAGCGCCGGGCCATAGAGCCATTGCGCGAGGCGCACCAAGAGCGGATCGCGCTCCTCCAAGTGCTTGGGCAAGAACAGGCTGGCCAACACGGGGATCAACGTCAGCGCCGCCAGCAGCGAGCCAACCAGCAGCAGGATGACCGTCAGCGCCATCGGCCGGAACATCTTGCCTTCGATCCCCTGCAGCGACAGGATCGGCAAGTAGACGATCATGATGATGATCTGGCCGAACATGGCGGGCTGGCGAACTTCGATCGCGGCCTTGCGGACCACGTCGAGACGCGGCAGCGCGACCCCCTCGCCGTGACCGGCATGCGCGCCATGCGCGATGTGCCGCACGATGTTCTCCATGACGATCACCGAGCTATCGACGACGATCCCGAAGTCGATCGCCCCCAGGCTCAGCAGCGAGCCGGCGATCGCCAGTTGCCACATTCCGGAGAAGGCCATCATCATCGACAACGGAATGGCAGCCGCCACGATCAAGCCGGCCCGCAAGTTCCCCAGGAAGATATAGACGATGATGATCACCAGGATGGCGCCGTCGAGCAGGTTGCTGCGGACGGTTTGAATGACCTGGTCGACCAGCTCGGTGCGGTTGTAGACGGTTTTGACGGCGACGTTCTCGGGCAGCGTCTGGCTGACCTCGCCGAGCTTGTCGTTGAGCCGCTTGGTAAAGGTGTAGCTATTCTCCCCCATCCGCATGAAGCCCAAGCCGAGGACCGCTTCGCCCTGCCCCTGCGCGGTGATCACGCCGCGGCGAATCTCGTGGCCGATCGAAACGTCGGCCACGTCGCGGACGTAGATCGGCACGCCGTCGTGGGCGGCGATGACGATCGTCTCGATCTCGCGCGTGTTGACGGTGCGGCCGATGCCGTGCACCAGGAGCATGTCGCCGGTGTCGTTGCGGTTGATGTTGCCGCCGCCGACGTTGAGGTTATTGGCCTGGACCGCCTCGACGACCTCTTCGAAAGTCACGTCGTGGCGCACCAGCCGCACGGGGTCGAGGCGAATCTGGTACTGTTTCTCGTAGCCCCCCCACGAGTTGACCTCGGCCGTGCCGTCGACGGGGCGCAGCGCCGGCTTGACGGTCCAGTCGTGCAAGGTGCGCAGCTCGGTGAGCGCTTCGTCGCTCTGGTCGTTGTCGCGCCGCATCATTAGGTAGTGCAGCACTTCGCCCAAACCGGTCGAGACCGGCCCCATCTCGGGCTTGTCGATCCCGTCGGGAAGCTGCAGCGAGTTGAGCCGTTCGTTGATCAATTGCCGCGCGAAGTAGATGTCGGTGCCGTCCTTGAACGTCAGCACCACTTGCGACAGGCCGAACATCGAGATCGAGCGCATCTCTTCGAGATTGGGAATCCCGCTCATCGCCAGCTCGACCGGCCGGGTGATCAACACCTCGACTTCTTCGGGGACGGAGGCCGGCGCCGTCGTATTGACCTGAATCTGCACCGGTGTGGTGTCGGGGAAGGCGTCGAGATTGATGCTCATGGCCGAAATCACGCCGGCCACGGCGACAACGCCCCACATGGCGATCACCAGTGCGCGGCGCTCGAGCGACCACTTGATAAGCCAGGTTGTCATAAGACGACAGCTCGCAGAGGGGTACGAGGCGAAACTCGAAGGCAGGGTGGTGCGGTAGGCGGGCAGGAGACAGCGGAAAACGAAGCGATCCTCCGGGGGGGGTAGCGCGCGGGCTGCGCGCGGGCGGGGCTAGCTCGCCCCCTCGCCGCTGCGCAGCTTCTGAATCTCGGACTTCAGCACGTGGCTGCCGATCGTGGCGATCACCGCGCCGGGTTCGAGACCTTCGAGGATTTCGCTCGAATCGTCGGTGACCGTGCCGATTTTCACGGGGCGGGCTTCGAACGTGTCGTCGGCCACGCGAACGAAGACAAAGTAGGCCCCTTCGTCCCATTGCACGGCCTGGTTGGGGACGACAATCGAATCGGGTTGCTCGCGCACGCGTACCCGGCCGCGACCAAACGTATTGGCCCGCAACAGCCGCTGCCCTTCATACTGCGGATCGGAGCCTTCCATGATCGGATTATCGACCTCGGCCCGCACCGCGACGGTGCGGGTGCGCTGGTCGACCTCGGTGCTGATCCAGGAGATTTCGCTGTGGACCTCGATCGGAGCGCCGTCGGTGGCGAAACTCAGCTCTTGCCCCAGGGCCAGGCGAATGGCGTGCTCCTGGTGGACGTCCATGGTGATCCACATCTGGCGCGTGTCGGCGATCTCCATTTGTGCTTTATCGGTGGCGACGATTTCGCCGATCGTAATCTCATGACCGATCACCACACCGTCGAAGGGGGCGGTGAGCGGGATCAAGTTGGCGGTCGTCAGCTCGGGGTCGAGTCCGGCGACGATCGAATCGGGCAGCCCCAGAAAGCGCAGTCGATGGGCCCGCTGCTCTTCGTTGAGCGGGGCCAGGTCTTCAACTCGAATCCGCAGGCCAAGGTTGGCCAGGTTCTGCTGGGCATTGAATAGCGCGGTCTTGGCTTCACGCAGTTCGAGTTCCACCCGACGGATGTGATTGGCCGCCGTGACCGACTCGTCGAGGCTGTTGCGAATCTGCGTGCGAACTTCGACCTGGGCCAGCGCTTGCAGCAGTTCGGCCTTCAGGCGACCGACGTCGGACGAATCGATGATCGCCAGCACGGCGTCTTTCTTCACCGGCTCGCCCAGATAAACCTCGACGCGCCAGACCACGCCCGAAACGCGGCAACTGAGTTGCGCGCGGCGGGTCTGGTCGTAGCCGACGACGCCGACGCCTTCGATAAATTCGTCGAGCACCTGCCGCTGGACTTCGAGCGTTTGAATGCCCGACTGCTGGATCGCCGCAGTCGACTCGAACTTCACTTGGGCAAAAGTGCCTGGCGACGCCTCGACCACGGCCGAGAAGTTGGCCGCTGGCGGCGATTCGGCGTGATGCTCGTCGATCGGCGCGGCCGCGTGCGGGGCGTCGGTCGCCGCATGCTCGTCCGCGCCCACCGCGGCATGCGCGTGCCCACCAATTTGCCAGTGCGTGATGTGCCCCCAGACGGCAATCGCCCCCAAGACGATCAGCACCAATGAGGAGCTGAGCTGCTTCCATGCTTTGCGCCAGAATCCTGCTCGGAGCGCCAATGTCGCCATAACCCGCTGACTCCTAGGGAACCAGTTACCAATAACCAATGCGCCACGCCGCGACCGCGCATCGGCGCCGGTTGGCGCGCACGCATGCGGTCAATCGTCGTCGATCCGCGGCCGGCCTGCGCCGGCGGCGAATCGGCAAAAAACATGACAGCTCAAAAGACCCATCCGACGGGTGCAGAACGTTGGGTTTTACGTTCCATCCGCGGAGGTTGAACCGCGGTCCCAGGAGTTACCTCCCGGTCGCGGTTCCCGATCGACGTGTGTGTGCAGCCAGAGGGCGGGGAGCGTCGAATCGGATTCGTTTCGATCTCTAGTATAGCAACGAGGACGACGGGACTCGAACCCGCAACCACCGGATCGACAGTCCGGTACTCTAACCAATTGAGCTACGTCCCCCCAAAAAGGCAGGTGAATCCGCATTATAGTTTTGGCGCGCGGGGCGGCAAGGGTGGGAGTCACCGGACTGCGGCACCCCGCGAAAGCCGGCCGTTAGCGGTGTTCTTGTGCTGGTGCGCCCGACCTGGCGCGTTCGGTGCGCAACTCCTTATCTCCGGCGCCAGGCACCGGGCGTGGGGCGTGTGAGGGTTATCCCGGTCGCTCGGTGTTGTCCGTCTGGCCGCGGCGCCGGTAGGCCAGCAATTGCCGGACTGTGTCAATTTGTGACCTAAGCTACCAGTAGCGAAATGGGGGGGGCTTTGCGCCGACGAAGCTCGAGTTGGGAACGCCCTATGTGGCACCTGTACAACACCGCGCTGCGCCATGCGAACGGGTTCGATACGCAGGAATGGTTGATCGTATTCGCCATTACGGTCGGACTCGGCGTGTTTTTGTTGCGTGGGTTCGGTTCCCGCAAGAACTACTGAGCGAGCCCGGCGAAACGTCCCCGCCAGCAAACACGACGCATGGCCGGCGGTTTGGCGGAACCGCGACGTGCCGCGTCGAGAGTCACCAACCAGACCAAATTAGAAATCGCCAGCTAGAGGTACTCCCGTGACCCAGTTGCCGTTGTTGGCCCAATGGTGGCACTCCATCCCTGGCCTGCCGATCCCGATGGCTTTGGCCGCCGTGGCCGTGTTGGGCTATCTCGTCGGTCGCATGCGGCGCTCCGCGGGCGCAGAACTCGAGAGCCAGGCCCGGCGCGAGCTGCAACGCGCGCAGTTGGTCGCCCGCGAGCTCGAGAAGATCGCCGAGGTCATTCGGCAGAATCTCGACAAGCACGAAGACAGCATGTCGCGCTTCAAGGAGCGCGTGAAAGACCTGAATAGCGAAGGCGAGGAGAACGCCTGGCGCCGTTTGTGCCGCGAGGCCGAGGACATCCTCCGCCCGACGCTGCGGCTGGCCAACGAAATCTCGCACGCCTACGACGAGATCCGCCGCCAGACCACGATGCTGATGTCGTTGACCGAGGTCCGCAAGGACCCGCTCACCGGCCTGCGAAATCGCCGCGCTCTCGACGAATCGCTCGAGACCATGTTCGCCATGAAGACCCGTTACGGGCAGCCGTTCGTGGTGGCGATGTTCGACATCGACTATTTCAAGCGGGTCAACGACGAGTTCGGCCATGTGCGCGGCGACCGCGTGCTGCGGGGCGTGGCCGCGATTCTGGACGACGCCGCCCGCTCGACCGACGTTGTGGCCCGCTTCGGTGGCGAGGAATTCGTGGTGTTGATGCCGCAAACCGAATTGGAAGGAGCCTGCTTGCTGGCCAACCGCGTGCGCGACTCGATCGAGAAGGCGCTGGTGGCCGACGTCAAAGTCACCGTCAGCGGCGGCATCGCTTCGGCCCGCGAAGGGGAAGACTCCGGCATGCTCCTCTCGCGCGCCGACAAGGCGCTCTACACAGCCAAAGAACTGGGGCGCAACTGCATCTGCGTCGACGACGGCGCCCAGGTCACGCTGCTGGAGCAGAACGAGTTTTCGGACCTGCTGGCGAACGTCGGCTAGCCGGCCGCGTTGCGGCACTCGTTCAAGTTAACACGCTGCTCAGCGGCGAGTTTTCGCCATAGGTCGCGCCACGCCCCAGGCGACTGCCACCGCGCGACGACATACGCCTGCAGCGCCCGGGCCAGCTCGCTGCGCGAGACCGGCGACCGCGAGCTTGCCATTTGACTCGTCAACTCGGCCTGCAGGGCGGCCAGATCGCGTGCCGCGCTCGGTTCGGCTGCCCGGCGACTTGTGAGTTTTGGAACCCGCGCGGTTGTCCAATCGGCCAGCACCAACTGCGGGCCGACGCTGGCTCGTCTTACGGCGAATGATGCCAGCGACAGACGCGGTGTGATCACTTGCCAGCGGTGCAGCGATCCGAGCAGCTCGCCACACGCCCGCGCCAGCTCACGGCGGTCTCGCGCGTCAAGCAGACTTGGATCGACAGCCGCGGCCGCCAGTAATTCGGCGAGCGGCGTCGGGGCCGACTCCTTTGGAAAGAACAAGGCACCCTCGCGTCGCCCCGAAAATCGACTGGGGACCAGCGCTGCCACGGGACCTTGAATGCCGATGCCGCGAGCGAGCAGTCCTTGAGCGAGCCGCCACAACCGTCGCGCCGGATGTTCGCGCCAAGGGAACCAGCGCCAGCGATTGCCCAGTACGAGGCGCTCCTCGAGTTCTGAGGTGGCCGCCAATTCGTGGGGGGCCACGCCGCGGAGCGCATGCCAGGTGATGCCACGCCCGGCAATCCGTTTGAAGTCGCGATTCTCGGCCAGGCTGCGCCGATCGCGCGAACGATACAGCGCACGCTGATAACGCAGCACGTCGGCGACGAGCTGTTGGGCGACCTGGCGGCGCGCCGCACGCCGGCCGGCGAGGTTACCCCGGTCCTCTACGGCAAGCTCGGGTCGATTGGCCAGGTAGGTGCGCCAAAAGCGCCAGCGCTCGCGCGGCGTAGCCTGCGACCAGAGCCCTGCCGCGAGCATCACGACGCTCGCCAGGCTCGCGCGTCGCCGGAGCGGTCGGCCGAACCGCACTTCCGGCAGATCGATGAGATACAGCAGCGGCGGCGGTGAATCGCTGGAGACGTGATACGTCGGCGCTGCCGCTGCGGCCAACCGATCGATCGCGACCAGGATGTTGCCGGCGTGCAGATCGTCGTGCCGCACGCCGGCGCGATGGCAGCCGGCCAGGACTCGCGCCAATTCGATCGTCAGGTAGCGTCGCGCTCCGAGCTGCTGCGCGGCAGGCCAATCTGGCAGATCCGTTTTCAGAAAATCGTCGAGTGGCCGACTGGCCTCGATCCCGCGGGTCACCAGCAGACTATCGCCGGGAATTCCGCCCCGGTAGCTTTCGCCAACGGCAACAGCGGCGGCTGTCGCAATGCCGCGCCTCGCCAGTTCGATCGCTTTGCGCCACTCGCGGCGCGCCGGCGTCCCCCGTGCCAGCATTGCCAGCCGCGCCAGGCCACGGCGGCTTCGATAACGCTTGACGTACAGTTGCTGTCGCCCCGAGTCGACGCGAAAGACCTGCCGATGCGTGCCGACCTTGACGGGCTGAGCACTTTGGTTAGCCAGCCAGCGGCCGAAATCGGCTTCCACGAGCCCCAGGCGCTGCGGCCATTCCGGGTCCAACTGCCAGCGAACGGTGGTCGCCTCGACTGCATCGACCAATGCAGTTTGCGTCGCGGCGCCGGCTTCGTCACGGCGGAGCATGGCTACTCGCGGTCGTCGCGCGGCGCTCAACTGCTCGGCACTCGACGTCGTGGGGGCCATCCTTGCCCTTCGCCCAAGAGAGACTCCGCGGTCGGCCGGCCAGCTAGTGCCGGCACTCGCCGGGCAAATTCTATTCGACGCCGGCAGCCGGGTTATAGCCCAACTCGTCGGCCCAGCGAAGATCGGCGTCGGCCTGCTTTTCGTCCCCTAGCGCCCGATGAACCAGCCCGCGATGGTGAAGAATGACAGCATCGGTATGGTCAAGGTGCGTCTTGAGAAACTTGAGTTGAGCATCGCCGAGATTCCTGCTCTTGGCTTCATCGAGCACGGCCGTTCGATACTCCTTGTGCAACTCGAAGGCGCGGTTCAAGTCGTCGAGCGCCTTTTGCTGCTCTCCCAGCAGGTGCTGGAGATAGCCGCGCGTGTCGAGATAGCCGGCTTCTTCGCCATGAAAGCCGGCCACGATCATCGCCCGCTCGGCGGCACTAGACGGAATCTCGGTCATCTGTTGCTTGAGCAGGCGCAGTGCCCGCTCGACGTCGTCCAACCCTTCGGCCAATTCGGTGTTGGCCAGGGCCCGGCCATAGGCGCGGTTGTTCCAGGGGGCCGGTTCGCTGGCAGGCGAGAGCTCGAGCGCCTTGGTCAAGTCGGCCAGGGCGTCGGCGTAGCGCCCTTCGCGCTGCGTGACGCGCGAGCGCCCTTGATAGGCCTCGGCGTTATTCGGATTGGCTTTGATGACGTGATTGAAGTCGGTCAGGCTGGCCTTGAAATCGCCGGCTTCCAGATGGTACCTGGCGCGGTCGAGGTACCAGTTCAGGTCGCTGGGAGCCATGGCAATCGCCTGGTCGATGTCGGCGATCGCCTGTTTGAAATCGCCATCCAGCGCGTGTGCTTTGGCCTGGTCTGCCCACCAGTTGGCCATCACCACCCGCGACAAACCGCGGACGACCGGCCAGAGAGAAACGGCCAGAAACAACACGCCGGCGGCAATCAGCAGCCCCACCCGCGCGCCGCGCTGCTGCCACCAGCGACGCTCCGGCGCGGCTGGCTCGAGCGACGCCGCGCGGCGCTCCAGCGAATCGGCCTGCGGGTCCTGGAGTTGAGTCATCCGGAGTTACTTGGCGGCAACGGGCATGGTTCGGCGGTTCGCGGCCAGGGGGCACTGGGCAATATTATACCGCCGCGGCGATCGGCGCGCCCGACTGCCAGCGGGCGCCGTCTCGGTCGACCCGATGATACAGCGTGTCGCGCTCCACGGGCTCGCGGCCGGCCTCGCGAATCAGCCGGCAAATCTGCTCCACCGACAGGCATTCGGGCGTCTGGGCCCCGGCGTCGTGATAAATCAGCTCGTGCCGGACCGTGCCGTCGAGGTCGTCGGCCCCGTAGTGCAAAGCCGCTTGCGCCGTGCCGATCCCTAGCATGATCCAATAGGCCTTGATGTGGGCAAAGTTGTCGAGCAACAGCCGGCTGACCGCCATGGTGCGCAGATCGGTCAGGCTCGAAGGCTTGGGGATGTGGTCGAGCTTGGTGTTCTCGGGATGGAATGCCAGCGGGATAAAGGTTTGAAACCCGAGGGTCTCGTCCTGCAATTCGCGCAGCCGCAGCAGATGATCGACGCGGTGATAGGCGGTTTCGAGGTGGCCGTAGAGCATCGTGGCGTTGGTCTTCAGCCCCAACTGGTGCGCGGTGCGATGGACGTCGATCCATTTGCCGGCATCGGCCTTGTGCTCGCAAATCTGGTCGCGGATTTCGGGGTGAAAGATCTCGGCGCCGCCGCCGGGCATGCTTCCCAGGCCCGCCTCGATCATGTCTTCGATAATCCAGCGGACCGGCCTCTGCGTCAGATGTTCGAACCAGTTGATCTCGACCGCCGTCCAGGCTTTCAGGTGCAACGTCGGTTGCGCCTCGTGCAGGATCTGGATGACGTGGCGGTACCAGTCGTACTTCCTCTGGTGATGCAAGCCGCCGACGATGTGCATTTCGGTGCAGCCGTTTTCGACCGCTTCGTGGGCGCGCTCGAGAATCTGCTCGTCGCTCATCACGTACCCCTTGGGGTCGCGCAAATCGGAGCGGAACGCGCAGAACGTGCAGCGATAGACGCAGACGTTCGTGGGGTTGAGGTGCGTGTTGATGTTGTAGTAGGTGTACGCGCCGTTCTTGCGCTCGCGCACCAGGTTGGCCAGCGCGCCGACTTCGTTGAGATCGACGTCGGGGCGGTAGAGAAACAGCCCGTCGTCGAACGACAGCCGCTGGCCGGCTTCGACCTTTTCGCGAATTGCTGCGAGCGTCGGCTCGGGGGCACGAATCATGGCACCTGGCTCCTGGCCGCCGCAATGGTCGCCGTGCGGCGGCGCGCTGTTGCTATCAACTAATGTCGCATTCTGACAAAACACCCGGCGGCCCGACAAGAGCCGTGGCGTTGCCCGGTCGCTACCTCAGCAAATCGGCCGCGCCCACCACGAACAATCCCACGCTGATCACCCAATTCACGTGAAAGAAGGCCAGGTTCACGCGGTCCAAATCGTCGGGCCGCACGAGCCAATGCTCGTACGCCAGCAGCAAGGCGACCGCCGCCACGCCACAACCATAAAAAACGCCCAGCGGCGGATAGACCCACGGCAGCACGAGCAGCATCACGAACATGCCGAAATGGCACAGCGCCGCGACGCGCAGCGCGTTCTTGGTCCCAAGTTTCGCCGGCACGCTGTGCAACCGCTGCTCGGTATCGAAGGCCACGTCTTGGCAAGCGTAGATAATGTCGAAGCCGGCCACCCACAGCAGCACCGCGGTCCCCAACACCAGGGGGGCCAAGGCCAGCTCGCCGCGAATGGCAATCCAGGCCGCTACCGGCGCGAGCATCAGCGCCGTGCCGAGCCAGAAATGCGCCAGCGCCGTGAACCGCTTGGTGAAGCTGTATCCCAACAGAAACAGCAGCACCGGCACCGAGAGGATCAGCGGCCAACGGTTCGGCAAAAACAACAAGGTGCTGGCTACAAAGCCGGCCGCGCACAGCACGGCGAACAACGTCACGCTGCGCACGCTGAGGATTCCCGCCGGCAGGTGCCGCCCGGCCGTGCGTGGGTTCAAGGCGTCGATCCGCCGATCGGCCAGTCGATTGAAGGCCATTGCCGCGCTGCGCGCGAAGACCATCGCCAGCAGAATGCCCAACAATTGTTGCCAGCGCCACGGCACCGGGGGCTCGCTATGGGCGTTCTGGTACCAGGCCATCACGGCCGACAACAGCGCGAAGGGGAGCGCAAACAGCGTGTGGCTGAAGCGGATCATCTCCAGCAGATGTGTCAGTGTGCGAGCGCTTCGCATGTCATTCTCCCCAGCGCCGCATCAGGCGGTGCTCGACTTCGAGCTGATCGCAAATTCGGGCCACAACAAAGTCCACCAGGTCGGCCAGGTGATCGACTCCTTGATAGAACCCGGGCGAGGCCGGCAGCACGATGGCGCCGGCTTCGGCCGCGCGCCGCAAGTTGTCGATCTGGACTAGCGACAGCGGCGCTTCGCGCGGCACCAGAATCAACTTGCGCCCTTCTTTCAAGTGCACGTCGGCGGCGCGTTGGATCAAGTTGCCCGACGCCGCATGGGCCACGGCGCTCAAGCTTCCGCCCGAGCAAGGGCAAATCACCATGCCGGCAGTGAGGAACGATCCGCTGGCGATCGACGACATCAGGTCGAACTGCTGGTGATAGTGCAGCCGGCCCGCGACCGGCGCCGGCTCGTGCCCGCCGAGTCGGCGGCGATAATGCCGCAATCGGCTGTCGGGGGGCAGTTGCTCGTCGGCGGGGAGCAAAGCGGCGGGGTCGAACTTGTTCAGATCGACCTCGAGCCCCAGTTCTTGCTTGAGCACCGCGGCGCCGGCCGTGCTGATCGACAGGTGGACGTCGCGGCCGGCGGCCAGCAGCACTTCGAGCAGCCGCACCGCGTAGGGTGCGCCGCTGGCTCCGGTAATGCCTAAGACAATGGGACGGTTCATTTACGCCCGACGTACAAGGTCGCCACGCCGAAACTCAGGGGCCAAAAGCGGACTTCGGCCAGGCCCGCGGCGCGCATCCGCTCGGCCAACGCCTCCCCCTGTGGAAACTCAGTAACACTTTGCGGGAGGTAATTGTAGGCCCCGTGCCGGTTGCGGGCTAAAGCCTGCCCCACGCGTGGCAGCACGTGGCGAAAGTACCACCCGTATAACAACCGCAGCGGCCGCGCTTGGGGTAACGAGAATTCGAGCACCACGACCCGCCCGCCCGGTCGGCAGACGCGAGCCATTTCGCGCAAGCCGCGATCGGTGTCGGCCACGTTGCGCAAACCAAAGGCCACGCTGACAAGCTGAAACTGGTCGTCGGCAAACGGCAACTGCTGGGCGTCGGCTTCGAGGAATCGTGGTCCGCCGGGCCCCAGCTTCGCCCCCTTCTGCCGGGCGATGACCAGCATTTCGTGCGTGAAATCGGCGCCGACGATCTCGGCCCGGCCAGCGGCCGCCGCGTGATAGGCCAAGGCCAGGTCGCCCGTGCCCGTACACAGATCGAGGACCGGGCCCTCACCGTCGGGCGGAGCGATCCGCACGGTGCGCCAGCGCCAGTAGCGGTCGATGCCCAACGACAGCAGATGGTTGAGCGCGTCGTAGCGGCCGGCGATCTCGCCAAACATTTGCCGCACGCGGGCGTCCGATTTGTCGACTGTGGTCAGCGTCGCTTCGTCGGTGGTCATGCGGTCGCCCCCGGGTCGGCTCCCAGGCCGTATTCCTTCCAGCGGCCGCTGGACAACTCGCGCACCTCGTCGCCGCGCACAAGCTCGGCCGGCCAGTCGCGGGGATGTTCGCCAGGCAGCTTGCTCGTGGCGTCGATCGCCAGGTTGGCGCCGCTAAACATCTCGGGCGCGGCGTGATCCCAGACGTCGGCCGGAGCCACTTGCGTGAAGACGTCGCGCGGCGGGTGCACGTTAACGGCCACGCGCCGCCAGACTTCGTCGGCGTTGTGCACGTCGACCGGCTCGTCGACGATCACGACCAGCTTGGCCGACATCCAGGGAGCCAGCGCCCACAATGCGCCGGCGATGCGCCGCGCCTGCTGCGGATAGCTCTTGCGAATGGCGACGAACGCGATGCGCTGCCGGCCGCCACAGTCGGGAAACGACCAGTCGACCAACTCGGGAAGCAGCATCCGCGCCATCGGCAGCGCCACGCGTTCCAGCGCCAACCGCCAAGTGCCGACTTCGCTGGTGCCCGGCGAAAAGATCGCCGCCGGAAACAGCGCGCCGGCGCGCTCGGTGATGGCCGTGACTTCGAGCACCGGCGCCGAGACGCCCACGGCCAGCGCGCCGAGCGGCGATGCGAACGCCCCGAGCCGTGCCAAGTCGGCATGGGGATCGACGAAGCCTTCGAGCACGATTTCGGCGTCGGCCGGCACTTCGAGATCGTGTGTGCGGCATTTCACCAGTTCGAGCGCTTGCCCGCGCACGAGCCCCATCAATCCCACCGGATCGAAGTCCGGTGGGGCGGGGATCTGCCCGGTCAGCAGATAGCTGGGATCGCCCCCCAGCACCAGTGCGACAGGCATCCGTTCGTGGCGACGGCGATAGGCCGCCAGCGACTCGGCAAAATCGCTCGCCGGACTCCAAGGCAGCGCCAGGCGGTTCTCGTCGAGCACCACAGCCGGCTGCCAACCGATGCGACGCGCGCGCGAGTCGGCATGGCGCGTCCAAAGCTGGGCGGCGGTGATCGTCGCGTGCTCTTCGCCAACAAACGCCGGCGCGGCCGGCAATTCGCCCAGCCGCACGTCGCTCCCCAGTCGCACGACCTGCTGGCAGGGGGCCGAACGCACCCGCTTGGGATTCAGGTGAGCCAGCGCCGCCAACTGCGGCACGAGCTTTATTTTGTCGAGCAACCCTTCGGCCTTGGGGGGCTTGAGCAGCCCGCTGAGCCGCTCGGCCAGCTCGGCCAGCGAATGGACCCCCAGCGCCAGGCAAAGTCGCAGTTCGCTCCCCAACAGATTCGTAACGACCCCCAGCCGTCGCCCGGCCACTTGTTCAAACACGATCGCTGGGTTGGAACTGCATTGGAGCCGCGCGGTGATTTCGGCAATTTCGGCTCCCGCGTCGACCGGCACGCGCACGCGAACCAGCTCTTCCGAGCTGTCGAGCGTGTCCAGGAATTCGGCCAGACCGGCGAAAGACATGCGAGCGATTTTACGGCCATCGCGGCGAATCTTATAGGGCGTGCCGCCTGGTTGCAGTTGCGTGCTACGCATCGTTGCTGCTTCACTTGGTTGACAGCACCGGCTGTTGACCGCTAAAGGTCGGACCATGCCACGTAATCTCGAAGTCGCCTTGTTGCCAGCGTTAATCTCGCCCGACGCCCTGGCCGGCCGCGGCGTGGTCGTCATCGACGTACTGCGTGCGACGACCACGATTTGCGCGGCGCTGGCCGCCGGCGCGCACGAGGTGCTGCCGGTCGCCGAAGTAGCAACCGCACTCCGTCTGGCGGCGCAACCGCGACCCCAGTCCACGGTGCTCGGCGGCGAACGCGGCGGCCGGCCGATCGATGGTTTCGACCTGGGCAACTCGCCGCGCGAATACACTCCACAGAGCGTTGGCGGCCGCACGGTCGTGTTCACCACGACCAACGGCACGCGTGCTCTCGAGCATGCCCGGCGTGCGGACGGCGTTTGGTGCGGGGCCTTCGTGAACGCCGCGGCCATCGTCCATGCTGCCAGCGATCGCCAGACGCTAGTGTTGCTCTGCGCCGGCACCGACGGGCAGATCACCCGCGAGGACGCCTTGCTGGCGGGATGTCTGGCTTGCCGGCTGGCGGCCGCCGACGATTCGTGGCGCGCTGACCGCGCCATGTGGAACGATCAGGCTCAACTGGCCGCCGACGCCTGGCGTGGGCTGGTTGATGGCGAAACGGATCCTGCCCACTGGCCAACCGATGCGGACGGCACCCGACGGTTGGCGAATGCCTTGCGCGACAGCCGCGGCGGCTGCAACCTGGTCGAACTCGGCCTGGAAGCGGACATCAACGACGCCGCGCAGGTCGACCGCTACGAGATCGCGCCGCGACTGGACATCGCTGCGTGGCGGATCGTTTGTGGCTAACCGCGTGGCTAACCGCCATCGAACCGCCGAGGCAAGTTGGCCGGGTGGCCCGGCTGCTCGCAGCCGGGTGGCGCAGCCACAAGAATCTACTTACGCCGCGTGGCCCCGGTCAGCCGCGTCGGCTTCTGTAGGTTTCTTGTCGCTTCGCGACCCAGCCGGCAAGCGGCTGGGCCACCTATTTCCGACGTTTCAGAGGGTTAACGGCGTTGAGTGGCACCCAAACGGGTTTTGAATCGTCGATCAATTTGCCACGCCGCTGCGTACCTCGACGCGATCGCCAACCGCCAAATGCAGTTCCGCTGCGGCGTTGCCCACCACGATCGCCACTTCGAGCAAGCCGCCCGAGCCGATCAATGCCACGCGGGTTCCGACCGGTCGCTCGCCATAGGTGTAGACCAACGGAGCCGCGATCGCGGGTTCGCCGCAGATGACGTGAACCTGCTTCCCCTTGGACAAGCGCGACAAGTGCTCGCGACTAATGTTCGATACGGCATTTCCGAACGAGTCGATGGCGATCAATTCGCCGCGGATGCACTCGCCTTCGACCACCGGCTCGGGCCAGTCGAGATCGACCAACCGCTCGACGGGCGGACCGAGCTGGCGCGGGTCGAGCCCCTGGCTCAGCCGTGCCGCCACGGGCGCCATGATGTCGCGCCCATGGAACGTCGCTGAAACCGTGGGGAGCCAGAATCGCTCGTCTTCGAGCGCGAAGCTGCTCGCCGGCGGCACGCGCCGCGCGACCCGGCTGAACAATCCGTTGTCGGGTCCGACGAACAAGCCCTGCCCGGCACGACAACAAACGATCCGCCGCGCGGTGCCAACTCCCGGATCGATCACGGCGACATGAATCGTTCCGGCAGGAAAGCGATCGCAGACGTCGTCGAGCACCAGCGCCGCTTGCCGCACGTTTTGCGGTGCGATGGCGTGCGTCACGTCGACGAGCACGGCCGCCGGTTCGATCGACAAAATCACCCCCTTCATTTGTGCTACGTAGGGGCTGCCCGTGCCGAAATCGGTGGTCAACGTGATGACGCTGGGCATGAAAAAACTTTTTGCAGATTGGTTGCCGGTCCGCGCTTGCTCAAACGCGGTTGGATTCGGGGGACGGGATTACCGATACCACAGCTACTCGTTTTCACGGCTCGCGGTGATAGCATGGTCCGCACCTTGTGTATCTTAACGTTGATCACCGTCGCAGCGTATTTTTGCTGGTCGACGACGGAAGCCGCGGTGTCTGCGGCAACCAAGCAAGATCAAGTCGCGGCGCTCGACGCTGCGGTTTCCCCTAGTGAAGATCTTGAGTCGTCCTGGCCGCTCGACGACGCGACCACGACATCCACTGCGCCAGCCGACATCGCCGGTGAAGTCGACGAGCTGCTGACCGACGAAGTCGCTGCTGGCACCGCGGACGAGACCAGCCGCCCCGACGCCGACGCACTCGAGCAGGGCGACGAACCCGTTTCGTTGAACCCCGCCTGGCTCGACGACGCCGAGGATCGCCTGGCCCGCGCGCCGCGCGGCTCGGTGGGCAATGCCTTCGGTCGCGGCACGCCACAGCGGACCACCCGCTCGAGCTCGACTCGACCGCGTCAGGTGGCTCCCGCGCCCCCCGACACCGTTCAAAGCAAGAGCGAACCGGCGGCGCAAGGCGACGACGCGCTCTCAAGTGGCGACGAATCTGCGATCGACGTTCCGTCCGACGACTCGTCCGTCGATGGCGACTTGGACCGCGAGGTGCGCGATAGCGAAGCCCTGGAACAAGAAACGGACGCCGACGATCGCCCCCTGCCGTCGGCCGCAGCCCCCTATCGCCCCAAAATGACCCCCGAGTTGCGATCGCTTTCGAACCGGGTGCGGCGCGTGCTCGGCATGTACTTTCGCCGGCAGCTCAACAGCCGCGACCACAACCCCTGGGAGATGATGCACACGATCATCGCCTACGGGGTGCACGCCAAGATCCACCGCGGCGGGCCCAAAGGGCCGACCGTTAACGCCGTGTCGTACTTGTGCTGGAACGGCACCTGCCATGGGCTGGAGTTGCTTTATCTCGATCGCGACCGCGTCAACGCCCGCAAGGGCCCCTACGTGCAAGGGCATTACGCGCAGTTGCTTGCCATCTTGGCGCAATCGCGCGTGCCGCGCGACTATCCGCTGCGCGTGGGCGATCGCCGCTTCACGATCGAGGACCTGATCGAAACCGAGAAGCTCACGTGCGACGAAGGCATGGAGCTGACTTTCAAGCTGATCAGCTTCGCGCACTATTGCGACTCGGAGATGACGTGGCAGAACGACAAGGGGGAAGACTGGGACATTCCCCGGCTCATCAAAGAGGAGCTGCGGGCGCCGATCCTCAGCAACGCGGCCTGCGGCGGAACACACCGCTTGACGGCGCTGGCCTACGCCGTGCGAATGCGCGGCAAGCAAGGCTATGAAATCGACGGCCACTGGCTGCGCGCCCAGAAGTATCTGAACGACTACCATCGCTATAACTTCTCGCTGCAGAATTCCGACGGTTCGTTCAGCACCGAGTGGTTTCGACGCCGCGAGGCCCGCGACGATCTCGATCGCCGCCTGCAGACGAGCGGCCACATTCTGGAATGGTTCGTCTACTCGCTTCCCGAAAAGCAGTTGACCGACCCGCGCGTCATCAAAGCAGTGAGGTATCTGTCGGGCATTCTGGCGGCACAACCCAACCGCGAGTGGGAAATTGGCCCGCTGGGGCACGCCTTGCACGCTTTGGTGCTGTACGATCAACGGGTCTTTAAAGCCGCCGAAGCGCCTGTCGAGAAGCCGGTGGCGCAAGCCAAGGCCGGCGAGACGGAGCCGACACGTGACGAGCGCGAATCGCAGAGCGATGCCGCAGAGTCTGCGCGATCACCCAGAGCGATTCCCGCGCGGGTTCGTCGCAGCGAAGTGACGCCCGGCGCGGATGAGGCGGCCGACGCAGAAGATGCAGAACCGGCGGCCTCGGCCGGCGCGGTCTCGCCCGAGGACACGGCCAGCGTCGCCAGCGACGATGCGCATACGGCGCCGACCGACGAAGCGGACAACCCAACCGACGTGGCGCAACAACTGTTGCAACTGACTAGCGACGAAGCTACCGAACCGGAGATCGAAACGGACGACGAAGCGACCACCCCGACGGACGGCACCGACGTACCCGAGGTCGCTCGGCGAGGCATTCTGCGTCGGCCTTTCGCGCGGCGTCCGGCCCGCCAGCAAAGCCCCCGCAGTTCTGAGGGGCACAGTTCGGAAGGACACGGCCCGACGAGCACGCCCGAGTCCGATCCCGGTGCGCAGCTTGGCCAGCCGACCGAAGCCGCGACCGCCGTGGCCGAGCCTGATTTAGCCGAGCCCATGTCCGTCGACGGCGCGGCCGACATCGACGAGCCGGTGCCGGCAAGCGATGCAGACGATCCGAATGTCGAATCACCGGCTGACGACGATGTTGCGTGGCCACTGGAGAGAGCCCCCAGCACAAACGAAGGGCCGCAGCTCTTCGGCGATCCGACCGACGATGCTCTCGAAGCTATCGAGGCGGAGCCAAACGCGGAATCGGTCTCCGAACCATTGCTTGATTCGGTCGCCGAGCCAGCGATCGATTCAGAGACGGAGCCCGCCGTCGGGCCGGTACTCGAGCCGGCTACGACGGCGACTACGCCGCCCGACAGCGCCGAACCACCGGCAACCGACGAGGTGTCGCCCTCGGCCATCAACGACTTGCCGCAGGAGCTGCTCGATCCGCCGCCGGCCAGTCACAACGTCGCGCCGCCAGCGAGCGAAACGTCGAGGCGTTCATCTAGTCGGCGAACCGCTGCACCGCCGGTTGTGCAAGACGAAGCAAACCTGGACCGATTGAGCGATGCTGACGACGAGCTGTTGGACGAGGGCCTGCTGGACGCCGAGCCAGCAGCATCCACCGGCGAACGGCGTTCGGCGGAGCCACCGCCAGCCGGCCACATCACCGACGAAGAATCGCCCGCGGGCGGCAACACTTCGCCGCCAACCAGCTCGCGCCGGCCACGCGTCGACTCGCGCTACGCCCGACCCTTGCCCGAATACACGCCGTATCCAGAGCGACGGGCAGCGCCGACCTCACGCTCGCCAGCGCCGCAACCGGCACTCCGGCAGGCGCCGCCAGCCGCGAGCACTCCGCAACCGGGCGATCCGCACTACGGACAACCGCCAACACAAGGCGCAGGGCGCGCTCGCCCTGTTCCCGGCAGAAACCAATCGGCGCGACCGAGTGATAGGCCGGGCGCCGATCGACCGACGGTCGGCCGTCCGACGACATCGCGGCCCACGCGATCGTTATGGCCTTGGACCGACGACGAACGGCAATCGACCGAGAGCCGCGACAATGATTCGTCGGACCGACCGCGATTGCGGCGGTTCTTCTTTGGCCCCGGTCAATAAACCCCGCTGCGCTGCGCGCAGAAATGGCCGGTCCGACAGCGCGGCGTGAATCATTCGGCCGGTGCGAAGCCCTCTTTGACGAGCTGCTGGTAGCCCTGTTTGAGCGGCCGGACATCGTAGCCGGCGTCGCGCAGGATGTCGGCGGCCAGCTTACAGCGATGACCGCTGGCGCAGTGCGCGTAGACGATCTTCTTCTTATCGAGTTGTTTGGCGAGCGTGGCCGCGTCGTGCTGTTTGGCCAGGCGGCTCAACGGCAGGAAGAGCGCGCCGTCGAGATGCCCTTTCTTCCACTCTCCCTGCTCGCGGACGTCGACCAGCACGGCGTCTTCGTCGGCGAGGTTCTGCTGCACGGTGGCGAGCGAATCGGTCGTATGTCCATCTTCGTCGACTTCGGCCGCACGGGCCGAGAGGGCGACGAATCCCATCAATAACGCAATAACGAGCGTGTCACGAATTCGCATCGAATTTCTACCTTTGTCAATCACAGGGCGAGTGTCGCCGCTCGATGGCGAAACCGATCAATCGCCGGCGAGATGCCCTCAGCATAGCGTCCGCGACGGCGCTGGGCCAAGGTCGAATACGTTGCCGCCAATCTGGCTGGCCGCGGTTCGGTCATGGCCGCTTGCGGTACACGAGGATCGGCGTCGATTGACCGTCGAAATAGAGCACGTCGTCTCGCGGACCGGGCAGTGGTAGCGTGGCCCGCGTCGGCCCAAACCAGAAGTAGATGGGGTCATGTTCGGGCTGCCCCGACCGGCGCCATTCGTCGAGGGCGCGGGCGATCTCCGCGGGGCGGGCGGCGTCGTACGTCGTCAAAGGTGCGGAGACGTAGCCCAGTCGCGGCTTCATCAGGAAGAGCCGTTGCGGCTGACCGATCAACACCGGATGGTCGTGAAACTCGCGGTCGAGCTTGCGCATGATTTCGATCTGCGACAGTTGATCGAGAAGGTACTCGCCGCTCCGCTCGGTAAATGGACAAGATCGTGCGTGCAACCAGGCATACTGCCTGAACGACTCACGCCCCGCCTGCTCGATCGACGGAAAAAAGTCGCCGTTGCGATTGGCGACATTCACGAGTGCCAACAGGGCGAACGCCGCTAACCCCGTCTTCTTGGCCTGCAGCCGACCAAAGAGGACGATCGCCAGAGCCAACAGCAGAAACGGCGTGGCGCAGGTGAAATAGCGCGGAATGAAGATGTATTGCGAGCTGGCGGCGATCATCCCTAGTACCACGAGCCAGCAATAGATCAAATCGGCCTGGCCGCGCAGGCAGTCGGCCAGTTGCTGTCGTCGGCTCCGCCAGTAGTCCTTGGTTTGCTCGATCTTGGGCCCCGGCGGACGTATCCAGACGACGATCGTCAGGAGCAGGGCGACCACCAGCAGCAGGACCAGATCAGGGCACCAGTCGAGCGCGTGCGGCAACATCAGGGCGTCGGGCCAATTGATCTGCCGCCGCAAGGCAACAGTCGTGTCGCCGACTCGCACGAGCAACACCTGGCACATTAGCGCCGAGAGATTCGCCAACCAGCCGGCCAGATAGCGCCGGTCGTGGGTGCCGGGCGTCGAAGTTCCCGCGACGATCAGCAGCACGCTTAGATAGCCCAGCGTCGAGAACGTCAGGAGCATGCCGGTCGCTTTCATCAGAAACGCGACCATCGCCAGCCCCGCCGCGGCGACGAATCGTTCGCGCCACACCGCGTGGGCCGTGGCCAGCGCCGCGAGCGTCAAGGGAATCTCCATCCCCACCATCTGTTCCTGGGCATAGACGAGCGGCGTGGTCAACCAGGCCAAAGCCAAAAGCGCGGCGCCGCGCGGTCCGCTCCAGGGCCTGGCGATCTGATAGAGGAGCACGGCGATCGCGCTGGTGCAGGCCAACGTCAATAAATGGGCGACGGTGATCGCCGCGGCGATACTGGGCGAGTATTTCATCAACAGCGCCACGACCGTCGGCAGCACGCTGATCATGTACGAACGCGGGCCCGACTCGGCGTCCATGTAGTGGTTCTCGACGTACCGCAAGCGGTAATAGTCGAAACCCGACTCGACGAGAAAGTCGGCCTCGTTCCACAGGCCGACCGCCTGATCCTCGTAGGGTGGGAGCGAGAGGATGTGCCAGTGGCAGGCGACCAGCACCGCCAGTAGAACGGTCCCGGACAGCAGCGCGCCCAGGAGACGCGGCATCCAAGGGGCGGCCCTGTCGAACTGCTCGCCCACGCCCAGGGCCGATGAGGCCGCTAGCTTGTTGGTCATGCGAGTACCCCTTCTCGCACGCGACAAAAGTTGGCAGTTAGCGCAAGCTCTGGCGATTACGCCGAGCTGCACGCGTCGGTCGATTCGTCGCTTAGCTTAACCTGCCACTTTTCCGATGAATACCGAGGAAGTGGCAACTTGCCAGGCAACGGACTGCCGCCGCGCTTCGCGTCATTCAGGGACGAGTGAGACCAGCCATGTTCTGCTCTGCTTGCGGCCGGCCGGCGATCGGCAACTTCTGCACCGCGTGTGGCAAGCCGTTAGCGCCCCGGGCGACCGTGCCGGCGCCCCACTTTCAGGCGGCCGCACAGATGGTGCGAACCGTGGCGCCGGTGCTCGAGACGGTTGAGCACGCGGCCACCGAACCGGTCGGCGAGGTGATCGAGGCGCCGCAGCCCCGCCGCACGGCGACGCTCCCCGCGCTCCCCGCACGGCGGATGGCCGACCTGGCGGTCACGTTTCTTCCCAACGACGAACCGCAGCCCTGGGACGACGAGGTCAACTACCGCACGCTCGTCAAAACGCCCGAAGTGCGCGAGCTGATCGACCGCTATGCCAGCCTGGCGCGCAAGAAGATGACCGGCGAAGAGCTGCTGCAACTGGCCGACAAGATCATGCCGACCGGCGTGCCGCTCGATAAGGTGGCGTCGCTGTTTCAGCCGCTGGCCGAGCAGATGGGGATCAACACCGGCAAGGAACGAGTGGAACGGATCGTGGCGCCGGTCGGCCGCGTGTTGGTGCGGCTGCTCTGCTCGTTGGCCCGGCATGGCCAGTCGCTGCGTCACGTGCGCCAAGGCAGCGACGGCTGCGCGCTCGAAGCGACGTTGCCTTCGGACATCTGGGCGCTCGAAGGGCAATTGGGAATCACCGTCGTCCGCCGCGGCGGTTGGACCGACGTCGGCGCCGCCACCAAGCTGGGCGGACAATGGTTCGACTGGGGAAAGAGCCGCCGCTGCCTCGACCAGCTCTTTGCCGACCTGCAGCAAGATCCGTACTAGTGCTTCGTCAATCCTAAGAATTAGGGTTGCTGAAGCACGACCGCCGAGTACGTAAGTGGCTCGGCGGCAAGGATATCCTAGTGCTCGGCATTGCGGCGCCGAGCCCGAACTCTAAGCATTGACCGAGCACTAGCAGGCCGCGTTCGCCCCCGGGGGCCGCCGTCCAAAGCAGGGGGGACCGTCCGCGACGGTTTTGCCGCCGGTCCTGGCAACAACTGCCGCGATCGCCCAGAAGCACTGCATAATCGGACTGTCCGGACTGTTTTCGGCTCGCCAACGTCACTGCTTGCTAACGTCACTGCCTGCCAACTCACGTCGGCCGAAAGCATGTTCCTGTACCCTTCGCGTTCTTCGACGCGGCCAGGTGCGAGGGAAGGCCAGGTCCCGGCTCACTTCGCCCCATTTTTTTCGACGCCGCGCATTCCGGTTTTGCCTCGTTTCGTTCCTGTAGGTAATAGCGAACGTCGGTCACGCCGGCGCAGGGAAAACCAGGGGTTTTGGTTGCGTTGTGCCGGGGCCGTGCCTAGAATCGCTGCAAGTTCCCACGAAGGCCCGCTCGGGCCCGCGCCGGAGTCGCTGATGCCGATCGCGTAATTAGTGGCTCTGGCGGTATTTCTCTGCGAGCGAGGCACACGCTTCGCGCTGCCTCCCCGTGCTCGCGGTCTGTCGCTGTTTTGGCCCCCGTTCGTGCCGGCGCCGCTTTCGCTGGCCGGCGCCCGGGCACGTTTCCTACGTCGAGGAACGTTGTGATGTGCAGAAGCGTTGTGCTGTTGGTGTGCCTGCTGGTCGGGCCGGGTGCTGCGCTGGCCGAGCCGCCCGGGCCGCCACGCATCGCGTGCTGCTCACCGACCTGGGCCCGGGCGTGAATCCGCAAGCCATCAACAACGCCGGGCAGGTTACCGGGCAGGCCGCCGGCCAGGCCTTTCTCTGGTCGGCCGGCGTGCTCACGCCGCTGGGCACGCTCGGCGGCGCCGAGAGTTTCGGTAACGACCTCAACGACTCGGGCGTGGTCGTCGGCTGGAGCTACGACGCCGACGGCGTGCAGAAGGGCTTCAAGTGGCAAGCCGGCGTGATGACCAACCTCGATAGCGTCACGGCGCTGGGCAGCTCGGCCGAGGCGATCAACGTTTACGACGAGATCGTCGGCTGGAAGACGAACAGCTCGGTCTATCGCTCGGCCTGGTGGCTGAACGCCAATATCGCCGTGGGGGGCCAGTTGATGTTCGGCCTGGGGAACCACAAGGCGCTGGGCATCAACGACCAAGGCAAGATCGTGGGCGTGGCGCTGGATGCGAGCAACGACCTGGACGAAGGCTTTTATTGGAACGGTGCCGACCCGATCACCGGCCCTTCGGGTGGGCTGGGCCTGGACTATTTCCCCCTCGCAGGGGTCAACAACCAGGACCTGACCACGGGCATGTTTGGAGATCTCGCCGCCTCGATGGCGATCGGCGATAGCAGTCCGACCAGCGCAGGAACCGTCGCTTCCAACGATTTATTTTCCATTGCCCTGGGTCTGAACGATGCCGGCCTGATCGTCGGCGAGTCGGACGGCAAGGGATTTCTGTTCGACCGCCCGACCGGCACGATGCACGACCTCAACCAGTTCGCCCGCGGCGGCTTTGCGGTCGACACGATCGTGCGGCTGACCGACATCAACAACCAGGCGGCGTTTGTCGGCGTGGCCACCGTCGGCGGCGTCGAGCACGCCATCTATGGCCAGTTCGTCCCCGTGCCCGAACCGGCAACCTGCCTGCTGGCGCTGGGCGGTCTGGCGGTGCTGCTGGCAGCCCACGCCGGCGGGATCCTACGTCGAGGACTCTCATGATCCGCAGTTGACTGGCCATCTTCGTCTGCCTGTTGCTCGGCGCGGGCCAGGCGCTGGCCACAGCCGCTGCAAGTTGCTGGAAGCGATCCTGCGCCGCTGATCTCGGCGACTGATTGAAAACACGAGGTCGGCGCCGTCAGCAATTGCGCACACTGAGGCGCGAAAGGCCGGAACTTCTAGTTTGAAGTCAATCTCTCCGCCGGTTCCACCACGAAGAACACCAGGCACACGAAGTGCAGTTCTTAGAAAGTGTCACCTGGGAGTGAGATTCTTTGTGCCCTTGGTGGACGTTGTGTTTCCGTTCTTTGATGCACGGGAAGTGAGCCCCTCCACCAGGGGTTCTGGAAGAGCGGCCAGTTCCTGCCTTGATGTTATGTTCTAAATTGTGTACAAATATCGTGGTCGCCCGCGCGCCAATGTCGCGCGCCTGAGGCACCCTTGAATTCATGATCCGCAGATTTCACAGATTACGCAGATGAGCATTTAGCCAAGCTGCGTTGATCGAAATCCGCGGACCAGAACCCTTGCTTGCGCTGCGGTTGATATCGAGCGCTGCTACATGGCTTTGCGCCTTGGCGCCTTTGCGCGAGATCGCTCGTCATTGGACGCAAAACGAAAGCTTTGGACGCAAGTTGGACGCAAACCGCTTCGATTTGCGTCCAAGAATAAGTCGAAGCGCCGCAACGGCTTAACTGCCGGTAACAGCGGCTTTGGACGGTTTGGACGCAAAATTCCGGACATGGAGAGAGAGAAGGGGTCTGCAAGCGGATTCGCGTAACTGGCGCAACGCGTGACGATCCGCTCCCTAACCCCTAACCCCTAACCCCTAACCTAGCTCGCCCCGGGCACCGGCAACGGCCCCGGCGCGTCGACCATGTAGTCGCGCTGGAGGGCCGCGCGGACTTGTTCGCGGCTCTCCAGCGGCTTGATTCCCTCGAGGCGTTCGATCGTGGCGATCGCCTCGGCCGTGGCGTCGTCCTTGATCGCCGTGCGCATCCACTCGGAGTAGTCCCCTTGTTGTCGGTGAAATTCCCAGGTGTCGTCGTCAACGCCGTCGGCCAGTTGCAGAAAGACCTTCAGGTTTTGCGCGCGGAGGTTGAGTTTGCCGTTTGGGCCGCGGAAGTAGAAGCTGCGCTCGGGGGGAAGTTCCCCCTCGATGTACTTGCGGCGATGTCGGCGGCGCTCCGTGCGGCATTTGTGTACGCGCATGCGGATCGGGCCGGCGTCGCCGCGCGGCGACCACATCAGCAATTCGCCCGCTTGGAGCTCGGGGATTTCGCCCGCCGGTGCATCGATTCCGGCCGCCTGGCAGAAGTTGCGCAGCGTGCCGCCAGCCTTGCCGCCGACGACGAGCAGCGTGTCGACCCGCGAGAGCAACTCGGGCGAGAGCAAGTCGGGATGCACCGTAATCAACAGCACGTTGCGCAAGTCTTCGGGCAACAGGCCGGCCGGTGGCTCCCAATCGGCAGGCATCAAGTGGTGGGCCTCGTCGCAGACCAGCCAGTGCGGCCGCCCCTTGCTCGACTGCAATTGAAAAAGCGGCCCGAGCAGCTCCAGGAAGAACGGCGGTCGGTCGGGGATCGACATGCCCGTCAAGTTCACGATCGCGCTGGTGGCGGGCATTTCGAGCAGTTCGAGGACCTTCTCCTGGGCAGGGGGTTGATCGGCTCCTCCGAGCACCAGCGCTTCGTCAAAGTTCTCGTAGTCTCCTTCGGGATCGATCAGGCAGAACTGGAATTTCGCGTCGATCAACGACTCGACCAGCCGCGTGACCGTCGTCGACTTGCCGCTTCCCGACGGACCGCACACCAGCACCGTGGGGCCGTAGGCCGGCAAACGTACGTCGGCGCCGTCGCGATGGCCCAGCAACAGATCGTGCCGCGCGAGGCGATCACCGTAGTTGGCCAGGTCGTCGACGATCATCTGCTCGATCAACTCGCTGACGCCTGCGCCGTGATCGGCCTCGGTCACCAGATCGGCGGTCTCCTTCACCGCGGGCAAGGCGTTGGCCACGGCGGCCGAGAGCTCGCACATCTTGAGAAACGAGTGATCGTTCTCGGCATCGCCGACGCCGACGACGTTGTGGGCCGACATTTCCAGGGCCTCGAGCGCCGCCTGCAGACCGGTCGCCTTGTTGACGCCGGCGGGCAACACCATCACCGCCCCTTTGTTGAAGATCACTTGCAGCTCGAGCCCCTGATCGCGAATCGTCTCGAGCACGGCCTGCTCGTGCGGCTCCCAAGTGGCGACGATCGAATGACCGACCGAAATCCGCTCCACGCCGCGCCGCCGCAACTCGGCCACGAACTCGGGCCGCGGAGGCTCGGCCAACAGTTGCACCTCTTTGCTGGCGGGTCGATACAACAGGGCGCCGTTTTCGGCCACGACCAGCTCGAACAAATCGAGCCGGGGAAACACCGCCTGCAGCTCATCGAGCTCGCGCCCCGTCACCATCACCAACCGCCGCCCCGTGGCCAGCAGTCGCTCGAGCGACTCGATCGTCGCTTCGTCAACCTGCCCGTGCAGGGCCAGCGTGCCGTCGTAATCGGTTGCCAGGACCAGATAGCGCATAAGTCTCGGTGTCGTGTCGGGTGGGATCTTGGGAATCGGGCGCCAGTGGCTTACTCAACCTCAACATGCACAATGCGGGCCGCGCCGCAATGGCCCGTGCGAGAGCGCCCTGAGTGGGGCCGGGTGAACCAGGTGCGCTCGCGCTGGTCGCGGCGCGGACAGATGGCCGGGCGTGCCGGCGGATTCGCATTGAAGAATGCTGGGACGGGCGTTTCAGCGCGCCGCGGGCGTCACGTCTTCGATATCTTCGGCCTCGGACAACCGGATGGTCGCCATGTCGTCGAGCTGGGGCGCAACCGATTTCAAATCGAGCTGACGGATGCGGCTGTTGGCGAATGTGCGGACGTAGTATCGTCCGTTGGTCAAGTCGGCAGCGCTGGTCCACTGCGTGAAGTCGGCCACGGGCGAACCGTGCTCGACTCCGCGGGCAGCCCCCTTGGGGATATCGAACTGGTTGAGGATATGAAACGCCTGCAAGACACCCTCGCCGGCAGTATCGACCGGCAGTGCCGAGTTGACGAAGGCCGCCGCCCGCACGAAGCGGCTGGGCGGGGTGAAATCGCCCGGCAGCCCCAGCATGCCGGTCCCCTGCCCGAAGCCGTGGATACGCAGGCCAGCCAAGTCCAACGGCGGGACGTTCGTCGGGCTGAGGTTGATGTAGTTGCTCAAGTTGGTCAGATGCCAGTCGAAGGTCGGGCTGTTGGTGATCACGCCGATGCGATTGTCGTGCAACCTGAGTTGCCCGGCGACGTATTCGATCACCAGCGAGTTGCCGCCCGCGTCGGTGACGATGTAATGGCACGGCGGCACTTCACCCATCGGCTTGAACATCGTGGCGGCGACGACCACGGCGCGCGTTGCGGCCGCGGCTTCGGCCACGTCGGCGCAGGTGCCAAGCAGGTAGACGCCCAGTTCCTGGGGCGCGAGCGTGCGGTCGATGTCGGCAGCGCCAGCCACCTGATAGCCGGCATATCCGGGGAAGTAGAACAGGCCGACCGACAATCCGCGTTCGTTGAGACCATCGAGAAACAGTGGCTGGTCGAACGCGTTCATGCCGGCCACGGCGAACTTGCTCGTCCAGCGCAGGCCAGGCGCTTCGGTCGGCGTGCTGCCGACGAATTCCTTTCCGCGTGGGATCACGATCAAGTTCGACTTGGTGTCGAGAGCGAACTCGAGCGTTCGCGCGTAGACGATCGAGCCATCGCGCGGACGGAGCGTGATGCCGGTGCAGGCACGCGCGGGTGGCGCCGCGGCAAACGCGCCGAGACCGCAGATCGTTGCGCACAGGGCCAAATGTCGAGCGAACATGCGTGGTTCCTCGCCAACGAAAACTGTCGCGGCAATTGCGCGCTGCCGCACGCCTTGGCGCCGATCGAACGAGAACGGCGCCGCAACGATCACACAACTCTAGAACGGAGGAGCCAACGCTCGGCAGAAACCGTTAGCGGTCGCGTCGATGGTGCCGAAGAAAGCGGCTAAGCAGTCGTTAGCTGTGGGATCGACGTCCCCTCGCTGAGCTTGAGCGGGCGGCCGGCCGACGAGGTCAACTCGCGCCGTGGATCGATCCCCAGCGCCGTCAGCATCGTGGTATGGATGTCGGGAAAGTGGTGGGGGTCGGCCGGAGACGCTTTTCCCTCGGGATCGGTAGAACCGACGACCTGACCGCCGCGCAAGCCGCCGCCGCCGAGCACGGCGCTAAAACCGCGCGGCCAATGATCGCGGCCCCCCAGCGCGTTGATCTTGGGCGTGCGGCCGAATTCGCCGACGCATAGCACAACGGTGCGCGACCACAGATCGCGCTCGCGCAAGTCGCTTACTAGCGCCGCAAACGCCGGATCGAGCGTGGCGGCCAGACGATGGTGCAGTTCATGATTGTCGACATGCGTGTCCCAACCCCCGAGCGTCACCTCGACGCAGCGCACGCCCACCTCGATCAGGCGGCGGGCCGCCAGGCAACCGCGGCCAAAGGGCGTGTCGCCGTAGCGGCTTTGCAACTCGGCCGGCTCTTCGCCGACGTCGAACGCTTCGATTTGATCCGACGACATCATCGTGCGGGCGCGGGCGCGCGTCTGGCGATGCAGCGTTTCGTCGACTTGCCGCGACCGCCCGGCCGCGAAGGCGCGATCGACGACGTCGAGATCTTCCAGCCGGCGGGCCAGTCGTTTATCGGTCACCGGGCTGAGCAGGTCGGGAACAGGCTGCCGCGGATCGCCGGAGGTGAACGGATCGTAGCTCGGACCCAGAAAGCCGCCGCGGCTTGGCCAGCCCCCTGGCAGGATGGAAATATGTCGTGGAATCTCGGCGCCGGCGTCTGGCAATTCGTGGCAACAGATCGCGCCAATCGACGGATGCACCGTGGCCGCGTCGGGGCGATAGCCGGTTTGCGCGAGATACGTGCCGCGCTCGTGGTCTCCTTCTTGACTGACCATCGAGCGGACGATCGACAGCGACTGCATCTGGGCGGCCAAAAGCGGATAGTCGGCGGCCAGTTGGATGCCGCGGGCGGCGGTCGAGATCGCTCGCGTGTCGCCGGCAATACGATGGCCCGGGTGTGGATCGAACGTTTCGAGTTGACTCGGTCCTCCCGCCAACCAAAGCAGGATGATCGACTGCGCCGGTTGCCGCTGGGGATCGGCTTCGGCCGCGCGTGCCAGCCGCTCGGCAACGGGAGTCAGCCAACTGGAAGCCAGCCCCACGCCGGCGACCGAGCGCAACATCGCGCGACGGGTGACAGGCTGCGATTGCCGGAAAGTGAGATTCGTCATTGGAGGTCTCGGCTAACGCGACGCAAACGGCACCGGCAACAGAAACGCGTGCTGTTCGACCAGGCTCCCCATCCCCTGCCAGGAAGTGTATTGGCTGAAAAACACCATCAGCACGTAGAAGGCCACGACCGGCACGAACCCCAGGCGGGCAACCCACCGCGAACCCAACCAGCGCGGCTGCTCATGTCGTAGCGAACGCCCGTAGGCCCAACCGCTGATCCAGCGGGCCGGCAGCATGAACGTCACGAACACCAGGCTCGGCAGCCACTGCGCTTGGCGCGGCACCATTTCGATCTTGAGCAGATACAAGGGAATTGCCGACAGCAGCGTCGCCATGATGGCGATCCAATAGGCCAGCGGCGCGCGGCGAAACAACTGGCGGATCGCGCGCCACTCGAAGATGGCTCGCCAGCGATTCTCGGTCGCCAATCGCGCCTGCAGAAAAGGTAAATGGCAGACGACGATCATCAGCAACAAGGCGCCGATCCAGCCCACGAGCGTCGCCTGGCGGCCGCCGGCAATCAGCATCACGGGAATCAGCAACCAAATCAGCCCGCCGAAAAATCCCCGCGTTCCGAGCCAGAACAGATAAGGAAGCCGCAACCCCACGATGAAATTCCACACGCCGTCGCGGGCACTGACATACAACCCGCCGCGCCGCAACCGACGCCCTAGTCGTCGCAGGTTGAGCGAGGGGAGCAGAAAGTGTCGCAACCGCCCGCCGCGAAAACAGGCCGCCACCAGATGCACGCTGGTCAATACGGCCAGCACGAGCACGGCGATGCCCCACTTACGAGCGGTGTCGCTGTGCGGATCGATGAGCTCCGCGGATCGCCGAAGCGATGCCACCCAGGTCAGGGGCAACAGGGCTAGCCAGGCCCCGAGGACCAAGCCACCGACGCGCGCCGCCTGTCGGTAGCCGACGAAGCCAGCCGTGAACGAGCCGGTGCGAGCGATCCGTCCGGACGCTTCGAGCATGTAGCCGAGACTGGCAAATTGCACGATCGGGATCGCGGCGACGATCGCCAGGCCCACCAGCAGCGCGGCGCCCCCGATTGTCCACTCAAGGGCCGACAGAACCGAGGCGACGATTCGTCGTGGCCAGGTGATCCACCAGCGCCCTGCGCGGGGTGTTGCAATAGCGTCGCCTGGATCCCAATCGCCCGATGCGGAGAAATCGCTTGAATAGCTAACATCCTGGCCCACGCGGGCCCACGCCGGCAAAGGGGGCGGGCCGCGCCGAGTCGCTGTGCGAGATTGTTCGTCGACCGCGGACATATCGCGAACCATTCTCGCGCGCGGCAAAGCGGGACGTCCACACAATTTGCCATTCGCTTTCAAGCAAGCGATCTTGGAGGCGAACAGCTAGAATATCGGAATCGGGCTGACGCTTCGGACGCACGGTGGCAATTCAGCTTCGATCTCCGGCCAGCCATCGCATAAGGGCCGACCTCGTGGGACGCCGCGATCTGTTATTCATCGTCGTCTGCATCGCGGGTTTACTGGCGCTGATCGCCCGCATCGCGCCGCATACCCAGTCGAGGGATGCCGAACTGGCGGCGGCCGGCCAACTCGTTGCGCATCACTCGCCCGCCAAGAATGCGACCGACGCGCCGGGGCTGGGCCTGGCACCCGAGGAAGCCGCAGCAGTCGCAGCGGTGGACGACGTCTTTCGGCGCCATTGGCAGCACATCTCGGTCGAGCCGGCTCCCGTGGCCGACAAGTTGGCGATAGCACGACGATTGTCGCTGGCGCTGACCGGCACGATTCCCTCGTTGGAAGATGTCCGCTCGTTGGAGAGCCTGCCCACGGCGACGCGACTGGCCTGGTGGCGCGAACAGTTGCTTGGCCAGCGGCGTACGGCCGATTACCTGGCCGAACGACTGGCGCGGCCCCTGGTGGGGGTGGAGGATGGTCCGTTTCTGATTTTTCGCCGCCGACGGTTTGTGACCTGGCTGGCCGATGCCCTGGCCGAGAATCGCCCCTACGACACCGTGGTCCGCGAACTAATCGCGACGAACGGTTTGTGGACCGATCAACCGGCGACCAACTTCGTGACGGCCGCCTGGCTGGTCGACGAAAAACGGATCGACGTCAACCGACTGGCAAGCCGAGTGTCGCGCGCGTTCTTGGGAACGCGCATCGATTGCGCCGAGTGCCACGATCACCCATTCGACCGCTGGACTCAAGATGACTTTCGCGGTCTGGCCGACTTTTTCGCCGACACGCGGCAAGGCGCCGTCGGCATCTACGATCGAACGACGACCAAGAAAGAACGGTCGACCAAGGCGCCCCCTGATCAAGCGCGGAGCGAAGCTAAAGCAACCATCAAGCCGAGCGTACCGTTCGCGGCAGACCTGCTGCCCGAGCAGGGAGCGCCACGCGCGCGGCTCGCCGCCTGGGTGACCGATCCGCGCAACAAGCCCCTGTCGCGGGTGACAGTAAATCGCTTGTGGGGAGTCGTATTCGGCCGCCCGCTCGTCGAGCCAATCGATAGCATTCCGCTGCCAGATGTCGGCGCGACCGGCGCACCGACGGAGAGCGGCGCGCAGCCTGCAAGCGAAGTGCTCGAACTGCTGGCGGACGACTTCGCGCGACATGGATTCGACATCCGGCGCACCCTGCGAATACTCGCCTCGCTCGAAGTCTTTCAGCTCGACAGCCGCACGCACGTGCCAGCGGACGCGACGGAGGTGGACGATTCGGAGCCGGATTCCTCGCCGATTGCCGGTTGGAGCGTCTTTCCACTCACGCGCTTGCGCTCCGAGCAACTGGCCTACAGCATCGCGCAGACGTCATCGCTGGAAACAATCGATTCGCAATCGAGCGCGCTGATGATTTTCGTTCGATTCGTGGGCCACCAGCAGTTCGTCAAGCGGTTCGGCGACGCGGGCGAGGCCGAGCTCTCGCCCGGCGTGGGGACGATTCCTCAGCAGTTGCTATTGCTCAATGGCAAATCGGTGCACGAGGCGACCAAGGGGGTCAATCCCATCAACGCGTCATGGCGCGTCGCCGCCCTGGCGCCCGACGACGAGCGAGCTGTTGAGGCGGCGTACCTGGTAGTACTTTCGCGCCGCCCCACGCCCGACGAACGGGCGCATTTCGTCGCGCGGCTGCAGGACCGCAGCGGCGACAAGCGTCATCTCGCGGTCGAAGATTTGTTCTGGACGCTCTTGAATTCGACCGAGTTCGCCTGGAATCACTAGCCCCGGGTGATCAGTCCGAACGCTCATAGGCTTCGCGTTCGAACGGATTGTCGAGGTACGGATGCCGCCCGGTGACCCACAGCCACGCCGAGCAAGCAAAGTAAGCGGGCAAAAAGAGTGGCCCCCAGCGCTCGTATTGGCGTACATGAATCCACTCGTGGGCTCGCGACATGGTCAGCGCTGCCTGGTTCTGGCCGATGATCACGTGCCCCAGCGTGAGCGCCGCCGCGGCCCCGCCAATCGGCACGCGGCTCAAGCACCAGGGAAGCAGCCCGCCCCAGAACTCGAGCGTGCGGCCGACGCGCTGCAGCCGACCACCGGTCAACAAGGCCAGCGCGCCGATGAGCAACCCCAGAGTGCTGGCGGGCGACGCCCACACGATCGCGGCGACGCGCCACCGCGACAGCGCCGGCAGCCGACCACCGCTCACTTGGGAGCCAGAATGCAGACAATGCGCTTGCCTTGCTGCATCGGCGGGCTTTCGACCTTGGCGATTTCTTCGAGTTGGCTGAGCACGTGTTTGATGACGCGCTGGCCTTCTTCGATATGGGCGAGCTCACGACCGCGGAAGATGACCGAAACGATCACCTTATCCTTATGGCCGAGGAATTCGCGCGCGCGATTGACCTTGACCTCGATGTCGTGGTCGCCGGTCTTGGGGCGGACGCGGATTTCTTTGATTTTGCTTTGATGAGAGTGGCCGCGGTGTTGCCGCTTCTTCTGCTGGTATTTGAACTTGCCGAAATCCATGATTCGGCAAACGGGCGGGCGCTCGTTCGGCGCCACTTCGACCAGATCCAGGTCCGTTTCCCGAGCGCGACGCATCGCATCGTCGGTCGGCAAAATGCCAAGTTGGTCGCCGTCGGGACCAATCACGCGTACCGGGGAAATCCGGATCTGCTCATTGACTCTCTGCATGCGTTCGATTGTCGTGTTCCTCCAAATGCCTAACGAAGAACCCGCTCGCGACAGGGCAAGCTTCTCGCTCGCCAGAAAACCGCCGCGGTTGTTGGGTTCGCCTGTACCACCGCTGTGGCGTGGCGTCGGCCACGCATCATGCAAAAGTATGGGTCGGCGCCGAAAGGTGAGTCAACCATTTTGATCGCGATTTCGGCGCCACCCGGCTGCCGCGACCGTTTGGACCTCAGCCCGGTCATGGCTAGCCTGCCAGGACTGAGCGATAGAATCGGCACCAACGGCCGCCCGCCACTTTGTGTGGCCGTTCCAAGAAGTACCAGATTGATGCTCGGGCCGAGGTTCAATACTCGGCTCCGCTGGCATCCTTGGGGCGGCCGCCAAACTCACTGCGGACCACCTGCCGTACCGTTTTCGAGGCGACTTCGGACAGCAGCTTCTCGACGGCTGCCTCGACCGGCATCGCCCCCAGGTCTCCTTCGATGCGGTCCCGAACGGCCACCGCGTTCTGCTCCGCCTCGCGGGCGCCGCAAACCAGCATGTAGGGGACCAGCTTTAACTGGGCATCGCGAATTTTCGAGCCGATCTTCTCGGCGCGATAGTCGCCGGTGACCCGCAAGCCGGCCTCGCGCAGCCGCTGTTCAACCTGGCGGCCGAACGCCTCGACCTTCTCGCTTACCACCAACACGCGGACCTGCTCGGGAGCCAACCACAGCGGAAAGGCCCCGGCAAAGTGCTCGATCAGCACGCCGATAAAGCGCTCCATCGAACCCAGCGGCGCCCGATGGATCATCACCGGGCGGTGTGCGGTGTTGTCGGTGCCGATGTACTCTAGCGCAAACCGCTCGGCACTGGGCAAATTGTAATCGAGCTGCACGGTTCCCAATTGCCATTCGCGTCCCAGGCAGTCGGCGACGACGAAATCGGCCTTGGGGCCATAGAAGGCGGCCTCGCCACGCTCGATGTCGAGCTTCGGCAAGTCCATGCCGCGGCAGACTTCTTCCAGCGCCCGCTCGGCCCGCTCCCAGCTTTCGGCACTGCCGACGTACTTGTCGCTGGCCGGGTCGCGGAAGCCCAGTCGCACTCGATAATCGTCGAGCCCCAGCGACTTGAGCACGTAGCGGGTCATCTCCAGGCAGCCGCGGAACTCCTCGGCGACCTGCTCCTCGGTGCAGAACAAGTGGGCGTCGTCTTGCGTGAAGCCGCGCACGCGCGTCATGCCGCCCAGTTCGCCCGATTGCTCGTAGCGATAGACGGTGCCAAACTCGGCCAGCCGCAACGGCAAGTCGCGATAGCTGCGCGGCCGCGACTTGTAGATCATGATGTGGTGCGGGCAGTTCATCGGCTTCAAGAGATAGCGCTCGTCTTCGCTGATCTCGATCGGCTTGAACTGGCTGTCGGCGTAGTACGGGAAATGCCCCGAGGTCATGTAGAGCTCGACGCGACCGATGTGCGGCGTATAAACCGGCTCGTAGCCGCGCTTGATCAGCTCTTGGCGGACAAAGTTCTCCAACTCGCCGCGGATGACCGCCCCGCGCGGCAGCCACAAGATCAATCCCGAGCCGACCAGCGGATTGACCGAAAACAACTCGAGTTGCTTGCCGAGCACGCGATGATCGCGGCGTTTGGCCTCTTCGAGGCGGGCCAGATGCTGATCGAGCTCCTCGCGGCTGAAGAAGGCCGTGCCGTAGAGCCGCTGCAGTTGCTGCCGCTCGGCGTCCCCTTTCCAATACGCGCCGGCGACGCTCAACAATTTGAACGCGCCGATCTTGCCGGCGCCGGGAACGTGCGGCCCCCGGCACAGGTCGATGAACTCTCCCTGGCGATAGAACGAGAGGGTCGGGTCTTGCGACAGCCCCGTTTGGATGTGCTCGACCTTGAATGGCTGGCCGAGCTGCTCGCACAACGCCAAGGCCTTTTCCCGCGGCTCGACCAGCCGCTCAAACGGCTCGTCGGCCTTGATGATGCGGGCCATCTCGGCTTCGATCTTAGGGAAGTCCTCCTCGGTCAATTTGTGCGGTAGATCGAAGTCGTAGTAGAAGCCGTTTTCGATCGTCGGGCCGAAAGCCAGTTTGACCTCGGGAAACAGTCGCATCACGGCCCGCGCCATCACATGCGCGCACGAATGTCGCATGACGGCCAAGGCTTCGGGATCTTTCTTGGTCAACAGCCGCAACTGCACGCGGCCCGAGTCGGGCAACTGCGTGTCGGTCCCCACGACGCGGCCGTCGATGCTGGCCGCCAACGTCGCCTTGGCCAGCCCAGGACCGATCTCGGTCGCGACGTCCAAGGGACGCACGGCCTGCGAATATTGGCGTGTACTACCGTCGGGTAGTTCTATGGTGAGCATATTCTTCTGTTCATTCGGTAAGCGCTGGGGTGCGGCTGCCGCACCACGCCCCAAACGACGCGCGGTACGGATGCCAGTACGCCGGGGGCCCGTTCAAGCGGCGCTGCCTCAGGGCATCGACACCAGAATCTTCTGTTTGGCTCGCCAATTAGCCGCCATGGCGAGTCGCAACCCTAGGAAGGATATAGAATAAGGTCGCTCGACCGCAAGTGCGCGCCGGTGCGGAATCTTGCTACTCCGGTGTCGCGCAGGCTGGTCGAGGCGATTCTCGGGCAATTGCTTGTCGGCCGATCGCAACCTTGGCCGCAAAACGACAACGGGCCCCCTGGCACGCAACGACTGAAGACGTACGATAGGTGGATTGCGCCACTGGGGTGCGGCTCAAGGGAGCGCTCGCGAAATTCGCAGTGCACCCGCAGCGATCGGGAGCACCGCAACTCCGGCCGCGCGAAGCAGAACGAGGGCGATTAGCTCAGTTGGTTAGAGCACTAGCTCGACAAGCTAGGGGTCACAAGTTCGAGTCTTGTATCGCCCACTTGCACGCACCCGCCAGCCAGGCATTGGCAGCGGGTGTTTTCTTTTGGCGGCAGCGACAGTTACACGCTGCCCGTCGCTCTATGTGCGTGCGGTCGTAGGTGGATTTTGGAGGCCGAATGGCAGCTCGCGCCAGCGAATAACGCGGCCAGCCTTACGCGGCGAAAAGCCGATGCGATGCTGTTCCGGCTGCGAGTCAGGCCGCTTCCTTGAAGCGGCGCACCCGCTCGGCGACATGGCGCCCGTAGGTATGCCGGCCGATCACTTTCGTGGTCAGGCGATTGACGATCGCGGGGACTAGCGGCAGCGGCCGCATGATATCGATGATCAGCACGCCGCGCAATCCAAGCGCCTGATTGTCGACGCGATGCGGCCACGAGTCGTCGAACATCACCGCTTCTCCGTCGCGCCAGGTGTACGGCTGGTCGGCGATCCACAAGGTCGGCGGAGCATGTCTCGGCACGCGCAGGCCAAGATGGTAGCGGAGATAACCCAGATACGGCCCGTTGTGTTGCGGGATCGATTTACCGGGATCGAGAATCGAAAAGAACGCCTGCATCAAACCTGGCACCTTGGCCAGCAATGCACAGGTTTCGGGGCAAAGTGCGCGATTCTCCTCGGGCTTGTGTCCGATGACGTCGAGCAAGTAGACGCTCCACTTCTCGGCGCTGGTTGCGGAGATCTTCGCCTCGCCGGGATCGACATCGTGGTAGCGGGGGATTTCGCGGCCGGCTGCTAGCACGCGGTCGAACTCCGCCTGAATCCGCGGAAACGCCGCCGTGATTTCCATCAACTCGGGGCAAGTCGCCTCGATGTCGACAAACACCGGACGTTTCTCCCCCCCGACGTGGCGCGAAAGGTACTGATTGAGCAGCGACTTGAAAACGTGGTAGTCCATGACCAGCGCTCCGCAAGGGGAGAATCAGATACTTGTCGATCGTGGGCCGGCGTGGCAGAGGGTGGGTCGATGCGGCGGGAGCCGGCGGTTGTGCGATTCTTGTGGGTCGTTCTCTATCTATCGGCAGCTAGCGGGGGACTTGAGAAGAAGTTTCGCCGCCGCGCGCGACGGCCCGCGAACTTTGGGCAAGCTAGTCGGGCCCGCACGGACGACGTGCCAGCAACGCTTTGCCAGCGCGGTTGCTTCTTTGCTGAGGTGAAGAGCGCGAGTGTTTTCGTCGATGGCTGTCGGTCCCGCGATCGTCGCTCCAGATCGAAGGCCACTCGGGGCGTTCGGCCTTCCGCCGGTCGGCCGGTTCACACTCAGCGCAGTGGCGAATAAAATGCTCGCAAAGCGCGGCAGTCCTGCTGCCATTTCCATTCGCAGGAGGTTGATCGATGAGCGCCTCGACCCGCAGAACGTTCGTCAAATCGGTGGGAGTTTCGGCCGCGGCCTTGGCCCTGGCCGCTCGACAAGGCCGGGCCGCCGAAAAGGAGCAACTCGTCGTGGGCGTGATCGGCCCCGGCGGCATGGGCGGCAATCATCTGCGGCTGCTGGTCGAGCGCAGCGACGTCACCGTGGCTTACGTCTGCGATGTCGATCGCGATCGTCTGGCAGCGGCCGCGAAAACCGTGACCGACAAGACGGGTCGCGAACCCAAAGCCGTGCCAGACCTGCGCACCGTGCTTGACGACGGCGACGTCGACGCCGTGTTCATCGCCACGCCCGACCACTGGCACGCGCCGGCGGCCATCCTGGCGCTCGACGCCGGCAAACACGTCTACGTCGAGAAACCGTGCTGCCATAACATCCGCGAAGGACGGTTGATGATTGACGCGGTCGGCCGCTCGGGCAAGATGCTGCAAGTCGGCACGCAGAGCCGCAGCACGGCCACGGTGCAAGAGGGGATCCAACGCGTCCGCGAAGGGGAGATCGGCGACGTGCTCGTCGCCAAGGCCTGGAACAGCCAACTGCGCGGCTCGATCGGGCATACTCAGCCGAGCGAGCCGCCGAGCAATCTCGACTTCGACACTTGGACTGGCCCGGCGCCGCGCGTGCCGTATCGCCCGAACCTGCTGCCGAGCATCTGGAGGTGGTGGTACGAATTTGGCTGCGGCGATATCGGCAACGACGGCGTGCACGACATCGACGTCGCCTGCTGGGGTCTGGCTCCGGAAACCCACCCCACGCGGGCTACCTGCATCGGCGGCAAGTACTTCTTCGACGACGATCAGCAATTCCCCGACACGCAGTATGCGGTCTTCGAGTACGCGCCGACCGAGCCCGGCGGGCGCCCCAAACAACTCGTCTTCGAGCAGCGCATCTGGTCCCCCTACGTGCAAGAGGGATACGAAAACGGCGCCGCGTTCTACGGCACCAAGGGGGTGATGATCATCGGTCACACCAAGGGATGGAAGCTCTATGGTCCGCGCAACAAGTTAATCGCCGAGCAAACGATCGAGATCGATCTGCCGAACCATCAGCAGAACTTCTTCGATTGCGTGCGCGGCAAAGCGTCGCAGCCCAACGCCGATTGCCAGGCAGGGCATCTGGCAGCCACGCTCGTGCACCTGGCGAACATCAGCGCTCGGGTGGGGCGGAGCCTGGCTTTCGACCCGGCGACCGAGACCATCGCCGGCGACGACGAGGCGGCCGCCCTGGTGCGCCGGCAATACCACGAAGGGCACTGGTCGGTCCCCAAAAACGTCTAGCGACCGATTCGGCAAGCAGGACGGGTATGATCGCAGCCCGTGTTAGCGCCCTTCGAGTGCGCGGCGGCGGCTCGTCGCCGCCAGTGCGGCTACATAGCGCCAGATGACCGCGACGGCGACGAGCGACATCGCTCCCAAGATCCACCAGCGCGCGGTCGAGGGGCGATCGGCCTCGGGCAGGGTTCTCGCCAGATCGCGGTCGGCTCGCACCGCGGCGAAGATGCCAATCAGCATTTCCTGCCACGATTGATCTCCCCAGTGCACGGTGGCCGTGGGATCGGGGTTTGAGGGGTTGTCTGTCGAGTTGTCGAAGTGGGCGACGCAATGGATCGTCGTCCCCCGGGGGAGGCGGCGAGGCTCGGCCAGCACGTAGCTGCGCTGCCAGTTGAAGTCGTACTCAGGCACATCGAGCAGAATCTCGCGACGGCCATTGGGCCAGATCGCCTCGTAGCGGAACGACTTGCCGCGCAAATGCATGTGCGGGCGAAACAACAGCAAGTCGAGGTCGGCCGGCAGTCGATAGTCGACCGCGACTTCGTGATTGGCTGCGCCAGGCGGAATCTCGAGGTCGGTTGCGGCCGGCATGACGCTCAGCACGCGCCCGGTGACCTCATGAGGGTCGGCAAAGACCAGGCCAATCGAACTGCGATCGCTTTGCGCCACGCCGTTGGGTGTGTAATGCATCTCGAAGGAAATCTGAGATCCGGCCGGTACGAGCAGCGCGCATCCCGGCGGCATGATCCAGGGATCGCCACCGGGGTTATAGCCACCCAACAAGTCGATGCCGGCGTTGAGCCGCAAATTCGAAAGATCGCCAGGGGGGTGAAAGTATACGGTTACGTGATGCACGACCGCGCGGTTGCCCGGGCGCGCTTCGGTGGCGCGAATCCATTTGTCTTCTTTGAAGCCTGGGTCGGCGTGGAACCACTGGTACTCGACCACTCCTTCGGCCGGCACATCGAAAGGTTGCTCGCTCATGTACACGATCTGATCGGGCTCACCGATCCGCCAACCGCTGGACGCAACGCGTGGCGGAGACATAGTTGCCAGGTCGCCCGACGGTGCGCCGGCAGCGACCCAAGCGAGAATCTTCGCACGCTCGTCGTCCGCAAGGCGGGCGTCGTTGGCGAACTTGCCATATTCCGGACTGGCGTGCCAGGGAGGCATGCGCCCCTCGCTGACAACTTCGCCGATCGTCTCAGCCCAACCGGCTACATCGTCGTACTGCAACAGCGCGAACGGCGCGAGCTGGCCAGGCTGATGACACCCCTGACAACGTCGGGCGAAGATCGCGGCTATCTCGCCCGCCCACGTTGGCGATACATCTCCGTCCGGCGAGCGCGGTTCGGGCGTTCTCAAGCGGCCAATAAAGCACCCGGGCGCCACGGTCACTGGCTGGGAGACCGGCTGGTCGGCCAGCAGTTCGTCAAGCGCCACGGCCAGGTCCGCACGGGTGGGGGCGGGTCGCTGGAAGTCGACCCCGTACTGATCGTCGATCCGACCACGATAGCGCACGCGCCGCTGGCCATCGAGCACGAACACTTCGGGCGTGCGCTCGGCCGCGAACTGGTCGGCCACAGCGTGCGTGGCATCTTTGAGCAGCGGAAAGCTGAATTGGTAAAGCCGCGCGTGCTCGGCGACTTCGGAGTTCGAATCTTGCGAATTCGAATTCACGCCCAAGAACCCGACGCCAAGTGGTTCGTAGCGGGCGGCCAGCGCGAGTAGCCGCGGCACGTACAGATTTGCCAGTGGGCATTCGGTCCCCAGGAACGCCACGACGACCAGTTTCTTGTCGCGGAACTCCGCCAGCGAATGTTCGACACCCCGCGGATCTCGGAGCGTGAAGTTGGCAATCTGGCGGTTGAGCGTCGCCGCGCGATCGTTCAGGGGAGCCGTTTCGTCTTTCGTGTTTTCCGCAGCGGCGGACGATGTTGCCGACGCCGACGCGGTCACTGGTTCATTGCCGGACGATTCGTTGGGCGTCGACAAGTCAGCCGCGAACACAGCAGCCTGCAAGCATGCCGCCAGGGCGATGGCTCTAAGGTAATGGGAGTGGCTTGTCACCGAGTGCATCGTTTCATGCTAACTCGTGCGAAGCTGCCTGCCCAGCCGATGTTAGGGGCCGCCGCACGAACCACGAATGCTCTCCGCGGCTTGGAAACCCACGGCGGGGGCGGTATGCTCTGGTTCCCGAAACTGCCCACCAAATTCGCCTCGCGAGACCTTGGATATGCACTTTGCTCGCCCCGTTCGATACGTCGCGCTCGGCCTCGTTTTGGCGGCCGCAATCTGCCAGGCGACCCGCGCCGACCAGAAGTTCGACAAGCTCGTCGCCACGGTCAAATCGATCGGTCACAAGGGGCAGGGCAACGCCGCGGCGGCCGCCGCGGTTGCCGAGCTCTCGACAGCCAAGATCGACGCAGTGCCCGCACTGCTGGCGGCGATCGATGGCGCGAATCCGCTGGCTGCCAATCTGCTGGCCGGCGCGGTCGAAGCCATTTGCGACCGGCAACTGGCGGCTGGCGGCGAATTGCCCACGGCCATCTTCGAGCGTTACGTCGTCGACACGAAGCATCAACCCCGCTCGCGGCGACTGGCTTACGACATATTGCTGCGTGTCGACGCCGGCGCGGCCGATCGACTGATTCCGGGGCTGCTCAACGACGTGGGGCTCGAGTTTCGTCGCGATGCCGTGGCGCGGTTGATCGCCGCGGGCGAAGCCGAAGCCAAGGCCGACAAGCCAGACGCCGCGCAAGCCACGTTCGAGAAAGCACTCACCGCCGCCCGCGACCTCGATCAGGTAAAGCTGCTGGCCGAGAAGCTCAAGCAGCTCGGTCACCCCGTCGACTTGCCCACGCACTTTGGCCTGGTGCTCGAGTGGCAAGCCATCGGACCGTTCGACAATACCGACATGAAGGGTTTCGATAACGTCTATCCGCCGGAAGAGGCCGTCGACCTGACAGCCAGTTATCGCGGTCCGCCAGGCCCCGACGGCAAGCCGACCGAGCTGCGCTGGCAACCAGCCTACAGCACCGACGACTTGGGCCTGGTCGATTTGAACAAGTCGCTCACCAAAGCCAACGACGTGGTCGGCTACGTCGCCTGCGAGTTCATTTCCGACAAGGAGCAGGATGTCGACTTGCGTCTGGCGACTGTCAACGCCAACAAGATTTGGCTCAACGGCCGGTTGCTCGCCGCCAACGAGGTTTATCACGCTGGCAACGAGTTCGATCAGTACATCGCCGCCGGCAAACTGAAAAAAGGAAAGAACGTCATTCTGCTGAAGATCCTGCAGAACAAGCAGCCGGAGACATGGGCGCAGGATTGGAGCTTTCAGTTCCGGGTCTGCGACAAGATCGGCACCGCGGTATTGGCGACCAATCGGCCGCCGCGGCGACCCGCAACTACGGGAGAGCAGGCCTCGGCCGCGCCGGTGAAATAGCGAACCTCGTTTTGACCCCGGCAAGCCGGCCGGAGAAGCTCGCAGTCGTCCTTCCTATTACCTCGGTGCGCAGGCGATGCACCACGGAACATTGAGATTGGTGGTTTCAGCAATGGAATTCCTTGGCATCCGGCTCACAGGCCGAATTGTTGCCCACCGCGCGGCGCCACGCTGTGTGGCCAGCGCAGCGCTCGCACTAACCGTCGTGTTGGCGGGCGGCGCCGATTGGCTACACTTCCGCGGCAGCGACACCTCGGGCATCTCGACCGTCGCGAATTTGCCGACGAGCTGGTCGACCGACGAGAACGTCGCCTGGAAGACGGCACTCCCCGGCCGCGGCGTGTCGAGCCCGATCGTCGTCGCCGGCAAGGTGATCGTCACTAGCAGCAGCGGGTTCCGCGACGACAAACTGCACGTGCTGTGCGTCGACGCCGCGAGTGGAAAAGTCGACTGGCATCGCCAGTTTTGGGCGACCGGCCGATCGCTGCATCATCCGACCAGCGCGAACGCCGCGCCGAGCCCCACCAGCGACGGCAAGCGCGTCTATGCCTTCTTCTCGTCAAACGACCTGGTCTGTATCGACCTCGACGGCACGGTGCGCTGGATGCGTGGCTTCACCTACGACTACCCCACGGCCGTGAACGATGTCGGCATGTCAAGCTCGCCGGTGGTGGTCGACGATACGGTCGTCGTCCAAGTCGAATGCAAGGGCGATTCGTTCGCCGCCGGCGTCGACGGCGAGACTGGCGAAACTCGCTGGCAATTGCCCCGCTTGAAGGACATGAACTGGTGCTCGCCGGCCCTGATGCCTCTGGGCAACGGCCGCCAGGCAGTGCTGTTGCAATCGCCCGATCGACTCACGGCGCACGATCCACGCAGCGGCAAGGAACTGTGGGCGTACGTCGCCCCCTGTTCGAGCATTCCCTCGGCCACGGCCGACGAGAAGCTCGTGCTCGTGCCGTCGGCCGGGCTCACCGCGTTGCGGGCCAACGGGTCGGGCACGCCCGAAGTACTATGGAAGGAGAACCGGCTCGCGCCTGGCAACTCGAGCCCCGTGACGCATGGTAACCGCGTTTATGTGATCAACCGCGGCGGCGTGCTCGTGGCGGGCAACCTGGCCGACGGCGACGTCGCCGCGCAACTGCGGTTGGGCGGCTCGTTCTGGGCGACACCGATCGTTGCCGGCGATCACCTCTACGCGGCCAATGATGCGGGCGTCACATACGTCGTCAAGCTCGGCGACAAACCTGAGATCGTCGCCAAGAACGAGCTCGGCGAGCCGGTCCTGGGCACGCCCGCGGTTGGTGACGGCGCGCTCTTCATCCGCTCGGACGGCAACCTGTGGAAGATCGCCAACAGCCGCTGAGCGGCACGCCGCCGCGAACCGATCCGCCACCTTCCGAGCCCGCTGACTCCCCAGCGCCTGCGCGCTCGGCATTTCGGCCCTGGCCCGTCACGCCCGAGGCGATCGAGATCCTTCCTAGCGGCGCAGTGCGCGGCAGCGTGCGGCCTCCCGGTTCCAAGTCGCTGACCAATCGCGCGCTGGTTTGCGCAGCCCTGGCCAACGGACGCTCGATCCTCACCGGAGCGCTTGATAGCGAAGATACCCGCGTGATGTTTGAGGCGCTTGGCCAATTGGGCGTGGCGCTGGCCCTCGACCCGGCCGATCGCGTGATCACGGTTACCGGTTGCGGCGGCAAGCTGCCGGCTACGCGGGCCGATGTATTCGTCGACAACAGCGGCACCACGGCCCGCTTTCTCGCGGCGGTGCTCACGCTGGGGCATGGCATTTATCGGCTCGACGGCGCGCCGCGGATGCGCGAGCGGCCGATCCAAGACCTGATCGACGCGTTGCGCGCCCTGGGGGCCGACGTGGCGAGCGATCAAGACACCGGCTGCCCCCCCTTGTTGGTGCGCGCCGCCGGGCTGGCCGGCGGAACGGCCACGGTTCGCGGTGAGATTTCGAGCCAGTTCTTGAGCGGGCTGTTGTTGGCCGCTCCGTATGCTTCCCGCCCGGTCGAGCTCGTGGTCGCAGGCGAATTGGTCTCGCAGCCCTACGTATCGATGACGCTCGCCGTGATGCGCGATTTTGGGGTGGACGTCGTGGCCGAAGGCTTCGCGCGGTTCCACGTGCCGAACGACCGGTCCTATCAAGGTCGCGAGTACGCGATCGAACCCGACGCATCGGCAGCCAGCTATTTCTTCGCCGCCGCGGCGATCACCGGCGGCGAGGTGCGCGTCGAAGGGCTATCGCGCGAGAGCCTGCAAGGGGATGTCGCGTTCGTCGAACTGCTGGCCCGGATGGGTTGCGAAGTTCGACACGCAGCCGGCGCCACTACCGTGCGCGGCGGCCGTCTCCGCGGCATCGCCTGCGACATGAACGCCATCAGCGATACCGTGCAAACGCTCGCGTCCGTGGCGCTCTTCGCCGAGGGGCCGACGACCATCACCGGCGTGCCACACATTCGCCATAAAGAGACCGATCGGCTGGCGGCGCTGGCGACCGAGCTGCGAAAGTTCGGCGCCGATGTCGACGAGCGCCCCGACGGACTGTGCATTATTCCGCCCCGCGCTCCGGCGGCGCTACGCGGCGCGGCGATCGACACCTATCGCGATCATCGCATGGCGATGAGCCTGGCCCTGGTGGGCCTGCGCGTGCCGGGTGTATCGATCCGCGACCCAGCATGCGTCGCCAAGACCTATCCCGAGTATTTTGACGACTTGATGGCGCTGGTCGCCGGGTCATAGGCTTTTGTTTTGAGTGGCATCTCTCCCCCGTTGCGAAGGAGCAAGGGCATGCGCTCCTGGCTGCGAACTTCCCTGGCCCTCCTCGTTTGCTTGACGCACCTGCCGTCGTGGGCGAACGCGGGTGAGATCGACGGTGACTCGGGGTCAGCACCCATCGTCGTGCCGCACATCGCCGACGCCGGGCCCAACGCTCAATGCGTGGCCCTGTCGGCCGACGGGCAGCTCGTCGCGGCAGCTTACGGCGGCCCCACCAACCACCGCTTTCCGCTACAGCCGCGCGGCGGCGGGATCGCGATCTACCAGCGCGCGACTGGCAAGCGGCTGCACTTCGTCGCCGAGTATGGCGACATCATTCAATTGCAATTCTCGGCGGATGGCCGAGCACTCGTCTATACGCGCCTCTACACCCCCGGCGATAGCGTCGACGACAATGTCACCGTGGTGTTGGATACCAAAACTGGCGCGGCACGGCAGCGCTGGCGCGTCGGCGAAGTGGCGGCCTCGGTATCGGCTTCGGCGGCGAAAGATGGCGACCAGGCAGGCTTGGTAGCAATTCGCGGGGGCGGTAGCGTCGAACTCTACGACCTCAAGGAACTGGCCAAAGTGCAGCAGCTCGACCAGCTTTCGGCGCGGGTTATTGCCCTTTCGCCAAAGGCAGAGCGGCTGGCGGCAATCACCCTGAACCGCGAAGGTCCGTCTCTGCGAATCATCGAGTCGGCAACCTCGCGGGATCTTTGCAGCGCGAGCGACGATGATCTGCGCACCGCGCTGGTTCTCGAATGGTCGGCCGACGGCAAGCTGCTGGCGACCGGGCACGCACAGGGGCTGGCAAAACTCTGGCGTGCCGAAGATCTCGAGCTGCTGCACACGTTTGCGGTCGAAACCGCGGCCCACGTGCGGCCCGTGTTCGCTACGGCCAGCGACGCACTATGGCTGTTCTCGCAACCCGTGCAGGGGGTGCGTTGGTCATACGACCGACAGGCGGCCAGCGGATTCAAGTTCGAGTCACAGCGGCTCGAAACGGACGCCGAGGCCTGGTCGTTCGAGCTCGCTGACTTCAAGGAGCGCCAGCGATTGCGCTTCGAGGGGGCGACGTATCGCACCTGGTACGCGCGCTTCGGCAACTCGAAGAATGTGCCGGAGTACAACACGCGGCGATTCACCTTATCACCAGACGGCCGATCGCTGCTGGTCGGTTGTAATGGCGCGGCGATATACCAGCTTCCCGCGGGCAAGCTGGAGCGGCAGTTCAACCTGCTCGAACCGCCGCCGACTGCCGAACAAGATTGATCGCCGCTGCGGGGACAGCCCTGCGGCTCGACAAGCGCGCTGCCAATTCGTCGAGGGCTGGGCCAAGTTCCGGGTAGCGGAATTCGAAGCCTGCGTCGAGCAATCGTTTGGGGACCCCCCGGCGACTCTTGATGACCAATTCGGTCTCGGTGCGCAGCAGGGCCGAGCCGACTTCGAGCATCCAGCTCGTGGCTGGCAAACCGACACGCACCCGACAGATGCGACGAAACTGCGCCATCAGCTCGCGATTGGTGCGCGGCACGGGGGCCACGACGTTCACGGGGCCGACCAGTTCATCGTGCGCCACCAGCCACTCGACGGCGCGGCAGAAATCGACCTCGTGGATCCAAGAAACATATTGTCTGCCACCAGCCATTGGGCCACCGAGTCGCGCGCGCGTCAGGCGCCGCAGCACCTGGAAGACGGTCCCCTGCTCAAGGCCAAACACCATGCCCAGCCGCATCGCCACTTTACGCGTGTGCGGGGTGTCGGCCGCCGACAAGGCCTCTTCCCAGGCTTGGGCGACCCGCACCGAGAACTCGTCTTTGGCTGCCGGGGTGCCGGCGATTTCACCTCGCGATTCGGTCATCGCCCACTCGTACGAGTGCTTGTAGATCGTCGCGGTGCTGGAATTGAGCCAGACCCGTGGCGGGTGCTGGCAGGCGGCAATCGCTTCGCCGAGCAACTGCGTGCTGCGAACGCGCGACGCCATGATCTCGCGCCGGTTGCGCTCATGATAGCGGCAGTTAACTGACCGGCCGGCGAGATTCACGACGGCTGCCGCCCCGTCAACCTCCTGGCGCCAGTCGTCGAGGTTCGCGCCGTCCCAAAGTACCGTGCGGGCAGCGCCGGCGACGCGCTCGCCGCGGCGCGATAGCACGACCACTTCCCAGCCGCGCTCGGCAAACCACGGCGCAAGCAAACGACCGAGAAAGCCGTTTCCGCCAGGCAGAATCAACTTGCGCGCCGCTGCAACCATGACGAGGTCTCCCAGCGAATCTCAATGGTTCACGCGCCCGGCAATCGCCATGCGTGTCTGAGAACTAAAACCGCAGACGCGAGCGAGCAGATAACGGCGTTGCCGGTGCAACAGAATACGCCGGAGCGTGTGTCGGCAACCCTTTGGCCCTGACGGATTTGAGAGAGTATTTGTCGGCCGTGCGGGCTCGCGATAAGCTAAACTAACCGGAGCGGCCCGCAGGCCTCACCTTCTCTCATCGCCACCTTTTGCTGGACGGATTCTGTGCCCTACTCTCGCCTTCGACGTGCATTGGCCCTGTTGATCGCAGTCGCCTGGGGGCTCGGTTGGGGTGGCATGCGCACGCGAGCGGCCGTGGTCGTGCTCTCCAATCGCGCCTCGGAACCGGTGCGCTGCGAGGTCGCCGGTCTGTCGGGGCCGCAGGCGTATACGATCGCGCGGGGCGATCTGGTCTGCGTGAGCGTTTCCGGGCAGCAAGAGTCGCAAATCGCCTTTGCCTCGGACGGCAAGGCCGTCGGCTACCATCTCGACGCCAACGCTTGCTACTATTTTTTCGATACGTCGCTGGGCGGAATCAACTTGCAGAAGATCGGCTATAGCGACGCAGCAGACCCTCCTCCGCTGGCCGAAGCGCCCGCCACCCAATGGGAGATAGCCGGCAAGCAACTGCCGGGTCTGGCCAAGATCCCCGTGAAGATCCTGGTCGACGATGAAGAGCGAATGGTGGCCAAGGCCTGGCAAGAACGGCTGCGCAAGCGGGTCGAAGCGGCGTCGGCCATCTTCGAGCGCATCTGCCGCATCCGCTTCGAAGTAGTCGCCTACGACACGTGGGACTCGGACGACCGCATCAGCGATTTCAACCGTTCGATGGTCGAGTTCGAGGCCGAAGTGCCGCCGGCGCCGGCCCGCCTGGTGATTGGCTTCACCAGTCAATACTCGCCCATGAACGGTCAAACAAAGGTCGGCGGCACGCGGGCGGCTTTCTACCCCTATGTGCTGGTGCGCGAATGGTCGCAGCACTACACCGAGGCCGAACGGCTCGAAATGCTAGTCCACGAATTGGGGCATTACCTCGGCGCGGTCCATAGCCCCGAAACGACGTCGGTGATGCGCCCCGTGCTGGGAGATCGCCAGGCGCGGCTGCGGAGCTTCCGCATCGGGCTCGACCCACTCAATGCGCTGGCGATCCATCTGGTGGGAGAAGAATACCGCATCCGTGGCAATGTGCGGCGGTTGATCGAACTGAGCCCCGTCACGCGGCTGCAGTTGCGCAGCATCTACCAGGAGATCGGCCGGGCGATTCCCAACGATCCGGCGCCCCCGCAATACATCTCCCTGCTGGGCAATCTCCCTACCCCCAGGCGTCACACCGGCATGCGAGCCGTGCTGCCGGAATCCGCCGGCGGCGACGTGCCGGCCACCAATAGCGGCGGCAGCGTGCTGCTGCGGCCGACGCGCGCGACCGACAGATAGCCTTGCCTGCCCCGCTGTCGGGGAGGCCGCGAAATCCGTTCGCCGCCGGCTATCATCGCTCGCAATCGAGCCTGCGTTAGCGATTGAACAGGAAGCCCAAGTTCACGCCTTGCGCGAAGACGTCCTGCGTGTTGTCGTGCTTGACGCCCAAGTGTGGCAAAGTGTACTCGATCATGGTGTTAGGTCGGGCGATGTAGTTGACGAACGTGCCGGTCCAACCAAGGGTGACGTAGAAATTCCGCGTCACCTGGTAGTTGGCGTTGAACCGCGCCTCGATCAGCGGGCTGAACTCGGTGCGATGGAAGATGTTGTTGAACCGCATCGGCGTGCGGATCAACGGCGTGTTAGTCGCTTGGCCCTGGATCGGAGACAGCGGCAGCGTCCCCATGTTAGTGCCAACGATGCCAGTTTGATTGACCGTTTGCATGTTGATGCCGGGCATGAACCGCCATTCGGTCGAGATCATCAAGCGTTCCAACTGGCGGAAGTAGCGAAAGCCAATCTGCGGCCCCAGAATGTTGTTGCGCGAGAGGTTCAACAGTTCCGTATGGTTGAAGATGCCCCCCACGCCGGCAAAGCTGAACGCTTCGGTGAACTTGAAGTACCGGACACCGAACAGCACGTCGAGATTGCCGCCAAAGTGAAACTGATCGAAGCGGTAGAACGGGCTGAGCTCATAGCTCTTGATGAACGAGCGGTTCTGATACTGAAAGCTGGTATATACGTTGGCCAGCCGGAAGGTGTCCTCCCAGTCGATGAAACTTGCGACCGTGATCTTGTCGGCATTGTCGTAAATCACGCCATTGCCGTTGAGATCGGCCCAGCGACCAAAGATGAAATTCGAATTGAGGTCGTTGTCGCCGGCCAGGCCGTCGTTGCTGAACTGGTTGATGAAGCCGTCGAGGCGACCGATCGGTACGCCAAACCCGGGCACCAGGATGAAGCCGTTTTGGTCGAACCCCGCAACCTGTTGCGGTTCGAACGTCTGCACCGTGTCGCGGAACAACACTTCGACGTGATCAGCGCGAACGGTTTGCGAGGCCGAGCGCATGTCGGTGATGCTACCTAGCCAGCCCCAGTTCTTGCCGGCGTAACCAAACTCGTAGCGCTGGCCCGGTGCGCCGCGCGAGCGCAGTTGGCTGGTGTCGAGCGAGTTGATGCCCGTCTTGAATTCGCCAAATTGACCGGGGATGCCGTTAACCTGGTTGGGCTCGAACTCCTGCGGCGCGAAGTCGGGGGCACCGATCGGCACCGTGTCCGGAGCGCCGGTCCACCAGAACATCTGGTCGAACTGGAAGAACAACCCGCGGTTGGGCTTAGGATAGCCACTCAGCGGTGACTCCACGGGCCCCCACGGACGGAACTCCTGTGGGAACTCGTCGTACATCAGCGGATTGATGGGGACGGGGTCCTCGGCCGCCTGACTCGGGACCGCCAGTCCCAGGGCGAGCATGGCCGGTAGAAGCCACCGTTTTGTCCATTCACGCAACATCGTTTTCTTCCCAAGCAGGCTCGAATTCCCCCCCGGACGGCGCAAGTCCGCACAGACTTGTGCCGTCGCGAAGCTACTGCGTGCGGGTAGTATCGGTTCTGCGGAAGATGACAGTTGAGTAAGAACGGCAAGCCCTAACGGAAATGCCGCTTATTCCGCTGGCCTGATAGCAGCTTGTCACGCGGTGTGAAGCGTGGGGCACCACGACAGATAAACCATCAGCCAGTTTGGCTTTAGGTTGCCTTGGCATGGCCGGCGAGCGCTTGGCTTGGTCGCGCCATCGACCACAGCCGGCCGCCAGGCTAGATGGCAGGCCGGGAAACACCAGGCGGTTGTAACAGTCGACGCCACGATGAGCGCAAAAAAAACCCCTGCAGGCGGGGCAGGGACCTGCAAGGGGCGCGAAAGCGGCTTGCGCCGCCTCCACTCGTTTAGTTTACCAGTCGCTTGCACCTGGGCAAGACTTCGGGAGGCACTTTTTTACCCAGCGCAGGTCCTTACGTAGGATTAGCTTACCGGCCGTGGGGCGTCGACGCTAAAGCCCGACCACGACGGCCTTACTGCTCGGGCCAGAAAGTTGACATTACGATTGACGATGGTGGTGTTTGCCACGTTTGCCGGGCCGGTGTAGTAGGCGTAAGATCGGCTGCGGGGATCGTGCCAGCGCCCGGAGTCACTTGGGCGGTTCGGTTGTCCATTACTCCGGTGACCGCGTCGTCTCCGGGGCTTGCCCGTCTCCAATTCTGGCGCACAGGGATACACCTCGCGTGGCTGACACAACTGGAGTGGCACATGAACACTCGTTTTGCTCGAGGCTGGAAGATCGCGACCAGCATTGGTTGCTTTTTGCTCGCCCTTGCCGGCGTTTGCCGGGCGGACGAAGCGGCACCGCCGAGCGGCGTTGATAGCCGCGCGACGGAAGCGACAGCGCCGACCGCGGTAAAGCCACGCTTTCTGCGCGTGACCCGCGACGAGGATGGAGACGCCATCGCGCTCGAAACCGCGATCGTGCGGTACGAGCCGCGTGGGCCATCAGATCCTGCACCGGAAGTTGCCGCTGACGCGACCACCGCCGTGGCGACTAACGCCGATGACAGCGTCGCGGGCAATGATGGTCAGTCGGATGACGGGGCCACGGACGAGTCGGATCCGAACTTTTCGCCCCCGGCCGACCTGGTGGTCGACCTGATTGGCGCCGTGCATATCGGCGACAAGAGTTACTACGAGCAGATCAACCGCGAGTTTAAGGAGTACGAGGTCGTGCTCTACGAACTCGTGGCTCCGCCCGGCACCCGAATTCCCAAAGGGGGCGCGGCCAGCGCGCACCCCGTCGCAATGCTGCAAGGTGGCATGAAGTCGATGCTGGGGCTGGAGTCGCAAACCGAACTGGTCGACTACCAGGCGGAAAACCTGGTGCACGCCGACATGTCGCCCGAAGAGCTCAATCGTTCGATGGAAGCGCGTGGCGATGGGTTCATCGCCATGTTCTTTCGCATGATGGGGCAGAGCATTGCCCAACAGAGCCGCGAACAAGTGCTCCGGCAAAGCGGAGTCAAGCGGCCCCGGCGTGCGTCGCAGACCGATCTGCTGGCGGCGCTGTTGAATCCCGAACGCAATGCCGGCGGCTTAAAGCAGATGATGGCCGAGCAATTCGAGAACATGGAAGCGACGATGCTCGCTTTCGAGGGCCCTAACGGCAGTTCGCTGATCTCCGAACGGAACAAAGTGGCGCTGGCTGCTTTGCGCGAACAGGTGCAGGCGGGCAAACGGCGGATCGCCATCTTCTATGGTGCCGGACACTTGCCCGACTTCGAACGCCGGCTGTTGACCGACTACGGACTGAAGCGCGCTAGCGACCGCTGGTTAGTGGCCTGGGATCTGACAGCGGGGGCACAATCGAAGGCCAAACAGCCCGGCGCGTCGTCGGACGAGACGAACGACGAGCGACCCGCCAACAGCCAACCTGCCGACGTCGAGGCCCCAGCCGAAGCGGCAGCCACGCCAGGCGATTGAGCGACTGCCGCGGCTCTGGCGTGCAGCGATTGGCGCGGCGCGAAGCCCCCTGAAATCAAGTACCCGCGTGGTCTCGACACGGAGAGCCAGGAGAGAAGTTTATGGTCCGCGTGCGAGTGTTCGATGCGGCGGGTCGACTGCGGGAACCGCTCGAGGTTCCCAAGCTCGAGCTGAGCGACGACGAGTGGCAGCGGCGACTCACCCGCGAGCAATTCGAAGTCTTGCGCTCCAAGGGGACCGAGCGGCCATTTTGCGGCACCTTGCTCGACAACAAAAAGCAAGGGGTCTACACCTGCGCTGGCTGCGGACTGCCTTTGTTTTCCAGCGATGGCAAGTTCGATTCGGGCACCGGCTGGCCGAGCTTCTTTCAGCCGATCGCCGCCGAAAATGTCGCCGAAGAGCACGACCATAGCTACGGCATGCGACGCGTCGAAATCTTGTGCGCGCGTTGCGACGGGCACCTCGGTCACGTCTTCGACGACGGTCCACGCCCGACCGGCTTGCGATTCTGCCTGAATTCGGAGTCGTTGAACTTCACGCCCAGCGAACAGCTCGCCTCGCTGGCCGATCCGGCTGCCGTGGACAGTGGCAGCGGCGAGCCTGCGAGCGAACCGGCCGACCGCGCCCAGACGACGAGCTCGCCAGACGTTGATATTGCTGTCTTGGCCGGCGGTTGCTTCTGGTGCACCGAAGCCGCGTTTGCTCAGCTCCGCGGCGTGCAGGACGTCGAAAGCGGTTACGCCGGCGGCACGCCCGAAACCGCCAACTACGAGGACGTTTGCACCGGGCGGACCGGGCACGCTGAGGCGATCCGCATTCGCTTTGATCCAGCGCAAATCAGCTTCGCACGGCTGCTCGATGTCTTCTTCGACGCGCACGACCCCACGCAACTCAATCGTCAAGGGAATGACATAGGCACGCAGTACCGCTCGGCGATCTTCTACGCCGACGAGACGCAGAAACAGGCAGCCGCGGAAAAGATTGCGGCCCTGAACGCGGCCGGCGTGTTCGGCCGCCCGGTCGTAACCACCCTGGAGCCGTTGGTCGCGTTCTATCCGGCCGAGGCTTACCACCAGGACTACGCTGAGAAGAACCCGCATCAGCCGTATGTACGATTTCATTCGCTGCCGAAGGCCTGCGCCGTTCGCCAACGGCATCCCGACTTGATCCGCAGCGTAGCCGAGTCGCCGGCTGCCGAAGGTTAGCGGCCCGGTTCAAAGCAGCACGCCGTGCTCGGGTTGCATGCGGGGCGGCAACGGTTTTTCGCCCAACGTCTCCAGTAGATTGCGCTCGATCGTGCGCGTCAGACTCGACAGCGGCGTATCGTCGGCGCGGTTCTCGAACGGATCTTCGATTCGCGAACCAATCAGATCGAGAGACAAAAACACGAAGCTAACGGTCACCGAGAGCGGGATCATCAACCAACCGGTGCTGGTGACGAAGGCCAGCGGCAACATCGTGCCGTGCACGTGCACCAGCAGCCGTTGAAAGTAGCTGTACGGTCGGGCCAGCGGTGTCAGCTTGATCCGCTCGCTCCGCCCCTGCACGTGGTTGAGCTCGACCAACGTCTGATCGAGTTGTACCAGCACGTACTCGGTTAACCAGCCACGTGCTCGCGCTTCGCGCAGCGATTGTCCTTGAGCTTGCAACAGAGACTCTGGCGGATTATCGGCGCGCAATAGAGCTTGATACTCTTTTTCGTCGAGGTAGTGGAGACAGTCGGCATAATTGTTGTGGGCGACCACCGGTTCGTCGGGCGAATCTTCCTGCGGAAAGGAATCGGTCGAGCGCAAGTGGACGCGCAGGGCGTGCATGAAGGCCAGATGGCGGCGAATCAACTGGCGTTGTAAGGCCCGCAGCTCCTCGCGTTCTTCGGCGGGAGCCTCGATTAGCGAGAGCACTTGCCGGCTCCAGGCCCGGCTATAATTGACCGCCAGGCCCCAGATGATGCGGGCTTCCCACCAGCGGCCATACGCCTGGTTGTTTTTGAAGCCCAGAAAGATCGCCAGCGCGGTCGACATGATCACCACGGGCTCGAAGGGGATCGTCAGATCGAAGCGGTGAATCACGCGCCGCAGAATGTAGACGGTCGTCGCCACGGCGAGAAAATAAAGCAGGCTCGGCCACGCATAGTACAAAGTCCAGGTCCAGGGAACATCGCGACGTACGAGCATGGAGAGTCCTTGTAGGATCGACGGGCGAAGCGGGCGTAAGCCACTTACCGCCCGTCCGAATCACCGTTTGCGCCGGCGCGGCGCATCGGCGAATGCTCAGGGCACTTCGTGAAGTGAAGCGGATTTAGTGGATTCGTTCAAGCGTTTGCCGCGACCGTACCGCCGTGCAGAGACCACGAAATCTCGACTGCGTAGCGCTTTAGTTCGCGAGGAATAATTCGATGGGTGTCGTCACGGCTTGCGCTCATGAATTCGATCGTCATCGTCGGTTGATCGAGCGAGCGATTGAACCGCTGAGGGACGAGGAGTTCTTCCGGCGGCCGGCTCCGGCGGTCAATTCGGTCGCCCTGATCGTCAAGCATCTGGCTGGCAACCTGGCGTCGCGCTGGTCCGATTTCTTGACGAGCGACGGCGACAAACCAGGCCGCAACCGCGACGGCGAGTTTGTCCTGGGGCCGGACGACAGCCGCGCGACGTTGATGAGCCGTTGGCACGACGCCTGGGGCGTCGTCGAGCACACGCTCGCCAAACTCGGCGACGACGACCTCGAGCGCGTGGTGACGATTCGCGGCGAGCCGCACACGGTTCTGCAAGCTCTGCTGCGCGGCGCCGGTCACGTGGCGTATCACGCAGGACAGGTGTTGTACGTCGCGCGCTTCATGCGGCCCGACGCTCCCTGGTTGACGATTCCACCAGGGCAGAGCGGCCGCCATGGACGCGGCCGTTACTTGGAGAAGGCCTGATCGCGCGGCGGACAGCCTGCAGCGCTCAGCCTTTCTTGACGCCTGGAAAGGCGTGGCCGCAGTCGCAAACGGCGCGGCGCGCGGCGACGTCGCGTTGGCACTTCGGGCATTTCTTGAGCCACATCGTGCGTGGGGCCGCGGTCTTTGCTTCGGCGTCGCGGCGAACCTTCGCGGCGTGGTCGAGCACGACGGCTGCTCGCGAGGCCGCGCACTGCGGATGGATGCCAGTGCTCGAATAGGTTGTCTTGCCGCACACCGGGCAACTAGGACGCGGTGCCGGTGGCGTAATCAGGGCCTCGGGCTTGCTAGTGCTCATCGCGTCTCGATCTCCCCTGGCCAAAGAAACAAAAAGGGCCGCTCCGGCGGAGCGGCCCCTGGCGTGACCAGGTGATTAGTAGCGCCGACCTCGAAAGCCCCCCCCGCCGCCGCCGCCGCTGCGCTCGGGGCGCGGCTTGGCTTCGTTAACGGTCAGCGGCCGGCCACCATTCTCCGTGCCGTGTAACTGCTGGATCGCGCTCTGCGCGTCGGCTTCGGATTCCATTTCGACGAAACCGAATCCCTTGCTGCGGCCGGTGTCGCGGTCCTGAATGACTTCGGCGCTGCGCACCTGGCCGATGGCCTCGAACAACTTGGATAACTCGGCATTGGTCACCGTGTAGCCCAAATTGCCCACATACAGTTTCCTTCCCATGCTATTCTCCGGACGAAGTATCAAAGGCCCAACTTGGCTTCCGGGGCCTTGCGAAAGGGACTGAACTGTCAGTCCGACAGGTGGGAGGGACGAATGAGAGGAGACCCAAACAGATTTGGGTAGCGAGAGCTCAGCCGGCGACCAACCGTTCCCAGTTTACCCGATTCGCCGCCGTTTGTCTTGAGCGAAATCGGATTGCCTCTGCCAGCAGGGTTTTTACCGGAATTCAACGAGCTTCGCACCGTTCTAGCGCTGTTGACGCAACAGGGCGATAAACGCCTTCAGCAACGGCGTGTTGTCGTGCCAGGTGCGCCCCGTGACGAGGTTGCGATCGATCACCGTGGGCTCATCGACATAAGTGGCGCCCCCTTGCTGGGCATCGAGCGCGCATTTGGCGACCGTGGTGACGCGACGGCCGCGGATGCAATCGGCCGCCGTGAGAATCTCGATTCCATGGCAAACCGTGGCGACCGGCTTGCCCTGCTCGAAAAAGTGCCGGGTAATTCGCAGCAGGTCGGCGTCGTAGCGCAAGTACTCTGGCGCGCGACCACCTGAAAGAAACAACCCCGCGTACTCTTCGACCGCGACGTTGCGAAATGCAACCGTGGCACGAATGTGATAGCCGGGGCGCTCTTGGGTGATGTCCCACGGCGGATCGGCCCCAGGCGGAATCTCGTGCAGCACGCCGTGATAAAGCCGCGCCTCGGGCCCGGCGACGTCGACCTCGTAACCATCCTCCGGCAGGCGGAAGATCGGATACATCGTGTCGAGCACTTCAGTCGCGTCGCCAATCGGCAGCAGCACACGCGGCATATCAGTTCTTCCAGGGCGTTCGATCAACAGTCGTTCGTCATTTGCGACGGATCATTGGGCGGCACTTTGTGCAGTGCCTACGGCTACGGCGCGTCCTTCGGCCGGCAATACGACAGTACGACAAGCGCGTAGCTGGTCACCAGGTTCGGGTCACCTTCCATCCAGCGATTATTCTGGTTCGTCCAGGCACCGCTCGGTTGCTGCCGGCTGGCGAGCTCTTCGGCCAGCTCCTTGCGCCAGTCGTGCTTGACGCCCTGCTCGTCTTCGAAGTAGTCGATGCCCGCCGCGTCGAGCGCTCGCGCGAAAGTGTAATAGTAGTAGTACAAGCCCGAGTCCCCCATGCCGGGGTTCTCTTGGAGATCGTAGTGCTTCTTAAGCCAGTCGACGGCGGCTTTGACGCGGATGTCGTCGGAGTCGAGCCCCGCGTAGATGAAGCTCTTGAAGCCGGCATAGCTCATTGTGCCGTAGCTGCGCAGCCCGCCGTCGGGGTTCTCGCGGGCGGCGCTCGCACCGCCGGCAGCCACGGTGTAGAAGAACCCGCCATCGGGATTCTTGGCGGCAAACGGCGTGGTGTTGTATTGCGATTCGTAGTTCTGGCAGCGCGAGACGAAGACGATCGCCTTCTTGATCGCTTCGTCGTCGGCATCGGCTCCCAGGTCGTGCAGCGCGTCGATCAAGAAGCCTGTGTTCGACAGATCGGGGCGGCCGTTGCGGCCGTAGCCCGCGCCGCCGTAGTTGAGGCTCGATTCGTCTTGCCCTTCCCCTTCGTCGATCTGCACCTCGCGCACGAACTGTTCGGCACCCTTCAATAGCTCGTCGTAGCGACCATCCTTGTTAGCGACGACCAAAGCCTGCACGATCACGCACGTTTCGTAATTGGGGATTCGCGATCCGTTGGCATACAACCCGCCGTCATCGTGAACGAAGCCCTCGAGGTATTTGAGGCTGGTCGCCACCAGAGGATCGTCGGGCGTGCGGCCGGTGCGGATCAAGCCGGTCACTGCCAGGGCCGTGACCGCCGGGCCAAGCTGTGCGCTCACCGAGCCATCGGCCCCCTGCGCGGAGCGCAGGTATTGCACCCCTCGTTCGATCGTCTGCTGATAGAGCTTGGCGTCGGGACCGAGCTTTTCGGCCGCGAGCAGCGGCCGTGGGCAGGCCAGCAAACTGCCGGCCATCGCCAGCGAGCAAGCGAAAAGTGCGAGCCTCTTCATGGAATCTCTCCGTGGAGACCAAAGTCGTTGAAGTGGTGGAGCCTATAAAGCAGGACCTGTAGCAATTCGAGGGCCAATCCGCGGCGCGATGGCTCTATTACACAACGCCGTGGCACGCCTGGCCAGCCGCCTCAAACTTAGTAACGCCGGCGACCAAAAAAACGCCGTGCGCGGCGAAAGATTCGCCACGGCCGGTGTTCTTAGCGTATCGCGGGCACCTCGCCCGTGGGCAGGCCGTTAAGCCAACAACTCGCGCACCACGCGGGCGGGCTCGACACCGGTCAACCGTTGATCGAGCCCCTGATAGCGGTAGGTGAACCGTTCGTGATCGAACCCCAACAGTTGCAGCACCGTGGCGTGGAAATCGTGGATGTGAACCGGATCGCGAACGATGTTGTAGGAGAAGTCGTCGGTTTCGCCGTAGATCTGTCCGCCCCGGCTTCCGCCCCCCGCCATCCACATTGTGAAGCAACGAGGGTGATGATCGCGGCCGTAGTTTTCGTGGCTCAAGCCACCCTGCGAGTAGATCGTGCGGCCGAATTCGCCCCCCCAGATCACCAGCGTTTCGTCGAACAAGCCGCGCCGCTTCAAGTCTTGTATCAGGGCCCAGCAGGGTTGATCGGCGTCGCGGCATTGGTCGGGCAACCGGCCGGCGACGTTGCCGTGCGTGTCCCAGTTGTTGTGATACATCTGCACGAAGCGGACCCCGCGCTCGACCAACCGGCGGGCCAAGAGCACGGTGTGCGCGAAGGAGCCGGCCTTCTTGACGTCGGGCCCGTACAGATCAAGCGTTTCCTGCGTTTCTTGCGAAAGATCGACCAGCTCTGGCACGCTGGACTGCATGCGGAACGCCAACTCGTATTGCTCGATGCGCGTTTGCGTTTCCGGATCGCCCACGGCGTCGAGATTCAACTGATTGAGCGTGCGCAGCCCATCGAGCGTGCGCCGGCGAACCTGGCTCGGCACGCCGGGCGGATTGTTGATGTACAGAATGGGGTCGCCGCCGCTGCGGAACGACACACCGGCATGTTCACCCGGGAGATAGCCCGACGCCCACAGGCGGGCGCTGATCGCCTGCACCTGTTCGGTGTTGGTCGGCTTGGCAACCAGCACCACGAACGTTGGCAAATCCTGATTCAGCGAGCCCAAACCGTACGAAGCCCACGAGCCCAAACAGGGTCGGCCGGTCACTTGATTGCCGGTCTGCATGTAGCTGATGGCCGGTTCGTGGTTGATGGCCTCGGTGTGCATGCTGCGGATGAAGCACATTTCGTCGACCATCCGCGCGGTGTAGGGGAGCAGTTCGCTCACCCACATACCGCTGTCGCCATGCTGGGCGAACTTGAACTTCGAGGGAGCGATGGGGAACCTCGCCTGCCCCGAGGTCATCGTCGTCAGCCGCTGCCCGTTGCGGACCGAATCGGGGAGATCCTTGTCGTACCAGTCGTTCATCTGCGGCTTGTAGTCGTAAAGATCCATCTGCGCCGGGCCGCCGACCATGTGCAGATAGATGACGTGCCTGGCCTTGGGAGCAAAGTGCGTCAGTTCGCGAGGCAAGCTCGCTTCCGACGCATTGAGGGCGGCGCCGCGCGCCGGCGCGACACCACAGAGCGAAGGACCGAGGAGCGAAGCGAGCGCCGCCCCACCCAGCAGGTTGGTTCCTTGCTCGAAAAAATGGCGCCGCGTGATGTTGCGGACGAATTCTTGTCTGGGGTCCATGGCTCGGCTCGCAATCACTGAGGATCGGGGGCGCGTCCCGCGGACAAATCCGCCCGGTTGCGCGTTCTGCTTATTTATTCAACACTTCGTCGAGGTTCATCAATTCGTTCGACAGCATCGTCCAGGCGGCCAGCGTCGCCACGTCGAGCGACTCGTCGCGCTTCGACTCGCCGACGGATACGAGCGCCTGGGCGTCGTCGGGATGCGCCGCATAGTACGACAGCAAATCGACCAGCGAAGCCGCCACGACGGCGACTTCCTCGGTCCGCAGCGGCCGCGAGGTGAGCCGCCGGGCGAGCCAGTCGAGCCGCTCGGTCGCCGTGTCGCCCCCTTCTTTCAACGTGCGCTCAGCCAGGTGGCGGGCCGCCTCGACGAACTGCGGATCGTTCAACGTCACCAGCGCCTGCAGCGGCGTGTTCGTCCGCTCGCGGCGCGTGGTGCAGAACTCGCGGGCCGGTGCGTTGAGGATATCCATCGAGGCCGGGGGCGCCGCCCGCTTCCAAAGCGTGTACATGCTCCGGCGATAGAGCGAGTCGCCATGATCCTGTTGATAGTTGCGCGTGTTCGAGCCGATCATGGCGACGGCCTCCCACACGCCTTCGGGTTGATACGGCTTGACGCTGGGCCCACCGATCTTTTTCGCCAGCAGACCACTGGCGGCCAGGGCGTAGTCGCGGACCATTTCGGCATCCATGCGGAATCGCGGGCCGCGCGAGAGCAGGCGGTTGTGCGGATCCTTCTCGATCTTGTCGTCGGTGACCGCCGCGCTCTGCCGATAGACGGCCGAGGTGACAAGCAGCTTGTAGCACTTTTTCATGTCCCAGCCCGACTCGCGGAACTCCACGGCGAGCCAGTCGAGCAATTCGGGGTGCGAGGGCAACTCGCCCGTGATGCCAAAGTCGCCGGTGGTGCGGACCAGGCCGGTGCCGAACAACTCTTGCCAGAATCGATTGACGGTGACGCGGGCCGTGAGCGGATGCTCGGCCTCGAGCAGCCACTTGGCCAGCCCTAGCCGATCGCGCGGCAGCTCCTCCGACATCGGTGGCAACATGCCGGGCGTTTCGGGCCGCACCTCGTCGCGCCGCTTGTCGTAGTCGCCGCGTTGCAAAACGTAGGCCATGGCCGGTTCGTCGCGCTCGTGCATCACGTGCGCGACGGTGCCGCGTTGCTTTATCGCTGCCTGTTCCGCTTCGAGCGTGGCGACTGCTGCTGTGGCCTCCTGATAGGAAGCGTCGAGCGTGTGCAGCCACCAGGTGAAGAGCTCGTTGGTTTCGGCCTCGGCGCGTTGGTCGACCGGTTTGGTCGCCAACCAGAGTGCCCGCGTGGCGGCCGCCAGATGCAGTGCTTCACCTTGCTCTAGCGCCCGCCGGTACAGGCGGAAGTCCTGCATCGCCAGGCTGGCGACCGGTTGCCCCACGTGCCGTTGCCCGAATTTGAATGGCACTTCGGTATGAATCGAGTTACGTAGTTTGTTGGCGGCGATTTCGGTCGGCTGCGGGACGCCGTCGAAGAAGATCTTGACCCCTTCGGCCGAGCCGGAGCCGTCGTAGGTCACCAGCACGTGCGTCCAACGATTGGCCTCGAGCTTCGACTTGGTGCGCGTCTTCAAGGCATCGTCGGGCCATTTATGGACCAGATGGGCGGCGATGTTGCCGTTCTCGAGCCACAAGTCCCAACCGCGGTAATCGTGCTCGTTGTCCATGCGGGCCAGCAAACTGCCAGCCTGATTGGGATCGGCAACCTTGACCCAGGCGGCGCAGGAGAACGCCTGATCCTTCTCGAAGTCTCCCACGTCGTCGAGCGCAAGGGCCCCTGGCGGCACCATCGAGACGTGTGGCGCCACATGACCTGCTTCGAACGCCAGCGATTCCACAGAGACTTGCCGCGGCTGACCATCGACCAGGATCTCGACCGCAGAGCCCTCTCCTTCATCCAACTCGGCACGCACGCACAAGTCTTGCTCAGGCACGAGCGCTACGACCGAGTTCATGTCGGCCGCCGCCAGCCACGCATCAAAATCGGATCGGGCAACTTGTCGGCGCTCGTCGACACGGGCGCGGGCCGCGGCGATTTCGCCCGGCAACGCTTCCCACCGTGTGCGGTCGGCATCGAGCGGCACTGGCAACACCGGCGGCGTGTCTTTGATGTTGCCATCCATCGCGTTCTGGGTGGTATTGTTGAAAAACGCCGCCAGCGAATAGAAGTCCTTTTGCGTGAGGGGATCGAACTTGTGGTCGTGGCAGACCGCACAGCCGGCGGTCAAACCCAGCCAAACGGCCGACGTCGTCTCGGTGCGATCGCGCGCGTAGAGTACGAGATACTCTTCGGCGATCGCCCCCCCTTCGTTCGTGGTGATGTTGCAGCGATTGAAGCCCGAGGCAATCTGCTGGTCGAGCGTGGCGTCGGGCAGCAGGTCGCCCGCCAGTTGTTCGATCGTGAACTGATCGAACGGCTGATTGCGATTGAAGGCATCGATCACGGCGTCGCGGTACGACCACATCTCGCGGAAGTTGTCGAAGTGAATGCCGTGTGTGTCGGCGTAACGAGCGACGTCGAGCCAGTAGCGGGCCCGATGTTCGCCCCAAGCCTGGCTGGCCATGAACTGATCGACGAGCTTCTCGTAGGCATCCGATGATTCGTCCGCCACGAAGGCTTCGACCACTGCCGGCTCAGGGGGGAGGCCCGTCAAGTCAAGGCTCAGCCGCCGGGCGATGGTGCGGCGATCGGCCTCGGGGGCTGGCTGCAGGCCCGCCGCTTCGAGCTTGGCCAGCACGAATCGATCGATCGGCGTGCGGACCCAGCTTTCGTCAGCAACTGCCGGCGGCGCGGGGCGCGTCGGCGCGATCAACGACCAATGCGGTTCGTACTCGGCGCCGGCCGCCACCCAGCGGCCCAACAGGTCGATCTCTTCGGGCTTGAGCTCCAAGTGGGTGCTAGCCGGTGGCATTCGTTCTTCGGGATCGTCCGAAGTCAGCCGGCGGATGATCTCGCTCCCTGCGAGATCCCCGGGAACGATCGCGCCGGCGTTGACGGCGTCTTCCCGACGGTCCAGCCGCAAATCGGCCTTACGGGCGGCGCTATCCGGTCCGTGGCACTGAAAACAGTTGTGGGACAAGATCGGCCGCACGTCGCGGTTGTAGCGAGGCAGTTCCGCGGCAGGGCCGTCGGCAGCGCGCGCCGAACCGGCAGCCAGCAGGACCATGCCAAGGGCGAAAAGCCAGGCACCAGGTGCGATTCTGGGACGAGCCAAAACGCGAACGCCGCGAAGTGCTTTCAGGTTGACACGCCGATTCATGAGTCCTGCCTGTCGTGTCGGTGCTTGAGGTTGCTAGCTGAGTGGCGCTAAGCATCGGCGAAGTGGGCCGAGATGCTTCTTTCTGGCAACTCTGCCGCCCAACTAGCGCCTGGGGCCCAATTCGCGCCTGGGATTGGGGTAACTCCAGCGGCTGCGGCCGAATATCGGTGGGAAAAAGGGCTAGGGGGGTGGGGCACCGGCTGGTCGCCTGCATCCGACCAGTTCCCGGCGATAGCTTCGATCTTAACGAACCGGCTGGCCTGGAAACAAGCAAAAAGTGGGGGGCAACGTCCGGGCGCGACATGGTTTACGATCAACCGGCACTGCCCAGAGCCGCCTTAATTTCGCGGAACTTTTGCCTTGCGACTGGGTTAGAATTCGGGGCAGTCCTTCCCTGGCTGTCCCTAAGCGTCGACGCGGTCCAGTTCTGCGTGGACCCGTCAACAAGGGCCATTCCGATGTGTAGTCGCTACCGCGCAAGTTCCCGACGTGGATTTACACTGATCGAGCTGTTGGTGGTCGTCGGCATCATTGGCATGCTGCTGGCATTGCTGATGCCGGCGGTGCAGTGGTCGCGAGAGCGGTCGCGCTCGACCAATTGCATGTCGAATTTGCGGAACATCGGCATCGCCATGTTCATGTACGTCGATCAGCAAGGTCCGAGGGGGGTGTTTCCGTACGCGGCTCAACTGCCGTCGATCAGCCCTACGCGACCGAGCCTGCCCAAGGTGTTGGCGCCCCACATCGAGGGGAGCCGCGAAATCTTCCGCTGCCCTTCGGACTTCGGCGACGGCGACCAGTTGGCAAGTTACTTCGAACGGGAAGGGATCAGCTACGAGTATCCCGAGTCGCGCGTCGAGGGTAAGACCCGCCCCCAACTGATTTCCGATCGCGACGGGGACGAAGACCGGTCGAGTTCCGATGTCTGGTTGCTTTACGACTACGATCCCTTTCACGGCGATCCCAAGCAGATGGGCTCGCGGAACTATTTGTGTCTCGACGGACACGTGGCGCCGTTTTAGGGCGGCGAATCTAGACGACAAGACTTCTACAGCTTGGGGCACTTCAAGCCGACACCCAGGCGAATCCCTGGAGAGCACTTCGATGGGTCGCAGCCTTTCGGACAATCGCCCGCGTGCGCCTCGCTTCTCGAATAAATCAACCGCCGCCTCGACCAGCGAAGGGGGCAAGGGCAAGGTCATGATGGTTGGCGTCGTGCTGGCTTCGTTCGTCGGCGGCGGTTGGGCCTGGTGGCACTATCGCCCTGATCCGCAACTGGCCAAAGTCGAGGCCATGCGCGTCGATCTCGAGAAACTTCGCGATCAGCCCGGCGTGACCGACGAGCAGCGACGCGCTCAGTGGGAAGGATTCATGCAAGAGGTTGAGAAACTCTCGCCCGAGCAGCGGCAAGTGCTGCGCGAAGAGCGCGACAAACAGCGCGAGCAGTTCTTCGACGACCAATTGAAGAAGTTCTTCGAGCTCTCGCCCGCCGAGCAGCGCGCCCGGCTAGACGAGCAAATCGATCAAATGGAGAATTGGCGCAAAGAACGCGAAAAACGCCGCCGCGAGCGCGAAGCCAACGGTGACTCGGGCGACCGTCGCCGTGAAGGGGGGCGCGACGGTCGGCGCGGTGGACCGGGTGGCGGCTCCTCGGGGGGAAGTTCGTCGAGCACGGGCACTTCGGGTGCGGTCGCCCAAGCCAGCAGCGGTGGCGGGCGCTCGGGTGGGGATAGTGGACGGAGTAGCTGGCGTAACGCCTCGCCAGAACAGCGCAACGAATGGCGCCGCAATCGGCTCGACGGCAGCAGCCCCGAATCGCGCGGCATGCGCACTGAGTATCGTCGCATGATGCGAGAGCGGCGTGAGCAGCGGGGCCTGTCGAACAACGGCCGCGGCTGGTTCTAGCGCACAGCGGCCCGGTGAGCCCCGCAAGCCCGCTGGCGTCTTCGCCTGAAGAACCTAAGTTGCCTCGTTTAAGCCTTCTTAGAGAATTTCTTTGACAGAAAGGTTGATAACGCTAACCTAGCGCATGGTTAATCGTTAACTCGCACAAAGAGTAGTTGCTACTGCGTGATTCCGGGCTCGCGACGATCTGTAATTAAGCCGTTCGGGCCTGTTCCTTAGTTCTAGCGAGAGGCGACGCTAGTGATCACCATGCTCTCGGCCATTTCTGGCCGCGCCGGTTTGCGCACCGGACGAATCGCTCTCAAGACCTCGCTCTGAGCGGGCTTTGCTCGTAACGGGCCGCTTGTCGCGGGCAGTTCATTCTTGCGAGGACCGCGGTCCAACGGTTCGACCAACGTTGGTGGACCTTGTGCTGTCTCTTTCCATCCAGCGAGACCGGCACGAATCGGCGCGCGGCTCCAGGGCCAGTTCTTAGCTCGTGCGTTTGGATCTACCGCCGGGCGCAAGCACCCGCCGAGGACGCGTCGAAGCTACATCGCTGCGTTTGGTGCGGGACCCTGATCGGAGCACGGCAGTATCTCGAGGGCGGAAAGCCCATTCAAAAGCGCCAATCAAAACTCAGAATCGAACGAGGAGTCTCATGAACGCCACTTCCAAAATGTTGATCTGCGGTTTCGTGATGTTTTCCTGGGGCGTGTCGACAGTATCGGCTCAACAATCGGCCACGATACCAATCGATTTGATCGTCGTGCAGGATCAGCCCGTCGAGCTCTTTTTTCCAAACGACTTCGATCTGGAACATCCCAAAGTCGTCAACTTCACAGGGACGCTACAGAACCTCGACCCAACCGGCGGCTCAGCGATCGTCGATTTGTTCTTCGATTGGTTTGATCCTAGATCTCCAGGCGAGGTCTTCTACAGCGAAATCTTCCCCTACGAATTGGGCCCTGGCGAAATCCTAGAAATCTCTCCGACATACACGATCCCGTTCTGCCCGCCGCAGGTGAGCTTTGACCTCCGGGTGGCGGGTGGTCCAGTGCAGGTGAAAGGCGATTTCACGCATATCTGCGTGCCGGAACCTGGCACATGGGGGCTGCTGGCTCTCGGCATGGCAGCCGTGACGAGCGCCGCGGTCCGTCGACGGCGCAAGTAGCACGATTGCGGTCTCTGCTTAGGAATCAACTCGGCGTCAGCTCTCTGCGAGTTGGCGCCGAGTTTGCTTTTTGATCGGCCCGCAATCGCCGTCTGCGACACGGCAATGCCACGGACCAGTCTGGGCTTTACGCGAGCGGTCCCCTAGCATGGAATACAGCTACTTTCGAATTCGAGGATCGCGGTAAGGCCACGCCGGCATGCGAAGCAAACTCTTGTATTGGCGCGATGTCCTGCGCACCAGCTATTGGTTCATTCCGTTGGTAATGACCGCTGGCTCCATCGCGCTGGCCTTCGCGTCGGTCGAGTTGGACCGCACGATCGGCGGACAGGAACAAATGCTCTCCTGGAGCTACACCGGGGGGCCCGACGGCGCGCGGTCGATGTTGGCCGTGGCCGCGAGTTCGATGATCACCGTGGCCGGCGTGGTGTTTTCGATCACCATCGTCTCGCTGAGCCTGGCGTCGTCGCAGTTTGGACCTCGATTGTTGCGCAACTTCATCCGCGATCGTGGCAATCAAGCAGTGCTGGGCACCTTCATCGCCACGTTCGTGTATTGCCTGCTGGTGCAGCGTACGGTGCGCGGCGACGGCTTCGGCAGCTTCGTCCCCGGCGTCTCAATGGTGGTTGCCGTATTGCTCGTGCTGGCCAACATGATGGTGTTGATCTACTTCATTCATCATGTCGCCACGACGATTCAGGCCAACGAAGTGGTGGGTGCGGTGGCCGCCGAGTTGCAGCAGACCATCGAGCGATTGTTTCCCGAACGTCTCGACGAGCACCGCGACGAGATGCCTCGCTACGACGTTTCGGTGCCCGACGCCGCGCCGGCCTCCGTGGCCGCCAAGGGCAGTGGCTACGTCGTGACACTCGACGAAGATCAGATCGTGCGCATCGCCGAGCGCGAGGATCTCTGCGTGCGGATGGCCTGCAGCCCCGGGCACTTCGTCGTGGCGGGCGACCGGATTGCCGAGGTCTGGCCGGCCGAAAGCCTCGACGAGGAGACGCATGCCAAGATCGCCGACGCTTTGGAACTCGATCTAGACCGCTCGGCACTGCAGGACGTTGGCTTCGGTATCGATCAACTTGTCGAAGTCGCGGTGCGGGCCTTGTCGCCGGGAGTCAACGATCCCTTTACGGCCATGACGTGCATCGATCGGCTCAGCCAGGCGCTTTGTCTGTTGGCGGAGCGCAAGATTCCATCCCCGCAGCGCTTCGACGATTCGCAACGGCTGCGCGTGATCCTGACCCCCCTCTCCTTTCCAGGCATGCTGGACGAGGCCTACGACCAGATTCGCGAATATGGCAGCTCCTCGACGGCCGTCAGCCGCCGCCTGCTGCAGGCGCTCGAGCGCATCGCTCGGCGGGTCCGGCGTCCCGAGGATCTCGAGGCCATCGAGCGGCAGGGCAAGTTGGTGATGCGCGGCGCCAAGGCGATCGCCGAGGAGGAGGATGGTCGCGACGTCAAGCGTCGGATGAACGTGCTCGAAAAAGTCGTGAGCGAACGCCGCGCGCAGCTCGCGTCCGATTCGAGAAACGGAGACGCCGTGGCCGACGATCAGGCCAAAACCGTCAGATCTCTTCCAAAAGACCGTTGATCGTCCCGACGTAGTACATGAACAGGCGAATGACCACGGCCGCGATCAAGAGCGCCACGCCAGCCCAAACCGCGAAGCCCGCCAGCATCGTCAGCGTGGCCAGGGCGCGGCGGGCGTGCTCTTCGTATTGGGCCGAAAGCAGCCGCATGGTCTCGGGCAGACGGCCGCTGCGCTCGCCAACTTCGAGTGCATCGAGGAAATCGGCCGGAAAGGCGCGTGTGTCGGCCAGGGCCTCGCTGATTTCGCGGCCGCGTTGCACGTCGCGGACGACACGATCGCTTTGCTCGGCGAACAGATGACTATGCGTGCTCCGCAAGCTGAGCGGCAAGGCGCGCTTCAGCGGCATGCCGGTGTCGAGCGTCAAGTGCAACGACCAGGCCAGGCGCGACAACGCCAGCGTGCGAAGCGAAGAGCCCAGGACTGGAACCGCCCACAGCAAGCGCTCGAAGGGCCCGGCCCAAAACCTGCTGCGTAACAGGGCCCGCACCAGCAGCCAGCCGCCAACACCGATCGCCGCCACGGTGCCGAAGTAAATCGCCGCGCCACGATTGCCGGTAAGCCCCAGCCCCACGACATCGAGCGGTTCTCCGCCGCTCGAGGTGGCGATGATCCCCAAAATCCAGATCAAGAAACCGACGATCGAGATGGCCGCCGCCAACTGCGTCAGCGGCCAGGCAATCGCGGCTAGAAAGGTGCGCCGCAGTTTCAATTGAGCTTCATAGTGCTCGGCGAGCCGCCGTAGCACCTCGGGGAGTTGCCCGGTTTCCTCGCCGACCCCCACCATTTCGTGCACCAGCGGCGGAAAGAACTTGCCCGTGTCGGCCAGGCTGTCGGTCAAAGTGCGGCCGCGACCGATGTCGATGGCCACCTGGTCGAGGCGTCGCGCGAGCGGTCGACTGGCGCGTCCGCCGGCTTCGCGCGATAACACGCGGCGGATGTCGAGCCCGGTTTCGAGTGCCAGGCCGATGCGGCGGCAGAGCCCTCCCAGTTCGCGCAAAGCTATCCGCGGTTCGCCGAACATAGCGGTTCGCGCGCACGCGCCTCGTCAAAGTTGCGGAATAGAAGACTGTTCCGGGGGTCCGCCGCGCCCCTCTAGTGGGCGTCGAGCGACGGCAGGCGGCGACGCGCTGGAACGCCGTGACCGACCCGACAACCAGCGTACCGCCCGAGAACGTAAACGTCGAACTTTCGGCTGAGGGGTCTACCGCTCGTCGATGCGGGAACCGTCCCCGCGCAGCGGAGTCCGCCCTTTGTGGGGCGATCGCCGCGGCGACTACCTGGAAACCTCGCTCGGCGGTGCCAGTGGCGTTCCAGGCAGTTGCCCCCCCCTCGTGATCAGCTACTTGACGGGGGGCTCTGGGATCTTTAGCTTAGTATGTCACTTTCGAATGCTGGGGGAGCGGTCTATCGCTGCTACTTATTCGCAGCTGTGCTATGCATATCAAGTCTCTTAAAGTGTTTTGCGACGTCGTGCGCCGCCGGAGTTTCTCGCGCGCCGCGCGTGAGAACGAGCTCTCGCAGTCGGGTGCTAGCCAACTCGTGCAGCAACTCGAAGAACGGCTAGGGGTCAAACTAATTGACCGTTCGAAGCGCCCCTTTGTGCTCACGCCCGAGGGCGAGGTCTTCTACGACGGTTGCCGATCGCTCGTCGAACGCTACGACGCCCTGGAAGACCGCGTGAAGACCCTGCACGAAGAGGTCGAGGGGCGAGTCCGCGTCGCCTCGATCTATTCGGTCGGCTTGCATCACATGAGCAGGCACATTCAGGAATTCTTGAGCCTGCATCCCAAGTCGAATGTGCGGCTTGAGTATCTACATCCTCACCGGGTGTATGAAGCGGTCGAGCGCGACACCGCCGATCTTGGGTTGGTCAGCTATCCCAAAGCCTCGCGCACGATTCGCGCGATTCGCTGGCGCGATGAGCCGATGGCGCTGGTCTGCTCTCCCCGGCATCGCCTGGCCGAGCGCTTCAAGGTGCCGTTGGAAGAGCTGCACGGTGAGAACGTCGTGAGCTTCGACGGCGACCTGACGATTCGCCGCGAGATCGACGCCGTTTTGATGGCGCACCGCGTCGAAGTGCGCGTCGCCATGGAGTTCGACAATATCGAAACCATCAAGCGGGCGATCGAAATCGACGCCGGCGTGGCGCTGCTGCCGGTGCCGACGGTCACGCGCGAAGCCGAGGCAGGCACCTTGTCCGTCGTGCCGCTGGCGACCGATGAACTGGTGCGGCCCCTGGGAATCATCTTTCGCCGTGGCAAGGAATTCTCCAGCACCGCGCGGCGATTCATCGAACTCCTGCAGGCGGAAGACGGCCAGTCTGGCCAGGCGGGCTCTGGCGGCGGCGGCGCGACGAACGGCGCGCGTCACGGGGCTCACCACAGTTCACATCCGGGTGACTCGGACGGGGCCGCGGGTCCCGCCGTCGCGGTGGCGGACGACGACGGTTAATCGCCACCGGCGGTTGACCGCAACTTATCTCAAATCTCGCGTCGTATAGGTAGACTTGCCATGACAAATCGCGCACGGATCGCTCGCGCCGCATCTCATCCCGCTCAGCGCGTTGGCCTCCCGCCGCGGCAAGGGCTTTACGATCCGGCCAACGAGCACGACGCCTGCGGCGTCGGCATGGTCGTCGACATTTCCGGCCGCAAAACACACCAGATCGTCCGCTCGGCGATCGAGATCCTCGAGAATCTCACGCACCGCGGTGCCTGCGGTTGCGATCCCGAGACCGGCGACGGGGCCGGCATCTTGACGCAGATGCCGCACGAACTGTTTCGCCGCGTCTCGGAGGGGCTCGGCTTCGGGCTGCCGTCGCCGGGCGACTACGGTGTGGCCGTCGTGTTCTTGCCGCGCGAAGCCGACCAGCGCGCCGTGTGCGAAAAACAACTCGTGACCATCGTCGCCGAAGAAGGACAGCGCGTGCTCGGGTGGCGCGACGTGCCCGTCGATCAAATGGCAATCGGCCGCGTCGCCCGCGAAGCGGAGCCGGTCGTGCGGCAACTGTTTGTCGCCCGCGGGACCGATACGCCGCGCGAATTGCTCGATTGGAAGTTGTTCGTCATTCGCAAGCGCGTGGAGCACACGATCGCCAACAGCGACCTGACGCAGAAATCGTTCTTTTACATTCCGAGCCTTTCCAGCCGCGTGATCATTTACAAAGGCCTGCTGCTGGCCCACCAGGTCGACCGCTTTTACAACGATCTCGACGACCCGGACTACGTATCGGCCTTGGCGCTGGTGCACCAGCGGTACAGCACGAACACCTTCCCGACGTGGGACCTGGCGCAGCCGTTCCGCTACCTGTGCCACAACGGCGAAATCAACACGCTCCGCGGCAACGTCAACTGGATGCACGCCCGCGAGAGCATGCTTGCCCACCCGAAGTATGGCGACGATCTGGCGAAGATCATGCCGATCTGCACGCCCGGCGCGAGCGATTCGGCCAACTTCGACAACGCCCTGGAGCTGTTGGTGATTACCGGCCGTTCGCTGGCCCAGGCGATGTCGATGCTCATTCCCGAGCCATGGGCCGGTCACGAGAGCATGTCGGACGAAAAGAAGGCTTATTACGAGTATCAATCCTGCTTGATGGAGCCTTGGGACGGCCCGGCCTCGATGGCCTTTACCGACGGCACCTCGATCGGCGCTGTGCTCGATCGCAACGGCCTGCGACCGAGCCGATATTGGGTGACCAAGGACGGGTTGCTCGTCATGGGCTCCGAGGCGGGCGTGCTGCAAATCCCGCCCCAGGATGTCGCCTACAAAGGTCGCTTGCAGCCTGGCCGCATGCTGTTGGTCGACACGGCCAAGGGCGAAATCATCGCCGACGACGAGCTCAAGCACTCGCTGGCGTCGCGCAAGCCGTATCGCCAATGGCTCGACGAAAACCTCGTGCGGTTGGCCGACCTGCCAGCGCCCGAAGTCGCCCCCAGCAAGTCGACGGTCAATTCGCAAGCGTCGCTGGGCTTGGGGGTCGCCGCGCAGCACCGCAATGGCCAGCGCCGCAACGGCAGCAATGGCTCGGCCGGCGAGCCGCTCATCAAGCTCGAGCGCGTTTTCGGCTACACGCTCGAGGACTTGCGAATCATCCTCGCTCCCATGGCGCTCGACGGCTACGAGGCGCTTGGCTCGATGGGCAACGACACGCCCTTGGCCGTGCTCTCCGATCGTCCACAGTTGCTCTACAACTATTTCAAGCAGCTCTTCGCGCAGGTGACCAATCCGCCACTCGACGCCATCCGCGAGGAAATCGTCACGTCGTTGATCACCACGATCGGCGCCGAAGGCAACCTGCTCGACGAAACGCCCGAACAATGCGCCTTGCTGCGGCTCGAACAGCCGATTCTGACCAACGAAGAGCTGGCCAAGATTCGCGCCCTAGATCACCCGCGACTGAAAAGTCGCACGCTGTCGATCTTGTTCAAGCGGAGCGAAGGCGCGGCGGGCCTCGAGCGCCGCCTGCACGAGCTGCGGGCCGAAGCCTCGCGAGCGATCGCCGAAGGCGCCACGATTCTTATCCTCTCCGACCGCGGCGTAAACGCCGAACTGGTCCCCATTCCCGCACTGCTGGCCACCTCGAGCGTGCATCACCATTTGATTCGCGAGATGGCCCGCACCCGCTGCGGCCTCGTCGTCGAGACGGGCGAAGCCCGCGAGGTGCAGCACTTCGCGCTGTTGACCGGCTACGGGGCCGGCGCGGTTAATCCTTACCTGGCGTTCGAAGTGCTCGCCTCGATGCAAGCCGAGCGCTATTTTCCGGCCGACGTACCGTTCGAGAAGCTCGAAAAGAATTACATCAAGGCGATCGGCAAGGGGCTGCTCAAGGTCGCCTCGAAGATGGGCATCTCCACGCAGCAAAGTTACCGCGGGGCCCAGATCTTCGAAGCCATCGGCCTGAACAGCTCGCTCGTCGACGAGCACTTTACCCGGACGGCCAGTCGCATCCAGGGAATCGGCCTGAACGAAGTCGCCGAGGAATCGTTGCGGCGGCACGAATATGCCTACCCGCGCGTCGAAGTGCCCGAATTGTTGTCGCTCGATGTCGGCGGCCAATACCAATGGCGCCGCAAGGGCGAAGCCCACATCATGAACCCCGACGTCGTCTCAAAGCTGCAACAGGCGACGCGCTTGAACAGCCGCGAAGAGTTTCGCCGCTATCAACAGCTCATCGACGATCAGGAGCGGCAGTTGCTCACCCTGCGCGGGTTGCTTGAGTTCCGCGAGTTGGAACATCCGCTGCCACTCGATCAGGTCGAGCCGGCCAAGGAGATCGTCAAACGCTTTGCCACTGGCGCGATGTCGTACGGCTCGATCTCGAAAGAAGCGCACGAAACGCTGGCCATCGCCATGAACCGCATGGGAGCCAAGAGCAACACGGGCGAAGGGGGCGAAGACCCGGCCCGCTATCAGCTCGACGCCAACGGCGACTCGCGCAACAGCGCCATCAAGCAGGTGGCCAGCGCCAGATTCGGCGTCACCAGTTTGTACCTGGTCAACGCCAAGGAGCTGCAAATCAAAATGGCCCAGGGGGCCAAGCCCGGCGAAGGGGGGCAATTGCCCGGCCACAAGGTCGACAAAGAAATCGGCCGCATTCGCCACAGCACCCCCGGCGTGCAGTTGATTTCGCCACCGCCGCACCACGATATCTACTCGATCGAAGACCTTGCCCAGTTGATTCACGATCTGAAGAATTCCAACCGCGATGCCCGCGTCAGCGTCAAGCTGGTGGCCGAAGTGGGCGTCGGCACGGTGGCTGCCGGCGTTTCGAAGGGCAAGGCCGACGTCGTGCTCATCTCGGGGCACGATGGCGGCACCGGAGCCAGCCCGCAGACTTCGATCAAGCACGCTGGTATTCCCTGGGAGCTTGGCCTGGCCGAAACCCAGCAAGTTCTGGTGATGAACGACCTGCGCGGCCGCATTATCGTGCAGACCGACGGCATGTTGCGCACGGCCAAAGACGTGGCCATCGCCACGCTGCTGGGGGCCGAAGAGTGGGGCATTGCCACGGCTTCGCTCATCGTGCTCGGCTGCATCATGATGCGCAAATGCCATCTCAACACCTGCCCGGTCGGCATCGCCACGCAAGATCCCGTCTTGCGCGCCAAGTTCGACGGCAAGCCCGAGTGGGTCGTCAACTACTTTTTCATGCTGGCTGAAGAGCTGCGCGAAATCATGGCGCGGCTCGGCTTCCGCACGATCGACGAGATGGTCGGTCGCGTCGATCGCCTTGACGCTCGCGAGGCCATCGCGCATTGGAAAGCCCGCGGGCTCGATTTTTCGGCTATTCTGCGCCGTCCGCCGGAAGCCGACTTGTACAAAACCTACTGCGCCGAACCGCAAGACCACGGCATCGACAAATCGCTCGACGTCACCACGTTGCTGCCGGCCTGCGCGGCGGCGCTCGAGCGTCGCGAGCCGGTCGTTGTCGACTTGCCGGTGCGCAACATCCAGCGCACAGTCGGGACTATCCTGTCGAGCGAAGTGACTAAGCGCTACGGCAGCGAAGGGCTGCCCGCCGACACCATCCAACTGAACTTCCGTGGTTCGGCGGGGCAAAGCCTGTTGGCCTTCGGCGTTCCCGGGGTAACCGTGCGCGTCGAGGGGGATGTTAACGATTACTGCGGCAAGGGGCTGTCGGGGGGCAAGATCATTGTCTATCCCCCCCGCGAGGCGACGTACATCGCCGAGGAGAACATTATCTGCGGCAACGTCGCGCTCTACGGGGCGACGTCGGGCGAGCTCTATCTGCGCGGTATCGCCGGCGAGCGGTTCTGTGTGCGCAACAGCGGCGCCCAGGCGGTCGTCGAAGGGGTCGGCGACCACGGCTGCGAATACATGACCGGCGGCATCGTGTTGATTATCGGCGGCACGGGGCGCAATTTCGCGGCCGGTATGTCGGGGGGTATCGCTTACGTGCTCGACGAAGAGGGCACGTTCCCTCAACTGGTCAATCGGGAACTGGTCGAACTCGAAGACATCTCGGACGAGGCCGATCAATCACGTGTGCTCGAGATGCTCGGCAACCACGTTCGCTACACCGATAGCAGCCGCGGCCAATACGTGCTCGATAACTGGGAAACCTTGAAGGACAAGTTCGTCAAAGTCATGCCAACCGACTACAAACGCGCCATCGCCGAAATGCTCCGCGAGCGCCAGGAAAATTCTCCCGCAGAAAAAGACGAAGCCGAAGCGGCCGGCACGCTCGAGGAGGTGGCCCGTGGGTGATGTGCGTGGATTCCTCAAGTACAAGCGCGACCACTTTCACAAGGCACCGGTGGCCGAGCGCCTGAAGCACTACCACGAGTTTCTCGAGGTGCTTCCGGCCGAAGAACTGCAGCGGCAAGGTGCCCGCTGCATGGATTGCGGCGTGCCGTTCTGCCACACCGGCTGTCCCTTGGGGAACATCATTCCCGACTTCAACGACCTGGTGTATCGCGAGCATTGGCGCGAGGCGTTGGCGCGGCTGCACGCCACGAACAACTTCCCCGAGTTCACCGGCCGCGTCTGCCCGGCCCCCTGCGAGGCGGCCTGCGTGCTGGGCATCAACGAAGATCCCGTGGCCATCAAGTCGATCGAAATGTCGATCGCCGACCGCGGCTTCGACGAGGGCTGGATCGTCCCCGAGCCGCCCGCCACCCGCACCGGCAAGCGTGTCGCGGTGATCGGCAGCGGGCCAGCCGGACTGGCCGCCGCCCAGCAGCTCAATCGCTCCGGGCATTGGGTCACCGTGTTCGAGCGGGCCGATCGCCCCGGCGGCCTGTTGATGTACGGCATCCCCGACTTCAAGCTCGAGAAATGGCGCGTCTGGCGGCGCGTCGAGCAAATGAAGGCCGAAGGCGTCACCTTCGAGACCAATGCCAACGTCGGACACAACGTGCCCGTCGAAGACTTGCGCAGCGACTTTGACGCGATTTTGTTCTGCGTCGGCTCGACCGCTCCTCGTGATCTGCCGATCCCCGGGCGCGAGCTGGCGGGCGTGCACTTCGCGATGGAATTCCTGCCGCAGCAGAACCAGCGCAACCAAGGAGACGAACTTCCAGCGGCCGAATCGATCATGGCCACGGACAAGGATGTAATCATCATCGGCGGTGGCGACACCGGCAGCGACTGCACCGGCACGTCGAACCGGCACGGCGCGCGGAGCGTCACGCAGTTCGAACTGTTGCCCAAGCCGGCCGATCTGGGGGACTTTCCGCGCCGCGCCGAGCGGCCGGCCAACACCCCGTGGCCACTCTGGCCAATCATTCTCCGCACCAGCACATCGCACGAAGAAGGATGCGATCGCCACTGGAGCATCCTCACCAAGGAGTTCACCGGCGACAGCTCAGGACGCGTGCAAGGCTTGCGCACCGTCGAGATCGAATGGATCGGATCGGGCAATCCACCGTTCAAGGAAATCGCCGGCACCGAGCGCGAATGGCCCTGCCAACTGGTGTTGCTGGCGATGGGCTTTTTGGGCCCCGAGCGCAATGGCGCCATCGAGCAATTGGGACTGGAACTCGACCCACGAGGCAACATCAAGGCGGGCGCCGACTACCAATCGAGTCTGCCGGGGGTGTTCGCCGCGGGCGACGCGCGGCGCGGTCAGTCGCTGGTCGTCTGGGCGATCCAGGAAGGACGCGAAGCCGCCCGCTACGTCGATCACTACCTGATGGGGACGACGAATCTTCCGAGCGTCAACGCCGGGGATTATGCGTATCGGTAGTCGACCCCCTATGCTGCCCGCTTCTTCTCCTGACAGGCGACTGCTCGCGGCAGCTTGAACGTCGGCAGTTCGGCCAGCGTCCGCTCGATTCGCTCGTTCAGTTCGTCGAGCAGGCGGAGCACTTCGTCCTGACGGCTTTCGATATCGACAGCCATGCTGAGGGGTTGCGACTCGTTCATCGGTTGCTAATTCCCCGGGAGCTCAAAAAGGCCCACCGCCGTGTGCCACCCGACTGCCTCGGCCGGCGACACAGCGGTCACTTGCACCGGGCATCGGCTGGCCGTCGAGTGCTGGTTCAGAGTTGCTGCCCGCTCCCCTCAAGTCGCAACAAGCTGCGCAAAGCTTGCCGCCTGATGCAAGTTTCGCGGGCGTAATCCCGTTCGTGGCGGCCGTTCCGGCCGACGTCAGCCCTAGCCCTTCGCCAGGCGGCAACATCGGCGCAGGTGCGCTGTTCGGCTCAAAGCGCGAAAGATAAACTCAAGTCGCCGGCCGCGCTCGCGCCGCAGACAGCAATCCCCGGTCGGCATCCAATTTTTTGGGCACGATGGCAGCCAATCTCACACCGCAGTATCTCAAGGCGGAAGAGCAATACCGCCGCGCCGCCACGACCGAGGAGGAACTGCGCGCGCTGGAGATCATGCTGCGCGAGATGCCCAAGCACAAGAGCTCGGAAAAGCTCCAGGCCGATCTCAAGCAGAAGATCAGCCGAGCCAAGCGCGAGCTCGAAGCCGAACGCAAGCAAGGTCGCCGAGGGCACGCCGTCCGCATTCCGCGTCAAGGGGCTGGCACGGCCATCCTGTTGGGGGGCCCGAACGCCGGCAAGAGCAGTCTGCTGCGCGCGCTGACTCGCGCCACGCCCGAGGTCGCGCCGTATCCGTTCACCACCCGGGCGCCCACCCCCGGCATGATGCCCTGGGAAGACGTCGCCGTGCAGCTCATCGACACGCCGCCGATCACGGCCGACGTGATGGAGCCGTATCTGCTGAACCTGATTCGCGCGGCCGATTTGGCGATTCTGCTGGTCGATCTCGGCAGCGACGACGGCATCGAAGCTTGCCAGGCGGTGCTCGACAAGCTCGCGGGAACCAAAACGCGGCTGGCTCGCGAGTCGTCGCTCGACGAGAACGACGTCGGCCTGTCGTACACGCGAACGCTCGTGGCGCCGAACAAGATCGACTTGCCCGACGCCGCCGTGCGGCTCGAGCTACTGCACGAGCTGCTGCCGCTGGACTATCCCGAGTATGTGATTTCAACCGCACACGGCACCGGCCTCGAAGCGCTGCGCGCGGCGATCTTCGCGGCGTTGGGCGTCGTGCGCGTCTACACCAAGCTGCCGACGCACAAAGAGCCTGATATGGAGCGTCCGTTCACGGTGCGGATCGGCAGCACGGTGCTCGACGTGGCCGAGCAGGTCCACAAAGACTTCGTCGAGAAGTTCAAGTTCGCCCGCGTCTGGGGGACGAACGTGCATCCCGGCACGGTGGTCAAGGCCGATCACGTCGTGGCCGACCGCGACATCGTCGAGCTGCACATGTAGTTAATTGCCCATAATGGGCGGCCTCCGCTCGGCCCCCTTCCACTCATCGACAACCTGGCAACGATGAACAACAGCGACGTCTCGAACTTGTTCGACGAATTGGGGGACCTGCTCGAATTCCAGGGGGCCAATCCGTTCCGGGTGCGCGCCTATCGAAACGCGGCCCGCACGCTCAAGGACCTGGGAGAGCCGCTGACGGCGATCGTCGCCGACCCAGCGCGCAAACTAACCGACATTCAGGGGATTGGCGACGACCTGGCCGACAAGATCGTGGCCATCTTGACGACCGGCAAGCTTCCGCAGCTCGAAGAACTGCGCGTGCAAACGCCGGCCAGCGTCATGGCCTTGCTGCGCATTCCAGGGTTGGGGCCCAAGAAGGCGGCCGTGCTATTCAAAGAGTTGGGCATCCAAACACTCGATCAATTGCGCGAAGCGTGCCAGGACCACCGCGTGCAAGCACTCAAGGGCTTCGGCAAAAAGACCGAGGAGACGATCCTGGCCGGGCTGCCGCTGGCGAGTCAGGCCGAAGTCCGGCTGTATTGGGCCGACGCCGACGTGGTCGCCCAGTCGATCTTGGCCCACCTGCGAAGCTGCCCGAGCGTCGAGCAGCTCGAAATCGCCGGCAGTTACCGCCGGGGGCGCGAGACGGTCGGCGATCTCGACGTGCTGGCCGTTTCGTCCAACCCCGCCGAGGTGATGGATCGCTTCGCCGCGCTCGAGGGGCACCAGGCGACGCTCGCCCGCGGCGAAACTCGCATGGCGATCCGCATGGCGCGCGGCCTGCAGGTCGATCTGCGCGTGGTGCCGGCCGAGTCGTTCGGCGCGGCGCTGCAGTACTTCACCGGCTCGAAGGCGCACAACGTCGTGCTCCGCGGCATGGCCAAGGATCGCGGGCTCAAGATCAACGAGTACGGCGTCTATCGCGGCGAGGAGCGGATCGCCGGCGCCACCGAGGCCGACGTTTATGCCGCGCTCGAACTTCCCTGTTTCCCCCCCGAATTGCGCGAGGCTCGGCAGGAATTCGCCTGGGCGGCCGCAGGCCAACTCCCCAAGCTGCTCGAGATGTCCGACCTGCAGGGGGACCTGCACATGCACACCACCGACACCGACGGCCGCGCGACGCTCGAAGAGATGTGCCTGACCGCTCGCGAGCGCGGACTGCATTACATCGCGATCACTGATCACTCGAAGCGCGTCACCATGGCGCGCGGGCTCGACGGCGCACGACTCTTCAAGCAATGGGACGAGATCGATCGGCTGAATGCCAAGCTCGACGGCTTTCGCGTGCTCAAGGGGGTCGAGGTCGATATCCTCGAACGGGGCGGGCTCGATCTGCCGGATGAAGTGCTCGTGCGGGCCGATTGGGTGGTCGCGAGCGTGCACTACGGGCAGAACCAACCGCGCGAGCAGATCACGGAACGAATCGTCGGCGCGCTCGAGAACCCTTATGTCTCGGCAATCGCGCATCCCACCGGGCGGCTGATCAACCGCCGCAAGCCGTACGAAGTTGACCTCGAGGCCGTGTTTCTGGCAGCCCGCCGTTGCGGCAAACTGATGGAGCTCAACGCCAACCCGGCCCGGCTCGACCTCGACGACGTGGCTTGCGCCGCGGCCCGGCGGCATGGCATCCCGATCGTCATTTCGACCGACGCCCACAGCACCGAGCAATTGGGCGTGATGCGCTACGGCGTGATTCAGGCTCGGCGTGCCGGGCTCACCAAGGCCGACGTGGCCAATACGCGCAGTTGGCCGGCGCTGAAAAAGCTGATTGGGCAGAAACCGCGATAGCACGGCCGCGGGCGATTTGACGCCTGCACGGCGCAACCCCACAATGGCCGCACGAATTTGGCTGCTCGGGCGTCGCGCACTCTTGCACGGCCGACGGCAGCTCTCGTGGGGGAAGGACTTGCTCGATGTCGACGCGCAATCGCGCCGCCTATGCGCTGGCCGTGCTGTTCGCCGTGAATACGCTCAACTTCTTTGATCGCCAGATTCTGGGGGCGGTCGCTCAACCGATCGCCGACGAGTGGCAACTGACCGATACGCAGATTGGCTGGCTGGGGACGTCGTTCATCTTGTTATATGCCGGGGTTGGCTTGCCCTTCGGCTATCTGGCCGATCGCGCGAATCGCGCTCGCATTCTGGCCATCGGCGTTTTTGTCTGGAGCTTGTTGACGGCCATTTCTGGTTTCGCTCGCGGCTATTGGCAACTGTTTGGTATGCGGATGGGGGTGGGTGTCGGCGAGGCCAGTTGCGCGCCGGCGGCCTCGTCGTTGATCGGCGACTATTTTCCCGCGCGATCTCGCGCCCGGGCCATGTCGATCTTCATGATGGGATTGCCGATCGGCATCGCTCTGAGCTTCGCTGTCAGCGGGACCATCGCCAAGAACCTCGGTTGGCGTAGCGCTTTGTTCGTGGCCATTGTGCCCGGCGTGCTCTGCGCGATCGCGGCCTTGTTTCTGCATGAGCCGACACGCGGCGGCAGCGAGGTGCACGCCGTGGCTGCGCGCCGTCGAGAAGGCTCGGCCTTCTGGCTCGTCTTGTCGACGCCGACGATGCTCTGGATCATCGCCTCGGGGGCGCTGCACAACTTCAACATGTATGCGATCGGCTCGTTCATCGCCCCCTTTCTGCAGCGTACGCACGGGCAAAGCGTGGAGAGCGCCGGCCTGATTGCTGCCTGCTGTTACGGATTGGTCGGCGTACCGGGGCTGCTGTTGGGGGGCTTTTTGGGCGACGCCATGCATCATCGCCGTGCGAACGGGCGACTGCTCACCGGCGCGATCTGCCTGGCGCTCTCGGTGCCGCTGGTCTACTTGGCCATCGGGCGGCCAGCCGGTGATTCGCTCGGCTTTCTCATCTTCATGAGCGCCGGTTGCGGATTGATGTACACCTATTACTCGACGGTCTATTCGTCGATCCAAGATGTCATCGAACCATCGCTGCGCGGCATGGCGATGGCCCTCTACTTCTTCGCGATGTACGTCTTCGGCGCGGCGATGGGACCGGTGGCCACCGGCTGGCTGAGCGAAACGCTTACGCGTCACTACGCCGAGGCGGCTGGCGTCGAACAGCTCACCATCGAGACTTTGGCACCGTTCCGCGGACAAGGATTGCACGCGGCCATGTACGTGATCCCGATCCTGAACATCGCCCTGGCCGTGGTGCTGGCGGCCGCCTCGCGCACGGTCGGCGCCGACGCCGAGCGGCTCAATCATTGGATGCGCAGCACGTCGGCCGAAGAGCCCGATTTGGCCGCCGCAGCGGCGAGCTAATTCGCAGCAGACTTCGCGTACACCCCGTTGGCGGCAGCCAGGCTCGCGCCGGATGCGAACTCGTAGCCTTGCTCGGCCAGAATCTGCTCGAGCGCGCCCAAAAAGGTGATCACGCTCGTGGCGCGCGAGCCATGCCCCATCAGGCCGATGCGCCAGACCTGGCCTTTGAAATCTCCCAATCCGCCACCGATTTCGATGCCGAAGCGTTCGAGCAAGGCGGTCCGCATCGCGGCGTCGTTCACGCCGTCGGGCACGCGCACCGCATTGAGCATCGGTAGCAGATGCCCCTCGGCCGCCGCGTACTCGATGCCCAGCGCTGCCAGGCCGGCACGCAGGGCGCGGTGGTTCAATGCATGTCGGGCAAAACAGCGGTCAAGCCCTTCTTCGAGTACCAGCCGCAATGCTTCGTACAGGGCGTAGGTCATATTGATGGGGGCCGTGTGGTGGTAGACCCGCTCGCTCCCCCAGTACTTGGCCAGCATCGAGACATCGAGATACCAACTCGCCACTTTGGTCTGCCGGCCGAGAATGACCTCCATGGCGCGCTGGCCAAACGACACCGGCGCCAACCCAGGCGGGCAACCCAGGCATTTCTGCGTGCCCGAGTAAATGGCGTCGATCCCCCAGCGATCGACTTCGACGGGCACACCTCCCAGCGAGGTCACGGCGTCGACGAGCAGCAAGGCGCCGGCGTCGTGCACCAGATCGGCGATTTCGGGGATCGGCTGCCAGGCGCCGGTCGACGTTTCGGCCATGACGATACCCACCACCTTGGGCCGGCCTAGCGCCAAAGCGTTCTTCAGGTGCGACGGCTCGAAAACCTCTCCCCAAGGGCGATCGATCTTCGTCACTCGCGCGCCGGCGCGCTGGGCGACGTCGACCATGCGGCCGCCGAAGACGCCGTTGACGCAAACCAGCATCGGGTCGCCAGGCTCGATCAGGTTGACGACGGTCGCTTCCATGCCGGCCGACCCAGTGCCGCTGACGGCCAGCGTCATTTCGTTCTGGGTTCGAAAAACCTGCCGCAGCATTTCCTGCATCTGCGACATCAAACGCAAGTAATACGGATCGAGATGCCCAACCGTTGGCGCCGCTAGCGCCTGCAACACGCGCGGATGCACGGGGCTGGGGCCAGGCCCCAACAGCAGACGCAGCGGTGGTTCAAGCGGAGCATCGGCAAACGGCGGGGTCGCTTCCGCCGTCCGCGGCCGGGCGGCTGGCGTAGGTGTAGCGGGCTTGGCGGCCGGTGCGTTGGCGGTCATCTCAGGTGTGGTCTCTCGTGGCTAAGGTTTCGACTAGGGCTATGACGTCGGACCGGTCTCGCGGACCAGCTTGCTGATGTCTTTGAACTGGGGAGCCGCCGAATCCTGGCACCACTCGAACATGGCGGCCTCGACCGTAGTCAGCACCGCGCCGGCCGATTCGAGCCGCCGCAGCGCCGTTTGATAGTCGATCGCATAGCGCGAGCCCAGCGCGTCCACCGGCAAGTAGACGCGGTAGCCGGCGGCCAACAGATCGTAGGCCGATTGCTGGATGCAAACATGAGCCTCCATGCCGGCCAGGCAGACACGGCTCACGCCGCGGTCGGCCAACTGGGTCGAAATCCCTTGGCAACTGGCGGAGCTGAAAGCCGTTTTCGCCTCGCAAGATCCGAGCAGCGTTGCCAACTCGGCGACGGTGCCGCCAAGCCCCTGCGGGTATTGCTCGGTCCCCAGCACCGGCAAACCCAGCAGTTGGGCGGCGCGAACCAGCCGGCCAACGTTCCAGATCAAGCGTTCGTGGTCCGGGAGCAACCGCACCAGCTTCTCTTGCACGTCGACGACCAGCAAGGCCGTGTCGTCGCGCGACATCAATTCGGGGCTGCGAACGGCCCCTTCGGCGTGTGCTTCCTTCATGCGCCGATCATAGTCGATCGGGGGGCAGTTACGCTACGAGGCCGCGTGCCCCGGGTGCCGCGTCGAATGCGTTCCCAGGGCTCACACCCTGGGCTGATAGAACCGGCCCTACAGGCCGCAGAACAATTGTCCTACAGGCCGCAGAACATTGTGGCCGCCTGCCTGCAAAGCGCATCGCAATACCCTGGCCCACAGGGCCAAGTTCCAACAGCCTTGGCCGCAGCGCAGCCGGGCACCGGCGCAGAGTAGGCCTGGATAGCTTGACAGAACCGGCCTTACAGGCCGAAGACAATTGCCTACAGGCCGAAGAATGATTGTGGTCGCCTGAGGTCTGACAAAACCGGGACTGCGGGCCGAATACGGGTCGAGCTACGAAAGCAGGAGCATTCGAGACGACCGTCGATCGGCACGGGCCACGCGCGACCGGGCGGCATGGTCGACCCGCGATAGCCACCTCAAGGAGCGCGTCGCCCCTGGCCCGCAGGGCCAAGTTCCGACAGCCCAGGCCCGCAGCGCAGCCGGGCACCGGCGCAGAGTAGGCCTGGATAGCTTGACAGAACCGGCCTTACAGGCCGAAGACAATTGCCTACAGGCCG
>JBFXAH010000022.1:0-123044 GCA_050184475.1 Pirellulales bacterium | reverse complement strand
CTCCCGCCACTGCGCAGCCAGAACGCTGCTTGCCGATCGGGCCATGGCTCGTGCTCCACCACAAGGGAAAAAAAGATTCCCCTGAGACTAAACCACGCGCCAAGAATGGACGGACCGGACGCTTACGTGCCAAGAGCCTCCGGACCTGGCGGTCCTGGGACTCTGCGGGCCGCATCCCCAGGCCGGTCCGGATTGGGCGTTCCACTTTGTGGCGAGCTGAGGAGCTGCGCCGGTGGACCGACGCTGGTTGTCCTCCACGCACGGACTGGGAGGCTCAACAATGATCTCCCACAGCTTGAACAGTCTCGGCTCGTGGAAGGACGTCACCCGGCGTTCGCCTTGTCCAATCTGCGGAAAAACAAACTGGTGCCGAGTCTCGAGGGATGGGCAGGTCATTGCTTGTCGCCGTGATTTCACCGGAGCGATGCTGGTCAAGCAGGACAAGAATGGCGCCGACGTCTACTTGCACCGCGTCGGCAGCTCGCTCGAATCGACGTCGACAGAGCCTACTAACTATGTGCATCGTCCCGCCACGGCTCGTTCTGCCGCCCAAATCCCGAGAGCCGATGCAGATCTGCTCGATCGAGCGTATCGTCTGCTGCTCAACAGCGCGGTTCTTGATGATCGACATCGCGACGACTTGCGTCGTCGAGGGCTGACCGATGCGATGATCGCGGAACTCGGCTATCGGACCCTTCCGGCTAAGTGTCGCGGACCGATTGCTTCAAGCCTGCAACGAACTCTTGCAGAAGCTTTCGCAACGATTCCAGGATTCGTGATTACCGCCAAGGGTCCATCGATCGCTGCGCCTGCCGGACTGCTAGTGCCCTGCCGCGATAGCGAAGGTCGCATCGTCGCAATCAAGGTGCGCAGAGACCAGGCCGGCGAATCAGGCAAGTACATCTACCTCTCGAGCACGAAGCATGGCGGACCAGGACCAGGAGCGCCGGCACACGTACCGCTCGGCAGCAAGAAGTCTGACCTGCTTCGAGTTACCGAAGGCGAGCTCAAGGCCGACATCGCGACGAAGCTGAGCGGCGTGACGACGATCTCAGTCCCGGGCGTAGGCAACTGGCGGGCTTGCGAGCCGGTGCTTAAAGCCCTGGGAGTAAAGACCGTCCGCCTCGCCTTCGACGCCGACGCGGTCGAAAAGCGCGCCGTAGCCTCGGCGCTTCTTCAGTGTGCGCAGGCATTGATTGACGATGGTCTCGACGTCGAATTGGAACGCTGGGACCCTGCGCTCGGCAAGGGCATCGACGACTTGCTGACCGGTAAAAACGAACCCGAAGTCTTAACGGGCCTTAAAGCCCAACTCGCGATCAAGCAGATCGCCAAGGCGGCTGGTGTTGAGCCGCCCATCGAGGCCCCCAATGAGCTCAGCGCTCGCGTGCAGTCGGTACTCGAAGACGGCGGCCCGACGGCGCTGTTCGCGGACGCGCAACTCCTGCAGCAGATCGCTCAAGTTGCGGTTAGCGATCCCGATCAATGGGCGATCGTGCGCCAGATCGCTCGGGCCGGCGAAGTAAAGATACGCGAACTCGAAAATGTATTGAAGCCACGAACTCGCGACATCCGCTCTTCGGCTCCCGGTGCCACCGGAACCGAAGAGCAGGAGGTTTACTTTGTCTCTGGGTCCGGCTGCATCTGCCGCCAAAAAATGACGAACGACGGTCCGATCAGAGTGCCGCTAGCCAACTTCGCTGCCCAGATCGTTGAGCAAGTGATCCACGACGACGGTGCCGAGCGTCAGATCTTCATCGCGCTGGAGGGAACTCTCGCTGGCGGTCGACCACTGCTACGCACCGAGGTTCCCGCCGCCGAATTTGCGTTCATGAACTGGCCGCTCGCTAGCTGGGGCACCCAGGCGGTAGTCAATGCCGGTGCCGGCACGAAAGATCATTTGCGTGTGGCAATACAGATGCTCTCCGGCGACGTTCCGCAGCGGACCGTCTATGGACATACGGGTTGGCGGAAGATTGGCGACCGTTGGGCTTACCTGCATGCTGGCGGCGCGATTGTCGCAGAGGGCGTCGATAGCACGATCCTCGTCTCCTTGTCCGGCGCCTTGGCGAAGTACAACTTGCCAGCGCCACCGTCGGGCACCTCATTGATCGACGCGGTAAAAACCAGCCTGCGGTTGTTGAATCTCGCACCAGGCAAGCTCATGTTTCCGCTGCTGGCCGCCACTTATCGCTCGGTCCTCGGTGGTTGTGACTTCAGCTTGTTTCTGGTCGGACCGAGCGGGGTCTTCAAGAGCGAAGCGGGCGCTCTCTATCAGCAACATTGGGGACCGGAACTGGATGCGAGAAACTTCCCCGGCAACTGGTCCTCGACAGCAAACTCTTTAGAAGCCACCGCCTTCGCGGTCAAGGACGCCATCTTTGTCGTCGACGACTTTGCACCCACTGGTTCGAGTGCCGATGTCCAGCGCATGAATCGGGACGCTGATCGACTCTTGCGGGCGCAAGGCAACCATTCGGGACGCCAGAGATCGCGGCCCGACGGTAGCCTGCGACCCGCGAAGCCGCCTCGAGGGCTGATTATCTCCACGGGCGAGGATGTGCCACGCGGTCAATCGTTGAGAGCCCGACAGTTTGTGCAAGAGGTTGGTCCGGGCGACATCGATCGCGGGCTGCTAACCGAATGCCAACAAGACGCCCGAAACGGGCTCTATTCTCAGGCCATGGCCGGTTTCATCCGCTGGCTTGCATCGCGGTACGAAACTGTTCAACAAGGTCTGCGGAGTGAAATTGTGCAACTCCGGGATCAAGCGACGGCCCATGGCCAGCATGCACGTACGCCGGGCATCGTCGCCGACCTGGCGATCGGCCTTCACTACCTGCTTGCTTTCGCCGCCGAGATCGGTGCCATCGATCACGATGAACACGAAGAGCTCTGGCAACGAGGATGGAACAGTCTTGTCGCGGCCGCCGACGATCAAGCAGGACATCAGACTAGCTCGGAGCCCGCTAACCGATTTTTAGGACTGATTTCGGCCGCCCTGGCTTCGGGCCGCGCCCATGTCGCCAGTCCGACCGGCGAATGCCCGAGCGGCTCACCTGAGGCTTGGGGCTGGCGAGCTAACTACCGCGGCGAAGGAGAGCAGGTACAGCAGTATTGGATAGCGCAGGGGCGACGCATTGGCTGGGTCGACAAAGAGGATCTGTTCCTCGAGCCTGAATCGAGCCATGCGGAGGCCCAGCGTTTCGCCTCAGAGCAGGGGGAGACTCTCCCTGTTGGGTCGAAGACCCTCTGGAAACGGTTGCGTGAAAAGGGCTTGCTGAAATCGGTCGACGCGACCCGGCGGACCAACACCGTCCGGGGGACCTTTGAATCGCAGCGCCGAGAAGTTCTGCATCTCCATACGGGCTCTATCAGCGGAGCAAAACTGACCAATCTGACCGCCACACCCCCCGGAGCGGAAAACGCCGCAACTGCCGGTCAACTCGGTGGTCAGATCGCAGGTCAGGTTTCCGCAGCGGCTGCAGCACAACTGACCACAGAAACTGACCAGGGCAACGGCAAATGCGGGCCGGTGGTCAGATTGGTCAGTTCTTTCAAGCGGGAGGAAGGCATCCAGGAAAGAAACGAAACCAGGTTAGACGCCGTTGCAGCGGCCTGGGAGGAGGGCGACGCATGACCCTCGATGAACTGCGGATCACCCTGGCGGACCACAAGATCGAGCTGTCCCTCGATGGCGATCGGCTGCAATTTCGGGCCCCGGTTGGTGCGTACACGCAGGAGTTGCGCGACGCAGTGGCTCAGCACCGCCAGGCGCTAATCGGTCAATTACGAACGAAGCCTGACGAGAAAGCGGAACGCTGTGTCGTCTGCGATTACCGCAATTGGGTCGACGCAGCTCCCAACAACGGGATCATTCGCACGACGTGCCGCGTCTGTGGCCGCTGGCAGGGCAATCGGCCCGTGGGCGTGTAATTCGGCGCAGATTGAGTTGAGTTTGGTGCAAAGACGAGCAAACTGTGACCCCTGACGTGCCCTGGGATGGGCACGAGCCTGATTGATCGGAGCGAAATTGAAATGGCGAGTCTGTACAAAAAACCCGTTAAACGGCGAGACCCAAAGTCCGGCGAGATGGTCATGGTCAAGTCGAAGAAGTGGTGGGGGCGGTTCCGGGATGAACACGGCACTGAGAAACGGGTGCCGCTGGCGACGGACAAAGGGGCGGCCCAGAGCATGCTCAACACGCTGGTCGTCAAGGCCGAACGTCGAGCCGCGGGCCACGACGATCCGTTTGAAGAACATCGGCGAAAGCTGCTCTCGGACCACCTCGGCGACTTCCGGCAATACCTCGAAGGGAAGGGGAACTCAGTAAAGCACGCGCGGCAGACGTGTAAGCGCGTCCAAGCGATCGTGGAGGGCTGCAAGTTCGATCGGTTGGGCGATGTGTCGCCGTCCGCCGTAGTAGAATGGCTGAAGAACGAGCGTGCGGCGGATCGTCTGGGCATCCAGAGCAGTAATTACTACCTCGGCTGCATGAAATCGTTCCTGGCGTGGATGATCAAGGACGGCCGGACCGATCGTAACCCGCTGGCACACATGTCCGGAATGAATGCCAAGATTGATGTGCGCCGGGAACGGCGATCACTGCCTGCGGACGAATTCGCGCTCTTTCTAGACGCTGCCCGCAAGGGAAAACCGCAGCGAAAGGTCACCGGAGCAGATCGAGCTGTGCTCTACCTGCTCGCGGCCAATAGCGGGTTCCGATGCTCCGAGTTGGCATCGTTGACGCCAGAGTCGTTCGACTTGGTCGGCGGTTCGCCGTGCGTCACGGTCGAAGCGGCCTACTCGAAGCGCCGTCGCCAAGACAACCAGCCGTTGCCACGCGACGTGGTCACGGTCCTGGACGAATGGTTGCGAGACAAACCAGTGCGAAGTCCTCTATGGCCGGGCGGCTGGGTTAACCATGCAGCCAAGATGGTCAAGGCCGATCTCGCTGCTGCCCGCACGGCCTGGATCGCCAAGGCAGCCAATGCCGAGGAGAAGAAGCAACGCCAGGATTCAAGCTTCCTCGCGTTCCGTGACGCTGCTGGTCGGGTGTTTGATTTCCATTCGCTCCGGCACCAGTACGTCAGTAACCTCGCCGCTGCCGGCGTCCATCCCAAGATCGCGCAGACGCTGGCCCGGCATTCTACAATCACCTTGACCTTAGACCGCTACACGCACGTCGGCCTGTACGACCTGGCCGCGTCGGTCAACAGCTTGCCTGCAGTCTCGGTCGAAGTTCCGAGCGCCGAAGCGAACGTCCTGATGGCCACGGGAACAGAGGATCGAGTAGTTTCCGAGGTGCCGACAGTGGTGCCGTCGGGTGCCGAGAATGGTGCCGTTCAGCCCGCATCGAACACGTTACGGCTCGCGCCGGATTGCACCCAAACGCTAGGAACGAGGAACACGCCCGACGCCGCAACTCCCAAACGGGGTAGGACGATACGCACGATTCCGCACAGGACTGCGTCGGGCTGCACTAAAGGCAATGAAAAAGGCGCCGGTGGGAGTCGAACCCACGATGGCGGATTTGCAATCCGCTGCCTTAGCCTCTTGGCTACGGCGCCAGATGATGTCGCAGGCCCGGCCAGGTCACGGGGTGCCCGCAGCCTGGTTCTGTCAAAACCCTCTCGTAAGACAAGCCGCGGCGAAACCTCGTTCGCGCCGTGGCGCGGCGGTTTTAACCGTCGCGGTCCCCATTTCGGCGACCATTTGCCGCGCCGCCGATCCGTTAGGTTACGGAAAATCGCGTGGCTTGGTCAAGTGGCGCATTTCGCGTAAACGCTGCCGCCTCGGCAAGTTGGTGCAATCGCACCGCTCGCGACGAGCGGCCACTTTATCTTCGGCAAGCGACCCCACCCGACAACACGTTCGCTTCGCGAAACTGAACCGTTTCTCCCGGCTGTGCTCGCGAAGCGGTCGTTGCCGGCTGCGGGCTAGCTGGCATGCTGGCGCGGCGCGATTGAAGTGACAGCAGCTTGAAATTCGATGCACACCGCAGAGTTACCGTGCGTGGATCAGCCCCGCCAGCCACCACGCGCTCGACCACCAGCGAAACGGAGTTCGCGCCCATGAATCTCTTGAACCGCCTGCAGAATCTGTTGATGTTCGGTCGCGGGCAGCGACTCTCGAAGCTGGCCGTGCTCTTCGCGCGGCAGCTCATGCCCGAGGTTTGGCCGCTGGTCGCCGAGCGCGTGCAGTGGATGTCGCCAGCCGAAGCCCGCGGCTACGTGCGAGCGCGGGCGGGTGAGGTGATGCGAGCGCGGATCGAAACCGAGCGTCGCTTCGACCGCACGCTGGCAGAGCGCGATTCCGCCGTTTTACTCTCGGGGGTCAGCAACGAGCTGTTGGCGCTGATCGAAGAGCGGCGGCGCCAGGCGCAGCAGAAGCGGGGTGGGCTGAAGCGCGCGGCCTAAAGCTCGATGGCGCGCTGGGCGGCCGATTGCCGGCGGCCTAACTGCCGGTTAGCGAGCGCAGGTAAGCGTCGAGATCGGCAAGCTGCCGGTCGGTCAAGCCATTGAGCAGGCCGGTCGGCATCAGCGACTGTTCGCCGGCGCGTTGGCTGGCCAGTTCGTCGCCGGTGACGCGCACGGTCGTGTCGGGCCCAGTCTGCAGCAAGGTGCCGTCGGGCGATTCGTAGACGATCAGCCCCTGGTACATGCGACCGTCGAGCGTGGTGATGATCGTCGTGCGGAAAGCGGGCGCGACGCTACGGTTCGGATCGACGATCGCCGCGAACAGATCCTCGCGGCTGAAACGGGCCGCCGCGCCGGCCAGGTCGGGGCCCAACCGATCGTTGCCGCGCCGCTCGTCGCCGCGATGGCAGCGGTGACAGCTCTGCCGCTCGAACACCAGGCGGCCGGCCTCGGCACTGCCGTGCGACCAATCGATGTCGGCTAACCGCTGGCGCCATGCGCTGTCGTCCGCGATGTTCGCGGAGGCCAGCGCCGCGGCGGCGGCAGGATGCTCGGCGCGAAACCAGGCAAGGACCGGTTCGTAGAGCGTGGCCAGATCGGCGGCGGACCCGCTTTCGTCGACGGCGAATGCCTGGCCGGCGAAACGGTCCACGACCTTCAACAGCGCTGCACGCGCCGCGCGGCTGGAACCAGGCACAGTCGCCCGCGGTTTCGACTTGCCGCGTGCAGAGCTCGCCGCTTGTTGGTCGTCGCGAATAGTCCGTTCGATCGCGCCGACGGCCACCGCGAGAGCACCTGGTTCGACGTCGGGCAAGGCCGACAACGCGCTGGCCGCCACACGGACGATATCGAGATCGAACGACGTTAGCGCCGCGGCGAACAGCGAAGCGTCGTCACTGCTTGGACTGCGCGCGAGAACTTTGACGATCGCGTCGCGAATCGTGGCGTCGTCGGCAGCGGCGCGCAACGCGGGGAACAACTCGTCGTCGGGCAAACAGGCCACGGCCTGCACAAGCTCGGAGGTCCAGGGCGTTAACCCGTAGTCGGCCTCGTCGTCGGCGCTCGTCGCGGCTTGCTGGGCGCGAACCGACGCCAGCAACCGCCGTGCTGCCAAGATCCGGTCCGCCTCGGGCATCGCCAACACGAACATCGCGTGCTCGGGCCTGCCAAACGCCGGCGACGTGGCAACCGCGCGGACCAATCCGGGATCGCGTCGACACAATTCCTGGAACGCCTCGGTAACTCGCACCGGCCAGGTGCGACTGGCGAACTCACCGCGGGCGGCCAGCTTGCCATGCAACCCGACGAGCGCGGCCGCCGTGGCTGCGTTGACTTGCTCGCTGCGTGCTCCACCCAATCGCGACAGCGCGAACAGATAGTGCAAATCGTCTTGCGGCGTACTGGTCGAAGTCCACTTGTCCGCCAAGTGCGCGAGCAAGCCGGCATCGTCGGCCTCGAGCATCGCCAGCACGCGGGCAAGTTCTCGGTCGACCTCGGCATCGCCGCTGGGCAAAAGGGACGCAAGCTGCTCGACCAGCAAAGCGCGGTCGGCCGTCGAGAGGTTCTCCGGCTTGCGCGCGACGTAGCCGACCATGCCGCGTTGGGGCGGGCTTTCGATGTCGACATCGCCCATGGCGAGCATGATCAGCCGCAGGGCTTCAAGACGCCACACAGCCTCGTTGTGTGCTACCGGACCAGCGGCAACGGCCGCCAAGAAAGTCAACTCGTCGGTCGACAGACGCCAATCCGCCGCATCGGCATCCAAACGCAACCACATTCCCGCCAACTGTCGCCGCATGGCCGCTCGCTGGGCGGTAATGCTTCCTACAACCGGCGCGTCGCGAAGTGAGTTGTCTCCCGCAGTCTCCAGGATTTTATCCGTGTGGGCGCTATCGACACGACGCAAAATGCTTGCTGCAACGATGGCACTCGTACGCACGTAGCGATCGGCCGAGGCACAGGCGTCACGCCAATTGGCGTCCATTACCGAACGATTCAGCAGTTCTGGCCGGCAGGCAATTGCTTCGCAGGCCGCTCGAATGACACTGGGGTGATCACTTCTAGTGCCTGCGCGGGCCAGGGTGGACGCAACTTCTTCGTGGCTTCTGACTAGCGACCATCCAAGCCGTGCTTCGACGGCTGGTTCGGACGAAGCGCTCGAGCAAGCGGCATTGCTCGAAATCGATCCCCACAACTCGGTGACGATTTCGATCGCCCGCACGCGTTCGGCGACGGGCAGGTTCTTCTCGAAAATCGCTCCCTCGAGCTTCGCTTGCCCCAGTTCGCGGGCCGCCGGCACCCAGCGCGCTCGCGACCAGGCGCTCAGCGGCTGATCGGCACGAAGCACGCCTAGCAGCGGATCGTTGTCTGCCGCGTCGCCGGCGCTGTCGGTTGCGCTGGCGCCCTCGATCGTCGTTTCGCCGGCGTAGTAAACTCGGTACACGCTCCCCTGCGTGCGGCGCCCCCCCATGGCGATGAACAAGTCGCCGCGCGGGCCGATCTCCAGATCGACCGGCGCAAACCCGCTCGAACCGCGCGACTGCAAGAACATCTCGGGTTGGCTCGTGAAGCTGCCGCCCGACGGCGTCAGCGGTAGAAAGTAGACGCGGCCAAACGTCCATTCGGCGCTGAACAGCCCGCCGCGATAGCGCTCGGGAAAGGCCCGATGGCGGCAACAGACGATGCCGGTTGGCGAGCCGCGCCCCAGTTCCGCCGCGCGCGGCACGTTGTCGGCCCACGACGCCGGCCGGCTCCAACTCGCGACGTGCCCGCCCGAAAGCCAACCGTGCTCGCGGCCGATCGCTATGTCGAACAGCCGCGTCGGCGCATACCACGGCAAATGGTGATCGCGCTCGCCATCGCTATCGACCGCGAACAACTGCCCGCCGGGAGCAAACGCCAGATCGTAGGGATTGCGAAACCCATGGGCGAGCACCTCAACCTGCTTGCCATCGCGGGAGACGCGGAGCACCGCGCCGCTGCGCGGGTCGCGCACGGGCGAATTCTCGGCGGTGATGTGCGCTTTGCTGACGCCGGCGTCGTTACCGCACATCACGTAGAACCAACCATCCGGCCCTTGCAGAATTGCGTGGGCACCATGTTCGCCGCCGCGCAGCCTGGTCCAGACTTCGGGCTGGCCATCGGCGCGGCCATCGCCATCTTGATCCCGCAGTCGCCCGAGCGCGCCATCGCCGGTAAAGAGCAAGTCGTGGCCGTCGAAACAGAGCCCTTGCGCGCCGCTGGCTGGGCGTGTCGAGAACATTTCGGCGCGATCGGCCTGAGCGTCGCCGTCGTCGTCGAACAGGGTTTTGACGTAACCGGGGCCCGCGACCACGACCCGGCCGGCGGCATCGAGCGTCATCGAGAAGATGTCGTGCGCCAGATCGTCGCCGGCGTACAGCGAGATGCGAAAGCCTGGGGGCAAATCGAAATCGGTCGAGAGGTCGGGCGCACCAACTGCGGGCGAAGGCGTATCTTCGGCGAGAGCGAAAGTCGCCAACACATTGCCAGACAGAAACGCCGCCGCTACGAAGGCCAGCAACCTGCACGTTGCTCGCAGGCTGGCAGAACCTCGCACGATCACGAACATCGCTAGCGGCCCGGCGCTTGCGGCGCCAACGCAGCGGGGGCTGGTTGGCCATCGCCGGCGGCCGGGGCTGCGTCAGCGGGCGCTTCCTTCGGCTGTGCGGCCAGCCAGTCGTTCCACTTTTTGAAAGCTGCCTCGCGCTTGGCCGGCGTGCCAAAGCCCGTGGTCATCGGCTGAAAGACCATTTGCGGATTCTTCTGCAAATGCTCGAAGCCGTACGAGGCGAGGTCCTGACCGGTGATGTGGACCGCCACGGCCAAGGCGACATCGCGCAACTCGGTACGGACTTCCTTATTGTTGATGCTTAGCGATCCGAGCAAGTTTTCATCGGTCAACATCGGCGTGACCGCGGCCAGATCGGCCCGGCTGCCGAACTTGGCGATCAACAACAACGCGTACTGCGCGATATGCGGTTGCACGCCACCGTCGCGCAGCATGGCCAGGGCCGGCGGCAACCCTTCGCGCAAATCGAATTGCAGCGCCAGCATGAAATTCTGATAGGCGTTCGGCGAGCCCGAAGGTTTGGCGATCCAGGCGCCGATCAGTTTGCGAATCGGCGCGGCCATCGAGTCGTCGCGCATCGCTCCCTGCACCGATTGCTGGTAGCTGAAGGTGTGCAGGTAGGAGATCATCTGATCGCTGACGGTAACATCGGGATGCGTGGCGACGAAGAACAACGCGGCCACGCTCCCCAGCGAAATCTGCGCTCGCTGTGCCTGATTGCCGCCGTAAGCGCGCTGCTGCAATTGTTCGCAGCGCGTTTGCATCAGCGGACCAACCTGGTCGGGAGCGGCGGCTTGGGCCTCGATCAGGTCGGATTCGGCCCGCTGCATCTCGACGAACAGCTCGCGCGTCGTGGCGTCGCTGCCGACCATCTGCTGGTAGCGCTCCCAGCCGGGAAGATCGTGCCCCTCGCGGCCGTCGCGGTCGGCGGCAAACGCGTCGATGCGCGACTTCAGATCGAGATCGAGCACGATCGCCAACACGCGCCGGCAGCGCATTCGCACCTCGGCATCGTCCGACTGCAAACCGGCAAACAGTGCCTCTTTAGCGGGCAAGCCGATGCGAGCCAACCGCAAGGTGGCTCGCTGACGGACCTCGAACGAATCGTCGCCGAGCTGACGGACCAACTCCGCTGCCTCGCGGGCAGCTTGATCGCGCCCCGATTTGGCATCAGCAGCCTGCGCGGGCAAACCCCGCCCAGCAGCGATCCCGATTGCCATGGCCGCCAGAAAACCGTATTGGGCGACTCGCCTGCCGAGCGAACGAGCGATCATGCTGGAATACCTCGGGGGGGTTCGGCGCACCGGCGCAGGGGGGCGCGAGCGCGGCCAACTCCGATTGTACGCGCCTTCGCCGAAGGTCGTCTAGCAATTATTGGGCCACCAATTCCCGCCAGCGGCGCAGCAACCATCAGCGTGCGGCCGGTAGAATCCCGACATACGGCAATCGTTGCCAGCAACCCGACTGGCCGTTCGATTGCCAATTCCCCGCCGTCGAGGAAACCCGCGGTGCCCTCCAGAGAAGAGCAGACAGTTTCGCCGGCGATCGTCGTTCGCGGTTTGTCGAAGGCCTTTGGCGCCGGCGAGACGCGTGTCGATGCCTTGCGCGGCGTCGATCTCGAAGTTCCTCGCGGTCAGTTCGTCGCCGTGATGGGCCCGTCGGGATCGGGCAAAAGCACGCTGCTGCATCTAATTGGCGGATTGGACCGGCCAACCACTGGCAGCGTGCAGATCGGCGGCGACGATTGCGGCCGGCTCGACGACGACGCGCTGGCCTTGGTGCGACGACGGCAGATCGGTTTCGTCTTTCAGAGCTTTAATTTGCTGGACGTGCTCACCGCGGCGGAGAACGTAGCGCTGCCGCTGGTGATCGACGGGGTGCGCCAGGCCGTGGCCGACGAACGTGCGGCGGCCGTGATGGCCGACGTCGGCATCGCGCATCGCGCCCGCCATCGCCCGACCGAACTCTCGGGCGGAGAACAGCAACGCGTCGCGGTCGCCCGCGCGCTAGTCACCGAACCGCTCGTGCTGCTGGCCGACGAACCGACTGGCAATCTCGACACCGCGCATGGCGATCAGGTGATGCAACTCCTCAGGCGCCTCGTCGACGAGCGCGGGCAGACGATCTTCATGGTCACGCACGATCCCAGCCACGCCGCGGTCGCCGATCGCTTGATCTTGCTGCGCGATGGGCTGGTGGTCGACGAGCAACAGCTCGCGCACGACGGCGACGCCCGCCGCGCGCTGCTGGCTCAAGGAGCCGCGCCGCGATGAGACTCACGCGCTACTCGCTGCGCGAACTTCGGCTGCGGCCGGGGCGCACCCTGCTCACTTTGCTGGGAATTGCCTTCGGCGTGGCGGCCGTGCTGGCAATTGCCCTGGTGATCGACACCACGCGACGTGCCTATCGCGAAATGCACGAGACGATCGCTGGCCGGGCGGCGCTGGAGATCGTCGCCGAAGGGCTCGGCGGGTTCCAGCCGCGGATGCTCGAGACGCTACGCACATTGCCCGGCGTCGAGCGCGTCGTGCCAGTCGTGCAAGCCCATACGGCGCTGGCCAGCACAAAGGGAGTCGTCGGGTTGGTGCTGATGGGGATCGATCCCGCGCAGGACAAATTCTCCAGGCACTATGCATTTCACGCGGGGCGGCAGGTTGCGGCCGGCGACGAAGTCGTGCTCGAAGCCGGCTTCGCCCGCAGCCATGGCCTCGCACTCGCCCAGCCCGTCCGCTTGCTCACGGCTTCGGGCACCGCCACGCTGACGCTCGTCGGATTGCTGGCCCCCGAAGGGCCGGCTGGCATCGTCGGCGGGCATATCGCCTTCGTGCCGATCGAGACGGCGCAACGTCTGCTGAACATTCCCGGCGAAGTGAACAGCCTCGAGCTCGTGCTGGCCGACGGCGCTAACTCCGTTCAAGTCGCAGACACCGCGCGGCGGACATTGCCTGCGGGATTGCTCGTGCAAGAACCGGCCACGCGCGGAAGCCTGTCGGCGCACAGCATGCTCAGCACCGAGCAAGCGTTGGCCGCGATGAGCGCCGTGTCGCTGGTCGCCGGCGCTTTCGTGATCTTGAACACCTTTCTGATGAGCCTCGGCGAACGACAACGCCAGTTGGCCATCTTGCGGGCACTCGGCGCCACGCGTCGCCAAATCACCCGCATGCTGCTGGGCGAAGCTGCCGTGCTGGGCATCGTGGGCACGGCGCTGGGCATGGTGCTGGGCGTCGTTGCCGCCGCCGGCATGACGCGAGCCATGGAGCGCTTGCAGGGGACTCCGCTGCCGTCGTGGCGATTCGTGACCGGGCCGTTTCTTCTGGCTGCCTTGATCGGCCCCGGCATGGCGATCGCCGCGACTTATGTGCCGGCACGACTGGCTGCCCGCCGCAACCTGCTCACTGGCTTGTTCGAAGAACTCCGCGGAGCCGAGCCGCCCGTGCGCCGCTGGCCCAGTCTGCTCGGCCTGGTGATCGTGCTGGCCGACGCGGCGCTGCTCGTGCCGATCTTGAGCCGCTGGTTGCCGTCATCCACGATCACGGCGCTGTTGCCCGTCTGCATGGCGGGCTTTCTCGTCGGTGCCATGCTCTTGATGCCGATGCTGATTGGCCCGCTGCTGACTCTCGTCGCGCCGGCGGTGCGACCGCTGCTGGGGATCGAAGGTCAACTCGCGCTGGGGCAGTTGCGCCGCCGGCCCACGCGCACGTCGCTGACCGTCGGCGTGCTCTTCATCGCCATGGTCGTGACGATCGCGATGGGGACGTCGCTGTTGAACAACATCCGCGACATCGGTCGCTGGACCGCCCGCACGATCACGGCCGACTACCTGGTGCGGAGCGTGATGCCCGACACCGGCGTGCTGGCCGCGGCGGCGATGCCCGAGCGCTTGACCGAAGAACTAGGGGCGCTCGACGGCGTGCGCCGCGTCGACAAGCTGAACTTCGTGCCGGTGCGCGTCGGCGGCGAGCACGTGCTGCTGTTGGCCCGCTCGCACGATCCCGACCGGCCGCTGGCCTTCGATCTGGTGGAAGGCGACGCCGACGCGCTCCGCGGGCAACTGGCCGCCGGCCACGCCGCCATCGGCACCATGATGGCGCAGCGGATGAAGCTCGCCCCCGGCAGTACGTTCGAGCTCGACACCCGCGATGGCCCGCTCACGGTACGCGTGGCGGCCGTCGTCAGCGAGTACACCGTCGGCGGCATGGCGTTCTATATGGAGCGCGACGCGGCCCGCCGGCTGCTGAACTTCCGCGGAGTCGACGTTTACATGGTCGCCGCGCGCGACGGTCAGGCCAAAGTGATCGGCACGCGGCTCGCCCGCTTCTGCGACGAACAACATCTGCTCCTGCAATCGCAGCAAGACTTTCGCGACTGGATCAACCGCATGATGGCCGGCGTGCTGGCCTCGATGTGGCTGCTGATGGCGCTGGTCTTCGTGGTCGCCAGCCTGGGCGTCGTCAACACACTGACGATGAACGCGCTGGAGCGCACGCGCGACTTCGGCGTGTTGCGGGCCGTCGGCATGATCCGCCGGCAGGTCCGCAAGATGGTCTTCGGCCAGGCAGTCACGCTGGCCATGGCGAGCGTGCTGCCGGGAGTCGCGGTCGGCTGCGCGCTAGCCTGGCTGATGAACGCCAGCACCAAGGCGATCCTCGGACGACAAGTCCCCTTTGCGATCGACGTGCCGTTTGTCGTCGGCTGCGCGGCGGCGGCGGTGGTCGTATCGCTGGCGGCCGCGGCGCTGCCAGCCCGCCGCATGTCGCGCCAGCCGCTGGTGCAGGCACTGAAATACGAGTAGCAGGCGACAGGCCAGGGGCGACAGGCCAGCGGCCAGAGGCCAGGGGTGACAGGCCAGAGGCCGTAGTCTATGGGTGATGATCCGCCCCTGATCCCTAGCCCCTGATCCCCGACTTCTCTCCTTACTCCTCTCGACTCTCCCCTCACTACTTCTCCCCTCACTCACACCCCCCCACGACATAAGAAGCTCCGTAATTTTGCGTCCGGGTGCGTCCGGGTGTCCTGATATTGGACCGTAAATCGATTAGACGGCACAACTTGGGTCGTGTAACACCGGCGCAGTTTTGCGTCCGGGTGATCGTCCGGTTTGCGTCCGGGTCGGCAGTTTGCGTCCGGGTGTCTTAGGTATTGCACCCGAACTCAGAATTGACCGCACAGCTCGGGGCCTGTGCGCCGCTCAGCACTTTGCGACCCGGTGTCTTGAATATTGCACCTGAACTCGAATTGACCGCACAGCTTGGGGCCTGTGCGCCGCTCAGTATCTTGCGACCGGGTGCACCCGAACTCGAATAGCCAGGTGACGAAGCTCTTGGGCCTGGGGCCGCTGGCCCGCTACTTCGTGGGCGATCCGCAAGACGATTTCGAGCTGCCCGACTACGAACTAGGCAACCCGCCGCTGGCGGCGGAAACGAGCGCTCCGCCGCGCACGCGTGAGCGGTCACACAGCGGGTGATTCTGTCGAAGGGGTGCGCGTCTCGTAGATTTCGACAATGCCGGCGAGTCACGCGCGGAGTATGCCAGGTGCGTACCGGATTAGGTCGCTGGTGCGTGCAACCGGTGCTCGCGCAGTGAAATTAAAGTTCCCGATCGTGGTACGCACGGAGTGCGTACCCTACCGCCACTCATCAGCGAATCTTCCCACCCGACGATCGAACCTGTTGCACGATGAACGATTGCATTTCAAGAGGAAGGCACGCGGTCGGGAGTGTGACGAACTGAGCTTTGGAAAACAGCAGGAGCCAGACGTCCGGGAATTGCCAAATCTCTTTGGTTGCGGACCAACGAAAACTCGAAGTGCCAATGCTAGAGGTCATGGTGAAGGAAGACTCCTCAGCGCGAAATATTGCCTTGGCATCGCCCATTTCGCGAAACTTGCTGATGGCATTGCGATAGTGGATGACATAGACGGCGACCGCCATCGCAATCGCAAGTGCCAGAACCGAACCAAGAACCCCAACCATCCACGACGCGTCACCTCGTGCAACCAGAAACGCAAGAAGAATTGCAATCAACACTAAAACCACGCCAAATCCCGCTCCGAAACTGCGACGCCAGAAGCAAAGCACAGCTTTCTTGAGCAGCGGCTCAGAGTAGATAAGCGTTGTTTCGTGTGACATGGTGGCAAGTTCCGGTGATCCGGCAGAACGGTGGCCAGGTTTCCGCCGGCGACAATTCTACAGGTCGTCGTCACCTTGTGCCCGGAGCCTCCGATATCCAAGAGCGGTCCCGAACACCGTTCGGTTCTCAGTTTATTGCCCTGCGGCGGCGGCCGCTCAGTGGCACCCGGCGGTTGGGTTGGGCCGCGACAACTCTCCCTCGCTGCGCTTCGGGCTGGTGTTGGAAGCATCGCGGCAAGAGGGGTACTGCTAAGCAAGCCAGGCAAGCCAGCAGTGGCACCCGGCGGTCGTGCTTCATCAACCCTGATTCTTAGGGTTGACGAAGCCCTAGTCGGATCGCCTTCGATTCGGGGGAGTTACCGCGCAGCTACCGAATGCCTGCCGGGTACCGCGTGCCCCGGGGGGGGGCGGAACGCAAAATCACGGCCCTGCAGAGAGACAGGGGGCGTAGATCCCTTCGAGCGCCGCCACGCTTCGGCTAAGCTCCCTGATATCTCCTATCGCCATTCACACGACCCCTGAGCAATGCGCGCTGTTTACTCGAAGCAGTTTAAAACCGTCCAAAGCAGGGGGACAGTCCCATTTTGCTCGGGGTACCTCTCAAAATCGGGACAGTCCCCGACGGTTTCGACCCCCGAGCACTGCGCCTTGTTTACTAGCCCCTGACCTCTGATCCCTGACCCCTCATCCTCACCGAGTCTGATCCCTGGCCACTGACCTCTGTCTCCTGATCCCTGACCCCTAAACTCTGAACCCTGTTCCCCAGATGACCTCGCAACCCAACTCCGACGTGCGCCACGAAACCGGCCGGCCGGCTGCCCCGCCCCGCGTCACCGGTTGCGACGTCGGCCTGGTCTTCGCCTTGGGAATCGAGTCGGGTTTCTTCGAAGACCAACTCGCGCAGAGCACGGTCTTGCAGGGGGCCGGGGCCCGGGTGCGGATCGGTCGGCTCGCCGAGCAGCGAATCGCGCTGGTGCGCACCGGCATGGGGCAAGCGGCCGCGCGGCGCGGCGCCGAGCATCTGCTGGCCGGGCATCGACCGGGGCTGGTGATCTCGGCCGGCTTCTCCGGCGGGCTGCACCCCGACGTGCGGCGCGGCGACATCGTGCTGGCCAACCGGGTCGGCCTGGCGTCGGGCGAGCGGATGGTGGTCGACGTGCGGTTCGAGCAATCGCCCGCTGCGCGCCCGCGCGTGCACGTGGGCGGGATCGTGACCGTCGACGGGCTTGTCTGCCTGCCCGCCGACAAGCTGGCGCTGGGGCGCGCGCACGACGCGTTGGCCGTCGACATGGAATCGTGGGCCGTGGCCGAAGCCTGCCGGCAAGCGAAGGTGCCGTTTCTGGCGGTGCGGGTGATCAGCGACGGGGCCGACGAAGCGTTGCCGGGGTTTGTCGACGAGATGACGCGTCGCAAAGGATTTGCCGGTAAAGCAGGGGTGGTGCTTGGGGCGCTTTGGCGGCGGCCCGGCAGGCTGCGAGAGATGGTTCGATTGCGGTCGGAAGGATTGGTGCAGGCAGACCGATTGGCGCGGTTTCTGGTCAAGCTCGTCGGACAAATCTCCCCCGCTGCTTGAGCCGACTTTAGAAAAAAGCTACGTTCGTCTAAGCGACGGCGCGAGAGAATAACGGTTGTTCGACCCTCACCGCCAATCGAACAAGGCGCCGCTACCCGCGATCGGCGGCAGTCAAGACATTCTCAATGGTGCTGCAATGAACAGACTGCTTGTGATGACGTGCGTGCTGGTGGCAACTACTTTCGCGGTGACGCCGAGCGCGCAGGCGTGGCCGGATGCCGTGGTTGCGCCGGTCGAAGTGTACTCGACGTCGTATGCTCCGTACTGGACCTATTACCGGAGCACGGCGCCGGTCGTTTACGAGGCGCCTGTGACCACGACGTATTACGCGCCGGCGACCACGACTTACTACGCGCCGAGTACGACGACCTACTACGCGCCGACGACCACGACGTATTACGCTCCGGCAACGACCACCTATTACTCGACGAGCGTGCCGACGACGACGTATTACGCCCCGGTCGCGACCCCGGTCACCACGTACTACGCTCCGGCGCCGACGGTGACGTATTACGCGCCGAGCGTCAGCTACTACACGCCGGTGACCTCGTACTACTACTCGCCAGGTCTGTACTACGTGCCGCGCCGCGCCTGGTGGCGCCGCTGGTAGTCGGCCCGGTTTTCTGGCCTGCAATTCATGGCGCGAGCCGTCGTCTCGATCAGGCCAACTGACGAGCGCACGGCTCGTGTTGTTTTGCGAGATAAGCTTTGCGCGGGGACGCGGACTGGACAGGCGCTAGGCGTCGCTCGTCGACAAAATCTCCGCCGAGGTCGCCGGCCACTCGAGCGTCGTGCTGTCGGTCGAGAACTCGACGGGCGCCGTGGCGATTTCGGCCAAGGCCGGAGTTCCCAGCCGCAGGTCGCCCAACTCTTGCGCGGTCGTGGCATCGAGCTCGATCCGCACGATCCGCGCGCCCGCTTGCGGGGCGTAGCCTTGCGTGGCGCTCGGCTCGTCGCTGGCCACGATCTTTCCTGGCAGCGTATGCCGGTCGCATCGCTGGCCCCGTAATGGCTTGATGCTGGCGAGCATGCCCACCTCAACGCCTGCGGCGGCGGTGACCGGCACGAGCGCCTCGAAATAGATCGCGCCATTGATGCGCGAAACTGGTTGTTCGCGATGCCGGGTGGTGGACGCCTGCTCGCGAGAGTCTGGTGAGCGGGTTTGCCGCAACACGCCCAACAGTCGTAGCGGAACCTGCCGGCGGCGACCGATGGCCCGACGAGCGACGGTCGCTGCGACGACGGCGGCTGCCGCGACGAGCATGGCGGCCGGTGTCGCGTCTAGATGGGGAATCCCGACTCCCAGCATCAGAGCCCCCGCGAACGCAGATGGTCGTGGTGCATTTCCCGCAGTCAGTCGTTGATACGCGGCGGAGGCCGCGGCCTTGCCCAGTCGGGCGAAAAACTCGCGCAGCGGTCGCCAGCAGCGGGAGCCAGCGGCTCCACAGGCCACAAAGGCCAAAAGTGTCAACATGAGTGCCCAGTCGGCGGGAGGTTTCGATGCCCCGGCTACCTTGCCTGGCGAAAACCGCCGTCGGTTGTTACGGGAAAAACTCGGCCCGCGCCGGACGTCATCGGCCGGCGACACGATAGAATTGAGTGCTGCTTGTTTGGACCACTCCCCAAGGACAGATGTCGCCCCAGATTCCCCCCCCACGATGCCCACGACCGACTACAACCCGCTCTACCTGCAAGGCATCGAGCATTTCAACGTTTGTGACTTTTTCGAAAGCCACGAGGTGTGGGAAGAGCTGTGGACCGACGAGTTCGGTCCGTCGCGGCGCTTCTATCAGGGGCTGATTCAGGCCGCCGTCGCTCTGCACCACTTTGGCAACGGCAACATTCGCGGGGCACGCAAGCTGAACGTGGGCTGCCGCACGTACCTCGACGAGTTCCGTCCCAAGTACCAGGGGCTCGATCTGGAGAAATTCCTCGCCGAGCTCGATCGCTGCTTCGCCACGGTGATGGAGTCGACCGAGGACTTTCCCAACCTCGAAATCGACCCAGAACTGATACCCGAAATCCACCTCGATCCGCCGGCTAGCGCCGCGGGCGAGTAGTCAGCAAACCACGTAGACCCGAACGCCTGACCGTGCGCCATGTCTGAATTTGAAATCATGGGTTTCGACGCCAGCGCCTTCGCCGGGCAGACGAGGCTCTTTCCGCTGCCCAACTTGGTCCTCTTTCCGCACGTGCTGCAGCCGTTGCACATTTTCGAGCCGCGGTACCGCTTGATGCTCGAAGACGCGCTGGCCGCCGATCGCTTGATCGCGATGGCCCTGCTGGCGCCCGGCTGGGAGGCGCAGTACGACCAGCGCCCGGCCTTGCATCCGGTCGCCTGTCTGGGGCGCGTGGCCACGTACCATCGCCTGGCCGACGGCCGTTACAACCTGTTGCTGCAAGGTTTGAAGCGCGTGACGCTGGTCAAAGAGCTGCCGCCGACCAAGCCCTTTCGCGAGGCCGAGGTGCAGGTTCGCGAAGACGTCTATCCGCTCGAGGCGACTTCGCAACGACCTCGTTTGCAGCGCGACTTGATGCAGGCCTTCAAGCATGCCCTGCCGCGGCTCCCCGAAGGGATCGATCAGCTAGAGCACCTGCTGCGGGCCGACGTTTCGCTGGGGATGTTGACCGACCTGGCGGCCTACACGCTTGAACTGCCGCTCGACGTCAAGCAGCGGCTCTTGGCCGAGGCCAACGTCGATTGTCGCGCACGTCTGCTGCTGGACGAACTGCGGGCGATGGTCGCGGCCCCGGCCGATCGGGCGGCGGACCGCGGCAAGTTTCCCCCCGATTTCAGTTGTAATTAGGCCTTCGATAACCAGTCGCCCTCACACCGCGGACGATCACGGCGTCGTAGCGGGGCAGTGTTTTGACCGAGTATTAGCGCGGGGATAGGCTGTTCCTATGACTCCCAAGCTTAGCGATGAACAACGGCTGGCGATCAATGACGCTCCGGAATGCCCGGTCGTTGTGGTTGACGACACCACGCAGCGCCGCTACGTGCTGGTGCCCGAAGATGTCTACGCGCGCCTGCAGGCCGTGGTGTCGTCGGGTGTCTTGGACATTCGAGAGACCTACGCTGCCCAAGAGCGGGCGGCCCTGGCCGCCGGCTGGGACGACCCGGCGCTGGACGCCTACAACGACTACGACGCGCATCGCACCCCGCAATGAAGATCTCGCGCGGGGATATCGTGCTCGTGTCGTTTCCCTTCTCCTCGGGGCACGGCAAAAAAACTGCGCCCCGCGGTTGTCGTGCAGGCGGATGCCCTCAATGCGCGGCTGACTAACACCGTGATCGCCGGCATCACCACCACGACCTGGCGAGTGGCTCGCGCAGCGACGCAAGTTCTGGTGGACCCAACGACAAGCCAAGGAGCCGCGTCGGGGTTGCTCCATCCGTCGGCAATTACCTGCGAGAATCTTTACACGGTCGAATCCGCCCTCATCACACGTAGCATTGGCGTCGCCTCTGCCGCGATCATGCTTAAGGTTGATGATGCCCTCAAAGCGGCGCTGGGGATTTCTTAATTCGAGCCGCCTGGACCGCACAGGCGGCTTGCCAGGCTAGGAAGGCGCAACAACAAGACAGTCGAAAGGACCGACTTGGCGATGGCGCCCGCTATTGCCGGGCCGGCTTGTGAATTGCGGTCTTGGGGTCGGTTTTCCGGCGGATGCCCTGCCCTGTCCGCCCCGCGTTTTGGGGTTATCTTGTAAGAACCGGCGCCGGCGACAAGCAACCGCTTCCGCCGCCCAGACCTCCGAGGCCTCGCATGTCGAAAGTTCACGCTTCGCCCAGCACTATCAATGGATCGGTCGCCGACGAGCACGAGCCGGCGACCGGCACGGCGGCTCCGCAAGTCGACCAGGCACGCATCGCGCGGGCGGTCCGCGAAATTCTGGCTGCCGTCGGCGAAGACCCGGATCGCGAAGGGCTGCGCGAAACGCCGGCTCGTGTCGCCCGGATGTACGGCGAGCTGTTCGCCGGGCTACACGAAGATCCGCGGTTGCATTTGCAGAAGTTTTTCACCGAAAAGTACGACGAGATCGTCCTGGTCCGCGACATCAGCTTTAACAGCACCTGCGAGCATCACTTGCTGCCGTTTCTGGGCACGGCCCACATCGGTTACGTCCCCAACGGCCGCGTGGTGGGTTTGAGTAAGCTGGCCCGCGTGGTCGAGGTTGTGTCGCGCCGGCCGCAGGTGCAAGAGCGGATGACCGAACAAATCGCCGACCTCCTGGAGCAAGAGCTGGGCGTCAAGGGCGTGGCCGTCGTGCTCGAGGCAACACACACTTGCATGACGATCCGCGGCATCCGCAAACCGGGGAGCCTGTGCGTCACCTCGGCCATGCGCGGCCTGTTCCGCTCGAATCTGTCGAGCCGTTCGGAGGTGATGACGCTGATCTACGGACACACGCCGCGGTGACACGCGCAGCGCGCCCTGGAAAGCGACGAACGACGTGACGCTGCTGGCGATTTTCAGCCTGCAAATGTCCTGCGGCCTGGCCCTGGTGATGGCGCGAATCTCGCCGCGCGACGTTCCCGCGGGGTTCTTTCGCGTCCATTCCTACGTAACGCTGGGGTTGGCGATCCTGGCGACGCTGGCCGCCTGGCAGTTGGGCGCCACCACCGCCGCGATCCTGGCCGGCATCGCCGCGGTCGCCAGCTTTGTTTCCGCTGCGCTTTGGCTCTACGAACGATCGTCCGCCGGCCGCCTCGCCTTGTGGGTGGTCGCCGTCGCCTCGTTCGCAGGTGGATCGCGGCTGCTCGACTATCGCGCGATCGCCATCGCGGCCGCTTCGCCCGGCGCGACCATCACGGGCCAAGGTGTCGGCGGCGCCTCATTGTCGGGCACGCTGGCGCCGGCAGGCCGATCCACCGGAGCCTGGCTGCTCGACGAGCTCGACCTCTTCGCCGGCAGCTTGCTCGTCGGCACCACGCTAGCCGCCATGTTGTTGGGTCACTGGTATCTCAACACCCCCACCATGAAGCTCGCCCCCTTGGAGCGGCTAATCTGGACGCTCATCTTCGCCGTGCTGTTGCGCGGCGCCCTGGCCCTGTTGGGCCTTGTGCTGGTGATGACGCAGGCGAGCGAGTTCGGCGGGAGCACGATCGTATTCTTGGCGCTGCGCTGGCTGGCCGGCATCGCCGGCACCCTGATCGTGGCGGTCATGGCGCGAGAAACGCTCCGCATCCCGAATACGCAGGCCGCCACCGGGTTGCTCTATGTCGCCGTGATCACGGTGTTTCTTGGCGAATTGGCCGCCCGCCTGCTCTCCAATCAGGCCCCCTACCCGCTATAATTCCTGATATGCAAGTCACTTATTCGTGTCCGCACTGCGAACAGACGGTGCGCGTCAGCGCGGTCAATGGGCACAGCGTTGTGGTCTGCCCTGCCTGCTCAGCCCGCGTCGAACCGCCCGACGACGCCCTGGCGGGCGAGCGGCTCGAGCGTTGCCTGATCTGCCCGAGTCACGATCTGTTCGTGCGGAAGGACTTTCCGCAGCGGCTTGGCGTGACGGTCGTGGTCGTCGGTTTCGTGATCAGTTCGATCGCCTGGTACTACTATTGGATCGCCACGGCGTTCGGCGTGCTGTTCGCCACGGCGCTCGTCGACGTGCTGCTCTACCTGGGCGTCGGCAATGTCCTGATGTGCTATCGCTGCGGCGCCCAGTATCGCGGGCTGCCGCGCCTCGATGAGTACGGCGGCTTCGAGCTGGAAACTCACGAGCGCTATCGTCAGCAGGCGGCCCGCCTGGCCGACCGTCGCCCGGCCGCGCCGTGAGATTCGTACGATTGTCGCAGAAATCTGCCGGGCATCGTTTTCGCCGGTACGCCAACGGCCGCCGGCGTGCGGCCAGCCTCGCACCGATTTCGGCAAAGTTGGCGCAAGCGTGGCGGGCGCTGATGAGCTGCCGGCCCGCAAGTCCAGTCCGCCGGCGAGCCTTCCGGCGTTCGGCAACGGATAACGATGGACGAAGTTCGAGAACGCATCCAAGACGATCTCCGCGGCCTGCTCGAAGGGTCGGTCCAAGCCGACGACGTCGCGCTGCAGCTTTACGCGACCGACGCCAGCATCTATCAGATCCGCCCGCTGGCGGTCGTCTGTCCTAGGACGTTGGCCGACGTCGTGGCCGTGGTCGGCTATGCCGGCGAAAACGAGATACCGATCCACGCCCGCGGCGCCGGCACCGGTTTGGCCGGCGAGTCGTTGGGGCCGGGGCTGGTGATCGATTTTTCGCGATACATGCGCCGCCTTGTAAGCGCCGACGACGAAACCGTGCGCGTGCAGCCGGGCCTGGTGCTCGAACGGCTCAATCAGCAGCTCCGCGCGCAAGAGCGCTGTTTCGGCCCCGATCCGGCCATGAGCCACGTCACGACGATGGGGAGCGTGATCGCGATCGACGCCGCCGGCAGTCATTGGTTGCGGTGGGGGTCGGCGCGACGCCATGTGCGCAGCTTGCAGATCGTCCTGGCCGACGGCGCGGTGGTCGAAGTCGGACGCGAACCAGTCGATGTCGACATCAGCGGCGGAGCCAGCGCCCGCAAACGCGCCCTCGTGGCCGACTTGGGAAATGTGCTCGAAAGCCATGCCGAACAGGTCAACCGCCAAACGACGCGCAGCCTCGTCAATCGGTCGGGCTATGCTCTGGGGGGCGTGTTGGCCGACGGTCATCTCGACGTCGCCAAACTGCTGTGCGGCTCCGAGGGGACGCTGGCCCTGGTGACCGAGGCCACGCTCGACGTGCAGCCGCTCCCCCGGCAACGGGGCGTCGCCCTGTTGTTCTTCGAGCGGTTGGAAGCCGCGGCGCGGGCGGTCGCCGAAATCGTGCCGCTGGGGCCGAGCGCCTGCGACCTGATGGATCGCCGGCACCTGTCGTTGGCCCGCGAGCACGAACCGCGCTTCGAAAAACTGATACCGAGCAATGCCGAAGCAGTTTTGATCGTCGAGTACCAGGCCGACACGGCCGTCGAGGTGCGCGACGGGCTGCGACGCGTGATCGACCAGACGCGCCGCCGCCGGCTGTCGTTCGATGCCCGCCAGGCCTTCGACCGCGACGACATCGAGCTCTTCTGGCAATTGGCGCATCGCGTCGTGCCGACACTCTATCGGCTGCGCGGCTCGTCGCGGGCGGTGCCGTTCGTCGAAGACATTGCCGTGCCGCCCGAGGCCTTGCCCGGTTTTCTCACCGACATGCAAAACGTGCTCAAGCGACACCTGGTCACCGCGTCGCTCTATGGTCACGCCGGGCACGGGCAGTTGCATTTGCGGCCCTTTCTCGACCTGGCCGATCCCGCCAGCATCGGCACGATGCGTCGCCTGGCCAGCGACCTGTACGACTCGGTGCTGGCCGTCGGCGGCACGATCAGCGGCGAACACGGCGACGGGCTGAGCCGCACCAGTTTCGTGCGCCGGCAATACGGCGAGCTGTACGACGTGTTCGCCGAGATCAAACGCGTCTTCGATCCGCAAAACTTGTTCAACCCCGGCAAGGTGATCGGCGACGATCCGGATCTGCTGACGAAGAATCTGCGCCCGTTACCCCTGACGTCGCGGGCGATGAGCCCGCCGGTCGAACCGGTCATGGCCGCGCCGACCGCCATCGAACTGGCGGCCGATCTGGCGGCGGCTCCTCCTGCCGCGCCGCGCGTCGTCGAATTGCAGTTGAATTGGAGCCTCGATCAATTGGCCGAGGCCGCCGGCGCTTGCAACGGCTGCGGCTCGTGCCGATCTCAAGCCGCCGACGTGCGGATGTGTCCGATTTTTCGTTTCGCTCCGGCCGAAGAGGCGTCCCCCCGCGCCAAGGCGAATCTGCTGCGCGGCGTGGTCACGGGCGACATGCCGGCCGACACGCTCTCGACGCACGAAGCCCGCGCCGTGGCCGATCTCTGCGTGAACTGCCACCAGTGCCGGCTCGAATGCCCGGCCAACGTCGACATTCCGCGGTTGGTGCTCGAAGCCAAGGCCGCGCACGTCGCCACGCATGGTTTGCACTTTCGCGATTGGGTCTTCGCGCGGATCGACGCCGTTAGCGCCATCGGGCAGCGGCTCGCGCCGCTTTTCAATCGACTGGTCGGCAATCGACAGGCGCGCTGGCTGGCCGAACGCCTGTTCGGAATCGCGCGGGCGCGCAAGGTGCCCCGCTTCGCCACGCAGACGTTTCTCGATCGCGCGCGCCGCCGCGGGCTGACGCGCCCCACCCGGCGCACCGGCCCCAAAGTGCTGTACTTCGTCGACACCTACGCCAACTATCACGACCCACAACTGGGCGATGCCCTGGTGGCGGTGTTCGAGCACAACACGGTCGCGGTTTACGTCCACCCGCAGCAGCGCGCCAGCGGCATGTCGCTGCTCGCGGCCGGCGCGCTCGAGCAAGCGCGAGAAACCGCGGAGCATCACGTCCGGCTGCTGGCCGAAGCGGTCCGCCAGGGATTCAGCATCGTGGCCACCGAGCCGGCCGCGGCGCTGGCGCTCACCTGGGAATACCCGGCCCTGCTGCGCGACGAAGATTCGCGGCTCGTGGCCGAAAACACCAGCGAGGCCTGCGCCTATCTCGCCGCCTTGCACCGCCAGGGCAAGCTCGCGCTCGACCTGGCGCCGGTCAACGCCAGCGTCGGGTACCATTTGCCGTGCCACTTGCGCGCGCTGGGAGTCGGCAGCCCTGGCGAAAGTCTGCTGCGGCTGATCCCGGCGCTCCGCTTACAACGCATCGACAAAGGGTGCTCGGGCATGGCCGGCACCTTTGGATTGCGGCAGGAGAACTTTCGCAATAGTCTGCGGGCCGGCATCGGGTTGATCAGCGCCGTGCGCGATCGAGCGGTACAGGTCGGCACCACCGAGTGCAGCGCCTGCAAGCTGCAAATGGAACAGGGGACCAGCAAGCCGACGATCCATCCGCTCAAGCTGCTGGCCTTGTCGTATGGATTGATGCCGGAAGTGGCGGGCCTGTTGTCGCAACGCAGCGGCGAGCTGACCGTAACTTAGCGATCGCAAAACCTGGTTGCCGGATTCTCTGAGCGCATCGACTGCCACCATGCAAGTGACCGTCAAGTTATTCGCCGTCGCCCGCGAGTTGGCTGGCTGCAACGAGCTGGAATTGGCGCTGGCCGACGGCGCCACGGTCGGCGATCTGCGCCGCCGGTTGGTCGAAGTCGAGCCGCGGCTGGCCGCGGTCGTCGCGCACGCGCACGTCGCGGTCGATTCTCAATACGCGACCGACGGCACTCCGATCGCCCCCGGCAACGAGCTGGCACTGATTCCGCCGGTCAGCGGCGGGTGACGCCGCGCTCGCAGCACGCGCTAGTCGACCTGCGCGACGCGCCGCCAGCACGCCCGTCCGGCGCGCTAGCGAGGGACTGTTCCGGGTCTCTTTCCTGTAGCCGGCCTCTGCGAGGCCGGACCGGGGTCGCAGACCCCGGCTACAGTGAGGCCGGACCGGGGTCACAGACGTCACAGGCCCCGGCTACAAATTTGCCGGCGTTCGGATACCCTCTCCCCTCGTGGGAGAGGGTGCCAGCGACGAGGCAATCGTCGCTGGCGGGTGAGGGGGCTAGTGGCCAGATTGCACTTGATATACCGTCCATAATACTGTACAAATAATCTGGCCTCGGGGTGCCACGCTGCGCGCAATTCCAGGCACTGGCGGAGCCAGTGGCACCCGAAATACGTCCAAAACCATGCCCGCCGTGGCGCGCGGCAACCGCCGAGGGGGACGGGAGTCGTTTCCGGAAATCGACCTCACCTCGGTCGACGCGCCGACCGGAAACGACTCCCGTCCCCTTGGGGCTGCATCGAAAGGAGGAACGACACTCCGCCGACTTCGCTAATCAGTCCGCATCTCCCCCAGGGGCTTCGCGATCAAGCGTGATCGTTTGTCAGAGTCGGTGCGGAGAGGGCCGCTCGCGGTGCGCGCCGCAATCCGCCAGTTGACCAAGCTCGTCGTGGGCATGAATGCATCATCCACAGATTTCACAGATGACGCAGAGGAGCTGCTCGCGGACTCGCCCGCTTTCCCAATCTGCGTTAATCAGCGAAATCTGCGGACAACAGGCCGCATTGCTTTGCGCCTTGGCGCGAGATCCTTCGTCTTTGGACGCAAAACTCCGGCTTGGACGCAAGTTGGACGCAAACGATTTTATTTTGCGTCCAAGAATAAGTGGATTGGCTGGAACGACTTAACTGCCGGCAACAACGGCTTTGGACGGTTTGGACGCAAAATTCCGGACATGGAGCGAGAGATAAGGCCAATTCACAATCCACAGATTTCACAGATTGCGCAGATGGGCCGCTCGTGGACTCGCCCGCATTCCCAATCGGCGAAATCTGCGGACCACAGGCCGCATTACTTTGCGCCTTCGCGGCTTTGCGCGAGATCCGGGTTCCTTGGCCCTGACCCCTGACCCCCCCTGACCCCTGACCACGAACCACTAACCATTACCCCCATACTCGGGACGCAAAATGCCAGTTCGGGACGCAAGCGGGACGCAAACATGTGAATTTGCGTCCCGACGCAAGTTGCTGCCCATGAAACCCTTAACCGCCAGTAACACGCGCTCGGGACGGTCGGGACGCAAATTGCCACAACCGCAGAGAGAGTGAGGTGCCAGCCGCCGGGCGGCGGCAAGATTCAAAATAGTCGACAGCCCACATGCCGACCGCGCTAGCGACGCGGGAACACCGCTATTTCACCCGCACCCGCCCGGGCAACAGCTTTTCCAGCACGTTGTCGCCGGGGTAGGGATGCCCGCGGTGCTGGCGGAACGCCTCGGCGTACCGGACGCCGATCTCCTTGCCGCGCGATGCGCTCCAGCGCTCCTGGTTGTCGAGGTATTCGTCGACGCCGTGCTGGGCGCGCAGCCAGTTGCGCTGGCTTTCGTGGCAGGCGAGCATTTCGCGCTTGCGGGCGAAAACGTCGCTGATGTCGACATAGAAATGGGGCACGAGCGGGTTGCCCCATAAGTCGATCCCCTCGACCGCATCGACGTACAGCAAGTGCGGTATCCGTTCGGTCGGCTCGGCCGGTTCCCAGGCGCGGGTTTTGTAGTTCGGGCAACTGGCGTTGAAGGCGGCCGCCCGCACCAGGTGGCTGGTGGCTTCGTGATCGTCCATGTAGTCGACCGGCGGGGCTGTGAAGACGAGGTCGGGCCGGGCGCGACGAATCTCTTCGGTCACCCGCCGCTTGGCGTCGAGATCGATCACGATCGACAAATCGCGGAACTCCAGGCACTCGTAGCGGGCGCCAATCAGCTCGGCGGCGCGGCGCGCCTCGGCGCGGCGGATGGCGGCGATTTCGTCGGGGCCATGCTCGCGGCTGCCGCAGTCGCCGGGGGTCATCGTGGCGATGGTGATCTCGTGTCCGGCGTCGGTCAACAACGCCAGCGTGCCGGCGCATTGGAATTCGATGTCATCGGGATGGGCGTGCAGTGCGAGGATGCGCAGCTTGGCCACGGGCGGAGTACCTGGAAAGGAAAATCTAACGATGGTTTGCAGACGCAGAGCCTACTATACCGTGTCTCGGGTGGTTCCGATTGCCGTGGCCAGTCGAGCTGTCGCCAGCGCGGGCGACCGCTCGGTGGCGGCAAAAACTAGCCAGCCGGCTGCCAGGCCCGTTACGATAAAGTGATGAGCACGCACGCCTCGCCCGCCGGCAAAATGCCCGTCCACGAACTGCGCGCCGGCATGGCCGGCCTGGGGATGATCTTCGACGAAACGTACCGGCCCTTCTTCGAGCAGGCCGGCGCGCAGGGGATCTATGACCCCGCGTTCGGCGTTTGCCGCGCCCGGCTATCGGCCGTGGCCTCGCGCACCGGCACCCGCGCCGAGAGCTATCGCCGCACGGCACCGGCCGCCACCAAAGAATTCGAAAGCCACGTCGGCGCGCACTCCGGCGGCTTGATGGCCGAGGGGGCGGTCGACTTCGTCTGCGTCGCCACGCCCGACGATCGCCACTTCGACATCGCCCGCGTCGCCTTGATGGCCGGCAAGCACGTGCTGGTCGAAAAACCTTCGGTCCTCACCTTGGCGGAGCTCGACCAGTTGGAAGCGGTCGCCCGCGACAAGCGCGTGCTGGCCAAGGTGGTCTATCACAAGCTGCTCGATCCCGACCACAAGAAGCTCCGCACGCTGGTCGCCGACAACCAGCTCCGGCACGTCAACCACGGCTACTGCTCGCTGCTCGAACCCAAGCAGATCTCGGGCAGCCAGTTCGCCGAGTGGATCGCCGGCCGCAACCCCGGCACTTACGTGGCCGTGCATTACATCAAGCTGATCGACTTCACCTTCGGCGGGCGGCTCAAATCGATTTCGGCCACCGGGCAGCGTGGCCTGGTCGGTCCGGCCGACGGCGCCACCTGGGACTCAACGCAGTTGCGGCTCGTCTACGAATACGACGACGCCCGCGAAGCGGCCTTCGACATCCACACCTCGTGGGTTACGCCCGACAACTTCCCCGGCTACGTCGAGCAAGAGGTGCAGTTCCGCTTCGACAACGGCATCTGGAACGGCCACAGCCGCAAGCGCGGCGTCGAGTGCACGATCGAAGGGCTCACTCCCACGACGCTCAAGTCGACGATGAACAACCATTACAACGGCTCGTTCGTCGAGCCGTGGGGCGAGCGCTCGCAGCGCGGCTACGGTGTCGAAGTGCTCGAGCGTTTTGTCCGCGAAGTGGCCACGGTCGAGTTCGGCGGTCCGGCTGGCGAGCGCGACGATCGCCTGGCCGCCGCCCGGGCCCTGAAATACAACGACCTGTCGGCCGAACGGCAAACCGTGGCGGCCGTGCAAGCGCTCGAGGCGATTCTGGCTCGGCACGCGGCCGGCACGCCCGACTGCGTGGTGCACGTCAATCGGCACGCGGCGGGTGGATTGGTGCTGTTGACGCCGGGCGACGCGGAGCCCGAGGTGCTCTACAGCGGAGAAGTGTGACGGTTGTTCGCGAGCATGCAGTCAGGGTTGCCGTCTCGCGATTACTCGCCAATTGGTGCGTCGACCTATGCAGACTCTGCGATGGGACACCGTAGCGATAGGGTGAATGAGCTCAGCGGGCTTACTATGTCCACTCGTCGCGCAGACCCAGAGCAGCTTCGATTGCTGACCGAGGTTTTTCGTCAGCACGGAGCGCTCGATCCAGAAGCATGGGCTCGATCACAATTGGAAGAGGGGATTCCGCAACTCGCCATCTTCTCATTTGCCAAGGCTCTGTGGGAAGGCGTGGAGTCCGAGAATGATACCAAGTGGATCGACCGGGAAATCGAATGGGCGAAGTCCCGCCCCGGAGACCCATGCGCTCAATCTGGTCCAGCGCTTGCGGAAATGCTGGCCAAAGAGGTGTCGCGACAGTCAATTGCGGACCTGGTGCGTGCGATGCAGTACAGCACGCTCTTTCACGCGTGTTCGCTATTGGACGGCGCCCTGGTAGTGGACACACCAGTCGCCAACTGGACCCTGCATCAGGTGGACGACGATGGGAAGCCGGTTGCCATCATTCAGGGATTGCACGAGGTGCTGCTCAGCCTGGACCCAACGGGCCGGGAGATGCGACCTAGAACAACAGCCCAGTCCGACTCAGAAGCTAACAGTGGCGAGTGATAACTTCTTAAAGATTGCGGCTCGAAGTGCACCCCACCTAATGGTGGTCGCTGCCAAAGCCTTGCCGACCGCTTGCCCGCGGCCGGCTGATCCTTTCCAATAATCGAGTCGTCGGCCCACCGTCAATCGATCGTCCTGGCCTCGTCCCACCAGAAGGGAGCCTGCCATGCGTTGCTCGAAACTCGTCCGCTCGCTCGCCATCGCGTTGCTGTTCGTCTCGGCCTGCGGTTGGCTCGCGCTGCCAGCCGGAGCCGCCGACTGGGGGCTGAAGCCCGGCAAGGTCGAACTGCAATCGGCCGGGGCACTCGTCTTCGGGCCCGACGGCATCTTGTTCATCGGCGATAGCGCGGGGGCCACGGTCTATGCCGTGCAAACCGATGCGGCCCGCAGCTCAGCCTCGGCGGCCGATCTCAACATTGCCGGCATCTCGGCGAAGCTGGCCGAGTTGCTCGGCGTCGCCGAAGCCGACGTCAAGGTCAACGACCTGGCGGTCAGCCCCGAGAGCGGTCAGGTTTATCTCTCGGTCGCCGCCGGCGCGCCGGCCAAGCCGGCGATCGTGAGCGTCGCCAGCGACGGCACGCTCGGCAAGTTGGCGCTCGACAACATTCCGCATCAGCAAGCCAAGTTGGCCGACGCCCCCGATAGCGAGGTGGGGCGCCGCGGCGATCCGCGCGACGACGCCATCACCGATCTGGCTTATCGCGAAGGCAAGCTGCTCGTGGCCGGCCTGGCCAAGGGGGCCTCGCCGTCGACCGTCCGCGAATTTGCCTTCCCGTTCGGCGAAGGTGCCACGGCGACCAACATCGAAATCTTCCACGCCGCGCACGGCCGCGTTGAGGATCACGCCGTGGTGCGGACCTTCGTGCCGCTGGTGATCGACGACGAGCCGGTCTTGCTGGCCGGTTTCACCTGCACGCCGCTGGTTCGCTTTCCGATCAAGGCTCTCGAGCCCGGCGCCAAAGTGCGCGGCACCACGGTTGCTGAGCTGGGCAATCGCAATCGGCCCCTCGACATGATCGTCTATAAAAAGGCGGGCCAGTCGTACATCCTGATGGCCAACTCGGCCCGCGGCGTGATGAAGATCAGCCTGACCGATGTCCAGGACAACCCCGGGCTGACCGAACCGGTCCGCGGCGGCGGCACCGCCGGCCAGCCGTTCGAGACGGTCGCCGAGCTGCAGGGGGTCGAGCAACTCGCCCAGCGCGACAACGAGCACGCGATCATCCTGGCGCGCTCGGCCAATGGTGGGCTCGACCTACGGACGATCGAGCTGCCGTAAGCTCGCGCGGAAGAACTTCGCGAACGAAATAGTTGCCGTCGTTGATTCGGCAACCTACCTGGCCGCCGCCAGCATCGCGCGCAAGCTGCGCTCGACATCGTCGGTCGTGGTCGCCCAACTCGACACACTGATCCGCATCGCCAGGCGCCCCTGCCAGGTTGTCGACCCGCACCAGCATTCGCCCGACCGTTGCAGTCGGCCCATCACTTCGTCGGTGCGCCGGTCGTCGCCGAAGCGAACCAGCACCTGGTTGAGCACCACGTCGTTGAGCACTTCGTGACCGGCGTCTTGCAAGCCGCGGGCGAATCTCGTCGCATGCTGGCAACAGCGCTCGACAAGTTCGGCGACTCCCGCGCGCCCCAGCGAACGGATCGCCGCCCAGGCATCGACCGCGCGCGCTCGCTGCGACGACTGCGGCGTATGGTGGGCCGATTCGAGCGTACCGGCCGGAAAGTACGCCGTGGCCGCCGACATCGAAGGCAGCAGGTAGCTTGGATCGCGCATCAGGATCATGCCCGAGTCGTATGGCACGTTGAGCCACTTGTGGCCGTCGGTCGCCCACGAATCGGCACCGTCGATCCCCTCGGTGAGATGTCGACGCGCGGGCGAGGCGGCCGCCCACAATCCAAACGCACCATCGACATGCACCCAGGCGTCGCGCTGGCGGGCCCAATCGACGATTTGCTTCAAGGGATCGAACGCGCCCGAATTGACGTTGCCCGCCTGGGCGACGACGATCGTCGGCCCCGTGCAGTCGGGGAGCTCCTCGGCCCGCATGCGACCCTGCGCGTCGGCCGGCACCGTTACGCAGCGGTTGCGACCCAGCCCGGCGATGGCCAGCGACTTGCCAACCGTCGAGTGGGCAGCCTCGCTGACGACGACGGTGATCGGCGGCGCACCGCATAGCCCGTCGTCGGTGGCGTTCCAGTCGGCATTGGCGAGCACGCGATCGCGCGCGGCGACGAGCCCGGCGAGATTGGCCTCGGTGGCCCCGCCGACGAACATGGCTTCGGTTTCTCGCGGCAAGCCGAACAGTTCGACGAGCCATCGCGAGACCACGCTCCGCAGCCGGGTCGCGACCGGCGAGGCAACCGCCAGTCCAGCGTTTTGATCCCAAGCGCTCGCCAGCACATGTGCCGCCAGCGCGGCGGGCAAGGTTCCGCCGATAACGAAGCCGAAATAACGCCCGCCGGCCGAAGCGACCGTGGCGGGCGATCCAACTCGGTCGAGCAACTCGAGCGTGGCGGCGGCGTCGCAGGCGAGTTCCGGCAGCGGTTCGTCGAGCGCCGCCAGCCCGGCGAGCGACTCTGCCGCCGGAAAGACCGGGCGATCCGCCAGGCGGTCAAGGTAGCGCCCTGCGCGGGCGGCCGCGTCTGCCAGAAGTTCGTGCATGGTTGCCGAGGTCCACGATGCCGTACGGAGGGTTCAAGTCGGTCTGTCACGTCACATCGGCAGATTGTAAAACGCCAGCGCGATGATCACATACACGCCGAGCATCAGCACCCCTTCCATCCAGTGCGTTTCGCCGTCGTGGCAAACCAGCGACACCACCGCCACCGCGATCGCCACGGTGATCGTCTCCATCAGGCTGAAGTGCAAGTCGAGCGGGTGCTCGTGCCCCATGATCATGCTGGCGAAGACCAGCACCGGCGCCACGAGTAGCGCCACCTGAATGCCGCTGCCGACTGCGATCTGCACCGCGGCGTCCATTGGATTCTTGGCCGCCAGCAGGATGGCGCTCGAATGCTCGGCCGCGTTGCCAATCACCGCCACGACGATCACCCCGGTGAACACCTCGTTCATCCCCAGGCTTTCGCGGGCCTGCTCGAGCGTGCCGACCAGCAGGTGACTCATCCAGGCCAGCCCGGCCGTTGAGGCCAGCAGCGCCGCCAGGCTGAAGCCGACGCTCCACTCCGCCTCGCGGCGAGCCGCGCTCTGTTCGGGCGATTCGCCGGTGAACAAGTCGCGATGCGTGACCAGCGTGAAGATCAGGCTCAACAGGTAGATCACCGCCAGCACGGCGGCAATCTCTTCGCTCAAATACTCGATCCGCCGCGTTTCTTCGGCCGCCGATCCCGGTCGCCCTTCCAGCAGATGATAGAAGAGCGCCGGCATGATCAGCCCCGTGGCCGCCAGCGCCAACAACGTCGCCCCCATGCTGGCCGCGGTGCGATTGAACTGCTGCTTGCGATAGTAATAGCCGCCGGCCACCATCGAGGCCCCCATCACCAGCAGCACGTTGCCGATGATCGAGCCGGTGATCGACGCCTTGACGATCGGGTACATCTCGGGTCCGCGGGCCAGCGCGAATAGCGCGATGATCAATTCGGCCGCGTTGCCGAACGTGGCATTCAGCAGCCCACCGATGCTCGGGTTGAGCGAGTGAGCGAGGTTCTCCGTCGCCCGCCCCATCAGGCCGGCTAGCGGAATGATCGCCACGGCCGACGCCAGAAAGATCGTCAGCCCGCCGTAACCCATTGCTTCGAGCACGACCGTGACCGGCAGCGCGACGAGCAGCCAGGTGAGCGGTTGTTTGACCAATTGCTTGAGTGCGGTCGCCGTGCCGGCCGCGGGCGATTGCTCGTCGTCACTGGCAAGTTTGTCGTTCATCGTGGTTAGCCGGCTTTCCTGTTCGCCGCGCATCGCGCCATTGATCCCATGGGGCCGCTCGGCAGGCGGCGGCCACGTCGCACCATGTTCAGCAAATCGGATGCCGAGCGGTGGAATCGCGCCGGGACAGTCTACCCGAGCCGTGGCAACGTTGTCCGCGCCAGTGTCGGCACGCGCGGGACTTTGACGATCACTGCCTCTGTCACTGCTCGCCTGCCCGGTACAATCGCGTTGCTGAGGGTCGAGCGAGGCGATTTGAGTTTACGAAATAGGCTTCGCCGGCAACGAACCGTGCGACCTGTCACCAGCGAACAACCAACCCGCCGAGGAGCGCCATGGCCGAACCCGACTTCGAGAATCGCACCGTGCTGGTGACCGGCGGGTCGCGCGGCATCGGTCGTGCCTGCTGTTTGCGCTTGGCCCGGGCCGGCGCCCGCGTCGCCGTCAACTATCACTCGCGTGCCGACGACGCCAGCGAAACGGTCGCGCAGATCACGGCCGCCGGTGGCCGCGCCATCGCCGTGCAGGCTAACGTTGCCGACGAACAAGCGGTCGCCCGCTTGGTCGCCCAGGTGTACGAACAACTCGGGCCGATCGACATGCTCGTGAACAACGCCGGCATCTTCGAGTACGTCACGCCCGACACGACCACCCTCGACCACTGGCGGCGGACGATCGACGTCAACCTCACCGGGCTGTACATCGTCACCTGGGCCGTCAAGGATCAAATGGCCGAGCGCCGCTTCGGGCGGATCGTCAATATGTCGTCGATCTCCGCGCTGCGCTCGCGTCCGTACGGCATCGCCTACTCGGCGAGCAAGGCGGGCGTGATCGCCTTCACCAAGAGCGCGTCCGAGGCGCTCGTTCCCCTGGGCATTCGCATGAATGCGGTTGCCCCCGGCTTGATCGAAACCGAGATCATCGACGACGTCGACCAGGGGGTGATCGATCGCATCGTCGACCAGACGCCGATGAAGCGGATCGGCCAGGCGGACGAGATCGCCGACGTGGTCCACTTTCTGTTGTCCGAGGCGTCGCGCTTCATGCTCGGGCAAACGGTCGTCGCCTGCGGCGGCCGGGTGATGCTGCCGTGAGCGCTGCGCCGCACGCACGTGCCCGCAAGCACCAGCCCAAAGCGCAGCGAGGGATTGTGCGGTGGTCCGTGCCGCAACTTCGCGTCCACATGTCGCGCTGCGACGCTCCACAACCCGCTTCCCCACCCACCACTTGCAAAATCGTTGAACCGCGCCGCCGCGGCGCGGCACCTAACCTATAGAGACCATGAGCCAGCCAGCCCAACAGGTTCTGACGGAGTTGTTGGTGCTGCGGGCTCAAGCCGGCCAACGCGATGCGATCGGTCTCTTGGTGCGGCACTGGCACGAACGCCTGCTGCGCCATGCGCGGCGTTCGACCGGGGCCGAAGACGCCGCGCTCGACGTCATGCAAGAAGCCTGGCTCGACATCTGCCGCGGCCTGTGGCAACTCGACGATCCCGCGCGATTCGGCCCCTGGGCCTATCGCATCGTCACCCGCCGCAGCGCGCGCTGGGTGCGGCAGCGGCAACGCCGCCGCCAGGTCGAACAGCAACAGTTCAAACAGGCGCAGGCAAGCGATCCCGGCGAACCGGCCCGCGAGCCTGGTGAGCTGGCCCGCGCCGAAACCGCCGACGCGGTCCGCGTGGCCTTGCGCCGCCTGCCCGCCGATCAGCAGGCGATCCTCGAGTTGCGTTACGTCGAAGGGTTTGGCATCGAGCAAATCGCCGCGGCGCTGGGGATCGCGGCCGGCACCGTCAAATCCCGTTTATTCCACGCCAGACAACACTTGCGAACCTTCTTACACCAGGTGGACCAATGACCTCGCACGAAGACAGAATCATCGCCGCGCTGAAGCAACTCGACGCCGACGACCCCGAGATCGACACCCTCGGCAGCGTGCTGGGAGACATGACCCGCGGGCTGTCGCTGTACCTGCGGGTGTTTCCGTTCGTTTTTACCTTCGTCTTTCTGGGGTTGGCGATTTTCGCGGCGGTGCGATTTTTCGCGGCCGCCGACGTGCAGTCGTGGATCGGCTACGCGACGTTGTTCCTGACGTCGATGATCGCCGTCGCCATCCTCAAGCTCTGGTTCTATCTCGTCTGGGTGCGCAACTCGGTGATGCGCGAGATCAAGCGGATGGAATTGCGGCTGTTGGCCGAGCGGTCGTAGCTTGTGATGGCCCGATCGAGAGAGCGGCAATCCGTCAGCGTCTTCCCAAGTGGACAGTTGCCTCGGCCGCGATGGCGGACCGGACCGATTGTCGCGCGTTACAACCACAAGTGCAGCCGGCCGCCGAGCATGTCGGGCAACGCCCGCTCGACGTAGTGGCGGATTTCGCGCTGGTGATAGCGCGTGCTGAAGTGCATGGCCACGACCAGCTCGTTCTGAAAGCGGTCGCGGCGCTCGACGAAGTCGTCGAGGTGCGTGTGGCCGAACTTGTGGATCTTCTCCTTGCGATGGCTGGGGGCCACGAACGTCAGCTCGGTGATCAGGATTTGTGCCTCGTAGACTGCCGGATTGAGATCGAGCCCCTCGGGCGAGGTATCGCCCATGTAGGCCACCAGCGGTTTGCGAAATTCGCTCGTCACTTCCGTGCCCGACAGGCGCAGATCGCGAATCTGCTCGCCGGCCAGCCCCTGGAATTCGGGCTTGAGCTTGCGGCGCCGCTCCCAAACGATGAAGCCCATCGACGGCACGGTGTGCCGCGTGGCGATGGTGGTCACCACGTGCTCGCGCGAGATTTCGACTTCGTCCCCCGGCTTGATGCCGACCAATTGGCACGGCATCCGTCCGCGATCGAGCCGCGTGAACAGCTTGAGGATCCGCTGCACGTCGTCGACGGCGTGCTCCGGCAGGTAGATGGTCGGCGGTTCCATCTTCATCATGCGCCGCCGCGCGACGTAGACCGGCAGGTTGCTGATATGGTCCAAGTGCGCGTGCGAGACGAACCACCGCTCGGTTCCCATGAAGCCCCAGGGTTGCGCGCCGAGGTCGAAGCCGACCCCCAGCTCGGGCAATCGCCAATACGACTGCACGGCCGCGCGCGAGTAGCCTTCGATCGTCAGACCCTTGTGAACCAGCGTTTTGACCGGGAGATTATTGAGCATCGCGTCCAGGCTTAAGGTCGTATCGCGAATCGATCGCGGCAAAGACAATCGAACGGCTTAGCTGTGAGCGGCGCCGTTGGGCACAATCAGCGGCGCGGCTACTTCGCTTCATCCAACTGCGACGGGGCCGGCTCAAAGCTGGCCGTATGTTCCGACGCCAGGCGCGTCAGCTCGGCCACCACGTCGGCGTTCTGCGCGGCCACGTCGAGATTCTCCGACGGATCGCGGTCGAGGTGGAACAGTAGCGGCGGGTCGTGCACTTCTGGCTTCGGCTGACCGTAGCCCGCCTGGGTCTTGAAATGCGCCTTCCAGGGTCCGTGCCGCACGGCGGTCACTTCGGTGTCCCGATAGAAGAAGAGGGTTTTCCGCGGCCCAGGTTCGTCGCGCAGCAAGACGGGCGAAATATCGAGCCCGTCGATTGTCCGATCGCCGGGCAGCGTCGCACCGGCCAGCGCGACGCAGGTGCTGAACAAATCCATCGACGAGGCAATCGCCGGATTGACGCGGCCAGAGGGCACGTGGCCAGGCCACCAGGCAACGCACGGCACGCGCATCCCCCCTTCCCAGGTGCTCCCCTTACCGCCGCGCAGCAGGCCGGCCGAACCGCCGCGCAGCCGTTGCACGAGCCAGGGGCCGTTATCGCTGGTGAAGACGACCAGCGTGCGATCGGCCAGGCCGGTTTCGCGCAGGGTGCGGATGATCTCGCCCGTGCTCCAATCGAGCTCGGCGATAACGTCGCCATACAGGCCGCGCGGGCTTTGGCCGGCGAACTTGTCGCTGGCAAAGATCGGCACATGCGGCATGGTGTGCGGCAGGTAGAGCAGAAACGGCTGCTGGCCCCCCGCGGCGTCGCGCAGAAACGCGACCGCCTCTTCGGTGTAGCGACGCGTGAGCAGCGCCTGGTCGGGTTCTTCTTCGATCACCGCCAGGTCGCGGATCAGCGGCGTTTTGGGCCAGCCGCGCAGCTTGCCGCCGGTGCTCTCGCCCCCCATGTCGTTCGAATAGGGAATGCCGAAGTAATGAGCGAAGCCGTGATTCGGCGGAAGATACTGGGGCAAGTGCCCCAGGTGCCATTTGCCGATGCAGACCGAGCGATAGCCGACCGGGGCGAGCGCCTCGGCCAACGTCACTTCGTCGTCGGGCAGGCCGCCGGTCGAATCGGGAAACAACACCCGCCGCTGACCGCAGAGCCCGCTGCGCATGGGGTAGCGGCCGGTCACGAGCGCCGCGCGACTCGGCGTGCAAACCGGCGCGCCACAGTAGAACTGCGTAAGCCGCATCCCTTCGGCGGCCATGCGGTCGAGTTCGGGAGTGCGGATCGTCGGGTGCCCATAACAGGCGAGATCGCCATAGCCCAAGTCGTCGGCCATGATGATCACGAAGTTGGGCTTTTCGACGGCGGGCTTTTCGGTGGCGGGTTCAGCGGCGCGGGCCTCCGGCGCGAGCAATCCCCAGGCAAACAGAACGCCCAGCAGTTGCGCGACCATCGTCAAGCACTTCAGTCGAGTTACAGCCACGATCGGCTCCCCTCTGAAAGACTTGTCAGCAATACCGAGATCGGCGCTGCCAGGCATTGGATGCCGGCGAGCGTGGCCGGGCCCGGCAAGCCTGGATAAGGCAGCGGCCGCGCCTCGAGCCAGGCCAGGGCCACGAGCCAGACGATCGCCGCGACGACCAGCAACACGCGCAGCCAGCGGAGACGCATTGCCGAGGCGTCCGGCTCCCGCGGCACCGGACCGCTATCTTGACACAGCCAGCGTCCCGCCAGCGAAAGCGCGACCGCCAACACGGCCACGGTCACCGTGATCGGCAGCACCGGTCCCAGGCCAGCCAGCCAGGCGCGCGACACCGCCCCGCGCAGTACGACGGCCACGCCCCCTAGCGCCACCGAACCTTGAACAAAAACGCTGACCGTTTGCAAGGCGGTCGGACTGATCTCCCCCGCGCGCCAACAACGGGCCAACTGCCACTGAAACGCGACCGAGGCGACCAGATAGCCGATCGCCGCCAGGTGGCAGGCGATCGCTTCTTCGGCCAGCTCGTGCAAGCCCGGGGAAAGACTCGCGCGACTCTCTTCGGCTCTCCACGCGCTGGCGGCCGCTAAACCAGCACCGACCAGGGCCAGCACCGCTACCAGAGCGTGGGCGAGCCCCAGGTTTCTCGCCAGAAAATGTCGCACCGCCGCCTCGCAACAGTCGTCGGCCCCCACGGCCGAGGTTCGCCGACCGACGCGCACGGTCCGGCTCAAGGTAGAATCATGGTAATAGCCGCGGGGTGCATTTCCCAGCGGCGCGGGTTGCAGTCGAAGAGAAGTAACCGAGGCAAAATGCGCCGGCCGTCGCGATTATCGATGCTGCTTTACGCGGTGGCGGCTAGTTGCGCGATTTTGCGAGTTTCGGCGGCCCGCGCGGTCGATCCGCCGCCACGATATGCCGCCCCGAAGCCGCCGCGCACCGTCGACGAAGCTCGCCTGCGGGCGGCCGGAATTCGCCGGCTCGCCGCGCGGCACCTGGTGCTCTACACCGACTTGCCGGCCGAGGCCTCGATCGACGCCTTGCCCGAGCAGTTCGATCAGGCCGTGCCGCAGTGGAACGAGTATTTCCGCGACGCCTTGCCGCCCGACAACCAGGCCGACGACTGGCAAGCGGTCGGCTACCTGATTAAGGACAAGGCGCGGTTTGTCGCCAGCGGGCTGCTGACCGACGAAGTGCCCGAGTTCCTGCACGGCTATTCGATCGACTACGAATTCTGGTTCAACGAGCAGCCGAGCGAGTATTTTCGCCGCCACCTGATGCTGCACGAGGGGACGCACGTCTTCATGCGGACCCGGCTGGGGAGCACCGGTCCGCCGTGGTACATGGAGGGGATGGCCGAATGGCTGGCCACCCACCGGTTGCACGATGGACGCGTCGAGCTGGCGTATTTTCCCCGCTCGCGCGGCGAGGTCCCGTACTGGGGGCGGATCAAGATCATTCAAGACGACGTGGCGGCCGGCAAACGGCGCTGGCTCCCCGAAGTTTTCCGGCTTTCGCCGCGGGCGTATTTGCAGACCGGACCCTACGGCTGGTCGTGGGGGGCCGTCGCCATGCTGGCGGGCGACCCCCGCTACCGCGAGCGGTTTCGCGAGTTGGCCGGCAGCGTGAACGATCCCGAGTTCATGCGCCGCGTGGCCGAGAAGCTCGCGGCCGACTGGCCGCAAATCGCCGCGCAGTGGCAAGCCTTTGTCGGCGAAATCGACTACGGCTACGACGTGGCGGCCGCGGCGATCGAGTTTGCCCCGGGCGAACCGCTCTCCGACGACGGTGTCAAACTAACCGTCGATGCGTCGCGCAGTTGGCAGTCGACCGGCGTGCGAGTCGAAGAAGGAAAGACCTACCGGCTTCAGGCCGCGGGCCGCTACCAGATCGCCCACGACGAAGTCGACGGCCGCCAGCGCATCTGGTGGTGCGAGCCGGGGGGAGTTTCGGTCAAATACTATCGGGGGTGGCCGCTCGGTCAGTTAGTCGCCGCGATCTGGCCCGACGCTTCGCCGGGTGGCGCTGCCGCGCCGGCGAAAGGGGGCGATCCGTGGCGGCCGATCGCCATCGGCCTGGAGAGCGAATTAGTGGCCCCCTCGACCGGCACGCTCTACCTGCGCGTCAACGAGTTCCCAGGCGACATGGGGGACAACGCAGGCGAATTAAAGGTGGAAATCAAGCAGCAGTGACGACGAGGTCTGCCATGACCCAACCGCTCGTGCTCTTCGAGCGCAACGGCCCGATCGGGGTGCTCACGCTCAATCACCCCGAGAAGCGCAACGCCCTGTCGCGCGGCGTGCTCACCGCAATGGCCGATCGCCTGGCCGAAATCTGCGCCGATCGCTCAATCAAATGCCTGATCGTGCGGGCCACGGGAACGGTCTTCAGCTCGGGGCACGACTTGAACGAAGTTCGCGGCGCCGCCGGCGACGAGCTCGAATCGCTGTTCGCCATGTGCAGCGAAGTGATGGAAGCGATCCGCCGGCTGCGCGTGCCGGTGATCGCCGAAGTGGCCGGCATCGCGACGGCCGCGGGCTGCCAGTTGGCGGCGACGTGCGATCTGGTATTGGCCTCGCCCGAGGCGACCTTCGCCACGCCTGGCGTCAAGATCGGCTTGTTCTGTTCGACTCCGGCCGTGGCCGTCTCACGAGCCGTGCCGGCCAAGAAAGCGATGGAGATGCTGCTGACGGGCGAGCCGATTTCGGCCGCCGAAGCCGAGCGGATCGGTCTGGTCAACCGCGTCGTGCCGGGGGACGAGCTGCCGGCCGCGACGCTGGCGCTGGCCCGGCAAATCGCCGCGGTCAGCGGGGCCACGGTCGCGCTGGGCAAGCGCACCTTCTACGAGCAAATCTCCGCCGATCGGCCGCGCGCGTACCAGATTGCCTCGCGGGCGATGGTCGAAAACGCTCAACTGCCCGACGCCGACGAAGGGATCGGCGCTTTTCTGGAAAAGCGAACGCCGAAGTGGACCACGTGAGCGGGCGGCTTTGAACTTTCGAATTTGTCGTGGACCCGGCGACTGAACAGCGCCAACGTCGCAGCTATGCCCCGCTCTTGACCGCCGGGGCCGCCGCCGGTTCGAGCAGCACGTACGGGTTGCGGTCGTGATCCTCGTGGTCGAACTGCTCCGTGGCGTAGTCGATCAAAATCGCCGTCGGCGACACGTTGCGGAAGGCGTGCGCGATGTACGGCCCGATCGACAACCGCGTGAACGACTTGTCGTCGCTGCGCAGCACGAACTGCACGCGCTCGCGGGTCCTCACGTCTTCGAGCACCACTTCCAACGTGCCGTTCGCCACGCCAAACCACTCGCGGCCGCGGGTGTGATAGTGGTTGCCGCGGACTTGCCGGGGTCGCTCGAAGGTGACGAAGTACACCTGGCCGAACGGCGTGTGTTGCTCGTCGAGCTCTTCGTACCTCAAGAACTCGACCAGGTAGCCCCGTTCGTCGGTGTGCTTCGAGCACTCGACCAGTTCGTAGTCCATGCTGTCACCCACTTGATATTGTCGATCACCCTGCTTCTTCCACCGCCGCTTCCGTCGCGTGCCGCGCACCGCGCATACCCAACGCGTAGCGCAGCAGGTCGCGAAACGTCGCGGCGATCACCCGCGGCCGATTGCCCGAGCCGCTGCCGTGCTCGCGGGCGCGGTGCGCGATGGTGACTTCGCGATAGTTGGCGCCGGCCCGCATCGCTTCGAGCACGAGCTCGGCATGGATGAAGGCGCTGCGTCCCTCGAGGGCGATCCTCCGCAGCAATCGTCGATGCACGAGAGCCGTGCCGTTGACGTCGTGAATACGGCGCCGCGCGACCAGGCTGACCATGCCATTGTAACACCCCGAAACGAAGCGCCGCCTCCAGGGATCGTTTCGCTGGGCCCGGACCGCCAGCACGAGATCGTAGGGGCGATCGCCGGCCGACTCGGTCGCCTGCCAGAGCCGCTCGATTTCGGCGGCGGGGATCTGCCCATCGCCGGGCAAGAACACGACCCACTCGGTGCGCGGCACCAGGTAGGCTTCGCGAATCGTCGGTCCGAAGCCGAGATTCTCAGGATGCGTGAGCACGCGAACCCGCGGCGACTGGTCCGCCAGCGTCTGGCACACGGCGGGGGTGTCGTCGCGGCTGCCATCGTCGATCAACAGCACCTCGACCGGAATGCCTAGCGCGGCGGTCAAAGCCAGGCTGTCGGCGACGATCGCCGGCAGGGTCGGTGCGTCGTTGTAGGCCGGAATGCTGACTGTCAACGACGTCACGGATGGCACACTCAATAGCGAGGTCAATCATGCATGGTAGTCGCTCGCCGCGCGGCGCTCTAGCTACGCCGGGAGATGGCCGCTGGTTCGCAAGCGAGAGGCAAATCCTTCGTCGTTAACCACGCCGATGCGGCTGCTAGGCATCGCCCCAGGGCTCTGATAATCTGGCGCGCATGAATGTGCTGGGAATCTCGGGGGGAGTGCGGATTGGCAACCAGGATGGCGCCGCGGCCTTGATGGTCGATGGCCGACTGCTGGCGGCCGCCGAAGAAGAACGCTTCACCGGCATCAAGTTCGCCAACGGCATGCTCCCCCGGCACGCCACCCGCTATTGCTTGCGGGCGGCCAAGCTCTCGATCCAAGACATCGACCGGGTTGTGTTCGTCGGCGCGACGTACGTGGGCATCGTCGAAGTGCTGCGGCGCTGGCTCGTGTTTCAGTTCGGCCATGCGCCACGGATCGAGTTGGTCGATCACCACACCGCGCATGCGGCCAGCACGTTTTTTGCCAGCGGCTACGACGAGGCGCTCGTCGTCACCTTCGACTTTTCGGGCGACGGCGTTTCGACCAGCGTCCGCGTCGGCAAAGGGACGCAGTTCGAAACGCTGGCCGAAATGCGCAAGCCCAATTCGCTGGGTGTTTTCTACTCGGCGGTCACGCAGTTTCTCGGCTTTCAGAAGGACAGCGACGAATACAAAGTGATGGGCATGGCGGCCTACGGCACGCCACGCTTCGAGTTCGATCACGTGCTGACCAGCACGCCCGGCGGATACGAGTTCCGGCACAACTTTCTGCGGGGGGTGAAGGCCGGCGAACCGGCTCCCTCGAAGCAGGAACCGCTGTTCGACGAGTTTCCGCTGCCGATCGCGCCACGGGTGCCGGGGAGCCCGATTGAGCAAGTGCACTACGACGTCGCGGCGTCGGCCCAGCAGCAGCTCGAGCACGTCGCCACGCGGCTCGTTGAGCACCATGCCCAGGCCCGCGGGCTCGACCGCGTCTGCCTGGCCGGCGGCGTCGCGCTCAACTGCAAGATGAACGAGCAAATTCGCCGCTTGCCAGCGGTGCGCGAGCTGTACGTGCCGCCGGTGGCCAGCGATGCCGGCCTGGCGCTGGGGGCTGCCTATCTGGGGGCAATCGAGGCCGGCGACCACCTCGAGCCATTGCCGCATGCCTATTGGGGACCGGAGTTTACGCCGGCTGAAATCCGCGAAGTGCTCGACCGGGCCGCTGTGCCCTACGAGGAGACCGACGATCCGGTCGACGCCGCCGCCGAGCGATTGCTCTCGGGCAAGATCATCGCCTGGTTTCAAGGACGGATGGAATATGGCCCGCGGGCGCTGGGCAACCGCAGCATTCTGGCCGACGCCCGCAACGAGTCGATGAAGGACGAGATCAACGCGCGGGTGAAATTCCGCGAGGAGTTTCGGCCGGTGGCGCCGGCCGTGCTCGACGACCAGGGCGCGGTGTTGTTCGATGGCTATCGATATTCGCCCTACATGACACAGACGTTTCCGACCCGAGCCACGCTGCCGCGGGTGGCCCCGGCCATCGTGCATGCCGACGGCACCTGCCGGCTACAATCGGTGCGCCCTGACGCCAACCCGTTGTTTCATCAGTTATTGACCCGCTTTCACCACGTCTCCAGTGTGCCGCTAGTGATCAACACCAGCTTGAACGCGTACAACGACCCGATGGCCTGCGAGCCCTTCCAAGCCTTGCGAACATATTTTGTCACGGGGCTCGATTCGCTGGTCATGGGTCCGTTCGTGCTCGACAAGCGGCGCTGAGACATTTCGAAACGACGCTAGCTTGTCCAGCCTTGCCCGCTTCACCGCGCACGACTCGGCCGAAAGTGCCGATGACTCTATCCGCGCTGCGGATTCCGTGGCCGGGGGATCGCCGACCGCGCTAGATGATCGGCCGACCCTCGTCTCGTCCCCCGAATCGCGGCGGCGAGGCCTGCTCGTCTCGGCCGCGATAACGCTCTTGGTGCTGATCCCCTTCCTGGGCAAGCCGTTCCACGTCGACGACCCGCTCTTCATCTGGACGGCGGAGCAGATCCGCAAGAGCCCTGTCGACTTCTACGGCTTCGCGCTCAACTGGTACGGCTTCGAGCAGGACATGGCCGAGGTGACCAAGAACCCCCCCGGCCTGTCGTATGTACTGGCCGTGACGTCATTGTTCGTGGGGTTGAGCGAATGGGCCGTGCATGCCGTGTTGTTGCTGCCCGCCGTGGGACTGACCTGCGGCACGTATCTCGTGGCGGCACGCTACACGCATCGTCCGTTGTTGGCGTCGCTGCTCTCGATTGCCACGCCGGCCTGGCTCGTGTCGGCCACCACGGCCATGTGCGATATCACCATGCTGTGTCTGTGGGTGTGGGCGGTCTACTTCTGGCTGGCAGGGCTCGATCGCCGGCATTTTGGGCTGTTGCTGGCAGCCGGCGCGTGCATGGCCGCGGCCGCTTTGACAAAGTACTTCGCCATTTCGCTGGTCCCGTTATTGGGATTGGTGGCCTTGGCGCGTCGCCGCCAGCGGTACGAGTGCTTTATCGCGCTATTGATTCCCATCTTTGCCTTGGTGCTTTTGGACATCTACACCACGTTCAAGTATCACCGCGGCATCGTCCGCGACACCTTGTCGTATGTCGACTTTTACCAAGGCAGGGTATCGATCGACCGCTGGACGCAGCTTCGGCTCGGACTTAGTTTTCTCGGGGGCTCGGTCGCCACGCTGTTGTTCTTTCTGCCGCGAATACTCGGCTGGCAGGGGCGCCTGACGCTGGCCGGCGTTGCCACGATGCTGACGGCCGCGCTCATCCACAACGGCGATTTTGTCGGCATGCCGATCAACACCGATCAGGGCCGCGACTGGGGCGCGCTGTTGCACGTGATGCTCTTCCTGCTGGCCGCCGTGGAAGTCGTGGCTCTCGTCGTGCTGGAGTTGGGGCGGCGCCGCGATGAAGGGAGCCTGCTGTTGGTCGCCTGGATCGCCGGCACCTGGGTCTTCTCGTCCTATCTGAACTGGGCCGTCAACGTGCGCACGTTGTTGCCGCTGGTGCCGCCGCTGGCGATTCTCGTAGCGCGACGGATCGATGAAGCCGAACCCTGCTCGTCATCCGACCGGCCCGCGTGGCGCGACGCAATCCCCTTGTCGCTGGCCCTGGGTGTAGCGCTGCTCGTGAGTTGGGGCGACTTTCGCTTCGCCGTCGCCCAACGCCAACTCGCGCGGGCCGCCCTTGAAAAGACTGCCAACACGCCGGGGCACGTCTACTTTCAGGGCCACTGGGGGTTTCAATACTACATCCAGCGAGGCGGTGCGATCGCCTTGAAACTCGATAGTGAAATCGTTTTCACGCGCGACGTGATGATCGTGCCGATGAACAACTCCAACATCAATCTACTACCCGAAAACCTCGTCGAGGTTCGAGATCGAGCGCTCGCGCCGCTGGCCAGTCCGGCCGTCACCATCTCGCCTCAGCAGGGGGCGGGCTTCTACTTCGGGCATCGCGACGTGCCATTGCCTTGGCGACTCGTTTGGGCGCCCGACGAGGAAGTGCGCATCTACGGGTTTCTGGCCAGCTTCGAGTTGTAAGACCGCGCGGCGCGCCGGGCGAAGCTGGCACCGTGAGCGCATCGCTGGGGTGCCCCACCCCTGCGGCGGCGCAAAATTTTTTTTGCGGCGGCGCCCTCAGTTTTTGGCGGGTTTCACCGTCGGCGTGAGGATTCACCGCGCTGAGGAAAGCCAGCTTAACTCTCGGTGAGGCTTCGCCGTTCGAGCGATTCCTGCATTTGGGGTTCACCAACTCAGGGAAGGCCACGACTCCCTGATGGCCGCCGCCCGCTGCCCGGAAGGCCTCCTTAAGTCATTTTGCGAGTAGGCCTTGCGACGCGCCATCCTGCAATTGCTGCGAGCGGCATAGGCCGTGCTTTTGGCACCTCGGGCATAACGCGCTCAAGCGTCAGGGCCAGTCCCTGTTGGCGCAAGTGCGCAGATCGGGAGTGCCCTATGGCGAATGCACCGAGGAATTTTCGGGGGCGAAGGGAGAAGCCCATATGAAGCAGATCACGATTGCGCCCTGGGTGGTGGCGGTGGCCGTTTTGGCCAGCGCCACGGCACACGGCGCGCCGCTGACGCCACAGATCGTCAGTGACTTGTTCCAGTTCGATGTGAGCATGATCTATTCGACCAACGGGGTCGCGCCCGATCGGCTCATCAGCGCAACCGACCCGCCGGGAACTGGTGGTGGCGACGTCACCATTTACCGGCCCAACTGGCCGGCCGTGAACCCTGCATTGCCCTTGTACTTCGTGCAAGGGGGCGGGCCGCTCGTTTTCGGCGCCGACATGTTGCTGGACGTCGTCCTCAACGCTTCGGATGCGGTCGGGGGGGGGTTCCCCAACATTAGCCTGACCGGCACCGGTGGCCGACCGGGTGACGACGTAGTGATCACCGGGGCGACCTCGCCCGGCGCGGCGTCGAACGAGACGCTCTGGACCATGGACCTGACTCAGGTGTCGTTCTACGGCAATGCCGGTCAGAACTCATTCCTGGTCGAAGGCATCGGCACCATCACCGGTGGCACCATGGCCACGGGCAAGGCGCTGGTCGGCAAGACCGGGGTAATTCGCGGCAATTTCGACATCACGTCGATTCCGCCCGGCTTGTTGAATCCTTTCATTCAGGCCGGCTATTCGCCGACCGACAACATCGCCAGCGTGGCGCTGGCCGCCTTGAGCGGACAGTTCGGCGTGGGCGTGTTGATCCCGGAACCCTCGACGCTGGCACTGTGCCTCATCGGGCTGACGGGAGTGTTCGTGGCACGAAGCCGCGTTGTGCGAAGGCGGACCACGCGTCCGGGCTGAGCCCAGGCCGCTCGGCAGAGCGGCGACGCGCGGGGGGTGACGAGGGTCAGTCGTGTACCCGGCCCCGCCGGATTGGATCTCAGAAGCAAGAGCACTTTGTATGTCGCGGAATCAAGGGCAACTCGTGTTGAGTGAAGCAGACCAGACGGTCCGGACGGCGCGGCGCGCCAACGACCGGCTGCAATGCCTGGTGCTGGCCGTCGATGGACGCCGGCGTCAGGAGTTGGCAGCGGCGGCGCGCGAAGCCGGCTGGCTGGCTCTGGAATGTGACGACGCCCCTTCGGCACTGATGTGTCTGCAGCGAATGTTGGTCGGGCTGGCCCTGGTCGACCTCGATCAGGTGCCCGGCGGCGACCGCCAGGAACTGCGTAGCGCCGTCGAAGCACTGGCAGCCCAGAGCGGATTGCTGATCGTGCTTTGCGGACAGGAGGGGGCGCCGCAGGAGGAAATCTGGGCTCGGCAGTTGGGCGTTTGGCTCTACCTGCCGGGCGTGACGGACGGAACCGAATTGGCCGTGTTGTGTAGCGAGGCCATTCCGCTTGCGGAGCGCCTCGCAAACCGGGTTGCGGCGGGATCGGCTCCGGCTAGCCGGGTCGGTTGACGCCGTAGCCACAGTGGCGCCGAGCAATCGGCACCGCGATACACGTCGTTCTCATTCACATCAAGCAGCTATCGAGCGAGCGAAAGGACCCAGAAATGTCGGACTATGCCAACTTGAATCAAGATTACGAACGCGAAGGTCAGGCCCACTACGGTCGCGTGCAGCCGATCAAGAGCAACCGCAGCTCGCGCCCGCAGTACCGCGCCAAAAGCCGCCCGTCTGGCTTCAACGGCATGCATCGCCGTCGCGCCAAGCGCTGGGCCTGGTAGGCCGCGTGCGCGGTTTCGCGCGGGCAGGCAATTGTCCCTAGTTCGCAGCCGCGCCACGGCGCGCCGCGCGTATCACCCAGTCTGGCAGCGGCATTCCGCTGCACGGCCGGAACACAGATTAACCGACGCCCTTATGTGAGGGCGAGCCAAACCCATAATCAGGCGGCAAAACTCATCTCGGGGAGCATAGTTACATGACGAGTTCTCGTCGAACCCTTATTTGCGCGGCCGCGCTGGTACTGGCAGGTACCGCCCTGGCCTCGCCTGCCTGGGCCGTGCCCGTGAACTTCACCGGCACCCAACAGGATTTCGGCCTGACGCTGACGGCGTCGGGCAACGGGTCGTTCGAAGGCAGGTTCACGCAAACCCAACCGTACGGCGTGGAGTTGATCGGGACCAAATACGCGGTCGGGAAAGTGACCATCGACGGCGATGGCATCACCTTGTTGCAGTCGGGCAACCCGTTTTCGACCGCCATCGGGCTGAAGAGCACGGTCTCGGTGACGAGTGATCCGCGCAGCATCGGGCTGCCGAAAAAAGGGGACGGCACGTTCCCCGTTCCCGGCATCGGCGACCTGGGAGTCGGCGCACAAAATATCAACGGCGTGCTGACCCGCACCTTGGTGAGCGCGACGAACCTCGACCTCGACATGCTCAACGGCGTGAAGGCCAATTTCGCCTTGAACGACATCATCATTCCGCGCACCCGAATGGTCGAAAACGAATTCTACGATGGCAATCCCATCAATGGACCGTCGTACTATCCCAACCCGTCCGCCGATCTTGCGGTGAAGATATCGGGCACGGTCAAGGAGCTGTATCTCGAGCAGAATATGAAACTGCTGCCGACGTTTACGCCCGACGGACCGGCCGTGGGTGGCATCAACGGCACCGCCACGGGGACGTTCTCGATACCGATGGTCCTGCATGCTCTCTTGGATGCCAAGATCGTCGTCGGCGGGTTTGATGTTGAAGAACTCGAGAACGAAGAGTTGGATAGCGAGTTTGTCGTCACCGGACGTTATGAGCTCAGTGGCCCTGCGAGTAACCTGAAAATAACACTCCTGGGCAGCGACCAACTCCCGTTTCCCTTGAACTTTAGTACCGCGCTGGAACTCGACGGGGGAGCCGTGTATGGCATCACCACGACCGTCGACCTGGCGGCCAGCATCAACCTGGCATACAACTTTGCCTTGACAATGATGACGCCGATCCCCGAACCGGGGAGTATCGTGCTGCTGGCGATAGGTTTGATGTCGGTGAGCCCGCTACTTGTGCGGCGCTTGAGACGCTACGTCAACTGTCGTTAGGCTCACCCGCGGACGGGCACCAACGCTGCCTGACGTTGGCGCCGCCGGCAGGTTGAGAGCGATCGCAAGGCCGGTTCCTCGCTTCCCCGACGAGGAACCGGCCTTTTTCTTTTTGCGCGCGGCTCACCGCGCAACCGCGTCGCCGGTTACAATCTCCCGGCGATACCCATGGCTACGCTCGATGTCAACGCCGCCCTGCGCATTCCGCTCGACGAAATTGAGTTCACCTACGCGCGCAGTTCCGGACCAGGGGGACAGAACGTCAACAAGGTGAGCTCCAAGGCCATCCTGCGCTGGAGCGTGGCGACCAGCCCGAGCGTTTCGGCAGAACTCCAACCGCGATTGCTGGCAAAACTCGGCCGGCGCGTCACGGCCGCGGGCGACCTGGTGATCCACAGCCAGCGGTACCGCGATCAAGGTCGCAACGCCGAAGATTGCCTCGAGAAGCTGCGCGAAATGCTGCGAACGGCGCTCGCCCGTCCCAAACCCCGCCGCCCCACCAAGCCATCGCGGGCGGCCGTCGAGCGACGGATCAAAAGCAAGGAGGCCACGTCGCTCAAGAAGCGCCGTCGGCGCTCGCCGGCCGAAGAATAGGCAGTTAGCCGATCGACCGTGCAGCGCGCCTGTATGGTTCCGGCGTCATGTGGCCCGGTCTTATCAACCACGCAACTTGACTAGCGCCGCCGCTTTTTGGTTTTGCCTGCCGACTTAGTCCGCTTGCCGCCGGACTTTTGCTTGTCGGCCCCCGCGCGACCGTCGCGCGCGTGGGCACCCCGCGACGACGAACCCTTGCCGCGCGGCGCAACGGCCGGCGGCAGCGAACCGGGCGGACGTTTGCGCCGCGCCACCAGGCGAAAATCGAGCTCGCGCCGGTCCGCATCGACGCGGGCCACGGCTACCCGCACCAAGTCGCCGAGCCGGAACGTGTTCCCCTGCCGGTAACCGGTCAGCGTGTGATGCGTGCGATCGTACCGGTAATAGTCGTCGGACAGAGACGAAATGTGGATCAACCCTTCGGCCGGGAGCTCAACGCCTTGCGCGAACAAGCCGAACTCCTGCACGCCGGTGATCACGGCATCCATCTGTTCGCCGATACGGTCGGCCAGGTAGTTCAGCAGTTTGACCTTGGTTAGCTCGCGTTCGGCTTGCTCGGCCCGGCGCTCGCGCTGCGAACAATGATCGCCCAGGCTCAGCAGCTCGGCCAGGTGCGATGTCGGCTTCTTGCGGGCGGCCAAGAGATCGAGCAGGCGATGCACGGTGAGGTCGGGATAGCGGCGGATCGGCGAAGTGAAATGGCAATAGCAATCGCTGGCCAGCGCGTAGTGCCCCTCGTCTTCGGGGCCGTAGACCGCCTGCTGCAAACTGCGGAGCACGGCGTAGTTGACCGCTTGCTCTTCGGGCCGGCCGTCGACCAGCTTGAGCAGCCGTTGCAGCTCGAAGCGGCTTTCGAGGCTCTCGACCGGAAAGCCGAGTTCGACCACGAACTTGGTAAGCTCTTCAAGCTTGCGCGGATCGGGAGCCTGGTGAATGCGCCGCAGAAACAGCAGCCCTTGCTCGCGGAGGTGCTCGGCCACGGCTTCGTTGGCGGCCAGCATGCACTCTTCGATCATCTGATGGCTGACCGTGTTCTCGACCAGGTGCGCGCCGGCCACGCGCCCCTCTTTGTCGAGGTCGATCTTCACTTCGCGCATCGACAGCTCGATCGCGCCGCGCTTGCGCCGCCGCTCGCGGAGCACCATCGCCAGGGAGTGCATGTCGCCGATCAGCTTGTGCACTTGCGGCGTGAGTTTGCCGCGCCACGCCTGCGGTTGGGCCAGGTAGTCGTCGATCTCTTCGTAAGTGAACCGCCGGCAACTGCGGATCGCCGCCGAATGAAACTCCGCGGCCACGCGCGTGCCGTCGGCGGTGAACTCCATGATGGCCGTCTTGGTGTACCGCACTTTGTCGGGCTGCAGGCTGGCCAGACCGTTGGAGATCAGCTCCGGCAGCATCGGCAGCACGCGGTCGGGCAGATAGACGCTGGTGGCGCGGGCCAACGCCTCGCGATCGAGCGCCGTTTTCGGCCGCACGAAGTGCGACACGTCGGCGATGTGTACGCCCAGCCGCCAATGGCCTTCCGCGGTGCGCTCGAGCGAGATGGCGTCGTCGAAATCGCGGGCGTCGACCGGGTCGATCGTGATGATCGTCTCGCCGGTCAGATCGACGCGGCCCTCGTCGATCGCTTCGTCGAAGGCAGCCGCCTGGGCGCGGGCTTCGGCCAGGGCGTCTTCGGCGAATTCCTCGGGCAACTCGAACTCGCGGATGATCGACAGGGTGTCGATGCCCGGCTGCCCGCGCGGGCCGAGCACTTCGGTGAGCACTCCTTCGCCGTCGTGCAGGTGCGACGGAAAGCGGACCATCTCGAAGACGACTTTGTCGTCGGGTCGCGCGTTTTTGGCGCCGGGATCGCCCACCGACACCGGCCGCTGAAAGAGCGTGCCGTCGACCTGCACGTAGCCGTTGCCGCCGGTCTCGAAATAGGTGCCGACGAACTGCCGCGTGTCGCGCTCGACGACTTCGACGATCCGCCCCTCGGGGTTGCCGCGCGACGAGAACTTGCGCCCCCGCAGCTCGACCATGACAACGTCGCCACTCGAAGCGTCGCCGGCGGACTCGGCCGGAATGAAGATGTCGTCGCGGCGGCCATGCGCGGCGGGCGTGTCCTTGGGGCGCACAAAGCCAAAGCCCCCTTGCGCGCGGCGAAACACGCCGACGATCTGGCCGGCGGTCGGCGCGCCACCCGACTCGACGAGATGATTGGCCGCGTAGCGCAGCTTGCCGGTTTTGACGAGCTGTTTGATCAGCCGCTTGAGGTCGCCGCGATGTTCGTCGGCCAGTCCCAGCCGCTCGGCCAGCACGCGCGGCTTAGCTGGCTGATAGTCGGCCCCGGCCACGAGCGCCAGCAGCTTCGATTCGAGTTCTGCGAGATCCATGCGTCCTGCGCTGCGCCGCTCAGTCGAGTTGCGCCGGGGCAGGCGCCGAACTCGGCTTGAACAATTTGCGCCCTAGTTGTTGATTGAAGTTCGTCCAGCGGCTTTCGGCGTTCGGGTCGTCGCGCATCAGTTGCTGCCAGCCGTGCAGCTTGGCGTCGACGTTGTCGATCAGGTTCAAGGCGATCGCCTCGAGCGTCATCGGCAGCTTGGGGCTGCCGAATTCGTACGCGCCATGATGGCTGACGATCATGTGCTTGAGCCGTAACGCCAACTCGGCGGGGACCGGTTCGCCGGAGAGCCGCTCGGCCTCGGCGAGCTTTTCGTCCAGCAGCGCCACGCCGATCACGACGTGACCGATCAACTGGCCTTCGTCGGTGTAGCTGAAGCCGCGCTCGTAGGCCAGCTCTTCGATCTTGCCGGCGTCGTGCAAGAACGCGCCCATCAGCAGCAAGTCGGCGTCGAGCATCTCGTAGCGGCCGGCCAACAGCCGCGCCAGTTCCATGACGCTGACGACGTGCTCCAGCAGTCCGCCGTGATAGGCGTGATGATTCTTCACGCCTGCGGGCGCCTGCGCGAACCGCGTCATGAACTGCGTGTCCAACAGATAGCATTCGGCCAGCGTGCGCAACTGCGGATGGGCCATGCCGCGGAGCAGTTCGGCCAGTCGCGCGGCCAGCCGATCGATCGCCGCTTGCGACAACGGCATGAAGTCGGCCGTGTCGACCTCGTCCCCCGGCACAACGGTGATCTGCGAGGCGATAAGCTGCAGCGCCCCCTGGTAGAGCTGCGTCGTCCCTTCGACGAGCACGAAATCGCCGTTTTCGAAGCTGTTGTAGAGCGATTCGGTGGCATTCCAAACCCGCGTCGACAGCGCGCCGGTGCGATCGCGAAGCTCGACCTGCAGATACAAATTGCCGTTGCGATTGGGGCGCAGTTGCTTATCGGTCGCCAGAAACACGTCGTGAATTGCTTCCTGGTGGCCGAGTTGATTGATGAAACGTCGAGGCATGAGCGCGATCTAGAACCAAAACGGTCGCCAAGGGGACGTGGAGAATCCGGCAATTCTATGACCTGCGTCAACTACCAACAAGCGGCAGTGCGCGCTCGCGTTGCCCCGGTTTGCCGCTGTACCGTACAATTCCGCCTGCTTTTTTCGCCGGAGCGGGCCGCCGACGGTCGCGCTGCGTCGCGACAGGCAACTGGCTTAGCTCCGCAAGATACGCCATCCAAGGGAACCTACTCGTGCGCTGGTCGCAAACGCTCATCCCCACCATGAAGGAAACGCCCGAGGGGGCCGAAATCCCCAGCCACGTGCTGATGTTGCGCGCTGGATTGATCCAGCAAGTCATGGCCGGCGCGTACACCTATCTGCCGCTCGGCTGGCGCGCGCTGCGCAAGGCCGAGGCGATCGTCCGCGACGAAATGGACCGCGCCGGCGCCGTCGAGCTGCACATGCCGGCCCTGACGCCGATCACCCTCTGGGAGCGGACCGGCCGGGTCGATGCTTTCGGCGACGTGTTGATCAATTTCAAAGTTCGCCGCGCCAATCGGCAAGTCCACCTGGCACTGGGCCCTACGCACGAAGAAGTCGTGACCGATCTGGTGGCGCGGTTCGTGTCGAGCTACCGGCAGTTGCCGATCACGCTTTACCAGATTCAGACCAAGTTCCGCAACGAGGAGCGGCCGCGGTTCGGCGTGCTGCGGACCAGCGAGTTCTTGATGAAGGACGCCTACAGCTTCGACACCTCGGTCGAATCGCTGGCCGCCAGCTACGACAAGATGTACGCCGCGTATTGCCGCATCTTCGAGCGTTGCGGACTCGAATACCTGGCGGTCGAAGCCGAGAGCGGGCCGATCGGCGGCGACGCCAGCCACGAGTTCATGGTGCTGGCCGAAAACGGCGAAGATGTCGTCGTGCATTGCGCGGGCTGCGGTTACGCGGCCAATCTCGAACGCGCCGAAATCGGCGCGCCCAAGGCCGGCTCCGCCAAGCCCGCGGCTGGATCGGCGCCGCTCCATAAAGTCGATACGCCGCAAGTCGGCAGCATCGAGCAAGTCAGCAAGCTGCTCGGTTGCCGGCCGGCGCAAATGATCAAAACGCTGATCTACGTGGCCGACGGCAAACCGCTGGCGGTTTTGCTGCGCGGCGATCACGACGCCAACGAAGGCAAGCTGCGCCGCGCCGTCGGGGCCGCGAAGCTCGAACTGGCCTCGCCCGAAGTGATCGAACAAGTAACGCGGGCGCCGGTCGGATTTGCTGGACCGGTGGGGCTGACAATTCCACTCTGGGCCGATCGCGACGTGGCAGCCGTGGCCGATGCCGTGATCGGCGCCAACGAGGCCGACAAGCATTACACCGGTGCGAACTTGGGCCGCGATTTCAAGGTGCCGGCCGAGCACTTCGCCGATCTGCGCAACGCCGCCGCGGGAGACGCCTGCCCTCGCTGTGGCAAAGAGCTCGCTTTGCGGCACGCCATCGAGGTGGGGCACGTCTTTAAGCTCGGCACCAAATACTCCGACGCCCTGGGGGCCAAGTTCCTCGACGACACCGAGCAGCAGCGGACGATCATCATGGGCTGCTACGGCATTGGCATCAATCGCATCCTGGCCTCATTGATTGAGACCCGGCACGACGAGCAGGGCATCGTCTGGCCGATGGCGCTGGCGCCTTACGAAGTGCTGCTCGCGCCACTCAACGTCGCTCAAGAAGATGTGATGCAAGTGGCCGAGAAGCTGCATGATGAGTTGACCACCGCCGGCGTCGACGTGCTGCTCGACGATCGCGATCAGCGGGCGGGGGTCAAGTTCAAAGACGCCGACCTGATCGGCTTTCCGTTGCGCGTGGTGATCGGCGGGCGCAGCCTCAAGGAGGGCAAGCTCGAGATCAAATGGCGCTGGGAGAGCGAGCCGACGCTGCTGCCGCTCGAGGGAGCCGCCGCAGCGCTGGCCGAACTAGTGCGCCAAGCCCGCGAGCAGCCAAACCAGCAGTAACCGAACCAGCAACGACTGCGCACGGTTGGTGCCGGTTGAAAAGATTCGCTGGCCTAGCGTCACGGCATGTCGGGGAAAGTAATGTTGCCGCGGTTGGGGTCCAGATAAAAGATGTTGAAACTCTCCAGAGCGCCGAGCAACCCCTTGACTTTGGGCCAATTATGCTCAAAACGCTCGCGTCCCTGGCGCTCCGCCTCTTGCAGCGTTTCCTCGTCGAAATCGGGCGGCCGGTCGATTCTCACTTTCGCGAAATCAATGACATACGGGGGTTTGTTCATTAGGCTCATTTCGACGATCATGAGCTCGTCGTCGTAGTCGAGTATGATCGGAATCCAGAAACCGGCGAGCTTGCGGACCACTCCATATTCCGCGAGCCTCAGATAAGTGTCTCGCTCGTTTGCGTATCCCGCGAGGCGCTGAAAGACTTTGATGGCAGTCTCTTGGCTGCTTTTCCAGACCTCGCCATCGGTGCCGCCGCCGAGCCAGGTTTTGATCTTCTCGTCTCCGTACCGTAGGCTATGATAGCGCTCGACACGTTCTTTGCGCTCGATACGCTCTTGCTCGGCTGTCATGGGAATCCATCGCGAAAATGGCTACTCCGCGACCGTCGAGGCCTTCTTTTGCTTCGAGGGACACAGGATTCGGCTGGCGCGAACGAACGGCTGTACTTTCGATCTCGCCGAGCCTCTGCAAGTTGGGTCGGGTCAGCTCGCGCCGGGTACTTGCGGCCGTCTGTTGATTATTGTGGACGGCCAAGAGTACACCAAGACGATTGAATTGCCCGAAGGTGCGTGGACCGACGAGGCGCCAGTCCCCTATCGAGTAGTGGCTCCGACTTAGTCGCTATTTCGCGTGCGGCCGCGGCCAACCTACGGTACGCCTGGTACGGCGCTTCTCGAATCGCCGTTCCATTCTCCCTCGCCCCGTAGCCACTTAGCCGGGGCTGGCAGATCGCGTGCCCGCGCGAAAGAATGTTGGAGCCAGCGGATTGCCGGCCGGGCACAACTCGGCGATCGACTACGGCCAATCCGTAGGCGAGACGCTCCGCTATCCTGCTTCCACGCCCCTATCGTGCTACCACTCCCCGATCGTCAACCACCTACCCTGCGAGGACCTCATGAATCGTCGACTTCCGCTGTTGTCGGCCTGCGCGCTGGCGCTGATTGCCGGCGCCATGCTCGGCCTGGTCTCGCAAGCTCAGCCTACGCCCGTCGAAGCCGACTCGTCGCTGGCCGCGCTCGAAGGAGAAGCCGCGCGGTTTCTCGAAGAAGTGTCGCTCGGCCAGATCGACACCGCCTACGATCAATTGTTGGCCGCCAGCCCCACGCTCAAGCGCAGCGAAGGCCTTGCCGACCTGAAGAGCAAAACCCGCGAATTGGAAAAACGCTACGGCCGCTACCAGAGCTTCGAGCGGGTCGGCACGCGCCGCATCGGGCAAGACGTCGTGCTGCTGAAGTACCTGTACAAGTGCGAGAACTTCCCGGTCGTTTGGTACTTCACCTTTTACCGGCCGGCGACCAGCGCCGCCGACGCGCTGCCGGCGGGAACCGGCTGGCGCGTGATCGCCCTGCGGTTCGATACGCAGATCGAGCTGTTGGGCATGCTGGATTGAGCGGCACCGCGACAAGAAGCAATTTACTCGGCGGTCCCAGCCGCCGAGTCGGCCGCGGCCCGTAGTCCCGTCTCTTTGTCGTCGAGATGGGCGTCGCCACCGCCGGTGTGCGATAGCAACTGCTTGAACGCCTGGGCGTCGAGCGTCTCGCGGCGCATCAATTCTTCGCTGACACGCTCCAACTGATCGCGATGCTCCGAGAGAATCTGCTTCGCCCGGATATAAGCATCGTCGAGAATCTGCTTCACCTCGTCGTCGACCTGTTCGGCGGTTCGCTCGCTGAAGTCGCGCTCCAGCGCTCCGTCGTCCAAGGGGCCGACGAACGGATTGGTGCGATGACCGCAGTGCACCAGCCCCACGCGGTCGCTCATGCCGAAGGCGCAAACCATTTGCCGGGCCAAGGCCGTGGCGCGTTCCAGATCGTTCTCGGCGCCGGTGCTGACTTCGGAGAAGACGATCTCCTCGGCTGCCCGGCCACCAAGCATGCCCCGGATGCGATCGACCAGCTCCGAGCGGGTCATGAGAAACTGCTGCCCTTCGGGCAGTTGCAGCGTATAGCCGAGCGCCGCCCGACCGCGCGGCACGATGCTGATCTTGTGCACGGGGTCGGCGTGCTCGCTGTGGGCGGCGACCAGCGCATGCCCCACCTCGTGATAAGCGACACGGCGGCGCTCTTCGGCGTCGAGCCGGCGGCTTTTGCGCTCCGGCCCGGCCACGACCTTTTCGATCGCCTCTTCGAGGTCTTGTTGGTGGATTTCGCGGGCGTTGCGACGGGCAGCCAACAAGGCGGCTTCGTTCAGGGCGTTGGCCAGGTCGGCGCCGGAGAAGCCGGGCGTGCCTTGCGCGATTTGCTTCAGATTGACGTCGGCCGCCAGCGGCTTGTCGCGCGAGTGCACCTTGAGAATGGCCTCGCGGCCGTCGATGTCGGGAGCGTCGACCACGACCTGGCGATCGAACCGCCCGGGGCGCAACAACGCACGGTCGAGCACGTCGGGCCGGTTCGTGGCCGCCAGAATGATGATGCCGACATTGGCCGCGAAGCCATCCATTTCGACCAGCAACTGGTTGAGCGTCTGTTCGCGTTCGTCGTTCACCGCGCCGACATGCACGCCGCGTTGCCGGCCGATGGCGTCGAGCTCGTCGATGAAGATGATGCAGGGCGCGGTCGCTTTGGCCTGGGCGAACAGGTCGCGCACCCGCGAAGCCCCGACGCCGACGAACATTTCGACGAAGTCGCTGCCGCTGAGCGAGTAGAAGGCCACCTTGGCTTCGCCGGCGACCGCGCGGGCCAGCAAGGTTTTGCCGGTCCCTGGCGGACCGACGAGCAGCACGCCCTTGGGGATCTTGGCGCCAAGTGCCTCGTAGCGTTTAGGGTTCTTGAGAAAGTCGACGACTTCCTGCAATTCGTACTTGGCTTCGTCGCAGCCGGCCACGTCGGCGAAGTTGACGCCGGTATCTTTGTCGGCCACCAGACGTGCCCGGCTCTTGCCGAACGACATCATCGCTTGACCGGCGGCGCCGATCCGCCGCGACACAAACAACCACAATCCGACGAGGATGATGATCGGCAACACCCAGGCCAGGATCAGCGACGACAACGGCCCTTGCCGGACCCCTTTGTAGTCGACGCCGTGGGCCTGGAGTTGTTCGATGAGTTTGTCGTCTTCGACGCGCACCGTGTAGAACGAGAAGGGCTCTTGCTTGGCTTCGTCGGCCTTGTCGGACTTCGAGGTGGCCGGCTTGGCCTCGGGCTTGGCTGCCGGCGGCGGCGGGGTTGTCGCCTGGGCCGGCTCGGCTGGTTGCTCTTCGGCCGGCGCGACACTTTGGTCAGGCTGGGCCGCGGGCGGAGCGGCCCCGTCGGTTTTCGCGCCGGCGCCGGCGGGCAACGGCTTAGCGGGGCGGGTCGGATCGATCTTCCCCTCGATCCAATCCTCGCGAATGTTGCACTCGACAACCTGGCCGGCCGCCAGATAGCGCTTGAACTCGCTGTAGGGGATCGTCTGAATCGTGCTGGCCAGGAAGACATCCTGCCACAGCCAGAGGATCATGAATCCCAGCAGGATGTAGGGAAGCAACAGCCGCCACTGGGCCCAGTACGGGGGCTGGTTCTCGGGCTTCTTGTCCTTTTCTGGTGGCGGGGCGGATGGCATTTCGACGAGCTCCCCATTTCGCGATTCGTACGGCCGCCAACCGCCGTGCCCAGGCCGCGACGCTGACTACTGCATTGTACCGCAGTGCCCCATCAGGGTCGCGCCGGTAGCTTCGCTTCACGTGGCCGCGGCTACTTTGCGCGGAACTCGTCGGCAAAGGCCTTGGCGTTGAGCTCTTCGCCGGTCGCATGCTTGGTGAGCTCATTCCAACTGAGGGTCGCGCCGGGGGCAAACACGCGCTCGAGCATGAACTGCCCCGCGCGCTTGTTGCCGACGTAGATCGCGTCGGCCGGCGGCGCTCCGCCGAGCACGTCGCGGCAGATCGCCGCGTGCACCTGCGAAGCAAACAACTGCCCCAACATGTAATTGTGGTAATACGCCGGCGCGCTGACGATGTGAATCTTCGCCGCGTAGTCGGGCAGGTTGCGGTCCTTGGGCTTGCGCACCCCCTGGTACTTTTCGACCAGGTTCCACCACAGGGCGTTGAGGTCCTGATCGGGATTCTCGTACAGCGACTTCTCGAATCGCAACATCACCTGGCACCAGCGCGAGAAGATCAGCAACTGATTGCGGCGCATCAGGGCCCCCGCCTCGTTGAAGGCCGAGGGATCGGCCACCTCGACCTGCATGGCGGCCAGCCAGTCGGCATTCTTGCTGAAGCGCTCGAACATCATCGCCACCCCTTCGGTGGTGAGGATATGCGAGTGCGAGCGGACCACATACGGCAGGCTGCGCGGAATGTACTTGCTCGAATAGACCGAGTGCCCCAGCTCATGCAGCATCGTGGCCATCCACTTTTCGTTCGGCACGATGTTGGCCAGCACGCGGACATCCCCCTCGCGGTCGATGTCGGTGCAGAAGGCGTGCGGGCTCTTGCCCGGCTTCTCGTACAGGTCGCTACGGCCCAAGACGTCGTCGATCGGCAAACCGATGCCGGCGTAGAACTCGCGGCAGAGCTTGAGGATGTCGACCTTCTCATAGACCTTGTCGAGATCGGCGTCGAAAACCGCCGGCGACTCCTGGAAAAACGGATCGTGGTAGTGCCAGGGTTGCAGTTCGTCGATCGTGGTCCCCATCATCTGGCTCAACCGCGCGTCGATGTCGCGCTTGGCGGCCAGATACGGCTCGCGGGTCAGCGTGTCGAGCTCATCGAACAGCGCCAGCACCTGATCCTGGCTCTGCTCGTTGAGAAACAACTGCATGGCGTGATAGTTCTTGAAACCGAGCTGCTTGGCGGCCTCGTTGCGCAGCGCGACCAGCGCCTTGAGATCGGCCTCGACGACGGCCCCCACCTCCTTGCTGGCCTCCCACATCAGCCGGCGCCGCTCCGATTCGTTCGACTGCGCGAGAATCTTGCGAATCTCGCTGTCGGTCACCTCGCGGCCGTCGACCTTGGGGCGATAGACGTTGAACGCCTGCTCGACCGCGTTGGACTTGGCGATCATCTTTTCCAGCAGCTCGCGCGGCACCTGCTTGCCCAGGTACCACAGGTAAAGCACTTCGATCTGCCGCGCCAGCAGCTTGTCGGCCGGCGGGTTCTCGTGCAGCTTCTTCAACTCGGCGAACCGCGCGGGGTCCGACAGCGCGACGTCCAACTGCGTCTCGAGCTCTTGCTTGCGGGCAAAGGCTTCGTCCTCGCCGGTGGTGTTGGCCAACCACCAACTGCGGTTGACTTCGATTTCCAGCGGGCGGATTTTCTCCAGGTGCCCGGCGATGAACGCCTCGGCGGCAGCCTGGGTGTCGTCGGCGGCGCGGGCGGCGGTCGAAAGGATGCTCATCGTCATCACGCTTCCCAACAGGCAGGCCGCCCACGCGCGGTGCAAGTAGTCAGTCACGGTCGATTCCTTGTCTTGGCAAGTGTTGTTGATCGACGAGGCTGGTCCGTCGGCGGGCGGTAGCCGCTTTACATCACCGACATCAACACGGCGAACACCAAACCGTTCTGCACGCCGTGAGCCACCATGCACGGAATCAGCGATTCGCGCCATTCGCGGGCAATGCTGAAAGTGTAGGCCAAAGCCATCAGCGCCGGAACCGCCATCCATCCCTGCGGATGGATGATCGCAAACAGAAAGCTGGTAACGGTCGCGCTCGCCAGCACGCTCAGCCAGCGGGCCCAACGGCCCGATGCCTCGCGCAGATGGCGGTACAGCACCCCGCGAAACATGGTCTCTTCGATGATCGGCGCCAGCACGGCCGCGTCGATCAACAGCAGCACGCGCCACAGCCAATTGCCGTGGGCGACCATTTCGACCAGCGGGTGCGACGGCAGCGGCGGGCCCGCCTCGGCCCCCGCTCCGCTCAGCTTGACGATGATGATCGTCGCCACGAGCCCGACCATCAGAATCGGAATGCCCATCAGGTAGCAACCGATACCGACGAACGGCTCGCCGATACCGGCCCGGCCGCCGATCCAGCCAATGTCGCGACGCAACGTGCCCCAGGGCACGCCCCGCAGCAACGGCCAACCGATCGCCAAGAGACTGCCGGCAAAGGTCACCAAGAGCGTCGCCGGCAGAGGGAGATAGTCTTTTAGATATCGACCCAGAAAGCTCAACCCCAGGAAGAGCGCCATCCAAGCGGCAAACGTCTCGGCATAGACACCACCATACGGCGAGCCGGTCTGCAAGCCGCGCAGATTGCCTTGCGCGGCAAAGACCAGCAGCGCGATGAGCATCACAAAACCCAGCAGCGCCGCCACGCAACCGAGCCCCAGGCCGCCGATCACCAGGCCGAACGTTCGCTGGGCCGGGGCCAGCGCCTCGGTTCGAGCCAACTTGTCCTGTGTACCAGGGGGGGCCAACGCCAAGGAGGCGAACCACCCCAGACGGTCGACGAGCTTTTCACGTTCCTGCTGGGAAATCGGCGGCGCGCTCAGCGATTCGACTGCCACTTGTTCGGCGTCGTTGCGCTCGGCCTCGGGCTTGCTCTGCGCCTCTGGCGCTGCCGCATAACTCTTGTACAACCGCTCGAGCGTCTGCACGTCGGGCGTGTCGCGCAGCTCGTCGGGCAGTTCGTCGATCTCTGCAAGCGCTTGTTGTGGGCCGACAATCTCGCCGGCGGCCACGACCAACCGCAGCCGATTGCCGCCGCCGGTCATGCCCTGCAATTGATCGAAGAACTGCCTTCGCTCGGAGTCCTTGATTGGCAGACCGCTGTTGACGGCCCCGATGATGTAGCGCGTCTGCAAGTCGAACACAAACGACTGCGCGTCGCTCGTCGGTTTCGGTTCGGCGTCACCGTCGCGGGGCTTGCCGCGCGACGCCTGCCCCCAGGCAATGAGCGCTGTCAACGCGAGAATCACCAGCCAGGCCACGACCGGCCAGCCGATCCGTCGCGGCGGCGGCTCGTCGTACTCGGCCAACGTCGGTAGCGATTCGCCTGGGGGGGTCGACAGGTCGGCGTCGCTCATGGAGATGCCTGCCCGGCCACCTCGTTGGCACTCGACCGTCGGCGAGCCCAATCGCGGATCGCCGCATCGGTCGTCTTTTCCAGCGGCGAGTAGCGCGGATGCCGAGTCTCGCGATACGGATCGTTGTGCCGGGCGTTATAGCAGGCGATCAATGACCAGCGCGGTGCGTCGGAGCGATTCTGATCCGAGCGGTGCAGCAAGTTTGCGTGAAAGAAGAGGGTGTCTCCCGGCTCGGCTTCGACGTACACCAATTCGTGTCGCCGTTCGGCTTCGGCGACGCGCTCGGGGTCGGCCCCCGTCTGATCGCCCACTTTCATGTGATCGATCCGCCCCAGCCGGTGCGAGCCGCGCAGCACCTGCAGGCAGCCGTTCTCGCGCGTGGCCACGTCGACGGCGATCATCGCGCTGACCAGGTCGGGGTACAAGCAGGCGTTCGCGTACCAGTAGCCGTAGTCTTGATGCCATTCCCAGGCGCCGCCAACCCGCGGCTCCTTGAGCATCATCTTGGTGTGCCAGTGATAGACCTCGTCGGCCAAGAGTTGCGACGCCCGCTCGACCAGTCGCGGACTGCGCGAGAACAAGCTGTACAAGTCGTCGCCGGCCTGGTTCCACAAGGCCAACCGGGTGCGGGCGCCACTGCTGTCGAGCCGGTCGTACGCGCTCGATTGCAGGGCCGGGTCGCGGCGCGCGTAGTCGAGCAGGGCCGCCATTTCGTCAGCCGCGAACAAGCCGCGCACGATCAAGTAGCCGTCGCGCTGGTACTGATCAACTTCGTCGGGCGAGAATGGCCCAGCAGCCGCGCCGGGCGCGCCGGCCCAACTGTCGGCCGCAGCGCCATGTGATGAAGTTTCAGGCATGCGAGAATTGTACCGCACGCCAGAGGGTTTGTCCTTTGAGCGACGCGTGCCGAATAATAGGGCCGGGTCGGCTCTACTCCGTGTGAACCTACGATCAACTCGACGCTGGCCGCGCGACGGTGTATTCCGTGTCGAACAAGGTCGAAAACCAGACAACGATGCCTGTGGACGCTACCGAGGATTCGACCCTGGCGGTCAACGCCCTCGATTGGACTGCCCTGGCCGCCGACCTCGACGAGCACGGTGCCGCGGTCACCCCGCGGCTTCTTTCGCCTGAGGTTTGCGCCGAACTGCGGGCCAGCTATGCGCACGACGAATTGTTCCGCAAGCAGATCGTCATGGCCCGACACGGATATGGGCGCGGCGAGTACAAGTACTTTGCCTATCCGTTGCCGGCGATCGTCGCGGCGTTGCGCGGGGCCTTCTATCCGCCGCTGGCCGAGATCGCCAATCGCTGGCACGAGGCGCTGGCGATCGACGTCCGCTTTCCGACCGAGCACGCCGAGTTCCTGCGCCGTTGTCACGACGCCGGCCAGGAGAAACCGACTCCGCTGCTGCTGCGCTACCAACCCGACGACTTTAATTGCCTGCACCAGGATCTGTATGGCGAGCACGTCTTTCCGCTGCAGGTGGCCCTGCTGCTGAGCCAGCCAGGGCGCGACTTTACCGGTGGCGAGTTCGTCCTGACGCAGCAGCGTCCGCGAATGCAGTCGCGCGTCGAAGTGGTGCCGCTCGAGGCGGGCCAGGGGGTGATTTTCCCGGTGCGCCAGCGACCGGTGCGGGGAACGCGCGGCTTCTACCGTGTCAGCATGCGGCATGGCGTGAGCCGGCTGCACAGCGGCGAGCGTCTGACCCTGGGAATTATCTTCCACGACGCGAAGTAAGTGACGGCGGTCACTAGACTTGGCGAACATTTGTCCACCGCGCGGGTCCTCGTGGCTGGTTTCGGTGTTTAAGACCTACGGGGGGTGCGATCCCGGGTGCAATCGGTCCAAATGGGCTCGCCATCCGTAGGAAAACGCGGCGGCTGGCCGGCCGGCTGCCAATTCGGATTGCGTTTCACCAGGGGGTCGATTAGACTCAAATCTCGGGAAAGTAGAGCTGCTCCTTCCCCTTAATGGGGGGGAACTGCTCCCCGAGAGTCGGTCCTTATCTGGCCTGACCCAGGCCGGAACGAGCTCCGCGTTCGGGACGACTCGACATCGCGGCCAAGGGTGCCAACAATCGCCGGACCCTTTGGCTGCAAGCACTTATGTGCTCAGCAGATGCGACTTGGATTCGCGTCTGACCGGGGCACACGACTATCCGGTGCCCCAGCGGGGCACAAATACACCGGGTGCCCGGGGGGGCACAGGAGCGCCAGTGCCCGCGAGGGTACCGCTCAGTCATCAGGGACGATGCATTACCCGTCGCTGTCTCGACGTTGCACGTTCGTGCTCCGCTCGAAACGGAGACGCTCCGCCTCGAGAGACAGGTCCTGCGATGGCTGTCGAGAATCTGAAAACACTTCCCCTGCGCGAACTCGTCGAACTGGCCAAGCGCCGCGGCGTCCGTGGCTGGCACGACATGCGCAAAGACCAGTTGGTTCGCGCGTTGGCCAAGACGCAACCGGCCCGCGCCAAGAAGGCTCCGGCCGCCAAGTCGGTGGCCAGCGGCAAGTCGGGCTCGCCTGCCCGCACCAAGAAATCGGCGACGCGCGGCGTGGTTTCGCGCAGCGCCTCGCGCAATGGCGTCGCGGCACATGGCAAGTCGCCGGCGGCCGCGCGATCGAAAAGCGCCGCGTTGCCGAAATCGAAGTCGCAGACCAAGCCGGCGAGCTCAAAGTCGCTTACGCCGAAGGCTCCCACGCCGGCCGCCAAGCCTCGTCCGAAGTCGCCGGTGGTCGCGCGTCGGCTGAACGAAGCCAAGGCCGCGCAAAACCGCTTCAAGAACTTGGCGTTCCGCACGCCTCCCGGCCAGCCCGACGGCTACAAGAAAGATCGCCTGATCGTCATGGTCCGCGATCCGTATTGGCTGCACGCCTACTGGGAGTTGAGCCGTCACGGGGTGTTGCGGGCCGAAGCAGCGCTGGGGCAAGACTGGCACACGGCCCGCCCGGTGCTGCGGCTATTGGATGTTTCCAGCGGCGCCACGACCAGCACTGCCGAGCGGGTGATCCGTCACATCGACGTCCATGGCGGCGTCAATAACTGGTATGTCGACGTGCAGGAACCGCCTTGCTCGTATCGGCTCGACATCGGTTATCTGACGGCCAACGACCGGTTCTTCATGCTGGCGCGCAGCAACGTGGTGACTACGCCGCAGGCGGCCTCCACCGACGCGATTGACGAGAACTGGAGCGACGTCGCCGAAAACTTCGACCGCATCTACGCCATGAGTGGCGGCTACGCGAGCGACGGTTCGGCCCACGAGCTGCAAGAGCTGTTCGAAGAGCGGCTGCGTCGCCCGATGGGCAAACCGATGTTGGCCCGCATGGGGGCCGGGATCGTGGCTGGCTCGCAACGCAAGCGGGAGTTCGTGTTCGAACTCGACGCCGAGTTGATCGTGTACGGCCGCAGCGAAGCTTCGGCCCACGTGATGCTGCAGGGAGAGCCGGTCACCTTGCGTCCCGATGGCACGTTCACTGTGCGGTACAGCATGCCGAATTGCCGGCAGGTAATCCCGGCCGTGGCCTCCAGTGCCGATGGCGTCGAACAACGCACGATCGTGCTGGCGGTGGAACGCAATACCAAGGTGATGGAACCGGTCACCCGCGACTCGGCCGAATGATTCGCCCGGCCAGGTCTCGCGAGGTGGTTCGCTCCGCGCGGCTGGTCGCCTGGCGGTGCGGCGACGAGGCCGATTGGGCCACCGGCAGTACCCCTGAATTGGCGGTCGCTTGAAGCGCGGCGGTGTCGAAAGATATTTCAGGCATTCTCGAGGGGTGGGAGTACGATCCGGACTCCTTCTCCGTCCGCATCGTGGCCGGTAGCGATGGCCGCGAGAAGCTGCAGTTGCGCCTCGATCTCGGCTTGCTGCAGATGGAGCTCGACGGCCGCCCCGACGGCCTGCGCCCCGGCGGCAGCGAGTCGTGGCTCGACTACTACGAGCGCAAGCAACAAGCCCATCTACGGGCCGCGCCGCATCTCGACCGCCCGTTCGAGCTCGACGAGCAAGCCCTGGGCCGCCTGCTGCGCGAAGGGGTGCAGTACTACCATCGGTATCTCAGCTTCTGGCACTTGGGGCGTTACGAGCTCTGCGCTCGCGACACCGCCCGCAACCTGCGGCTATTCGCCTTCGTGCGGCAGCATGCGGCCGACGACCGCGGCAAGCTGCAATTCGATCAGTACCGCCCTTACGTCACGATGATGCACACGCGGGCGGTCGCCACGCCGCTGGTGGAGCTGCGCGACTTTGAAACCGCGCTGCGGGTCATCGACGCGGGGCTCAAAGGCATCCGCCAGTTTCTGGCCGACTACCGGCAACAGCATCGCGCCGAGCAATGTGCCGAGCTTCTGCAGCTCGAACAATGGCGCGAACAAGTCGAGGGGCAGCGCAATTCGTCGGAACGGCGGCGCCCGCCGACGCAGCTCGAAAGCTTGCGCCGCCGCTTGGACGAAGCCGTGGCCGACGAGCGCTTCGAAGAGGCTGCCCGCTTGCGCGACGAAATCCGCCGGCTCGATGCCCCCCAGGCGACGCCACCTGGCGAGGGGTGAATCGCGCCGCCGCTCGCCCGCCGCACACCCAGGCAATTCGGCGCGAGCAACCTCGCCACGAGGAGACTGCTTATGTTGCTCGTTTCCGCCGGGGTGCGCGCCAGCGCGATTCACGGGCTCGGTCTCTTTGCCGACGAACCAATCGCCTGCGGGCAAGCGATATGGCAGTTCACACCCGGGTTTGATCTCGACCTCGATCCGCGCCAACTCGAAGGCCTCTTACCCAAGCAGCGAGAGTGGCTCCTGCACTATGGCTACGTCGACGCCCGACTAGGGCGCTACATCCTTTGTTGCGACGACGCGCGGTTCATCAATCATAGCGAGCGGCCGAACATTGCCCCGGATTATCAGCGCGATAACTACGGCATCGACATCGCAACAGCGAACATCGGCGTCAACGAAGAGATCACAATCGACTATCGCGTCGTCGAAGGCTCCAGGCCTGTCTAGCCGATCCATCGCGGTGCTAGCTTGCTAGCGATCGGCGCTGTGCAGCGCTGGTTCGTAAGCGAGGCAAGGCGTGACTTCTCGGCGCTCGGCGCCGGCTTGCATGCGCCCGCCGACTGGTTATTTACTCGCCCAGTTCCTGCCGCGAACTGCCTCCTGCCTGGCGAGTGGATTTTGCCCGCGGCAAATGCCGAATCTGACAGAACAGAGCCCGTCACCTGAGTGCTTGCCGCCCCCACTGCGCGCTGGGAATTGCCATGTCGTTCAATCGCCCTGCTCCCCACGACGAACGCCGCCGCCGCCTGCTGGCCGACGAGGCCAGCGGCGTTCGCGACACCAAGAAGGGCGACGCGGGCTCGGAGCCGGCAACCACCCCGCCGGTCGCTGTGCGCAAAGCGCGCCGCACGCGCCGCTACGGCGATCCCTCGTTCGCCGACGGCCACTTGCGCGTCACCGATCTGGTGCCGCGCCACTACATGGCCCTGTCGCTCTGGTTCGTCGCCGGTGCGCTGGCGATCGCGGGCATCGAGGCGCTTTACTATTTCATGCCCCGCATGACCGCCGACGGACATGTGCCAGCGTTCGACCTGGCCGGGCACGGGCATTTGGGCAACTGGCTCGGGTCTTCGGTGCTGCTAGTGTCGTCGCTGGTGTCGTTGCTGGTCTATTCGATTCGTCGCCATAAGGCGGACGACTACAACGGCCGGTACCGCATCTGGCTGTGGGCGGCCGCCGTCTGGCTGGTGATGAGCATCGACGAGACCGCCGGCCTGCATCATGGCTTTCAAGGGCTGATGACCGGGCTCACCGGCACGCACATCGCCGGCGATGGCGCCTTGTGGTGGATGTTGCCTTATGGATTGATCCTGCTGGCCGTCGGCGGCCGGCTGACCTTCGAGATTCTGGCCTGTCGGGGGGCGACGGCTTTCTACGTGCTGGCCGGCCTGATGCTGGGGGCCGCCGTGGCGGTCCATCTCGAGGCAATTCCCTATCCGCTGCCGGCCGAGTATCTCGTGATGCTCGAAGAGGGGCTCGAATTGACCGGCGATTGGTTCCTGCTGGTATCGCTGGCGTTGTTCGCGCGCTTCACGATCCTCGAGGCCGAAGGAGGCCTGCAGCAGCGGGCGGCCAAGGCGAAGCGCTCGAAGCACAAGGGCGAAGCACGCCGCTCGCACGACTCCGACGAAAGTTCGAGCGACGAAACCTCGCATTCCCGTCCAAGGTCGTCGCACGCCACTACTTCGACCGGCTCGCAATTGCGGTTCGATGGGGCGCAAAGCCCCGGCTCAACGGGCCAGCGGCGGCTGTCCAAGGCCGAACGCCGGGCAATGAAGCGCGAACGGCTGCGCGAACGCGACTAAGGCAATCGCACGATAGAGTCCGGGCATAACCTGTTGGGACTTTCGACCCGGCGTCGAACGCCGTTCACACGCAACGCGCCGAGCGCTGGGCACTAGTCGTCGTCGTCTTCGTCCTCATCTTCCTCGTCGTCATCCCAATCGTCGTCGTCTTCCTCGTCGTCTTCCCACTCGTCGTCTTCCTCGTCCTCCTCCTCTTCTTCTTCCTCGTCCTCGACTTCTTCCCATTCGGCGTCTTCGAAGTCGTCTTCCTCTTCTTCTTCCTCGTCGTCGTCTAGATCCTCATCGTCGTCGTCGTCCAGGTCGTCGTCGTCCTCATCTTCTTCGTCGTAGTCGTCGTCATCGTCGTCGGGGCCGGCCATCGGTTGGAGGGTCGACGGGCGAGCGCTCAGGGTTGCAGCGATACCGATCGCGGCCACCCCCAGGCGCTCGGCCACCTCCTGGCTATCCAGTTCCGCGCACGATGTGATCTTCACGTCAGACTCCTCTTACCTAGCGAGACATCCAATTAACACCAAATCTGCCTTGTTCGGCCACTGGCCCTTGTCGAGTTTCGTCTAACTGTCGGAGCTGTCGCTGGTGGCGGTCACGAGGCGCCGCGCGCCGGACGCTGCCGTCGACGAAGTCCGCAACTGGGCACCCCGCGGTAACTCTTCAAGCGATTTCAAACCGAAGGTCTCGAGAAAGTGTCGGGTCGTCGCATACAAAAACGGGCGGCCCAACTCGGCCGCTCGCCCCGCGATGCGGACCAAGTCGCGATCCATCAGTTGCCGCAGCATCTCGCCGCACTGCACGCCGCGAATTGCCTCGACCTGTGCCCGCACACATGGCTGACGATAGGCCACGACAGCCAAGGTTTCCAAGGCCGGAGTCGACAGCCGCGCCGTCGCCGGTAGCTGATTCAACCGCCGTAGCCACACGCCAAACTGCGGGCGGGTCAGCAGCCGATAGCCGCCGGCGACTTCCTCGACTCGAAACGCAGTTGGCGTCGCGTCAAAGCGTTCGTTCAGCAGGCGAATCAATGTACGTGCTTCGGTGCCATCCGCCAAGCTGGCCAAATGGGCCAGTCGGCGTGCCGGCAAGGCCTCGCGCGCCACGAGCAGCACCGCCTCGAGTCGCGCCATGCGCGGGTTGCGCACCGCGCGGCCGGCCGGCGCGCTCGCCGACGAGTGCCAGCTACGGCCCGGCGGCCACAGCAGCCACGATCGCGGATGGGCTTGACCGCCACGCGCAACCAGCGGCCGCGACGCGCCCAAGGCGGTCGTTCGCGAGCTCCAGTTCGTAGCGTGCAATCCTCGCATGAACTCTTACCAAACGAATCTGCTTCCACCGGAACCAGGACACATCGAAGGCTTGGCTCGAGCGCTCCACCGAACCCTTTCCGAGACCGCGTTACACGCGGCAGGGCCCGGCCGTCCGGCGCCTCAAACTAGGAAGTCTTACTCGTTTACGCAAGCCGCTTTGCAGCACGAAAATTAGCTGCGTCGAAGAGCCCGCGGAGAGGGTTGCGCACCCGCGGCGCACACGACCGCGTCAGGCCGTGCTTTGCGCAGAACAAGCGGGTTTAGACAGGGCCGATGTTGGGCCAACGGGGCAAGAACGCACAGGATCGCCGGGTGTGGCCAAATGGTGTGGATGGCCCCAAGGGGCGCGTCAGGGGGCTCGACCGGCACGCCACGCCTCGACATCGCGCAACACACGACCGATTGCCTGTAATGGCGTACGGTCAGTGGCCTCGAAGTGGCGCGTATAGCGAGAGTTTCCGGCAATGGCCATCTTGCAGTGGAAGCGGTAGAGCGAGCCGTCGCTCCCCCAGTTCTCCAGCAAATAGTAGGTCGCCCCGAGCTGACGTAGCCGGTACTGCATCGCCGTGAACTGATCGGTGGCAGGCGCAGGCATTGGTTCTTCGATCGACCCCGGCGCCTGGCCGCGCACGACCGGTTCGTTGTAGCCGGCCGGACGTACCGGGTTGGGCGCGGCGGCATGACTAACCGCATCGGCCGTGCGCACTTCGGACGGAACACCACGATTCGCGGCGGGATGGCTTGCGCCAGGGATCGCCGAACTCGCGGTCATTTGCTCCGCGCCGCCGTGCGGTGCGCTAACCGTCGGAGGTTCGACCATCGGTGGCGCAGCACCCATGGGCTCGTAACGCGGTGCCTCTTGAAGCTGAGGTCGGGCGTCTCCGGGCGCCGCGGGTTCGGCCCACGACGGATCCATCGGATCGGCTTGCGCAACCGCTCCGGAGCGGTGCTTTTCGATGGTCAGCCAGAGTCGATCAACGGCATCGGGGATCTGGTTCCAGAACAGGGCGATGGCCGGCACGGCGATCAGCGAAAAGAGCATCACCAGTGCTCGAAACATGACGACGATCGGCGATTGCATGATTTTGTCCGTCCAATTCCCTGCGGACTCGATTGCCCGCGCCATCCAGACCTTCGCGCGGCGAGCTGCCCCTTAGCGCGGGGCGGATCATAGTCGGCGAATCGGTAATGCCGCAACGCCAATCGGAGCATGTCGCGGTTCCTCCCGATCGCGCTCGAAAGGCCTTGCCCCGGTGCTTTCAACCGCGATTGCATTGTGCTCCAATTACTTTCTGGCAGAGTGTTTAGAGCCAGGCAGTTCCTTTTGGGGCGGGCCGCTTCGCATGCGCAAGATCAATCTCGACCAGAACGCCACGACGCCGCTCGACCCCCGCGTCCGCGAGGCAATCGACGATGCCTGGCGTGCCGAGTATGCCAACGCCGCCAGCCAGCACGCATTGGGCCGCCGGGCCCGCAGCGCGCTCGAAGATGCTCGCGAGCGGATTTCCGCGGTGTTGGGCGCGCGTCGGCCGGGTACTCGGCTCGTGATGACCAGCGGCGGTACCGAGGCGAATAATCTGGCGCTCTTTGGATTGGCCGGTGAATCGCCTGGTCGAGTAGTCGTTTCGGCCATCGAGCATGCCAGCGTGCTGGCGTCCGCAGCCCGGCTCGAACGTCGCGGTTGGGAGGTCGTGCGGATCGGTGCGACAGGCGACGGCGTGATCGACCTCGATCAGCTTCTTGCCGCGATCAGCAAACCGACTCGCCTTGTCAGCCTGATGTGGGGGAACAACGACACCGGCGTGCTGCAGCCCATCGCCGAGGTGGCTGAAATCTGCCGCGCGGCAGGAGTGCCGCTGCACACCGACGCCGTGCAAGCGGTCGGCAAGCTGGCGGTCGACTTCGATCGACTCGGCGCGACTGCCTTGAGCCTGGCGGCCCACAAGTTCCACGGCCCACGCGGGATCGGTGCTTTGGTGGTCGACGGCGACGCTCCGCTGGAAAGCGTGCTCTGCGGCGGCTTCCACCAACAAGGGTTGCGTCCGGGCACGGAGTCGGTCGAACTGGCCATCGGGCTATGCCGGGCCTTGGAGCTTTGGGCCAGCGAAGCCGACGAGCGATACCAGCGCATGGCGCGACTGCGCGACCGGTTTGAGGGCCTCCTCCGCGCCGGACGCGCGGGGTTGGTCGTCAACGGGGCCAACGCCGCGCGATTGCCCCATACCTCGAACGTGTCGTTTGTGGGTCTTGACCGGCAGGAGCTGTTCGTCGCTCTCGATCTGGCCGGCGTGCACTGTTCGCCTGGATCGGCCTGTGCCAGCGGATCGAGCGAACCCTCGGCCGTGCTGCAGGCGATGGGGTTGCCCGACACCCTGCTGAATAGCGCTTTGCGGTTCAGTCTTGGTGCTACCACAACCGAGGTCGAGGTGGACGACGCCGCGGCCCGCATCTTGCAAGTTTGCAACGACTTGGAGGGTTCGAAACTAGGCCGAAAAATCGCCGCGACATCTCCCGCCGGAACGTCAAATTCTCTATAATTCTGGTTTGCTTCGGCGGCCGATTTGCCAACCCAATTGTGACGCGTCGCGCGGCATGGTCTCGCAGATTTCACTAGCTTCTTCCGGCGTGCTGGCGATCCCTTTTGCGGGCGAGGCCAGCGCATCTGAAAGACCGCGATCGCCCGCGGCGGCGTTCGTCGCCGGCCCCGAGAACCGCTGCCTCGCGGCGGCTGTCCTGATGCTGCTCAATGGCGAGCGAACAACACCTGCAGATCAAGTCGCGTGGTGCAGCCCGCTGGTGCTGTATGGCCCCAGCGGCGTCGGCAAATCGCATCTTATTGCCGCCTTGGCCGCCGAGGTTCGGCGGCGGGCAGCGGTGGACGACGCAGGCCAGGAAGTGATTGTGGTCACGGCCACCGATTTCGCTCGGCAATACGCCGACGCCATCGAAACGCAAAGTACGGCCGAGCTGACCGGCCGCTGGCGAGCGGCTCGATTGCTGGCGATCGACGACATTCACGAATTGGTCCATCGCCCCGAGGCGCAGCTCGAACTCGCTCGCACGTTCGACGCTTTGGAACAGTCCGGCGGGCAGGCCATTGTCTCGGCACGGGCGCTGCCTGGCGACCTAGAGTTACTCCCCGCACTAACAGGGCGTTTGCTGGCGGGGCTAGTCATCCAGATCGCTCCCCCCGCCCACGCGGCGCGCGAGCAATTGGTCGCGCACTTTGCGCGGCGTCAGGGCCTGGCTTTATCGGAGGAGTCGATTGCCCGCCTGGCCGCCGGGGTCATCGGCAACTCGCGAGACATCTACGCCGCTACAACCCGGCTCGCCTTGCTGCACGGTCCGCGAGAGCCCAGTCGAAGCCCACGCCGCAATCGACTCGAAGCGGCGGATATCGATCAAGTAATCGCAGAGTTCAACCAACAAAGCGAGCCCTCGCTGGAAGCAATCGCCCGCGCAGCGGCCCGACACTTTGGGTTGCCTACCAGCCAGGTGCGAGGCCTGTCGCGGCAGCGGCACGTCGCGCTGGCGCGGGCTGTGTCGATGTACCTCGCCCGCGAACTGACATCGCAAAGCCTGCAGTGTATTGGTCGGTTCTTTAGCGGCAGAGACCACACGACGGTGCTCCACGCCTGGCGAAAGATCGGCCAGCAAGTTGCGACCGATCCTCGTTTGCGCGCGGCGGTTGAATCGATAGACAATGTCTGTAAGCCCACCGGCAGATTTGCATCGGATGCGACTGCTCGGTCAACGCTTACAATTCGGGCTCGGCGCCGTAAGGCCGAGCACTAGGATATGCTTGCCGCCGAGCCACTTACGTACTCGGCGGTCGTGGCGAATGAGGGCGCCGGCCAAACGGTGTCAGCAACGGAGTTCGACACAACACGAGCGGGGGACAAGCGCGAACATCGATGCGGCCACGGAGCGCGAGGCTCGGCGACCGGCCAGGCGGCGCTGTCGGCAGGCTGTCGATTTTCGGCAGGGCAGTTTGACGCGACCCGAAGCGCGGCTTGCTTTGAGGCATTACCAGACAGAGAGGAAACCGTTGTAGCGTGCTTTGCGCGACAGCTTGTCCACTAGTGGATTGATTTGATGAGAGGCAGGCAAATCGTTGGTGAATAGGTGTTTGGGCATCTTGGCGAGAGAATTATCGACATGCCGACCAGGCGCCCTTACTACGACTGCTGTTTCTTTATAAGAGTGAAATACTAATAGCAAGAACCAGTGCGATGAGCGGCCGCAATCCAACGTCGGCTGCGGCCGTTCGTTTGCGAACGGACCTATTCGCCTGGCGGTAAATGCAGAAAGGGATCAACCCCGATGAAAGTCGTGTGTCAACGCGACAAGCTTTTGGCGGCCTTCCAAACCGCCAGCGCCGTGGCGCCGGCGCGCAGCACCAAGCCAATCCTGCAAAACGTCAAGCTCGAAGCACGCGACGGACAGGCAACGCTCGTCGCCACGGACCTGGAGATCGGCGTTCGTGTCGACGTGCCAGGCGTTGACGTCGATGCTCCCGGTAGTGTGATCCTGCCCACCGGTCGGTTTGGTTCAATTCTGCGCGAAAGCAGCGACCAAGCGCTACGGCTCGAAGCCGAATCGCAAGGCACGTTGGTGCGTGGTGAGCGGAGCGAGTTCCACCTGCTGGGCGAAAACCCCGACGAGTACCCGGCCGTCAGCGGCTTTCAAGAATCGGCCTATCACGAAGTGCCGGCCCGGCTACTGCGCGAGATGATCCGCCGCACGGTGTTTGCTACCGACAACGAGAGCACGCGGTATGCCCTGGGGGGCGTCCTTCTGGAGTTCGCTGCCGACCAACTCACCGCCGTGGGGACCGACGGCCGCCGCCTGGCGACGATGCACGGTCCCGCGAAAGCGGTGGGGGGGCACCAGGTCGCCGACGGCACGACGATCGTGCCGACCAAGGCCATGCACCTCATCGAACGAGCGCTCACCGAGGCAGATGCCGACATTCGCTTGACCGTGAAGTCGGGGAGCGTGCTGGTTCAGGCGGGGCAGAGCACCGTTTCGAGCCGGCTGGTCGAAGGGCGCTTTCCCCGTTGGCGCGATGTCTTCCCCCAGCGGCAAGATGCTACGCAGGTCGAGTTGATGGTCGGGCCGTTCTACACGGCGGTGCGGCAGGCGGCGATTCTCACGAGTGACGAAACGCGCGGCGTCGACTTCAACTTCGGCGATGGTCGCGTGGTGCTCACGGGCCGCGCGGCCGAACTGGGGCAGTCGCGCGTCGAATTGCCGATCGGTTATGCCGGCCCAACGATCGGCATCACGCTCGATCCGCGGTTTGTGACCGACTTTCTCAAGGTGCTTGATCCCGAGTCGAACTTCAAAATCGAGTTGAAGGACTCGGCCAGCGCCGCGGTTTGCTCAACCAGCGATGGCTATGGTTACGTGATCATGCCGCTGGCCCGCGAGCATTAACGGAGATGGCTTTGCTCACGACCGCGAGCAGCCGGGTTTTGCCAGGCGGGCTTACGGTTGCCAGACCAACACAGATGCCCACCAGTTAGAGCCCCGGCGGATCGTCGCCGCACGCTCCAGCGAGGACACGGATGGCCCAGGGTCGACCAGTTAAATTGGCTGACTTGATGACTGAGCTGATGGCGCGTCGCGGCTTCGCCCGGCAACAGGCTGGCCTGGCGCTGGACGAGGCCTGGCGGCAATCGGCCGGCGCGTTGCTGGCCCAGCGCAGCCGAGTTGGCGCCATCAAACAGGGAGTGCTCGACGTCGTGGTCAGCAGTTCGAGCCTGGTGCAGGCGATCGCTTTCGAGCGCTCCGCTCTGTTGGCCAGGCTTCAGGCAGCCCTGCCCGACGAGCACCTGGTCGATTTGCGTGTCCGCGTCGGACGAGTCGACTGACCGAACCCACCGCGCCGGCACGAGGTCGGGCGCCGAGTAACGCACTAGCACGGATGTTCGTTTAAGGAACGCAGCAATGATGGCGGAAGCAGCCGACAATTCCGATCAGAACAAGCAATCCCACCAAGGCCCGGTCGACCCCGCGTCGGCCGCGGCCGACGAATCGCAGAACGCGCCTGCGGACTTCGCGCGGCTCGAAGAACAGCGCGGCAATGCCGAGTATGGCGCTGGCGATCTCGAGCACCTCAGCGATCTCGAGCACGTTCGTGAACGCCCCAGTATGTACATCGGCGACACCACGGTGCGTGGCCTGCACCATATGGTCTACGAGGTGGTCGACAACTCGATCGACGAGGCGATGGCCGGCTACGCCTCGCAGGTCGACATTACGATCAACGTCGACGGCTCGGCCACGGTCGAAGACAACGGCCGTGGTATCCCCGTCGAAATCCATCCCGAACTAGGGGTCTCCACGCTCGAAGGAGTGATGACCTATCTGAAGTTCGGCGGCAAATTCAAGAAGGGAGCCTACCAGACCTCGGGTGGGTTGCACGGCGTCGGCGTGACGGTCGTCAACTTCTTGTCCGAATGGTGCGAGGTCGAAGTCTCGCGCGAAGGGCACGTCTATCAACAGGAGTACCAGCGCGGCTTGCCGCAGGGGGAAGTCCGCCGCATTGGTGCCACCAGTAAACGCGGCACCAAAACCACCTTCAAGGCCGACCCGCAGATCTTCCCCATCACCAAGTTCAATTACGGCACGCTGCAGCGGCGGTTGCAGGAGTTGGCCTTTTTGAACCGTGGCGTGAAGATCAACTTCAAAGACGAACGCAGCGGCCAGAGCGAATCGTTCCATTACGAACGCGGGCTGCTGCAGTTCATCGAGCATTTGAATCGCGCCAGCGAGCCGGCTCACGCCGATATCGTCCATTTCGCCGGTCATTTCGACGGGGTCGGCGTGGAGTTGGCCCTGCAGTATTCGGCCGAATACACCGAGAACTTCCACTCCTACGTCAACAACATCAACACGGTCGAAGGGGGAACGCACGTTTCGGGCTTCCGCGCCGCGCTCACCCGCTGCCTGAACACCTACGGCAAGAAGGCCAACGTCTTCAAGGATCTGGTCCCCAGCGGCGACGACTTCCGCGAAGGGCTCACGGCGGTCCTCTCGCTGCGGGTGCCCGAGCCCCAGTTCGAGGGCCAGACCAAGACCAAGCTTGGCAACGGCGAGGTCGAAGGAATCGTCAACTCGGCCGTCGGCGATTTTCTGACGAAGTATCTCGAGGAGCATCCGCGCTCGGCCCAGGCGATCGTCAAGAAGGGTCTGTTGGCGGCCGAAGCCCGCGAGTCGGCCCGCAAGGCCCGCCAACTGATCCGCGACCGCAAGGGGGCGCTGTCGCACGGCGGCCTGCCCGGCAAGCTGCGCGACTGCACCAGCCGCGAAGTCGAAAAGTGCGAAATCTACCTGGTCGAGGGTGATTCGGCCGGCGGGAGTGCTGAAGGGGGTCGGCTGCGCCAATATCAGGCGATCTTGCCGTTGCGCGGCAAGATCATCAACGCCTACAAGTCGCGCGAAGACAAAGTGCTGGCCAACGAAGAAGTCCGCAGCATTATCGCGGCGGTCGGCGCCGGTATCGGCGAAGACGCCGATTTGAGCAAGCGCCGTTACAACAAAGTGGTCATCATGACCGACGCCGACGTCGACGGCTCGCACATCCGCACGCTGCTGCTCACGTTCTTCTATCGGCAAATGTTCCAACTCGTCAGCGGCGGGCACGTCTACGTCGCGCAGCCACCACTGTTTCGCGTGAAGGCCAAGCGGAAGACCTATTACGTGCAAACCGACGACGAGATGAAGCAGCAGTTGCTCGATCTCGGGCTGGCCGACACGGTGCTGGAGTTTGAAGACGGCCGTACCATTGCCGGCGACGACATGGGCATACTCTGCCGCACGCTGGCCGGACTGGTCGATGCGATCACCACGCTGGAGCGCCGCGGCATCAGCCTGCGCGACCTGGCGGCGATGCGCGATCCGGCCGTGGCTGGCGGCAAGCTCCCCGTCTATCACGTCTACCTGGGGACGCAGGAGCACTGGTTCCACACGCGCGACGATCTCGATCGCTTCTTGCGCGACAACGAGCAGTCGACCAAGCAAGAAGCCCGCGTCAGTGATGCGCCGCTGCCGGTCGCACCAGCGGGCGCCGCGCCCAATGGCAATGGCGAGGCGGGCCCGCGCTTGCACATCGTCGAACTGCACGAAGTGCGCTCGCTCAACAGCGGCCTCGACGTGCTGGCCGGCATGGGGCTGGGGATCGAATCGCTCTTGCCGCAGCGCCGCACCGGCGTGCAAGAGCCGCGCTTCACGGTCCGCCGCGGCGAGAGCGCCACGCCGCTGGAAGATCTGCGCGGACTGCTGCCGGCCATTCGCTCGGCGGGCGAGCGCGGTTTGACCATCACGCGCTTCAAGGGCTTGGGCGAAATGAACGCCGAAGAGCTGCGCGAAACGACGCTCGACCCCAACAACCGCACGCTGTTGCAGGTGACGATGGAAGACGCCGGCGCCGCCGACGAGTTGTTTCGGGTGTTGATGGGTGACAAGGTCGAGCCGCGCCGCGAGTTCATCGAAACGCACGCCCTCGAGGTGCGTAATCTAGACGTTTAATTGTAATTGCGGCTCGAGCCACAGTTGCTCGCCACTGCCCAATGCGGGCCCCGAGCCCCCTGCGCCGGGGCATGAATAGGCGCTAATCTTGCGCGGCCGATCGCCTCACGCGAGCGCCAGCCGGTCGGGTTGATCGTTACGATCGCGCGATCGCGGCGGTCACCTGGGTTCATTTTCTGCCTGAGGGCGTGGGAACCGCGGCAGTGACTAGTCTGGAACCTGGTGGCCAACTCGCGACACGTACGTCGTTGTGGCACGCCACTCTCCTGGATGAGCACACCATGCCCAGACGCACACTTCGAGCACTGATCAGCAGCGACCTTCGGCACTTTGGGGCCGCGAAGACGATCTACGATCTCGCCTGCCGTACCGTTAACCAAGTTGTCCTGGCGAAGGTCTTCAAGGTGATGGCGATGCGCAGTGTACGGTTGGAGCTATTGGAACTACCGCCGGGATTCCGCTCCGAGTTCCTCAGCGAACAACAACTGCGAGACTACTCGCAAGACCCACAATGCGATCTATCCGGCGACTTTGTCGAATCCGCGCTGGCCCACGGCGACCGCTGCTACGCCGTGCTGCACGGGGCGAATCTCGTTACCTATAGCTGGTACTCCACCAGGCCGACGATCGCTTCCGACGGGCTCACGATCCATTTCGGTCCAGACTACGTGTATGGATTTAAGGCCTACACGCACCCCGACTATCGCGGCCGACACTTGCACTCGATCGAAGTTAATCGAGCTGTCCAGGAGTATCTTGCGCGCGGGTATCTGGGATCGCTCTGCTACGTGGAAAGCCATAACTTCGCGTCGCTGAAGTCGTGCCGCCGCTCGGGCTATCGTGACGTGGGGCGCGCGATGGTCGTCGGCGTTGGCGGGCGGCCCGTCGCCGTGGCCGACCGCGGCTGCCGTAGTCTTGGCGTCAACTTTCGACGAACCACCGTGCGCGAAGCCGCTGAGATCGAACAGCTATTCCAACCACCGTCGGGCAATTGGCACCAACCGGAAATGGTCCCATCCACTGAGCGGATGATGAATTCCGCTTGATGGCGCCGGTCCAACTTCTCTTGGCCGCGCTCACAGACGCCACTCTCCGCGGCCGCATCGCGCTGGCCAGCGCGCGAGCATTCGCGACGCACGCACCTATTGGCGTTGGTCGGCAACCGATCACTTCGCGGCGGGATTGGCACGCCAGTTGCGACCAAAAGTTGAGCCAAGTGTCGATAGCTAACCCGTTGGTGGCGCGTGATTTAGGTTGGCCGGAGGGGCGTCATTGGCGTGACCTTCAGCGCACCGCCGTCATCGCAAATCGTTAAATCACGTCTACCGAAATTGAGTGTCGCAGAACCAGGTTGCTCAGTCATGAACCAGTCTCCCCACGATCGGAAACAGCAGCCACCCGAAGTCGAAATCGTCTGTAGTTGCGGCGTGCCAAGTCTCGACGACGTCCTCGGCGGCGGCTTGGTGACGCGCCGGTTGTACCTCGTCGAAGGGGTGCCTGGCTCGGGCAAGACCACGCTGGCGCTGCAGTTTCTCATGAATGGCGCCGCCCAGGGCGAGCCGGTGCTCTACGTGACGTTGTCCGAAAGCGAAGAAGAGATTCGGGCCGTGGCACGTTCGCATGGCTGGTCGCTCGAGGGGATCTCGATTCGCGAGATCATCGCGTCAGAGCGCGATCTGTTGTCTGACGAGCATTACACGATGTTCCATCCCTCGGAGGTGGAGCTGAGTCAAACAACGAAGACCATTCTCGCCGATGTCGAGCGGATCAAGCCGCGTCGCGTCGTCTTCGATTCGCTCTCGGAACTGCGCTTGTTGTCCGGGGCCCCCTTGCGCTACCGCCGGCAGATCCTGGCGTTGAAGCAGTTCTTTGCCGGCCGCAATTGCACAATCATGTTGCTCGACGACATGGTGGCCGCCGAACGCAACCTGCAAGTGCAAAGTATCGCGCACGGTGTCATCCTGTTGGAGCAGCTCCATCCAGACTACGGCACCGATCGTCGGCGACTGCGGGTGGTTAAATACCGCGGGCACTCGTTTCGCGGCGGATATCACGACTACCTGATCCGGCGGGGAGGGATCGAGGTCTTTCCGCGGCTGGTGGCCGCCGAATACCGCCGACTGGGCCCGCAGGCCAAACTTCCCAGCGGCATCACGGCGCTTGATGACCTGTTGGGGGGCGGTCTCGATCGGGGCACCAGCACGCTTATCGTCGGAGCGGCCGGCACGGGCAAGTCGACCATCGCCGCCCAGTTCGTCGTCTCGGCTGCCGAGCGCGGTCAGCGGGCGGCGCTGTTCGTCTTCGACGAAAACATCGATACGTTGCTCGCCCGCACGACGGGGTTGGGCATCGATTTGCGCAAGCACTACGACTCGCAACAGGTGACCATTCAGCAGATCGATCCCGCCGAATTGTCACCCGGCGAGTTCGCGCATCGGCTGCGCACGTCGGTCGATCAGGAGAATGCCACGATCGTGGTCATCGATAGCTTGAATGGCTATTTGAATGCCATGCCGGGTGAGCGATTTCTGTCCATCCAGCTCCACGAACTATTGATGTATCTTGGGCATCGCGGCGTGGCGACGTTGTTGATCGGCGCGCATCAGGGTTTGATCGGCACGGCGATGCGAGCGCCGGTCGATGCCAGCTACCTGGCCGATGCGGTGATCTTGCTGCGGTACTTCGAAGCCCACGGCGAGGTGCGACAGGCAATTTCCGTCTTGAAAAAGCGCGGTGGCGCCCACGAGCGCACGATCCGCGAGCTGCGCATCGAGAAGGGGAAGCTGCATGTCGGCGAACCGTTGCGGGCGTTCCGGGGCGTGCTCACTGGCGTGCCGACGCACGAGCCCGAATCCGACTCGCCAGCGGCGCCGCAGCTCAGTCCTCAGGGTAATTGAGGTTCGCCATTAATACTCCGAGCGAAAACCAGCGGCGAATCTTGATCCTGGCGCCAACTCGTCGCGACGCCAGGCTGACGGCCACGGTACTAGCCGACAACGGAATCGAGGCCCGCGTCTGCGCCGATGCCGCGGAAGTCGCGCGCGAGCTAACCAGCGGCGCCGGGGCCGTGCTTTTGGCCGAGGAAGTTGTCGCCGCCGGTCAATGCGGGCCGTTGGTCGAGACCATCGCCGCGCAGCCAGCCTGGTCCGACGTGCCGGTCATGCTGATCACCGCCCAAGGGGCCGATTCGCCGGCCGTTACCTGGGCCATCCAGTCGCTGGGCAACGTGATGCTCGTCGAGCGGCCGACGCGCGTGATCACGCTGGTCAGCGCAGTGCGCAGCGCGCTGCGCGCTCGCCACCGCCAATACCAGACCCGCGACGATTTCGAGAACCGCGCTCGGAACTTGCGGGCACAGGCGTTTCTGGGGGCGATCGTCGCCTCGTCCGATGATGCGATCGTCAGCATGTCGCTCGACGGAGTCATTCAGACTTGGAACGCCGGCGCCGAGCGCTTGTTCGGCTACGCCGCCAGCGAGACAGTTGGTAAATCGATAACCATGTTGATTCCGCCGGACCGGATCGAGGAGGAAAATGGGCTGCTCGAGCAATTGCGGCGCGGCGAAAGCGTTCAGCATTTGGAGACAGTTCGGATCACCAAGGAGGGCCGGCGCATCGACGTGTCGCTGACGAGCTCGCCGGTGCGCGACGCCGACGGACGATTGATCGGCGCGTCGAAGATCGCCCGCGACATAACGGAGCGCAAACGGTCCGAGGCGGCCCTTCGCGACGCCGCGCGCCGCAAAGACGAATTCCTGGCGACGCTGGCCCACGAACTGCGCAATCCCCTGGCGCCGATTCGCAACTCGCTGCATATTCTGCGCATGCAGGCCGGCGCCGAAGCCACGGACGACCGGGTGCTGGAGATGATGGAACGCCAGGTCGATCACATGGTTCGCCTGGTCGACGATCTCATGGAAGTCTCGCGGATCACGCGCGGATCGATCGAGCTGCGCCGGCAGGCGGTCGATCTGGCGACCGTGATTCGTGGCGCCGTCGAAACGAGCCGGCCATTGATCGAAGCGGCTGGCCATCAGTTGGCGATCTCGCTCCCGGCCGAACCGATCCCGCTGTTCGGCGACGAAATGCGGCTCGGCCAGGTGTTTGCCAATCTGCTCAACAACGCAGCCAAATACACCGATCGCGGCGGGCAAATCTGGATTACGGCCCAGCAGCAGGGGAGTGAGGTGGCCGTCGTTGTTCGCGACAACGGGATCGGTCTCGCGCCCGAAGCGCTGGACACCGTCTTCGAAATGTTCATGCAAGCTGATCGCACTCACGAGCGCTCACAAGGCGGTTTGGGCATCGGACTGACGCTGGTCAAGAGCCTGGTCGAAATGCACGGCGGCAGCGTCGCTGCCCACAGCGAAGGTCGACATCGAGGCAGCGAATTCACGGTGCGATTGCCGGTCGCGACGGTTGCTGCGCGCACGACTCGATCTCCCACGACGCCGCAGCCTGTTGCAAGCGCCACGCGCCGCGTGTTGGTGGTCGACGACAACAGCGATTCGGCCACGAGCCTGGGCATGCTGTTGAAGATCCTGGGCATGGAGGTGCAGGTCGCTCACGATGGTCCCACGGCCCTGGCCAGCATCGAAAGCTATCGCCCGAACTTCATCCTGCTAGACATCGGCATGCCGGGCATGGACGGTTACGAGGTCGCCCGGCGGATTCGGGAGCGACGGGAGTTCGACGACATCGTTCTGATCGCGCTGACGGGCTGGGGCCAGGCGGGCGACCGCCAGCGGTCGCGGGCTGCCGGCTTCCAGCATCACTTGGTCAAACCTGCCGATATTGCCGCACTGCGGTCGCTGCTCGACGGGGAAGACGCCTAGCGGTCGACCCGAATTGTTGCCGGGCAACAGGCCGGCCCTTACACTGACCGGCGTGCCAGAGCCTAATCTTATGCATGCCAGGTAGATGTTTCAGAAACACCACGCAGCAACTCGAGCGAGATAGCCATGACTCAGGCGGGCAGTTCGTTCCCGTGGCCATACTGGCCACAGCAGTCACCCATCGATTTGAATCTCGACGATTCGATCTACTTCGACGCGCCCAATGATTACTTCAAGGAGGATTATCGCGACGCGCCCTTCGCCGGCGATTTTGAAGGGGAGCCAGGCCACGCGAATTTCGTGTTGAGCAAACCACATTCGGGCAAGCATCCGCCGCACGTGATGCTCGCCGGCCAGCGCGCCGAACTGGTTAAGATCCATCTACACACGCCGGCGGAGCATTATCTCGGCGGTCGCCCGCCGCGTGGCGAGATCCACCTGATCCACAAGATACGCCGCCCGTTTGGGGGCTCGGAGTTAATCGTGCTGGGGGCGTTCTTCGTCGATGACCGCCTTCCCGAGGAGAGCCCACTGCCGTCGGGGCATCGGATCGATCCGCGCAAACTACTTCCCAAGGGAAACGACAAGAAATGGTTCCGCTACGAGGGTTCGCTAACCTCGTCGCCGTATTGCGAAAACGTGACCTGGCTAGTGTTTCTCGATCCGGTCGACACGTCGTCGGCCGACTTTAAGAAGATTCGCGCGTTTGCCCACCAGTCGCAGCGCCCGTTGCAACCGCTCTGCCGCCGCTACGTGCTGCGGAACTTCGGCCCTCGTTAGTTCGACCCGGCGCGCGAAAGACCGCGCGAAGGGGTTAGATGCCGGCCGGCGGCGCGCGCCTACTGCACGACCGGTTTGAGCGTATAGCCACGAATCGCTGGCGTGCTGTCGGCGGCCCAGCGGCTGTCGCGGCGCCCACTGCGTCCGCTGCACTCCATGCCGGCGGCCACGTCGATCTGTTGTCCGAGCTGCAGTGTCGGCTGCGCTTGGGCATTCTTCAGAAAGCCTCGCAACTCCGAGACGATTTCGACTTCGCGACCGTCGGGAGAAACGGCCAGGCGAATCGTGTCGCTGGTGCCCAGCTTGAGATCCTCGGTGATCGCGGCTGCGCCACGGCGGTAGATGTACTCCGATTTGTAGTGGGCCCGCTCGTGGCCACGTTCGTCGAGCCGGCCGTATTGGCTTTTGCCCAGGGTGACGATTTGCTCGAGCACGTTCTCGTCGCCACCCAGACCACAGAAGCCGTAGAACGTCTTGCGGAACGTGCCATCGACAAACTCGAACTGCACTTCGCAATCGTCGCCGATGTCGACGCCGAAATAGCAATCGTCGTCGCGCGTCGGCAGAAAGCCCGTCTCGGCATTGCGATCGACGTCCATATAGGCGTAGAAGTAGCTCCGCCCGCCGCGGGCATGTGACTGTCCGACCTGGCCGGCGACGCGCGCGTAGAGATAGATGTGCTCGTTGTCGTTGGCCACCTTGAACTCGAGCAGGTCGACGTCGGGGTCGTAATCGAGGTACGGTGCCACGTCACCGCGCGGATCGTCGACACCGGGCACGTTGCGCCAGTCGTCGAAATTCCCGTCGATGGCGATCTGGCGGGGCGTGGCGTTGCCGGGTGTGGCCGACGCGAACGGTTGCGACAGCACAAAGACCGGGCTGTCGACGCACTGCGAATGCGTGATCGAGAAGGTCGCGCACGGCGCGCCATGCTCGGCGACCACGGCGCTTGGCTTGGCGGCGCTCGATCGGTAGTCGCGCTCCTTCCAATAGGTGCCGCTGGCGTTATCGAACGAGCCGAGTTGCACATCGCCGCGGCGAAATGCCCCTGGCACGGTGGCGGTGGCCAGTACGACGTGCCGTTCGGCACTACGCAAGACGAGCGACACCTGCCCGGCATCGCGTGCTTGGCTCGTATCGGCAGGTTGATACTCCAGCGAAAACTGCCCACAAACTTCGTTGCCCCGGCTGCCGGAAACCTCCAGCGGCAGAAAGTCGAGCGACTCGCTGATCTGCGGGCCGGCCATCTCGACTTCGTAATAAAGCGCGTTTTCGTCGGCGTCGAACCGTAGCAGCGACGAGTCGGTCGGCCAGGTCGGCAACAGGTTGCGTCGCTGCCGATAAAAGTCATTTGCTGTGAATTGGCCCTGCTCGTCGATGGTGCCGATCACCTTCTCGCGTTCCTTGGTGAAGGCATGCACAGTTCGCGTCACGCCCTGGGTGACGATGCGCGCCTCGCGCATATAGCGCCGGAAAGGGGACCCGTGCGTTTCGGTCAACGTGCGGACACAAACGTCGGTCGCGACCGGCCGGGCAGCAGGCTTGATCGAGACCATCGCGTTGGGCGAGCCCGGATCGCTCCCCCAGACGAGGTCGCTGTTGGCGAACGTCAGCTCGAAGGTCACCTGTCGCGTGATCTTGTCCGTCACCGCTCCGGCATCGTCTGCGGCCTGCCCTAGGCCGGCCAAGGCCAGTGGCGCCCCGAGCGCGCTGGCCCAAAGCGACTGTTTCCAACGGTGCCGACGACTCATCCGCATCTTGCTCCGTAGCTAGCCACTAACGCCTGACCACAATCGTCTACTTGTGCCCAAACGCATTGGTCAGCAGCGACGCGTCGAACACTTCGGGCACGCGATCGGTCGCGGCATACATGTAGAGCGCCGCCAGCACGATCGCGCTCAGGGCCGAGGACACCAGCGAAACCACCAGCACCCATAGCACGCCTACACCGATGACCGCTCCACCCGCGATCGGGCCCGCGACGCCGATCAGCATGGCACCTCCCACGATCAGCAGGATCGCCGGTAGGGTGAAGAGGAAAGCGATGGTGCTCACGCCGAAGTTCGCGCTGAGCGATTCGCCCCAGGTCTTTTTGAGGATGGCGGTCGAACGTTTCACGGCCTGCAGGGGATTGGCTTTTTCGATCACGATCACCGGCACGACAAAGAATGTGACGATCGACCAGCCCATGCCCAGGATGCCAGCGACGATGCTGCCGACCTTCTCCGAGCGCGACTCGATCGCCCGCAGAATCACGCCGACGCTGGCGGCGACCAGCGCCCAGCCGAAGATCTGCGGCAGCCGCGCCATGGCGGCCCCCAACCCATCTTTGATGGTCGGGTCTTCGCCGTTGAAGCGGATCACGGCGCAAGCCACTAGCGCCGAGTTGAAGAAGACGATCACGAAGTAGTTCACCAGGTAGAATGCGAAGAGCACGATCCAGCCCAGCACGTTGGCCTGCGGATTGCGGTCGTCGGCGACAGCTTCGGCGAAACCGGTCGCCCACAACGGCACGGCAAAGCTCGCCAGCACCAAGAGGCACGCCACGCCGCTGAGCAGTGGAAAGACGAGCAGTTCTTTGTCCATCCGCAATACGTGAAAGCTCTGTTTGGCAAGCTGCCAACCGTTGCTAAGTCGCTCGAACATGATCGCTGCTCCCGGAATGAGTTCTGACGTACCGCCGTACCGACCTGGCCGCCGGCGATTATCGCCGCAGCGTAAGTATATGTCGAGCTTGAGCCAGGCGAGGTGGATCGACCGTGTTACGCGCGGCCGGCTACGCGAACATGGCCGCCAGCTTCTGCAACCGCTTGCGATAGCTGTAATGCTCGACTTCGAGCAGGTGCCGCGACGAGTTCAGGTACTTGATCTTGCCGGTGTCGACATGACCGACCGACTTGATCCGGCGGAATCGCTCGGCCAGGTCCGGCCGCCGCTGTTGAGCCGCTACGAATCGGGCGATCAGCCGCGCCTGCCATTCGACCAGGCCGAACTGGCCGCTGTCGGGCTGAATCAGGCCCACGACGAACAGGTTATCACGCCGGGGGTGGAACACATTGAGAAAGAAATCGGGCCGGCCATCCTTCCAAGCCAGGTGCTCGCGGTCGATGAACGGAAAGCTGATCTTGTAGCCCGTCGCGTAGACGATCACATCGATCTGCTCTTCGCTGCCGTCGACGAACCGCACGCGATCGCCGACCAGTTGCTGGACATCGGGCTTGACGGTGATGTCGCCGTGACCCACGTAGTAGAGCATCTGCGAATTGACGATCGGATGCGTTTCGAACAACCGGTGATCGGGCTTGCGCAGCCCGTAGTCTTGCGGCCAGCCGAGAATCAGTTTGGCGAGGATCGAGGCGGTCGCCCGGCGCAGCCAGAGCGGCGCGTGCCAGCGGAGCATGTTCTCGCCGAGGACATCGGCGGGCATCCCCATGAAATACTTCGGCATGTAGTGGTAGCCGCGCCGCACGCTATGAAAGGTGGCCGCCGCGTTTTGGGCCGACTCGACGGCGATATCGCACCCCGAGTTGCCTGCCCCCACAACGAGCACGCGCCGGCCGCGCAACACGTCGGGCGATTTGTACGACGCAGCGTGCAGCGTCGTGCCGGTGAACTCACCGGGAAAGTCGGGGTACTTGGGGTCCCAGTTGTGTCCGTTGCCGATCACCACGCCGGCATAGGTGCGCCGCTGCCCATCTGCTAGTCGCACATCCCAGGAGTCGCCGGCTGGTTCGATCCGTTCAACGGTTGTGTGGAATTCGATGCGCGGATACAAGTCGAAATGCCGAGCGTATGAGCGTAGGTACTGGCAGACCTGACGATGGTTGGGGTAGTCGGGCAGGCTGTCTGGCATGGGGAAGTCTTTGAATTCGGTCATCCGCTTCGACGAGATGAGATGCGTCGAAGCGTAGACGGCACTACCGCGGGTGCCGAAGTACCAGTTTCCCCCCACTTCGTCCTCGCGCTCGAGCACGTCGAACGCGATCCCCTGGTCGGCAAATTGTTTGGCCATTGCCAGGCCACTGGAGCCGGCGCCGACGATGCAGTAGCTCTGCGACCGGTCGACCGTTTGGTCGACCACCGCCTCGGTCGTGGCCTCGGGGATGGTCATTAAAGCTGGCTACCTTCGCCCCGTGTTGCTGGGAGACGATGTCAAAATGGGAATTTTGAATCAAAAAAGCGAAAAAAATAGAATCGCTTAGCTGCGTGGCAGAGATAGTTTTTTCTGGTGCGTGCCGACGAGCGGCATAGTTTTTGCTAGGAAAAAGCACTCTCCAGAAACCCGCCTGCGGGCAACTGAGTATAACAGTTGCCACCCGCCTGCAAGATTTCGAATAAGTCGTTTGCCGCTGGACACTTCGTATTGACCATCGTGCCAGATGTTGTTTACAAACTGGCCCGGATGGTTTTTGCAGGTGTCCATTGAAATGGCCGTGTGTTCAAGGGGCGGCGATGCGGTAGCGGGCAGTGACGGCCAAAAAAAGTTGCTTCCTGCGGCAAAAAAATAGCATCGCGAGCGAAAACTTTTGGCTCGACTCACGTAGTAAGGAGTAACCGACGTCGCGGCCGGGCGAAGGCGAACTGCCCGTGGGCCGCAGGGAAAAAGATCCGAAAACGCTTGGGGTAGATCTCCCACCTATTGGCATGCACACCACCCTTGCGACGCGTGACAGGTCGAGCGGACCGATGAGCGGTTCGGCCTCGACAACTCCGGAAACTCGCAGCGATGGGATCCGTAATTCCACCCGTTCGAGTCCGGTGCGATCGGCTGCCAAGGTGCCGGGTCCGCAGGCCGTAATGAATACGGCCGCTGATTCAGGGAGGACAGCAATGCAGTTAAATCGAACGTCGTCCATCGCGGAGTTTCGTCTCAATTCACGGTTTGGCGAGCTGCGCGATCAGTTGCGCGACGAACGCTTCGCCTCCCGCTTGGAGAAGCCGTTGGCCTTTTGGGCGTTGCCCAAAGATCGGCGGCTGCCGCTGGCCTTTATGGGGCGCACGGTTCACGACCTGCTCGCGACCCCGTTCGAAGATCTGCTCGCGACGCCCGGTGTCGGCGAGAAGAAGATTCAATCGCTGCTCGATTTGCTCGACCGCGTGGCCCTCGATCCGAGTCCTGGCGAGCAGGACGCACCTGCCGCGCCGGTGATAGCCCAGCGCCCGGTTGAGGAGACATGTCCGGTCGAGCCGAATGGCAGCTTCAATGCGGTAGCAGTATCCGAAGCCCTCTGGAGCTTGTGGTGCCAGACGGTCGAGCGGTATGGCCTGGGTCAGGAAACGCTCGGCCGCTTCGCTCCGTCGCTGGAGCGGCTTCCTCGCGTGCTGTGGCACACACCGCTATCGACTTATTCGCATCTGACCTTGTCCGAGATCCGCGCTCTCAAGACGCACGGCGAAAAGCGTGTCGCCGCCGTGCTCGAGGTGTTTCACGAGCTGTACCAGGTGCTGTCCCGGCTCGGTCCGCCAGGCCATCTCTCGGTGCGGATCGTCCCGCGCGTCGCCAATGCGATCGAAGAATGGCTCCTGGCCATGCTCGACCGCCCCGAATTGCCTAGTTCCAACGAGCTGTTCGAGCACGTCGTGCTGCCGCTGGTGGCGCAAGTGCGCATCGACGCGGGCGAGCCAATCGCTCATCTCGTCGAAGAGCGGCTGGGGATCGTGGGCGACGGTTCGAGCGTGCGGCAAACGGCCCGCAACCTTGGCCTCACCCGTGCGCGGATCTATCAATTGCTGGCCGACGTGGGCGAGATTGTGTCGGTCCGCTGGCCCGAGGGTCAGTACCTTGTCGGGCACCTGGTCGACCGCCTCCACCATCAGCATCAGGACGAGCCGATACACGACCGCCTGCTGACGGCGATGGAGCTGTTCTTCCCAGGACACCGTAGCGCCGTAGCGACGAGCGAAGCAGGCGAAGGCGTCGACGGCAGCGGATCCGACGACGAAACCGCTGCCGAGCACCGCCGCGCCGGCTAGTGCTCGAATCAAACCCTAAGAGTTCGGACTCGGCGACGTAAGGCCGAAAGTCCGAGCACCTAGGATAGCCTTGCCGCCGAGGCTGCTTACGTACTCGGCGGTCGCTGTTCGGCTAGCTAACGCGCCCCGCGCTACGCGACTCCCTCGTTGATCCACTTTTGCGCTTCGCCTTCCTTGGTCAGATCGAAGTACTGGATCTTGGCCTTCGTAAACGGCTTGCAGAAAGCAGCCATTCCTTCTTCCCACTTCGAGTCGCCGACCAGCGCCAGCCGCTCGATATCGGCGAAATGCTTCCAGTCGAATTTCATATCTTCCCACAGCGCGCCGAGCGTCCAGCCGTGGAAGTCGGCCAACTCGACGAGCATGCGAACCGGGCCGTGCTGTTTGACTGCCCGTTCGACGACCGGCGTAAAGTGCTCGTAGTCCTGCTTCTCGAGCTTGCCGCTGAGCTTGACGGTGAGCACTTTGCCGCCCGCCTCTTCACGCACTTCGACAGACATCGGGGCACCTCCTGGGTGTTGCAGGTTAGTTGTTTCGGTCGATCGATTCTGGCTGCCGCGCCGTGCCACGAAGCGACTGGCCGGTCGTGGCTGCAAAGCGCCGGGCGTTCTCCACGTAGTGATCGGCGCCCAGACGGTTGCGGTCGATCTCGTGCGGTTCGAGCACGCGTTTGATTTTACCGGGCAGACCCATGACCAGCGAGCCGGGGGGAATATCGGCTCCCTCGGGGACGACGGCCCCCACGGCGATGAGCGAGTTTTCACCGATGCGGGCGCCGTTCTGCACAACAGCTTTCATGCCGATGACGACGTTGTCGCCAACCGTGGCTCCGTGCACGATCGCTCCGTGACCTACGGTGACCCCCGCCCCCAAGGTGCAAGGGAAGCCGTAGTCGGCGTGCAGCACGGCATTGTCTTGAATGTTCGTTCGCGGGCCGACGCGGATGGCCTCGCAATCGCCGCGTAGCACGGCGCCGAACCAGACGCTGGACTCGGCAGCCAAGCTGACGTCTCCCGCGACGATTGCCGAGGGGGCTATGTACACACTTGCGTCGACCTGTTGGGGGCGGAATTCCGGTTTGTCGAGCATCGTCCTCTCGGGTGGGGCGAACTGCGATTGAATCTAGTGGGTGTCGAATGGCTGGTCGCAGCGTGGAACTAGGCGCCCAGGGGCGTCGTCAAAGCTGCGTCTGCTTGGCTAGCGACGTGTCGGCTGGCAAAGGAGGGCGCGAATCGGGGGCCAGGTGCACGAAAGTGCTCTCCCGGTCCGCTCGGGTGATGACCATCACGCGCTCGCCGCCGGGGGTGCGGTAGTTCGACACGAGGTTGAATCGCTTGACGACTCCCTCGTCGTTCAGCCGCCGCTCGGCGGCCGAAACGTCCCCCCAATCGCCAGACTGGTGCCTGGCCAGCAGCTCGTCGAGCGACTGGGAGTTGGCCGCCAGCACCTGCGAGGCGCGTGGCGTTACCAGGACTTCACCCAATTGGAACTTCATGCTTCCGCGCGATCGCTTATCTGGCCCTAGTATCGGCGCGCTGTTCCGATCCCTTTCCGAGAAAGGGGGCGTGCCGGCGATCCAAGGCTGATTGTCGGGGGCTGCCGTGCCCATTGCAACTAAATCGTAAGCCCTGGTGACCGGGGCACGACGTGGTGAGGCCTGGCTGCGGACCGCCCGGGTTTGGGCGGCGGTGTGTCAGATCGCCCGCTGGCTGGCGTATCATATTTGGGAGGGGTGCCCGCGCCCCCTGGCTTGTCCCTCCCCCCCGAGTTTTCGAGAGTCTCAAGGACCGCCGCCATGCCGAAGGCCAAGCCTGACGTCCACGACAAGCCCGAAGCGCACGAGGCCGACGAACTTTCGACCGTGCGGCTGCGGCCGCGGGCCGACGATATCGGCTCAAAAGCGGTGGCCACGGCTCCGTTCGGTGGTTCCGAAAAACCGGTCACGATTCAAACCTCGCCCGAAGCACGCGGACCGGGAGAGCCGCCGCGCGCCGATCACTCGGCCTCGACCGCCGATTCAGGCTCGGAGACCAGGCTCGGAGTTTCGCAGCAGGTGGGGGCCGAACGGCTGGCCGATCGCTGGCCACGGATTCCGGGCTACGAGATTCTGTCTCGGCTGGCGGGGGGCGGGCAGGGGGTCGTCTACAAGGCTTGCCACGTCTCGTTGGCGCGCGTGGTGGCGCTCAAAGTCTTGCATTCGGGGCGCACGGCGTCACCCGATGAGTTGCTGCGGTTTCGCATCGAAGCCGAAGCGATCGCCCGCTTACAGCACCCACACATCGTGCAGATCTTCGATATCGGCGAGCACGAAGGTCTGACGTATCTGTCGCTGGAGTTTGTCGAAGGCGGGAGCCTGCACGAGCAGCTCCACCGGTCGCGGCAAACCCAGCCAACCGAACAAACGCCGGACAAAGTCGCGGCCGCGACGAAGCAACCCGTCAAACCAGCGACCACCGGCAGGGTTTCGCCGCGTGAGGCCGCGCAACTCGTCGAAACCCTGGCACGCGCCGTTCACTCGGCACATCTGCGCGGTATTCTGCATCGCGATCTCAAGCCGGCCAATGTGCTGCTGACTCCCGAAGGCGTGCCCAAGATCACCGACTTCGGGCTGGCCAAGCTGTTCGACGATCAGACCGATAACATCTCGAGCGTCGCCGGCGGTCGCATCAGTGATGCGTTGCGCGCCAGGTTTTCCAGCTCGCGCGGCGAAGGTCATAGCTATTCGCAAGTCGGCACCATTCACTACATGGCGCCCGAACAGGTGTGGGGGACCAGCCAGGCTCGGGATATCGGCCCGGCCGCCGATATCTATGCCTTGGGTGTCATCCTGTACGAAGCCCTTTGCGGCTGCGTGCCGTTGCGGGGGAGCAGCGACCGCGAAACGCTCGAGCTGGTCTGGTCACGGCCGGCGCCCTCGCCGCGCGACAGGCGACCTGATGTACCGGCCGACCTCGAAGCGATCTGTCTCGTCTGCCTGCGAAAAGATCCGGAGCGCCGCTACACGAGCGCCGAAGCCCTGGCGAACGACTTGCGCCGCTTCCTGAACAACGAGCCGGTCGAAGCGCGTCCCGTCGGTACGATCGAGCGGCTGGCGAAATGGCGGCGACGGCGACCCGCCATGGCCGCGCTGGTGGCCGTGGCGTTGCTGGGCGCGACGCTGACGCTGGGCGTGGCCGGCGCTTATCACTTGCGACTGGCGGCCGCGCATCGTCGCGTCGAACAAAACTACCGCCTGGCGCAAGCGAATTTGCGATCGGCTCAGGACGCCATCGACACGCTTTTGGCTCGCTCGGCCGCCGACCGCTTGGGGCCGCTCTCGGCGAGCGAGCCAGTGCGCCGCGACATGTTGGCCGCGGCATTAGGCTTCTGCCGGCAATTGGCCGCGGAACACCCTGATGATCCGAATGTCGCCCGTCAGGCGGGACGAGCCGCTCGCCAGGTTGGCGACATCGATCAGTTGCTCGGCAATTTCGACGACGCTCGTGACTCGTACGAAGCCGCGATCAAACAGCTCGACGCGGCTGATCGCCAGTCGCCGGCCACGATTCGCGAACTGGCGGCCGTTTACAACAGTCTGGGGCTGCTCGAGGAATACGAAGGGCACGCGGCTGCCGCCGAGAAGGATCATCGGCAGGCGCTCGCGCTCTGGAAATCGTTGCTGAAGACGGCGCCAAACGATCTGGTCGTACGGCGCGGCGCGGCCGCGAGCAGCGGCAATCTGGGGCTCACGCTCGTGGCTGGCGGCAAGATCACGGCGGCTCGCGAAGCCGCCGAGGAGGCGTATGCCCGTCGAGCGGCAATCGCGCGCGATATGCCCGACGACGCGGAAGCCACGCTCGATCTGGCCGGGGCCGCCACGAACCTGGCCAGCACACTCGAGTTGTCGGGCCGCGCACCAGAAGCCGAACAGCGGTTCGCCGAAGCGGCCAGCTTGCTTGATCGCCTGCCGGCCGATCGCCAGCACCATCCGGCCGTGCAGATCGCCCGCGTGGCGACCGAAAACAACCACGCGGTCACGCTCAATGGCCTGGGCCGCTACCACGATGCCGAAGCGGCCGCACGTCGCGCTGTCGAAGCCGGACAGGGCCTGGTCAGCGCGCATCCCGACGTGGATCGTTACCGCCGGGCCTTGGCCGATGCTCAGATGACGCGGGCGGTTTCGTTGATCGCGCTGGACTGCCGCATGGAGGCCGAACCGGTGCTCGCCGCGGCGCGAGACCTTTACCAGCAAATGTTGTCCTCGTCGGCAGATCCGATCGCGAATCGCCTGTCGCTGGCGGAGATTCTGGCGCTGTACGCCACGGTGCAAGTGCGGCTCGATCGCTTCACGTCGGCGCGCGAAACCCAGCACGCGCTCGAGCAATTGCTGGTTGAGTGCGAAACGTTCCTCGAGAACAACTCCGACCGGCCCGATCTGGGGAGCCGGCTGGCCGTGGTTTATGACGCCCAATCGCAGTTGCTCATGGAGCGACGCCAACCGCGGCAGGCCAAGGTCTACTTGGACGAGGCAATCCGCTATCAAGAGATGGCTTGCCGCGCGACTCCGGAAAGTGCACGGTATCGCGGTCGCTTGCAGCAGCACTTGCGCGGCCTGGTGCGGACACTGGTCTCGCTGGGCGAGCCGGCCGCGGCTGCCGGCGTCGCCGAGCGGATGGCAAAAGTCGCTCCGGACGCGGGTGAGGAAGCGGCCCAGGTTTTCGCACAGCTCATCCCGCTGATCTCCGGCCTCAAAGGCAATCCGCAGATCGACGAGAATCATTGCCGCCGCCGGGCCTTGGCGCTGCTCGAGTCGGCAATCGACGCCGGCAATGTTGACCCTGCAAAAGTCGTGGCCGACCCCGCCTGGCAGTCGCTCGCCGACGATCCGGCCTTTAAGGAACTGCTGGCGAGCGCGAAATCACCAGCCTCTGATTCGCCAGAATCTCAGTCGGCAGAGCCGAAGCCCACGGCGGTCGAGCCGGCTAGCGATGCAGCCAGCGAGTGAGCTCGGCGAGCCAATTGGCTGAGCTGGTTTCGTCGTCGGCGATCGTCGGCCGCAAGGTCGTATGACGCATGGCTCCGCCGTGAGTCGAACGGTTTGCGTGCGCGGCGCCGCTGGCCGTTTCCGCGAGTTGCTCGGCCAACAGACGCGCCTCGGCGTCGCCAGCGGAGTACAGGGCGACGATGTGCTTCGTCTCGCCGCAAGTCTGCCGCTTGTTGCCCAACCACGACGAAGTTTCGGCTTCGGCCGTGCAGCGGATCGCCGCCCAATCGGCGCGCCAAGCGGTCGGCACGATCAGTCGGCAGGAGAAGTCGAAGCGACCTTCTAGCGTTGCCTGCTCGCTGCGCCGCCAGCGAAAGAATACACCATGCTCGGCGTCGGTGGTGCCGGTGACTAGCACGCGCTGGCTCTCGGGGCGCCGCGAATAGTGTTCCTGGACTTGAGTGCGCTGGCTCGACGTGCGACCCAAGTTCGGCTGCAATACGCCTTCGGCCGGGCCGGCATCGGCCTTGATCGTCCCCTTGATTTCGGCCTGGGAGCCGGCGCTCGATTCATGCTGTGTGGTGACTTCGATCGGACCCAGCTTATCGCTCACCCACCAGGTTTGCGGATCGTAGCTTTGGATACGGAAACGCCCCTCGGGGCTGGAGAACTCCAGCGACACGGTCGCGACTTCGTCGCCGCGCCCTTCTTCGATCCGCACCGAAACCTGGAACCGTGCTTCGACGAGCTTGCAGCCCGGGTGCACTTGCGTGAAGTCGTCCGGGGTGGCGTCGCGGCAGGCTGCCAGGCCGGTGGCGTCGAACGTCACGCGCGGCGGCGCGGCGCGGACCGCGGTCGAGCGATCGTTCGCCGCGGCGACGGCCGCTAGGATGATGGCGGCCAGCAGTGCTCCCACCGCGCTCGAGCGGCGTCGGCGCCAAGCTGATTCTGCTGGTTCAGGAGTATTCCTGGCGAACATGGACGACTCCTTTTTCTAGAAGACTCTTGGCTTGCTTGGCCAGCGCGATCCGTTGCCGCGCGACTAATCTTAGACGTCTGGGTTGCCGCCCGCTTTTGACCAGCTCGCAGTTGCCGTGGCCAACGGAGTTTTCGTGGTTGCGCCAGCACCTGGACAGGTTCGACCGTTCCCCTCGATGGCCATTTGCCAGCGGCGCGTGCGACGATTCGCCGCCAGACCGGCTACAATAAGCCGCGCAAATTGCGCAGCGATCGACGGCAGTAGCGAGCAGGTGAAATGGCAGATTCAAGCGATCTGGTGGGAACGATCGATGCCCTCTGGCGATTCCCGGTTAAGTCGATGGGGGGTGAAGAGCTGGCCGCCGTCGACGTCGGCCCCGGAGGACTGGTCGGCGATCGCCGCCTGGCGTTGATTGATCGTGAGACGGGTGCGGTGGCGAGCGCCAAGAATCCCCGCAAGTGGTCGAGGTTGCTCGATTGCCAGGCGACGTTCGGAGCTGCCGATCCGGCGCGGCCCGAAGCCGCGGTCGCGATTACGCTGGCCGACGGAACCCGGCTCAGCAGCGACGAGGCCGGTGCCGAAGACCGTCTTGCTGACTATTTCGGGCGCGAGATCGATCTGCGTAGCGCGCCGGCCGCCGGGCACCAGATTGAAATGATGTTCCCCGAAGATGCCAGCGAGCAGGTGGTCGAGGTGCCGATTGCCGAGGGGATGTTCTTCGACGCCGCGCCCGTTCACCTGTTGACCACGGCCAGTCTGAACGAGTTGGCCAAGACGGCCCCCGACAGTCGGTTTGATGTGCTACGCTTTCGACCTAACCTGGTGATCGCCGTGCCCGCGGAAGGTGGGTTCGTCGAAAACGAGTGGATCGGTCGCAGCCTGAGAATCGGTGCGGAGGTCGAACTTTCGATCATCGGACCATGTCCTCGCTGCATCATGACTACGGTTTCCCAAGGCGACTTGCCCAAAGACCCCGCGGTGTTGCGGGCGGCTGCCGAGCGCAACGACGCCAATATCGGCGTGTACGCTCAGGTGGTCTCGCCTGGCAAGATACGCCGTGGCGATCCAGTCCGGCTGAAGTAACTCGTCGCACCAGGCTAACTCGATGTCGCACAACGATGAGACCGCCGTCGACCAGTCCACGGCCGCCCAAATCGCGCAGTGGTTAATGACCGCGCGCCGGGCGGTGGTCTTCACCGGTGCCGGCATGAGCACCGAAAGCGGAATCCCCGACTTTCGTTCGCCAGGTGGCGTTTGGGCACGCTACCAGCCGGTTTACTTTCAGGACTTTGTCGCCAGCGACACGGCGCGCCGCGAGTACTGGCGGCAGAAATGCGAAGCACACGAACAATTCGGCTCGGCCTTGCCAAACGCGGGCCACAAGGTGCTGGCCGAGTGGGAAGCGGCCGGGCGGCTGCAGGCCGTCATTACGCAGAACATCGACGGCCTGCATCAGGCCGCGGGGAGCCGCCGCGTGCTCGAATTGCACGGCTCCGCGCTGCGCGTTGTCTGTTTGTCGTGCGCCCAACAGTTCGCTCCCGAGCCTTTAATGGCCGCATTTCGCGAAACCGCGCAGGCGCCCGTCTGCACGGCCTGTGGTGGCTTGCTGAAAAGCGCCACGGTGTCGTTCGGTCAGGCGCTTCCCGAGGACGTGCTCACCGAAGCCTGGGAACTCGCCCAGCAGAGCGATTTGTTCCTGGTGCTCGGTTCTTCGTTGGTGGTCGAACCGGCGGCCTCGCTGCCGCGGCTGGCCCGGCAAAACGGTGCCCGGCTGGTGATCGTCAACCGCGATCCCACGGAGCAGGATCGCACGGCCGACGCCGTACTACGGGCCCCGCTGGGCGTGGCTCTGGCGACGATCCAGCGGCTAGCGCAACAAACGAATTCGGCAGCGCAACAGGCTTAACGAACTGCAAGGTTGCCGCCATTGGCGGCCTATTGGCGGCTGCTTACAATCGACCTCGGACGCGCAGCCCACTTCCGCTTCTGGTTTTTTGAACCGCGTCGCCGCGCACGATAGACGTCTCGCTTTGTAGCGGACCAGCGCGCCGCGGTTCCTCGCCTCGCACGGCCAGCGCGTCGACGAAACTGTATGTGCGGCATTGCTGGCATCTACAACCTTTACTCGACGCGTCCGGTCACGACGGGCGAACTCGAGAACATGCTGGCGACGATGCCCTACCGCGGGCCCGACGCCCACGGCACGCGGCTGTTCGGCGACCGCGCCGGATTCGGCCATCTGCGGCTGGCGATTCTCGACTTGCGGCCCGAGAGCAATCAGCCGTTTGAGATCGATGGCGGTGACCTGGTCATCACGTTCAACGGCGAGATCTTCAACTACATCGAGCTGCGCGAGGAGCTCGAGGCGCTAGGGCATCACTTTCGCACCACGAGCGATACCGAAGTGCTGCTGCGGGCCTACAAGCACTGGGGCCCGGCGGTCATGCCGCGCTTGAACGGCATGTGGGCGTTCGCCATTTACGATCGACGCCACGACACGCTGTTTTGTGCCCGCGACCGCTTCGGCATCAAGCCGTTTAACTACCTCGTGCAACACGGTCGCTTGTCGTTCGCGTCGGAGATTAAGGCCATCCTGGCGCTCGACTCCGACCTGGCGCAGCCCGATTTCGAGTCGCTGTCGCGTGTATTGCGGGCGAGCGTCGGCGCGCGCGGCGAACAGACGTGCTTTCAGAACATCCGCCGGTTGTTGCCGGCGCATACCCTGACCGCCACGCGCCGGGGGATCAAGATCGAGCGCTATTGGGACTATCCGCTCGACACGTTCCGCAACGTGTCCTTTGCCGACGCCGCTGAGCGCGTGCACGAATTGCTCGTCGATTCGCTCCACCTGCGGATGCGCAGCGATGTGCCCGTTGGCTTGACGCTTTCGGGGGGCCTCGACTCGTCGGCTTTGGCCTGTTTGCTGCGGACATTTTTCTTCGGCGAGATCGATACCTTTACGGCTGCCTATCAAGGCGAGTCATACGACGAATCGAGTGCCGGCCGGCAGTTGGCCGAGGAGCTCAACATGCGGCCGAATCTGATTTCGGCCACGCAAGGGGATTTTCTTTCGACGCTCCGGCAGGTCGTGCGGCATCTCGAGTCGCCGACGCATTCGCATGCGGTCTTTCCGCTGTGGAACATCATGCGCGTCGCCCGCCGCCATGTGACCGTGCTGCTCGAGGGCCAAGGAGCCGATGAGTTGCTGGCGGGCTATAAAGCCAATTTCTACGAGAGCTGCCGCGAGCAATTGCGGCGTGGCCATCTCCGCCAGATGTGCAAGGAATTGCGTTGGGCGTCGCGCGCGGTCGGCAGCGTGAACGCGCTGTTGATGGCTGCCCGCGAGGCCAATCCGCCATTCTTGGGGAGCGCGTTCCGCACGGTGCGCGGCGACGAAGGGGTATACGTCGGCCCCTTGCGCAAGGGGAGCGAGCGCCCCGAATCAGAACGTCGCATTTTGCATCCGGCCGATCGCTTGAACGCTTCGCTGGTCCGCCAGATGGAAGGAGGGCTCGTCGATTTGCTGCACTACGGCGACGCCATCTCGATGGCGCACTCGATCGAGTCGCGATTGCCGTTTTTGGATCACCGTTTGATCGAGTTCTGCCTGCGCATACCCGGCTCGTTTAAGTACCAGGATGGTTTGGGGAAGCTCGTGCTCCGCGAAGCGGTGCGACGGGAAGTTCCAGCGCGGATTCTCGACACCCGCGCCAAGCTTGGATTCCCCACCCCGATCGCGCGCTGGTTCCGCGAGCGCCCCGATCTGACGATCTACCCGGTCTTGCACTCGGCAGCGTGCCGGCAGCGCGGCATCTTCGCGCCGCAGCAGATCGATGCGGCCGTGGCCAGGCATCTGTCGGGCCAGGTCGATCTGTCGAGCAATATCTACCGCTGGATCATCACCGAGCTGTGGTTCCAGGAGTTCATCGATCGCCAGCCGAGCTCCGCGCCGCTGCGAGCCCAGGCCAGCGCGCCCCTCGCCTCGGTGAACTAACCGCCAGTCGCGCGCCTGCGCGGTGCGTTGCTGGCGCCAGTCGGCGGCGGTACAATCGACGCTTGCCTGCCGTCGAAGTCGTAAGCCGGCTGCTGCTATCACCTTCGCACCATTGTTCCTCGCCGCGTGAGTCCGATGCCTCGCAATCTGGTGGTCGCTCAAAGCGGCGGCCCAAGCCCGGTCATCAACAACAGTTTGCGCGGCATTGTCGAGGCGGCCCGCCATCTGTCGGCCATCGGCCGCGTTTTCGGCGCACGGCATGGGATCGAGGGGGTACTCAAGGAAGAACTGCTCGATCTCTCCGCCCAAAAACCCGAAGAAGTGGCCTTGTTGCGCGTGACGCCGGCGGCCGGCGCCATCGGTACCTGCCGCTACAAGCTCAAGCCGGCCCAGAGCGAAGATTTCGAACGAGTGATCGAAGTCTTCCGCGCGCACGACGTCGGTTACTTTCTCTACATCGGGGGCAACGACTCGATGGATACGGCCCACCGCATCGCCGAACTGGCGCGGCAGCGCGGGCTCGATTTGATAGCCGTCGGCGTCCCCAAGACGATCGACAACGACGTCGGCGACAGCGAGTTCCGACTGATCGACCACACGCCGGGCTATGGATCGGTCGCCAAGTACTGGATGCACCTGGTGCAGAACGCCAACGAGGAAAACGCTGGCTCTTCACCGGCCGATCCCGTGCTGGTGCTGCAAGCCATGGGGCGACAAATCGGCTTCATCCCGGCGGCCGCCCGACTGGCGGACCCAGCGCGCGAGATGCCCCTGCTGATCTATCTGGCCGAGCGCAAGTTGCCGCTGGAGCAGTTGGCGGCTCAAGTGAACGACACGTTGCGCCGTCACGGCCGAGCGATCGTGGTCATCAGCGAGGGCTTCGACGTCGGCGACGTCGGCCGCGTCAAAGACTCGTTCGGTCACACCATGTACAGCTCGAGCCAGACGACCGTCGCCCAGACCGTCGTCAATTACCTCAACCAGGTCGGCTTGGCCGCCAAGGGAGCAGCGCGCGGACAAGTGCCGGGAACCGATCAGCGTCACTCAATGGCCTACGCCTCGACGGTCGACCTCGAAGAAGCCTATCGCAGCGGGCAGAAGGCAGCCGAACTGGCCGCGGCCGGCGAAGGGGGCTGGATGGCGACGATCTTGCGCCAGCCGGGGGACATTTACGGAGTGCGATACGACAAGGTGCCGCTGGTGGAGGTGGCCAACAGCGAGCGGGCGTTTCCACCGGCGTGGATCACGGCCGACGGCGCCGACGTCACCGACGACTTTGTCCGCTATGCCGGACCGCTCTTGGGCGAAGACATGGTTTCGCTGCCGCTTGTCAGCGGTCGGCAACGGCTCACCCGATTTGAACCGATTTACGCCCCACAGAAGCTTCCGAAGTACGTGCCGCAAGCGGACCGCAAATGAGTTTCAGCTTCCAGCCCCAGCACCCGTTTCTCGTCGGCATCGATTCGGACGGCTGCGCCTTCGACACGATGGAGATCAAGCACAAAGAGTGCTTCATCCCCAACATCATCAAGCACTATCACCTGCAGGCGGTCAGCAAGTACGCTCGCGAGGCGGCCGAGTTCGTCAACTTGTATTCGAAGAGCCGGGGGATCAACCGCTTTCCGGCCTTGATCGAAGCGCTCGACTGGCTGCGGCGTCGCCCCGAGGTGCGCGCTCGCCAGACTGAGATCCGCGTGCCGACAGGGCTGGTCGAATGGGTTGGCCGCGAAACCAAACTCGCCAATCCCGCGCTCAAGCGCGCCGTCGAAACCACGGGAGACGCCGATTTGCGGCAGGCCCTGGCCTGGTCCGAGGCGGTCAACGAGTCGATCGCCGACATGGTTCATGGCGTGCCGCCGTTCCCGTACGTGGAACGGTGTCTCGAAAAGCTGCAGGGTCGGGCCGACGTGCTCGTGGTTTCGGCCACTCCCAACGAGGCCCTCGAGCGGGAATGGCAAGAGCACGGCATCGCCAAATACACCCGCGCCATCTGCGGCCAGGAGATTGGCACCAAGAAAGAGACGCTCGTCGCGGCCGCGCAATACGAACCGGGGCACGCGTTGATGATCGGCGACGCGCCGGGCGACTATCAGGCGGCCCGCGCCAACCAGGCTTTGTTCTTCCCGATCAACCCGGGGAGCGAAGACGAAAGCTGGCGACGGCTATACGACGAGGGGCTCGATCGCTTTTTCGCCGGCACGTTCGCGGGGGACTATCAACAGCAGTTGTTGACCGAATTCGACAAGCGGCTGCCAGAGCGGCCGCCATGGCCCGTCGTGGAGAAGTAACCGCTGGCGGAAGTTCGCAGTAATGGGATTCCCACGGCACAGGACGACCAGCAGCCTGGGGACGCCCGAGCGCTCGGCCGTAAACAATGCATTTCAGTGAAGCAATACCATGCCAGAACTTGCTGATATCGGCCTGATCGGCCTGGCCGTGATGGGCGAGAACCTCGTGCTCAACATGGAGAGCCGAGGTTTTCGCGTGGCTGTCTTCAATCGCACCACGAGCAAGGTCGACGACTTCGTCACCGGCCGCGCCAAGGGAAAGCAGATCGTCGGCTGCCACTCGCTCGAAGAGTTGGTCGCCGGCCTGGCCCGCCCACGCAAAGTGATGATGATGGTCAAGGCCGGTCCGGCGGTCGACGAGTTGATCGACCACCTGTTGCCGTTGTTGTCCCCCGGCGACGTGCTGATCGACGGCGGCAACACGCACTTCGCCGATACGCAGCGCCGCACGCGTGAGGTGGAGGCCAAGGGGTTGCTGTACGTCGGCACGGGGGTTTCCGGCGGCGAAGAAGGCGCGCTGCTGGGGCCCAGCATCATGCCGGGCGGCAGCGCGGCCGCTTGGCCGCTGGTGAAACCGATCTTTCAGGCGATCGCCGCCAAGGTCGGCCCGAATCACGACATCCCCTGTTGCGAGTGGATCGGTCCCGATGGGGCGGGCCACTACGTCAAGATGGTCCACAACGGCATCGAGTATGGCGACATGCAGTTGATCTGCGAGTCGTACGCGCTGTTGCACAAGTCGCTGGGCCTGTCGAACGATGAGCTCTACGGGGTCTTCGACGACTGGAACCGCGGCGAGCTGAACAGCTACTTGATCGAGATCACCCGCGACATCTTCAGCGTCAAGGATAACGAGACGGGGGGCTCACTCGTCGACTACATCCTCGACGAGGCCGGCAACAAGGGAACCGGCAAGTGGATGAGCCAATTGGCGCTCGATTTGGGTGTGCCGACGACGTTGATCACCGAGGCCGTCTACGCCCGCTTTCTCTCGGCGTTCAAGGAACAGCGGGTCCGCGCGAGCAAGATTCTGCAGGGCCCCAGCGGGCAATACACCGGCGATCAATCGGCCTTCATCGCCGAGGTGCGGCACGCCCTGTATGCCTCGAAAATCGTCAGCTATGCGCAGGGCTTCTTCCAGTTGCAGGCGGCGGCCGCCGAACACCATTGGCCGCTGAATTTCGGCAATATCGCGCTGTTGTGGCGCGGCGGCTGCATCATTCGCGCGCAATTTCTCGATCGCATCAAAGAGGCTTTCGACGCCGACCCCCAGCTCGAGAACCTACTGCTGGCGCCGTATTTCCGCGAGGCCATCGAAGCGGCCCAGCCCGCCTGGCGGCATGTGGTGACCACGGCCGTGCAGTTTGGCATTCCGATTCCGGCGTTTGCCGCGGCAATCGCTTACTTCGACGGTTATCGCCAGGCGCGCTTGCCGGCCAACTTGTTGCAAGCGCAACGCGATTACTTCGGCGCACACACATATCGCCGCATCGACAAGGCGGGCGTGTTCCACACCGAGTGGATTGACTTGCGGCGCCCACCGCGCGACTGATGCCGCGCTTTGTTCACAGCCCAGCGAGCGAGTACGCATGTCTGCCGCCGACTACTTGAACAATCTGTTTGGCCTGACCGGCCAGGTCGCCGTCGTCGTCGGTGGCACGGGCGTGCTCGGCGGAGCGCTCGCCCGCGGCTTGGCGCAAGCCGGCGCGGCGGTCGTCGTGGCCGGGCGTGGAGCAGATCGGGGTGCGGCCTGCGTCGCCGCGATCGAAGCTGCCGGCGGCAGCGGGGCGTTCTTGCCGGTCGACGTCATGCGCCGCGATTCGATCGAGGCGCTGTTGCCAGCCGCGATCGAGCGGTTTGGCCGGGTCGACATCTTGATCAACGGGGCGGGCGTCAACTCGGCGTCGAGCTACTTCGAAGCCAACGACGACGAGTGGGAACGCATCTTCGACAGCAACCTCAAGGCGGTGCACTGGGGTTGCCAGGTGTTCGGCAAGCACTTCGCCGAGCAGCCCACGGGGGGCTCGATCCTCAACATCGCCAGCGTGACAGCTCATTTGCCGCTGTCGAAGGTTTTTGCCTACTCGGCCTCGAAGGCGGCGGTCGTCAGCCTGACGCAGAATGTCGCCCGCGAGTTGGCGCCGCAGCGGGTGCGCGTCAACGCGCTCTGCCCTGGCTTCTTTCCCGCCGAGCAGAACCGCAAGATTCTCGACGCCGAACGTACGGCCCGGATCATGGCCCAAACACCGCTGGCCCGCTTCGGCGAACCCGACGAACTTGTCGGCGCGGCGCTATTGCTGGTCTCGCGCGTGGCGGGGAGTTTCATCACCGGCGCGGCCTACTACGTCGACGGCGGTTTTACGGCCATGCGGCTGTAGGGGACTTCGGCCGATTTCTGCAGCGTCCGGCGACGGTGTACCAAGGCGTCCTAGGCAGTTATTGCCCACCTTGCTCTTTGCCCCGCGGCACGAATTGAAATTCGTACCGGTCCCCTAGTCGCATACGCGTGATGTAGACGATCTGGTGCGTGTGTCCGACGAAATGGCTCGTCGTCTCGAAGACGGCGGCCAGGCGCGTGGTTTCAAAGCCCTGGATCCGGCAGCGCTCCAACAACCGCTCGGCCGGAAACGCCGCCAACACGGCGTCTGCTGCAGCAACCGTCGCGCGGAGTTGCGAGACTAGCTCGGCTTTGGGCCGCGGTGCCTGGTCCGAGAATTCAAGCGGCCGCTCGCGCACGTCGGCCGCTCCGCCGATGCCGTGAAGAATCCACTGCCGCACGTTGCCGCACAAATGCAGCACGATGTTCTGAATGCTGTTGTGCGTGGAATGGGGGCGCCACCCGAGATCGTCGTCGCTCAGTTGCGCCAGGCAGTGCTCGATCTTGGCCAACGCGCCGGCAAACGTGCGCCGCGACTCCCCGAGCACGGCGGTGCCGAGATCGGACGGCTCGGAGAAATGGTCGTCGCTCGAGGCAACTTCGATCGGCATGGGATGACCTCGCGGTGCGGCACGTTTGGCATTGCGCGACATTCTCCCCAAAGCTGTCTCGCGCGGCGAGGGCGCGACAACGCGTTTCGCGGATGATGCTGGCCGGAGCAATTCCGCGGCCGCACAGTCGGCAAAACCGCTGCCGCAACTGGCGAAAAATCGCCCTGCCGCGGCCATTTTTCCTCACGTTGCCTGACCTATAGTTTTTCGACCGGCAGTCGGCCCCCGGGCAGGCCGCCGGGCTTTTCACTAGTACTTATCCGTTTGCAGTTCGCATTGATTCGTTAGTTGGCGGCCGCCCCCCCTCGTCGGCCCTGGGTTCGGCGTCGTTATGTCGCTGGGCCACTGATGATTCTCTTCGCAATCCGGCAATCACCGGCGACCGCTCGTGCTGCGCGCCTGTCGCGCGATCGTTCGTCCGTCGTCGGGTGGTTGCCGCACGCAACGAGGGACCCGTTTCGCGATGGGCAAGCCGCTGCCAAAGCGCCGCCGCGCGTTGCGCCTCGAATCGTTCGAGTCGCGGCTGGTCATGTCGACCACGCCGGCGTACGACTTTTGGCTCGACCCGCAGTCGCTGGTCGATCTGGCGACCGATCCGGCCATCGCCGACCCGCAGTTGCAAGCCGCGGCCACTGGCGGACAATCGGTTGGTTCAGCGGCGCTGGCGGGCGTGCGCAACGAATATGGCTTTACCGGCGCCGGGCAGACGGTCGCTGTGATCGACACCGGCGTCGCCTGGGACACCGCGGCGCTCGGTGGTGGATTTGGCACCGGTTACCGCATTGTCGGCGGCTGGGACTTTGCCGAGAACGATGCCGACCCGTTCGACGACGGCCTGGCCGGCGGGCACGGCACGCACGTGGCGGGCATCATCGGCTCGAGCGATGCGCGCTATACGGGCGCCGCGCCCGATGTCGATCTCGTCAGCCTGCGCGTCTTCGACGACAACGGTGGAGGCACCTTCGCCTGGATCGAACAGGCGCTGAGCTGGGTACACGAACACCACGCCTCGTTCGCCAACCCGATCACCACGGTTAACATCTCGATCGGCTCGAACTGGAATGCCGCGTCGCTCCCGGCTTGGGCGACGCTCGAAGAAGAGCTCGCTCAATTGGCCGCCGATGGCATCTTCGTCGCCGTAGCCGCTGGCAACGCGTTCACGAGCTTTAACGCGCAGGGCGTGAGCTATCCGGCCGTCAGCCAATATGTGGTGCCGGTTGCGAGCACCGACGCCGACGGGCAGTTGAGCTACTTCAGCCAGCGCAGCGATCGCGTTTTGGCGGCGCCCGGGCGGCGGGTGACCAGCACCGTCCCCGACTACATCGGCAACCGCAACGGCATCAACGACGACTTCGCCGCGCTGTCGGGCACGAGCATGGCGACACCCTATGTGGCCGGCGCGGCCGTGCTGGTGCGCGAGGCCTACGCCTTTCTCGGCCAGAATGTCGGCCAGAGCGAAATCTACAACCTGATGCGCAACACGGCCGACACCGTGTTCGATCCAGTGACCGGCGCCACCTACGCGCGGTTGAACGTCGATCGCGCGATCGACACTTTGATGCCGGTCAACCAGAACGGCTCGGCTGCGGCTGCCCGCGCCCTGGGGATGGTCGTCGATAGCTTCTCGGTCGACGACCTGATGGCCCGCCTAGCCGATCGCGACTACTTCAGCTTCACGGCAGCTCGTTCCGGCAAGCTCTCGATCACGCTCGACACGGCCGATGCACTACGCCCCACTTGGGCTCTCGAGGGGGGAGGCGGCACGGTCGACGCCAGTGGTTTGGTGTTCACGTTCGACGTCGTCGCCGGCCAGGACTACACGTTCGACCTCGGGACCGCCGGCTCGATCGGCCATTACCAACTCAATGCCGCGCTGGCGGCGCCCCTTGTCGACTGGGGGACCGTGGAGTTTGCCACGATCGTCGATCAGGCGGTGGGCACGGGGAACGATACGTTTGAATTCAGTGCGGCCCGCGACGGCATCTTCACGATCGAAGCGCTGCCTGGCGGCGCCGCGGCTGGCCTTTCGTTCGAGTTGTACGACTCTGCCGGCCGGCTGTTGGGCACGAGCGCCGCGTCGGCAGGGGGGCAGCGGCTCGATGTGTTGGTTTCGGCCGGCCAGTCGCTGGTGCTGCACGTAAAGGGGAGCAGTGCCGACGTCGATTTCCGTTTGACGAACTTGCTCGTGCGTTCGGGAAGCTCGCTGACGGTCTATGGCACCGCGGGCGACGACACGTTCTCGGCCGTTGCCGGCAGCCGGCACGAGTTGACGATCGACGGCGTGAGCTACGACTTCGACGCGGCCGCCGTGACCGACATTCGCTTTGTCGGTCGGGGGGGCGCTGATCGCGTCACGTTCACGTCGAGCGGGGCGAACAACGTCGCCACGCTGCGTGCCGGTTCGGTCGAACTGGTGGGGACCGGATACCGCTTTGCCGCCGCCGAAGTGGCGGCGATCGAAGTCGCCTCGCGCGGCGGGGCCGGCGATCGCGCCCTGCTCTACGATGGCGCAGGCGACGACGCGCTCGTCGCCACGCCGACATCGACACGGTTGAGCGGCGCCGGCTTCGACAACCTCGCGACTGGTTTCGGCCGTGTGCAAGTCGTTGCCGGCGCAGGACAGAATCTCGCGCAGCTCTTTGACTCGGCCGGCAACGACCTGCTCGAAATGCGCTCGGATAGCGCCCGACTGACCGGGGCGGGCTTCGATATCACCGCCACGGGCTTCGCACGCGTGATTGCGGCATCGTCGGGCGGACAAGATCAGGCCTCGTTTTATGGGGCCGCGACCGGCGACACGTTCAGCGCTTGGAGTGACCGCGCCGAGTTAACCGCCGACGGCTACTTCCGGCAGGCCGTCGGTTTCAGCCGGGTGGTGGCCTTCGCCGGAGGAACGAACAACGTCGCCTATCTGTATGGCTCGGCGGGCAACGACACGCTTAGCGCGCGGCCCGACACCGTGCAACTGCGCGGCGCAGGCTTCGACAATACGGCGCGGGGCTTCTCCCTCGTGCGCGCCGCTGGCGGCGGCGGTCAGGACGACGCGTACCTTTACGGCGGCGCCGGATCGAGCTTGTTCGCGGCACGTCCTGGCATTACGCAGTTCAGCGGCGACGATTTCGCCTACTGGACCGGCGGCTTCAACAACGTGCGCGCTTTCGCCGGGCAGGGCGAGAGCCTCGCCCTGTTGTATTACCTCACCAACAACGGTCCGCTGGCGGCGCGTAGCGACATGTCGCAATTGACTGCCGACGATGTGAGCTTCGCGCTGTACGGCTTCGACGAAACGGCAGCGTTGGCGATGGCCTCGCGCGCCACCGTGACGAGCAGCACCCCCTCGAGTAGTCCGGGCATCGGCAGTGCGGTGAACAGCAGCGCCGCGGCCTCGGCACACACGGCCGCGGCGATTGCAGAGCCAACTCAAGCAAGTTCTGCCGACGCTGCCGCGGCACAACAACTCGCGCGGACCAGGATCGCGGCGATCGATCTGGTGCTTCGCGAAGCGGCCGAACAAAGCAGAATGCTGTCGAAGGCCAATCAGCGGGGCTAGATGTGGCCGCCGCTAGGCTCGCGCCGGCTCCCCGTTCTGGGCATACCGCCCTTCGTGATTGATCCGCGCGAAGACGTCGTTGAGCACCCAGTGGAACAGGCACAAGTGGATGCTCTCGACCATGCCCATGTCGTTGAGCGGCACATGCAGCCCGGCGTGCGCCATGGTGCGTAGCTTGCCGCCGCTGTAGCCGGTCAGGCCGAAGGTCTTGAGCCCGTGGCGATTGGCCCAGTCGACGGCGTTGAGCACGTTGGGGCTGTTGCCCGAACCGCTGATGGCCAGCACCAAGTCCCCTTCGCGGCCGTAGTTCATCAATTGTTGCACGAAGATCTGGTCATAGGCCAGGTCGTTGCCGACGGCCATGATCCAGCCGAGGTTATCGGTCAGGCTCATGACCTTGAGCCGCTTCTTGGTTTCGTCGTGCAAGTCCTTCTCTCGCAGGGAGCTCTTGCCGAGATCCTCGCTCATGTGCGTGGCCGTCGTGCCCGAGCCGCCATTGCCGAAGATGTAAACGAACTTGTCGTTCTCCCAGGCCTCGTAGACGAGGTCGGCCATCTGGCGGATTTCGTCCTGATCGACGCGGGCCAGCTCGGCCTGCAAGCGGGTGACGTAATCGGCAACGTTCAGCGAAGCGCCCAGCATGTGCGGAAACTCCCAAGGGATCGCGGTTGGGTGCTGGCGTCGCACCCACTAAGTGCCAGTTTACCGCCGCGCGCGCCGGGCGACGAGACCATCATGCCTTGCCGGCTTGGGCCTTGCCGCGGGCGATATTGACCGGCAACACCAGCGCCCAGCCGATGATGAAGAAGACCAGCAAGCTGAGGATTGCGATATGCGCGCTGCCGGTCACGTTCAAAGTGGTGGAAAAGAGCATGGGCCCGAGCATGCTGGCAGCGCGGCCCGAGAGGTTGAAGAATCCCATGAACTCGGCGGCATGCTTTTCTGGTGTCATGAAACCCATGATCGCCCGGCTAACCGACTGCCCACCCCCCATTACCAAGGCCAGCACGACGGCCATGCACCAGAATTGAGTCTTAGTGGTTACGAAAAACGCGGTAATCAGTAGGCCCACCCAAATCGCCAGCATGATATGTAGTGTGGTCTTGGCGCCAATCCAATCTGAGAGTTTGCCGACCAACAGCGCGCCTGGCAAGGAGACGAACTGGACCATGAGGATCATCGAGGTGAGGTCGCCGACGGACATCTTCAGTTCGTGCTCGGCGAATACCGACGCCTGCGTGATGACCGTCTGCATCCCATCGTTGTAGAACAAGAAACCGATCAGGAATAACGCCAACATGCCGAATTGACGGACGCGCTTGATCGTTGTCCAGACTTGCTCGATCGCGGCCTTGGCTTGCTGAGCGACTGGTAAGGCCGCCGCCTTCGCGGTCCCTTTATCGCGCAGCATCAAAAACGTCGGGATGGAGAACAGGCCCCACCAGGCGCCGGTAATCAACAGGCCAATGCGCAGATGGATGGTTGGATCGTCGTTGGAGTTCGGCAAACCCAAGAGATGCCCTTGCTTGAGCAAGAGAATCACGATGGCAAGCGCTAATCCGCCACCGACGTATCCCAGGCCAAAGCCCAATGCCGAGACGCGATTCATCGAACTGTCGTCGGCGATTTCGGGCAAGAATCCGTTGTAGATTCCCCAGCACAACTCAAAACCCAGGCAGGCGCCAAAGAACAGCACGCCCACGAGCCAGCCCTGGTTCAGCGGCACGATCGCCATACCCGCCGCGCAACCCGCTCCCAGGATTGTCGTGCCGATCAGCCAGGTTCGCTTGTTCGCGCGGGCATCGGCCAAAGCGCCGATGATCGGCGAAGCCACCGCGGCCAGAAACATCGAAATGCCGATGCCAAAGCCATAGACGTACGTGCCCACCTCACCCGGCAGCACAATCGTTCGGATGTAGTAGACCACAATGGTGATCTGTAGCGTCGACCAGGCACTGCTGGCCCAGTCGTACATCGCCCAGGCCCACACCTCCTTGCGCGTGCCGCGTTTAGGCGCACCGGCTGCACTCGGTTCCGGCGATACGGTCGCGGTCATGGCGCGGTCTCTGCGGCCTGCGGAACAAATGGACCAACCCCGAACAGCCAGAAAGCGGCCCGATTATGGAGCGGCCGCCAGCAGCCCACAAGACGAATCGCCAGACCATCTTCGGCCAGCCACACTACTTATCGGTTGATTCGCGCGAATTGCCCCGCAGCGTTGCGCGAATCTTCACCAGCCGCTCGGCCAGCTCGCGCTCGAAACCCCGCGGCGCCGGGCGATAATATTCGCGCTCCACGCCCAGGTAGTCTTGGGCCGCGATGGCGTCGGGGGCGTCGTGCGCGTACTCGTAGTCTTGCCCTTGTTCGAGCCGCTTGGCGCCGGCGTAGTGCGAGTCGCGCAAATGCCGCGGCACTGGCAGCAGGCGGCCACTGGTTACATCGGCCCGCGCTTCGCCGATGCCGATCGTCGCCGCGTTCGACTTGGGCGCGCAGGCCAGATAGGTGACCGCCTGGGCCAGCGTCAACTGGCACTCGGGGAGGCCGACGAATTCGCATGCCTGCATCGCCGCCACGGCCAGGGGCAGCGCGTGCGGATCGGCATTGCCGATGTCTTCGCTGGCCAGAATCACCAGCCGCCGAGCCAGAAACCGCACTTCCTCGCCCGCCTCGAGCATGCGGGCAAGCCAATACAACCCGGCGTCGGGATCGCTGCCGCGGATGCTCTTGATCAAGGCGCTGGCCGCGTCGTAGTGGGCATCGCCAGTGCGGTCGTACTCGACGGCCTTCTTTTGGACCGACTCTTCGGCCAACTGCCGCGTGAAACGAACCGGCCGCGCGCCGCTCGAAAGCACGCCGATCTCCAGGGCCGACAACGCCCGCCGCGCATCGCCATCGCTGACCTGGGCGAGAAACTCGACTGCCTCGTCGTCGAGTTGCACGTCGTAGCGCCCCAGGCCGAGATCTCGATCGGCGGCCGCGCGGCGCAAGAGCAGGGCGATCTCGGCTTCCGACAGCGGCTCAAACTGAAACACCCGGCTGCGGCTGACCAGCGCGCTGGTCAGCGCGAAGAACGGGTTCTGCGTCGTCGCGCCTACGAGGATCACGATCCCTTCTTCGACGTCGGGCAGCAGAGCATCTTGCTGCGCTCGATTGAAGCGGTGGATCTCATCAATGAACAACAGCGTCCGCTCGCCGGTCGCCGCCAGATGATCGCGGGCTTCGGCCAGCACTTCGCGCAGCTCTTTGACGCCACTGGTCACGGCCGAAAGCTGGCGGAACCGGCTGCGGCTTTCGCTGGCCAGGAGTTGAGCCAGCGTGGTTTTGCCGGTTCCAGGCGGACCATAAAAGATCACCGAGCCGAGCCGGTCGGCGGCCAGCAACCGGCGCAGCAATTTGCCTTCTCCCAGAAACTGCTGTTGCCCGACGAACTCGTCCAAAGAGCGTGGCCGCATCCGCGCGGCCAACGGTTGGGCGGCGCGGAGATTCTGTTGTTCACTGGCTTCAAAGAGCGACATGCTGGCAGTTTTACCACGGATGAGAGGGAGACCTAAAACATCGACCGCGGATGCCACGGATACAGGAGTTGAATTGTGAGCTCATGACCTTTCTTCACTGTGAATTGCAACCGCACCATCCGTGTGATGCGTGGGACAGACAACCCGTGGTAGCGCCCGTCCGCTGGTCAAAGATCGTCCGCGGTGCTAGCAAAACCGCCCTTTGGAGCGGGTAGCACGCGTGGTAGATTTTGCAAACCTTACCAGGGGGCAACTGCCCGACGTTGTCCTGACCCACCCACCGGCAACTTGGCCCGACGCACCGATGCTCAAGTCCCGCAGTTGATTGTCGCTCGCCGCGCCTCGGAAATGGCGCGCTAGCAGGCACTCTGGCTCGTGGATTGCATGGCGGCGACCACCGAATTGCCTCAGCCCGCACGGAAGCAGGCTGCCCACCACAAGCGCAAGAGGTCTCGCGGAGCATGGATGCTCGTGTACTTCGCGTCGCGATCGCGGCGCTGGCTGTCACGTTGTTAGGAGCCTCGCACCGCACGCCGAACTTCGTGGTGCGTGCCCCGTCCGAGGATTTTGCCCGCCACGTCGGTGAGTCGGCCGAGAAGTTCCGCCGCGAGCTGGCGATCCGCTGGCTCGGCGAGGAACTGCCGCGCTGGGCGTCTCCCTGCCCGATCACCCTGCAGGTCGGCCCGCACCTGGGCGCTGGCGGCGCGACGAGCTTCGTGTTCGACCACGGCGAAGTTTTCAACTGGCAGATGCAGATACAAGGCACGCCCGAGCGGATCGTCGACTCGGTGCTGCCGCACGAAATCACGCACACGATCTTCGCCTCGCACTTTCGCCGGCCGCTGCCGCGCTGGGCCGACGAAGGGGCCTGCACCACGGTCGAGCACAACAGCGAGCGGAGCAAGATGTCGCGCATGCTGATCGACTTTCTGCAAACCGGTCGCGGCATCGCCTTCAACGAGCTGTTCGTGATGCGCGACTACCCGTCGGACGTGATGCCGTTGTATAGCCAGGGTTACTCGCTGTGCCGGTTCCTGATCGAACAGGGGGGGCCGCGCAAATTCGTAGCTTTCCTTGGCGAAGGCATGAATGGCGACCGTTGGAACGAGGCCGTGAACTCGCATTACGGATTCGCGAGCCTGGGCCAGTTACAGAGCGCCTGGCTCGAGTGGGTGCGACAAGGGAGCCCCGCGCTCGAAAGCGACTCGTCCGAGCAGGAGCCGGGCGTGACGTTGGCCTCGGCCACACAGCCCTCGAAATCGGCGCCGACCACTGCTGATGCCAGTGCATCGCCACCCGAGCCGATCTACCGTGCCCAAAGTTCCGATACGCCCGTGCCGGCACCGGCCGCGCCGCAGACGTCGACGATTGCCGCGGCTGCGACCCCTGCCGCGCCTGCCTCTGAACTCGCCGCCACGGGGCCGATTCCGCCGACAGTTGGTCCGCAGGCGATTGCCGCCTCACCCGCTGGCGAGAGCCCGTCGCGCTGGCGCACCACGGCAGCCATGGCCGAAACCGAAGAAGCTGCCTCACGTAGTACTCCCGGTTGGCGGTCTCGCGGATGGCGCGCCGGAGAAGACGTTGCCGGTCCTGGCCCGGTCGCGACACACGACGAACAAATCACGCCTGAGATGCCGACGGCCGCCGCGTCGCGTGCTCAAGCTCCGGCGACAGCCAGCTCGCAACCGCCGCGTCGCGTCCTGCTGGAATGGTCGCGACCCAATCCCCCAGGCGAGCGCGTGGCGGCCAATCGACCGGTCGTGCCACCGCCGCGGCTTGATCGCGACCCTGAGGCGGAAGTCGAGTCTCGCGTGCGGCCCTTGTATTTCGACGCCCGGCCGCGCGGTGTCATTCTGCGCTGAAGCACGGGCCGTTTCTCGTTATCACTCCACGCGAGTTAACACGCCCGCGTAAAGGCGCTCGGCGCCGCGGTCGGTTTCGAGCACTAGCGATCCATCGGCTTCGATTCCTCGGCAGCGGCCGCGCACGGTTCGCGGGCCATGTTCGAGCGTGACGGTTCGCCCCCGCAACAGGCAGCGCTGCTGCCAGGCGGCGACCATGCGGGGATCGTGTCGCGTCAGATCGTCGATCCGCGATCGCACGCGTTCGAGCAAGGCGACGAGCACGCTCGTCAGATCGAGTGGCGGGCTTCCCAAGTCGACCAGCGATGCGCCCCGACGACGCACATCGTCGGGCGCGTCGTCGAGCCGATTGTTGACGTTCAGGCCGAGCCCCAGCACGATGACCGCTGGGTGCGGTGCGGCCGTGGCCGGCACTTCGACGAGCAAGCCTGCCAGTTTGCGCTCGCCGACGTAGACATCGTTCGGCCAACGAATGCCGGCCATGGGCGGTGGCTGTTCCGCATTGTCGCCTGACGAGCCGGCTGTTCCTTGGCTGGGCCGCCGGCGAAGCAGCATCTCGTCGATCAATTCGGCGATGGCCAGCGCCGCCGCCAAGGCCAGTTTGGGCCAATGCTGGCGATCGAAATCGTCGGCGGGCGCCAGCACGAGCGTGAAGGTGAGCGCCCCGGCCGACGACCACCAGCGGTTGTCGCCCCGGCCTCGTCCTTTGGTTTGCTCGGCCGCCAGTACCAGTGCCGGCACTTCGATCCGTCGCGCTTTCACCAGCTCGAGCGCCAAATCGTTCGTCGAGCCGATCGTGTCGCGATACTCGATTTGCCGCAACCAGTCGAGCGCACGAATGCGCTCTAGATCGAACGACGAACGCTGCATACAGGGCAGCCCTGTCCTACTCCAGCCGGATTACCAGATCGCCCGTTTCGACCTGCGTCCCAGGCTGCACGAGCACCTCGGCGACGCGGCCGTCGCGATCGGCCGAGACGTTGGTCTGCATCTTCATCGCTTCGAGCGTCAGCAGCTTGTGGCCGCGAGCGATGGCGTCGCCGGCCACGACGCTCACCTTGACGACCATGCCGGGCATCGGCGCGCCGATCTGGCGGGCGTCGGCCGGGTCGGCCTTCGGGCGGCGCCCGCTATCGACTTCGAGCGACAGGTCTTGCACGCGCACGCTGCGCGGATGCCCGTTGAGCTCGAAGAACACGGTGCGATGCCCGTCGGCATGCGGATCGCCGACGGCGAGGAACTGCATGAGCAGCATCTTGCCCCGTTCGATCTCGACGGCTGCTTCTTGCCCGGGATCGAGCGCGTAGAAGAAGACTGGCGAAGGCAGCGCACTCGTGTTCGAGTAGCGTTCCTGATGGGCGATGTAATCGAGGAAAACTTTGGGGAACATCAGGTACGAGATCAACTCGCGGTCGCTGGGCGCGCGACCGATCTTGTCGGTGAGCTCCTGCCGCTTGGCCTCGAAATCGACCGGCGGCAAGCTGGCGCCTGGCCGATCGGTGTGCGCCTTCTGCCCTTTGAGAATCCGCTTTTGCACCTCGGGCGGAAAGCCGCCGGGGGGCTGTCCCATCCGACCGGCCATCAGGTCGACCACCGACTCGGGGATGGCGAAGTCGCGCTCGGGATCGAGGATATCGGTCGCTTTCAATTCGTTGGTCACCAGAAAGATCGCCATGTCCCCCACGGCTTTCGAGCTGGGGGTGACCTTGACGATGTCGCCGAAGAGTTGATTCACGTCGGCATAAGCGCGGCAGATATCGTGCCAGCGGTTGCCGAGCCCCACGGCTTGCGCCTGCTGCAACAGGTTGGTCGATTGCCCGCCCGGCATCTCGTGACGATAGACTTCGGCGGTGCTGGCCTTCTGGCTCGACTCGAACGGCGCGTAATACTCGCGGGTGACCTCCCAGAAGTTGGCGATCTGCTGCAGCGCGTCGGAGTCGAGATCGGTGGTCCGCGGCGTGTGCCGCAACGATTCGACGAGCGAGTCGAGGTTCGGTTGCGACGTCAGGCCCGACATCGGGGCCGAGGCGGCGTCGGCCACGTCGAGCCCCACCTCGGCCGCTTTCAAGATGCTGGCCGCCTGCACGCCGGCCGTGTCGTGCGTGTGGAAGTGAACCGGGATGCCAACCTCTTGCTTGAGCGTGCGCACGAGCAGTTCGGCTGCGTACGGCTTGCACAGCCCGGCCATGTCTTTGATGGCCAACAGGTGGGCCCCCATCCGCTCGAGCTCTCTGGCCATGTTGACGTAGTACTTGAGGTCGTACTTCGTCCGCGAGGCATCGAGCAGATCGCCCGTGTAGCAGATCGCCGCCTCGCACAGCGCGCCGGTCTGCTGCACCTCTTCCATGGCGACGCGCAAGTTCGGCAGCCAGTTGAGCGAGTCGAAAATGCGAAACAGGTCGATGCCGGCCGCGGCCGCCTCGCGCACGAAGGCCTGCACCACGTTGTCCGGGTAGTTGGCGTAACCCACCGCGTTCGACGCCCGCAACAGCATCTGAAAGAGGATGTTCGGCACCTTCTCGCGCAGCTCGACCAACCGCTGCCAGGGGCACTCCTTCAGAAACCGCATCGACGTGTCGAAGGTTGCCCCGCCCCACATCTCGAGCGAGAACAGCCCGGGGGCCAGCCGCGCGTAGGCGTCGGCGATCGCCAGGCAGTCGTACGTGCGCAGCCGCGTGGCCAGCAGCGATTGATGGGCGTCGCGCAGCGTCGTGTCGGTCAACAGCAGGCGCTTCTGCTCGAGCACCCAGCGGCTGAACCGCTCGGGTCCCAGGTCTTGCAGCAGATTGCGGGTGCCAGGCGGAATCGGCTGCGTGTGATCGGTCGCCGGCACCGGCGCGTCGGCACGCTGAACGTGCGCCGGCCGCTGCTTGACGAGCGGATGACCGTTGACCGTGATATCGGCCAGGTAGGTGAACAACCGGGTCGCCCGATCTTGCCGCTGCGCGAGCTGAAACAGCTCGGGCGTGTCGTCGATGAATCGCGTGGTGCAGCCCCCCGACTCGAAGGTCGGGTGCGTCACCAGGTTGATCAGGAACGGAATATTGGTCTTCACGCCGCGGACGCGGAACTCTTGCAGCGCGCGTTCCATCCGCCGGCAGGCGTCGGGAAAGCGATTCGCCCAGGCGGTCACCTTGACCAGCAGCGAATCGTAGAACGGCGTCACCAGCGCGCCGGAGAAGGCCGTGCCGGCGTCGAGCCGTACGCCCATGCCGCCGGCCGAACGATAGTGCGTGATCCGGCCGTAGTCGGGCAGGAACTGGTTCTCGGGGTCTTCGGTTGTCACCCGGCACTGCAGCGCGAAACCGCGAACCCGGATATCGGCCTGCGACGTGATGCCGATCCGCGGAGCCGAAAGCTCGAGCCCCGAGGCGACCAGAATCTGGCACTTCACCAGGTCGTAGCCGGTCACCTGCTCGGTCACCGTGTGCTCGACCTGAATCCGCGGATTGACCTCGATGAAGTAGAACTCCCCCGTATCCGAATCGACCAGAAACTCCACGGTGCCGGCGTTGGCGTAGTTGACCTTGCGCCCCACGGCCACGGCCGCCTCCAAGATGCGGTCGCGCAAGCCCGGGTCGAGATTCACGGCCGGCGCGATCTCGACCACCTTCTGGTGCCGGCGCTGCACGCTGCAGTCGCGCTCGAACAGATGCACCAGGTTGCCGTGGCGGTCGCCGAGCAACTGCACTTCGATGTGCCGCGGCCTGGGAATGAACTTCTCGACAAAGACGTCGCCACTGCCGAAGGCCAGTAGCGCCTCGCGCTGCGCCTGCTCGAGCGACGAAGGCAGCTCGTCGGCGTTATGGACCACGCGCATGCCCCGGCCGCCGCCTCCTTTGGCTGCCTTGAGCATCACCGGGAAGCCGAGCCTACTGGCGACCTTGAGGGCCGCCTTGGCGTCGGCCAGTGGTTCGGGGCTACCGGCCAGCACCGGCACGCCGGCCTCGACGGCGATCCGCCGGGCGACGATCTTGTCGCCGAGTTGTTCGAGGTTCGCGATACTCGGCCCGACGAAGACGACGCCGGCCGCCTCGCACGCCCTCGCCAGATCAGGATTCTCCGACAAGAAGCCGTAGCCGGGGTGGATGGCGTCGACCCCCTGATCGACCGCCGTGGCGATGATCGCGGGGATGTCGAGATACGAGCGGATCGGCTCCCCCGGCTGCCCCACCTGATACGCCTCGTCCGCCTTAAAGCGGTGCAGCGCGTAGCGATCCTCGTGCGAGAAGATGGCGACCGTGCCGATCCCCAGCTCGTGGGCGGTGCGGAAGACCCGAATGGCGATCTCGCCGCGATTGGCGACCAACAGCTTGCGGATTTCGTTCATCGGCGTCGGGGAGAGAGGAGCACAGACCAGGGGAACCGGCCGACGGGCCGCGCGACTGGTCAATTTAACAGCGGCCGGCCAGAGCCGTAAGCCGGCATTGGGGGCAGTGGTCAGGCATAGCGTCGATCTCGGTGCACTGTTTTCACCTCTCCAATTGCCGCTCTCCTGGTCCCCCTACTCTCTCTCTAGTGCTGTAATTTTGCGTCCCGACCGTCCCGAGCGCGGGTTATGACGGTTAAGGGTTTCAGGGGCAGCAACTTCCGTCGGGACGCAAATCGGGAAGTTTGCGTCCCGGTTGTGTCCCGAATTGGCATTTTGCGTCCCGAGTCGAGGGTAGTGGTCAGTGGCTTGTGATCAGGGATTAGGGATTTGGGTTCGCGGCCAAGGACAACGGATCTCGCGCAAAGCCGCGAAGGCGCAAAGCAATGCAATGTTATTGTCCGCAGATTTCGCAGATCGACGCAGATTGGGAAAGCGGCCAACAACGAGCTCTTGATCCGTGTCATCCGTGCTATCCGTGGTTGACGAGTTCCCGCTTATCTCTCGCTCCATGTCCGGAATTTTGCGTCCAAACCGTCCAAAGCCGTTGTTGCCGGCAGTTAAGTCGTTGAAGCGCATCCACTTATTCTTGGACGCAAATCGAATGGGTTTGCGTCCAACTTGCGTCCAAGACTCGTTTTTGCGTCCAAAGACGAACGATCTCGCGCAAAGGCGCGAAGGCGCCAAGCAGGCAGTTGTTGTCGTCCGCAGATTTCGCAGATTGACGCAGATTGGGAAAGCGGCCAACAACGAGCTCTTGATCCGTGTGATCCGCGATATCCGTGGTTGACGAGTTCCCGCTTATCTCTCGCTCCATGTCCGTAATTTTGCGTCCGATGCGTCCGGGTGTTTTGATATTGGACCCGAACTCGAATAGAGGGCACAGGATGGGGCGTGTAACACATCGACATTTTGCGTCCGTGTTTGCGTCCGATTTGCGTCCGGCGAAGCCGTTTTGCGTCCGGGTTGTTACTGCGAAGGAGTGGTCAGAGGTCAGGGGCTAGTGGTGGGGCTAGTGGTCAGGGTTCAGGCGTGCGATCTCGCCGCGCGAGCGGCGGCAGCGCTTAGCCGTGGGCGCCCAGCCCACGGTGCGCCGCGCAGCGGCGACATTTCGCTTCTTCAAGAAACGTGGATCTCGCGCAAAGCCGCGAAGGCGCAAAGCAATGCGGCCTGTTGTCCGCAGATTTCGCAGATTGACGCAGATTGGGAAAGCGGCCAACAACGAGCTCTTGATCCGTGTGATCCGCGATATCCGTGGTTACGAATTCCTGGCCAAAGCTATTGGCGCGGCCCCGGGTTGATTGGGCTCACGCGAAGCCGCGGAGTCCGCGGAGCAGTTTTGGCGCTTAACCCTTCTCTCGCTCCATTGCGGTATTTTTGCGTCCTTTCCGTCCTAGGCTCCGGTCGCCAGCAGTTAAACGATTGCCCAGACGAGACTTATTTTAGGACGCAAATCCGACCGTTTGCGTCCTCGTTGCGTCCTAGCGAACCGTTTTGCGTCCTAGGTCGGATTGCCGCGGAGGTCGCAGACGATCGCAGAGAGGTCCGGGGTTGGATTCTCCTGACGGTGAATTGGATCTCGCGCAAGGGCGCGAAGGCGCTAAGCCATACATTGTTGTCGTCCGCAGATTTCGCCGATTAACGCAGATTGGTTAAGCGGACGAGTCCGCGAGCGGCCCTCTCTGCACCGGCTCTGACAAACGACGCGCGCGACGCGAAGCGCCTGGGGGAGATGCGGACTGATTAGCGAAGTCGGCGGAGTGTCGTTCCTCCTTTCGATGCAGCATCAAGGGGACGGGAGTCGTTTCCCCTCTGCGCGTCGACCGATGTGAGGTCGAATTCCGGAAACGACTCCCGTCCCCCTCGGCGGTTACCGCTCGCCACGGCTGTGAAGTGTTTTTGGACGTATTTCTGGTGCCACTGGCTCTGCCAGTGCCCGAAAAGGCGCGCAACTCGGCACCCCGAACCCATATAATATGTACATTATTATGGTCTTTATATCAAGGGCAAATTTACCACCCGGTGCGACTGCCATTGATACCGAGGCCGTCGCCGCTGCGCGGCTGGTGGGTTGTTTGGCGACTCGGGCTCCGTGGGTTGCACTCACGGCTTAGCGCCGTCGCCGCGGTGCGGCGGAGACCGATGCGGCCAATCCACGCAGCACCGAAACGGGGGGCGAGGTACCCGTGACCCGCCGATTGCCACGAGCGGCCCTGTCAGGGCCGGATCACCGCGCGGGGATACGTTCCCAGGGCTCAATACGTTCCCAGGGCTCACGCCCTGGGCTGACAGAACCGGCCCTACAGGCCGCAGAACATTGTGGCCGCCTGCCTGCAAAGCGCATCGCAAAGCCCCTGGCCCGCAGGGCCAAGTTCCGACAGCCCAGGCCCGCAGCGCAGCCGGGCACCGGCGCAGAGTAGGCCTGGATAGCTTGACAGAACCGGCCTTACAGGCCGAAGACAATTGCCTACAGGCCG
>JBFXAH010000021.1:0-127178 GCA_050184475.1 Pirellulales bacterium | reverse complement strand
CCCGCGCCGGTGCCAGCGTCGTCGGCGCCGACATCAGCCGCTACATGATCGCCCTGGGAAAATCGACCTGGCCCCACCTAGAGTTGCACCAGGCGGACCTCGCCGACCTGTTCATGCTGGCCGACGAGAGTTTCGATTGCGTCCACTCCGCGCAATCGGCCGAGCACTGGCCGCCCGAGCGCGTCCCCACGATCCTCGGCGAGTTGCACCGCGTGCTCAAACCGGGCGGCCTCTTCTGGTGCTGCCTCGACACCATCGAGCTCTTCGCGCGCCAAGGCCGACTTGGCGACGAGGCCGCGCTCAAAGAGGACCCCACGCATATTTGCGTGCGACCGATGGCGTGGTGGGACGAACAGCGCGACAAGGCCGGCTTCGAAGACGCGCGGGGCGAAGTACTCCCCGCTCTAGCCGACCACCCACTTAGTTTTTTCGAGCGCTACGACTGGGATTGGTTCTGCTGGCGCAAACCCTAGCAGCAGGCCACCGCGTACGCGCCGCCGGACCAAAAGTCAATTGAGCGCACCAAAGCATCTTGAATTTGACACTCACAGTTGAAGGCTGTAGCCTTGGGGGTTTTTCGCGCGCAAGCGCAGTTCCAATATGATCTTGCCCCGATGTGGAAGCATCGCTAGACTAGCGGCAGAAACGAGAGAAGCCCCGTCATCGACGAGGCTTCTCACGTAGACATCCAGAAGTGATCGCCAGCCTTTGGTCGGGATCGGCGGCCACTCGAAACAAACAAGCACAAGGGCTTGCTCGTCACGATTTTCTACCAAACCGAAGAAACGGCGTCAATCGGAACCTTCGATTGCGCTCCGGGAAAAAGCGACGGCCTGACCAGGAGGTGCAACTCCTGATCAGGCCGCTTTCTTTCCAGCACGAGCAGCTCTAGCCAATTGAGCTACGGGCCCATGCTAAGGGCAAGGTTCCGGGTTCGATCCCCGGCGGGACTGCTGGAAAATTTCACGAAACTCGGAATACTCTTCCGCCGGCGGAAGACTTCCCCCGCCATTAAACATAATCAAGCCGGGAGGCCGTTCAATGGGGGGCCGCGACAATACGTCCTGGTCGAGCTCGATACAATCCCAAAAACCGTGCTTTTTGCGTGGTTTTCTAGCGACCAGGGGGCTGTCGACGCGGGGTCGACACCTCTTCCCCCGGCGCGTCCGAGTCTCGTAAGCCATCGCGGACGATCCCGATCCGCATGGCATCCCCGGCATACAACCAGCGGCCCGCCACCACGCCCTGGAAGCCTTCGCCCGTCTCTTGGGCGCCCGCCAGCACTTGCTCCGCTTGAATTCCGGCCGCCTTCGGGGTGCCAAAATCGTATACCACGACGGTGTCTAATTCACCGTCGGATTTCACGGGCCAATGAATGCGGCCGGCGATCGACGTCTCGCGCTTCTCGCGCGGCGAGGCCGACTGCCAACGCACGGGATGCCCGAACTTCTTCAGCGCCGTGGCCAACGCCCTGGGATGCATGGCCGGTGCTTCGGCCAGGCGATCGGCCACCGCGACGACCCCTTCCGGGTCCGGCCAGCCGACGGCCCGCGTGAACTTGATGAGGCACTGCGGATCGCCGATCGCCACGAAGCGACCACGCTGGGCGCAGGGCACGCGATCTTCGCGACACCCAGCGGCTCGGTTCTGCGCCGTGATCTCACTCGGGCAGAGCGTCACATCGACGATCTTGCTCCCCGATCGGATCGTAATCGACTCTTGAAAGACCGCGGACGCTGTATCGCGCAGCGCCTCCAGCCGCTCCCGTTCGGCCGCGTAGCCAGGAAACAGCAAACGGCGCAGCGCCCCCTTTTCATCAACAATGGTGCGCGTGATCCCCTCGAGCGCGAGACGCCTGCGCAGCGGCTCAACAAAACGATCGAGCTCGGGATCGGCGAACAGATCAGGCTCAGCGGCGGCGGCCGAAGCAACCAACGCACAGCAGAGGAGCGACCAGACGAGCGAGACGCGGCGCATGATAAGGGCCCCCTGGGTGACAGTGTGCGGTCGCCAGCCTACCGTGCCAGGCCTCCGCGCGGCAAGAAAATTTCGACGTCCGCGCGACGAGTTTTGCACGGCGGCCGACGGCCTGATATACCCTTCTCGTGAGGGTGCCTCGCGTCCTGGACCACTGATCCAGCGCGTCGGCGACCTGGGAATTTAGGCAAAAAGGCCAGGATTCAAAATCCAGTCCTGGCAACAGGGTGTGGGTTCAAGTCCCACCTCCGGTACTTAACCCCAGAAAGGGTTTAGAGAGAATTTGTGATACCGAAGTCCAGTTTGCCGAGCCATGATACTATCACGAATTCAAGAAATCAGGCACCGATACCCCTGCCAAGCTGTCCCTCAATAACGCGCTCGGCGCCAGGTAGTGCCGATCGGTCGTAGAGAAGTCAGCGTGCCGGCTGAACGCATGTAGCTGGGTTGGGCTCATCGTCCGGCCGAACATGTTCAGGCACGTGTCACGTAGGTTGTGGAAGCTGTACGGCTCTTTGAGCCCGGCAGCCGCCTGGATCGCTCGCCACTCGCCGTAGAGGGTGTTCTTGCCGAGCGGCTGATTGCCACCAAGCCAGTACCGCTCGAACGGGAAAACCAGCTTCCCGTAGTCGGTCAGCTTCCGCAGGTGGCTCACTGCCACGTCGTGCATCGGGATTCGGTCGTCGCGCTTGCTCTTGTTGCGAGCTTTGCGGATGACCAGTTCCCGAGCGTCGAGCGATACATCGGCCCACGGCAGGTTGAGCCACTCGTTCCGCCGAAGTCCGGAGAAAATCGCCAGCACGATGGCACCGCGCCACCAGTCCGCAGCCGCGTAGGGCTGGTCATTCGCCGATGGGTAGCGGGCGACCTCGCACGCGGCGTAGATGGCCTTGAAGTGCTCATCCGGCAGGGGCCGCGGTTCGTTCGATCCACTGGTCAAGTTTGGGAACCGCGGCAGCCTTTCGAGTAGCTCCCACTCCCACGCCTTCCGGACTGCGCATCGCAGGCCCCGCAGGTGGCGTTTGATGGTCTCGGGGCCGGTCTCGTCATCGAACAGCACGCCCCGGAAGTCGAGCACCATCGCGGTCGTGACGTCCGTCAGCAGTTGCGGCGAACACTTTTGCTCGAACAGATCGAGCGACTGGCGGTATAGCGCGGCCGTGCTTGGTCGCAGGTCCGGATTACCTGTCAGGTGGTTTCGCTCGAACAATTGTCGGAAGCCCGCCCACGACTCGCCGGACAACCGTACGCGAGCGCCGCGGTCCGGCTTGGCCTGGTAGCTGCCGTCAAGTAGCTGGTGCTCCAATTCGGCCTTGCGGGCGAATGCGTCGGCCAGGCCATCACGACCGGCCCGCGTCATTTTCTCAAGCCGGCGTCGGCCGCTCGGCTCGATCCATTGGACAACCCAGCGATCGGACGGCTTCACGCCGCGAACCGTCGCGTCGGGCTTTTTCTCGCGTTTGAGCTTTCCGGTGCCGTCGGGCCATTCCCGAGCCACCCACACACAAGCTTTCTTCATTGTCGAGTCCCTCTTTCGTCGGGTAAACCCAACAGGCACAAGCCTGCACCTGCATTCCTTGTGCCTGTTGGGATTCTGAGAAACGGCAACCTACGACAGACGGCGCTTTTCGAGGTCTGAGAACGACCACGCCAATGGCAGTCGGGCCAGCGTCTGATATGGAACGTCAGCCTGAGAAGCTGAGCGGAGCTCAACCTCAACTGCGTGTCGATCAGTCAGGGATAAGCCCGGATCAAACATCTTCCGAATCAGCCCGTCGATGCGTTCGATGTTCTCTTGCATGGTTTCTCCTTTCTGCGTTGAGAGCATCTGTCACAAACGGGAACGTAGACTCTCGTCGGCAGACTGTCGATTGAGCGCACTAACCACCCATCCGGCACTTGAGTAGGGCCGGATCGACAGAAGATGCCAGCACGATGTCGATGCGAGCCCCGCGGCGACCCTTGCCGATCTGGTCAAAGGTCTCCTGCATCGCGACCAGCGCGTCTCGATCCTCGCTCAGCTCGAGTAGCTCGGTCGGTTGACCGGGGACGATCAGCAACGCGGCATAGGCATCAGCGCTGACCGGAGCATGAGTAAGAGTGGCCATGACGGACCTCTCTAGTGCGCAGAGTGCGCACGAAAAAAGCCGCAGCCCCGGTCGGTCGCTGGAAAGCGCCAGTGAAAGCGCCTGCGCCGAAGCGCACGGCCAACCGGGGTTGCGGCCCTTTTAGATTCATCTCAGACCTCACTTCGTCCGGCCCAACAAGGGCTTCGTCGCCACCGGTTTCCAGGCCGGCATTGCGACGTTAAGACGCCAGCTATTGTAGGAAACGGCCGAACGCCTGCAAGCGAAATTGCTTGCTTCTCAGGTTTGCCCGCCCAACAATGCCCGGCATGACACGCCGTCGCCGCCGCAGCCTGTACGAACCGCTGACCGCGCACGACAAGAAGCGCCTGATGGACGCTGTCGATCGTCGTACTGAGAAGCTCGCAGACGAATGGCTTGGCTTTCTGGCTGAATTGGAAGAGCGCCGGTCGCGAAAGAAGCCAGGGCTGATACCGATCGATCCGGAGAAGATGCGAGCCAAGTATTTTGAGCACTGGGTAATGACCAAGCTCGCCGGGCTGCAACTTGTAATAGAGCATTGCCAGCTTTCGCTTGCCGAGGCCGATTTGCTCAGCCCCGCTGAGATCGATGGCTAGCCCATCCGCGCAACGGTATCGATGGGGCCTTTGATCTTGACGCCCTCCTGATTGATGGCAGCAAGCTCATTCCTAACGTTTTTCATCTCGGCAAGCTGATCGGCTTGCATATCTTTCTTGTTGACCCCTTCGTTGAGTTTGGCGAACAACTGCTCCACGCCGAAGAACTCAGCCTTGCCGCCTGTACTGGCCTTGGCCTTGGGATCGAGGATGATCTGGTAATCGGGCGACCCACGCACTTCGCCGCCATTGCCGGATTCGATGCGAGAGAGGATCGCGCGTCGCTCGCGCTCAAACTCGGCATTGATCTCGTCGATCTTGTTCTTGGTGAAGTCCGGCCCTTGGAGGCCGACTGCATTGATGGCCGCGGCGTACTTCCGCGAAATCTCGTCCAGGTTGGCGGTCGCCATCTCGGGTAACTGGGCAGTAGTCGCGGACCAGCCTTCGAGCACTTCCTTCGGCGTGAAATTGAAGCCGCCTGCCGGATTTTTGACGAACTCCCACAGTGCAGTGAAGAAGCCTTTCAAGTTGTCGCCGAAGTTCATAAACGCGGTCATCGTGGCCGACAGCGAATCAGTGATGATCGAGTACCAGTTGTCGCCGAACCACTGCGCGAGCGTGACCATGTTGTCGAAACCGGTCTTGATCTGCTCGAACGCCATCTCGGCGAACTCGGCCGTGTAGAGCCCCATCGTGGCGAAGATTTCGCGCCAGTTGTTCGCCATCCACGACAGCGACTCAAAAGCATTTACACCGAACGTCTTGACGTAGTCTGTAGCTACCGCGATCTGTCGCCCAGTCTCATTGGCCATCAAGTCCCAAATCACGTTCCAGTTGTCGTGAACGAACTGCAAAGTGCTGACAACCTCGCGCAGCCCTCGAACGGCAGACATCACGGCTGGCACCATGTCGTGCCCGAAACCCTCAAACAGGTAGTTGACCTGATTCTTGAGCGCGGCGAACTGGCCGGCGAGCGTTCCCATGTCGGCCTCGGCCAGCTTTCCGAAGCGACTATCCAGGGCATCAAGCAGCATGGTCTGTGCTTCGGCAGTGCGACCGAGCTTGGCAAGCTGCGCGATCTGCTCCTCCTGTTGCTCGCTGAGCATCACGCCAGCGCGTCGCAGGCGCGCCAGGCCCTCGGCAGGACTTTCGAGCGCCATGCCGAGACTGCGCATCGCCGATTCCAGATCGGTGCGCATCGCCAGTGCCAGTCCGGTGCCAGACTTCAGCGCGCGATCGAAGATGTCGCCTTTGACGCTGGTGAACGCCGCCAGCTTGGCAGCCGCATGAACGACCGTGTCGTCGTCGAAGCGCGACACCTTCTGAATCTCAGCACCAAGCTGCTTAACCTGGTCGACCGTTCGTCCGGCAGCATGCTCGGTGGCGTCAAAGATGGCACCAAGTCGCGCCCAGCCCTGTTGAGCATTGCTCGCCTCGGTGAGCGACTTCGTGATAAACCCGATGGCCGACAGCGGGACCGCGATCGAACTAACTGCGGCTAACAGTGGGCCAGAGAAAACACTGGCAACCCGCCCGGCGCTGGCGCCGATGCCGTTGAGCGAGCCGCGAATCGTCGACAGCGCTCCAGTTACATTGCCGGCGCCGTGTGCTGTGATTTCGACAAAAGCTTCAGCGAGTTTGAATCCACCAGCCATGCGGCACCTCTAGTTGATGGCGTCCGGAACCAGCAGCGCGGGAACTAGCGGCACGTCTCCGCCTGCGATCGGTGGCAGCCCTTCAAGCATCGACCGCGCTTCATTGCGAGTGATGGCACCGATCCGGCTCAGTGTCTCGACATTGGCCCGTTGGTTCTGCCTGTCGACGACTTCCGGCAGCACAAGGCGGATGCGCAGCGACTCGTTCGGCTTGGCGTAGCGAGGGCAAAGCCACTCGGTCAGCGATCGGTTGATTAGCTCAACTTTGGGCGCAACGGTGCTCTTGCAGAAGTGACCCTCGGCAGCTTCGGCCGATGCCAGGTTCGCATCGATCAAGTTGCCAAGGATGGCTTCGCTAACCCCGAACGTCTCAAGGATGCGTTCCTTGGTGATGCGTCCGGACTGCATGAAGTCCATTTCGGCCGGGCTGGTCGTGATCGGCTTCACGTCGCGAATGAGCGCGTCGAGAATCAGCGGTTCTCGGGATCGTAGCACGCCCCGGTACGTCGTCCGCACGGCGTTGATAAGCTGCTCGCGCTGGTGCTTCTCCAACAGCGGCCGCGCGTTGGCGTCGGCTGGCGATGCCACGTTGCCGAGAATCAACGCCAGGCCAGGCGTGATGCCGTTGTCGAAGGCAACCGTCTGCGAGGTCTGCAATCGCTCATCGGCGATGACAGCCAGGCCGCACGCTTCCAGCGGGCTCACGGCGCCCAGCGGGTCAGCGGGATCGGGGTAGGCCGCGTAGATCATGTCGTCGCGCACGACAACCTGCATTCCCGCTGAGTTAGTCGGCCGCACTTCCCAGCGCGCGAACGGGTCGCCATATTCGTGCTTCGGCGTGGCCCAACTGGTCGGGATCGGCCACAGAATCTCGTTGCCGTCGTCATCCTGGTCAATCAGGACCAAGCCGCGACCGGTCAACTCCAGATTCGCGACCAGGCTGAAGATCAAAGACCAGCGGGTCATAATCGGGCACGGATCGTCCAGCAGCTTTTGCAGTGGATGCCCTTCGATCGGTTGCCATTCGCCAGCCGACTTCGATCCGCGCGGCATGCTCACGTTGCGCTCAATGACGATCGGCAAGCCAGCGATACGCGATGCGATCGCCCGGACAGCACAGAACACCCAGCCGCGGAACTTGGACAACTCCTCGCGGGCATCGAGCGCCATCCGCGAGCCGGATGAGTCGAACATCGGCCCGCCACCGATGACCGCAGGCGCGGCCGACTTGCTGGCGCGCAGCGTCGATACCGCGGCGCGACAGCGCTCCCGCATTTCGTCGGCCTCGCGTAGCGCCTTGGCTAGTGGGCTATCGGTCATGGCTGCTGCTGTTCTGCCTGCTGACGAGTGTGAAACGGAAGTCTCGGCTTTGACGCGAGCCAGGTCGCGAGCGAGGGTTGCTGCAACCAGTTCAAGCTCAGCCCGCGCGACACGCGCCGCGGCTTCCGCTTTGTCGCGCTCTTCGCGCAGGCGCTTGATCTCTTGCCGGGCTACGGCATCGGCCCAACGAATCAGCCACCGAAGAATCATCGCTGGCCCCTTAGAGCGTTTCGGCAAGTGCCTTGCGCTTCGACTCGGGCAGCTTCAGCAAGTCGGCCACCGCTGTCGTCAGCTTCTCGACAAGCCCGGTGAGCCGATCGATTTGCTGGTCCTTCTCGGGCTTCTGCTGCGAGAAGATCGACTTACGGGCCAGGCCGTTCACTTCCGGAAGCTCGCCACTGACGACGCGCGCCGATCCACTCGCCACCGCATTTCGCAGCCAGTAGGACCAGGTAGCAACGTCCACTCCCGCGAACTCCTCTCGCGCTGGCCCCAGCGAGAAGCTCGACAATTGGGCGCGCGCTGCGGAGTGCTCGGCGTCGTAGAGCGGATCGCGCACCCACGCCTTCGCGGTTTCCGGGTCAAGGCCAACGACCAGGCCTGGAATCGGGTGTGGGAACTTGTCGGCCAGGTCGCGGGTGTGCTTCATGGCGTCGAGATTCAGGCGACCGCGCAGCACGCGATTCAAGGGCAAGAAGAAAAGCGACTGCCCGAGACTCGATGAGACTTCGATCTCAACCATCGTGAATGCTCCAAACAAAAAAGCGCCGCTGCCCCTACGGCGCTTGGCGGTGTGTGTTGCTCGCGACTACGAATCCATGTTCGGCGCGTCGGCCATCACGGCCACTGCGGCGGGATCGACCATCCGGCCACCGAAGCGACCACGGATACTCAGCAGCGCCGTGTTGCTCTTGAACAGCGTGATGCCCTGGTCGGTGAAGCGACTCTCGAAACCCTGGCGCCGGAACATCCGGTACTTGGCCAACGCAACGAACGCTGCCTTCGTGTCCGCGATGCTCTGCTGAACGCGATACGGACGATCGAGCATCATGTAGCTCGCGTGGTCCATGCCAAACAGCCGTCGAGCATCGTCCGGCCCGACTGGCACGCCACGGAAGCGACGATAGGTCGTATCGCTACTCACGTAGCACGTCCGCAGCGTGTCGCCCGCGCGATACTGCTTCGGCAGCGCGAACATCAACGCTTCGGCATCGCCGATCGTGAGGGGGCCATTCGTGCCGTTCGCGCTCGGCACTGCCGTAGCGCCAACAGTGTTGAACAGGCCGAGCGGCTGGCTGGTGCCGTCGCCGATCGCGATGACCTTGTCCAACTCCGTGAGCATCGCCTGGCCGATCTGCTGTTCGAGAATCGCGGCGATGTCGATTGCCGAATCGCTCAGCAAGTCGCGCCCAATTTCGATGAAGCAACTGACCGGAAAGAACGAGGTGCTCAGTTGCGACACCAGGCCCGTCGCGCTGAACAGAGTGGCGGTCCCGCCGTCCGTCGAATCATTCCACAGCACGGTTGGCGTGTTGATCGTCGGCGTTTGAATGCTGGTGTGGCTGGCCGATTGCAGATCGACGAACGGAAACAGTTCGCCGTTGAGCAACGGGTACGTGACCGCGAGCGCGTCGAACTCGATCGGATAGAGATAGCTGCCACCGGTTCCGGTGTCGCCGATCAACGCCTTCACTTCGTAGTCGCGCAGCTTGCGCGGAAACGACCAGCCATCTTGCGCGCCGCTGTCGGGGCCGCACCATAGACCGTCGTGCGCCATCTCTTTGACCAGGCCAAGCTCATGCTCGCTGAGTGGCGGGAGATCGCAGCCGACTGCTTGTCGACGCACCCAGCTTTTGAACCACGCGCCAGCCTTGGCGCGAGTGCGATCGCTGGCCAACTCGACAGGCTTGCTGTCCATCGTCGGCACGTATCCACTCTTGTGGATGACGTAGTTCGATCCGGAAAGGTACTTCTCGCTTTCGGCCTTCACGCGCGGATCGCCAGCCAGCAGGCTGGACATCGCAACACCGCTGCGCCGGCGCGGCGCGCCGATCGCTTCTTCGACCGACTCCTTCACGAGCGCCGACAGCTTCGACCTGGCGTCGGTGTCAGCGCTCAATTCGGCGAGCTTCTCGATCGACAGTTCTCTGCTGGCGACCTTCTCGCGCAGCAGCGCCTTGGCGTCATCGTCGCTTGCTCCCGAGGACAAACCAAACTGCTTTTCCAAGTGAGCCCGCAAGGCAGCCGTAATTCTCATGTTCAAGTCCCTATCGAAAAGTCGCTTATCGCGACACTAGTTCTCAACTAGAAACAACGCATGGGCGACAGTCGGCGAAGATCACTGAAACACCGACTGTCGCGCCATGCGCCGCGCCCTTGTATCCGAAGCGAGAGCGACCGTCGTAATACACCTAACCGACAGTCGGCCCACGCCGGATCGAGTACCTTTGCTTCATGCGGCCGTTGGCCAGCACAGTAATTCGCGATCGAGCCGCGGTGGTCCGACCGGCCCGCTAAAATCCTTCGCCGCCAACAGTGCAAGCGCCAAGGCTGTTGCCGTGTCTCCGTGACCTCGGGCATCTCGCGGACTTTCCAATCGCATGCCGTAGCTGCGTTCCACGACGCGAAGCTTGGCCAGATCGGCAAGCAAGTCATCGTCGGGATACAACTCGATCGTGCGATCATTGAACGCGCTCAGCACCTCTGCGGCCATTGCTGGCAACGTCGCCTGCCCAAACTGGACAGGCAGCATCGGCAGCCCTTCGGCTTGCAGCAGTTGGCCCATGTGTTGGCCCTGCCAAACATCGAAGGCAATCCGCGCCAGCCGAAACAGCCGAGCCAGTTCGGCGACTCGCGCCGTCACTTCCGGCAGTTGCACCATGCGGCCCGGCACCGGACGCCATAGTTCGATACGTGCAAGTCGAACTCGGTACGTCGCTGCATGCTGGACTACACGTACATCTTGAGCGTGGGGGTTAGATTCCAGCAAACCGATGTCAAGGGCCGCCTTCATTGTCGGGTGCAAGTACCGCGTCGGCCGCTCCGCAACAAGTCGCTCACTGTGGCCTACATGCTTTCCTGCGATGACCAGCGCGGACGAGTCGCGACTTAGCCCGATGTCGAGACCGGCGACGTAGAGCCAGCCAGGTTCCGGCCCATCGAGTGGCTTGCCCTCACTGACGACAGCCGCAGTGATGGCATCCGGGTCCAGGGCATCGCCGCTGCCGCTCGCCCACTGGTTGAGCCACAACCGCCTGAACGCGGTCGGTGGTAATAGTCGCTCTTGTTCCGCGAGCGTGTCGCGAGTAATCCACGACGCGGCCGGGCCATCGAGTCGCCGGAAAACCCAGCTTGGATCGACCCGCACTGCCTCGCGTAGTGGCCACTGCCAGGTATCCCGCCAGCCGGCATTTGAAATGCTCAACAGCAAGCAGTGGCCTCGCTTGGCTGCCGAGCTAAAGAGCGAATCCCAAAGGTCGCGCTTCGCGTGGTGCGTGACCTCATCGACCACCACGAAGTCCGGATTGAGGCCGTACGACGTCGGCGCATCGCTGGTCAGAATCTCAAGCTGGCTTCCGGTGTGCGGATTCTTGACCTTTGTCGCCTGGACCGACAGTAGCTCGCCGAGCCACTTATTCAGCGCCACCAGGCGTTGCATCGCTGCCCGCAGTAGATCGGCCTGGTCTTTGTCGGCCGCGGCGACGTACCCCCTCAGTGGTCGCTGGCTGAACGCGAGCGCCCATGCCACCATCAGCGCCACGTCGCTGGTCTTGCTGTGGCCGCGCGGTCGCTCGATCCAGGCTCGCCGCGGCGCGTCAGTTTCGGTCTGTCCGGTAAGCCGCAGCCAGGCCGGATCGAGTGCTTCCAAGTCGTCAAGCTGCCATTCTTCGCAAACGCGCTCGAATCGCTGCGGCCCTTTATCGGTGTCGATCCGCACGCGCAGCCGGAACTCAGCCGGATCGGCTTGCATGGCACTGAAGGTCGTGGCGTTCACGGAAGTCTTTGTGACCATTTCTTCGCACCTATCCGAGACCAAAACAGATCCGACCAGGTTGCGCATCCGTGCTAGACAGGTTGACTGTTGGCTCGATTAGTTCTGGCCATTTCATTCCCAACCAGGTTCCGGATGTTTTGGCCAGTAGTTGCCTACTCATCCGCCCCGAAGATGCCAGCCGCAACCGTCGTGCATCGGCAGTTGATGCGCTCGCCTGCCGATAGTCCGAAGTAACCAGGGTAGGGGCACAACTCGCCGCCGATGCTGAACTGCTCGTGCGCGCCGATCGTCTGGCCATCGGCTGCCAGGTGGGTTTCACGAACTACGTCATCGCCCATCGTGACCCATTCGCTGCCACCGATGAGCCCCTCCTGAATCAGTTGCTGGCGGGCCGCGTGATGCCCAGCGTTCAGGGCCCCGGTTGATTCCGTGCGGGCAATGATCAAAGCTCGCTCCTCGGCGCCAGTGCCCGCGAGCGCTCGGCGAACGCGAGTGGCAAGCGCGTCCTGTGAGTCGCCTTCGTCGATGCCCTCAAGGATGGCTTGGTGGATGTTCTCGCGCGTCGTGCGGCCGACACCCTGCCAATAGGGCCGACGCAGCGTCTGGCCGATGGTCCGGTCGATGGCTTCGTAGACCGGGGCAGGCAGATTGAAGTCGCTGCTGGTGCCTGCCTTCTCGGGGCGGTGGCCCTCGAACAACGCGAACTCAGTGGCAGCCCCCTGCGCTGCCGATCGGACCAGCCAGGGCCGGACGATGTCGAGTAGGGCCGCAGTAGCTTCTGCCAGGTCGAACGCCTGGCTGGCGTCGGCACCAGCCCGCACGCGCTCAGCGATTTCGGCAGCTTGCTCCGTGAAGTGCCGACGTAACGCGGCCTGTAGTCGTCGCTCGGCTGCCCCGTGCGATCGCAGCCAGATTCTCAGGTACTGCTTGGCGTTCATCGGTTTTGGGAACCATTGGTTCCCGTTTCGTCAGCCGTCATCCTGGTCGCCGAACAGTGCCCCGTAGTCCGGCTTGGCGGGCTGGTCGATGCCGAGCCGGGCTATTGCCGCGTCACGTCGATCAAGCTCGCGGCTAATGCGGTCGGTCGCCTCAACCAGGGCAGCATGGGCCATGTCCGGCTCATCGCGCAGGCGTCGTGCCCATAGCTCGCTCAGTCCGTGGTGCATCGCCGCGCTTTGAATCGCCGCCGCGTGGCTCCGGTTGATTGACCCATGCGCGGCCACAACCGCAGACTCCAACTCAGCCCGGAAGCGAGCCACCTTCTTGCGTAGGTAGTCGAACTTGCGGGGCAGTGCCGCGAGCGGCTGGCGGGCGAAGCCACCATGCCGCAAATTCGGTGCGTGGCCTTGCTTTACGTCATTCCTGAGACTCACGTGATACAGGCTCCGCGAACGCGATCTAACCCCTTGCGTGGTAAGGCCGACGCATCGGACTTCTAGTCCAGTGCGCGAGGGGCAAATCCCGGCCGGACAGAAAGCGCCTTGGCACCATTCCCGCCCTACCTATCATTAAGACTGCGCCACCGGCAGGCGTTCTGGAAAGCAGAAAGGATTCACCAATGAACGCAGCGAACTTCGTTCTTGCTTTGCTCAATTTTCTCGCCAACCTGGTTGACACGGCCGGGAAAGATCACATTCAAAAGAGGATGCTGCTTCAGAGGCTTGCGCTAGCAGCGTCCCTGGTCGGAGTAACCTGGCTCGCCTTTTGGTGGTGCTACAGGCCGGACCTACTGGCTGCCCGAGCCAATGAGCCGCGAGTTGAAGTTGAACACGCCGGCCCCCCGCTACATCAGCCTCCCATCAGGCACGACTCGCCTCCTGTTGATTCGAGAGTAGAGACGCCAGCAGCTTCCCCAACCGACAGTGCAACTGAACCCACGAAACCGACATCGCGAGGGGAAGCCACGGCAACTCACAAACACCCGACGCCCGAGTACATTTGGCAGACGATTCACGACACCGCGCCAGTTTCCCGCGACACCGTTTCCAAGCAGTTCATTGGTGTACCGGTGTCTTGGGACTGCAGGTTGGGTAGTAGCTACAAGAAAGATGGCAAGACTACGGTTCTTGTATTGCGGGCAAGCAATCCCAGAATCAACGTGCCGATTATTTCGTGCCCAGTCGATATCCAGAAGCACAGCTTTCTTCTGCAGTTACCTGAAAAGTCGCCGATCCATGTTGATGGGGTGATTGATAATTGCAGCCCTATCGAGGTAACCCTGAAGGATGTGACCGTTACCACGATCGGCCATCAGGTGGCGCTGCAATCAGGACACTCGCTCCAATAGCTCCGGCGGCGCCCCGAATGAGTGCCAGTCGCCATCGACGACGAAGTCGGCCATCGGTTGCGACCGCGTCTGCCAGACGCCATCCAGGTACACGGCGCACGACAGGTACTCGACCCAGCAGCCTGGTTGCCCGTTCAACTCGATCGACTCGAACGTCGTGCCCGGATTGTGGTCGGGTACTTCTCCGATCGCGGTCGGCTCGTCGAATAGGCTCGTGATGAACCACCGCGGCTCAAGGGATGCGACCGTGGCAGTGCTATTCATCAGCCGGCAGACGAAGAGCGCCGGAAAGGGCTCCGTACCTGGCGTGATGGCGCCGCTTAGCTCGCCATAGGCTGCTGGATCGTACGAGACGTGCGCCAACAGACGCTGCAACTTGGTGGCTGGCCCCGGCAGTCCGATCCGTAGCGAAGCTTGCTTGTCGCTCGGCGGAGTCGGCGTGCGAATCCCATATTGGCCGCGCAGGATCGGCGTCGGATCGACCAGGCCGGTTCGGGCCGAAAGCCCGCAGCCGTAGTAGTACCCGCTGTCCTGCGCCGACTCACTCGGGCCGCCACTCGGGATAAAATCGCCATGCGGCCAGGTCGTCTCCAGCGTCACCTTGGCATTCGGCCCCCCGAACGAGATTCCCGTCATCGACTCATGCCAATGCGGGCCTGGTCCGTCGAACTTGATGCGAGTGCGACGCTGCCACCGCGGCTGCCTGAGATGTACCAGTGTGCTCGGCATTCAGTTCAACTCCGCAAGCTCACGCTGTCGGGCCTCCCATGCTCGACCGAACGCGAAGATTTCTTCGACCACGCGCAGCGACTCTCGGTCCCACTTCTGGTAGGTCACGACCTCGGCCGACAGCAACGACTCGAAATGCCGGATGCCATCGTGGAGGTCATCGAGCGACCGCGCGTCATCGAGGGCGCCAGCCAAGATCACAGCGGCCGTCGCTCGCGGCGACCACTCGAACTCGTCGAACCCATGAGCATGAAGCAGGCCGCGATCGCCTTCGCCGAACAACAAGGCATGGGCTTCTAGAACTTGCATCACTTGCTGCCTTCCCAAAACGGGAACCAATGGTTCCCAAAACCGGTTTCGCGCGCACCACGACCTTCCCCTGTGATTAGGACAGGGAAGCTGCTCGTTGTCTGATCGTTCTGTTCGGTGTTGCAGGGTGTCAGTCGTGGCTCGTCCGGATGTCGGTCCGGTCGGTTGTTTTTACTTGGATCGCATCACATGCGGACCAGGACGTAGGTCGTGCGCCGGATCAACTACCGGCCCGTTGCCTGGAAAACTCCCCGACAATCCGGAGAGAACAACCGTTTTCCACTTCACTGCGAGGGTGCCCATTGCCACCTTCCACCCGCACGGAGAGTTTTTAATCCGTGCCCATCTACTCACGGGGCGCTTTTTGGGTCGGGCGAAAGGCACCGAGCTATAACCCGGTCTCTAGCCGTGGCACGGACTTTGCCGTACAATGCGACTTGAGAGACGACGATCAAACGACCTCTCTAAAACACGGCCCCGGAAATCTTGCAGGATTTCGCGGGGCCAATTTTTTGTCCACCATTGGTGGACAAGACTCAGCTACTCCTTAACTGCTTCCGCAGTTCTTCAACGTCGAACCGCAGCGGGTTCTGGCACGCTGCCGTAATCCGGCCAGCCTTCAACCGGCGACGGATCGTCACTTCCGAAATGTTCATTGCCTTGGCCGCTTCAGCGATGTCGACCAGGGGGCGCTGTGGCGCCGGGCGAGTCGTGAATTCGTGTAGTGCCGTCCGTGCTCCGCGCGCCGCGGCCTGGTCGAGCATGCTTTCAAGCTCGGTCACAGTCAGCGTGACGAATTGGACGGCTGGCGAAGTGCTCATGCGACCGGCTCCGGCGACGAAACCCTGTTGGCCTTCGGACGCCTGCCGCGAGGCGGGGCATTGCGCCGGATCTCGGCGAGCCGCTTCTGTAGACCCTCCCAGCCCAAGCGAACGTCGAATGCGATGATCGGTGTCGCGCTGTCTTGCGCTGCGGCGATGTCCCGCACGACCTGGTTGTCAGTGATGGAGCTTCGCTCGATCTGGCCGGGGAATAGCGCGTCGCCCATCACAAGCAGAAAGTGGCGATCGGCCTGCCAGTCTGCCTTGAGATCGTCGATCGTCCGGCTGGCCAAGAACTCCATCATCGCGAGGGCGGCTGGCATCGTGGCCCCGCGTTGCCGCAGATTGCGCATGGCAACCACCCCAAGCGCCTGAGTCTCGGTCCAGAGCATTGGCCGCCCGCGCCGATCGGTTCCAACGGCAGGGCGCAAGGCCCCAACAAAAACCATGCGTTTCAGGGTTCCAGCCGGCAGTCCGGCCAGTCGGTCAACCAAGCCTGTAGTCAGCATCGTCTCGCCTCCACCTAACAGAAGTCGCAGCTTCATCAGGTGTACGCGGCTTCCTTTTGCTCCAGCAAGCGCGTCGAGGCCGAGAAGGCGGCGTTTGCCGCCAAGATCGTGGAGTCGGAGTCCGGAAGGTAGCTTTTTGTGCACCATTGGTGCACAAAATATCCAGCACAGCAGCGCCAATGCGAATCGCCAGGGCCGGTCACAGCTTGTCGGAAACGCGCAGCCGCGGAGAGGACGGTTGCCAGCGTGATACTCGCGCCAATCGAGTATCAGGAAGTTGCGAAAACGAGATCGCGCGAGCCAATCGGCCAGTGAAAAGAAAACGCCCGGAGCCACGTTTTCACGACTCCGGGCGTCTGTAGTGATCTATTGCAATCTTCGCGTTACAGCTTCAAAATCCAGTCCTGGCAACAGGGTGTGGGTTCAAGTCCCACCTCCGGTACTTGCGCTCGATCACTAGGCGATCAAAAACATGCGCTGGCTTTTTACGATCCTCGGCTGCCTGGTGGTTTCCACAGTCTGCTTGGCCGAGCCGCCGCCGGCGTTTCCTCCCTATAGCAGGCCCACCTCGATTGCCCATCGTGGGGCTTCGTACGACGCCCCCGAGCACACGTTGGCCGCCTACGAACTGGCGATCGAACAGCGGGCCGACTTCGTCGAGCCCGATCTGCAGATGACCAAGGATGGCGTGCTGGTCTGCCTGCACGACACCACCTTGGAGCGGACGACCGACGTCGAAGAGGTCTTCCCCAATCGGGCCCAGATGGTCGGCAACCGCCGCACCTGGCCGGTGGTCGAGTTCACGTTGGCCGAAATCCAACAACTCGACGCCGGGAGCTGGAAGTCGCCGAAGTTCGCCGGCGCCCGCGTCCCCACGCTGCAGCAAATGATCGACTGCGTCAAAGGCCAGGCGGGCATCATCCCTGAGACCAAGGCGCCAGAGCTTTACGGCCGGCGCGGGCTGTCGATGGAACGCGCGCTCATGGAGGTGCTCAAATCCAACAAGCTCGACAAGCCCGGCCTCGACCCGGCAACACCGGTCGTGATCCAGTCGTTCAGCCCCGCCAGCCTGAAGGTGCTCAGAGGCGAGCACGGTTGCGAGTTGCCGCTGGTGTTTCTCAGCGCCAAGATTGTGCCATCGGCCGATGGGCTGAAGACCATTAGTGAATTCGCCGATGGCATCGCCCCGAATAAGGCCGACGTGTTGGCCCACCCGGAGCTGGTCGAGGCCGCTCACACGCTTAACATGAGCGTCACGGTGTGGACCTGCCGTGCCGGAGCGAACGGCCGGTTTGCCAGCGTGCGCGATGAGATGCACCACTTGCTGCACGATTTGAAAGTGGATGCCATCTTCACCGACAATCCCGACCAGTTCCCGCGCGATTGAACGGCGCGGCAAAGGCGGGATGGTGCCGGTGCCTGCGATTCAATGGTTATCGCGTGGGCGAATAATCGGTCGCTTGCAGTAGCAGCGACTTCACGCCGTCGGGGGCGGTCAGCGAGCCGCCAGCGGCTGTCTCCGACTCGGCTTTTGCTTTCGTCCAGGCTGGATCTTCGCGGAAGGCGGCGAAGCTCGCCGCGCAGGCGTCCGGCGATGGATGCGCGAGCAAGTAGATCAATGTCTCGTCGGCCCCCGGCTGTCCTTTCTCGAGCGTCCAATACGCCCAGTTCGTCATGCCATGCTTGGCGAACAGCTCACAGGTATGGTCGCGAAAGCGCGTCAGCAGCCGCTCGAGGTTGCCCGGGGTGCAAGTGTAGGTGCGCAACTCAAAGATGCGTGGTTCGTCCGCGATACCCGGTTTGATCGCGGGCGAGAAATCGGTCGCTTGCAGAAAGCGCGATTCGACCTTGCTGGTGAGCTTGCCATCTTTCTCCGAGGCGACGTAGGCGGCCCGCCAGTCGGGATCGGCCATGAACGCGCTCCACGATTTGTTGCGCGCCTGCCGGCTGGGATACGCCAGGACGTAATAAAGCTTGTTCTCCTGATTCTCCAGCGGCACCCAATAGCCGACGTTCGTCATGCCGTGCTTGGCGAAGAGCTGGCACGTATGATCGCGAAAGCGCGCGTGCAGCGCCTCGAGCTTGCCTTCGGGAGCGGTGTAGATGCGCAGTTCGTAGCAGCGCTCGTCGGGCGTGTCGGCTGCCCGGGCTTCGACCGCCAGGGCAGCCGCGATCGCGATCAACATGGCTGGCAAGGTTGCGTGCATTGCCTCAATCCTTGGTTGCCGGCGAAATTACGCCATCGAGGAGAAACATGGTATGAATATCCCGCGTCAACGCCGTTCGCCAAGCGATCTGTTGACCAGCAAGTGGGCGGGGCGCGTCGAAGCAGGTTCGACTTTGGAACGCGCTGCGAGTGTCCTCTTTTCAGTGCCTTGCGGCAAGGGCCTCGCCCGAGCGGAGCGGCCGCAAATCGCCGACTAGGGCCCGCAGGCATGGGGGTTCTTGGGGGAGCCTGGGCCGGAATCGACCCGCCGTGGGCGAGCGACAATGAACCACGATTCCACGGATAAAGCGACCGCGAATGGCTCGGCCGAAAGCTCGCCGGCGAGTGTCGCCGCCGCTTTCCTGCCGCAGTGGCAAGTCGCCGAGCTGATCGCGCCCCCGTCGCCAGGCCGGCGGTCGCTCGCGGGAATTCTTGGGCCCGGCATTCTACTGGCCGGCGGGGCGATCGGGGCCGGAGAATGGCTGTTTGGACCGGCCGTGACCGCGCAATATGGCGGCACCTTGCTATGGCTGGCCACGATCAGCATCGCCGTGCAGGTGATCTTCAATATCGAGGCCATGCGATACGCCCTCTATTGCGGTGAGCCGATCCTGGTCGGCTTTTTTCGCACCTGGCCCGGACCGCGTGTGTGGACGATCGCTTACATCACGCTGTTCATTGCCCACATCTGGCCCTTCATGGCGTCGAATGCCGCCGTGCCGCTGGCGGCGGCGCTCGTCGGCCATTTGCCGGGCGATGCCACGATCTCGGTGCTGGGGATCGCCTGTTCCGAGGCGGCGCTGGTCAAAGCGCTCGGGTTCGCGATCTTCTTCGCCGCCTTTGTGCCGCTGGTGTTTGGCGGTCGCATTTACACGGTGCTCGAACGGGTGATGGCAGTCAAAGTAGCCGTGGTGCTCGGCTTTCTGGTGATCGTCGTGGCGACGTTGGTCTCCTGGCAAAATATCGGTGAGATCGTCGCGGGCTTCTTCCGTTTCGGCAGCGTGGCGCTCCGCGCCCAGACAGTCGTCGCCGGCCGGCATTTCTCGCTCGTCGAGCGCGACGGATCGACGACCTATCGACTCCAGGGCTCGTTGGCCGACGACGGCGCGGCGCTCGTTACCGGGTTCGCTGTCGACCGCGACGGGACGCACAAGAACTACGCTGCCCTGCACAACGTGCCCAGCGAGCTCGTCGATCGCCGCCGTGAGATGATCGCGCGTGCTCTGGAACTGGCGAATCCGACCCGGTTCTATCTCGAATCGTTCGACGGCGAGACCAGGCTCACCGGCCAGGGCAATATTCTGCCCGACGGCCAATGGAGGCTGACCGAGGCGACCGTTGACGACGCTGGCGTACATCGTACCTACAACTCGCTTGACGAGGTGCCCGAGCCCGCGCGCAGTCGGCTGCAAGCGCTCTGCGCCAATCAGGGATTCGAGCGACAGCAACTCGGCAGTTACTTGTATCGACATGGCCGCTTGCCCGACCTCGACTGGGGGATGCTCGCGGCATTCGCGGCGATCGCCGGCTCGGGGGGCCTGGCGAATTGCCTGTTCTCGAATTACGCCCGCGACAAGGGATGGGGGATGGGCTATCAAACCGGCGCCATTCCCAGCGCGATCGGTGGTCGGAACATCTCTTTGTCGCACGTCGGCAAGGTCTTTGTAGTCGATCGGCACAACCTCGCACGTTGGCGTGGTTGGTTTCGCCACGTCGTTCGCGATCAGGTTGGGGTTTGGCTCCCTTGCAGCCTGGTCGGGTTGGCGCTGCCTTGCATGCTGTCGTTGCAGTTTCTGCGGAACGTGCCAGTGGCGGGCAATCGCGTCGCGGCGCTGACGGCCGAAGGGATTGCCAACGCACTCCCCAGTCATGCGCAATTCTGGTGGTCGATCACGCTCGTCGTGAGCTTCTTGTGTTTGGCGCCCAACGCCGTGCTGTCGGGCGATTTGATCGCGCGGCTTTGGACCGACGTGCTGTGGGTGGGGAGTCGCCGCGCGCAGCGCCTCGACGAGCGAAAGGTGAAGCACATTTATTACGGCATTCTCTTGATCTATGCCGTCTGGGGATCGTTGACATTGGCGATTCTCAATCCGCTCCAGATCGCCAAGGTTGGCGCGGTACTGGGAAACGTGGCGTTAGGTTGCACCGCCTTTCATGCGCTCTACGTCAATCGCACGCTGCTGCCGCGAGAACTGCGCCCCAACTGGTTTATGCAGGCAGGCCTGGTGACCACCGGTGTGTTCTTTCTGGCGATTACCATCGTGGCCGCGGTAACGCTGTAGACGAACTGAGGACTGACCGTGAAGCTGGTTTGCTATCCCGCGATCGACGACGAGCGGCTGTCGCGCATCCGCCACGCTGCCCCCGCGCTCGAAGTGGTATCGTCGCCCGACGAAGCCCATGCACTTGCCGAAATCCGCGATGCCGACGCCTTCTTCGGCAAGCTCACGCCGTCGCTGCTGGCCGCGGCCCAACGCCTGCGCTGGGTGCAGGCCGCCACAGCGAGCCTGGAGCACTACATCTTCCCAGATCTGGTCGAGCACGCCTGCACGCTGACGAACATGCGCGGGCTTTATAGCGATGTGGTGGCTGAGCACGCCATCGGGATGTTGATCGCCTTGTGCCGAAACTTCCCGCGCTATATCCGCCAGCAGCAACAGGGCATTTGGGCCCCGGTCGGCGGCGAAGAGGCCCGTGGCGATTTCATCTCAGGACCGGGGACGGTCACCGCCATCGATCGCGCGCATCGGCATCTGGCCGGCAGCACGTTGGGCATCGTCGGCTTGGGCGAAATCGGCCGTGAAATCGCCCGCAAGGCGGAGGCGTTCGATTTGCACGTGGTGGCGGTCGATCCCCACAACGATCAGGTCGTGAAGAGCGTCGATACGATCTGGCCGCCGGACCAACTCGACCGGCTGCTGGCCGCGAGCGATTTCGTCATCATCGCGGCTCCACACACGCCACAAACCGCGAGGCTGTTCAGCGCGGCGCAGTTCGAGCGCATGAAGCGATCGGCCTTCTTGATCAACGTGGGGCGCGGCGCGATTGTCGACCTCGACGACCTGGCCGCGGCACTGGCCGCGGGCAAGATCTCGGGCGCCGGGCTCGACGTCTTCGAGACCGAGCCATTGCCTGCCGACCACCCGCTGTGGTGCATGGAGAATGTGATCGTCACCCCGCACATTGCCGGCTACTCGACGGAGATCGCCGAGCGGCATTTGCAGGTCGTGCTCGACAACGTGTCCCGCTTCGTGCGCGGCGAGCCGCTGCGCAACGTCGTCGATAAGTCGCGCTGGTACTAGTCCCCGAGCGGCACGCCCGCGCGCTCCGGCCAATAGAGCGCCGCGGCGTTCTGACCGAGAATCAAGGGCCGTTCCTGGGCCGGCAGCCAGGGGCAGAGCCGCTCGACGAGCGCCAGCGCACCGCCATAGCTGGCCTTAAGGAGCACATGCGGGAAGTCGCTCCCCCAGAGCAGCCGTGCCGGTCCGAAGCGGTCGTAGACCGCGCGGAGCAAGTCGCGACAATCCGGGTAGGGAAAGGGCGCTTGGCTGAAGTAATACAACCCGCTGAACTTCACGTAAACGCGTGGAAAGCGCGCGAGCTCCAGCAGCGGTCGCAGGCTGGCGAGATTGGCAGGGTGCGACGGATGCGCCAAATGATCGATCACCACCGGCACGCCCACATATCGTTCGGCCATTTGGCCTGCGACTGACAGGTGATCGAATTCACAAAGCAGGTTGACTGCGATCCCCAGTCGTTGGGCCGTCTCCCAGAGCGGGTAGGTATCCGGGTGACCAAAGATCGCCGCTTCGCCAGGCACCTTGGGGCGCAGCCGCAGGCCCCGGCAGCCACGCTCGCCGCACCAATAGCTCAGGCGACGGGCAGCGTCGGGCTTTCGCGGATCGACGACGCAGACCGCGGCGAATCGATTCGGCTCGGTGGTCGCCGCGTCAGCGACGAACGAGTTGTCCTCGCCGGGATACACCGGCTGCACGAGCACGGCGCGATCGACGGCATGTTCGTCGAGGTATTGCCGCAACAGTTCGGCCGGGATGTCCGCTTCTTGACCGACGATCGTCGACACGGGGCTCGCGCCCACCGAAACCGGCCGCCAGATGTGCGTGTGCGCGTCGACGATCATCGCTGTCCACTCGAAGACTCGACGGCCGAGGTCTGCGATGCCGGCAGCGACCCCCCAAGTCAATCCCGCGGCCGCGCCAACTACGACACGGCGACGCCGCTGAGGGCCTGATTCAGTCGCGGCATCAACTCGCGAGCGAACAGTTCCATGCTGTGCACCCAGCTCGGTTTGTCGTCCCAGTCGTAGCTCATCAGAATCAGGGTGCCGAAGGGGCCGGTTTCTTCCACGAGCTCGAGCAATCGCCGCAACACTTCGTCAACGTCGCCGGCGATGATCTGCTCCTGCATCAGGTAGTCGAGATTGCAGTCGGCATCGCTCATCTCTGGATCGCGTTTGTAGATGCGGCGACCGAGTCCCTTGTCGAACAGCCGGCCGATGTATTGGTAGTTCGTGCCTAGCGAGTTGGAGCGGGCGCGCGACTGCGCTTCGCGCGTGGTGTCGGCAAGGAAGATCGAACGGGCGACTTTCCATTCGGATCGTTGCGGCTGCCGGCCCGCCTCGAGCGCCGCCTGTTCGTAGGTCAACCAGGTATCGGCCAACACGTTGCCGGGAACGAGGCAATGACCGAACGGCTGAAATCCGCGCCGCGCGGCACTCTTCATGCTGAACGATCCGCGGCTCATGCCCGGCATGGCGATCGGCGGCATCGGCCGCTGCAAGGGCTTGGGGATGTAGCCGATGCCCGTTTCTTCGTCGACGGTCTTGTTCAGCGAGAATTGCCAGTGCTTGCCGCAGTGTTCGTACGGCGGTTCGGTCGTCCAGAGCTTGCAGATGACGTCGATCGCTTCGTCGGTCATTTCGCCGCCGAGCTTGGGGTCGACGCCGTAGAGCTCTTGATCGGCCGTCACGCTGCCGGGTCCAAAACAGAGGTTCAAGCGACCCCCCGACAGGTGATCGAGCATCGCCAGGCGACACGCGACGTGGGCCGGATGATGCTGGTTCAGGCAGACCGGCGCAGGCCCCAGCCGAATGCGCTGCGTGTCGGCCAACGCCCGCGCAATGAACAGCTCGGGCATGGTGATCGGCTCGTACTTCATCGTGTGATGTTCGCCGATCCAGAATTCGTCGAAGCCCAACTCCTCGGCCTGCACGACCAGCTCGAGATCTTCGGCCAGCGACTGAGCGATGGGTTTTTCCGGTGGATGAAACGGCATGATGAACATGCCGTAGCGAATCGGCGTCGAGAGAATCATCGTGGCGCTTCCCTGGGGCCAACGTGAGCGAAGTTACCTACAAGATACTGCCCACGGACGCCGAAGCCCAACAAATCGTCGGCGGCTCAGGGCATGAGCAACACCGGTTTGATCGCGTCGCCGCGTTGCATGTCGGCCGCGGCCTGGTTGATGTCGGTCAACGCATACTTGCGAACCAGTCGATCGAAGGGGAATCGTCCCTGTCGCCAGAGCTCGATAAGCGACGGAATGAAAGTCTTGGGCACGCTTTCCCCTTCGGTCACGCCGCGCACGGTGCGGCCGTTGCCCAGCGAATTGATGTCGAAGGCGACTTCCGCCCCATGCCGAGCCAGCCCCAACACGGCGCACGTGCCTGGCGTCGCCAGACAATCGAAAGCCTGGCGGATCACCGCCGGCACGGCCGTAGTGTCGATCGAATAGTCGACGCCGCGGCCAGCGGTCGCCCGCTGTACCAGGTCGACAAGATCGCCCGTTGAATTGTTGACGGAGTGCGTGGCCCCCAGCTCGCGAGCCAATTGCAAACGAGGATCGACCACATCGACGGCGATGATCGTCGTGCAGCCGGCCAGCCGCGCCGCCATGATCGCCGACAAGCCCACGGCGCCCGTGCCAAACACGGCCAGGCTGGCGCCCGCCCGCGGGCGGAGCGCATTGAAGACCGTGCCGGCGCCCGCCTGGATGCCGCAGCCCAGAGGGCCCAGAAGTTCGAGGGGGACGTCGCGTGGCACTTTGATGGCGTTGCGCTGGTGGGCCAAGGCCATCGTGGCGAACGACGACTGACCGAAAAACGCACCATGTACCTTGGCATCGCCGCGGAAGGTCGCCGAGCCGTCTGCCCGCCGCAGCCCGATGTTCAGGGGCAAGAACTGCTCGCAGTAGACCTGCAACCCCGACTGGCAGTTGCCGCACGCGCCACAGCAGAGGGGCGCCAGCACGACATGATCACCGGTTTCTAGCCCGGTCACCTTTGCGCCGACGCGCTCGACGACGCCTGCCCCTTCGTGCCCCAGCACGATGGGGAGCCGCAACGGCAGAAATTGATCGCGGATCGACAGATCGGTGTGACAGATGCCAACGCCCACGATGCGGACGAGCACCTCATCGTCGCGGGGCTCGTCAAGCTCGAGCGTCTCCAGCGACCAGGGGCCGCCGGGGGCGCGCACCACGGCTGCGGTTACGGCAGTCATGCTGCCTGCCCGTATTGTGGTAACCGCATCATTCCCTCTCGAGATAGAAATAGAAGTGCTTGCCGTTGTCGAAGACCTGCTCCTTGCCGTCCATGATCCCCATTACGGTACGGTCGTCGACACGGCGAAAATGATCGAACACCGGCTGCCCGTCGTAGATCATGCAGGCCGAGACCTTGCCGCGAAACTCGACCATCCACAAGCTCGCCTCCCCCTTCATGGCCTGGTTCGAGTAGAGCTTGCCTTGCTCGTCAAAGCACATCAGTGGCTTGACATCGAGCCGGGAATTGAACGTCTTGCCGTGCCATTTGAGGGCCTTGAGGGCCAGGCTCCCCTTATGCCCCGTCCTGAGCTCGTCCCCTTTCCAGGCGCCGAGCATGCCTTCGCAGTCGATGGGCTCTAACGCGTCGAACACTTCGTCGAGTTGGGCCGTGTCGATCGGGCCTGAATTTTTGCGAAGTTGGAAGAACTTTTCTCGCGCTTCGGCGCTGGTCATGCTTGGTTGCTCCCTCTTGGACGATTCAACAAAAGCGGCCGGCGGCCGTCACGATGCGCTAGCGCGGCGATTCCGGCGACGTGACACCGCGCACGGCCATCCAGATCAATAGGTAACAGGCGGTCAATACCAAGTGCAATATGTCGACGTGCTGGAGTCTGCTATCCGTGCCGAGCGGTAGTTCGTTGACACCGAAGCCGGCAAACAGCAACAGTCCAACGGCCCCCAGGGCAGCCAGGCCCGGTCCAGGTCTCGCGCCAAGAAAAGCGACTACGGCCAGCACCAACAGCGCAACTAACGCCACCACGCTCATCGTCGTGGTGACGGCGCCGAGGTGCGTCGACTTCGCATGCCAGAGGTAGAAGATCAACCCCACGCCGCTAATACCCAGTGGCGCCGCCAGCCAGCGCCCGGCCGCAAATGGTCCAAAGATCGCGGCCACGATGCCGAGCCCTAGGATGAGCATTCCAGGTCCCGTGGCGACTTGGGAAAGCCACTTGTGCGTATCGTTCGTCCACGTCAGGCCGCCGAGGTTCAACGCGCCGACGAACGCGGCCGCCGCCACCCACAAAAAACCTGCGAACAGCAGATCGTTTCGCGCGCGGGCGGCCGCGACGGCAATGGCCAGGCAGGTCAGGCAGAGCAGAAAATCGAGCGATCCCGAGAGGAGCATCGGCACATTCTCGATCGCCGACAGCGCTACGTCCACAGGCTCTTGAGATACTTCAGGTCGGCCTGCGACTGTTCGAGCAGCTCGGGGGTCGACAGCCGGCGGAAACTCGACTCTCCCTTATACTCGCTGTGCAGCGAGACGATGCCGTCGTACTTGAGTTGCTTGAGATAGTCGACAAACTCGGGCAACCGGGCCTGACCGTCGGCCAGCGGTACGTATTCCCAGCGGTAGCGCTGTTGACCGCGGTCGTCGCGTTCGGCCGGCAGCCAGCGGAAGTTCTTCACGCCGACCAGCGCGATCCAGGGAGCCAACAGATCGAGCCCCAATTCCCAGCCTGACAGGCTCCCTTCGATCGTCATGTGCATCGGGTCGACGTAAGCGCCGACCTCGTCGGACTTGAAGTCCTTCAGGATCAGGTACAACAGCGGGCCGCCGCTGGCAACCAGACGCCCCGAGTGACAATGAACGCAGGGGAGGACGTGGTATTTCTTCCCGAGGGCGACGACGCGGGCCAACCGTTCCTGGGCAGCGTCGATTTGCCGTGCGAGTGTGCCGAACGGCTCGTACTCCCAATAGCCCAGCTTGACATGCCGCGCGCCGTAATGAGCCGCCGCAGCAAAAACAGCTTCCGCATGCGGGCTGCTGGTGTCGGCCACGGCCGTGGAGACCATCGGGATCGACATGCCGATCCGCTCGGCATCGGCATGTGCGGCGGCCAGCCCCATCTCGGCGTTTTCGGGGAGCACGTGCCCGCCGGGGCGCAGCGTCAGATCAAGCCCATCGAAGCCGGCGCGCTTGGCGCCGGCGGCCGCTTGGGCGACGGTGAGATCGGCCAGGTTGTCGGTGAAGAGGACGAATTGCATCACATTCCAAACGCGTTCAACGTACAATTAGACCCAACTCGAAGTCTGCGTTCGGCGAATGCTAGAATGTCGCTTTGCGCCGACCGAAAACGAAGCGTGGCCGGCACCAATCCGCTCCCCGCAAGCAAGCAGTCTAACGCGGCCGACCGCCACAAGTCCAAATGTCCACGCGGATTCTAAAGCAGCGAGCCAACGACGCCCAATACTTCGCCGTCTTGCGGCAGATGACCCCCGCCGACCGCCTGCGCAAGGCCATCGAGCTTGGCGAACTCTCGCGCAAGCTGCTGCGCGCGGGACTGCGGGAGCGGTTCCCCGACCTGCCGGACGACGCACTCCACCGGCTCTATCTCAAGCAGCTCGCGGCATGTCACAATCGGAACTATTGAAGCGAGCTGCTAAGACACTCGACCGGCTTGGCCTGGAGTACATGCTTACTGGCTCCTTGGCGACCAGCCTGCAAGGCGCGCCCCGGGCAACCCACGACATTGATCTGGTTGTGGAGCTACCCGCTAATCGGATCGATGATTTGGCCGCCGAGTTTCCTGCGCCGCAGTTCTATCTGGATACGCACGCGATGCGGGAGGCCGTCACGCGCCGAACCATGTTCAATCTTCTCGATACCGCCGAAGGTGATAAGGTCGATTTCTGGCTGCTCACCGACGACGCATTTGACCGCAGCCGCTTTGCACGACGCCAGCATGTGCCGTTCGACGATGCGTCGATCGCGGTTAGTACTCCCGAGGATTCGATTTTGATGAAGTTGCGCTGGGTCAACCTTAGTGGCGGCAGCGAAAAGCATTTCGGTGACGCACTACGCGTGTTTCAGCTCCTGCAGCCAGTCCTTGACCTGGTGTACTTGGACGAGTGGGCACATGCGCTCAACGTCGCGGCGCTCTGGCAGCGGCTCCGCGACGAAGCTACGACTGAGGGTTGACAGGTCGGGAGCCACGTCGAATTGGTGCTTCACAGCGTGCCCGGGTCGGTCCACTCCTTCTGCGCACCCTCGATGCGGAGCGGCCCGGCGATTTCGCGGCCATCGCGCACGATGATGTACGAATCGGCCCCGACGGCGCTATCCCAACGCAGCGTGGCCAGACCGCCGGCTTTAATTGAAGCCGAAGGGCCGACGCGTTGGCCCCCCACGCCCACCGCGACGATCGCGTACTCGTATTCGCCAGAGCCATCGTGCTTGACGATCGCCGGCGCGGTGGGCATGGCGACTGGCGCTTCGTGCAACTCGCCACCCCAAAGTTGCAGCACGTCGTGGGCAGGCGGCAGTCCACCGCCTCCATAGCCGCCACCACCTAGCGACATCATCCCCTGACCGATCAGGGCGTCGGTCAACGGTTCGCCATGCCCTGGCCGAAATGTCTGAATCCGCACGCGGCCCGGATGCGTGCCACCGCTCCATTGTTCGCGCGGGACTTCGGAGTATTCGAGTCCTTCGCCTTGAATGATGGCCATCTGCCGCCAGGCGCCGTCGAGCCAGACGTTCCACGAGATGTGCCCCGGCGCGCGCCGCAAAGAGCCATCGCGTTCCAGCGCATGAAAGCGATCGTCGAACGGGTCGTCGATCTCTCCTTTGATCAACCGCCCGCGCACCCACAGGCCGGCGGTGCCGGTCCCTTGCGAGCACGCGTAGATGCCGCGCGCGATTTGTTGTTCCTCGTAGCCCGCTTCCCACGGCGACGCGGTGTCGGAAACGATCAATTCTTGGCGCACAATCAGCCGATCGACTTCCAACTCGCGCGGACCGCGCGGGGTCGCCTGCGTGATGCCGAGCGTGGTCGCCACCGAAAGGGCGATCGTGATCAGTCGTTCTTTCATCGCTGGTCTCCCCGTGTGGCCGAGTCGCTGATCGTTTCTCCGGGTCTTCCCAGATGCCCGGGTCGAACAGCGAGATTATGACCGACGCCAGATTGCGAAGCGCGTCGGACGCGGGCTTGCGAATGGCCGCCGCGAGGCGTCGCCGTAAGGCGAGGTGGTCGTAGCGCGCGTGCGGAAGCTGCGGACAGCCTGTGCCCGATACTTAGGCACGAAAGGATAAACCTCGCCAGCGCCTGGCCGCGATCAACAGAAACCGAATCTCGGCCGGATCGCCGATCTGCATCTCGGCCATCGGCGTTAGGTCTGACGACCAGCGGGCTTGCGCCGCGCCGGATGCGCGAATCCGAGGTCAGGCGCCGGTGAGCGTAACGTCGTGTGGCTTCGTGACTGCCACGGCATAGCGGTTGCTTCTGCCCATCCACAGCAACTCGAATGCCGACGCTCTCGGCACCTACCAGCCCGCCCCCGGAGGTTCAACCCATGCCGGTCGAAACTGGCCGCCCGCCGGTCTCTTCGTCCCCCCTGCCAGCGGAAACGACTTGCCCAGACTCGCTCACCGACGACGAATTGCGGTCGCTGGAAACTCGCAGCGCCAAACCGACCGAGACGTTGGCACGGTTGGTCCAAATGCTGCACCAACGTTTTCAGGTCGATGTCTGCTCGGTTTATCTGCTTGAACCAGATCGCGCTACCCTGGTGTTGGCGGCTACCGTAGGGCTGCGTGCCGACAGCGTCGGCTGCGTGCGAATGCGGCTCAGCGAAGGGCTCGCCGGGCTGGTTGCCGAGAACTTGCAGCCGGTCGTCGTCGAAGATGTCTCAAGGCATCCGCGTTTCAAGTTCTTCCGCGAGATCGGCGAAGAGAAGTACCACTCCTTTCTGGGGGTGCCGCTAATCGACGAAGGGATGATTCAAGGCGTCCTCGTCGTGCAAACCGCCGAAGAGCGGCTGTTCTCGCGCGAGGAAGTGTCGGCGCTGGCCAACACGGCCGGCCAGGTCGGTCCACTCGTCAGCGAGGCCCGCACCCTGGAGCAGTTCATCGCGCCGTCCTACGAGCGAGTCTGGTCACTGGCCCGCAACCTGTGGTGGAGCTGGGATTCGGAAGCGACCAGCCTGTTCCGCGAGCTCGATCCGGTCCGGTGGCGAGAGCTAGACCATAACCCGATCGCGCTGTTATCCGAAATCTCGCTCGAGGAGCTGGAGCAGCGTGCAGGTCGCCATGTGTTGCATAGCCGGTTGAACTATGCCTACCGACGATTGCAGGAGTATCTGCACTCGAAGCGCACCTGGGGGCGCATCCATGCCGGCGTGCTGCGGGCGCGGCCAGTCGCCTATTTCTCGGCCGAGTTCGGCCTGCACGAATCGATGCCCATCTACTCCGGTGGACTCGGGATTCTGGCCGGGGACCACATCAAGAGCTCGTCGGACCTGGGCGTTCCGCTGGTCGGCATCGGCCTGTTGTACGATCAGGGTTACTTCCGTCAGCGGCTCGACGCCTCGGGCTGGCAGCACGAAGAGTACCTCGACGTCAACGTCAAGCAATTGCCGATTGAACTGGCCATTGGCGTCGACAACAAGCCGGTGGTGTTGCACCTGCCGACGCGTGGCGGGGTGCTGCACGCCCGCGTCTGGAAGCTGGCCGTGGGCCGGAACACGCTCTTTCTGCTTGACTCGGATGTGGAGGGCAACGCGCCGGAGGATCGCGAGCTGACCGCCCGACTGTACGGCGGCGACTCGCGGGTGCGCATTCGCCAGGAGTTTCTGCTCGGGGTCGGCGGCGTCCAGGCGCTGGTGGCGTTGGGCATTTCGCCGGGCGTACTGCACCTCAACGAGGGGCACAGCGCCTTTGCTCCGCTCGAATTGGCCCGACACCGCATGCAAGCCGAAGGGATAGGATTCGATGAATCGCTGCGCCGCGTCGCTCGACAAACGGTGTTTACCACCCACACCCCGGTGCCGGCGGGCCACGATCGCTTCGCGGCCTACCTGGTCGAGGAGCATCTCGGTCCGCTGCGTGAATCGCTGGGCTTGTCGCACGAGCACCTGATGGGTTTCGGCCGCATCAACGTCGACGACCCGGGCGAAGACTTCTGCATGACCGTGCTGGCGCTGAAGTGCTCGCGCCGCGCCAATGGTGTGTCGTCGCTGCACGGGGAAGTCTCGCGCGAAATGTGGACCGGCTTGTGGCCCGGCCGATCCGAGGAAGACGTGCCGATCGGTCATATCACCAATGGCGTGCACGTCCCCACCTGGATCGCTCCGCCGATGCGGCAACTCTACGACCGCCACCTGGGCCCCGAGTGGATCCAAGCCAGCGGCGAAGCCCGCATCTGGGAAAAAATCGAAGACCTCGACGACGGCGAGCTGTGGGAAACGCATCAGGTGCTCAAAGCCCGCCTGCTCACCTTCGTGCGGCGTCGGTTGGCGCGGCAGGCCGAACGGCGCGGCGAGCCGGCCGAGGCGATCGAGCGCTGCCGCCGCGCGCTGAGCATGGATGCCCTGACGATCGGTTTCGCGCGACGGTTTGCCACCTACAAGCGGGCGAATTTGTTGTTCCACGAGCTCGACCGCCTGGCGGCTTTGATTAACGATCCGCAGTTGCCTGTGCAGTTTGTTTTTGCCGGCAAGGCCCATCCGATGGATGTGCCGGGGCGCCAGGTGCTGCAGCAGATTGCCCAGACGGCGCGGCAAGCGCGGTTCGCCGGCAAGATCGTATTTGTCGAAGATTACGACATGAACGTCGCCCGGCATTTGGTGCAAGGGGTCGATGTCTGGTTGAACAATCCGCGCCGCCCGCTGGAGGCCTCGGGCACCAGTGGCCAGAAGGTCGTGCTCAACGGCGGGTTGAACCTCTCGGTGCTCGACGGCTGGTGGGCTGAAGCCTACGACGGCACCAACGGTTTTGCCGTCGGCAACGGGCTGACGCACACTTCGGTCGAAACGCACGATCGCCGCGAAGCCGAAGAACTGCATCGCGTGCTCAGCGATGTCGTGGTGCCACTCTACTACAAGCGCGATCCCGACGGTCTGCCGCGGGCCTGGATCGCGCAGATGAAGTCGGCTATCCGCAGCCTGGGCTGGCGCTTCAACGCCGACCGCATGGTGATGGACTACGTGCAGCAGTGCTACATTCCGGCGGCCGGCGGCAAGTCGAGCGACTTGAGCCGGGGCTAAATCCGCGACCTGCCATCTGCGGACGAACGGCATTAGGTCTAGTCAAGCCGGCGAATTCTCCGGCGTGCGCCACGGTTGCGCAATGTCCGATGGATTTTTGTTGACACACCGGGTGTGAATCGCAATATTTGCGCTTGCTAATGATTTGACCCCAAAACCTTCTTCGCCTTCTCTACCGCGAAAGGCCGCTAGTGCACACGACACACGGCCCGACGGCCTAGCAGCCGTTGGCCAGTTTCTAGTCGGCATGTGCGTGGCGGTCGGGGTTGCTGCAGTTCACTTTGCGCGGCGACCGACGGACGTTTGACGTCCTGCTAGCCGAACGATTCTGTCAGGGCCCTTGTTTACCGCCCCCGCTGCCGAGCGGATTCACGAGCTTAGAGGCAAGCACCGTTTGGTGTCGTCAGCAACGCCGCGCGGAGGGCGGACCGCCGCGCTTGGGCGCCGACTCATTCACTCGCTTACCAGGGGGATGCGGCTCATGAAAACAACATTTCAGTTCTTGGCGGCGGCCCTGATACTCGCGGCCGTCGCACGCCCGGCCTTTGCTTTGGACGAGCGCGAGCCGATTGTCGGCACGATCGAATTGGGCAAACCCATCGATCTCTACTATGACAATCACCTCGAACCGCTGCCGCATAAGAAGGTCATTCAGTTTCAGGGAGATGCGATCGTGCTCCCGGGCCTGCCGCCAGGGCTGCTCGAAATCTTCTTCGACTACATCGACGAAAACGGCAACGAAGTCTTCCCGCCCCTTGGGCATACTCAGTTTCCGATCGCCGCCACGGGGCAGCCGATCCCCGTCAGCGTCGGGCCGCTGATTCTCCCCTTCTGCCCGGAGCGGGTCAGCATTCACATTCGCTCGCTCGAGGCCGAAGGGTTTGGCGCGCCGATTGAGCTCAACGGCATCTTCGCGCACGCCTGCATCACCGTGCCCGAACCATCGTCGCTCGTGCTCGCCAGCCTGGCGACGGTGGGCATGTTGTTCGTCGGCATACGGCGGCGTCGCGCCGGCTAAAGTGCAATCCTTGGAACTCGGTTGCGCACTCGCCGCGCAATTCGTTGCTGGAACGCTGTGCGCTGTTTAGTAAGCACGCGTCGGCCGTCTTGGTTCGCGCGCGGTGCGGCCCAGCATGAACGGCTTGACGAGCGCCACGCCGGCTACAAATCCACCTACGTGAGCGGCGTAGGCGACGCCACTTTCTTGCGAGCCGCCGCCGAGCAGTCCCAAGCCGCTGATCACTTGAAAGGCAAACCACAGCCCGACCGCGACGTAGCCCGGCACCTCGGTCAACATCCGCAGCAGAATGACGCGCACGCGCCGCGTGGGGTGCAAGACGAGATAGGCCCCCATGACGCCCGAGATCGCCCCCGACGCACCCAGGCTTGGGATCAGGCTCCCCGGCCCGCTCATGTTCATCAGCACATGGCATAGCGAGGCGATGATGCCCGCGAGCAAATAGAAGACAACGTAACGGACGTGTCCCATATCGTCCTCGACGTTGTCGCCGAAGATCCAGAGAAACCACATGTTGCCCAGCAGGTGGGCGATTCCGCCGTGCATGAACATCGAAGTCAAGAGCGTGAGGTAGACCGAAACGGGAGTCGGCTGCAGGCCGGGGGCCCGAAACTGCTGGCCGCTCAGCGGATCTTCGACAATGCGATCGTCGGTCACGACGTCCTTGCCGGTGACGATCTCGGCTGGCACAGTCGAAAACTTGTAAGTAAAGCGGTCGTCGGCGCCGAGCTGCTGAAAGACGACAAACACCAGCAGGTTGATCGCGATCAGCGCGTAGTTGACGAACGGCACCGCGCGCCGGTCGGAATTGTCGTCTCCCAGGGGGAAAACCATTTCAACCACCCTTCAGGTCAGTGCGGCGCCACGGAAATGCTCGCACCGATGATACAACTACGCCGCCGGCCGGCAACCACACGTCATGACAACCGACCCTTCGCCGGTCAGGCCGACCAAAGCAGTCCGGCCCGGTAAAACCTCACTTCGGCACGGCGTGTTCGCGGACCAGTTCCTCAAGCTGAGTATCCGGCCCGATGTAGTGAAATCGCTCCGCGTAGTCGAGGCCGTACTCCTGCCCTCGGCGAGCCGCGGCGGCGCGAAATCGCAGGTCGACGTAGGCGCGAATTGCCTCGCCGGGATCCCCTTCCAAATGCGGTAGCTTCAGACCGCGCTCGGCGAGGTCGGCTTGCAGCTCGCGCACCATGTTCCCAATCATCGTGCGATTGGCACAAATCGCCTCGACTTTCTGGTCGATGGTGGTCGAGATATCGACCACTCGATTGACCAGTTGCGGCCCGCGCGCGTAGTAGTACTTTTCCTTGACGCGCTGGGGTTTGAGCCCCGCGGCAAAGTGTTCGGGAAAGTCGAGGTGCCCAGCGGCCATCCAGCAGGCGGCCTCGACGCATTGCGCCGTCACGTAATGATCGGGATTCTCTTCGTAGTGCCCCCACGGATCGTAGCTGAAGATCGTGTCGACCTTAAGCATGCGAAACAGAAAGATCAGCCGCCCGCGCATCTCCACGCGCGACACGTCGTCGAGCGCGTGATTGGGATAATTCAAATCAAAGACGTTCGTGATGCCGAGCACGTCGGCCATCCGCTGATTATCGGCCTCGTTGGCGGCAACGGTCTGGCCCAAGCTCAGATCGTACGAGTCTTTCTCGTCGTTGCTGGTGCGAATCAAGTACCCGGTGTAGCCCTCGGCGATCAGTTTGGCGATGGTGCCACCGGCGAGGATCGAATGGTCGTCGGAGTGGGGAGCAATGGTCGCCAGAACCTTGCCGGCGTGTGGCTTGCCGGGCGCCGGCTTCTCAATCTGTACGTCCGTCTCACCGCCAGGTTTGCCAGCGGCGCCGGGTCCAGCGGCTAAGATTCCGCTTCCCGCGGCCTGCACGAAGAACTCGCGCCTCTGCATAGAGGACTCTCCCGTGTGGAGGGTTGATCCGCTTTCAACAACGCGGGCGCGCGGTATCGCCGCGACCGAGTAATCTCGCCCTATGCGATAATCTCGCGGATCGGCTGTCCGTGGTCGATGTCGAGCCGCTTGCGACCCGGAATCTCCAGGCGGCGCGAATCGAGACCCAACTGGTGCAGGATCGTGGCATGCACGTCGGTGACGTAATGCCGATTCTCGACAGCGTGGAAGCCGATTTCGTCCGTGGCGCCGTGCACCACGCCCTGCTTGAGGCCGCCCCCGGCCATCCAGATCGAGAACCCGAAGATGTGGTGATCGCGACCGTCGGCTCCTTGCGAGCCAGGGGTGCGGCCGAACTCGGTCGCGAACAACACGATGGTGTCGTCGAGCAGGCCGCGGCGATTCAGGTCCTCGAGCAGCGCGGCAATCGGTTGATCGACCGCCAGCGCGTTCTTCTCATGGTTTGCCTTCAGGTGCCCATGCGCGTCCCAAGCTCCCGCGCCGCCACCGCCGTGCTGGATCTGCACGAAGCGGACCCCACGCTCGACGAGCCGGCGCGCGGCGAGCAATTGCCCGCCGAACTCGCGGCAGTGAGGTAGATCGAGTCCGTACAGCGCCTGCGTCTCGGCGGTTTCGCTAGAGAAGTCCATCACCTCGGGCACCGATCGCTGCATGCGAAACGCCAGCTCGTACGAAGCGATGCGGGCGGCCAAGGCGTCGTCGTGCGGATACTCGATCGCGCGCAGGGCATTTAACTCCTGAACGAGGTTCCCCCCAATCTCCTGGGCCTGCGCCGAGAAGGGACCTTCGGGCTTTCCGAAATCGAGTGGGTTCGCTGCATCGACGCGCAACGGCACGGCATCGTGCGCGGGCCCCAGGTAGTGACCGTCGCGCTTGTTCCAGTATTCGCGCGTCCCCAGCGAAATGAATTGCGGCAGATTCTCGTTGAGCGTTCCCAATCCGTAGTGCACCCAGGCCCCAAGGGTAGGAAAGTCGCCGTCGTTCTGGTGCCGGCCAGAATGAAATTGCGTTTGCGCACCGTGATTGCTGTCGGTCGTCCAGAGCGAACGGACGATCGCCAGCCGATCGACGTGGCGCGCGATATGTGGAAACCAGTCGCTCACCTCGATGCCGCTCTGGCCATGCTTCTTGAAGCCGACTTGCAGCGGATAGAGCTCGTTGCGCTGGTTGCCGTTGCCATCGGGAACCACCAGGCGTTCGATCTTGAGCCGCTGGGGGTCTTGCACGTCGGCAAAAGGAGTTTCGGCGATCGTTTTGCCGCCGTACTTGTTGAGCATCGGCTTGGGATCGAAACTCTCGACCTGACTCACGCCGCCGTTCATGAACAGCCAGATCACGCACTTGGCTTTGGCGGCAAAGTGCGGCTGGCCAGTCGGCGGCGCCCAACGCGACTCGCCGGCTTGGGCGTCGCGCGCCAACATTGCCCCCAGCGCGAGCCCCGTGAATCCCATGCCTAGGTCGGCGAGAAACACGCGCCGCGATCGCTGCGCCGGACCGTGATGATCGTTCGCCGAACTGCACATGCGGAGCTAATCTCCTCGGATACTGACAACTAACGAAGCGTGACAAAATCGTTGTGGTTAATTAGGGCCCAAATCAGCCAAGCACGAGGGGCGGCGCCAGCCGCAGGCGGTTCATCGTCGTCTGGCGACTTGCTCCACTGCTGCAGTGACTTCAGGCAAGCGGCGATCTCAGCTTCCGTGGCCTCGATCCCCAGCACGGCCAGCATCGCACGGCGGGCGAAGGCCGCGTCGTCGAGCTCCGCACTATCCGCGGGGCAAACACGTTGGGCGATGGTGGCCAGCGCATCGTGCACCAAACGGCTATTCGCCAGCGCCAGGGCCTGCTGCGGCACGATGCTCTGATCTCGACGGTAGCACTCCTTGACCGCAGCCTCGTCAAACGTCGCCAAAAAGCGGTTGCGGTCGTTGTTGGAGTGAAAGAAGTAAATACTTCGCCGCGTCGAGCCCGCCTGATCGGCCGGCGCGACAGGCGGACCACCGACGGTGCCGTCGAGCGTGCCGGCCAGCGCCAGGATCGAGTCGCGCACCACCTGCGATTCGAGCCGCCAGGGAGTTCGCCGCCAGAGGTAGTGGTTGTCGGGATCCTTGGTCGAGTTGTCGGTGGCGCCGGCCAGCGATGACGAAAGTCGATACGTCGCGGAGGTCATGATCAGGCGATGGATCGGTTTCATGCTCCAGCCCTCCTCCATGAATTCGGCCGCCAGCCAGTCGACCAACTCTGGTTGTGCGGGAGACGCTCCGTTGCGCCCCAAGTCGAACACCGTGGCCACCAGCGGCGTACCGAGATGCCGATTCCAGAGGTGATTCACGGCGACGCGGGCCGTCAAAGGGTTGCGTTTGTCGGTGATCCACCCGGCCAGCGCCGTGCGTCGCCCACTGCTTTGCGCAGGAAAAGTCACTGGCGGATCGTCGGCGAGCGACGACAAAAAGCGCGTGGGTGTCCAGCTAGCGCCGACAAGCGGGCGATAGGTGGCGTCGGGCTCGACTGCGGCCGCCGCCGCGTTGGTCGCGTCCGTCACGGCGTCGCGGGCGGTGGCAACCTCCTTCTCGACGGTCTCCTTCTGGTCGTCGGTGGCCTTGGCAAATCGCAATTCGGCCTTGGCCAACTCGAATTGCGCCTGGGCAAGTGCCGACTGGCGCTCGGCCACGACTGCCTCGGCTTTGGCCGCTCGTTCGGCAACGGCCAGCGCCGCATCGTCCGCCGGTCCGTCGGTTTTCGCCCACAGCGTTCGCATCGCTTCGACACGACAGGCGACGCTTCGCTGCTCGGCTTTCGCAACCTCGAGCGCGAGCTCGGCAACCCGGCACTCCATCGATTCGACCGTTGACTGAGCTTCGGCTTCGGTCACTTCACTTGCCGCAAGCTGCTGCTTGATTGACGCGAGCTTTGCTTGAGCCGCGGCAAACGCGACCTCGGCGCCGGCTACCTGTTGCTGGCAAGCACTGACGTAGGCGTCGATCACCCAGGGCCGTCGCGCGGGTTGCCAGGCCTCGGCCGGGAGCGGGATCGGCTCGATCCGCATGTCGTCCCAAGCGAGGATCGCCGGCACGCCCGGCATGATGACGGCCGAGCGATCGGGCCGAGACTCTTGGCCCCGTTCAAAACGATACGTGGGGGCATCGAGCGCCCCGTCGAACACGCGTGGAATGGCGTCGCGCGTCAGGTCCGCTTCGCCGGGAACCATATCTTGCCGCACGTGATACGGTTCGAAGAACGCCCGCAGGCGGTAGTAGTCGACCTGCTCGATCGGATCGTATTTGTGATCGTGGCACTTCGCGCAGTTGATCGTCAGCCCGAGCAAGCCCTTGCTGACATGTTCCACGGTTTCGTCGAGCCACTGATTGCGATTGAAGAGGAAGTAGTTGCGCGCGAGGAATCCCGTGGCCCGCAATCGTTGCAGATCGTTGGGGTGCGACTCGTCGGCCGACAGCATCAACCGCACCATTTCGTCGTACGGCAAATCGGCGTTCAGCGACTCGATGATCCAGTCGCGCCAGTGCCAAATATGCGGTTGGCTATTGCGCAACTGACTGCCCAGCCCCCACCAGTCGCTGTAGCGCCAAATGTCCATCCAGTGGCGCGCCCAGCGCTCACCGTAGCGAGGATCTGCCAACAAGCGATCGACCAGTTGCTCATACCAGTCGGAGCCTTCAGCCGACAGCCAGGTATCCCACTCCGGCAAGGTTGGGGGCACGCCGAGCAGATCGAGATACGCCCGACGAATCAGCACCCCGCGCGGTGCTTCAGGCAAAGGGGAGAGTCCTTGCGCTGCGTGGTTGTCGGCTACGAACGAGTCGATCGCATTGCGCGCCCACGTGGATTGAGCCGGCGGCAACGGTGGGCGCACCACCGGGCGAAAAGCCCAATGCTCGCGGGGATCGGCTTCCGGCTGTTCGTCGGCGGGCGCGGGCGTGCCCAACTCGATCCAGCGCCGCAATCGATCGATCTCGGCCGTGGAGAGTGGCTCCCCCTCCTGTGGCATGCGGATTGACGAATCGTCGGCCGTCACTCGTTCGATCAAAATGCTCGCGACCGCGTCTCCGGCGACAATTGCCGGGCCGCTGTCGCCCCCTCGGGCGGCCAGCCTGGCGGTATCGAGCCGCAAGCCTCCTTCTTGCTTCAGCGCGCCGTGACAAGCGATGCAGCGCGCCGCGAAGATCGGCTTGATCTGGGTCGCGTAGTCCACCTGGTCGTCGTCGAGCGGTGCGGCCGCAGTCGCGACAACCGGCCAACCAATGACGAACAGGATGAGCGTTCCTCGAAGCATGACTGCTTTCAAAGCGCCCGACCGAGGCAGGCGCGACGAGTCTTAGGGCGGGAACGAGAACTATTACAACAAGGAACAGGCGGGCCGCCTGCTATCCTAACATTCCTCGGTCCTGGGTAACATCAGCGGCACGCTGCCTTACAGGAGAACTGCAAAGACGGGGACTGGTACATTTTCGGCTCACCAACGTCGTCCCTGCCAACGTACGACGGCCGAAAACATGTACCTGTCCCCCCTCGCATTTTGACTATGCAGTTCTCCTGACGTGCCTTACCTGGAGCAAGGCGCGGTCGGGGCTGGTACATTTTCTTGGCTCGAGTCGCTCCGGCACGCCTGTCGCACGCTTGACGATCTCACCGGTCGAAGCGAAGCTCTGTAGCGTGTTTGTTGGTGACCTGAGCGATCGATCGGCCGACCGCATCCGCGCGCGGCATGTTTCGTTTCATTACCTCATCGCAGTCGCCGCGAGGCGATCCATCCTCGCGATCAGCAATGATGAACTCGAGAATCGTAGCCCGGACCCACGGCGTGCAGACGCTCGAATTCGAACCGCCGATCTATCCCTTTCACATCGACTTCATGCGCCACGTCAGCAACATCGCCTACGTGCAATGGATGGAGATGGGGCGCTGCTTGTTGCTGGACGCCGTCGGCATGTCGGTTGCGCAAATCGCCGAGCAGGGATTCGGCCCGGTGCTGGTCGAGACGATCGTCAGCTACAAGAAGCAACTGTGTCTCGGCGATCGGGTACGCGCCGAGATCTGGCTGTCGGAGCTATCGAATGCCTCGGCCTGGCTGGAATTCCGCTTCCACAACGGCAACGGCGACGTGGCGGCGACCGGGCGTCAGCGAGGGCTATTCGTCGATTTGGCGTCGGGCCGGCCACGGCGGCTGACCCCCGAAGACCGCGCCCGCTTTGAGCCCTTTCTGATTACGTAGAGCCCGGCTCTGGCCCAGGTATCGTCGGGCACCATCTCCTTTCTCGTTGCGCCGGCACGACTTCCGATGGCGGGCATTCGCGGCCGCAACGTGTCGCGCCAGGGGTCCGATTGTGACGGCTGTAGCGGTCGTGCACCCAAGTCCAAAGATGATGGGGCCGTAACTTCGGAACCACCGATACGACGGCTAGAGCCCAGACGACCGCGCAATCGAGTGCACCAGGCACGGTTGGCACAACACAACCAGTCCGCGGTGTCACCAACCGGTTGTTGTCGTCGGAAGTGAGGCATGCGTTTTGGCAGGCCAATCGAGTCGGGCCATCAAACCGTTTTCCGGGGGGAGCGAGAACTATGACCGTCACGCCGTTGGTTCGGCTGTTGATTGTTGGCCTGGCGATTTCCGCCGTCGGCTGCTGCGCGTCGAGACGGTGTCGCCGATGTTGCGCGCCGAGTTGTTGCCAGCCGGCATGCTGCTGCGACGCGCACCCAATGGGAGATCCCGTCGCGCCGCCGAGTTCTTCAGCTCCCATCGTGACGCCGCCGGTGGCGCCCGACGACCCGCCGCCGGTCTTTGAGGAAATGCCAAGCGACGAGGCGGACACCTACGACACCGAGGCCGGTTTCGAGAGCTGGCCGCCACCGCGGCCCATCGAGTGAGCTTGCGAGTGAGCATTGGCCTCCTGTAAACGCGCCGGAAGAGTCTTTACAACGGGGGGCTACGCTGGTTCGTTCGCTTGCGGCGCGTTGCCGTAGGGGCAGTGCCGGCAGCCCGACTGGCAGCAATAGCCGCGCTTCAGGTGATACTCGCGCGTGAAGACCAGGCAGCCGCGCTCGAGGTAGTAGTCGACTCCGGCCACGAGCGGCGCGGGAGTGGCGCCGGACTCGCGTCGCGCGATCTGATCTGCTGGCAATTCGTCGCCGTCCATTCGATTGGCTAGTTCCACTTCGTGAAGACGAAGAACACGGCTGCCACGATCAACGCAAACGCCACGTAGTGATTCCACGCCAGCCGCTCGCCGAGATACCAGCGGGCGAACACGGCAAAGACCACCAGCGTGATCACCTCTTGAATTACCTTAAGTTGACCTCCCGAGAGTCCACCGACGTGGCCGATGCGGTTGGCCGGCACCTGAAAGCAGTATTCGAAAAACGCCACGCTCCAACTGGCTAGCACTACGAGCCACAGCGCGGTGCGCTCGAACTTCAAGTGGCCATACCAGGCGACGGTCATGAAGGCGTTGGAAATCGTCAATAGGACAATCGTGGCCAGCAGCGGGTTCATACGACTCCTTGTACCCAAGCGCGTGGTGAATGTGGCGATCGAGCGCCTCGAACGCCGCGTGTGCCGCGCCGCGTTCGCGAGCGGGCGAATGTCGAGGAATGTAGCAAAGCCGGCGACGGCGGAAACAACCGGTGTATTGCGCCACAGGTTTTTCCGACTCGCGCTTCGCCGGTCGGCTCGCCTGGCGGTTTCCCTGCGATTTGGTTGACACCCCGCTTTCGGCGGATATACTCGCGGCTTGGATGCGTTGGTGGTCGGCCGCTTGCTAAGCGGCCGACGAACAGGGAATCCGGTGCGAGTCCGGAACGGCCCCGCCGCTGTATCCGAGCGACGAAGAGCAGACCTCTTCTTCGAGCCATTGTCGTTTCTGCTGGTGGTTTTCGGCCCGTTTTCGCGGGTTTCCGACAACTGCGAGTTGAACGGCGAGAAGGCCAGGTTTGCTTAGCTCGGGAGTCAGAAGACCTACCAGCGCAACGTGCAAGTGCCCGCGTGGGACGGGTGTTTGCCGCCAGTTGTGGTTAGCTGCCGCGACGTGGCAGTCACCGATGGCTGGATCGTGGACGGTCGGTGTTCGCGTTGAGCAATCGGCCGCAGTCGCTCCTGATAGAGGATCGCTAATCCACTGAATCGTTCGACCGCGCGAACTCGCGCGTCGACCGTTGCGCATGGTGTCTTGGGCTCCGCGCGTTGCCGCGCCCTTCGCAGGGGGGCATAGCGCGCTGGAGGTCGGCAACCGCGTCCCGGTCGCGCTGCGCGCCAGCGACAGTTCGATCGCAGCAAAACTGAACGCTCGCATCGCCTGCTTCTCCTTCGTGAGCCCCAGGCGACGGCGAGAGACCGCGCACAGTTTCCGCTCGACAAGTGGAAACTGATACGCGCGGCAGTGGTTTTGCGATCGCGCATTCGTCGACGATTCGGTTGATTGGCGTGCATCGGCCATGCGCGCATCAAAAACTTCTTATCGCGAAAGTCGTCAGCCGCTCGAACGATCGCGCGGTTTTACGCTTGTCGAGCTGCTGGTGGTGATTGCCATCATCGCCGTGCTGTTGGGGCTGCTGTTGCCGGCGGTGCAGATGACTCGCGAAGCGGGTCGCCGCGCCGCCTGCCTGGGCAATTTGAAGCAGATCGGCACGGCGCTAGCCAGCTACCACACGACATGGTCGACCTTTCCGGTCGGCTGTGTCGAATGGCGCGCCAGCGCCAAGCTGCCGCGAAAGCAACTGGCTTGGAGCGCGTTCATCCTGCCGCAGCTCGACGAGCGGCCGCTCTACGAGCGCCTCGACTTGCGCGAGGCCTTCGACAGCCCGCGGAATGCCGAGCCGGGCGCGACCGTGCTCGATATCTATCTCTGCCCCAGCACGTCGCGCGACAGCCTGCTGATCAACGGCCTGGCGGCCTGCGACTACGGCGGCATCTACGGCGAGCGGCTCAACGGCCCCAACTCGCCGCCCAAGGGGACGATGATCTACGAGCGCTCGGTGAAGGACATCATGATCCGCGACGGCTTGTCGAACACTTTGATCGTCGGCGAGGTGGGCGTCTTTTCCGATGGCCAGTGGCTCAACGGCCGCAACGTCTTCGAGCAGGCCTATCCGATCAACCAAGCACCGTCGTTCGACAACGAGCTGCGCAGCATGCACCCGGCCGGCGTCAACGTGCTGTATTGCGACACCTCGACGCGCACGATCACCGATTCGATCGATCGCCGCGTGTTGGGGGCGATCTGCACCCGCGCCGGTGGCGAGGCAGTGTCTTATTGAACCCACAGAAAACGAGCAGGCACATTCTGAACACCTTTTCCATCTCGGGAGTAAACAGATGAACGCGGAATTGTTAAGAACTGCACAGCAACTCGCCTTGGTTGCGGCCGCGCTGTTGCTGCCGGTCGGGGCCGCGCAGGCGATCGTCGTCGATTTCGAAGATCTGACCTACGCCGACGGCGATTATGAGGCAGGCCTGAATCTCTCCGGTTCGTTTGTCAGCGGCGGCGTGAGCTTCAACAACTACGCGGCCGACTTCGGCGCGCCGTTGCCCTACTTCGAGGGTTTCGCCTATTCGAAGCAGAACCTGGCGCTACCGGCGCCGGTCGACAACTTTCCGTTTCCCGGTGTGTACGATCCCACGTCGTGGGGATTCGATTCGTTTGATCCCGCTGGCGACGGCGCCGGCGCGGGCGATTCGCAGAATTACGCGGTCGCTTTTCTGCAGCCGTTTTCGCTGGCCGACGCGCGAATCACGCTGCCGGCCGGCCTGAACCCCACTTCGGTCGAGCTGACCAACGTGGCGTACGCGGCGCTGGTCATGCGCGACGGCGATCCCAACGGCTTCTCACGCAAATTCGGCACGCCGCCCGATGGCCAGCCGCCGCAAGTCTGGCCCGACTGGCTGAAACTCACGATCACGGGACTCGACGCCGCGGGCGATCCACTGGCAGCCGCGCCCGTGGAGTTTTACCTGGCCGACTATCGGCAGCTCGGTGGCGCGGCGCCGTACATCGTCGATCAATGGACGCAGGTCGATCTCTCGTCGTTGGCCGGCGCCCGCTACCTGGTGCTGACCGAGGAGGGATCGGATCACAACGACGTCGGGCTGGCTACTCCGGCCTACGTGGCACTCGACAACCTGGTGCTGACGCCCGTGCCTGAGCCGGCAACCTGCGTGTTGGCCCTGATGGGCGCGGCGCTGGTGGGGCTGGCCGTTCGGCGCGGCCGACGCAAAACCACTGCTTAATCACCTCGCACTTCATTAACTCTGGCAACAAAGGAAGCTAATCGATGCACCTCCGCTTGGGATTCTTGACTGGTTTCACAATCGCGATGCTCAACACGGCGCTCGTTTCGCTCGCCGCGGCTGGTCCTTATGCTCCTCCGGCCGGGCAAAGCGGTAGCGACGCCGTGGCCGCCGCCACTCCAACGGCCTGGGCCACGAAGGTCGTCAGCCTGACGCGCGGGCCGCAAAACATCGCCAACCTTGGTCTGGGGCTGGCGTCGTTCGGCGCCGAGACGAGTGCTTTGGGGGCAGCCAACGCCACGACCGGCAACGGCACGCCGGTGGTCAGCTTGGGAGACGGCGGCCAGATCACTGTCGGTTTCCAGTGGGCGATCACCAACGGACCGGGGGCCGACTTCGCCGTGTTCGAAAATGGTGTCACCGACACATTCCTCGAATTGGGTTTCGTCGAAGTTAGTTCCAACGGTGTCGACTACTTCCGTTTCGACAGCGTCTCGCTCACGCCAACCGACACGCAAGTCGGCAGCTTCGGCGCGCTCGACGCCACGAATCTCCACAATCTGGCCGGCAAATACCGCGCGGGCTTCGGCACGCCGTTCGATCTGGCCGAGTTGGCGGGCGTCTCGCCACTGTTGGACATTTCGCACGTGCGCTATGTGCGGATCGTCGACGTCATTGGCTCGATCGATCCGGCATACGCCACGCTCGACTCGCAAGGAAACAAGGTGAACGATCCCTGGCCGACCGCGTTCGCCTCCGGAGGATTCGATCTCGACGCGGTCGGAGTGCTCAATCAGGTTCCCGAGCCGAGCAGCCTGGTGCTGGCCGCGACGGCGCTGGCGAGCGGACTGGCGGCCGCGCTCGGTCGTCGTCGCGCGAATCGGCGAACGCGCCGCCAGTAAATTGTTTGGCGACCGTGGTCCGCCGCTGGGGCGCGGCTAGCATCCTGTGCAGTCGCGCTCGGCGGCGCCGACACTCCTGTTTGAATTCCAGTTCGCAGAGCAGACAAGGCATCAGCACCCGTCCTCCGCAAGTCGGGCAGCGCTGGTAATCGGGCAGCGATTCGACAAAATCGAAGTCGGCACGGTCGACGTCTCCATGGGGCGCGCGGTCGTCGACCAGCTTGCTCGCCGGTGACCGCGCTGCGGACGTACTTTTCGACGGATCGTCCAAACGACTCGGACGCTCGGCGGCGCCGCGATTGCGTGCTGAGTCACCCGGATCAGGTCCATAGCGACGCTCGATCGCGCTGACACTGCCGCGACTGATGTCGAGCCTGGCGGCGATCTGTCGCCGTGAGTAATTGCCGCTGGCCAACAGGCGGCGCACGGTGTCGATCATCGCGCGGGAATGCATATAACTGCTCCTTCGCGGCAATGCTGCCGTGAAGTCGTTTACCTTGTTACAAAGCGGCGAGAAATGTTTCTCGGCCGCGTGGACGGTTACTCGTCTGCTAAATCGCCGTCCCACTCGGGGCCGCGCCGCTCGTAACCCTCGGGCCAGGTGGCGTCGAACTCGAACTGGGCATCCTCGAGAGCGTCGGCCAGGTCGCGATCGAACTGTTCGAGTCGCCGCCAGGAGTCGCCATCGCGGCGATTTCGCGCGGAGACGTTTCTATCGCGAGGTTCCCGAGAGGGAGGCTCCGCATTGCCGGGCGGGGTGCGCGACGCAACGTCTCCCGAACGGCGTCCGCCAGAGCGCGGCCAGTATTGATCAGGGGCTGGCATCAGTCTTATCCATGAGGGAGCGTGATGGACCTGTTAATTCGGGCAGGGCAATCAGGGAATAACGGCCTTCGGTCACGGCCGCTCGACCGCAGGTGCATCCTAGGGGGCAGTGCGGCCACTTTCAATCATTATTATGTCCAAAGTTAGAATTAGTAATCCTGGCGAAATGAGGTACAATTGCAAGGCCCCCGCAACAGGCCGCGCGGGTGCCGCAGGTGCCCGTCGGGGGCGCTAACCACCTCTTTGCCCGAGGCAAAACACCAATGACGCTCGAGCCTTATAACCAGCAGCGAATCGACGCCCTGTCGTTGCGCGTGTTTGACATTGCCACCACGCTCCGCAACATGGCGCGCATGGCTCGCGATAACGACTTGGAGCACTTCGACTTACACGACAAGAAGGCTCTCGAGTGGCTCGTCAAACTCGAAGACTGGGCCCACAAGTCGCAGGGGGCCTTGGAATTGGCCGCCCATCGATCGCGCGGGGCTCGTCGAGCCGTGGAAGCGGCCGCGCCGCCAAAAAAGTCGGGTAGAAAAAAGTGACTTCTGCACAAAATATCTGAGCAGTTTCGTCGCCTCCCGCCTCGTCCGCCGATTGCACCACCCTGTGGGCCGGATTGGCGCAGCCTCTCGATTTGCGAGGCCTCCTGCGCCGCGGACCTCGCATGGCGAACAACGGGCGCCGCGCGCCAGGCAGTTCGCCCGAGGCGCCCGGCTTGCGCGAACTGCTACTGTTGTGGGCCGTGGCAATCGGGATAATCGAGCCGTCCCAAGACGAGTGCACCGTCCGCAGGAGGCTTCGACTTGCCTCGGAACCCCGCGCCGCAGGCCACGGAACCCTCAGATCAATCGCCCGCCGACGAGCTCGCGCAGGCCGCTAGCGCGGCGCGATCGGGGATCGTCGGTCGCTTTCTGCAATGGGCCGAACAACACCCCCGACTGTTGCACGTCGCCGGCGCCGTGGCGATCACCGGCGTCTTTTTGTTGGCGCTGGCCGTGTTGCGGCACGAGTTGGCCCACTACAACTTCCGCGACATCGAGCGGAGCCTGGCCGCGATTCCGCGCCGCAATCTGCTGCTGGCCTTGGTGCTGACGGTCGCCAATTACCTGGTGCTCGGCGGGTATGACTACCTGGGGGTGACGTTCCTCGGTCGGTCGCTCGGATATCGCCGTGTCGCCTTGGCGTCGTTCTTGAGTTATGCCTCGAGCCATAACTTCGGCGCCCTGCTGGGAGGGACGTCGATGCGGTATCGCATCTATTCCTCTTGGGGGCTCTCGGCCCTGGAGATCGCCAAGCTCGTCGGCTTTTGCGGGCTGACCTTTGGGCTGGGAGTGTGTGCGTTGGGGGGGATGGCACTGGCGACCGGTTCGCCCGTGGTGGCCGACGCCGTGGCCCTACCTCCTCGCGATCTGCGATTGCTCGGCGGCGTGCTCTTGGTGGCCGTGGCGGCGTATCTGGCGGCCGTTTCGTTCCGCCTGATTCCGCAGGCGCTGCGTCGTCGACAGGTGAGGCTGCCCAGAACGCGGATGGCGCTGGCGCAAATCGCGGTCTCGTCGCTCGACATGACTTTGTCGGCCACGGTCCTCTGGTGCCTGCTGCCAGAGGGGAGCTCACTCAGCTTTCTTGGATACCTCGGGTTGTACGTGGCGGCAGTCGTGGTCGGCATGCTGAGTCACGTGCCCGGCGGCGTGGGGGTCTTCGAGGCGGCGATGCTCAAGGCCTTTCCCGACTCGACCGATCACGCGGCGTTGTTCGGCGCGCTGGTGGCATTTCGGGCGATCTACTACCTGCTGCCATTGGGGGTGGCGGCCGTCATGCTCGTCGCCTACGAGATCTCGCAGCGCTGGCACATTTTGTCGACCTGGGGCTCGCGCGCGGGGCGCTGGTTGCCGTCGATCGCGCCATCGTTCCTGGCGCTGGTGACGTTAGTGGCGGGGGCCATTTTGTTGATCTCCGGGGCGACGCCGTCCGATGCCGAGCGCGTGACCTGGTTGAGCCGGTATGTGCCGCTGCCGGTGGTCGAAGTCTCGCATTTCGCCGGCAGCCTGGTCGGCGTGGCGCTAGTGCTGTTGGCTCGCGGATTGCAGCGCCGACTCGACGCCGCCTATCACTTGACCGCGGTGCTGTTGGGGGCGGGCATCGTCTTTTCGCTGGCCAAGGGGTTCGACTACGAGGAAGCCGCGGCCCTGGCCTTGGTGCTCGCCGCGCTCTGGCCAGCGCGCCCCTATTTCTACCGGCGCTCGTCGCTGTTCACGCAGCGGATGACCGCCAGTTGGCTCTCGACCGTGGCCCTGGTGGTCGGCGGCTCGGTCGCACTGGCGTTGTTCTCGTTCCGACACGTCGAATACCGCGACGAGTTGTGGTGGCAGTTCGCCTTCGAAGCCGATGCACCCCGCGTGTTGCGGGCGAGCGTGGCGGCCAGCGTATTGGCGATCGGCTATGGAATGGCCCGGCTGCTGAGCCCCGCGCCGCGGAAGCCGCTATTGCCTGGCCCCGCAGAACTCGCGCGGGCCGAGAAGATCGTCGCCGCCTCGCCGCGGGCCGACGCCAAGCTGGCACTGCTCGGCGACAAGCTGCTGTTGTTCGACGACAGCGATCGCGGGCTGGTGATGTATCAGGTGGCGGGACGCTCGTGGGTGTCGCTGGGGGACCCGGTCGCGCCGGCCGAAGTGCAGTCGGACCTGGTGTGGCAGTTTCACGAATTGGTCGATAGTTACGGCGGCTGGACCACCTTCTACCAGGTTGGCGAAGAGCGGCTCGGGCAGTATCTCGACCTGGGGCTCACGCTATTGAAGTTGGGCGAAGAAGCCCGCGTGCCGCTCGATGGCTTTTCGCTCGAAGGCTCGAAGCGCAAGGGACTGCGGCACACCCACTCTCGGCTGGCCAATGCCGGCTGCACGTTCGAGGTGCTGCCGGCCGACGCCGTGCCGGCGCTGTTGCCCCGACTGCGCGAAGTATCCGACGCCTGGTTGGGCCAAAAGCAAGCCCGCGAAAAGGGGTTTTCGCTCGGCTACTTCGACGAGGCGTATCTGCGGCGGTTCCCCTGCGCCGTGGTGCGCATCGGTGGCGAGGTGATCGCCTTCGCGAACCTGTTCGAAACGGCCGACCGAGAGGAACTATCGCTCGACCTGATGCGGCACCTGCCCGCTGCACCGGCCGGCGTGATGGAGTATCTGTTCATCGAATTGATGTTGTGGGGCCGTGCGCAGGGATACCGCTGGTTCAATATGGGGATGGCGCCGCTCTCGGGTGTGGAGAGCCGCAATCTGGCGCCCCTTTGGAACCAGGTGGCGGGGCTCGTCTATCGGCACGGCGAGCGGCTTTACAACTTTCAGGGGCTGCGGCAATACAAGGACAAGTTCGATCCCGAGTGGCGGCCGAAGTACCTGGCCTCGCCCGGTGGCTGGACGTTGGGCCCGGTGCTGGCCGACCTGGTCACACTGATTGCCGGCGGCTGGACGGGAGTGATCAGGAAGTAGCGGGAATGGCCGGTCCCCCGCGCTCCCGCTACGACACGATATCGCGACGGCGCTTCAGGTAGTCCCACACCACGTAGCGGTCGAGGTCGCGGCCGCCGCTGAAAAAGACCCGCCCCTTAGTCGACTCGGCCATGCGGTAGGCGAAGCGGATGTCTTCTTCCGACTGCGACCAGCCGCTCAACAAAAAGATGTTGATCGTGATCCCCTCGCGCTGGCAGAGCCGGGCCTCGCGCATGGTCGCTTCTTCGGTGCGATGATCGGGGGGATAAAGCAAGTAGAGCAAGTGCCCTTCGAAGTGGGCGGTCGGTAGCCCGTCGGTGATCAGAATGATCTGCCGGTTCGGCGTGTCTTGCAGGCTGAGGAACTTGCGGGCCAGGTGCAGGCCGTGCTGGATGTTGGTGAAGTGGGGTGGCACCTGCAGCTCGCTAATGTCGGGGTTGCTCATGTCGGCCTTCAGCCGCACGAAGGGCTGAAAGATCGTGACCGGCTTGGGCATCAGGTCGCCGATTTCGCTGGAGTGCCGCACCTTGGCAAAGCTGTAGATTTCGATGAACTGCAAGAAGTCTCCCGGATACTCGCGGCGCATCAGCCCGTCGAGCGCCAGCGCCATCCGCTTGACGTTGATGTACTGCCCGCCGTAGCGCATCGAGCCGCTCATGTCCATCAGCACCGAGGTGGCGCACTTGGGCGTGTTGCGGGTGCGATGGATCTCGATGTCGTCGGTCGTCAGGCGGACCGGCGTGCCCGGCCCGTTGCGCAACAAGGCGTTCACGAACGAGGCGGGGATATCCATGTTGGCCACGGCGTCGCCAAACTCGTAGGGGCGCGTGGCCTGCATCTCGACGGCACCTTCGCCGATGATCGGCCCGGTGTGCCGGCCGCTGCGAGCGGCGTCGAGCTCGCTGAAAATGCGCTCGAGCAGTTTGCCCTGAAAGATGCGGTACGCCTTGGGCGTAAGCTCGTAGCCGCCCGAGCGATTGCGTTCGAGCCCTTGCCGGGCGGCCATCTCGCGCATCAAATCTTCGATCTGCTGGCGCACGGCCTCGAGCCCTGCGAGGTCGCCCGGCTCGGTGAACTGCGCCAGCTCGTCCATGTCGATGATGCCGATCTGGGCGGTGCGCTCCGCTTCTTCGAGCTGCTTGAGCAGGCGATCGATCGTTTCGAGCTCTTCCTTGACCTCGAGCGCTTCGTCGATTGTGAGCCGCTCGTGACCGGTGAACTCGTACTTTTCGGCCAGCTCGTCGACCTGGTACTTGTTCCCCAGCGCTGCGATCAGGGGCATCAGGGCCGCGGCGAACTTCGAGCGATCGCCTCCGGCCTTGTACCAGATGCGTTCCAGGTCGCGGAGCTGCTCTTCTTTCACGGCTCGGTGCAGCACGTCGCGCAGCGAGCGCGGCGGCTTGGCGGCCCGCGCGCGGCGCTGGTACTCGACGGCGGCGTCCTTTTGCACGCGCTTGGTTTCGTAGCGCTCGAGGATCTTGCGCTTGCGCTCTTCGAGGATTTGCCGCAGCGCCTCGATGCTGGGGCCCAGCCCCGCGATCTGGCTGGGATCGATCCGCACGGCGCGGGCCAGCTCTTCTTCGGTCAGGTCGCGCAGCGAGCCGTACATCAGCAAATGCTCGAACGCGCCGGAGACCAGATCGGGCTCGGGCTGCCGCGGGCTGGGAAACCGCTGCGGGTCGAACTTGCGATAGGTGTGAATGACGCCGCCCAGGCGACTTGAGGTGGTCATTGATTTCTCCCCTCTCCCCTTGCGGGAGAGCGCTCTTGTTACCAGCTCTCAAATTCGCGTCGGCGGACCGAACACCTGCGCGTAAGGCGACGACTACTCTGCACCCATTGGCGAACCGTCAATGCACGATTTCGATCTGCGGGTAGTTGTGCCGCAGGCGCATGGCGCGGATGGCGCCGACCTTCGTGTTGTCGAGGTTGAGCCACTCGAGCGAAGCCAGGCTTTCGAGCACTTCCAGCCCGCGGTGGCTGACGCCGGTGCCGCTGAGGTCCAATCGCACCAGCCCCGGCAGGTTGGCCAGGTGTCCGAGGGCGTCGTCGGTGATCGCAGAATTCGACAGATCGAGCCTGGTCACCGAACTGAAGACTTCGGCGAAGTCCGCCAGGAACGCCAGGTCGAGGTCCCCCACGTTCGAGCCGGTGAGGCGAACGCCCGATACGCGGTCGAGCAGTTGGGCGAAGTCGGCGCCGATCTCGCGATCGAGCCAGTCGAGATGCTCCAACTCGTATTGCCCCCCGCGGCGCGTCAACTCGTCGAGCACCGTCGCCTGGTGCAGGTAGCGATCGGTTTGCGCCCCCAGCCATTGGCGGCGGCTGGTGAAGTACTGGGCGTAGATCTTCGCTTGCTCGTAGGCCTGCTGCAGCGCCAGGAACGCGGCTTGCGAGCCACCTGTGTCGGGGTGGGCCGATCGCACTTTGAGGCGAAAGGCCTGTTCGACGTCTTCGAGCGACACGGGGGGGAGCAACCCCAAGGCGGTGAGAAAGTCGGGTCGCTGCTCGTCGCCATCGCCGCGATTTGTTGACGGGGGGCGGGAACCGCGCGGAGCTTTTTCGTCGGGCGTGGGCATGCGAGAGATCTTAGCGGTCCGGCCGCGCGCGACAAGGCAAATAGCCACGCGAAAGTCGCCGCTCGCCAGGTTTGCCGCGGTCAAAACCGAGTCCCATAGCCAGCGTTCGACGCCATAGAGGAGGGTGCTTGCCTGACGGTCGTCGCAACCTGGGGGCCGGGTTGAATTCGCCTGCCGGCTGACCTATAAACGAAACAGCCGAGCCGAAGTGGCGGAACTGGCAGACGCGCTAGCTTCAGGAGCTAGTGGGGGAAACCCCGTGCAGGTTCAATTCCTGTCTTCGGCATTCTCTTAATACGCCAGGGTTTGCGACCAATCGGGTCGCAAACCCTTTTTTGTGGGGGGTGCCGTCGCGGTGGGCAATCTATAGGCCGAATGCCGCTCTCAGGCAAGCATCGACTTTCTTCATGATTCCGGCGGAGAGTCTGCCGATGCGACGCACAATGAACCCCTGGTCAATGGTGGCAATGTTCCAGCACTCAATGACAGAATTTGATAGCAGTCCTGAACCTCGAGCATCTGGCTTTCCAGGATCGATCATCATTTCTGACGGCTTGATCGATGTCCGCACAACACTCGTTATGGCCACGACGACGGCATCGTCCTCCTGATGCAACTCATCGGTTGAGACGACCAGTGTGGGGCGGACCTTACTACCCGTGCGGTCGGAGAACGGGTAGTCCACCAGCACGATGTCGCCCCGATGGACTTTCATTTGCGCGGATCGAGCGCGTCGTACGCGTCCATCGACGGGTCATCCCAGTCGGCCCGGCGCCCCATCTCGCGCAAAGCGAATCGTGTCCCTGCCTGCTTTCCAGAAACGAGCGCTTCGTACGTCTCCGCACGGATCAAGACATAGCGCTCATTCGTGTTGGGATCGACCACCTCGAGCGGGAGCCCCTGTGAGGCCGCCAGCGCCGCCTGGATGTCTGCTGGGATATTCATATTCGTAGTTTCGCTCGATTGGATTTCATTGTCCACTGCTGGCCAACCTCGCTAGCCCGGCGATCTCCTCGGCCGAGAGCGCACCGCGATAGAGCCGCACGTCTTTCAATCGCCCGCGCAACAGATCGTGCTGTCCGCTGCCGATCCTGAGGGGTTGGTCCGTGTCGAGGCTAAATTTCCGCGCGGTCGGTATCCTCGTGCGCGCTACCGCGCGCCCATCGACGTAGAGCACCAGTTCGCCGGCCGCCCGCACGCCGGCCAGGTGATGCCAGCCGGGCGCTAATGCGCGATCGTGCGTGGCCGAACAACCAGCCTGCCACGACCAGACATGTCCTGACGGGAGAGTGCCGGCGAACAAGCGCCCGCCGTGCACGGCCAACGACCAGACGCGGCGATAAGTTACGTCGGGCGTGTGATCGATCCGCCCCAGCAGGCTCCATTGGCTGTCGCCGTCGAAGCGGTAGATTGCTGCCAGCGGCAAGGTGCCGCCATAGAAGAGCCCGTTGTACACCGCCAACGGCATGACTTCTTTTTCTTCACCAAGCCGTCCGCAATCGGTCCATTGGTTCGGCCCATCGTAGCGATAGACGCGCCCCGATGGCCAGGTGCCGACATAGAGTGCGCCGCCGTAAACGCCGAAGCCATAGGTCTGCGTGTTTTCGTCGAGCGAACCGACGACTTGCCAGCCCAGTTCGGGATCAAAACGGTGAATCTCGGCGGCGTCGTAGCTGCCGGCGAAGATTGCGCCGTTGAAGACAGTCAACGCTTCGACGCGGCGGTTGTTGGCCGTCCCCAACGCCGTCCAACGATCTCCCCCCTCGTAACGAAAGAAGCCCGGCGAATAGAGCGAGCTGGCATAGAGCTGCCCCCGAAACTCGACCAGGCCATTGATTGCCTCGACGTCGGGGAGCCGGCCGCAAGCGAGCCATTGCTCGGTGTCGTCGTCGAAGCGAAAGATAGCGCCCCCTGGGGTCTCGTTGGGCGAGTCGGGCAGCGCCGAACCGCGCAGTCGATAACGGGCCGTGGCGGCATAGAGCTGCCCGTCGAACTCGGCCAGCGCGGCGACCGAGTTCGCGCGGTCCGGGCTCCCCAAGTCGTGCCAGTGGTCTGACCCTTCGTAGCGATAGACATGCCCCGCCTGATCGGCTGCGGGCTCGCAAGTGCCGGCGTAGAGCTTGCCCGCGTGCGTCGAGAGCGCGAAGATCAGCACGCTCTGGCCGGGTCGCCCCTCATCGCGCCAGTCGGCATCGTGGTAGTCGTCGTCGATGCCGAACTGCACCTGGCAGCGGTTCGAGGTTCCGCTGGCGGCCGCGGCGTTGGTGACGATCGACAATTGAAACCCGCGCCGCCTGGCCGCGTCGAACTTGCCAAGCACGTCGCCAACCACGTCGTCGAGCGACTCGGGTATCTCGACGAATGCCGCGACGGTGAAGTCGCCGGTGCCAAGCTGCAACGCCGGCGCGTCGGCAATTTCGATCGCCGAACTTCGCCCGTCGAACGTGGCAGCTCCGGTGGCGAACTTCACATCGCGCGGCGCGCCGTGGAGAGCGTGCGGCCCGGCGTCGCGGGCGTCGGCCGCCAGCGGCCAGTGAGCGATTGGCTCGGCGGCTTGCACTCGGCCGTTTGCACCGGCCAGCAACAAGAGTGGTACCACGCACGCCCAAAACCGAAAGTCTGTCATCGAGCCGCGCCTCACCAGGCCAGAAGTTTGCGAAAGCGGCAAATCAGCGTCGCCGAGCCAAGTGCTCATCGTTGGGCCGGATTTTCTCACGGCTCGCCGGGCGCGGCCACCAGCGGCACGAAACGGCAGGCCGACAGGTGCTGTACTTCGGCGCGCCCCTGGCGCTTGCGAATTCGCTCGAGCATTTGCCCTTCGCCCGAGCCGAGCGGAATCACGAGCAGCCCTCCTTCGGCAAGCTGTTCGAAGAGCGCGGGGGGGCAGCGATCGGTCGCGGCGGCGACGATGATGCGATCGTACGGGGCGCCGGGGGGCCAGCCTTGCGTGCCGTCGCCGACCACGAGCTGAATGTTGTTGTAACCGAGCCCGCCCAGCACGGCAGCCGCCTGTTCGGAGAGGGGGGCGTGCCGCTCGATCGACACGACGTCGTGCGCCAGCTCGGCGAGCACGGCCGCTTGATACCCGCTGCCGGTGCCCACTTCGAGCACGTGTTCGCGCCCGCTAAGCGCCAGCGCCTGGCTCATCAGGCCGACGATGAACGGCTGGCTGATCGTCTGGCCATACTCGATCGGCAGCGCGCGATCGGCGTAGGCGTCGGCGAATTGATCCGACAACACGAATCGCTCGCGCGGCACGCGTGCCATGGCCTCGAGCACGCGGGGGTCGTCGATCCCCCGATCCAGCAGATCGCTGGAGAGCATGTGATGCCGGGCAGCATCGAGCGCGGGGTTCGGACGTGGTCGGTCAGACGCGTTCATCGCACTAGATTCGACCGCGCCGAGTGCGGAGTGGCAAGCATCGACCGCGCGGATCACCGTTGGCGAGTCGCGTCGCACGTGCAATTTGCCTGGTCGCCGAAAAAAAGCTATCTCCCTTGTGAGGCGCCTATTGCTGCGCCATTGCCCCGCGTTACCTCGAATGCACGACGAACGGCGCGAAATCGACACGCCGCCCGTCCCCGCTCCTGAGAGGAGGCACGCCTTGGATCGACTACTCTATGCCGCGCTGGCCGAAGCCCGCCGCGGCCTGGCCGAAGGGGGTATTCCGATCGGAGCGGTGCTGGCGGTCGATGGCGAAATCGTCGGCCGCGGCCACAATCGCCGCCTGCAACGGGGCAGCGCCGTGCTGCATGCCGAAATCGACTGCTTGCAGAATGCGGGCCGCTTGTCGCCGTCGACGTACCGCCGCGCGGTTCTCTACACGACGCTCTCGCCCTGCGACATGTGCAGCGGCGCGGCGCTGTTGTACAAGATTCCGCGGATCGTGATCGGCGAAAATCGCACGTTCGCCGGGCCTGAAGCGTATCTGCGCGAGCGCGGTGTCGAGCTCGAAGTGGTTGACGACGAGCAGTGCCGCGAACTGCTCGAGATGTTCATCGCCGCGCGGCCGCACATCTGGCAGGAAGATATCGGCGTTTGCGGGGCGCGTTCGGCCAATGCCACGGTGCTGCGCGACGACGAACTGGTCTACGCGACGTCGGGCTCAATGTGAATCACGGCATCCAGGATGCCCAGTCCCGCGCCCAGTAGCGCGTTTTTGACGCCGTGCGAAATTTCGTGGCCGCGCCGCACGCTCATCTCGGCCGCGACGACGACGTGCAGGTCGACGAAGTAGCCCAAGCCACTCTTGCGGATTCGACACTTGTCGAGACCCACGACGCCGTCGACCTGGCCGGCGATCGACCGCACTTGCTGCTCGAACTCGAGGGGCGGCGCCACGTCGAGAATGCCGGCCATCGCGGTTCGCAAGATGCGCACGCCATTGGCGGCGATGACCGTACAGGCCAGCAGCGCGGCCCAATCGTCGGCACTTTCGTAACCCGGGCCGCCCACCACGGCGATCGAGATGCCGACGAAAGCCGCCAGCGACGTGATCGCGTCGGAGCGATGGTGCCAGGCGTCGGCCCCCACGACCGTGCTGCCGATCGCCTCGCCCGTGCGTAGCATTCGTCGAAAGAGCAGTTCCTTCGTGATGACGACGGCCACGAGCACCACCAACGTAAACGGCGCCGGCAAATGGTGGGGCGTGATGATCTCGCGGATGCTTGCAAACGCGATTCCCGCCGCGACGACCAACAGCCCTAGCGCGACGACCAGAGCCCCCAGCGGCTCAAAACGCCCATAACCAAACGGAAATCGCTCGCTGGGGAGCGCTGCCGATGCCTTTAGGCTCCCCCAGGCCACGACCGAGCCGAAGATGTCGAGCATTGATTCAACGCCGTCGGCGATCAAGGCGTAGGCATTGCCAATCATGCCTGCCAAGATCTTGACCGCCGCCAGCAGAATGTTGGCCACGACTCCGGCCAACACCGCCCGCGCACCGAATTGCGCGTCTTGGGCCACGCGTCGAAAAGCTGCTTCGGTCTGGGCCTTGCTGGCTTCGGAAGGCAACCGCAAGCTCCGCGGGAATTGAAGGAAGGGAATGCTTCGCCGACCCGATGCGGTGCAAACAGCCTACATCTTCTCGACCACGCCGATCCCCAGCAGCGACAGCCCCCGCTCGAGCGTGCGGGCGGTCAGATCGCACAACAGCAAGCGGCTGGCGCGCAACTCATCGGTTTCGGCCTTCAGCACGGGGCACTGCTCGTAGAAGGTCGAATAGCGATTGGCCAGCTCGTACAAATAGCTGGTGAGCTGATTCGGGCGAAAGTCGGCCAGGGTGTCTTCCAGGGCGTCCCCCAAGCGAAGCAGCTCAAGGCCCAAGGCCCGCTCGGCGTCGTTGTCGAGGAAAATAGGCGATTGGCTGGCCCGTAGGGCCGCGATGTCGACCTTGCCCTTGGCGACCACGCCCTGCACCCGCGCGTAGGCATATTGCAGATAGGTGCCGGTGTTGCCGGTCATGGCCAACATTTTGTCGTAGCTGAAGACGTAGTCGCTGGTGCGGTTCTGCGATAGGTCGGCGTACTTGAGCGAGGCGATCCCCACGACGTCGGAGATGCGAGCCCGTTCTTCGGCACCAAGTTCCGGTCCGCCAGGCTTGGCATCATCGTTGGCCGCCACGATCGCCGCCGCGCGGCGCACGGCTTCGTCCAGCAGGCCTTCGAGCCCCACGGTATCGCCCGAACGTGTCTTGAAGGGCCGGCCATCTTCGCCCAGCACCGTGCCGAAACTGATGTGCCGCAGATCGACCTGGTCGTAGCCCAGCAGCCGCGCCGTGGCAAACAACTGCTCGAAGTGCAGGCTCTGCCGATGATCGACCACATAGAGCATGGCGTCGGGCCGCCAGCGCTCCATGCGATAGCGGATCGTCGCCAGATCGGTCGTGGCGTAAAGAAACGCCCCGTCCTTCTTCTGCACGATCATCGGGGTCGTTTGCCCGGGCAGAAAGACGCAGATGGCCCCACCGCTCTCGCGGACCACGTCGGGCAGCTTTGCGCGTAAATCGGCGACCAGCGGGCCGAGCTGCTCGTGATAGAAGCTCTCGCCCAGCGTTTCGTCGAACGACACGCCGAGCCGGTGGTAAATGCGATCGACTTCGGCCATGCAGAGTGGCATGAACTGCTGCCAAAGCTGGCGATTCTCGGCGTCGCCCGCGTGCAGTTTGGCGGTTTCGGCCAGCACGTCGTCGGCAATCGTGGCGTGCTCGCGCACCAGGGCCGACAGCTTGGGATCGGCGTCGACCGCCGCGAGCTTCTGCTCGGCCGCGGCTAGCTCGCCGCGCGCTTCGGCGGCGCGACCCTCCAAGCGGCGCTGTTCCTTGGCGGCCTTCTTTTGCCCGGCCGGGTCGCCGGCGGCTGCCTGGGCGTGGGCGGATAGCGCCGCGGCTGCTTCTTCGATCCGTTGCTTTAGCTTCGGCAGCTCGGCCCGCGTTTCGAAGTAGCCGACGAGCGCGGCCACGAGTCGGTAGAGCCGCGACAGCTCGGCCACGGGATCGGCCTGGTAAGCGGCTTCGTCGCGAAAGTGCTTATAGCCGTACAAGATCATGCCGAACTGCGTGCCCCAGTCGCCGATGTGGTTGTCGCCGATCACGCGATGGCCGACGAACCGCAGCGTCTCGACGATCGCCTGCCCGATCACGGTCGAGCGGATATGCCCGACGTGCATGCTCTTGGCGACGTTGGGCGCCGAGAAATCGACGATGTAGGTTTTGGGCTCCGCGACCGGCGCGATTCCCAAACGCTCGTCGCCGACGGCGGTAGCCAACTGCTGGGCGAGGAATCGATCTTCCAAGCGCACGTTGATGAAGCCGGGGCCGGCGACTTCGGCCGGCGCGGCCAGTCCACTAAGGTTGAGCTTTGCCGTGATCTCGGTCGCGATGTCGCGGCTCGATCTACCGAGCGACTTAGCCAACGGCATGGCGAAGTTCGCTTGATAGTCGCCGAAGCGCGCATCCTGCGCAGGGCGAATCATCTCGAGCGACTTTTGCACGTCGTCGGAAGAAAGCCCCAAAGATGTCAGGGCGGGCTCAAAGCGGCGGCGGAGTTCGGCCAGGATGTTCATAGAGTCTCGCAGTCACGATGCACTGTGCGGAGACTACCCGCACGATCGTCCGCGATGCAAGGGCGCGTGGCGAAGCGGAATCGCTGCCGGGCGTGAGAGTTTGCGGAGCTTTGAGTCCGATCATCGTGGCATGGGCTTCCAGCCCATGGTCGACCCGGTCAGGATGGTCGTGCCACGGACTCGTCAGCGGACGGTGCTCAGCCGGGCCGCGGCGGGCTCGAACGGCACCCGCTTGGCTTTGCACCAGAGTTGCTCGAGCGCGTAGTAGTCGCGTGCTTCGGCATCGAAGAGGTGCACGACGACATCGCCGAAGTCGAGCAAAATCCATCTCGAGCGCTGGTAGCCTTCGATCCCCAGTCGCTTCTGGCCCAGATCGCGCGTCAGCGCGTGCTCAGTTTCGTCGGCCAGGGCATGCAACTGCCGGCCGCTGTTGCCGGTGGCAATCACGAAGTAATCGAAAATCGGGGTCTGCTCGCGAACGTCGAGCACCAGAATGTCGCGACCGCGGTTGTCGTCGGCCGCCCGAGCGGCAGCCAACGCGATCTCAAGACTTGTGGGGTGAGTGAGCGCTGCAGGAGAAATGAGCGTTTCGCTAATGGGATTAACCTCCGGTAGCCTTCCTTTCGTCAACTCGATCAAGCCATGACCCCGGCGCTACGCCGGGTTAGCGTACATCTAAGTGTACCCAACACCAGGACAGTTCGACCAGTCTACTGGTTCGGCCTGCGTACAGGTCGCACATCTTGTCCGCTGCATAGCGGGGCGACTTATTGCTAGACCGCCGCCAGGAATGTGTAATGCCACCCCGCGGCGCTCGGTAAGCGCCTGACCCGCGGTTGCCCTGCCCGCTATACTTCGCTGGACACTCTGGAAACGGCACCTCGGAAGTGCCGCGGGGGCGCGGCAATCTCAGCACATCAACCAGGGAGCAAAAGCCACATGAGCGACTGGATCGAGGTGGGAGCCAAGGCCCCCGATTTCACCCTGGCGGCCGACGACGGATCGAAGATCAAGCTCTCGGCGCTTAAGGGACAGCCGGTCGTGCTCTACTTCTATCCGCGCGACGACACGCCCGGCTGCACGCGCGAGGCCTGCGCCTTCCGCGACGCGAAAAAGCAACTCACGGCCGCCGGGGCCAAAGTGCTCGGCGTCAGCACCGACGACGTCGCCAGCCACGAGAAGTTTCGCGACAAATACAAGCTGAACTTTCCGCTCCTGGCCGACACCGATCACCGGGTGGCCGAAAAGTATGGCGCCTGGCGCGAGAAGAACATGTACGGCAAGAAGTCGCTGGGCATTCAGCGCTCGACCTATTTGATCGACGCGGCTGGCAAGGTCGCCAAGGTCTGGCCCCGGGTGCAGGTCGACGGGCACGACGACCAGGTGCTGGCGGCGCTCAAGGAGCTGGCGAAGAAAGATTGATGGCCGGCGCCGGCACACCTTCTTCGAGCGGCGAAGGGGGGGTTGGCACCGCGGCGGCGCGCGGCGACGACTTGTGCCCCAGCCAACGGCGCACGCGCTTGCTTAGCGGTTCTTCGTAGAGCTTGTGCGCGAGAATGCCAATCAGAATGCTGATGATCGTGCATTGAATGACGTAGGCCAACAGGCCGGGGGGATCGGCGCGCTTCTCGACGTCGAGCACGTAGATCACCAGCACGGTCATCAGCGCGACAATCGTGGAGTGCAGGATGTAGAGGGCATAGCACGAATCGCCCAAAAACACCGCCCAGCGACGAGAGAAAAGCCAGTCGATCGGCCCGCCGCCGATCGCCAGCCCGTAGATCAAGCCGGCCATCACGGGCAAGAGCAACCCGCCGTGCAACAGCGGATAGGGAAAGTACTCGGCGAACATCAGGATCACGACCAGCGCCGCGGCGCAGGGGACCGAAAACCAGCCGCCATTGAACGGCTGCTGCTCGCCGGCGCGCTCGGCCATCCGCCGATAGACGAACAGCCGCGCCACCATCATCCCGCCGAGAATCTCAGGCAGGCGCACCAGCGGATTGTGCTTGACCACGTTGATCCAGGTGGAGTCGGAAAGCCAATTGCCGAAGCCGATCCCGTCCGGGTCCAGCGCCAGATAGGCGAGCGGCGCCACCAGCGAAACGAGCCACAGCGAGACAAAAGTGATGAACAGCCGCCGCCGCGACCAACCATCGAATCTCGGCAGCAGAAAGGGAAATAGCACGTAGAACAACAGCTCGCACGACAGCGACCAAGCCGGAGGATTCCAGGCCGCGGTCATGTCTGGATTCCACGACTGCGTCATCGTCAGCGTGCTGGCGACGATTCCCCAGGTATACGCGGTCGATAAATGGTGCGTGTTGACGGCCAGCAGAAAGAACGGCAGATAGATCAGCAGCCCCAGCAGGTGCACTGGATAGAGTCGACCGGTTCGTCCGGCGACAAAATTGCGCAAGCTGAAATTGGCGCGATTGTCGGCGGTCAGGCAGGTGTAGCTCATCACGAAGCCCGACAGCGTGAAGAAAAACGACATCACGATGCAGCTTCCCTGCACGATGCCGCGTACGAACCAATAGCGGTCGAAGAGTTCGACCCCCTCGCCGCACCAGGCTGCGAACCGCGGCGCCTCGGCACTGCCATCGCGAGCGGTCACGTAGAACACGATGATCGCGTGATACGCGGTCACCTGAAAGGCCGCCCAAAACCTTATCCCCGACAGCGACGGTAACAGCGGTGGACGCGTGGAGACGGACTGACTCATGCTTACTCGTTGACTACGACTGCGGGGGGGACTGCACTGCCGGGAAGTCGCCCAATCGACGCACGAATGGCGGAATTTCAGCTTAACGGCACCGAGCCCCGGCCGCCACGGGTTTTCGGGTAGTGGGTCAGTCTAACAGCCCCGGTCAAAACGGCTGGGGCTGTTCTTTGCGCGGTTACAATGGCCCCAATGAACCGCACTGTGTATCGTCGCTGCGCCGTCTACGTGGTGATCGGCTTCCTAGCGGCCAACGCAGGGGTGGTGCTGCGGGCGCTCTTCATATCGAATCAAGCCGGTGCCTCCATCAGGCTGTGGTGGGCAGCGCTCCCGAAGCTTGCGATAGTGTTCCTGCCACTTTTCATTTGGCTATTAATCTACCGGCCAAAGGGCACCCGAGATTCTCAGGACTCCGCGGGCTAGCTTCCGGACATTAGACTGACCCACTACCGGTTTTCGGGCTTGTGGCCCGAGCGGCCAGCGGCACAATTGACCCATTCGCGCTGGCGCTCAGGCGCCGGAGCGATCTCGGCTTTTCCCGCCGCGGCTTTCGCTGAGCGAATTCGAATATGACGACCGTCCGCACCCGCTTCGCCCCCAGTCCGACCGGTTACCTGCACATCGGTGGCGTGCGGACGGCGCTGTTCTGCTGGCTGTTCGCCCGGCATCACGGTGGGCAGTTCATTCTGCGGATCGACGACACCGACGCCGAGCGGAACGTCGAATCGGCCCTGGCTCCCATTCTGCACGGCCTGCGCTGGCTGGAAATCGACTGGGACGAAGGGCCCGACATCGGCGGGCCGTGCGCGCCGTACTATCAATCGCAACGGCTGGCCGGCTATCAGGCGGCAGTCGAAAAGCTGCTGGCCGCCGGACTGGCGTATCGCGATTATGCCACGACCGACGAGATCGCGGCCGAGCGCGAAGCGGCGCAGCGCGAAAAGCGGCCGTTTCTCTACAGCCGCCGCTGGATGGCCGAGTCGCCGGCCGACGATGCCCGCTTCACGGCCGAGGGGCGCAAAGCCGTCGTGCGCTTGAAAATGCCCCGCGAAGGCACGCTGGTGATCGACGACCTGGTCCGCGGCCGGGTCGAGTTCGAGTGGGCACGCGAGCAGGATCACGTGGTGCAGCGCGCCGATGGCACCTGCCTGTATCACCTGGCCAGCGTGGTCGACGACTTCGACTATCAAATCAGTCACGTCATTCGGGCCGAAGAGCATCTGTCGAACACGCCGCGGCAAGTGTTCATCGCCCAGTCGCTCGGTTACCCGCTTCCCGTTTATGCCCATTTGCCGTTCGTGGCCGAACCAGGGAGCAAGAACAAGCTCAGCAAGCGGAAGCTGCAAACGTATCTGAAGAATCGCGACTTCGCCCAGGTGTACGAGCATGGCAAGGAGATTGCCGACCGGCTGCAACTGGCCACGTCGCTCGACACGTTCAACCCCGTGATCGTCGAGTTTTACGAGTTGGTGGGCTATCTGCCGGCGGCGATCATCAACTACCTGGCGCTGGTCGGCTGGTCGCTCGACGACCGCACCGAGTTCCTCTCGCGCGACGAGCTCGTCAAGCACTTTTCGCTCGATCGCGTCGTGAAGGCCAGCGCCAGCTTCGATCCCAAGAAGCTCTGGGCGTTCGAAGATCACTACATGCGCGAGCTGGCCACCTCGGAGAAGGTCGAGCGCATGCTCCCTTATCTAACCCGCGCGAAACTATTGGCCGAGCCCGTGAGCACGGCCGACCGCGACAAGCTGGCCCGCATCATCGAGGCGGCCGGCGATCGCTTGAAGGTGTTCGGCGACATCCTGGCCTATGCCGACTTCTTCTTTCAGGACGAAATCGCCTACGACGCCGACGCGCTGGAAAAGCGATTGCGCAAGCCAGGAGCGGCCGACTTGTTGGCGAAGTATCGCGACGATCTGGCGAAGCTCACGGCCTGGGATGTCGCCACGCTCGAGGAGGCGACCCAAGCGTTCGTCGCCGCCCAAGGGATCAAGATCGGCGACATCATTCACGCCATTCGCGTGGCGATTACCGGCAAGAGCGTCGGCCCCGGGCTGTACGATTGCCTGGCGATCCTCACGCGCGAGACGTCGTTGGCGCGCATCGACCGCGCGGTGGCCAGCGCCACGAAGCCCTAAGCGTCTCTCGTCGCTTGGTCGTAGCGGCAACGCGCCAGCGTCGTGGCCGGCGAGAACCAACTCAAATTCCTCTGACGCTAGCGCTGCTCGCACGACTAGAATGGAGCCTGGCGGAACTGGCACGACACGATCGCTACCCCTTGAACCAAGGAGCGTGGGCCATGAGATGTCGAGCGAGCATTGGTCTCCTCTGCGTCCTGATCTTCTCGCAGAACCTTCGCGGCAGTGGGCCTGCGGATAGCACTGAGGCACCGGCCAGCTCTCTCGCGACGAAGCCTATCGCACGGTTTGTCGGCCCAACGGCGCCTGTGACTAGCGTAGCGTTCACTGCCGATGGCCGTCAGATTCTCGCCGCCTGCTCGCAGGATGTGCGCAGGTGGGACATCGAGACCGGTGAGGAGTCGATTGTCGTCAAGGAACTGGTTGGACCAGTTGTCGTGCTCGCAGCGGATGCCAGGCGGATCGCCTGCGCCGCGCAGTTTCGCTTATCGCGCTCGTCGGACATCACGATCTACGATGCCGCGACCGGCAACCCCTTTTTGAAGTTCGATCCCCACGGAGATTGGAACAGGGAGTTCGCCTTTCGCCCGGCAGCCGGCTCCTTGGCGCTGAGCCCCGATGGCACGCGGCTGGCGATCGGCGCCAGTCGGGCCGAAGTCGGAGGACCGCATGGTTACCCGGGTGGCGTGGTGACCATCTGGAATGCAGATTCCGGCAAGCAACTACAGCGATTCACACTTTCAACTTTCGTCAGAAGAGTAGCTTTTAGCGAGGATGGTCGGTATCTAGCGGCCGGCACCAACGGCGCCGGCGGCGAACTGCCCGAGTCGGGTGAAGTCCACGTGTGGAGCGTGGATAGTGGCGAAGAAGTGCGCCGTTTCCGCACGCGAAGCAACACGAAGCCTGGCGGAAGCCCCTCGGCCGTGGCCTCGCTGGTTTTCAGTCCCGATGCCAAGCGTGTGGCGGCCGCCGTCCATGGTGCGCGGCCTGGTCGCCCGGCCGGACGGATTCCGAGCGGCGAAGCGCCGGCCGATGTGCTCGTGTGGGATCTGGCAACCGGCGACATCGCGTTACAACTCCGCGGCGCCCCTAGCTGGTCTCGCCGGCTCGCCTTTCGACCCGACGGCAAGTTGCTCGCGACGGCCGACGCTTTCGATCCAGTTGTGCAACTCTGGAATGCCGACACCGGCGAGCAAATTAAGTCGTTTCGGTCCGCAGTCGCGATGATCGGCACGATCGAGTTCAGCCCCGACGGTCGACAATTGGCCGTCGCCGGTGGCGACGCCGACGATTCAGGCGCAATCGAGATCCTGCAGCTCGACGACTGACGATCTAGCAAGTAACTGCGACCAATTCGATCGTGGTTAGAACTGGAACCCAACAGGCGATCTATTCTTCCGTCGCAACGAACCACGAAAAAGACCCGGGCGCTTGGCAGCGCCCGGGCCGGTCGGATGTCGATCGTATGGGGGCCGCCCCGGCCGCTGGTCGCGGATTGGGCAGCCTGGCGGTGAGCAAGTCATCGTCGCTTTTGACTATTCCTTGTCGTCGTCCTTGCTGTCATCGTCCTTGTCGGAATCGGAGTCCGAGTCGCTGTCGCTGGCGTCTTCGGCGCTCTCTTCCGACGGCTCTTCGTCGGAGGGCAGGTCATCGCTGCTTCCGGCCTGCAAGAGCAGCGTCAGGGTCGTCTCCTGCTCGAACTCGTTGCCCATGAAGTCGCCCGACATGGTCAGCTTCTGGACGATCTTCGACTCGACGGTCTTGCCGGCCTCGGCGTCGAAGAGAATCTCGCCGGTCCCTTCCTGCTCGGTCAGTTCCATCTCGACGTCGAGATCGCCTTCCTCGGCGGGCTCAAACGCGACCTCGGTCTTGGCACCGATCTTCTCCAGGACCTTGCCGTCCTGCTCTTCGGTGCCGTTGTAGTTGAAGACCACGTCGATCTTCTGGGTGCCCAGCGGGCCCATCTTGTTCTCGAGCTTCTTGTTCCAGGTCACGCCGTCTCCCACGCTCTCTTCGGGGAGGGGCAGCACAGCTTGTTCGAGCATCTGCTTGATTGAGTTCTCGGTGAACATGCCGCCACCCATCAGCATGGCCTGACCGCCGCCACCGCCACCTTCACTGAGGGCTTCGACCAGCTTCTCAGGTAGCTTGACGTCCGAGACTTTGCCTTGCTTCGAGACCGACATGCTGAAATCGCCTTCGAGCATGGCCTCGGCCGGCTTGCCCAGGCGCTCCCAGATTTCGCCTTCCGGCTTGTTCTCTTTGTCGTTCGAGTCGTAGGTGAACTCGCCGGTGAAGGGCGTGTTGAGCATCAGTTGCAGGCGGCCGACCTTCAGGTCCAACTGGGCCGTGCCGTCGGAATCGACCGACTTGACCGTCCAGGCGGTGTCCATCGTCAACTTGATCTTGATGTCCAGCTCAATGCCGTTGAAGTCGGCCAGCATGCCGACGCTCTGACGCAGAGCGTAATCGAGCTTTTCACCTTCCTTGAATTTCCAGGCGAGCTTCTTTTCGGCGCGGGCGGTCGTGGCCAGCCCGACGGTCAACAGCGCCGCGGTGGCCAACACGCGCACGGCAAACGGACGAGAGATCGACATCGCAAGTCACCTTTCTCTGGCGGTACAAAAAGGCGGTAGTGGAAAAGGGCAACAGCGTAAACATACGTCCGGCCAAGAGACTCAGCAACCGCCCCCCGGCGGGTCGAACGATCCCCAAGTCGCGTACCTGGCACGATCGCGCTTGGCCGGACCCTTTAGTTGTCGGTCGAGCGGCCTGGGGGGACAAAACGTCGCGCTCGCCGGCTCGACTGGCGAACCAACTCAGCGCTGCCTGGTGGCGGCCTGCCAGTGGTGCCAGCACGTCGGCGGATCAGGCCAAAACCTCGTCGATCACCCGACCGTGGACGTCGGTCAGCCGGCGGTCGATCCCGTTGTGGCGGAACGTCAGTCGCTCGTGATCAATCCCCAGTTGATGCAACACCGTGGCGTGTAAGTCGTAACAGTAGATCGGATTCTCGACCGCCCGGAACGACCATTCGTCGCTGGCGCCGTAAGTGGTTCCACCGCGGAATCCGCCGCCGGACACCCACGAGGTAAAGGTATCGGGGTTGTGGTCGCGCCCCTTGCTCCCCTGGCTGCACGGCATGCGACCGAATTCGGTGGTCCAGATGACGATCGTCTCATCCAACAGCCCCCGGTCAGCCAGGTCGACCAACAAGGCGGCCGCCGGCCGATCCATGCTGCGCCCCATGTCGGCGTGATCGCGGGCAATGTCTTCGTGGCTATCCCAGTTTCGCCGCGGAAACCCGTTGTCGGCGCCGCTCCACACCTGCACGAACCGCACGCCGCGTTCGCAGAGCCGCCGGGCGATCAAGCAATTGCGGCCGAAGTCGGCAGTTGCGGGGTCCTCTAGTCCATACGCCCGCTGCGTCGCGGCCGTCTCCTGTGAGACATCGAGCACTTCGGGAGCGCTGAGCTGCAGGCGAGCCGCCAACTCGTAGGAAGCGATCCGGGCTTCGAGCCGCGAGTCGTCGGGCCGCGCGCGTAGATGGTCGCGGTTCAGTTGGGCCAGCAATTCGCGCCCCTCGCGCTCTGCGGCGGGGGTGAAGCCACGATCGGCGGGCGGAAAGAGATCCTGAATCGGATTGGCCGCCCCTGGCCGGATCATCGTCCCCTGGTGGGCCGCCGGCAAAAAGCCCGCCCCCCAGTTCGCCGGGCCGTTGGGGGCAAAACCGCGCGAGTCGGGCAAAGCCACGAACGTCGGCAGGTTCTCGTTCAAGTTCCCCAATCCGTAACTGACCCACGAGCCCATGCTCGGAAAGCCCGGCAGCACGAAACCGGTCGCCTGCATGTAGGTCGCCGGACCATGCACGGCCGACTTCGACTGCATCGACGGAAAAAAGACCATCCGATCGACACACTCGGCCAGGCACGGCACCAGGCTCGAGACCCATTTGCCGCACTGGCCATGCTGCTGCCAGCTCCAGGGGCTCTTGAAGCAGGCCCCCGGTTGGCTCTGAAACAGCTCGATCTTCTTGCCGCCGGGATTGAACGGCTGGCCATCGCGCTCGATCAACAGCGGCTTGTAATCGAACGTGTCGACCTGGCTGGCGGCGCCCGACATGAAGAGCTGTATCACGCGCGTGGCGCGGGCCGGGTGATGCAGTCCCGGGCGAGCGCCGCTCGCGGCGGATTGGCCATCACGATCAGCAGCCCCGGGCTCGGCGGCCAGCAACCCTTCGCGATCGAGCAACGCGGCCAGCGCCATGCCGGCGAATCCTCCGCCGACGTGCTGCAGCATGTCGCGGCGTGAGAGGCTCGTCGTCGTGGGTGGGATCACGCGTCGCACAGTCGGCTTTCTCTCAATCCACAAAGACAAACTCGTTGGTATTCCACAGCACGCGGCACGCGGCCGCCAGGCCATGGCGGCTGGCATAGTCGACAAGCGCGGCTTGCTCGGTCTCCGACAGCGTTCGGCCAATGCAATACTGACAGGCCAACTCGATCTGCCCCGCGAGCGTGTCGCTTTCGGCCGACAGCCGCGCGGCGAAATGGTCGGCCTGCTGCACGACAAACTCGTTGTTCCAAAGCGCCAGCGCTTGCAGCGCCGTGATCGTTGTGCTTCGCACCGGCGCGCTGAGCGATGGATCGGGACAATCGAGCGTCTCCAACCAGGGGTTGGGTACGCTCCGCGTAATACAGCGATAAATCGTCCGCCGCCACACCTCTGGCTTGTCGGGCGAAATCGGATCGTAGCGTGGGCTGTGATCGTCCTTGAAGGCGAACAGCTCGAAGCTCGGCCCCCCCATGCGTAGATCGAGGTTGCCGCTGATGGCCAATAGCGCGTCGCGAATCTCTTCGGCCTCGAGCCGGCGGCGGTTCATTCGCCACAACAGTCGGTTGCCGGCATCGATCTTGGCTGCTTCAGCGTCGAAGGTCGACGCCTGCCGATAAACCGCGCTGGTGCAGATCAACCGATGCAAAGACTTGAGCGAGCCGCCTCTATCGCGAAACTCGGTCGCCAGCCAATCGAGCAATTCGGGATGCGATGGCTGCGAACCATTGCGGCCGAAGTCGTTCGGCGTGTCGACCAGCCCGCGCCCCTGATGGTACTGCCAGACACGGTTGACGATCGATCGCCAGGTGAGCGGGTTGCGAGGGTCGACGAGCCACTCGGCCAGCGCCGCTCGGCGCGCCCCTTCCGAAGGCAGCTCCTCGGCTGCGAATTCCGCCGACAACTCGGCCACGCAGGTCAAGGCGCCCGGTTGCACGACGCCCAGCGGTTGCTCGACGTTGCCGCGCTCCAGCAATTGAATCTCGCGCGGCTCGTGCGATTGCACGGCGTAGGCCATGCGCCGCGGACCGAGCGCCGCGCGCGACTCGTCGAGCGCGGCCAATTGCCGGGCTTGCTCGTCGCGCTCGGCTTGTGCTTCGGGAGTGACCGCCGACTTGAGCGCGGCGTCGAGCGCTTGCAGTCGCTTCTCTGCGGCGTCGCGCTCGACGGTCAATCGGTCCCACTCGGCGTCGGTCGCCCGATCGGGCAGTCGCACGTCTCCTCGATCGACCCCCGCGAACACCGCTTGCAACCGGTAGTAGTCGAGCTGTGGAATCGGATCAAAGGCATGATCGTGGCAGCGCGCGCAGTGCACCGTCATGCTCGCCAGCGTGGTCATCGTATTGGCGACCATGTCGTCGCGATCGAGCGAGCGGGTCTTGGCCTTCTCGATGGTTCCTTCGGCCAGTTCGACGTGACCGACGAAGTCCCACGGTCCGGCCGCGATGAAGCCGGTGGCGATCCGCAGTTCGGCCGAAGCGGGATCGAGCACGTCGCCGGCCAGTTGTTCGCGGACGAACTGCGCGTACGGCTTGTCGTCATTCAGCGAGCGGATCACGTAGTCGCGATAGGGCCAGGCGTGATCGCGGCGTTTGTCCTTGTCGTAACCATGCGTTTCGCCGTAGTGCACAACATCGAGCCAGTGCCGAGCCCAGCGTTCGCCGTAGCGGGGCGAGGTCAACAGCCGGTCTACTAATTTCTCGTACGCCCGTGGATCGGTGTCGGCCACGAACGTGGCGACCTCGTCAGGCGTGGGAGGCAAGCCGTGCAAGTCGAACGTCAACCGCCGAATCAAGGTTTCGCGATCGGCCTCGGCGGCCGGACGCAATCCCGCAGCGGTGAGCTTCTCGATCACGAACTGGTCGATCGGCGTGCGGGGCCAGGCCGCCAGATCGCCGCCAAACTCCGGAACCGCCGGCCGCTCGATCGGCCGCAACGACCACCAGGCGCCCCCTTCGCGCTTGTCCTGCAATACAGCGCCATCGGGCCAGGGCGCTCCCGCGGCGATCCATTCGCGAATCGCAGCGATGTCGGCCGCCGTCAACCGTTCGGCATCCTTGGGCATCGAGGGCTCTACACCCGAGATCATGTCGACCAGCAAGCTCTCGTCGGGCTTGCCGGGAGTGATCGCCGGTCCACTCTCTCCCCCTTGGATCAACCCTTCGCGAGTATCGAGCGACAAGTCAGCCCGGGCCGTGACACCGCGATGGCAGCCGACACAGCGAGCTTCGAGGACCGGCGCCACCCGCTCGCGGAAGTTTGACGTCTCGGCCGCCGCCGCCGAGTCGTCGGCCGACGAATTGGCGCCGGCCAAGGCTACGACCAGCACCGCGACGAGTGCCGCCGCACGGCGCGCTGGTGGCGCGGGGCGCAATCGTCTAGCGGCAAGATGGCAACTCCTGGCGATTGCGATGTTGAACCAACAGTTCGTCACGCGGTGTTCCCGGCGAAGGTCGGACAGGCAGCGGGCGGCAGGGGGATGGCGCCGGTGGTTTGGGGACGGCGCCCGCCGTAGGCCCATTCTCAAATCAGGGTAACGGCTTTCGCAAGCCAATTCCGCCGTCGGCAACTCAGGCGGTTTTACCCCCACGAGTTAGGGGGCCAGCGATGTTTCCTCAAATGTCTGGACCCCGGCGACAAAGTTCGTACGATCAACAGCCCAGGAACCTGATTCCCGAACAGCGAGACCAATGCAACCCGCGCGACTCGTACTGTTGATCGTGGCTGGGCTGCTGCTGTGGGGGGGCACGTTGGCGCTCGGCGCTTACCTGAATAACACCACCGGCTGGGCCGGTGCGGTGGTGGCGGCCTGTTCGCTGACATTCATCGGTTTTTGGGGAGTTTTACTGGCAATACGGCAACGCCGCCTGCGACGCGCCGGCGAACATGCGACACAAGACCGACACCTAGGTGGTGGTAACTAGCGTGATCCAATCATGGTCCGATTGGTAAGCCTTGCGCAATTAGTATTTGGTGCAAGTAGTTAGTGTCGAAACGGTTACTTCAAATAAATCGTTGCATTGGTTGTAGGCCCTATCTAGAATCAAACCTGACTCGCCAGTGGAAAGTCAAACTGTGCGGATTTTGTGCGAAATCTTGACAATCACCCAAACATTGCGGTCTCGGCTGCGTAACAACGCTACCCGTTGCCACTATGCCGGCGAGTCGACCTCAGCAGAGCGAGCTTGATCGAGAAGGCCGAGCAAGCTCGGGCACGAAGCCAAGCGTCGGGAACGAATCCTCGCGATTCGAGAGACGTGTCGCCATGTGCGAGTCGGTAACACGACGGGCGAAGGTCTCAGGGGCGTGCAGAGTTGAAGCAAAGCTTGGCGGTTTGAAACGGAACAGAGCGCTAATGACACGGATCGCAACACGTCTGCCGCGGGACACCCGCTAAGCACGCGTGATTGCACCGACAGACGAGGCACAACAGCGCGGGTCTTCCGCGTCTGCGCTGTTGTTTGGCGAGAGGCATCCGATGAACGACAATCCATTGCATGCGCTAGTGCGGCGCGCAGGCCGCGATGGCGGACCAGATTCGGCCCCCGATTGGGTCTTGGGCCGGTCTGCCAGTGTGCGAAAAGTCGCCGAGCACGTCCGTTGTGTCGCCGAAAAAGAGTGCACGCTCTTGATGTGCGGCGAAACCGGCACCGGCAAGGAAGTCTGGGCCACGCAGGTTCATGGTCTTGGCCCGCGACGTCACAAGCCCTTTGTGCCGGTCAACTGTGCCGCCTTGACCCCCACCTTGGCCGAGAGCCAGTTGTTCGGCCACGAGAAGGGCGCCTTCACCGGCGCGGCTGGCAGCTCGCTCGGCGTCTTCCGCGCCGCCGATGGCGGGGTCGTCTTCCTCGACGAAGTCGGCGAAATGCCGCTCGAACTACAGCCCAAGCTGCTCCGCGTGCTGCAACAGCAAGAAGTGACGCCGGTGGGCGCCTCGCGTCCCCTGCCGATCAACGTGCAGGTGATCGCCGCCACGAATCGCAATCTCGAGCACGAGGTGCACGAGGGCCGGTTTCGCGAGGATCTGTATTACCGGCTCAACCTGATCGAGCTACAGGTTCCACCGCTCCGCCAGCGCCGGGAGGATATCCCGGAATTCATCGAACATTTCTCGCACCGCTTTTCGCAGAAGTACAAGCGGCCGCTGTGGCGCCCCGACGCGGACGTGCTGGCCCGCTTCTGCGCGTACCCCTGGCCGGGCAATATTCGCCAGCTTTCGCAGGTGATCGAGCAATCGTACGTGCTCGACAGCGCCCCGACGCTTCCTGAAGTGCACGGCGAGAAGAGCGACGCGGCTCTGCCGCACCTCAATCTCGACGAGTTGCGGCGCGAGGCGGTGATCCAGGCCTTGCGAACGACCCGCGGCCACAAAGGGCGCGCTGCCCGGCTGCTGGGCGTGCACGCCAACACGCTGACGCGTTTGCTCGGGCAACTCGACCTGCCGCAAGAGCTGCGGATCGATTCGCCGGGCCGCCCACGCCGGCCACGCTAAAGCTCGGACGGTACGCCCGCTCCGAATTCTGTCGCCGGGGTCTGTGACCCCGGAATCTGTCTATGCCCTGTCTCTCAATCTGTAGCAGGGCTCAGTGATCCCCGATCGGCCGCGCCCTGTAGCCGGGGTCAGCGACACCTGACCGGCTTCGCAGAGGCCGGCTACAGACGACCCGCGTCGAAAAGCCTGTCAGTCGCGGCGTCCGCCACCGGTAAAGACCGAGATGTAGTACAGCAGCGTGAGCAACGACTGCAACATGCCGGCCACGTAGGTCAGCGCGGCGGCCCCGAGCATCTTGCGGACATAGACCATTTGGTCCTCGCTGAGGATGCCCAAACTCACCAGTTGCTGCTTGGCACGCGCGCTGGCGTTGAATTCGACGGGCAAGTTCACGAGCTGAAAGAACACGACCGCCGAAAACAGCACGATGCCGGTCACGATCAACGAAAACCAGTTCATCACGGCGCCGGCGATCAACACGATGAACGCCGCGTTGCTGCCGAAGTTGGCCACGGGCACGGCCGCGTTGCGAATCGCCAGCGGCGCGTAACCGAAGGCATGTTGCAGGGCGTGACCCGCCTCGTGCGCGGCGATGCCGACCGCGGCAGCGGTGCGATTGCGGTAGACGGCGCTACTGAGCCGCAACACGCGGTGGCGCGGGTCGTAATGATCGCTCAATTGGCCGCCGATCTCTTCGATCTGCACGTCGTTCAGGCCGGCCGAATCCAACACGTGCCGGGCCGCCCCCGCCCCGCTCAACGGCGCTGGAATGCCCATCGCTTCGTTGTAGGTCGAGTGCACCCGGTACTGCGCCCACATCGCCAACACGATGCCGGGCAACATCCACATCATGTAATCGAGGAAACCATGGCCGCCGAAATACATCGCCTTACTCCTCTGGGCCAGGCACCGCCGAACCGGGCCTGCGCCGTGTAGAAACCGACCCCCTCGGCAAGCGAGCAGAGGTCGGGTGGAAAGTCGTTGCGAACCGGGCGGGTCGCTACCAAACCCTATCTGATTTAATCCGTTCGGACTATCTGGATTGTGGCGGTGCGTGCCGTAGAGCCCAGTCAGTTAGTATCTTACGCTTTGGAAACCGTTTTGGTTCGTCGAGCGACCGGGGGCAGGCCCCGGACGTCGCCCGGCCAGACGGTAAGTCTGGCACAACCCGTCGCCCTCTGGCCACGGGGTTGAAAAACCAGACTGGTTCGCCGGTCGCAACCGCCACGATCTTGGGCGGGTTCCTGGAAACTGGGTAATTTACGTGCTATGTTCCCGAGGGTGAACTTGTGCCGCCTGGTATTCGGGCGGCCTGGTTTGGCCCCGATCGAACGACGTGCCGCGACCCCCGTCCGTCGTAAGGTCGCTCGCCAATCGCCACGATCGCCGCCGGCCCAAACGCTTCCCTCCCTCCTACCTCTGCCGCGAGCTCCCCAAAATGATGTCGATCGCGCACATCCGGCGTTGCTGGTTTCGTTCGTTTCTGCGACTGCACACCCGGCCGCCCGTTGGCGTCGGCTCGCTGCTGCTGGTCGCATCGTTGCTGGTTGGTTGCTCGTCGTCGGAAACGGCCGACGTTACCAAGCCCACGGCTGGCGACGTGGCGGTCGACGAAGCACTCAAGGACAAGCTCGACGACGCGATCACCTTTACGCAGAAGCGCCACATGGAAGCCGGCGTGAACAATGCCTGGCAGATCGTGCACGGCATTTTGGCCTACGGCCGCGATCTGGAAATCAAAGCCGGGGGCAAAGTCGTGCCGGCTCTCGACTACTTGCTCGAAGGAGGCCAGCTTCGCGGCTGGACGCTGCGGCCGGCCAGCCATGGCGTCGAAGCGGTCGTCGAATCGGGGACCAAGGCGGGCCAAGGGCACAAGGATCAGTGGATCGGCTACATGTCGCTGATCGGGCTGCCCCCCGATCAGAAGTTGATCGTGCAAGAGCGCGAATTCACGCTGATGGACCTGCTCACGCAAGCGCAGTGGGAGGTTCGCGATCAAATGGAGGCGAGCTGGACCGTGATGGCGCTGGCCAGCTACCTCACTCCGTTCGATGCCAAGTGGACCGCCAGCGATGGCAAGGAGTGGGATCTAGAAATGCTCATGGCCATGGAGGCCGCGCAAGACCTGGCCGAAAGCCCCTGCGGCGGTACCCATCGTTTGTACGGGTTATCGATGGGGCTGAACAATTACCTGGCCGTGCGCGCCAAGCGCGGCGAAACCGGGCCGCTCACCGGTGGCTGGTTGGCCGCCGACCAGAAGATCAAGGAGTCGATCGCCCTGGCCAAGAAACACCAGCAGAACGACGGCACGTTCTCCACGCAGTTCTTCATTCGCCCCGCTACCTCGACCGACATCGCTCTGCAACTGCACGCCACGGGTCACACGTTTGAGTTCTTGACCATGGCGCTGCCGGCCAATGAGCTCCGCGAGCCCTGGATGGTGCGCGCCGCCGAGGCGTTGTGCGGGCTGCTCGACGAAACCCGCTCGATGGAATTGGAGTGCGGCGCGCTCTACCACGCGGCGCACGGTTTGATTCTCTATCGCCAACGGCTGTTTGGACCGCTGCCGCCGTTCGAGAAAAGCTCGGAGCAGGCGACGTCGGAGACGGTTCAGGCTTCCAGCGGCCTGCCCCAATGATCGCGATACCGGCGCCGCACCAGGGCGTCGGCCTCGGCATCGTCGACGACGTGCTCCGACTGCGGATCGAACACCAGCGACCGCCCCAAGCGCGTCGCGATGTTCCCCAGATGGCACAGCGATGTCGACAAGTGCCCCTTTAATGCATCGGCATTGAGTTGTTCGGCGCCACGAATCGCCGCGCAGAAATTGCCGACGTGGGCCACGTCGTTCTGCGGTTCGGGCCTGGTGTCGACCTCGACCACCTTGTTCTCGGCGTTGCGCAGCTCGATCTTGCCGCGGCGGCTCAGGAACAACTGCCCGGCGGTGCCGTAGAACTCGGCGCCACTGTCGACATTGCGCGGGTAGTTTCTCGACCACAGCCGCTGCTCGTAGACCAGCATCCGCCGGTCACCGACGCTGCCGTCGCCCGGATACTCGAAGGCCACTTGCTGCGTGTCGGGAAACTCCTGATCGTCGTCGAACTGGAATTTGCCGCCGATCGCCGAGACCTTCGTGGGATGGGTGTCGACCCCCAGCCCCCAGCGGGTGTAGTCGATGTCGTGCACGCCGTCGTTGCCCATGTCCCCGGTGCCGAAGTGGTACCACCACGTCCAGCGATTGTGGACTCGATTCGAGCGGTAGGGGATCATCTCGGCCGGCCCCACCCAGTTGTCGTAGTCGAGCTCGGGCGGCGGGTCGCAATCTTGTCCGCGACCGATCGAACCGCGATGCTGCACGTTCCAGCACTTGGCCGACACGACCGTGCCGATGGCTCCTTCGCGCAGCATCTGGACGGCGTCGATCATCATTTGCGTGCTGCGGCTCTGCGTGCCGTGTTGCACGTGGACGTTGTTTCGCGCGGCAGCTTCGACCAACAGTCGCCCTTCGCGAATGTTGTGCGAAATCGGCTTCTCTACATAAACGTGCTTGCCGGCCTGGCATGCCAGAATGGCCGCGGGGGAATGCCAGTGATCGGGCGTGGCGACAATCACCGCGTCGATCGAGCGATCGTCGAGAATCTTGCGCAAGTCACCGACCGCCTGGTTCGACGCCAATCCAAACTTGGCGGCCGCCGCATCGCGCCGCTGTTGATCGACGTCGCAAACCATCGCGACTTCGGCCCCCGGCGCGTTGCGGAACAAGCCGCCATCGTGCACGCCGCGCCCACCGCAACCGATCAAGCCCACGACAATCTTCTCGTTGGCGCTGTAGCTGGCCGACGAGCGGCGCGGGAGCGCCGCGGCTACGGCCACGGCCGCGGTCGAGACCTTCAAGAATTCGCGTCGAGGAATCATGCCAGGTCCTCCTGTGCCAAGACGGAATGTGCCGGTACCAGCATGCGCGGGGGCGTGCCCGCCGACGTCGTTTTAGCCTGACAACGTCGGCCTCGCCAGCGTATGCTTCGCGAGTTCGTGCTGCCGACAGCCGTTTCGACCCGACTCCATCCATTCCGTGCCGCTGGTACGCTATGCTGATGGGGCCGGTGCCAACCCGCGCGACGCAACCAGAGAGACGCTTTCGCGGTTGCAGCCGCGAAACTTGCTTCCGACTCATCGACGTTACTTGCGATTCATTTCAGGTGTTTCATGCCCGACGCTGCTCGTCCGCCGATCCGTTCTCCCGAGGACCCTGCCTTTCTCGATCTCTGTCACGCGCTGGCCCAGGGAGCCGATGAAGTCGATGCCTCGGGCAAATGGCCGGCCGAGCAGTTGCGGATTTGCGGCCAGCGCGGCGTCTGGAGTTGGTTTCTGCCGTTCGATTGGCAGGGAGACGAATGGAGCGAGCCTGACCTGGCCCGTGGCTACATGGGCCTGGCCGGGGCCTGCCTGACGACGACGTTCATCATCACGCAGCGGATCGCGGCGGTGCGCCGCATTTTGGCCAGCAGCAACGATGCCCTCAAAGCCCAGCTACTGCCGGGCCTGCGCACCGGCGAGCGATCCGCCACGGTCGGCCTGTCGCAACTTACCACCAGCCATCAGCACACCGACGAGCCGGTGCTGCGGGCGGAAGAAACAACCGGCGGCTACAAGCTCAACGGCTTCAGCCCTTGGGTGACCGGCGCCGCGCATGCCGATACGATCGTGGTCGGAGCGGTGCTTGGCGACGGGCGCGAGTTGCTGATCGCCTTGCCGACAAACCGGCCCGGAGTCTCCGTCGATCCACCGCTGCGATTGCTGGGCGTGAGCGCCAGCGCTACGGGGCAAGTGCGCTTGGCAAACGTCGAAGTGTCCGAAGAGCTAGTGCTGGCCGGACCGGTCCATGGCGTGCTCACCGGTGGCGGAGGCGGCAGCGGCGCCGGCGGGCTGCAAACGTCTTCGCTGGCCATTGGCCTGGCTGGCGCCGCGATCGATTACCTCGATCAGGAATCGGTCCAACGACCCAATCTGGTCGCCGTGGCGGCAGGCCTGCGCGTCGATCAGACGCAGATCGAAGCCGACCTGTTGAATCTGGCCGAGGGAGAGCCCGTCTGCACACAGGACGAGTTACGGACGCGGGCGAACAGCCTCGCGCTGCGGGCGTCGCAGGCGGCATTGGGAGCCGCCAAGGGGGCAGGCTACGTCTGGGGGCACCGCACAGGCCGCTACTGCCGCGAAGCGCTCTTCTTCTTGGTGTGGAGCTGCCCGCACCCGGTGATGCAAGCGAACCTGTGCGAGCTGGCCGGGTTGGAGTGAGAATCGACCGGCGCGGGCCCCGGCCCCGGCCGGGCGAACTATGTAGGTCTCAACGTCTGCCATCCGGAGGAAAGCAACAACATGCAAAAGCTGATCAACGGCATTCACCAATTCCAGCAAGAGCACTTCGCTCCCCTCAAAAAGCTCTTTCAACAATTGGCCAAAGGCCAGCACCCCGAGACACTTTTCATCACCTGTTCGGACTCGCGCATCGACCCTAACCTGATCACTGGTTCGCAACCGGGCGACTTGTTCATCCTGCGCAATGCCGGAAACCTTGTGCCGCCGCACGGCGCGTCGAATGGCGGCGAGGCGGCGACGATCGAGTTCGCCGTGGCCGGGCTCGGCGTTCAAGACGTGATTGTCTGTGGCCATTCGCATTGCGGAGCCATGAAAGGGTTGTTGCATCCCGAGACGGTTGCCCCGTTGCCAACCGTCGCTGCCTGGCTTGCTCATGCGGATGCCACGCGTCGGATTATCGCCGACAACTATGGAGAGCTCGCAGGCGACCGCTTGCTGCGGGTTGCGATTGAAGAGAACGTGCTCGTGCAATTGGAAAACCTGCGCACGCTGCCGTCTGTGGCCGCCCGCCTGGCGCGGGGCGACCTGCGCCTGCATGGTTGGGTCTATCAAATCGAGTCGGGCGAGGTTCTGGCCTACGACGTGGCCAGCGGTCAATTCGTTCCACTGGCCCAGTACGAGTTTCAGACCGCCGACCTGTGGGCTCGGCGCAAACCAAGCGCCCTGGCCTAACGGGTGGCGCGACAGCCCGGGAGCCGAATTCCTATCGGCTCATCGACGAGCGGCGCCGGACCGGTAGCCGGAGGCAGCCTCGTCGGCCGCAGCGCTATTCGGCCGCGGCGCCTTCGAACTTCGGCGCCGGAGCCGCCTTGGCCGAAACGCGGTCGCGGACGCCGACGAATTCGAGAATCGCCCGCGGGCCCGCGTCCCCCAGCCGGGGCTTCGAGAGCTTGAGAACGCGCGTGTACCCACCGGGGCGATCGACAAATTGCGGCGCAACCTGGGAGAACAGCAGCCGCACCGCCCGCTTGTCGCCGATGAGTGCCAACACACGGCGCCGCGCGTTGACGCCGCCGGCGCGGGCCTTGGTCCAACGTTGCCATTGCTGGCTTTCGCGCCACGACTTCCAGGCTTGGCTGCCGGGCGCAGCGTCGGTGGCGTGCTCCAGGGCTGCCTCTTCGGCCGCCAACCCCTTGCGGGCGATGGTGATCGAGCGCTCGACCAACGGGCGAACTTCTTTGGCCTTGGCCAGCGTGGTGACGATGCGGCCCCGCACCTTGGGGCGGTTATCGGCCAGATCGTCGTCGTCCATCGACAGGAACAGTGCGCTGGCCAGATTCTTCAACAAGGCCCGTTGATGGCTAGGGCAGCGTCCGAGCGTGCGCCCTTTACGTCGATGTCGCATGACAGTGGTACTCTCTTGGCAAGGGCGTCAGGGGCCACTTGGTTCTGCATTCTCGCCAGCGACCGCCCATTTGCCCGCGAAGGTTCCTGACTCCTTCTCGCGGGGCGGGGGTAGCGGTTTGTTGATTTGTTAGAACCGCGCCGCGACAGGCAACCGCATGCCGAGCCGCAGTCCAAGTTCCGTCAGTTTCTCACGGACTTCGCTGAGCGTGGTCTCGCCGAAGTTTCGCACGTCGAGCAGTTGGTCTTCCGACTTTTGCACGAGGTCGCGGACCGTGTTGATATTCTCCGATTCGAGGCAATTCGTGGCCCGCACCGAGAGATTCAATTCGGCCAGGCTGAGGTTCAGCTTGGCCTCGAGCGCGGCATCTCCCCCGCCAAGCCCCAGCCGTCGCCCTTCGGCGTGAATGGCAGCCCCCAATTCGGAGTACTGCACAAACGGGTTGAGGTGCTTGCGGAGAATCTTGGCCGACTCGACGAGCGCGGCCTCGGGCGAGACCGTGCCGTTGGTCCAGACCTCGAGCGTGAGCTTGTCGTAGTTGGTCTTCTGGCCGACGCGCGTCTCTTCGATTTCGTAGCGCACGCGGACCACGGGGCTGAAGACCGCGTCGATCGGAATGATGCCGATTTCCTGCACGTTCGGGCTGTGCTCGTGCGCCGGCACATAGCCGCGACCGTTCTCGATCACCATTTCCATCACGAAGGGGACGTCGCTGGTGAGCGTGCAAATGACGTGCTCGGGGTTGACGATCTCGACGGCCGAATCGGGCTGGATGTCGGCGGCCGTGACGACTCCCTTGCTGTTCTTTTCGAGCCGCACCACCTTGGTGCTCTCGCTGTGGTTCTTGACCACCAGCGACTTGACGTTGAGCACGATGTCCGTGGCGTCTTCGACCACGCCGGGCAGCGTGGTGAACTCGTGCTGCGCGCCGTGAATCTTGATCTGCGTGACCGCGCTCCCTTCAAGGCTCGACAGCAGCACGCGCCGCAGGCTGTTGCCAACCGTGACGCCGAAGCCGCGCTCGAACGGTTCGGCCGTAAACTTGCCGTAGGTCGACGTGAGCGATCCTTGCTCGCACTGCACGATGCTCGGTAGTTCCAATCCGCGCCAGCGAATCCGCATGGATAACACTCCCTAGGTCTTATCTCGACAGCAATTCGACGATTAACTGGGTTTGCACCGGCAACGAGATATCGAACGCCTCGGGCAACCGGGTGACGGTCGCCTCGGGGATCTCGCCGTCGATCCGCGACAGGTAGTCGGGCACGGGGCGGTTGCTCTCGGCCAGTGCGGCCTGCACCAACTGCAGACTCTTAGGGCGATTCTTCACGCGGATCACGTCGCCGGCCCGCAGCAGGTAGCTGGGGATGTCGACCCGGCGGCCGTTGACCGTGACGTGACCGTGATTGATGATCTGCCGCGCCTGCGGCCGGCTTTGACCGAAGCCCAGGCGATGAATGACGTTGTCCAGCCGGCGTTCCAACAGGCTCATCAGCACTTCGCCGCTGTTGCCCTTCGACCGCATGGCCTGCTGCATGTAACCGCGAAACTGCCGCTCGAGCACGCCGTAGTAATGCTTGACCTTCTGCTTCTCGCGCAGGTGCACGGCGTAATCGGTCATCTTGCCGCGGCGCGACTGGTGCATGCCGGGAGGGCTGTTGCGACGCTCGATCGCGCACTTGGGCGTTTCGCAGCGCGTCCCCTTCAAGAACAGCTTCATGCCTTCGCGGCGGCAGAAGCGGCAAACCGGACCTACGTAACGAGCCATCGGAAAAACTGCCTATCGTTGCTGACTGGTAAAGCGGGTTCGTTAAGGTGTGCGTTCAAACCTCGAACTGCAGACGCGGCCCGGCGGGCACAACGCTCACAGCCGCCCGAGGGTATGTCATCGCTTGCCGTTTGGCGGGCAGGGCCGAGCTACACGCGGCGTTTCTTCGGCGGGCGGCAGCCATTGTGCGGCAACGGCGTGACGTCTTCGATCGACTTGATCGTCATGCCCGCAGCTTGCAAGGCCGTGATCGCGCTCTCGCGACCCGCCCCGGGACCACGTACCCGCACTTCCAAATCCTTGACGCCGAACTTGGCCGCCTTTTCGGCCGCCTGCTGGGCGGCGCACTGCCCGGCGTAGGGCGTGCTCTTGCGGCTTCCCTTGAAGCCGCAGGTGCCGCCGCTCGTCCAGCAGAGCGTGTCTCCCTTGGTGTCGGTGATCGTGACGCTGGTGTTGTTGAACGTCGCCACGATGTAGGCGATGCCCGCCGACACGTTGCGACGCGTCTTGCGGCGCTTCTTATCACCGGATGCAGCTTGCTTGGCCACGGTCTTGCTCTCGCTTTTGCGTGCTAATTCTGATTGCTAATGACTTGATTGATTCTTCGAATTGCCGCGGTCGCTGCAGGTCGCGGACGCCTGCCGGGCAGTTGCCGGGCTGCCGCCACTGCGGAACTTACCGCATGTCCTTGACGCCCTTCTTGCCGGCGACCGTTTTCTTGGGGCCCTTCCGCGTGCGGGCGTTGGTGCGGGTGCGCTGTCCGCGAACCGGCAGGCCGCGACGATGACGGATCCCTCGGTAGCTGGAAATGTCGCGAAGGCGGGCGATGTTCTGCGCCGTTTGCCGACGCAACTGACCCTCGACGACGTAATCCTTGTCCAACAGCGCTGCGATGCGGGCCAGCTCGTCTTCGTGCAGCTCGCGGGCTTTGACCTGCGGATCGACGCCGCTCTTGTGGCACAGTTCGGCAGCCACCTGCTGGCCGACGCCGTACAGGTACTGCAGCGAAATGATGATCGGCTTGTCGTTCGGAATGTCGACGCCCAATAGACGCGGCATGGTGTCTCTCGGCCCTGATTACTGTTGTATTTGGTTGCTTATCGATTACGTGCCTGGCACCGCAATGCTGTCGACTGCCTGAACCACACGAGCAGTCCGACAGGCGCGGGGCCAACTGGCCAGGGCGAACGGCCGCGAGGCCTGGCCCCCTGGCGCGGAAAGCCTATCCCTGCCGCTGCTTGTGGCGCGGATTGTCGCAGACCACGTACACGGTCCCCCGGCGGCGCACGATCTTACACTTTTCACAAATCCGGCGGATGCTCGCGCGAACCTTCATCCCCCAACCCTCTGTCGATCTGGCGGACCTGGGCGAAAGCATATGAATATAAGCGGGCGGCCCCAAAGTCCGCAAGACGCTCGGAATTAAAGAATTGGGGCCATTTTCGGCCGCCGGCCGAGCGAGAGTAACCGTGCGCGCTCGCCGCCGCCCCCAACTCGGCAAGGGCCTGCCGCAAAAACCCGCCGAGCCGCGGATAAACTGTCAGAGATGGCCGAAAACCCGTATCAACCGCACGATTCGCCGCTGCTTGCGATGACCGCGCCCAGGCCGCGGCTGCCGCTGGGCCGACGGGTGGTTTCGGTGGCGCTGATTACTTTGGGGGCGACCTTCACCCCGGCCTTGTTGGCGAGCCCCTTGGTGTTTTGCATTTGGCTGTTCGACCCCACAGGTCACGGCGAGCCACTGCTTCGGATCTCCGCAGTTTTCCTCGCCGAGGGCATCGTGGCTGTGGCCATGATTTGGGGAGGCATCCGGTTGCGAAGATTCCCCGAGTCAGCGGCGACGCTTGCAACCCAAGCGGCGCACAATCGATGAATGGATCGGTCGCCGAGACCAATTTGGATCCTGCGCAACGCGGATATAATCGTCGCAGTGAGCAGGGCAACAATGCGGTGCCGACCCCGCGCCGATTCCTAACTAAACTCTTATCCCTATTCCCTATTCCCTATTCTTTAATCCCTCTCCCGGATGGGTGGCCGAGTGGTCTAAGGCGGCAGTCTTGAAAACTGCTGGGTGCGCAAGTGCCCCGGGGGTTCGAATCCCTCCCCATCCGTCTTCTACTTTCGCGGCTGAAGTTCTCAAGCGCGACAAGCAACGGCTTGTTGTGCGCAGCAACGCCTCGCAATGAGAACCGAACGCGCCGCGGTGAATTGGATTTGCAATCCGTCGGCTAGTCCCCTCGAACTGCTCGCAGCACCGATCCGATCAGCGCCGCCAGCAGGCTAGGCGCCATCAGGAACATGCCCAACTGCGGCGCAACAAGCGCCATCGCATACGCCTGCGCGTACTCCGACGGCTTCGGCATGGACGTCGAGTACGCAATCACTTGATAGCTCACTAGCAGCCCATCGAGCGCCGCGTAGACACCCACCAGCAGCGGCAGCGACAGCGAGATCAGCAGCGCCGCGGAGGCCAGCGGTCCTCGTCCGCGCATCACGATGAGGAGCACCAGCGCCAGGCCGATCATCGCCGCCAGCGGCAGCAACACCGAGTACTGCAGCCCCAGCGCCGAGTAGTAGAAGTGCAAGAGCGACTGTCGCACCGGTTCGTAAGACTCGGCTTCCATGAGTGTGATCCTCCCCGAAATCGAATGGCTGGGAAATCGACCGGCGGCTCGCCCTGGGACCGTGTTAGCGTAATCGTGCGGCGCCGGAGCCGTCTACGAATCGGCACGATTGGGCCAGTTGCCAGGCCTGTTGGACCGCTTGTATTGGGCGATTCTGGCCCCCCGGCCGCGCTGGTTGCCAGGCGCCGCGCGGCACGCTATCAATGTCGTGACCAGACCAGTCGCGAAAATCGTGGAGCTCTCGAAAATGCAATCCGTTGCCAGCCATTCCGCCGCGCCCCGGAAAACCTCAACCACACGTCACCTGGCCTTTGGGGCGACAGCCTGTGCGTTGCTCTGCCTGGCCGCGCTGGCCAACGCCGCCGTCAAACCCAACCCGCTCTTCTCCGACAATTGCGTTCTCCAGCAGGGGATGAAGGTGCCGGTCTGGGGAACGGCCGACGACGGCGAGAAGGTCACCGTCAAGCTGCAAGATCAGGAAGTATCGACAACCGCCAAGGGGGGCAAGTGGCGCGTCGATCTCAAGAACCTCAAGGCAGGCGGCCCGTTTGAAATGACGATCTCCGGCGCCGACACGCTGACGATCAAGAACGTGCTCGTCGGCGAAGTCTGGATCGCCAGCGGCCAATCGAACATGCAATGGACTGTGAGCCGCAGCGCCGATCCGGAAACGACGATCGCCCAGGCAGCCAACGCCCGCATCCGCTTGCTCACCGTGCCGCGCGAAGCGACCGACGAGCCGCAAGACACGGCCAACGTCGCCTGGGTCGAATGCACTCCGCAATCGGTGCCCGAGTTCTCGGCCGTCGCCTATCACTTCGGCCGGGCGCTCGAAGCCCAGTTGCAGGTGCCGGTTGGCTTGATCAACACCTCTTATGGCGGCACGCCGGCCGAAGCCTGGACGAGTCGCGAGGCGCTCGAGGCCGTACCGTCGCTCAAGAAGATGGCCAAAACTTCGGCCGCCAACGGCAAAGCGGCCCAGCGCCCCACTGGCTTGTACAACGCCATGATTCATCCGCTGGTGCCATACGCGATTCGCGGCGCGATCTGGTACCAGGGTGAATCGAACGCCGGCAGAGCCTACGAATACCAGACGCTGTTCCCCACGATGATCGACTGTTGGCGCAAGGAGTGGGGGCAGGGAGATTTTCCCTTTTTGTTCGTGCAGTTGGCCCCCTTCCATAAGATCGTCGAAGAGCCAGGCCCCAGCGAATGGGCCGAGCTGCGCGAAGCGCAGCGGTTGACGACCAAGAACGTGCCGAACACGGCCATGGCCGTGATCACCGACGTGGGGGATGAAAACGACATCCATCCCAAGCAGAAAGCTCCGGTCGGCGAGCGGCTGGCGCTGGCCGCCCGCGCTCTGGCATACGGCGAGAAGATCGAATACTCGGGCCCGACTGTGGCGGGGGTCGAGATTGCCGATAATCGCATAACACTCAGCTTCGACCATGCCGGCAGCGGTCTGAAGACCAGCGACGAAGGCCCGCTGAAGGGCTTTGCGATCGCCGGCAAGGACAACGTCTTCCACCGCGCCACGGCCGAGATTCAGCAAGATCGCGTCGTGGTGTCGAGCCCCGACGTGGCGGAGCCGGTCGCCGTGCGGTACGGCTGGGCCGATTACCCGGTGGTGAACCTGGCGAATCGCGAGGGATTGCTGGCGTCGCCTTTCCGCACCGACGAGTTGCCGCTCACGACGATGCCCAAGTCGGAAGAGGCGGCGGGACAGTGAGGGTGAGAACCAGGGTGAGCTCTTGCGACGGTCGCCGCGGGTGCAACCAGTGGGCGGCCACGTTGTTCGTAGGTGCATTGGCGATTCACGGTGCAACTTCGCTGCGCGCCGACGATGGCGCGACCGCTGACCTGGCGCGGCTGGTCGACGAATCGTGGCAATTCCAGTTGCGCGAAGATCCTCTCTTCGCCACGCAGGCGGGGGATCATCGCTACGACGATCGTCTTCCCGACGCGACGCTGAAGGCGATCGAGTGGCGCGCGAAAGCGACGCGCGAGTTCTCCGAGCGATTGAAGGCCATCCCGGCCGACAAACTCTCCGCCGCGGATCGCATCAATTACGAGATTCTGACGCGGCAATTCGCCGACTCGCTGGCGTCGCACCGCTTCAAGCTCTACTTGTTGCCGATCACGAACCGCTCGGGCTTTCACATCGAATTCCCCGAGCTGCCGCGCGAAGTGCCGCTGGAGACCGTGCACGACTACGAGAACTACACGGCCCGGCTGCGTGCCTTCGATCGTTATACCGACGAGCACATCGCGCTGCTGCGTCGCGGCCTGGCAGAAGGGTTCACGCTGCCGGCCGACGTGTTGCGCGGCTACGACGAGCCGCTCAAGGCACAGATCGTCGACGATCCGGCCCGCAACTTGTTGGCCGTGCCGCTGCAGAAGTTCCCCGAGCGGATCGACGAAGCGGATCGCACGCGGCTGTCGAAAGCGATTCTGGCGGCGATTTCCGACTCGGTCGTGCCGGGCTATCGCAGGTTCCTGGCTTTCATGCGCGACGAGTATGTTCCCAAGGCCCGCGACACCGTGGGCGCGTGGGCTCTCCCCGATGGCCGGGAGTTATATAAGTATCGCGTTCAGCATTTCGCCACGCTCGACATCACGCCGGCCGAGATACACCCCATCGGCCAGGCCGAAGTCAAACGCATCCGCGGCGAGATGCAGCAGGTGATTGAGCGCGTCGGTTTCGACGGGGACTTCGCGGCCTTCGTCGAGCACCTGCGGACCGATCCCAAGTTTTATGCCGACACCCCCGAGCAGTTGCTGAAAGAGACCGGCCTGGTCCTCAAGCGGATCGACGGCGAGCTGCCCAAGCTGTTCGGCAAACTGCCGCGCACACCGTATGGCATTCGCGAGATTCCGGCCTATATCGCTCCGCAGACCACGACGGCGTACTACTTTCCGCCGGCCGGCGACGGCACCCGGGCGGGCTTCTATTACGTGAACACCTACAACCTCAAGAGCCGTCCGCTATACGAGATCGAGGCGCTCTCGCTGCACGAAGCTGTGCCCGGGCATCATTTGCAAATCGCCCTGGCGCAAGAGTTGACCGGCGTTCCGGCGTTCCGGCGCTTTACTGGGTTCACGGCGTTTGTCGAAGGCTGGGGGCTCTATGCCGAGCGCCTCGGGCTGGAGATCGGCTTCTACCAGGACCCTTACAGCGACTTCGGCCGCTTGAGCTACGAGATGTGGCGCGCCTGCCGGCTGGTGGTCGACACCGGCATGCACGACCTGGGCTGGAGCCGTCAGCAGGCGATCGACTTCATGGCCGAGAATTCGGCCCTCACCTTGCACAATATCGCCACCGAGGTCGACCGCTATATCTCCTGGCCGGGGCAGGCCGTGGCCTACAAGCTGGGCGAATTGAAGCTCCGCGAGCTGCGCCACGCCGCCGAGGAGAAGCTCGGCCCGGCCTTCGACGTCCGCGAGTTCCACGATGTGGTTCTGGCCGAGGGGGCCATCCCGCTCGACGTGCTCGAGCGAAAGGTCAACGAGTGGCTGGCGGGGAAGAAACCCCCGGCTGTGTCAAATTGACGCACGGGCCGCCGCGGGCTGCCATGTCCCCAGTCGGCTGCCAACAGGCAAAGTTCCTTACACGCGGCATGTCTTGCGGTTGCGCCGTCGGGCGATCGTCGACAGGCCCCCCGCCGCCGACCATTCCCGCCGCTGCAGCCGCCGGCTATTCTGGAGGGTTCAGCCAGCGCTATAATCGAGTTGGGGAAACCGGCTTAGCCAGATTTGCGATTGGCCCACCGTGCGAGCCGGCAGCCGAAGTCCGTCCGCCAGTGGAAGCGGCCCCAGTCCCCCGGCAGCGACCCTGTATACCCGCTAACCGCAATTCGCCCCCCACGAGGCCTAATGGCGCGTTACCGCTTGCGTAAGCCCGAGCAGCCGTTTCTGTTGCGGCTCGTTCTGGGGCTGTACGAGTTCGCGGCTTCGCTCAAGCTGGCCGTGATCTTGATCTTTGCGCTGGCGGCGGTGCTGGCCACCTCCACGTTGGTCGAGAGCGAGTACGGCACGCCGGCCGTGCAGTTCGCCTTGTATGGCTCGTGGTGGTTCGAGGTGTTGGGCGTGTTGCTGGCCGTCAATATCTTTGCGGCCGCCGCCATCCGCTATCCCTGGAAGCGGCATCAAACCGGCTTTGTCATTACGCACATCGGACTGCTGACTTTGATGTTCGGCTGCCTGCTCAACCGCGTCGGCGGCATCGACTCACAGATGCCGATCTTCGAGGACTGCACCAACAGCAAGGCGTTCCTCGACACCGAGCGGTTGAAGATGGAGATTCGCAACACGAGCCAGACCGCGCCGCCGCCCACGAGCTCGACGAGCGACGAGATCACTGGCGCCACGGCATCAGCGCCCGGCGAGACGTCGGGCAGCGACGACAAGTCGCAGGTGATCGCCATGCCGTTCCAAGGAAGCCCCTTCAACTGGGGCGACTTGGACAAGATGCGGGCCTGGCCGAGCCTCACGGGGCGTGGCGTCACCGGCGCGTTGGCGTCGCTGGGCACTTTGCCGATGCGGGCCATCTGGCGCGCCGCCCCGATCGACCGCGGCGTGCTCTACGATCAGGACGGTATCCGTGTCGAAGCGCTCGACTACTACAGCAATGCGCAAGAGATTCAGGTCCCGCGACTGCGCCTGCGGATGAGCATGCCCGAGAGCTCGGTCATGGGGCCCGACGGGCGGGAGCAGAAGGCCCGGACCACGTGGACCACGGTGGCCGACTCCAGCGGCGACGAGCTGGTGATTAATTCGCCCTCGAACGTGGCCGCGGCCGAGTATCCCTTCGGCATGGGAGATCGCAAGTCGATCGGCGGCGGCCAGGTGATCTTCACCATGACCGGCGACCCGGCCGAGTTGGCGGCGTTTCTCGAAAGTGCCCCTGACGCCGACTTGGGGGTCGACGCGCCCGGACAACTCGTGCTGTTCGCCAAGGGGGAGAAGTTTCCGATCAAGGTGGCCGATCACGTCGACAAGGGGGAATTCCCGCTTGGCGAGACAGGTGTCACCGTCGAGATCGTCAAGCGCTTCGAGCGGGCGACCATCGCCCGCGGCGCTCAGCCGGGGCAACTCGGGTGGGTCGAAGCGCCTGAAGGCGCCCCGTCGCGGCCGGCGCTCGAACTTCGCGTGCGCCACGGCGGCGCCGATCCCGAGCGGATGCTGCTGGTGGCCGACTGGTCGGAGTTGAACGTGCAGGCGCGGCGGCTGCACGTGTTTGGCAGTTATTGGGTGGCCAGCGAGGTGGAAGGGGCCGGCAATGGCGCCGCAGCGCCTGCCATGGGTCAAGGCAAGCAGCGGATCGACGTACTGCAAGGGCCCGATCAGAAGCTGTATTACCGCTATTGGAACCGCCGCGAAGTGGTCGCTGCCGGCGAGTTGCCGGAAGACGGCACGCCGATCGACGCCTTTACGATGCGGATCGGCACGCTGAAGCTCAAAACGGATCGCCATTTGGCGGCCGAGACGCCGCGGAGAATCGTCGAGCCGGTGGCTTTCGACAAAATGCTCGAGCCCACCCGCGCGATTCGGGCCGCGCGTTTGCGCGTGACGGTCGACGGTCATACCGAAGAGTTCTGGTTGCTGGGGATGCCGCCGGGGACCGGCATGTTCGGTCCGCATCCGTCGGAGCGCAAAGTAGTGGCCGGCCGCGATCGATCGGTCGCCTTGAGCTTGCCGCTCGACGAGTTCGACGTCGGCTTGACCATTCGCTTGCGCGATTTCGAGCGCAAGCTCGACCCAGGCACCAGCCAGGCTTCGCACTATACGAGCGTGGTCGATTTCCTCAACGAGAAAACGCTCGAGCCGATGCAACAGAACGTCGTTGTCACGATGAACGCGCCGGTCGACTTCACCGATCCGGCGGGCGGGAAATCGTATCGGCTATTCCAGGAATCGTTCAGTGGGCCGTATCTGCCTGGCGAAGACCTGTATAGCCAGTACGAGCGGCTCCGCGATCCGCGGCTCAATAGCACGGAGCGCGACAAGGTTTACGTCTCGGTGCTGACCGTGAATTACTCGCCGGGCCGCGGATTGGTGAACGCCGGCTGTTTGCTCGTCGTGGCCGGAATCGTCACGATGTTCTATATGCGGGCCTACTTTTTCAAGCCCAAGCCCAAGGCGGTGGTCGTCGCCGCCACGCAGCAAAAGGCGCGGCAGCGGCCACTGGCGCCGGTGTAGAGGTGTAGAATCGCAGGTTCAGGAACTTTTTCGAATCGTTACGAGGGAAGTCTCATGCGACTCGTACGAAACCTGTCGGTGGTGTTCTGCTACGGCCTGCTCGCTCTGGCGATCGGCGGCTCGGTCGCCGCGGCCGAGTCGGCGACCATCGACTGGACCCCCTGGGCCGAATTGCCGGTCCGCCCGGCCTTCGACAACAAGGCGCGGGTGATGCCGCTGGACACCCTCGCCCGGCAGATCGTCGAGACGATCTGCGGCAAGGAGTACTACAAGTTCGACCTGGCGGCCAACCTGACGAAGGAAGAGCTCGAATCGCCGGCCATGCAGCCCGCCCGATCGCTGTTTCCCGGCGACCAGGAGCACAAGTTCCGCGCGACGCCACTGTTGTTGAGCTGGCTCTTGGAGCGCGACAAGTGGGACGAAGTTCCGTTCTTGCGCTGCGCCCACGAGGATCTCCGCAAGCTGCTGGGCCTGCCGGTCAAGAACGCGCACGGCGAGTTCATCTTGTTCGTCTCACCGCGGCAGGTTCGCGATTCGGACGGCTACCATCAACATCGGCAAGAGTTGGCCGACAAGCAGTCCGCCGCGCGAGATGAAAACAAGGAATTCCACTTTGCCGGAGTCGACGAGAAATTCAACGAGCTGTTCCAGGCCGTGAGCATGTGGGAACAGATCGACCTGCACGGTTTGCTCGATCCCGAATCGGCCCGGGCGTTTGTCACCGAGCTCGAATTGACGCAGAGCCTGTGGACGCGCGTCGAGCCCAAGTTCCAGTTCGGCGTCAACGTCGGCGCCGGCGAGGCGAATCCCCTGGCCGAGATTCAAACGCAAGTCGACGCGGCGCGCCAGTCGTTGGGCAAGTGCTACGAACTGCTCGAAACCCGCGATATTCGCTTCAGTTCGATCGAGCCGGCGGCGGCCGAGTTCGCCCGCGCCACGGCCGAACTGGCGGGTGTGTTTGGGCGGCTCGACGAGCGAGCTCGCCAAGAGGCGGCCGCCAGGCAGCCCGGCGCTCCGGGCGATGCGCCGCGGGCCGCGCTGGCTCAACTCGCCTGGGAGAGTGGCCAACTGCGCGACGCCGGCGAGCAGTTGCTGCGGGCCGTTTATCAAAACTCCGATCTGCTCCGCGTGGTGCCGGCTCTCAATCCGGCCGCGCTCGAGAAGGATCGCGAGCAGACCGATCGCTCGCAGCCCTGGCTCGACCTGCGCACCGTGCTGTTCGCCACCGGCTTGCGGCAGGTGGGCGACTATCCGGAAGCCCAGTTGGGGTCGGTTCGCGCGAGCTTCGCGGCTTTGCAGCGCGTTTATCCCGAGCGCGAGACGCGCCCCAACGATTTCAACGCCGCGCTGCGGGGCTTCAGCGACGCGATGCGGGCGCTCGGCGACGAGATCACCGCGCGGATCGATCGGCTGGCGCTGGTCGGTCGCGATGAAGAGCTAATTAGCGAAGTGGCCTACCCGGCGCCCGGGGCCATGCACGTCGAGGCGGCTTACAACCGCATGAATCCCTTCACGTTCACCTGGGGGATCTTCTTCCTGGCAACGGCCACGCTCGGCGTGTATGCCGGCATCGCCCGCGCCAACTGGCTGTTTGCCATTGGTTGCTCGGTGCTGATGGCCGGCATCGCCTGGTCGATTTACGGATTCTGGATGCGCACGCAAATCACCGGGTGGGCGCCGGTGACGAACATGTACGAAACAGTGATTTACGTGGCGACGGTGGTGCCGCTGATGGGGCTGTGGTTCACGACGTTGCCACTGACCTGGCCCGGCCTGCAGCGCGCCTGGCCGATGACCGCAGTGCCCTGGGGCAACCGGCCTGAAGAAACGCCATTGACCGGCACGGCTCGTCGACACGACCGCGACGAGGCGTCCTCCGACGGTACGATGCGCTGGCTGATGCTGTTGCCGCGGATCGCGCTCGCCGGGTTCCTGTTCTGGCTGCTGTCGATCGCCAAATACGCCGACGGTGACCGCACCGTGTTCGGCCTGCTCCCGGTCATCGACGTCGGTCAGATCTGGCCCGACTTCAACGATATTCTGACTTGGATTGTCGGGCTGGTGATTCTGGCGTTCACGGTGTGGCTTGGCCCGCGCGTGTTGTTGACCGTGGCCCTCGGACTGTGGACGGTGCCTGCGACGGTTAGCGGGCAGATGGCCAAGATTGGCCCGGCGGTGCTCGCCCGCTGGCCCTTCGCTTTGATCAGCGCGGGAGTCGGATTCTTCGCGGCCCTCGTGGCCTGGTATGCCCCGGTGCTCGACAAAGACTTTCACCCGTTGCAGCCGGTGCTGCGCAGCAACTTCTGGTTGCTGATTCACGTGCTGACGATTGTCGCCAGTTACGCGGCCGGCGCGCTGGCCTGGGGGTTGGGGATGATCACGCTGGGGATTTACCTGTTCGGCAAGTATCGCGACCCGGCGCTGGCCCACGTGCCGCCCCGTCACGGTTTCGGTGGCGGCGGTAGCCTGCCCGGCGGCGGGGCCTTCGGTGGCGACGTGCAGCCGCGCATGCCAAGGCGTCCGCCCGAGATCACCGGCGAGTTCGCCAGCTTCGTCTATAAGGCGATCCAGGTGGCCGTGGTGCTCCTGGCAGCCGGCACGATACTCGGTGGGGTGTGGGCCGACCGCGCTTGGGGGCGCTTCTGGGGGTGGGACGCCAAGGAGGTCTGGGCGCTGATTTCGCTACTGGTTTACCTGGCGATCTTGCACGGCCGCTACGCAGGTTGGTTCGGCAACTTCGGCCTGTGCGTCGGATCGGTGCTGGGGGCCAGCGCGATCGCTTTCTCGTGGTACGGCGTGAACTTTGTTCTGGGGGTCGGCCTGCATTCCTACGGGTTTGGGTCGGGCGGACAGTACGAAGTCGGCGCGGCGGTGTTGGCCAGTTGGCTTTTCACGGGGGCGGCCACGGTCCGCTACTTAGGCGAAACTCGCGGCGACGACCCAACGATTGACGAAGAGTAATCGCAGTCACTATCGGCTGCGTCGCCAACCGTTGTTTACTTGCGAGCCTTCAGCAGGCCATGCAGCCGCTCGAGACGATCGTTCGTTGCCGGCGTGCGCGTGTTGGCCGGCACATTCTTGGGCGAACTGCCCACGGTGCGTGGTGCGGGGAATCCGTCGCCGAACGGCCGCAGTTCTCCGCGCACGATGTGCACGTCGCGCGGCGCGTCGAAGGACAGGCTCACGCGATTGCCTTCAATGCGATTGATGGTCACGGTGATCTGACCGTCGATGCAAACCTGTTCGCCAACTTTTCTGCTCAGAACCAGCATGACAGTTCCCTCCGGGCGGTCTCGCCCTGCGTCCTTATAGGGTGATGGTTCCCACCGGCGAATCGTGCCGGTCGGGTTCCCCCAAATCTCTCCGCACCATCTGGGCTCGTAGATTCGGGGCCGCGTTGCTCTCAGCCACGCGGTTGACTTGGATAGTTGGCAACCATCGTGCCAAGGGGCAGAAACGCCGCGACGATCGTTACACAAGTCGATATATGGAAGCCAGATAGGGCAATTCGATTGTGTCGACTGCCATCACTGCCAGCGAGGCTGCACTGAGCGCTAGCGCCTCAGTTTGGGACGCTGAATCTCAGTTCAAGACGACGACCCTGACCACTAGCGCTCGCACTTGTTCGTTGCGCTAGCTAAGCCAGCTTGGCGGCCAGTCGGCCCAGCAATCAGCCCGCGGGAGGAGAGTCGAGCGAGGGTCCCGCTTCGAGATCGGAGATCTTCTGCACACGGCGGGCGTGGCGCCCCCCCTCGAACTGAGTCGTGAGCCAGATTTCGACCATGCGGTCGATCAACCGTTCGCCGAGCATGTCGGCCGATAGGCAAAGCACGTTGACGTCGTTGTGCCGGCGACTCATCTCGGCAGTGAGATCGTCGTGGCAAGTGGCGGCGCGCACCCCGCGAAACTTGTTCGCGGCGATGCACATCCCCAGGCCGGTGCCACAGATCAGAATACCTCGCTCGGCCTGGCCGGAACTCACGCGGCTGGCCACCTGCACGGCGACGTCGGGGTAGTCGACGGCGTCGCCGCTATGCGCGCCGAAATCCTCGACCTCGTGCATCAGGCGTTTCAGCAGCGCAATCACCTTGCCCTTGACCGCAAAACCACGATGGTCGCTTCCCACGGCGATGCGCACGGCTAGTTCCCTCGGACTGGAGCACGGACTTGGCGAACAAGGACCGCGTCAAACTTCCAACTCGGCCGCCCAGGCCTCCAACTCGGCTTTGATCTGCGTCGCACAGCGTTCGTACATCTCGGGCGGGCCGCCGATTGGATCGGCCACGTCGGTGTGATCATGAGACAAGAGCCGCACGCGCTCGGCAACTTCGGGCCATTCCGAGAGGATGGCGTGCCGGTGCGATCGTGTCATGGCAAGAATCAAATCGGCTTGCTGCGCCAGATGTTGGGTCATCGGCTGCGATTCGTGGTCGGCCAAATCGAGCCCCATCCGGGTCATAACGTGCACGGCTTCGGAGCTTGGTCGACCCCCCATCATGGCCGACAATCCGGCCGAGGCCACGACCACGCCGCGATCGTGCACTTCGTTCACCTGGCACCCCAATTTGTCGGCAATGATCTTGCGAAACATGACTTCGGCCATCGGGCTGCGGCACGTGTTGCCCGTGCAGACGAACAACACCATCAGGCTCGAAAGCCGACGCAACGTATGTTCGGAGACGACGCCCGGCCTGAGCACCTCGAACGTCTTCTGCCCGACCCGCACCAGGCTCGACGGCTGACCATAGCGGCTGCGTCCGTCGTCGAGCACCAGTTGAATCTGCTCGCCGACGTTTCCCACGACGTCGGCGGCGGTGATGGCATCGCACTCCGGTTGATGCCCCGCGCCCGCCAATGCGACCGGACCAGGGAGCAATCGCAACACCTCGTGAATCAGCGAATGGGCCGGCACGCGCAACGCCAGGCAACCATCGTGACAGACTGCCGTACGCGACGACTCGGGGAGCTGCCGGATCAGGCTGTCATGGCTGCTGTCTTTCAACAGCAGAGTGACCGGACCGGGCCAGCACCGCCGTGCCAGGCGCCGCGCGAGCGGGCTGATATCGGGGACAAAGTCGAGCGCTTCGTCGGCGCTCTTCACGGCCAGCTCGAGAGGACCACTGACGTCGAGTGCGGCCAGCCGCTGGATGGCGTCTTCGCGCAAGGTACAAGCAGCCACGCCGTAGACGGTTTCGGTCGGAAATGCCACGAGCTGCCCCTCGGCCAGCGCCTGCACGGCGCGATGGACCACGTCGCGCGTGTCTTCGGCACTGCGAATGTCGATCACAACCGGTGGCATCGGTCCCGAAACCCAAGGGCGAGGAGGAGCTGCACGGCTGAATAGCGCTCGACAAATGGCCCGGCGGCGGCCGAGACCGACGTTGCGTTAGCCGCGATGCACGAAAGTCGGTGCGTCAGACGCACTTACAGCCCGTAAAGTGTATCGCTCAGAAAACCGTGCGGTCAAGCCCCGCAGACCGCCCCGGGCGGTGCAGCATGATCCAGGCCATCGCCGCCGGAGCCACGCGCGTGCGCTGGCGATCAAAGATTCGGCTAACCCTTCGCTGCGAGGGCGATCGCCCGCCTTTGCGCTACAGGCTCGTTTCAGTACACTCCGGGATTCTCCGTCCTTGGTTTACGCGGCGGCCGGTCCCAACCGAATCTCAGTCTATAACGGAGCGAGATATCCTCATGTCTGAAAACGTCCATGTCGTCTGGCACGAGCATTCGGTGAGCCGCGAAGAACGCGAGAAGCTCAACAAACATCGCGGCTGCATCCTCTGGTTCACCGGGCTGAGCGGCTGCGGCAAGAGCACCCTGGCCAACCTGATTGATCACAAGCTGCACGCCGCCGGCATCCACAGCTTCGTTCTCGACGGCGACAACGTACGCCACGGGCTCAACGCCGGCCCCGGCATGCTCAAGGAACGCCACAGCGAAGAATTCGCCAAGCGGTTCGGCCTCGGCTTCTCGGCCCAGGATCGCGAAGAGAACATCCGCCGGATCGGCGCGGTTGCGAACCTCTTCTGCCAGGCCGGGTTGGTCACGCTGACGGCTTTCATCAGCCCCTACCGTCGCGATCGCGATCACGTGCGGCAGGCGACTCCGGCTGGTGATTTCGTCGAGATTCTCGTCGACGCGCCGCTCGAAGTTTGCGAAGCCCGCGACCCCAAGGGCTTGTACAAAAAAGCCCGCGCCGGCGAGCTCAAGGGCTTCACGGGGATCGACGATCCCTACGAAGCGCCCGAAAAGCCAGAACTGGTGCTCGATTCGGCCAAGAAGTCGCCCGAAGAACTGGCCGACGAAGTCATCGCCTACCTGCGCAAGCAAGGCAAGCTGCCGGCGTAGGCTCATCGCGGCGTGACGGCACAAATCGCGAACGGACCGACTGCGAGCCTGCACCGTTATATCGGGCTGCCGGCACCGTGCTCGTCGGCTTACTTCAATTGCTTGAAGATATCGAGCATGCGCCCTGGCGTGCCCATGATGTTGTAGCCGGCGTCGACGTGTAGGATTTCGCCCGTGATGCCGGTCGACATGTCGGAGAGCAGAAAGCCGCCTACGCGCCCCACCTCGTCGTGAGTGATGTTCCGCCCCATGGGGGCCATCTGCTGATAAAGGATCAACATTTCGTCGACGCCGGCGCCGGTTCCCGCCAGTGTGCGTAGCGGCCCGGCGCTGATGGCGTTGACGCGAATTCCGCGCGGCCCCAGCTCGTAGGCCAGATATTTGACGCACGAATCGAGTGCCGCCTTGCAGACCCCCATCAGGTTGTAGCCGGGTACGGCCTTCTCGCCACCGAAGTAGGTCATCGTGGCGATGCTCGCCCCGTCGTTGAGCACGTCGCGCGCGGCATTCGACACCGCCAGCAGGCTATAGACGCTGATCTCCATGGCCAGCTTGAAACCGTCGCGGCTGCAGGCGGCGGTCTCCCCCTTGAGGTCTTCGAGCGGGGCGTAGGCGATCGAGTGCAGCAAGAAGTCGATCTTGCCGAACTCGCTGGCCGCCCGCTCGACCACGGCGCGAATGTGCTCGTCGTTGTTGACGTCGAGCGGCATCAGAAACTTGGCCGACGACAGGCTTTCGGTCAGCCGGTTGACGCGATGCCGGTTGCGCTGCCGCGGATCGTCGGGGCGGTCGGGCAAGTGCGTAAAGCCGCAGATGCCCCCTTCGGCCATGATGAACTCGGCAATCGCCCAGGCGATCGAGCGGTCGTTGGCGACCCCCAGGATCAGCCCTTTCTTGCCATCGAACAGTCCCATCGCGTGCTCCCTGAATGGCGGGTGGGTATTGCGCAGCGGCCGCGCCCTGCGCGAATGCCAGTAGGCCGAGTTGCTGACGAAGCAACATACCGCGATGCGCAACTTGGCTCAACGGCGGGATTTCGCAATGCCCACGGATTCGGCGTTGTCTTTTTGAACTCACTTGTATAGAGTTTTTTGGATGACACTTGTGACCGGATGGAGCCAAAATGACACAAACACAAGGAATCAGGCTTCGTTCGGATATCGCTATGAATACATATCGCACTTCAGCCCCTGTTTGGCAGGCCCTGCATCGCTCGCCAGATGCCGCAGTGCATGGGGTCGAGATCCTGCTTGCCGCCGGCCAACCGACCAGCGTAGACGCGTGGCTCGATCGGTCGCTGGCCCTTTGGCAACAGGCAACCGGAGCCCCGTTCACGGCGTTCGTCTCGGCCAGCGGAGGCCAGTTGCAGGTGATCAAAAGCACCGGCCCGCGGCAGCAGATTCCGACCGATCTGGTGGCGGACGCTTTGGATCGCGAGGAGCCCTGCGGACGCGACCGCTGGTTGGCCCTGCCGCTGCCGACCGCCTCGTTGGAGACCGACGCCCTGGTCACGCTGCTGCCGGCCGATGGCGCCGCTGGAACCCACAACGCGGCGGTTGCCGGCGATCTGTCGCAAGTGATCGCGGCCGGGCTGGTGGCTGTCCGAGATCGGGGTCGACGGTCGGCACGGATCGCGCGGCTCGACTCGCTGCTGGAAATCTCCCAGCGGTGGAACCGCGCCCAGGAAACTGAGTCCTTGCTCGGCGAGATCGCCGCCGCGGCCACGCGATTGCTGGCAGCCGATCGTGCCAGCATCTTCTTGTGGGATCGCGCGACGCACACGCTTGTCGGTCGACCAGCGCTGGGCGTGGCTAGCGGCGAACTGCGGGTCGCTGACGACCAGGGGGTGGTCGGGCACGTCGTGCAGACTGGCGAACGTCGCCGCGCGGGGCGCCTCGACCAGAAGGAGATCAACCGCCAGGCCGATCAGCAATTGGGATACGTGACGCGATCGCTGGTTTGCGTCCCCCTGTTGGGGCGCAATGGACAGCGCCTCGGCGCCTTCGAGGTGATCAACAAGCTCTCGGGCGAGTTCACGCTCGACGACGAAGAAGCGCTCGTCGAACTGGCGGCGCACGCCGCCACGGCACTCGAGAACACGCAAGAACGCGAAGCCCTGGCCCGCAACAACCGGCGGATCGTCGACCAGGCGGCGGCCGGCGTCGAGTTGATTGGAGCCAGCCCACCCATTGCCGCGTTGCGTTCGACGATCGGCCGAATTGCCGACACCGACCTGGCGATCCTGATCCTCGGCGAGAACGGCACCGGCAAGGAAGTTGTCGCCCGCAGCATTCACTATCAGAGTCGGCGCCGCAATCATCCGTTCGTGGCGGTCAATTGCGCCGCGATTGCCGAGTCGCTATTGGAGAGCGAACTGTTTGGACACGAACGCGGCGCGTTCACCGACGCGCACGATGCCCGCCAGGGCAAGTTCGAACTGGCCTCGGGGGGCACACTGTTGCTTGACGAGATTGGCGAGTTGAGCCCGGCGGGGCAAGCCAAGCTGTTGCGCGTGCTGGAAGAGAAAGTCGTCGTTCGCGTCGGCGGCTCGCAGCCGATCGCCACCGACGTGCGGGTGCTGGCCGCCACGAATCGCAACCTGGCCGACATGGTGCGTGAGCGACGATTTCGCGAAGATCTGTATTTCCGGCTGAATGTCGTCTCGATCGAACTGCCGGCACTGCGCGACCGAGGAGACGACGTGTTTTTGTTGGCCGAGCACTTCCTGGGAGATTTCTGCCGCCGGCTCGGTCGGCAGGCCCCCACGTTCTCGCCCGCCGCCCGCGAGCGCATGCTGCGTCATCCCTGGCCGGGGAATGTCCGCGAATTGCGCAACTTGATGGAACGGCTCGCCTATCTGCTGACCGGCGACCGGGTCGAACCGCACGATCTGACATTTGTCGCGCCGGCCGCGACTTCGGCGACCGGGCAGGTGCCGGGCGCGGGCACCCTGGCCGAGGCAACCGACCTGTTCCAGGCCCAGTTCATTCGGCAGGCCATCGATCGTTCGCGCGGGAACATGAGCGAAGCGGCCCAGAACATGGGGCTGCACCGCTCGAATCTTTATCGCAAGATGCGGCAGCTCGGCATGCCGACCAGCGGTTGAACGCTGGCCGTGCATCGATTAGTGCCGCCCCGCGGCGCTTGGCCTTCAGCAATTCTTGGGCGGAACCGATCGGCATCAGCCACGACAAATTTCGTTTGGTCAGCCGGTTTTTCTGCGGCGATTTCAGAATCGCGTAGCTTGCCGCTGCCGCGGGCGGTATCCTGAAACGACCGCCAAACCTGTCGAAACCAGCCGGCGCGGCGGCGGCTTTAGCTACTTTCACGGCCAGAGTTCCAGGAGGCGTCGCCATGCGCGGCATATTGCTCTCGGCGTGGTTGCTCGTTCCGGCGGGAGTGGCCGCCTATCACTATGGTCCGGGCCAGCAGCGAGTTTTGGTCGACGGCGCGGCGATTCAATTGCGCGCCGCTGACGAACACGTGGCAGCCGGTGAGTGGAACCAGGCGATCGCCGCCTACGACGAGGCGATTTCGCTCCTGCCTGCCGAACGAGCCGACGCCAGTCGCCGCGCTCGACTTGCCCGCGCCAAGGCCAAGTTCGAGGTCGGCAGGCTCCCCGAGGCATACGACGAGTTGACTGAGTTGGTCGCCGAGGTCACCCCGGACGAATCAGCCCCGGTCGAGTTCAAGTCGGCGGCCCGCGATGCGTTGGCCAGCGCCCAGTATTACCTGACGTGGTTGATGCGTCTGGAGGGGGAGCCGCGCGAACTGTGGGAACCTGAAATCGAAGCCGCGCGTCAGAACTATCGCTTGCTGGCCGAAGAAGCAGTTGCCGCCGGAGAAACCGAGGCGGCCGAGACGCACAGCCAAGATCTCGAAGCGGCGATTCGCCTGGCGCGGATGGACTTGTCCGAGCTGCAGGCGTTGCCGCTACCCAAGCAATGCTGCGGCTGCTGCAGCGGTCAATGCAAGTGCAAAGGCAAGGGCAAGACTCCCAAGGAAAAGAGCGGTCCCGAAGACGCGCGCGGCGCGAGCTCGGGACCGCCCCCCGACAATCGCGGATCGTGATCGGCGGGGCTCAGCCAGCTAACCAGTTCGACCTGCTCGCGTTCGGCACGCCGGGGCATCCGGAACAGGCACCACGCTCTGGCCCGACTGCGCGATTGCACCGCCAATTCAACCTGCCTGGCTAACTTAAGCCAAGGGACACGGAGTTCGGGCCATGAGACTTCCGCTCGCATGTGCGGCGCTGTTGGCGTTTGCGCCGGGGTTACCCGTTTGGGGGCAGGTAATCTCGGTTCCGTTGACCATCTCGGCCGGTGCGAGTTTTGACGTCATCGATGGAGAAACGGAGCTCTCCGCCGAGCAGCAGGCCATCGTGCAGGCTGCGATGGCGCAAGCACAAGCTCAGTCCCAAAGTGGCGGTAATGCCAAGGCCAACGACCCAAAGCAAAAGCGACTGCAAAAGATTCAGCAGATGCAGTTCGATCGCCGGCCATCGGTGATCTTGAAGGCCTGGCTCGAGCCGGCCCCCAAGCCGCCGAAGCTGCCGCCGCTCCCCGCCGAGCCTGCCTCCGCGCCGGACAAACCGGCCGCGGAAGGGGCAGCCGACACTGACAACAAATCGGAGCCCGCGGAGCAAGAAGCGGACAAGCCGGCGGAAGCCGCGGAAGGCGGGACTGCCGAAGGCGCGACCGAACAACCAGCCGACGAGCCTGCGGCGACCGATTCCGCAGGTTCGGAAGGAGGCGACGAAACGCCGGCCGCCGACGCGCCCGCTGCAGAAGCAACTCCCAACGAGTCAGCGGGGCCATCGGCAGAGGAAAAAGCCGCTGCCGAAAAAGCAGCCGCAGACAAGGCAACGGCCGACAAAGCCGCCGCCGACAAAGCCAAGGCCGAGCGCGCCGCGATCGAGCAAGTGCGCGCCGATCTCACGTTCGACTACGAGCTGAAGCTCTTTTCGCGCCACGTCACGTTGGGGGATTGGGCCGCCGTCCAAGAGTATCTGGCCTCGCTCGACAAGTACGAGGGGCGCGAACTCTACGGCCGGATGCTCGAGATGCTTCGTGCCGGCCCCAACGGCGGTCAGCCTCAACTCAACCCGCAACTTCTGCAGCGGATGCTCCTCGACGCTGCCGACCCGGCCACCATGCAGGCGATGCTCTCCGCGGGGGGGCAAGGCGGGGGGGCTGCCTTCATCGAGCGCAACCAGTTTTCGATGGAAGACATCGCCGGTCTGATTTTGGCTGCTCCACACGCGCTCGACGACAACACCTTCAATCGTCTCGGCACGCTGCTGCGGCAAGCAATCGCCGCTGGCAACGATCTTGAAATTCTCCTGCAGGCATTGAACCTTGGCGTCGAAGCCGCCGAGCCGAAACTCACGCGGCGTCAAACGGCGGAGTTGCTGTTTGCCTCGGGAGAGGAAGTCCGCGGCGGTACGTACCTGCCGTCGCTGGAGGATGCCGCCGAAGATCAAGATGCCATAGCGTTGAACCTACTGGCCCGGCACTTTCTGGCCTTGCATGCCAAGGATCGCAAGGCCGAGCAACTCGAACAGGCCTGGCGGGCCACTCAGGCGGTGCTGCCGATACCGGTCGAAGAAGATCCCGAAGAAGAGGAGGCCGCGACCGCGCCGGCCGTCGTTCCGGCTCCCGCGCCTGCGGCGCCGGCGGAGGGTGCGGCGGCCCCAGCCAGCGCGACAGCGCGACCGGCGCGAGCAGTGCGCATTGCCGGGGCCGCCATTGGTCTAGCTCCCGCGGCTGCGCCCACTGCCACCGTGACGGCAGCGCCAGCGGCGACGTCTGCACCTGCGCCCGGCTCCGGCACCTTTGCCGCGGCACCCGCGAAGCCGGCGACTCCGGCCGATCCGGCGGCACAGGCCGAGGCCGAGGCCAAAAAGGCCGCTCGCGAAAAACGGTCGCGTCTTCGCGCCGCCAAACACGAGGCGCTACGGCGTGCGGTCGAGCTGGCACCGCGTGTGCGCAAGGAGCTCGGCGAGCAATGGCTCGACGAGAGCTTCAGCGCGCACGTCGAGCGCGGTCGGGAGATCCTGGTCGCGATCGGCACGCTGGTCTCGACGAATCTGGCTTCGCATCCGACCGACGCGGGTTTCCGTCTCAAGACACTCGAACTGCAACATGCCGCCGTCGCGGCGCTGCTGCGCGCGTCGCCCGAGCGAGCCGCCGAATGGCACGATACCCTGTCGCTGTTGGCCACGAGCTGGTTGCGCGAAGCACAGGTTAGCCAGGAGCTCGATCAGCGCTCGCGGATGGGGCCCGGTTGGCAGCATGACCGCTATGGAAACTACTTCTACGTGGAACAAGACACCGAGATTTCGCCCCTGCGCTACAGCAACGGCGCGGCGCAACCGATCAAAACCAACGAATTGCTCGACGTGCGCCCCAGCGAGCAGTGGCTCGCGCTGGTCAGCGCCGACCTGGGGCCGAAGTTCACGTCGACGTTCGCGCAGCTTTACCTGAAGGTCAACGAAGACGCGTTGGCCTTTCCCTATATCGAAAAGCTGGCTGCCACGCATGCCGACAAGGCGCGCGAACTGGCCAATCAGTTTTTGCGGGTGTGGATCTCAAATCACAACCCCAACGAGCAGCGCGACTACGGTAACCCGTTCTATTACTACTGGGGATACGAGCGGCGGGCCGAGCGCATTCCCCTCACGCGCTCGAAGCAGGAACGCAATCTGCAAGAGTTGGCCGAATGGATCAAGCGCCTGCGCGCCCTGCCGATCGGCGAACTGGACGAATCGCTACTGACCAGGGCCTTCACCACGGCCCATAGCAAGGCCGAGGTCTATCGCCTCGAAGCGATCGAAAGCGTGTTCGGGCAGTTGGATCATCTAAAGCCGCGTGCGCTGGCCGAAATGATTCAGCAGATGCGCGGCAACCTGGCCACGGTCTGGCAGGCGCCCGACGTGCAGAAGCAGGCGGGCACCAATCGCCGCGAGCAAGACATCAAGGCCGAAGTGCTCCGCGGCTTCGAAGTCGCGCGTACGGTATGTCAACGAGGGCTGGCCAAGTACCCAGATCATTGGGCGCTGGTGCAGGCCGAAGCGGCCGTGATGCACGACGAAAACGAGTATCAGCAACAATTGGAAAAGCGATCGGAGTTTTCCGAGGTGCGCGGCGAGGCGCTCGAGCGCTTTGCCGAGGCAGCCGAGCTTTACGGTCAGGTCGTGGCCGAACTGCCCGAGGATGAGCAGAGCATCGGGCTCTACGAGCAATGGTTTTACGCGAGCCTGGGGTCGGTCGATTTGGCGCGCATCACCGGCAACAAGGTGGCCGATCAGCGGCAGCCGGCCCTGATTCGCGAGGCGCTGCTGGCGCTCCCGGGCGAAACGGCCGAATTCCACTTGTCGAAGTTTGCCAACGATTTGTTCACCCGTGCCAGCTCGGCGAAGCCGGAGCTGAAGTACCGCTATCTCAAGGCGGGCTTCGAGGTAGTCGGCGATCACAAGCTCGCCCAGGAAGCACGCAAGTTGATGGACTACTACGGCGACCTGGTCACCGAAATCAAGCTCGAGGCACGGATCGACGGCCCGGACGTGATCGGGCACAACCAACCCTTCGGCGTCTTCGTCAACATCCTGCACACCAAGGAAATCGAGCGCGAAAGCGGCGGCTTCGGTCGCTATTTGCAGAACCAGGCCAATAACCAATCGTATTACTACAACTTTGGCCGGCCGCTGGAGAACTACCGCGACAAGTTTCGCGACATCGTCATGCAATCGCTCGCCGAGCACTTCGAGGTGATCTCGATCACGTATCAAGATGCCGAGGTGAACTCGCGAGCGCTGCCCGAGTACGGTTGGCGCACCACGCCGTACGCATATCTATTGCTGAAGGCCAAGGGGCCCGAGATCGACAAGCTGCCGCCGGTGCGGCTCGATTTTGATTTTCTCGACACGTCGGGTTACGTGATTCTGCCCGTCGAATCGCCCGCCGTGCCGCTGGATGCCAAGGGCGATTCGCCGCCGGCGCGTCCGGCCAACGACGTGCGGATCGTGCAGACCCTCGACGAGCGCCAAGCCGACGAGGGCAAGCTGATCCTTGAAGTGCGCGCCACGGCGCGCGGGCTCGTCCCCGAACTCGACGAGCTCGTCGATTTCCAGCCGGCCGGCTTCGACATCGTCAAGACCGAGGATGGCGGCGTTTCGGTCACGCAATTCGACAAGGAAGCGCGCGAGAACTCGATCGACTCGGAACGGATCTGGACGATCTCGCTGCAGGCCGCGGCCGAACAGCCCGACCAGCGTCCCGACAAGTTTCAGTTCGCTGCGGCCAAGATGCCGGTGAAGGAGATGCTTTACCAGCGTTACGACGACGCCGATCTCGTGGCGGTCGAGCCTGCGATCGCGCTCGAAGAGCGGTATGCCAGCCGCGATTTTGCCTGGCTCTGGCTGTCGTTGGGGGCTATCGCGGTGGTGCTCGCCTTGGCGGCAACATCGCTTTGGTTGTGGCGTCGCCGTCGGCCGGCCGCGGCGTCGCGGTTTGCGATGCCCAGCGAGCTGACTCCCTTTACGGTCATCGGATTGCTGCGCGACATTCAACTCAACAACGGACTGAGCGAGCCGGCGCATCGCGAGTTGGCCGCGTCGATCGTTCGCCTGGAGCGGCACTACTTCCTGATGCCGGAGCAGGTTGAGCCCAACTTGCACGACATCGCCGATCGCTGGGTGCGCGAGACGGCGCGCTAGTGTGCTCGGTCAAAGCTTGAATCCGTGTTCGGCGCATTCTTGCCGCCGAAACAGGTGTGCACGCGGCGGTCGGGCCGGCACAACCCTACTTCTTGCCTTAACCAATTAAAGCTGCCGCGGACTACCGCTGGGCGACCAGTTGATCCTCGTGCTCGGCGAACTGCACACGTCGGGCGCCGGCCAGGGCCGCCGGAGAGCGGAGCACGAGCTTCGTGAGCTCGGGAGCACAGTTGTAGCGCAGCGGATCGAGACCCGACAGACCGCGGCTGACATGCATCACAGTCGGCGGTTCGTGAAACACGCCGCATGCGTAGCGAACACCATAGCGACTGGGGGCAAAGACTGCGCCAACGAGCGGAAAGCGAATCTGGCCGCCGTGCGTGTGGCCAGCCAACATCAAATCGAAATCGCGATGACGGGCCCAAGCGTACTGATCGGGCGAATGCGACAGCAGTATTCGCAATGGTTGGCCATCGACTTCGCGCGTCGGGCAATCGCTCAGATCGGCCGCCGGAACGAGCCAAGGCAGCTCGTTGCCGGCCAGTACCAGCGGGGAGCCGTCGATCGAGATCTGTCGCCAGCGTCCGCCGAGCTGCACCAGGTCGCAGGCATCGAGCGCCGCGCGAAGTCGCCCCAGATGGCGCTTCAGCCGCTCGTCGTGATTCCCCAGAATCACGTACACGCCGTGTGTGGCCCGCAGTTGTCCCACTGTGTCGGCGATCCAGTCGATGCAGCCGGGCTTGTCGACCAGGTCGCCCGTGACGGCGATCAGGTCGGGCTGAAAATCGTTGGCGATCGAAACTACCTCGCGGTAATAGCCTCGATCGATCGCACCCGTGAAGTGCAGGTCGGAAAGATGCGCGATCGACAGCCCGTCGAGCGCCTCGGGTAGTCTCGGCACTTCGAGGTGTTTTTCGGTAACGTCGAGCTGAAAGCACTGGTTGCCGGGGAGCCGCGTGATCATGGCCCGCAGCCCGGCTCCCATGGGGTGCCGGCCGAGTCGCGTCGGCATGTCGAGGCGCTGGCTGTCGGTTTTCTTCAAGGCCGGTGCCTGCTGGCGATGTGCTCCATAGCGCCATAACCAGACGAGCGTGCCGGGACTAAGTAGCGCGGTCAAGCCTCCATAGAGCGCCAGAGTCCAGGGCAAACTAGCGAATTCGATGCCCGCGGTCCCAATCGCCCCCGCATACCAGGTCCACGCGATGGCCCCCAGCGGCGCCGCGCAAAGAAACGACAAGCCGAAGTAAGTAACCGGCTTGATGACCGATTGCGGCAGCGCGGTGGCGTGCACCTGGTTAACGATCGTGGCCCATAGCCCGATATGGCCGGCGAGCGCCGCCGCGATGAGCAACAGATCGAGACCGAGCATGGCGTTACCGTTCAGGCGACTTGCCGCCGCCCAACGGCCGGCGAGCTCGGTCGAGACAAAGGGGAATGGGTCGATGCACCAAACAGTAGCGGGCGATTGCAGAGAGAACAAGCGGCGCTTTCCCGCGCCCTAACCGAGCTTACCTTACTTCAAGCCTGTTGCCGGGCGGTGTCGGCCGGCAGTTTGGCGACCCCTGGCGATGTGACAACGCGCTCGACCGTCTCCAGCAACTGATCGAGGCGGAACGGCTTGAAGAGCACTTCCTTCAGCCCTGCTTGCCGCGCCTTGACGATCGAATGCCCTGGGTCGTAGCCGTAGCCGGTCATCAGCACCAGTGGCACCGGATCGACGACGTCCTGCAGACGCAACATCAAGTCGTAACCCGACATATCGGGGAGCCGAATGTCGGCAATGATCACGTCGTAACCACCGTGCGGCAGCGTGCTGCGCACCATGAATACGGCCTCGGCGCCGTCGTGCGCGGTCTCGACAATGCAGCCGTAACGCTCCAACAGCGCGTGCGAACTGCTGCGCACGCTCTCGTCGGCATCGACCACCAGCACCAGCCGTCCGCGTAGCAAAGGTCGCTCCACTTGCTGGAGCAACTGCGGCGCCGCCTGGCTGGGGGACATCTTCTGGCCAACCTTCTGGATCACCTGCTTGATGTCGCGGGCGTTTCGCAGAATCTGCTGCAATCGTTCGACGACCTCGGGCTCGTGGCCGATATAGCGCTCCATGATCTGCACGGCGCAGTTGAGGATGTCGTCGACCGGCAGCGCGACCGCGCTGTGGATCGCCTCGACGTTTTCGGCGACCGTTGTGGCCTTTTCGGCCGCCAGCAGCTCGAGCGTGTTGAGCGCCGCGGCCACGTCGCGCGTGAAGATTTCCAAGAACTGCAGGTCGCTCTCGCTGAAGGCCCGCGGCTCGGGACTTTCGACGTTGAACGTGCCGATGACTTCGTCGTGCAAAATGAGCGGCACGGTCAACGAGCTCTTGGCCCCCTTGGCCCCTTCGAGGTAGAGCGGGTCTTGCGCGGTGTCTTCGCACAAGTAGCTTTTGCCGGTAGCAGCAACGAAACCAGTGACGCCGTTTTCTTGCGGGTGCGCGAACAAGTCGCGCTCGACGCTCGTCGGCTCCATGCCCACGGCCAACAGCGGCTCGAGGCGCGCCGTTTCCTTGTCTAGCAGGCGAATTTCCACCACGTCGAAGTTCAGCAGGTCCTTCGTGTAATGGAGGATGTTCGACTTCAACAGTTCGATACGCTCGTCAACCGTCATGCCCGACAGTTCGTCGGCCGTGAGATCGGCCAGCTCGATGCCGGCGCGATGGATGGCGGCCAGCTTCTGCTGTTGCAGTGTTTCGGTCGTGATATCGCGAACGGTGACGATCAGGTAGTTGACCGTCCCTTCGACTTCACGACAGGGCGTGGCATGCACGTGGTAGTAGCGATTGTCGGCCGAACGGAGCGTGGTCGAGCTCGGCAAGCCGGTCGCCAAGGCCGTATGGAAAGGGCAGTAATCTGGCCCGAGGATCTCGGGGCTGCCCAACACGGCATAGAAATTCTGCCCCAGAACGGAACCTCGGCTGCTCCACTCGCTCAGTCGGCCATTGCCCCAGATGATGGTGTTCTCGCTGTCGAGCAACAGCGCGGCGTCAGGCATCCCTTGCAGAATACGTTCGTTCTGCAGAAGCTTGCCGACGTCGAACGCCTGCTTGAGGTGGGCGCTGCTGACGTACACGCCGGCGAATTCTTCGCGCTTCAGCCGCCCGAGCGCCCGCAGCATCCCCTCGACAACCACCAGGTCGGCGGTCTGCCGAAGTTGCCCGACGAGCGGGTCATCGTGGCCCCGGCTGTCGCTAACGACGAGGATCTTGGGTCGTTCTGCCACCCCCTCGGCTCCGGATGTAAGTCATGTGGCCCAGCGTATTATAGGGAGTTCATGCATACCGAACAATTGCGTTAATCGGGCGCCTCGGCGCCGTGCGACATTTCGGCACGCATGACAGTTCCTGCCCCTTGGGTCGATCGGACGTACCCCGACATCTCCAGATCAAGACCGTTGTGCGCCTGGCGCCGTGCCAATAGCACTCCGAGCAGCAACGGAACTTGCGACTTGCGCGACCGCACGGTCGTCAACGGGACGACAGGGCACTCGCTGGACAGGGCGTCGGGTGTCGCGTCGCGTTGGCGTCGACAGTGGTGCAGCAAACACGTAGTCATGACGCGTTCTCGCAGCCGATTGATGACGGTTCGAGCGCCGCCAGGCCGTTGCTACCAGCGTGCCCGTGGGCTGTCGGTATTGCCCCCTAGTCGAAATCGGACGGGGTGCAAACCGCCATCCAGACGATGCCGACTACAAACGAGTAAAGCTTGGCAAAAACGGCCGAGCTTAACGACAATGACGCTCTTGCCGCGTGACCAGCGATGACGGGCGGCGCCCCCACGACGGTGAGCCGGCATTCTGGGGGGGGGCGAGAAGTGACCAGATCGCCGGCAGGCGTTTCGACGGGGACCTTGTTGCGATCTTAACGATTGGACGCGTCAGGCGGTTGGGGCGACTCTGCTGCCAGTAGACCTGCCTGCAAGCGAGCCTCGTCGATCTCCAGGCGATAGCCGTCGAGCCGCTGGCCGGCCAACACCGATCCCAGATCTTCACCTTCTGGCGGCAGCGCGATGGCAGCGACGTTGGTGAGGACCACACTGCCAACGCGGAACTTCGCCAGTACAATTCGCTTGGCGTGGAGGGCTCGCCCCCCCGACGTTTGGATCACGACATCCGGTGCCTGGGCATCGACCGAAATGCCGGCCGACTCGAGCAGGCTGGCGGCCAGCAGATGTTCGGTTGCGTTGGGTGAGAAATTGAGTGTTCGAGCCGAGCGCTCTTCGAGCACGACACTAACGCGCCACTGGCCATGCTGGCGATAGACCGGCAGAGTGTCGCCAAACAGGCTTGCCGCCAGTTTGTCGAGCGCCGCGGACTGTAATTCGAACGTCCGGCTGGGACCGAGCCGCCGCCGAGTCGAAGTGTCGCCCAGCGCCACGAGCACTCCGGGATCGCGCTCGAGTTCGGCATAGCGGCTAGCCAGGTTGGCCGCGACCGAGCGATCGGCCAACAATGCTTCGATCAAGGCGGCTCGGCGATCGATCCATTGCACCAGCGCTTGGCGGACGAGGGGAGAGCGATCGGCCTCGCGCGGGTCGGCCACTTCTTTCTCGATCGTTTCAATCAACTGCTGATTGACGCGCACCTGCTCGGCGAGCTGCGCTTTGGTTCGCTTCGAAACATCCGATCCGCCCGCCAACCGCTGCAGCTCGCGCACCTGCCTGCGCAACTGTTCCAACTCGGCAAATCTCCGCTCGTTGCCGAGCAGGGCGGTAGCGTACCCCTGCTGGGCAGACATTGCCGATTTTTCCAACGGCCGCAAGCGTGCGACGCGTGCCAGCCAGTCGGACTCCTCTTTGAGAACCCACAGATTGCCCTGCCGCACGAGACCAGCGGAAGCCAAAAGTTCCGTGTCTTCCCCCCTGGCAATCGTGAATGGCGACGACAACGGCGCGCAGATTATCAGGCCCAGCAACCAGCCGACAGCACGAGCGAAAGCCCCCGTCAACAGTCGCGCACGGGAGCCGCGCGTATGCATGGGCCGTACGACCGGTACCGTCGTCGCGACTGACGTCGCGCTGAATCCTGCCAGTTCGCCAGGACGATGACACGAACGAGGCGGCGCGGCTGCTCGGAGCACCGCGCGCCTAGTTAAAGGGGCGCCGTCGATCACGGCGGCCTGCGATCGATCGAGGTGTGCGATGTGGCGAGCCCTTTTCTTGGCGCTGGGGACCAGCGCCGTGATCTTGGGGGCCGAGTTTCTCGTGGTGGATAAAGCCACGCTCAAAGCAGCCGAACCCAACGATGTCAGCGTGTCGAGTAAATCGGCACCCAATCGCGAGTTCGTTCCGCCCGAGTGGGCTCCCTGGAGCCTGATCTCGGTGGGGGCCGTGACGATTCTCTATTCGTTCACCATTCCGCGGCGGGCGTCGGGCTAGCCGGGGCCGCGAGGATTCATTTCTCTCGCCGCGGCGCGCGCTCAGCGACTCGGTGCTCGACGCGCCCGGCTGGCCGGCGCCGCCCGGCTGCTACGGCGCGGAGCGCTGGCTGCAGGCTTGTCAACGAGCTCGCCGTCGCGGAAGTGCTTCTGGGCCACCTGCTGGCCGCCTTCGTCGAACTCCGTCCACACGCCGTGAGGTTTGCCGTCTTGGAACTCCTGGATCGTGGCGACCTTGCCGTTCTCGTGCCAAGTGGTCCAACGCCCGACCGGTTTTCCTTTATCGAAAGTGCGCTCCGACTTCTGTTGCCCATCTTCGTACCATTCGCGGCCCACGCCGTTGGGCTTGCCGTCGACATAAGCAAGTTCGAATTCCTTCTGATCGGTTTTCTCATACCACTTAATTTGTAGCCCTTCGAGCTTGCAGTCGACGTAGTGGTATTCGGCGATCTTGCGATGAACGGGCGTGGCGATCCACTGGGTGAAATCGTTGTTGGGTTCGCCCTCTCGGTACTCGGCGACTGTCTCACGCTGGCCGGTTTCGAACCACGACTCGGCCGGACCTTCCAGCTTCCCCTCGATGTAGTTGCATTTGGTCTTGAGCTGGCCTGTCTGAAACCACTCTTGGAAGGGGCCGTCGTACTTGTCGTGTTTGCGGGAAGCTTCGCGTTCGAGCTGACCAGAAAAGTACCAAGACTTTTCCTCGCCGTTTCTTTCGCCGTCTTCGTACTCCTGCACTAGCCGTAGCGTGCCGTTGGGAAACCAGCGTTGGTGCCGTCCAACGCGCTTGCCATGCTCGAAATAGGCTTCGGTCAGCGGCTGGCCCGGCTTGAACCATTCGAGGTAGGCGCCGTGTTTGACGCCATCGTCGTACTCGATGTCCGACCTCGGCTCGCCGGTGAGAAAGTAGCGGATTTCGTGACCTTGCTTTTTGCCGTGCTCGAAGGTCCCTTCCGCGACCTTCTGCCCGTCCTGGCTCCACTCGGTCCAGGGACCGTGTCGACGGCCATCGGCGTAGCGCCGTTCCCAGGCCTTGTTGCCATTGCGGTAAAAGCGCGTTTCCAAGCCGTGGCGAACCGGCTTGCCACGACTGTCCATGTAAACTTCGCGTTCGACGATCACCTTGTCGTCCGACGAACGTTCGACGACCTTTTCGATCTTGCGGGGCGAGCCAGCACTCGATCGCGTACTACTGGCCGGGCGCGCTCGGTTGCTGGTACTCGGCGCGCTCGTCAACCGGCTCGACGGCCGCGCGGCGCGAGTTTGCGGTCCCCGGTCGCTGGTGCGCGAGGTGCCTGGCGCGGCGGCCAGGGCGATGATTAGTGTTAAGGCGACGTGCATGCGTAATTCCTCTCCCCTTCCGCGGTCCGTCGCATGGCGTCGGCAGGAAAACTGTCCCTAGCGGCCCTGTTCCCAAGCCCCGGGACATCTCGACTGTGAGACATCGGATTTAAGGGCTACTGCGGCTCGGCTGTGGCCGGTTCAGCGCCTTCGTCGGTCTCGGCCGCTTCGTCAGCCGCGTCTGCGGGCGCAGCGCCAACATCATCGTGCGCGGGACTCGCCGTTCCCCCTTCGCGCAGCGCTTCAAAGTACTGTCGGGCGTGGCTTTGAGTCGCGCGCGGCAGCCGTTGGCCCGTCAGCGGGTCGGATGCTTCGGCCTGGGCGTCGGCGAATTGACTTTCGATCTCTTCGGTCACGCGACCTTTGGCCTGTGGGCCGTCGACCAGATCGACGACGCTCGCCGCGCCTTGCCCCACGCGTTGGGCGACCTTGGAGTCGTAAGTCTGCGTTTCGATCCCCTCCTGCGGTGGCGGATTGTCGACGTGGCCGGTTCCCCATTCGCGTCCGCCGCGACCGCCTCCGTCGCGACGCGCCATGTCATGAGCCCTCGCGCCATGGCCACGGCATTGACCGCAGCCTTGGCCTTGGCAATGCTTGCAGCCCATCGATTGTTTGGCGTCGGCCAATTCATCGAGAGCGGCGTCGAGCAGCTCGGCCTCGGCCATGTCCCCCTGCATTTGCGCAAGCTCTTCGCCCATCGCCGCCATCGCGGCTTCGGCGTCTTGGGCTCGACCTTCGCGCAGACACTTGGCCGCTTGTTCCATCCGTTGAGCCAGCTTTTGTTCGAGCCCTTTGGCGCCGTTGTGCTGGCGAAGTTGCTCGAGTTTCTCCGCTAGCTTGGCCGCGTCGGCCTTATTGCCGGCTGCTTCGGCGGCCGCCAGTTGCTGTTCGAGCTTCTGCTCGGCATCTTGTTGCGCGGCGGCCTGCTCGGCCAATTGCTGGCGCATCTTGTCGAGTTGCTGCGCGAGCTGCTCGCGCTGTTCGGCGCCGAGTTCGCCGTTTTCGACTTGCTTGGCGAGTTTGCGCAACTGCTCCATCGCCGCGTTGAGATTCCCTTCGCGCAGCGCTTCGGCGAACTTGTCCGCCGGGCCTGAACCCAGATCCTTGAGGGCGTCGAGCTGCTTTTGCATTTGTTCCGAGCCCGCGAGTTGCCGGCGACGCTCGGCGATTTCTTTCGAGAGATCGTTCAGCTTGACCAGTGCCTGCTGCCGCTGGGCCGGTGGCTTGGCGGCCAGTTCGCGCTCCGTCGCCCGCTCGAGGCGGTTGAGCAGTTCCTCGGCGGTGCGCAACCCCTCTTGCTTGGCCTTGACGCGACGCTCGGCCATCCGCCGCTGCAGTTCGCGGGCCGACGCCTGCACCTGGCGGCGCGTTTCGTCTTGTTGTCGTTTGGCCGTGGCCGCCGTGGTTTCGGCCGCCATCGGAAAGGCAATCAACACGCCGACCAATGCCAGCGCCGGCAAGAGTGGCAACCAGCACCAACGATCGGGACGCACGCAGAACTTCTGACCAACTTCGATCTGATTCAGCCGTCGCGTGGCGTCGGCCAGAACTGCCCGGCCGGCGGGCGACCGCAGTTCGTCCGGCGACAAACTCAGTGCCGTGGCCACGGTGTCTTGCAGTTGAAAGCGGCGATCGACTTCGGTCGCGGCGTCGAGCGCGGTGCGTTGCCCGATCAACGTCCAACAAAGCGCCAGGGCCGTGCCGAGCACCAGGGCTCCGCCGATCCAACCGGCCGGCTCGACCCCCAACGGAAAGAAACGATCGGTCAGCACCGCGGCGGCTGCCACGCTTAGCGCCACGGCCCAGAACCGCGGCAACACCCTCAGCAACTCGTGCCAAAACAAGCGGCGCCGCGCTCGACTCAGGTCGGTTCGAAGCTGTTCCATGGCGAGAGGTTCCTGCCGCGCAATAGATTTGCCCAAACGAAGTCGACTGGTCATCCGTCCAGTCAGTCAAGTTCTGCCACGCCCGGCCGCGGTTATCGCACGTCGGGCACGACACAACTCCTTTACCAGCTTAGTCGATTACGCGGCCCGAAAGCGAATGGTTTTTCACCCACCGGGCCGGTTCTGCCGGTGAACTACCGCTGCCGATTCGCGGTAAGAAGTGTAGACTCGCTGACAAGCGGTCAATAAGCCCAGGTTGCGGGGGCACCGGTCCGCGGGGTTGCTCGAAGAGACCGGCAATGCCGGCAATATCGCCTACCCGACGCCGGACACCCCGGTCGGTCTTGTTACAGTCAAACGGACATGGCACTTGCATCGTCGGTCGAATTACTTGAGGCCGAACGGCAACCCACGACGGGCGACATGCCGCCTGCGTGCGACGTCGTGATTTACGACGGCAATTGCCGGTTTTGCACGGCTCAGGTCAAGCGACTCACCCGGTGGGACACCCGGCGCCGGCTGGCGTTCGTGTCGCTGCACGATCCGCTCGTGGCCCAGCGCTACCCCGACCTGGCGCACGACGAGCTCATGAGCAACATGTATGTCATCGATCCGCGCGGCGGTCGGCACGCAGGGGCCGCGGCGATTCGGTATCTGTCCCGGCGCTTGCCCGCGTTGTGGTGGTTGTCCCCCTTTCTCCATTTGCCTGGCTCCCTGCCGCTCTGGCAATGGCTCTACAGTTCCTTCGCGCGCATCCGTTATCGCTTCGGACGCGTCGACACTTGCGATAACGGTGCTTGTCGGGTCCATTTCAAGAGTTGAGACTCGAGATTGGACGACACGTCCGGCGGACTTTGCGCATGGGGCTCTGCCCGCGCGCTGGTAGTGCGGCCGTGAAGTAGCAAGTGCGGAGGTGGCGCATGAAGATGTTCCTGGCTGGCAAATGGGTCGATCGCGCCGAGACGATCGCCGTCCGCAACCCCTTCGACGGCACAACGATCGACACCGTCCCCAAGGCGACTGCCGAGGATGTCGAGCAAGCCATCGCGGCGGCAGTCGAGGGGGCAGTCTTGATGCGGGAGATGCCAGGCTACGATCGCTACCAGATCTTGCACCGAGCGGCCGAAATCATGCGGAGCCAGCTCGACGAGTTGGGGCGCTTGATCAGTCGCGAAGAAGGGAAGATCTTCGCCGAGGGCAAGTTCGAGGCCTCGCGCGCCGCCGAGACAATCGAGCTTTCGGCCGAGGAAGCCAAACGTCTGGGTAGCGAAGTCATCCCGCTCGACGGCGCGCCGGGCGGCGCCGGCCGCCTCGGCTTCACGTTGCGCGTGCCGTGCGGAATCGTGGCGGCGATTACCCCCTTCAACTTTCCGCTCAATCTCGTCTGTCACAAGGTCGGGCCAGCGCTGGCCGGTGGCAACGCGGTGATCCTCAAGCCGGCGAGCGACACGCCGCTGTCGGCGCTGCGAATGGTCGAAATCCTGCTCGAGGCAGGCACGCCGCCGGAAGCGATCGCCTGCCTCACTGGCTCGGGGAGCACGATCGGCGATCGGCTCTGTTGCGATCCGCGCGTCCGCAAAATCAGCTTCACCGGCAGCCGCGACGTCGGGGAGCAAATTACGCGCACGGCAGGAGTGAAACGCGTCACCCTTGAACTTGGCTCGAACAGTCCGCTGATCGTGATGGACGACGCCGACCTCGAACTGGCGGCCAAGGCGGCCGCGGCGACGGGTTACTCAAACGCCGGCCAGGTCTGCATTTCGACGCAGCGCGTGATTGCCCTGGGCAAAGTCTACGGCGATTTTCTCGACGCTTTCAAACCGCAGGTCGAACAGATCAAGGTTGGCGATCCACTAGAGTCAGAAACCAAAATGGGACCGATGATTCGCGAGGCCGACGCCCAGCGTGTCGACGAGTGGATCGGCGAGGCCGTGGCTGGCGGCGCGCGGCTCGTCACCGGGGGGAGCCGCCAGGGCGCGCTGGTCGCACCGACGATCGTGGCCGACGTGCGCCCCACGATGAAAATCAGTTGCGAAGAATTGTTTGGGCCGGCCGTGGCGGTCACGCGCGCCAGCGATCTCGACGAAGCGATCCGCCTGGCGAACGACACCCGCTACGGGCTGAGCGCGGCGATCTTCACGCGCGACCTGGAGTCGGCGATTCGTTTTGCCCGCCGCGTCGACAGCGGCAACCTGCACATCAACTGGGGGCCACAGTGGCGGGCCGATCTGATGCCCTACGGCGGATTGAAGCAAAGCGGGCTGGGCAAGGAAGGCCCCAAGTATGCGATCGAGGAGATGACCGAACTGAAGATGGTTGTCATCCACGGCGTGTGAACAAGTCACAGCGATACCAATTTGGCTCATCGGCCTTTCAGGGCAGCGGCTGATACTGGGGCCTTCTGATCCGACGACGAACGCTATGCCTGAGCTGCCAGAAGTCGAAACCATGCGCCGCGGCATCGCGCCGGTGGTCGGCGCCCGGATCGCGGCGGTCGAGCGGCCGCGGTGTCGGTTGCGGCCGATCTTGCTTTCGCCGTCGCGGCTGCCGCAATGGCGTCAGCAGCTGGTCGGTGCCACGATCACCGGGACGAGCCGGGCCGGCAAGCGCGTGATCGTCGAGCTAGGCTCCGGCGACCGGCTCGTCTTCGAGCCGCGCATGACCGGCCTGGTGCTGCTGGCCGATCCGCCCGACAAGGAGCACTTGCGGCTGCGAATCATGCTCGCAGGCCAGGGCGCCCGTCAGTTGCTGTTTTGGGATCGTCGCGGGCTGGGATCGGCCCGATTGTTGACGGCCGCGCAGTTCGCGGCAGCGTATGGCCTCGACAAACTCGGCCCCGATGCGCTGGAGATCACCGACGAGCAATTGCGCGACCGGCTCAAACGAAGCCGCCGGGCGATCAAAGTGGCGCTGTTGGATCAACGGGCGTTGGCGGGGGTCGGCAATTTGTATGCCTCGGAAATTCTGCATCTTTGTGGCATTCATCCGGCGCGCCGCTGCGATCGGCTTTCGCGCGGTGATTGGCAGGCGGTGGTCGCCGCCATGCGCGACGTTCTGACGACGGCGATCCGCTACGAAGGTTCGACCCTGGCCGACGGCACCTATCGCAACGCCCTCAACCAGGCAGGCGGCTATCAGAACCATCATCGCGTGTACGACCGGGCCGACGCGGCCTGCACGCGCTGCCGCGCCGGGCGCGTGGTCCGCATCGTGCAGGCACAGCGCTCGACGTTCTATTGCCCGCAGTGCCAGAAGAAGTAACGCGCCGCGCGGACTATTCCCCAGCCGCGGCAGAGTATAGCGGCCGAAGCTATCCCGACTCGCGCGATTGCGGCTCACCAGCCTCGCGGTCGCCATCGATGGTTGGCGTCGTTGCCGGCGGTTGATCAGGGAAGACCAGCTTCAAGAGCTGCAACGTCAAGAATGCGATCAACACCACCGCGAGTGTATGCGGCCAATATGCGGCCCATCGCACCCCCATCGTGACGCCCGCCACGCCGACGACGAGCACGCCCAGCGACAACAACAGCAGCCCGCAACCGAGCGACGTCATCGTCCCTTTGAACGTCCCTTGCTCGGTGAAGTCTTCGTTGTACAGGTCGACCGTGCGCGATTTTTTCAGGCTGCGGTCGATCGAATCGGCCAGCTCGATGGCCCGCGCCGCGTCGGACCAGTCGGGCTGAATCTGACCGTGGTCGAGCAATTGCAGCAGGCCGGTGAGCTCGTGGTCAGCCGTGCTCGAGCGCTGAAAGTCGCGGGCCAGATCGCCGCGCTCGCTGCGCGATTCGAGCCGCCAGTCGCCACGCTCGGGGATCACCAGCGTCGCCCGACCGACGGCGCCGACGACGGTGATGCGTTCCCCCATCAAGTCGTCGCGCGGCCCGATCGACCAGCGCACCAGAGCCCCCGAGGGCCCAGAGAGTTGAATCCCCAGATTGGCATATGGATCGGCGGCCGTGGCCGGGGCCATTGCCGACAAACGCGTCAGGTCGCCGCACAAGGCACGCAGCAGCAGGGCATCGCGGGCGAACAATTCGCGGACGTGAGCGGGCGAGCGGTTCTGCCGGCGCTGGTCGACGATCACCTGCTCGATGCCACCGATGGGCGATCCGGAGGTCAGCGCCGTCTTTTCGAGTTGTGCGAATGCCTCGCTGAAGCGCAAGGCGTCGTAGGGAATCAAAAGCGAACCCGTCTCCTTGCGAATCATTTCCAATTCGTAGGCGACGAGCATCGACGAGTGGATTGGATGCTCGACCACGAGCGGCACCCCTGCGGCGATCAACTTGCGCAATTGTTCGGCGCGCAGCTCTTCGTCCGCCGCGCGCGAGACGACCACCAGCTCGACCGCCGTGCCCGCCAGCAGTGCCTCCCACGGTTCGTCGAGCGTGGCCTGCGGCGCAAGTCGGGCGATCTCGTCGCGGTGCGCTCCCAACTCGGCCCCCCACACCACGGTCAACTGCGGGCGCGCGGCGATCGCCCGCGCCAGCGGAAGGGTTTCGTCGTTCAGTCCGAGCAGGGCGATGCGCATGCGAAGCGAGTTCTCAGTTCTGGTTCCGCATTTCGATGGCCCGCAACACCCGCAACGGGTGATCGGTCTGGATTAGATCGATGCCCAAGTCGATGGCGCGCGTGTAGGCGTCGAGCGATTCGTCGATGCCATCGGAAAAGACCTGCACGCCGCGCTCGTGGCAACCGGCGATCAACTCGGCCGAAAGACTTTCCCAAGCGGCGTCGACCGCATACGGCCCGACAGCCTCGACAAGTTGATCGAGTTGCTCGGGACGATACAGCGGCGGCATGCGGCGGATGCGTGGCTCGATCTCGCGGAGCTTGGCGAGATAGCCAGGCCCTTGAAAGACAACGGCGTCGTCAACGAGCCCGTGCCGTGCGAGGACATCGGCCAACTGCTCGGGCGGGATGTTCTTGGCGTCGAAGTAAAGCTGTGTCCGGCCACGAATCGCCGTCAGGAACTCATCAAGCGTGGGGACGCGCGTGCCGGCAAATGGTCGGGCGAACCAACTGCCGGCGTCGAGCTGCTGTATGTCAGTCAGCAGAAGCCTCGAAACTGGCCCCTGCCCGGAGGTGGTGCGATCCAGGGTTGCGTCGTGCAACAGCACTGGCTGCTTGTCGGCCGATAAACGGACGTCGAACTCGACGAAGTCTGCCCCCAGCGCGATGGCCTTTTCCAACGCAGGCAAGGTGTTCTCGGGGGCGTAGCGCTTGGCTCCACGATGAAAAGCGATCTTCACACCGGAGCGCTGCCGCGCCTCGCGCAGTTGAAACGCAAGCAGCTCGTCGGCCCGGTCGGTCTGAATGTAATCGACGCCGGCCGAAAGCACGCGCTGCCAGACTTCAGGCCGGTCGTCGTCGCCAAGCGTTTTGGCCTGCACCTTGACGCCAAGCTCTCGAAACTGCTCGCACGCCTCGGCGGTTAAGTCGCCAGCGTCGATTTCGACGGCGGTTGGCTGGTGCTGGCGAACAAACATTGCGATATCGTCGTGCGGCCACCACTTGAGCATGATCGGCACGTCGCCAGCGGAGAGCCGGCGGACTTCGGCCGCGGCAGTTGCGTCGTCGTAGACCAGCACCTGCCGCTGCATGTCGGCCGCGCGGATCTCATTGACCAGCCGTTGCGAGTCAGCCTGCTTGATGTCGAGATAAAGACTAATCTTGCCCTTGGCCAGCGCCAGACACTCAGGTAGCGATAAGAAGCGGGTGCCGGCGAACCGCGGCGCGAACCAGTTGCCGGCGTCGAGCTCTTGCAAGTCGGCCAGCGACAGCTCGCTGACTAGTCCACGACCGTCGCTGACACGGTCGACGCTTTCGTCGTGGACCAACACGTGCTGACCATCGCGAGTGAGGCGCACATCGACTTCGACCCATTCGAGACCGTCGTCGATGGCGTGCTGGATTGCCGGAGCCGTGTTCTCAGGGGCTTGTCGCATGGCACCGCGGTGGAGCATCAATTGAACCCTTCGCGGCGGACGGATGGGCTCAAACAGAGGTTCGACACCAGGCGCCGGTGCAACCAGCGCCACGGCCCAACCGAGGGCGAGCCACGCCGGCGGGCGCATTCGCAGCTTGATAGTTCCACGGCTCAGGCGCGACCCACTGCAGCAGCATCTCTCAAGCATGGCGTACAGCTTCGACGGCAGGGGCCCGCTTTGCAAGATGTCGGCTATCTTGGTAGGGATAATGACACTCCGACAAGTCGCGGCTCAACTCGCCTAGGCACACCTTGAACGATTCAGATTCCGCTGATCGCGACAGTCCGCGCAACGCTACCCGCCGGCGACGTGTCGCCGTTGTTGGCGCCGGCATCAGTGGACTGGCCGCCGCACACCGGTTGCGCGAGCTCGACCCGAGCGTCGACGTCGTGTTGTTCGAGGGCCGCCCACGTGCCGGGGGCGTGATCGAGACTTTATCCGCCGATGGTTTTCTCGCCGAGTTGGGGCCCGATAATTTCATTACCAGCCCGGCGACGGCCACCGATCTTTGTGGTCGTTTGGGACTTTCCGAGCAGTTGATCACGGTCGAGGCGGCCGCCCACTCGGCATACGTCGTCTCGCGGGGTCGGCTTGTGAAGCTGCCCGCCGGTTTCGCCCTGATGGCGCCCCGGCGGGTAAGTACGTTTCTGGCCAGTCCGCTATTGAGCTGGCCGGCAAAGCTGCGCGTGTTGGCCGAGCCGTTCGTGCCGCCGCGCACCGACGACGGTGACGAATCGCTGGCCGATTTCGTCCGCCGGCGGCTGGGTCGCGAAGCGTTCGAGCGGCTCGTCCAACCGCTCGTGGCCGGAATCTACACCGCCGACCCGGAGAAGCTCAGCATGCGCGCCGCCCTGCGGCGGTTCTATGATTTTGAGCGACGCGACGGCGGGCTGCTCCGCGGTCTGGCCCGCGAAACACAATCGGTTGGACTAGCCAAAGACCCAGACGGGCTAGCAGCGAAACAACGCGGCCCTCGGTACAACCTCTTTGTGTCACTGCGCGACGGGCTGCAGTCGCTCGTCGCGGCCTTGGTCTCGAGCTTACCGGAGGGCGCGCTGCGGCTCGATACGCCGGTTACATCGATTTCGCCCGACCTAAACGGCAATCTCAGCCAGGCCGCTACCGGCGCTCGATGGCGAATCAACTGGCGCTGCGGCACCGAACCGCATGAGCAAAGCGCGACCTTCGACGATCTCCTGCTAGCGCTGCCGGCACCTCACTGCGCCGGGTTGCTCGAGAACTTCGCGCCCGAATTGGCCGGCGAGTTGCGGCAAATTGAATATGCCGGCGCGGCAATCATCTTGGCCGGGTACCGGCGCGAGCAGATCTCGCACCCGCTCGACGCGTCAGGATTTGTCGTCCCCGCGATCGAGGGGCGCCGCATCCTGGCCTGCAGCTTTGCCAGTTCGAAATACCGCGGGCGTGCGCCGGTCGGCGAAACCTTGCTGCGTGTGTTCATCGGCGGGGCGTGCGATCCGGCCGCCCTCGAGCTGCCCGACGCCGAGTTGCGCGCGATCGTAGCCGCTGAGCTCGGCGAGCTCATCGGCTTGACGGGCGAACCGTGCTTCTGGCACGTGGCGCGATGGCCGGCGTCGATGCCGCAGTATCACGTGTGCCATTGCGACCGAGCGGCGAGGATCGCAACCCTGGCGGCCGAATGGCCAGGACTGGCACTAGCCGGCAATGCCTATCAAGGAGTCGGCATCCCGGCCTGCATCGCCAGCGGCGAGGGGGCCGCCGAGCATCTTCTCACGTGCCATCGCGCTACTGACGAGCGCCAGGACTCGGGAACGCTGGGTACTGCTCAGCGCGTCGATTGAACCAGCCAAAAGCCGTAAACGCAGAGAGGGCGCGACTCCTGCTGGGCCACCATCCCTTTGGCAAGGTAGTGACCCGGCCGAAGCCGCGCCCTCTCGATTCGATCAAATCGTTAGATTCGATTCGATGACGCGCATCGGTCAGCGCGTGACGAACGACTAGTAGCGAGCACCGCGGCCACCGCCGCCGCCCCCTCCACCGTAGCCGCCACGACCGCCGCCGCCGCCACCGCCGTAACCACGGCCGCCGCCGCCGCCACCGCCGTAGCCGCGGCCACCGCCACCACCGCCGCCGCCGCCGCCACGATCTTCACGCGGACGCGCCTCGTTGACCGTCAGTGGGCGGCCACCATGCTGCTGGCCGTGCAAACCGCTGATCGCGGCCTGCGCTTCCTGGTCCGACGACATCTCGACAAAACCGAAACCTTTGCTCCGGCCTGTGTCGCGATCCGAGATGACCTGGGCGCTCTGCACCGTGCCATACTGCGAAAACAACTCCTGCAACTGCGAGCTATCCATCGTGTAGCTCAAATTTCCCACATACAACTTCTTGCCCACCTCGGCATCTCCTGCGGACAAATTCCCCGGGTATCAGCGTCCCGGATCAAAGGGTGCGGACAAGGGCTGCTGAATCGGCCCTTTGTTCAACTGGCGGGCTACAGAGGCGGCAGACTGCATGCTGGGCAAATCGATACGTCTCAGTCCGAACCAGGCGAACCAACCTGAGAAGTATACCTTCGGCCAAGCAAAGGGTATACGTCATCCTGAAAATGATCGCGGCGGTTCTTGCCGGCCCAAGGCCATCCCACTTTGGGCAGATGTTACCAGCCTTTCAGGCAAACCAGGGATGATTGACGATCGACCAGGGCGGACGCCCAGCCGGGCCCTCGGCGCGGCGACGTCGCCAGGCTAGCGCTCGCTGCGCCAGAACCGTCGCGCCGTATCCACCAGGCCACGAACCACGCTCACTACAACCAGAATCGCCAGGGGAGCCGCGATCAGCGCCAGGCGAAACAACATCGTTTCGAGCGATGCCTCGCGCCCCTGGGTGCGCAGTACGCCCCCCAGAAACGCCAGCAGCACGCTCAACAATACGGTCACCCAAAGCAGGGTCGCCAGGCTGAACTGCCAGGGGCTGCGCCCCGTGGGGGGTGGGGTAGACGGCTCTGACATACGCTTGCCCAAGCGCCAAACCGCGCGGCTGCGCGAAAACTCGCAGGTACACGGGATCAAAACTACGGACCTCGACGGTCACACCAACCAGCCGCGCCGCTACGCCAACTTGCGGATCCGCTCGACCAATTCGGCGTGCGACGGCTGCCCGGCAACGGGCACAATCAAATACGTCGCCTTCTCCGCACAGCAATCGAGAATAATCTGCCGATCATTGGGCACGCGGAACCCCGTGGGGCAGGGATCGTGCCCGTGGATCATGATGTCGGCGTCGACCAGGCGGGCGAAGGCGGCGGCGTTCTCGGGGCGATAGTCGCGCCCCCACACCAGGTCGAACACGTCGCCATGCTCTTGCAGATCGGTGGCGTCCAGATCGCGCGTGAAGATACCGGCGTCGAACCCGCGGCGATCGACCCCTTCGGGGACGCTGTGCGAGATCCAAACGCGATTCGACAACCGGACCGCCAACGGACAACTGCGCAAAAACTCCAGATACGCTCCCCGCACGCGCTCGGTCGCCGCGCCGTAGACCTCCTGCATGCCCAGCCGGAACATCAGGTTGAGCATCTTCTTCGACTTGAGAATCGGATAATCGGTCAGCTCGGCAAGCTCGTGGTTGCTAAGAATGAAGTGCACGCGCTCGGGAAAAGCCACCTTGAGCTTGGCGACGTCCTCGAGCATCGAGTGCGACATGCAGCCGCCGTTGGTCGGGTAGGTCGGGCCGCCGTGGCAAACTTCTTGCAAAATCAAATGCCGGCCAGGGTGGGCCGCCAGATCGGCGTGCTTCTTGATCAGGTTGAAGTTGCGGCGATGCCCATGCACGTCGGCCGTGACCATGACCTCTTCGGCCAGGTCGGGCGTGAGTTGCACGACGTTGCCCTCGCGACCCGGAGTCTTCCAGTTCGCTTCGGTGGCCGCCTCGTAGGTCGACACCACCTCCTCGATGTACTCGATGCTCGCCACCATCAAATCAACATCCAACTCGCGTAAAGCAATCGACTGCCCGTTGTCCTTTGGCTCCGCCGCTTGCCAAGTGTACCACGAGGCAAATTGCCAGCGATCCCGCACGTCGCCGGCCTGTTAGGGACTTTTCTCCGTCGGCGGCAGCGAAGCAATCCACTCGCGCACCAGTTCCACCCCTTCGTGATGCACCAGCCGCTTCCCCAGTTCTGGCATCATCACGTCGGCTTCGAGCGAGGCAATCCGCAGCGCCAAGATCGATTCGTCGGGCTTGCCCGGCACGATGTCGTAACGCCCGCCAGCCGAGCCGCGCCCGGCCGCCACGGGGGGCTTGCCGACGCCCCAGCGAAACGGATCTTGCTGCGTGATTTGCAGGTCGAGCCCCGAGTTACGCGCCGGGCCCTGTGGATTGTGGCAATGGGCGCAGTTGACATCGAGCCAGGCCCGGGCACGTTCGTCGAGCGATCCCGTCGAGGGATCGTTCCAAACGGCGACGCGCGGCGCGGCCTGGGGCTCGGGAGCGCCGCGTAGCGCCCCCGCCCGCTGCCAATGGGCGAGCTGGTTCTCGGTCAAGTCGCCGCCGGCAGCGTGGTAAACAAAGTCGCGGTTGAGATGCCGCGCCTTTGGCCCGATCGGCAGAATCCGCTGGCCATCGGTCTTGTGGCATCCCTTGCACTGGTTGGCGTTGGGGATGATGTAGTTGTCGACTTTCCGCTCCTGGCCGGCTTCGTCGATCCAGGTGATGTTGCGCGTCGCACCGGCGACCGCCAAGGTCGCTTCGGTCTGCTCATCGTTCCAGATATAGGGCAACCCCACCCAGCCCTCGGCCTCGTGTTTGAGGATCCGCGTTTCGATCAGCCGCTGGCCTTTCGCGGGGTCGCGGGCGTCGGCCGGATAGGCAAACGTCTTGGCGATCACCGTACCGACCGGAAACTCGAAGGCGTCCTGATCGTGATACTGCGCGCTGGTCCCCGCGGGGAGCTTGACGAAGCGATACTTCAGGGCGTAGTCCGAAAACAGCGGCGTGTTCAAGTCGTACGGAATCACCCCCTCGGCGGGCTCCTGGCTGGCGCCGTTGCCGACGAACATGCCAAAGGCCGAAAGCTGCCGCGGCGGCGGCGGGGGCTCGGGCAACTGGCTCGTGGTTTTCGACGAGCAGCCGCCCCCCGCCAGCGCCAAGGTGCTCACTAAAAAAAGCAGCCCGAGAAGCCGTGCTTCTCGAGCTGCCTTGCTCGCAAGGTTCATATTCACTCCACGCCGGGAATGGTGATGGCCGGCAGCGGCGGCAGCGTGCCGGCGTGCTCCGCCAGATCGTTGCTGGGCTTCGGCAGGTCGCCGCTGGCGATGGCCGAATAGTGGAAGTTCGCGAAGTCGGCATCGCCGTTGTTGACGATCACCACGCGCAAGTCGTCGCGCAGCTTGCCGTCGACGAACTTGGCCTCGTCGACCACGCCGTCGTAAAGAATGTCGGGGAAGTCCTTCCCCAGGATCACGCTGGCGGTCTTGCCGAATTCGCCGGCCGGGTTCTTGCCGCCGTCGGCGATGCGATTGTCGTGGATGTAGATTCCCTCGGGATACGGATCGTAGCCCGGGTCGTCCTTGGCCAACTGCTCGCGGCTCTTCACGCCCGTCGACATGAAGCTGATGATGCTCAGATTGCTGGTGTCGTTGTCCTTGATGTCGTTGTCGAAGATCTCGACCTGGTCATTGGCCATCACGATCATGCCGGTTCCCGGTGGCACCGTGGCCACGATATTCCCCGGCTTGGCGAAGTTCTCGTGGTTGTTGGCGAACACCTGGTTCTTGTAGCAACGGCACTGCGAGCCGACCTTCTGCTCCAGGCCCGGCAGCGAGAAGATCAACAGCCCGCCGGCGTTGTTCGTGGCGACATTTTCGTAGACGTCGGCGCCGATCGTGTTCTCGATCTCGATGCCCGCCACGTTGCGCTCGGCGCGGCAGCGGCGGACAATGCAGTTCTTCGACTGACCGACGTAAACGCCGGCGTCGGAGCAGTCGGTCACGGCGCAATCCTCGATCAGCACGTTCTGACAGAGGACCGGATAGACGCCGTAGGCGCCGTTATCGGGGTGCGGGCCGCGCGTCCACTGCACCAGCAGGTTGCGGTACGTGACGCGGTCGCACTTGGTCGTCTTGATGCCGTCGCCGCGGGTGTCTTCGACCGTCATCCCTTCGATGATGAAATCCTGGCAGCCGTCGACCTTGATCCCTTCGCCGCCGCCGCCGGCAATCTGACCGCTGAAGCTGAGGACCGTCTTGCCGGGACCGGCGCCGCGGATCGTCACGCCGTCGATGCCGTCGAGCGAGATCGTCTGGTTGAAGTCGTACTTGCCTTCGGCCAACTCGACGACTTCGCCCGGCTTGGCGTTGATGAGCGCTTCTTGCAGCTTGGTTTGGGCGTCGTCGCCCGGCGCGATCTTGGTGACTTTAGTGGCCTCGGCCTTGGGGGTGCCGTGGCCGTTTTCGGAGCAGCCAACCACCGCGACCAGCGCCGCGCCCAGGGCGAGCGAAACAAAGCGTTGCATAAAGCCTCCCACGAATTATTTGGTGCTAGCAGAGAAATTGTAGATGCGTGGTCCACTGGCGGAACGCCGAGGTCGGTCGATGCGGCGGGCCGCCAGTCAAGGTTGTGCGAACTAAAGATGTCGGTAGATTCCGCGACTGGATGGTTGGTGATTTAACCCGAAATCCATTGCCCAGCACGGCTTGGGGCGAGCGAACTGGGTGAGAATCGCGTCCCTATGGCGAGCAACGCGGTCGCTGCTCGCCGAGCGTTAAATCTAATCGTGCCAAGCGCCTGCCGCAACAACCCCGTATTGCCGTCTGTTGTCCGGCGAGCACTCCCGGATGGACGATCGAGCTTGCTGGCTTCGCCACCTTGCGGTTGGCCGCCGCGCTAGCCGCCGGCTGCTGCGGAACAGCGTCTTGCGTTCGACTATTGCCAAGCGCACCCCCTTTCTCTCGCGTCGTGGCTGTAATTTTGCGTCCCGACCGTCCCGAGCGGGTGTTACCGGCGGTTAAGCGTTTCATGGGGAGTAACTTCCGTCGGGACGCAAAACGAAATGTTTGCGTCCCGCGTGCGTCCCGAACTGGCATTTTGCGTCCCGAGTGGGGAGTAACGGTCAGGGATCAGGGGCCATGGAACTCGGATCTCGCGCCAAGGCGCGAAGGCGCAAAGCAAGGCAGCTTTGTGGTCCGCAGATTTCGCCGATTAACGCAGATCGGGATGCGGGCGAGTCCACGAGCGGCCCATCTGCGTAATCTGTGAAATCTGTGGATTGTGAATTCGCCTTATCTCTCTCGCTCCATGTCCGGAATTTTGCGTCCAAACCGTCCAAAGCTGTTGTTACCCGTAGTTAAGTCGTTGAAGCGAATCCACTTATTCTTGGACGCAAATCGAAGCGGTTTGCGTCCAACTTGCGT
>JBFXAH010000020.1:0-129729 GCA_050184475.1 Pirellulales bacterium | reverse complement strand
CGACGGTCGGTGGTGCGGCGAACCACCGATGGAGCCTACTGTCGGTGGTCAGATCCCTGTTCCGAGGAGGCCCATTCCTCCGCTCAAAAAAACCTCGCTAGCGGTCAGAATTTAGGAGGGGGCACACGTGTCATTTGGCTTCAAACCGAAGTCGACGGCTTTCTTACGCCAAAACTGCTGCTGCTGTCGATTAATTTCCTGATGCACGCAGTCAGGGACGGCGACCAGGTTGTTGAGGTCTTGCACGCGGATGCCGCGTTCAAGATAGTAGCGCTTAGCGAGGGTGTCCGCTTGCTGAATCCTGTGATGAACTCGCCATCCGGACTGGCGCCTCTTGAAGAGTGACCCAACTGACTTCCAGAAGCGTTCTGCGTAGGTAGACGCTTGTTCTTTCCATTTCTCAACCTGTCCGCTCGGGTCGATAAAGTTCGTCGGACTGTTGTGGACGTAGCGGTACAGATTCGCGTCGCCAGCCCTGAATCCCAGTGCGGATCGATGACGAATCAGATAGGTGACGTCTGAATCAAAGCCATTGATCGCCGGGATGCACCTGGGCGAAGACAGCATCGATGCAACTACCATTCAAATTCTCCGACTGGTGCGCTGAGGTGCAAGTTGCGGATTGCCTCCGCTCCCACGGCGCCAGTTCGACCAGAAGCCGCATCGAAGCGCAGACCTCGATCGGGTGCCCCTTCTCGCCGGGCTCAAACAGCTCGATACTCTGCTGAACGCTGACCTGGTCCTGCGAGATGTACAGATAGCGATTGTTCGGAAACAAGTAGCGCGCGAGGAGATAGTCGCGATTGGCCTCAGCGTAGCGATGGGTGTCATCGAGATGGCGCGCACGCAGACCGATGAACACGCCCAGCAGTTGATGAGGCGTCAAGGCACGAGGATCCGACCCACAGTCCTGGGCCTTGCGCGGCAAATTGAATTCGGCCAATAGCTCTGCGTCTGACGAAGAGCTAAATCCACCCTTTCCGGCGGATGTCGTCTCAATATTGTGAACGACGGCGCCCCGCTCGTATCGACACAGAAAGTGCGTGTCGAGACAAGCGAGGGAGACGTCCAGGCCGAGTCGGCGGCCGATCACCATATTCAGCAATGACATATTGGCGCATGTGCCACGACGATCGTCCATGACGCCATGGAGAAACAAATGCGACGGATCGGTGTATGTCATCCCACTGCTCAGATTCCGCTGATCCTCCCAGTATGCGACGCCCTGAATAACGTCGAGGTACCAACAAACGAGCCCAAGCCGAAAAAAGGCAACATCATTGCGCCAATGCTCTGGCGATTGGTAAAACTGCTTTTCGAGCGCGGGTAGCCGCGAAGCAAGATTGTTCGCCCATTCGTCAGCAATATCGACATAGCGTTGGACGTCGAGTGATGCGAGCATCGGAATTCCTCTCGCTACGACGAGATTCATCACGACGGGGTCGACATCCGCCAGCTCGCCAGCGGACATCGCCACCATTTGCTCAACGCTTGGATAGTGCTGATCATGCACAGCAAGGCGCCCGAGGTGTACACCTGGCAAACCGACTTACCGTCCGTTGGCGTCACACGCCGCAGAGCCGGGGCTAGATTAGCGACATCGCATCAAAGTGCAAGAAGTTTTTGAGCCACTAAATAAAACCGCATGTTGAATCAAAAAGCTATTGATTCGCGATGATATGACAGACGTATGTCATCGCTGCGTGATTGGTAGCGCGGCAGAGCAAAGCGTTAGGAAAGTGCCGCCGGAAGCGAACTCACCAGCTCCACGAATCGCGCACGGCGCCATTCACCAGGCAAGGGACCGGCATCCGCCCGTTGTAGAGCTCGACGATGTTCTCGGCCGCGCCGACCGACATGTCGACCACGGCTTGTTCGTCGAGCGCGGCGACGTGAGGCGTAAGCACAACGCTATCCAGCGCGAACAACTCGCTGGCTGGCGGAGGTTCGTCGGCGAAGACATCGAGCCCTGCGCCTTCTAACTTGCCGGTCGACAGCGCGCGCACCAGCGCCGCTTCGTCGACCAGTCCGCCGCGGCTGGTGTTCACCAGGATCGCGCCGGGCTTCATCAGCGCTAGCGTGTCGGCATTGATGAGGCGCGCCGTTTGCGGCGTCAACGGCGCGTGCAAGGTGATGAAATCGGCGCGGGCCAGCAGATCGTCGCACGACGTGAGCTCGATATCCAACGACGCGGCCACGACCGGGTCGGCGGCGATGTCGTGCCCCAGCAGGTGCACGCCGAAGGCGCGGGCTCGGCTGGCAACCGCGCGGCCGATCCGCCCCAGCCCGACGATCCCCAGCGTCCGCCCGCGCAAGGCCCGAAACGGAGTGCCGCGGCGCCAGTGGCCGGCCTTCATGTCGCGATCGCACACCGGCACGCGACGAGCGACCGCCAGCAACAGCGCCAGCGTATGTTCGGCCACGGCCTCGAAATTAGCGTCGGGCGTGATCGTCACGGCGATGTTCCGGTCGGTGGCAGCCGCCAGGTCGATGCGATCGTAGCCGACGCCGTTGCGCGAAATCACGCGCAAGTTCGGCAGCTCGGCGAGCACCGCGCGGGTGTACGGCTCGCTGCCGGCCAGCACCGCTTGCGACTGGCCGACCGCGGCGATCGTGTCGGCCTCGCTCACCAGGGGAACGGCTTGCGGATACCGGACCGCGAAGCCGGCCGCGGCAAAGACCTCCAGGTGCGGGCCGGGGGTCTCATAAAGGGCTTCGGTCGTGATCGTGACAACAGGGGGCATGGTGATGCCAACACTCCTCGAAACTTAGGCGATCGCGTCGCCGGTGAGCTTGCGAACATCCGCGAGACCAAACCGCAAAGGGGACAGGCACCAGGCGGCATCGCCGCTCGATCAACGTGATGTTTACTGCCTGGAGCCAGTCCCCTTTTGAAGGGGACGCTAACTCCGCAGCCGCTCGGCGAGTCCTTTGACATAGCCGGTCAACAACGTGAAGTCGTTGGCCAACGAGAACCACTTGATTCCCTTGGCGTGCCAATCGTGGATGTCCTTTTCGTCGGCGCCCCAGGCCAGGCCCATCGGCATTCGCGCGTCGGCGGCGATCTTGGCGACTTCGCCGATCTTGGCACGCACCTGCGGATGAGTCGGCTGACCGGCATAGCCCATCGAGCCGGCCAGGTCGTTTGGTCCGACGACGATCGACGTCAGCCCCTCGACGCGCACGATCTCGGCGAGGTTCTCGACCGCTTCGGCCAATTCGATCTGCACCACGCAGACCACGTTCTCATTGGCCCAGCGAATGTAGTCGGGCCCCGAACGTTGGCCGAAGTGCGCCGCGCGCCGCGGGCCAAAGCCGCGGATGCCCGCGGGAGGGTACTTGCAGGCGGCCACCGCGCGGCGGACGTCGTCGGCCGTGCGCACCAGCGGCACGATGACGCCGCTGGCTCCCAGGTCGAGCACCGGCTTGATCAGGTTCGGATCGTTGGCCGGCACGCGCACCAGGGCGGCGGAGTTCGAGCCCTTGGTGGCCATGACATGCGCTTGCACGACGTCGAGCGGCATGGGGTTGTGCTCGGTGTCGATCCAGACGAAGTCGAACAGGTCCGACAACGCCTCGGTGACGATCGCGTCGTTGAGGGTGATGCAAGTGCCCAGGAGCGGCCCCGGGCGGGAGAGTTTCTCATGAAACGAGGCGGGATCGACCACGGTGGTTCCTTGCCGAGTTATCTGGTACCGATGATGCGAACATCACGCCAACGCTGTCTGAAGTCGCACGTCTGACAGCGGTGACCAATTCCGCGAGCATGATACCTTTTTGAGACGTGACCCAAAAGCGAAGCAGAGTGGTTTCTTCGCGTTTGGCAGCGATTACACTCATAGTCCGATGACTTACTCCAACCTCCGCCGGAGAGATCGACCATGCCGCACGCAGTTCGCGCACCGTTCTTCTTTCTTGTGTTGTCGCTGATTGCCACGGCCACGGCCCACGCTGAGGACGACGACTGGAAGCCGCTGTTCAATGGCAAGGATCTCACCGGCTGGAAGGCGATCGACGGTCCGGCCGACGCCTGGAAGGTGATCGACGGCAATCTCAGTTGCTCGGGGGGAGGAGGGGGCTGGCTGTCGACCACCGAGGAATACGCCAATTTCGAGATCGCGCTGGAATTCCGCGTACCGCCGGGGGGCAACAGCGGAGTGTTCTTGCGCAGCCCGCATCAAGGGAACCCGGCCTACGCCGGCATGGAAGTGCAAGTGCTCGACGACGGCGCCGACGAGTACAAGAACCTGCAGCCGGCCCAATACTGCGGCAGCGTCTATGGCATTGCCGCCGCCATGCCGCGGGTGACCAAGAAGCCGGGCGATTGGCAGACGATGCGGATCGTCTGCGACCGCCGCCGCGTCAAGGTGTGGATCAACGGCACGCAGGTGGTCGACACGAATCTCGACGAACATCTCGACCAGGCGGCCGAGCACCCTGGCATCAAGCGGACGACCGGTTATCTCGGCTTGCAAAATCACGGCTCGCAGCTCGACTACCGCAAGTTGCGAATTCGCGAGTTGCCTTGAACATCAGGTGGCGCTGATATATTGGAACGACGCGCGGCGGCACGTGGTCGGCCGCAAATCGATAAGCAAAGCAGTTTCTAAGTTGAGGTGAAGTAGTCGTGACGGTTCTGCATTCGGGCTCGAATAAGGCATTTGCAAGCGGGTGGGAGCTAGCGTTCAGCGGCAAACGTGCGGGCAAGAAGTCTGGCAAGTCAAAGCCCGCCGCGTCGGCCAAGGCCGCTAAGAAGAAGGCCTCGAAAGCCAAGGCCGCCAAGAGTAAGCCGGCTGCTAAGTCAGGAAAGAAGAAGGGAAAACGATAGGCGCGACCCTGAATTACCCCTCACCCCCAACCCCTTTCCCTCAAGGGAGCGGGGAATCTGAGAGCCGAACATGACTCGCTGCTGTATCTGGTTATCTCGCCCTTGGACCACGCTCTGTTTGGTGATCGGCTTCGCGTTGACCGTGCAATCACCGACGCTGGTCGCAGTCGAACCGGCATCACCCGCGGCCGATGCGGCTGCCGCGGTGGCCGATCCGCCAACCACGGGCCCCAACACGCTCACGCCCGACGAACAAGCGGCCGGCTGGCTGCTATTGTTCGATGGCCAATCGCTCTTCGGTTGGCAGCCCACCAGCCAGGCCGACTGGAAGGTGGTCGACGGCGTGATTTCGGTCACCTCGGGCGAGAAGGGCCTGCTGGCGACGACGAGCCAGTGGGCCGACTACCAGTTCAAGGCCGACTTTCGCGCGCCGGCCGAAACCAACAGTGGCATCTTCCTGCGCACTCCGCTGAAGCCGACCGATCCGGCCAAGGATTGCTACGAGCTCAACATCGCCGCGCCGGCTGTCAGTCCGTTTTACACCGGCAGCTTCGTGGGCCGACAGAAGGCCGAGCCGCTTGAACTGGCGGACGACTGGCACACGTTCGACGTCACCGCCCAAGGCGGGCACTTCGTCGTCAAGATCGACGATCGCCAGGTCCTCGACTACACCGATCCAGCGCCGCTGGGGCGAGGTTACATCGGCCTGCAGCTCAACTCGGGACCGGTCGACTTCCGCAACGTCAAGCTGCGGCCGCTCGGGTTGCAGCCGTTGTTCAACGGCCGCGATCTGACCGGCTGGAACATCTACCCCAACAAGCCAGGCAAGTTCGCCGTCACGCCCGAGGGAGAACTGCAACTGACCAAGGGGCCGGGCCAGCTCGAAACGACCGAGCAGTTCGCCGACTTCTGCCTGCAGCTCGATATTCGCACCGCGTCTCGCGGTCTGAACTCGGGCGTCTTCTTCCGCTCGATACCTGGCGGCTGGTGGCAAGGTTACGAGGCCCAAATCCATAACGCCTATCGCCGGGGCGACCGCACGCAGCCGTTCGATTTCGGCAGCGGGGGCATTTACCGCCGGCAGCCGGCCCGCCGCGTGGTGGCCAACGACATGGAATGGTTCAAGATGACGGTCGTGGCCGTTGGCAATCACCTGGCCACGTGGGTCAACGGTTACCCGGTTTGCGACTGGACCGACGAGCGGGCAGCCAGCGAAAACCCGCGCGAGGGGCTGCGGCTGGCCGCGGGCACCATCTCGTTGCAGGGACACGATCCGACGACGAACCTGCTGTTCCGCAAGCTTGAGATCGCGGAACTGCCAGCGCGATAGGTCGACCGAGTTCGTGAAAACTTGCACGATCTCGTCGCTGGCATACTGAGCCTATCGCGCTGCGCGCCTCTGCCGGCTGAAAAAACTTTGACGATTCGCCGCGCGATCAACTAAGCTTACAGACAGTACAGGTTCTCTGTACGGGCCAGGCTCTGCTGGCTGCGATCGCGGGCGATTTACACTTCGAATTGACTGTCACGCACGCCCGCCGGCGCGGCCGGAAGTAGCAGATCCGCGGCACGTTTTTGGCATTGGCGTTCAAGCATCCATGGTTTTGGTCACGGCACGCTGCTTTCAGGTGGGCGCAGCGGCCCAGTGCTGTTGGGGGATTTGAAGCATGACCCTGCAAGAAATCCTGTCCGAAAAAGGGAACCGCGTCCACACGATCGAGGCCGAAGCGGCGCTCGTGGCTGCCGTCGAGCGACTGGTCGAGCACAATGTCGGGTCGCTGTTGGTATGCCAGACCGGGAAGTGCGACAACCGGCCGCAGATCGAAGGGATCGTCACCGAACGCGACGTGTTGCGCGCCCTGGCCCGCAACCGTGGCCAACTCGACGGCTTGCGCGTCGGCGACGTCATGACGCGCAACCTGATCACCGCCACGCCGGCCGAAGAAGTGGGCGCCGCCATGGGACTGATGACCGAGCATCGCGTGCGGCATCTGCCGATCGTCGACGACGAGGGGCATTTGGCCGGCATGATCTCGATCGGCGACGTCGTCAAGTCGCAGCACAACTCGATGGTGCTTGAGAACCACTTCTTGAAGAGCTATCTGCATGGGCAATAGAAAAAGGTGTCAGGAACCTTTTTCGTTGTCTTAAGTCACCTGGTAGCGATCCAGACGGGCGCGGTCGACTTCAACGCCCAGGCCTGGTCCCTCGGGGAGCGTGATCAGCCCGTCGACGATTTCCAGCCGCCGCGCGAGAATATCGCCGCTGAGATCGAAATGGGCCGACTCGCTGGCGTTGCCCAATGCCGGCGTCGCGGCCGCCAGGTGCACCACAGCGGCCAGCCCCAGGCCCAGGGGCGTACGCCCCCCCAAGACCGGATCGAGGCCGCACGTCTCGGCGACAAGAGCCGACTGACGAACGGCACTCAATCCACCGACGCGATCGCTGCAGAGCACGACCATCGTGGCAGCCTGATGCCGGGCGATCGCCAACACGTCGGCCGCCGAGGTTGCGCCCTTGCCCACAGCCAGGGGTGTCGAGGTTTCGCGCGCCAGGTTGCCCCATTCCTGCCAGTCGCGCGTCGCCAACGGGTCGATGATCGCTTGCACGCGCTCGGCTTCCAGATCGTTGCACAGCTCGCGGGCGCTTTGTCGGCCGAAGAGCTGCTCGGCGTCGAGCCACAGCGCGACGCTCTCGCCGACGGCGTCGCGGACCGCGGCAATGTTTGCACGATCGACTTCGACGTCGCCGAACGCACCGACGATTTGTGTGTAGTAGCCTTCGGCCGCCAACTCGCGTGCGCGGCGAGCCAGCGCTTCAGGTTCGCTGGCCGATAGCGACGCCGCCAGGGGGACGCGACTACGATAGCGCCCCCCCCAAAGGTGACAAAGCGGTTGGCCAGCGATGCGGCCGACACAGTCCCAGCAGGCCATCTCGAGCGCCGCGCGCAACGGGGCGGGGCGCAGGGCGTCGAGCCGTAACAATTCCTCGATATCGAACACGCTGCGGCCGGCCAGCACGGGGAGGAGCGCATCGCGCCGCGGGGTCAACTCGCTGGGGCGCCAACGGACGTCGGCCTCGCCCCAACCTTCGGCCCCCGAAACCGTTGAGAGCCGCACGATGAGCGACGCTGGGCGCGCAACCCCGTCGTCGCGGGGCGGATTGACGAGAAACAGCTCGAGATCGCTGATGCGCATGACACCATCGTGACCGCACGTTTCGGGCGAGCGGCCAGCCTCACGCCGGCGCCGCCTCGGCCGCCATTTTGCGCAGGTCTTTGGGGAGCTGAAAGTGCACGTCTTCCTGGCGAACCGTGCGGACTTCGATCTTGGCGCCGAACTGCGCCCGGAGCACGTCGAGGCATTGTTCGACGACGATTTCCGGCGCGCTGGCCCCGGCCGTCACCAACACCGTCTCGCTGCCGGCGAACCAGACCGGATTGATCTCGTGGTGCGAGTCGATCAAGTAGGCCGGCACGCCGGTCTCGCGGGCCAGTTCGGCCAGCCGCTGGCTGTTCGAGCTGTTCTGGCTCCCCAGCACCAGGCAGACGTCGACCTCGGGGGCCAGCGCCTTGACGGCGTCTTGACGGTTTTGCGTAGCGTAGCAAATGTCGTCGGTCGGCGGGGCGGCGATCGACGGGAACCTTTCCTTGAGGCGGCTGATGATGCGGTTGGCATCGTCGACCGACAGAGTCGTCTGCGTCAGGTAGGCCAACTTCGAAGTGTCTTTCACTTCCAGCTTGTCGACGTCTTCGGGCGATTCGACAAGCACGATCGCTTCGGGCGCCTCGCCCATCGTGCCGAGCACTTCGTCGTGCCCTTCGTGGCCGATTAGCACGATCGTGTAGCCCTGTTTCGAATAACGGATCGCCTCGAGATGCACCTTGGTGACCAACGGGCAAGTGGCATCGACCGTGCGCAGTTGCCGCTCGGTCGCGATCTTGCGAATCTCGGGCGACACGCCGTGTGCCGAGTACATCAGCATCGCGCCGGGGGGGACTTCCGACGGGTGATCGACGAACACCACTCCCAGTTGCTTGAAATGCTCGACCACGTACTTGTTGTGAACGATCTCGTGGTAGACGTAGACCGGCGCACCGACCAACCGCAAAGCCAGTTCGAGGCTCTCGATGGCCATGTTCACGCCGGCACAGAAACCGCGAGGGCTGGCGAGCAAAACCTTCATCGGAAAAAACGCTCCTGACGCAGGGGGTACCGTTAGCGGTATTATATCGGCGGGCCGACTCTACGGCGACGCTGATCGGCATGGTGCCACCAAGCGAGCGCCGGCGGCAATCTCGACTTTTTCATGATCCGCAGTGGCTGGAATTTCGACGCTGAGTTGGCTCGTTGGGGGCCGCGGTCGGCCGCGAACCCCAACTCGGCGCCGTCGCTCGACGAGGCTCGCGCCTATTGCAGCTGGGTGGCGCAAACACACTACGAGAACTTCACCGTCGCCAGTTGGTTGTTGCCGCGGGCACTGCGCCCGCACTTTCACGCGGTCTATGCCTATTGCCGGTGGGCCGACGACCTGGCCGACGAGGCGGAGGCCATGCCCACCGACGACCACGCCTTGCCACGGTACGCACCGGCCGGCAGTGGGGTTCATGGAACTTTAACCGCGGCAGCGCCCGCCCAGATCACCGCGGCCACGCGACTCGAATTGCTCGACTGGTGGGAAGAGCAGTTGCTCCAGTGCTATCACGGCGGACCGGTGCGGCATCCGGTGCTCGTGGCGCTCGAGGACACGATTCGCCAGTTCGATATTCCGGCCGAGCCGTTCCGCGATCTGCTGATCGCCTTCCGCCAGGACCAGTCGGTTAACCGTTACGAGACGTTCGACGACTTGTTGGGGTATTGCCGCAACTCGGCCGATCCCGTAGGGCGGCTCGTCCTCTATCTTGGCCGCGCCCACACTGCGGAGAACGTCGCGCTTTCTGATTCGATCTGCACCGGTTTGCAGTTAGCGAACTTCTGGCAGGACGTGGCGCTCGATTGGCGGCGCGGTCGCTGTTACCTGCCGCTCGAAAGTCTGCGCGCCGGCGGTATCGACGAAGGTGAACTGGCGGCCGGCCGCGCCACCCCCGCGCTGCGGCAAGTGCTGGCGGCCGAGGTCGACCGCGCCGAGCAATGGCTGCTCGCCGGTCTGCCGCTGGTGAAACGGACACCGCCCTGGCTGCAAATCGATCTGTGGCTGTTCATTCACGGCGGGCTCGAAATCCTCAGCGCGATTCGCCGCGCCAATTACGACGTCTGGACGGCGCGCCCCAAAGTTTCGCGCGGCGCGCAACTGCGATTGCTGTCGCGGGCCGTGGCGCGGCGCTGGCTGGGCCGCTGGTCATCGAGCGAGGATGCCCGGTGAATCCCGTCGTGGCCAAGAGTTATCAGTTCTGCCAGCAGGTCGCGCGACGCTCGGCCAAGAACTTTTACTACGCCTTCTTGCTGCTGCCGCACGAGCAGCGGTTGTCGATGTACGCATTGTACGCGTTTCTACGGCATACCGACGACCTGGCGGACAGCCGCGAGTCGCTGGTGGCCCGCGAGTATGCGCTCGTCGACTGGCGCCGGCAATTGGCCGACGCCCTGAACGGTCGCTTCGAAAATCAATGTTTGCTGGCGGTGGTCGACACGCTCGAGCGCTGCAAAATCCCGCCGGCGCTGCTCGAATCGGTGATCGACGGCGTCGAAATGGATCTCGCGCTCGAAGCCGGGCAGCGGCGCTACGAGACTTTCGCCGAGCTGGCCGAGTACTGCGATCACGTCGCCGGCGATGTCGGCATCGCTTGCCTGCACATCTGGGGCTGCCACGATCAGCAGGCGGCCGAACCGGCGCGCCGCGCGGGTCTGGCACTGCAGTTGACGAACATCCTGCGTGATCTGCAGGAAGACTACGCACACCGTCGGCGTTATCTGCCTCGCGAGGATTACGAGCGCTTCGACCTCGACGCCGATGCCCCCCTGGCGCCGCCGATCGACGAGCGCTGGCGCAACTTGATTCGCTTCGAGGTCGCCCGCGCCGAGCGTTTCTACGACGACGCCACGCAAGTCGTCCGCTGGCTCGACCCGGCAACCGCATCGGTGTTTCGCACCTTGACCGGTACTTATCGGGCGTTGCTCGAAGAGATTCGCCGCCGCGATGGCGATGTCTTTGGTCCGCGCGTGCGGGTGGGGACCTGGCGCAAACTGCGGATCGTGGCCGGCAGCCTGGCCTGGCGGGCACGCGCCGCCGCGGGAGTGCAGCCGGCGTGACCGCTCGCGACATGTCATCGAACGACCCGGCGCTCGCACCGCGATTGCCCGCGGCGCCGCGCGTGGCGATCGTCGGCGGCGGGCTCGCCGGGCTCGCCGCGGCGGTGCGCATGGCCGAGCATGGCTGCGCCGTGGAATTGTTCGAGGCCCGCCGACGCTTGGGGGGGCGCGCCACCAGCTTTCGCGATCCCGAGAGCGGCGACGCGGTCGATCATTGCCAGCACGTCAGCATGGGCTGCTGCACGAACCTGACCGATTTTGCCCACCGGACCGGCATCGGCGATTTGTTCGAACACGCGCGCGTGCTCCACTTCTTCGCGCCCGACGGTGTACGAAGCGACATGGCCGCCAGCCGCTGGTTGCCTGCTCCACTGCATCTGGCGCCGGGGCTGTTCGGCTTGAAGTTCTTGACGCTCCGCGAGCGTGTGGCGATCGCCAGGGCGATGCTCAAGTTGGCGCGCATGCCGGCTGACGATTCGCCGGAGTCCCCGACTGTCGCCGCGTGGCTCGCCGAGCAGCAGATGCCGCCGGCGGCCATCCAGCGTTTCTGGGCCGTGGTGTTGACCAGCGCCTTGGGCGAGTCGCTCGACCGGGCCAGCATTAAGTATGCCCGCAAGGTCTTCGTCGACGGCTTCATGGCCAACGCGTCGGGCTATGTGATGGAAGTTCCGGCCGTGCCATTGGATTTGCTCTACGGGGTGCGGCTGCAGCATTGGCTACGCGATCACGGCGTGACGGTGCGAACCGCAACGGCCATCGCTGGACTCGAGTGCTCCGATTCGCGAGTCGTGGCGCTGGTCGATCGCGAAGGCCAACGTCACGCGACCGATCACGTCGTGCTGGCGCTTACCTGGCGGCGCGCCCTGGAAGTGCTCGGTAGTGAGCTGCTGGCCCGAATGCCCGACGTGGCCGCGTCGAGCGCGATCGAAGCGGCTCCCATCACCGGCGTGCATCTGTGGTTCGATCGAGCGATTACCAAGCTGCCGCATGCCGTGCTGGTGGGGCAGCGATTGAGTCAGTGGCTCTTCGCACGCGGGATCACGGGAGCCGGGGATATGTCCTCGCACGACGAGCAACAAGCGGCACTGCTGGACAAGCCAGCAGTGGCACCCGATTCAGACGCAGGTCAAGCGAAGGAATACTACTACCAGGTCGTCATCAGCGCGTCGCGCGAGTTGGCCGGTCGCCCGCGCGACGAAGTGATCGCCCAGATCGTGGCGGAACTGCGGACGGTCTTCCCGGCGGCGCGCGAGGCGAAGCTCTTGCGCGGCCGCGTGGTGACCGAACAAGAGGCGGTCTTCAGCGTGCAGCCGGGCGCCGATCGATCGCGCCCTCGGCAGCAGACACCCATCGCCAATCTGGCGCTGGCGGGCGATTGGACCGCGACGGGCTGGCCCTCGACGATGGAAGGGGCGGTCCGCAGTGGCTACCTGGCGGCCGAGTGCGTGCTGACCGCGGCCGGCCGCGGGCAGAATCTGCTGGTGCCCGATCTGCCGCGCAGCTTGTTGAGCCGGCTGTTGTGGTGACGGGACGTCCGTGGTACACGAATTACGGCGATTTCTTCTGCAGCGCCGCCTGCACGGCGTCGTCGAGCGGCTTAAGCCCCACGTCGCGATCGACCTCGTAGAACCCAACCGCGTAATGGCAGACTCGCCCGTCGCGACCGATCACGACGTAGACCGGCAACTGCGCTCCGGCCAGCCGCGGATCACCGAACTGCTTCAACAGCGCGCCGTCGTCCAGCACAATCGGATACGTCAGGTGCATGAAGTTCTTGAGACGCGTCGCGCTGCGGGCCACGCTGGCCGGGCCGTCGGGCTCGGCGAGGCGGCGATTGACGGCCACGCCGTAGACCTTCACGCCGGCTTCCTTGCGGCGCTCAAACAAGAACTCGAGATAGCCGACTTGACCGTAGGGCTCTTGCAGCGGCGCGTCGCGGTAATCCCAGAAATGCAGCACGGTAACCTGACCGCGCAGGTCGGCAGCCGACAAGCGGGCGCCTGCCAGGCCGTTGACGGAAAACGCTTCGACCTCGCGACCTTGCTGGGCCGCGACCATTTCGGCGATCGAAGCCACGCGCCCTGACTGCTGCTCCAGGTCGCGGCGCGCCGTCTCGACGAGCGCCAAGGCCGGCCCTCGAGTGGCCTCGCGTTCGACGTCTGCCAGGCGCTCGCGCACGACGTTGAGCTGGCGCTCGTTCAAGGCCGCTTGCTGCGTGCGCTGCGGTCGGCCAAGCTGGGCGACGAGCGCTTCGAGTGCCGTCAGGCCGGCAACGTGTGCCGTGTGTTCTTCGGCTGCCGGCTCGTCGATCGACACCAAGCGCAGTTGTAGAAGCCACTCTTCGCCTTGCCCCATGAAGATTCGCTGGTCGACGGCCGCGAGCCACTGGGTATCGGCGGCCGCCCACACGGTGCGTTGCTGGCCCAATGGCGAGGTGACCGCCACCTTCCAGGTGTCGCGATCATCGAGCTTCTCCGCGCCGGCGACCGCGAACTTGAGTTGCCCCTCTTGCCACTCGGCCTCGGCCGCCAGCGGCGCCGGCGGTCGCAATAGCGGCGCTTCGAGCTTGATCACGCTGGCTCCCTCGTCGCGATCGAACAGCAGCGTAGGCGCCACGCCGCTGCCAGGAGCGAGTTGTGCATCGAGCTTCCAACGGCCGAAGCGCTCGGGCCAGGCCCAGCCGCCCCGGCCGCGCTCGTCGACGACCCAGAACAACTCAGTACCGGCGGCATCGGCCACCACCACCAGAAATGTCAGGTCGAAGGTCTTCTCGGGGTCGCCTGGCACGCGATCGCGATCGAGTCGGGCGACCGTGCCGCGATAAGCGATTTGCGTCCCTGCTTGCGGCGGCGTGCTAGCAGCGGGAATCGCCAGCGCCATGAGTAAAGTCGCGGCGATAGTCGACATGCGCAACCTTCCTTTTGAGGGCCTGACCTGCTGGCTGCACATTGTAGCAGCTTGCCTAGGGGGTGCCCTCGCCCAGGATTGCCGCCGAAAGGTCTTGGTCGGCGGCGCTGGTTTGACTATAGTCCTGCCCCGATCGCCGGTGCTCCGCGCCGGAGGATCGGCGTATGCACATCGAGTCTGCCGCGTTCGCGGAGTCTGATTCTTGTCGCGCTGCGTGTTTAAAGCTATCCGTCGCTGGTGGCCGCTCTGCGGTTTGCTGCTCGCGGCTGCGCTGACGACGGGTTGCGCCGGCAACAAGTTCAAGTACACCACGACCGGCAAATGGCCCCCCTTTCGAGAGAAAACGCCCGAAGAGCTGATGGCCACGGCCGAAGACCGCATCGACCAGATGCGCGAGTTGGCCAAGAAGATCCCCAAGGCTCCGGCGGCCGAGCAGGAACAATTCGCGCGAAAAATTGCCACCGATCTGGCGGCCGAACAAAGCCCCTTCGTGCGGCGCGAGATGTATCTGGCCTTGGGCGGCGTGCAAACGCTGACCGCCAATTCGCTGCTCTATGCCGGGCTGCAAGACCCGGATGAAACAATCCGCATCGCCTGTTGTGAGGCCTGGGGCCAGCACGGCGGAGCGGACGCCGCCAAGGTGCTGGGCGAAACGCTTTCGAGCGAAACCAATCTCGACGTCCGCCTCGCCGCCGCCCGGGCGCTGGGCAAGGCCAAAGACAACGGCGGCGTGCCGTCGCTCGGCGTGGCGCTCGAAGACCCCAACCCGGCCGTGCAGCGCCGGGCCATGGAGAGTCTCGAAGAGATCACCGGCGAGAACTACGGCAACGACGTTGACGCCTGGCGCACCTTCGTGCAAGGCGGCACGCCGCAGCCCCGCGAAGAGACGATCGTCAGCCGCCTGAAGCGGATGTTCTAACTCAGGCACAACGGTCGCAACCAGGCGCCACGAAGAGCGCGCCGGCCAAAGCCGCTCTCACGCGTCGAGCCCGTAGAAATGCCGCGCGACTTCTTCGGCGTGGAACAACAGCCACTCTTGCCGCGTGTACACCGCGTGCCCCAGCAGGTGCTGACCGAGATTGCCGCTCGGCTCGCCGTAGTTGACCAGCAGCGTCGTCCCCTCGGCTGGCACGCGAGCTCCTAAACCGATCCGCTCGGCGAACCCCATGGGCGAGACTTCCGGCTCGAACAACCGCCGCAGACGATTGTCGGCCCACCAGCTGCGCCAGGCGAAGACGCTCGGCATCAAGTTCGTGCCGGCGATGCCGAACTGCTGCACGTAATCGCCGTCGGCCGCGGCCAGCACCCGCTCGGGGGCCGGCGGAAAAGGCGCGCGATACGGCGGCAAGCCCGCGGCGGGGCGATGATTCACGAAGTGCATCAACTGCGCGTAGCCGGCCGTGTCCCAACCGTAGCGAATCGGCGTGCCGAAAGTGACCATGTCCAGGTCGATGCCGTCGAGCGGATTGGGGCCCTCGAGCAGCAACCGTTCGACGCGCTGCCAGAGCGGAATGTCGATGCAGCCGAACAGCGGCCAGCGATAGTAAACTCGCGCCGCGTCGAAGAACTGCTCGACGGCCGCTTGATCGCCCGACAGCAGGTTGGTCACCAGCGCGAAGACGTTGCCGGCATGGCTATGTCCCCACAGCAAGATGCGCGCGCCGCGCTCGAGCTCGAGCGACGCCAGCTCGTCGATCAAGCGCACCGCGCCGTCGGCCCGGCCGAGATGGTGATTCTCGCTCGACCAATGGAAGAGCCGCACGGGAATCGTGGGACCTTCGTCGCCGGCCAACGACCGTTCGAAGAGCGCCGCGTATTGCGGCGTGTAGTTGCCGACGTCGCCGACGACCGCATCGACCGCCTGCTTGGCGAGCCGGCGGCAGGTGTCGCCCAATTGCGGCACGAAGCGGCCCAGGTCGGCAAACAGCCCCATGGCGTCGGCCCCCACAAATGTGCCATGGGCCAGGTAGATCGCCTGCACGCCGGCGGCCGTCATCGCACGGCCGACGTTGCGCATCCGCCGCCGGAAGGCATCAGAATCGGTCGACGGATACCCGGCCGGGTGCAGCAACTCGTGGGGCGAAGTGGGGGCCGTGTCCAGGTAGGGCTGATGGTGAAACTGATTGTGTCGAGGCATCTTCCCTCCGCGCGTCGATGCGATAAACCGCGTGGTCCGAAGGGCCGATTGCCAGCGTGCCCGACCAGGTCTCAAACGGGCGTCCGCCGCGCTCGTCACCCTGAAAGAAGGTCAGATAGGTCATGACGTCGGTAGCGATGAACTCGTGTTCGTTGGGGGCCAGCTTCGTTTGCCGGTGCACGCGGCGCCAGGTCCCCGAATTGAAGTACATCTGGTTGAGCACGTAGCCGTCGGCGTAGCTGGCGTCGAGCGGCACGGTTTCTTCGTGGTGCGTGTGCCCATACACGATGTACTTGGCCCGGCGATTGCGAAAATCCTGCTCGGCCAGGGCGTGTTGAAAGTACGACGCGTCGCCATCCCCCCGCCAGCTATGGAACCACTTCAGCAGATCGCTCCCCCAGCGTACCGACACGCACTTGCTAAACCGCAAGGCGTTGCTCAGTCCGTCGACCAGGTCGTTGGGGCGCCAGGTATCGCGCTCGCGCACAAACGGCATCGCCAAAAAGCGATCGACCAGCGCGTCCCACACGCGCTTCACGCGCAGCCGCTGCTCGGGCAGCGGGCAAGTGCGCTCCAACAACCCGTCGATCCAGACCGGCACCAACAACACGGGGCGCACGTTGTCCAACTCGCGCAGGCCGGCCAGCGTGGCGTCGGGCAATTCGTTGGCCAGTTCCGTGGCGCAGGCTGCCGAGAAGCGATTCAACAATTCGATGACGATGGCGTCGCCCAGGCTGCTGGTTTCGCGATGCCCCTCGAAATTGAACGGGTCGAACAGGTCGCCGTGCCGGGCAAACACCTTGTGCCGGCGCAACATCTCGAGCAATTCGGGGCTCTCGCTGGGATCGTGCGGAAACGGTGTTTCGGCGTTGTGCGCCAGCCCCATCTGTCGCACCACCGCCTGGCGAATCGCATGGTAGCGCGGATGGCGGATGTGAAACATCCAATCGTGATTGCCCACCAGGTAGTGCAAGCGAACTTCGACCGGCTGTTGCTCCCCGCTGGTCGCAGGGCGCCCGCGCGAGTCGGCCGGCGGCAAACGCATGGCGCCCGCTTCGGTCAGCAACCGCAAAATGCGCAGCGACGGCTCGTTCTGCGCAAGGATGTCGTTGGTGATCTGCCCGATGAAGTTGGCGCTCTCGGACGAGCTCAGGTCGCTCCAGGGGCGCACGCGCTCTTGATCGGTCCAGCGCGTCGAACGAATCAGATCGAGCACGTCGCCGAGCAACAGCACGTCGATCGTTTCGATTGGCTGATAGCGCCCGTCGGCGCGCCGCGAGGCGGCCAAGGCCAGTTCGCGCAGCCGCTCGGCGAAGATTTCGAACGCGCCGCACGAGATCGTCGCGCCGCTCGAACCGTCGGTCAAATGCAAATCGCTGATCAGAACGAGCATCACAACGTCCCTGCTGTGTGCTACGCGCGGCGTGCACAGACGCGGAAGTCGAAGCGCCGAATCCCTCCAACGCGGGGAGACCCCTTGGAATCTCCTATCGACCCTTCCGGGCTTAGCGCATGAACGAACGGTGCCCCGCCCGGCCGGCGCGCGGCAGCCGGCGTAAGCTGGGAAGAGTTTGCGTGCGCCGTTCCGCGGGAGAGATCACACCCCGGGAAATACTAGGCGCCGGCGACTGAGTTCGGTCGCACGACCTCGTGCAATTCGTTCGCAGTGTCGCTCGCTTCGGCCGGCACGGCGGCGCCCAAGCCCCGCCAGCGCATGAACGACTGCACCAAGGCCGGCAGCAGCACCAATTCGGCAACTAGCGCCGCAAACAGCGTCACGCACGACAACTGCCCGAAGAGCCGCAAGGCGGGCACTCGGCTGATGGTAACCGAGCCCAGGCCAACTAACAGAATGGCCGTGGTGGTCAAGATGGCCGGTCCAACGCCGGCAAAACTGCGCATCAGCGCGGCGTGGGCGTCGCCATCGCGCGCCAACTCGCGGCGGAACCGCGTCATCACGTGGATCGTGTCGTCGACCGCCAGCCCCAGGCAGATGTTGAACACGATGACGCTGCCGATTTGCAGCGGCCAGCCGAGCGAGACGATCATCGCCGCCACGGCGACCAGTGGGAACAAGTTCGGCAGAATGCTGACAATACCCAGCCCGAACGAACGGAACGCCCAGGTCATGAGTAGGCAGATCACCACGGTTTCCAAACCGATGCTGCTCCCCAGGTCGGAGATCATGCGGTTGATGTTGCGGTTGGCGACCACGATGCTCCCGGTGAACGAGATTTCGAAGCCGGGATGCTGGCGGGCCACGCCGTCGAGCTTGGCTTCCAGGGCGTCGAAGTGCGGCAGCAGAATCGCCGAGCCGACCTCGGGCGCGCGGGCACAGACCAGCGTGCGGCGCCGCTCGGTGTCGGCAAAACGACGGCGCACGTCGGCCGGCACGCGATCGAGATACTTCAAAGCCTGTTGTGGGCCGCGGCCAGCCTCGGGCAAGGTCGAGAGCAGCCCCAGGATCGAGAGCGGATTGCGCGCACGGCTGTCCTCGCGGAACAACGTCTCGACCTCGCGGACGACTTCCAGGGTCTCGGGGGAACCGAGCTCGAGCGACTCGGGCCACTCGACGATGCCATAGACGTAGCCGATGCCGCCAAACACCTCTTCGCAGTGCTCCAGCGCCGCGGCGCTCTCCGAGCCGATCGGCAAATTCTCGGCCAACCACGAATCGGGATGCAGACGCAGCGACTGCCAGGTAAACAGCGCCGTCAGCAGCAACCCGGCCGTACCCACCACTAGCGGATAGCGCAGCGACCAGCCGACGACCCCCAGCGACCAGCGGCTGGCCCAGTCGGATCGCTTGGTCTCGGGCAGCAGAATCCAATCACCCAGACGCGTCGAAGCCAGAATGGGGACCAACGTGATCACGGCCAGAAACGTCAGCACCGAACCGGCGGCGCACGACAACCCAAACGTGCGGATGATGTCGGCCCGCGCCACGGCCAGCGACAAGAAACCAATGGCCGTGGTCACCGAGGTCAGGCCGCTGGCCAATCCCACCCGTCGCACCGCGGCAATAGCCGCTGAACGGCGATCGAGCCCCGACGCGCGCCAATGCCGGATATCGACCAGGAAGTGCACCGAATCGGTCAGCCCGATGACCAGCACCAGGGTCGGCACCACGCTGGTCAGAGCGTTGATCGAGATCCCCGAGAGCTCCAACAGACCGGTGACCCACAGCGAACCGACGAGCGGCGCGGCCATCACGATCACCACGGCGCTAGCCCGTCGAAAGAGAATCCAGGCCAGCACGGTCGACAGCACGGCGGCGACAAGATTGAAGCGCAGCATGCCGTCTTCGACATTCTTAATGATCTCGTAGCGGATCGCCGGCACGCCGGTGAGCCGTACCTGCCAATCGGGGCTGCTCAACTCCGCCTTGACGCGCTGCAACTCGTGCACCACGGGCGCGATCTCTTCGAGCCCGAGGTTTTGCCCGGCCAGCCGCACCACGACGAGCGTCGTCCGACCGTCCTCGGAGATGATCTGACCGGCCGCCAACGGGTTGTTCATCGCCCGCTGCTCGGCGCGGTCGTAGGCCGAGGGGGCCGAACCAGGCTTGGGAATCAGCGGCAGCATCGTGCGGCCGGGACCATCGCGGCGGGCGTCGAAGAGCGACAGCACCTGGTCGACGCCCTCGATCTCGCGGCAGGCCGTGACCAGCTTATCCAGGGCGGCGATCGTCGCCGGATCGAAAATCCGCGGCGCCTCGACCACCAGCACACAGTCGTTGTCGTCGGAGCCAAAGTCGGCGAACAACTGTTCGAGCCGCCGGAATTGCTCGTCGTTGGTCTTGAAGAAGTTCCGCGGATCGTCGTCGAATTTGAGCTGCGTCAGCCCGTACAGCGAGACGGCCGAAAGCACCGCCACTCCCAGCAGCACCAGGCGACGATGTCCAGTCAGCAGCGATATCAACCAGGTCATGCCGGGCTCGGCTGGCGGGGGGATACTTGGCGGCCCTCGGGCGCTTGGGGTGCCCGGCGGTGGGTCGCGTTATTGTAGGGTTTGCCTGTCATTTCGCCCACGGCCCTGGCGGATGCCCCGCGCGTGAAGTTGGGCGATTTGCGACCATGCACCTGCGGACGTCGACTGACACACCATGGTACCCACCGGGCGCGCGGCGTGAACGCTTGCGTGCTGCAAGCCGGCGACCGAGAATCGCCATTGGTTACTCTTATTCGCGATTTCACTGCCGTTTCGCAACCTAACCGACCAGAGCACCGTTCAACCTAAGGAGAACCTCGGCATGTCCGCTTCCCTACCACGCCGCGAGTTCTTGCTCGGTTCGTTGGCCGTTGCCGGCGGGGCGCATCTGTTGCGCGGCCGCGCCTCGGCCGCCGAAGAAGCGACGTCCACCGATTCGCTCGGCTCGCGCCGCTGCTCGGCCAACGATCAGTTGGCGATCGCCGTGATGGGGACCAACGGGCGGGGCCATGCCTTGGCACTGGCATTCGCCAAGCAACCGGGGGTCGAAGTCGCCACGATTTGCGACGTCGACAGCGAGGTGGCCGCCCGCACCGTGGCGGCCTTGTCGAGCGAGCGTGGACAACAGGCCAAGGCGGAAGGGGATTTTCGCCGGGTGCTCGACGATCCGGCCATCGACGCACTGGTGATCGCCGCCCCCGATCATTGGCACGCACCGGCCACGGTGCTGGCCTGCCAGGCCGGCAAGCACGTCTATGTCGAAAAGCCGGCTTGCCACAACCCGCGCGAGGGAGAACTGATGGTGGCGGCCGCAGTGAAGTACGACCGGCAGGTGCAGCTCGGCACGCAGCGCCGCAGCTCGCCAGAGATTCGCCAGGCGATCGAGCGCGTGCACGCCGGCGACCTCGGCCGCGTGCGGATGGCGCGCTCGTGGATCACGAGCATTCGCCCCTCGATCGGTCATGGCCGCGCCGTCGATCCCCCCGCTCGACTCGACTACGAGTTTTGGCAAGGCCCTGCGCCCCGTGAGCCGTATCGCGACAACGTGATTCACTATCATTGGCATTGGTTCTGGAATTGGGGGACGGGCGAGCTCGGCAACAACGGCATCCACGGACTTGATCTTTGCCGCTGGGGCATGCAGGTCGACTGCCCACGCGAAGTTGTTTGCGGCGGCGGCAAGGTCTACTTCGACGACGATCAACAGACCCCCGATACCGAACTGGCGACCTTTCGCTACGGAGAGCCAGGGCACGACGAACGATTGATCCACTGGGAACACCGCACCTGGCATCGGCACGGTGGCCGCGGCCGCGACTTTGGCGTCGAATTCTACGGCGACGAGGGGACGCTCACGCTCGACGGCTCGAGCTACGAGATTCTCGATCGCGACGGCAAGCAAGTCTCGCAGGTCAAGCTCACCGGCGGCGAACCGGAGCACCTGGCAAACTTCTGCGCGGCGATCCGCTCGGGCGATGCGCTGCAAGCCCCCATCGACGAAGGGGTCTCAAGCACGCTGCTGTGCCACTTGGGCAACATTGCCTACCGCACGGGGCGCACGGTGAATCTCGACTCGGCGACGAAGCAACTCGCCGACGATCGTGGCAGCGATCAGCAAGCCCTATGGTCGCGCGAGTACGCGCCGGGCTGGGAAGTGAAGATCTGAGCGGCTCGCCGATTGCGCGAGTGCTCAGAAAGCATCGCGACAATCGCGAGTTCGCTGCGGGTTAGACGCCGTTGCTTGCGTCGGGTGCGATCGCCGGACAGAATCGCTCGTATGACCGGCCGCGAACTTCCGCAGAACGTCTACACGCAGCTTGGCCTGCGCCCCGGCATCAATGCGGCGGGCACCCTCACCCGGCTAGGGGGCTCGCGGATGGACCCCGAAGTCACCGCAGCCATGGCCGCAGCCGCGCAGGGCTTCGTGCCGATCGACGAGTTGCAGGACGCCGTGGCGAAACGGATTGTCGCGGCCACGGGAGCCGAAGCCGCGCTCGTCACTTCCGGGGCCGCGGCCGGCTTGACGCTGGCTGCCGCGGCCTGCCTGGCCGGTCACGATTTTGCCCGCATCGATCGTTTGCCCGACACGACGGCGCCAGACGGCACCAGCTTTCCGAGCGAGATCATTATCGCGCGCTCGCATCGTAATGGTTACGACCACGCGTTGCGCGCGGCCGGGGCCAAGCTGGTCGAAGTCGGTCTGGCCGAGCGCACCCGCGATCCGCAGCCGTGGGAGATCGAAGCGGCGATCGGCCCGCGGACCGCGGCCGTGGCATTTTGCGTCGGTTTTTCGCCGCTCGATCTAGTGGCTGTGATCGACGTTGCCCATCGCCATAAGCTGCCGGTGATTGTCGACGCGGCCGCCGCGCTACCTCCGCGAGCGAATCTGCGCGCCTTCATCGATGCCGGCGCCGACCTGGTTTCGTTCAGTGGCGGCAAAGGACTGCGCGGACCACAAACGACCGGCATCCTCTGCGGGCGGCGCGAGTTGATCTCGTCGGCCGCGCTGCAGATGTTGGACCTCGATTTCCTTCCCGAACTATGGAACCCGCCGAGTGAGCTGATCGATCCGGCGGTTGTTGCGCGGGGCGTGCCGAACCATGGAATTGGCCGCGGCCTGAAAGTCGGCAAGGAGGAGCTCGTCGGCCTGGCCGTTGCGCTCGAGCGATTTCTGGCTCTCGACGAGGCGGCCGAAATCGAAAAGCATGCGGCAGCCTCCGCGCGGCTGGCGAAGGGGCTCGCCGGATTGCCCGGCGTGCGAGTCAGCCTGACGGCACGCGCGGGGCTCTGGCCGCACGTGCTGCTGGCGATCGACCAACAACAGGCGGGCATCTGCGCCGTTGAGCTTGTGCGGCGACTGGCCGCCGGCGAGCCGCCGATCTTCGTCGCGCAGGCCGCCGCCGATCGCGGCCTCGTCGGGCTCGATCCGTTTTGCCTCGCCCCGGAAGAAGAGTCCATGGTGATCGAGCGGTTTCGCACGCTGCTTGCGCCGGGCTAGCGAGCCAACCGAGAGATTTCCGCAGCAGGAGGTTTGTTATGAATGCGGCACGCCACGAGCGGAATTGGATCACGACTTGCCTTGATCACCTCGCGAGACGTACCGTTGCCGCGCCAACCGCTCGACGCGGCGCTGGGTCCGCGCTCCTGTTGCTCGTTCTCATCGCCAGCATGCTCGTGCCGGTGACTGCCGTTGCCGAGCAGTCCACCTGGCGCGCCGGCGCTGCCAAGGTGAACATCACGCCCACCGAGTCGATGTGGATGTCGGGCTACGCCTCGCGCAATCAACCCTCCGAAGGTACGCTGATCGACCTGTGGGGCAAGGCTCTCGTGCTGGAAGATACCGTCGGCGTACGCGTGGCCGTGGTCACGCTCGATCTGGTCGGCATCGATCGCGACTTCTCGCTCGCGATCCGCCGCGAGATCGAGAAGCGAACCGGGCTGCCAGCCGAGCGCGTGGCCCTCTGCTGCTCGCACACGCACACGGGACCAGTCGTCGGCGAGAATTTGCGAGCGATGTACTTTCTCGACGACGAGCAGGCCGAGCGCGCGCGCGATTACAGCCGAGCGTTGCCCGCCAAACTGGCGGGGGCCGTGGCCGCGGCCGTCGACGATTTGCGCCCCGCGGGCGTCGCGTGGGCCCAAGGGACGGCCGATTTCGCGGTCAATCGCCGCAACAACAGCGAGGCCGAGGTGCCCGAGCTGCGCGAGCGCGGCGAGTTGCGCGGTCCGGTCGATCACAGCGTCCCGGTGTTGGCGGTCCATCGGTTGGATACCGGCGCGTTGCACGCCGTGCTGTTCGGCTATGCCTGTCATGCGACGACGCTGTCGTCCTACGAGTGGTCGGGCGACTACCCAGGCTTCGCGCAACTGAAGCTCGAAGCAGCCCACCCCGGCGCGACCGCGCTGTTCTTCGCGGGTTGTGGCGCCGATCAGAATCCGCTGCCGCGGCGCACGGTCGATCTGGCGCGCAGCTACGGCGAGCGGTTGGCCGCGGCGGTCGAAGCGACGCTGGCCGGCGAGACGAAGCCGGTGCGCGGACCGCTGGCCGTCGAGTATCGGGAAATCGAGATCCCCTTTGGGCAACTCCCCACGCGCGACGAGCTGGCCAGCCAGGCGGAGTCGAACGACCGTTACATCGCCAGCCGCGCGCGGCAACTATTGGGGCAGATCGATGCCGGTCGGCCGCTCTCCCCAACGTATCCATATCCTGTGCAGACGTGGCGGCTCGATCCCGATTTGCTGTTTGTCACCCTCGGCGGCGAGGTGGTCGTCGACTACGCGCTGCGACTGAAGGTCGAGTTGGAGCCGAAGACCGCCTTCATCGCCGGCTATACGAACGATGTGATGGCCTACATTCCTTCGCGCCGCGTGCTGGCCGAAGGAGGCTACGAAGGGGGCGGGGCGATGGTCTACTACGGACTGCCATGCCCTTGGGCGCCGGAGGTCGAGGAGACGATCGTGCGCGCCGTGAAAGCCGAAGCCGACGCGATCAAGAAGTGATCTGGCTCATCAACGCTTTATGCATTCGCGAGCGCCGCGCGCAGCTTGGCCACCCGCTCGAGCATGGCCGGTGTCGGCATCGGCAGCTCGTAGTCGTCGACCGGCGAAACCGAGAGCACAATCACTCGCGGCCCGGGCAGGCGGAGCGCCAGCCGGGCACCTTCTTGCCATTGCGATAGGTCGTGAAACCGCCTGGCCGACGGGATGCCTGCCGCCAGCGATAATACGGCGAAATCGACCCGTCGGGGCGCCAAGCCGCCGGACGCAGCGGCAGTTTGCTGCCCCCCGGTCACTTCGTAGATGCCATTTTCGAGCACGACGATCGTGAGATTCGTGGCCCCACTGGCCGAAACCGTCACCAGCGAGCCGAGGTTCATCAGGAGCGATCCGTCGCCGGTGATGGCGATCACGTGCCGCCCGGGTTGCGCCAGCGCAATCCCCAGCGCCAACGACTGGGCCTGCCCCATCGCCGAGGGCACATAATGGAAGTCGAGCTCGTGCCGCGACAGCCGCGGCCATTCGCGGGCCGAACCCATCGAAGTGACGACCACTTCGTCATCGCGTCGCTCGTGGCGGAGGACTTCCAGCGCCGGCACCAGCGGCATGCGGAGATGCGCGTTCGGCTCACACGCGACCTTCGAGGGCGAGTGCTGGGACATCATTACATCTTTCCTTCCGCCAACAGGGCCACGCCGGCACGCCCCTCGGCCTGACAGGCTTGATAGTGTTTGACGAGCTCCGCCAGGCTCTCGGGGCGCTCGAGCAGAATGCAATCGAGCCCCCACGCCTGCAGAATCGGTTCGGTGAAGCGCTTGGCCGTGTCGGGTGAGTTGGGCACGAGATAACTGCGATAGCCGATCAGGGCGTATAGCGGCACGCGCAGATCGAACAACACGTTGCGCAGCGCGTCTCCCGATTCAAACAGGCCGGTGTTCTGGATCATCACCAAGGGGCGCGCGCCCCCCACGTACAGACCGGCCGCGACGGCCCAGGCTTCACCTTCGCGACAGACGCGCACCAACCGCACGGCGCTGGCCTCCAGCGCATCCTCCCAGGGGCCGAGCGCCGAGTCGGGCAACCAGACGACGTGCGTGATGCCCAGCTTGCCCAGTGTGGCGGCGACTGCTTCTCCAGAGAACATGCCGGCTTGCTCCAGGGCCCAATGCGTGGCGCGACTCTTTCCCGCTTGACTGTCGCTACTTCTTGATCGTCGTGATCCAAACAAACGGACGATTCCCGTCGTCGACGCGCAGTTCGTATTTGAGCCGCGCCTGAAACAGCAGCCTGTTGAGCAACAGGCTATAGCTGGTCCGCTTGGCGGGGATCGCCGCGTCCACGGAGTTCACATCGATGTCATGCCGCGCCAAGGCTGCGCGATCGTACAGCACCGGCACTTCGAGGCGCGGCGCGATGTTCGCGACCGCTTCGCCGACCGAGATGCCGTCGATCTCGACATTCAGAAACTCGAACAATTTGGGAACGAGCTCGCGGCGGCGATCATCGGCCGGCCAGCCGACGGGCCAGATCTCGACCGGCGGTTCAGTCGCGGGTTCGACGGAGAGCAAGGCCACGCGCAGTCGCGCGTCGCTGCGTTGCGGTGCGTAACCCAAGCCACTTGAGCGCAAGGTCGCCGCCAAAACAGTTCCGACCGCCAGACCTTGCAGCTCGTCGGTCAGCGGCTCGCCGCGATCGAGCAGCGACCTGGCTGCCGTGGAGCCGATTATCTCGAGATCGAGCGCGTCGCCAATTTCGTCGGCGATCTCGCCCGGCGACCGACCGGCCGTGGATTTGTGGTAGGGACTCGCCAGCCGACGACGGAGCTTGTCGAGAGTCGAGGCCGGCAAGCCGAACGCGCCTGAGCGATTGTCGGCCAGCGCCTCGGGGCCGTCGGTTGCCAGGCGCTGGATCCAGGTGGCCAACCGCCCTCGGTCCGAAAGCGAGAAACGGGCTCCCGGAACGAGCAGCTCGCGCCGCGCCGTCAACTGGCCATGAACGACGTAGGCCGAAGGACCTCGTCCGATGGCTTCGATCTCGAGGGCTTGCGCGCCGCGCGCACCATGGAAGTCGGCTTGTCGCACCTTCAATTCGGAGAAGAGCTGGTACCAGTCGCGGACGGCATCGGGGCCGACCTTGCTGTCGGTGACGATGTCGAACTCGACGCGCGCGGCTTCAGCGGCGTCGGCCGGCGAAGCGCTGGCAACAGTCAACAGCGCGACGACAAAAATGCGCATCGATAGCCGCAGTGGCAGTGGATTACCCTGCCGCCAGGCGATAGCCGATAGCGCGCAATCAGAAATCGGTTTCATCGTGCTGATCGGGCTGCAGCGCCCCTCGTCGATTCGGTAAACTCGAGAGTTCGACACACCGGAGCGGTGCTCAGGAATTATAACACGTGGCTCGCGCGGGCCCCGAGCGGCGCGGCGTGCGGCGGCTCGATCGGTCCCTTCTCGTTGCCACTGTGCCGGTTGAGCGGTACCATTTCGACCATGCGGAAGGGGATCGCAGTCTCGCCTGGTGTGGCCGTCGGCACGGCGTACGTCATTCATGAGATCTTCGTCGCTCGCGAAGGCGAGCAACTCGACTCTGAACAAGTGAACGCCGAGGTCGCTCGTTACGAGCGCGCCTGTCAAAAAACGGCCGACGATTTGCGGGCCCTGGGCCAGAAGGTGGCCAGCCAGGTCGGTGAAGTCGAGGCCGGCGTCTTTCAAAGCCAGGTCACCATTCTGCACGACCCGGCCTTTACCAAGCGCGTGCGACACTGGATCGTCAAGGAACGGCAGCCGGCGCAAGCGGCCCTGCGGCGCCTGCTGGACGAATACACGCGAATCTTCTCCCGCATCAACGACGACTACCTGCGCGAGCGACTCGCCGACATTCGCGACGTCATCGTGCGCCTCAGCTCGCACCTGACCGAGGTGCTTAAGCCGGGGAGCCAGTCGATCTCGGGACCGCTCATCCTGATCGCCGACGAGCTGCTGCCGTCGCAAGTCGTGGCGATCGGCGACCGGCCCGTCGCCGGCATCATCACGCAAACCGGCGGCACGACCAGTCACGCTGCCATTTTGGCGCGCAGCCGCGGTATTCCGGCGGTTTCCGGCGTGCGCGGCATCCTGCGGCAGGTGCACAACGGCAACACGGTGATCGTCGACGGCCGCGACGGACACGTGATCGTCAATCCCAGCCCCGAAATCACCAGCGCCTATCGCAAGCTGCAACGGGAGTTCGTTCACCTCAAGGATTCGCTGGCGGCCAATTGCGATCAGCCCGCGGTCTCGGCCGATGGCGAAGCGGTCGAGTTGCTGGCCAACATCAATCATCTGGCCGATGCCACCACGGCCCGCACGATGGGGGCGAGCGGCGTGGGGCTGTACCGCACCGAGTATCTGTTTCTCGCACACAACGACGTCCCCGACGAAGAAGAGCAGGTGTCGACGTACCGGGAGGTGATCGAGGCCAGCCCTAACCGTCGCGTGACGATCCGCACCCTGGACCTGGGGGGCGACAAAACCATCCCCTACCTGGGACACAGTCGCGAGGCGAACCCCTTTCTGGGGTGGCGCTCAATCCGGCTCTCGTTCGAGCACCCCGAGTTCTTCGCTGCGCAAATCCGCGCCGTGCTGCGCGCGGCCGCCGGCGACAGCGGCGACGGGCCGGAGTTCGACGTACGGCTGTTGTTTCCCATGATCACCACGCTCGAAGAAATCCGCCGCGTGCGGGCTATGGTCCGCCGCGCCGGCCGCACCCTCGACCGGCAAAAGAAGCCGTGGAAAGCGGTGCCGATCGGGCTGATGATCGAGGTTCCCGCGGCAGCCGTATCGATTGACAATCTGCTCGAGGTGGTCGACTTCGTCTCGATCGGTTCGAACGACCTCGTGCAGTACTTGATGGCGGCCGATCGCGACAATCCGAAGGTCAGCCATTTGTGTCAGCCGCTCAGTCCCCCCGTGCTGCGCGTGCTCGACCAGGTAATTCGCGCCTGCCGGCGCGCGAACAAGCCGGTCACCTTGTGCGGCGAGATGGCGGGCGATCCGCGGGCCTTTTTGCTACTGTATGGCATGGGCCTGCGCAGCTTCAGCATGAGCCCGGCATTTATTCCGGCCATCAAGGAACTGGTCAGCCATTTGACTCGCAGCGAGTCGCGGCGCTTGCTGCAAGACGTTCTGGAACTCAAGACTGCCGGTCAGATCGCGCGGGTATCGAACGACCGACTGGCGAAAATCGCCCCCAAACTGGCGATCCTCGGCACGCGGTGATGCCGTCGACCTAGGATCGCGTCCACTCGAATGGGAAGTTGCTTGTCATGCAATTCGTGAAACACCGATATCGTCTGGTCCACGGAGTTATGGTGGTCGCGCTAGGCTGCGCGATCGCAAGCGCGGCAGCGATCGCCGAAGAGCCGGCCGCGCCTGCCGAAGCGAAAGCTGCCGACCTCGATTCTTCAACAGGCCCGTTCAAGTATCCGGCCGCGCGGCGCGGCGACCAGGTCGACGATTACCACGGCACTCGCGTCGCCGATCCGTATCGCTGGCTCGAGGATCCCGACAGCGACGAGACCCGCGCTTGGGTCGCGGCCGAGAATCGCCTCACGAATTCGTACCTGGAAAAGATCCCGGCGCGCGATCACCTGCGCACCCGGCTCACCGAGCTGTGGAACTACGAAAAAGTCGGCGTGCCGCTGCAGCGTGGCGGCGTTTATTTGTTCGCCCGCAACGACGGGCTGCAGAATCAAAGCGTGCTGTATGTCTCGACGGGGCTCAATGCCGAGGGGCACCTGGCCGCGCCCCGCATGTTGCTCGACCCCAACACCCTCTCGGACGATGGCACCGTCGCGCTGTCGGGCTACGAGCTCAGCGACGACGGCAAGCTGCTGGCCTACGGCTTGTCGTCGGCCGGCTCCGACTGGCAAGAGTGGCGCGTGCGCGACGTGGCCAGCGGTCAGGATCGTGACGACCTGCTGAAATGGGTCAAGTTCTCCGGCGCCGCCTGGACCGGCGATAGCGCAGGCTTTTTCTACAGCCGCTACGACGAACCACAGGAAGGGACTGAGTTCGTCGGCTCGAACTACTATCAGAAGCTCTACTTTCACAAGCTCGGCACGCCGCAGAGTGAAGACAAGTTGGTTTACGAGCGCCCCGACCAGAAGGAATGGGGCTTCGGAGGCGAGGTCAGCGAAGATGGTCGCTACCTGATCATCAGCGTTTCGCACGGCACCGAGCGCAAGAACGACGTTTTCTACAAGGACCTGGCCGATCCGGATGCCGAGGTCGTCGAGCTCTTGAACGAGTTCGACGCCCAATACGTTTTTTTGGGGAACGACGGCACGACGTTCTGGTTTCTGACCGACGCCAACGCCCCGCGATACCGCGTAATCGCGGTTTCGCTCGACGCGCCGGATCGCGCCGACTGGCGCGAGATCATTCCCGAGTCGGACGCCGTGCTGCAAGGCGCCTCGATCGTCGGCGAGCGCTTCTTCGCCCATTACCTGCGCGACGCGCACAGCCAAGTGCGCATCTTCGACTTGGACGGCAAGTTCGACCGTGAGCTTGCCCTACCGGGGCTGGGGAGCGTGGGGGGCTTCACCGGCCGTCGCGACGACAAGGAGACGTTCTACGCGTTCACGAGCTACACCACGCCTGGCACGCTCTATCGCTACGAAATTGAGCCAGCCCGCACCGAGGTGGTGCACAAGCCGAAGCTGCTCTTCGACCCGGCCGATTACGAGACTCGGCAAGTTTTTTATACCAGCCGCGACGGCACTCGCGTGCCCATGTTCATCAGCGCCAAACGAGGGCTGGAGCAGAACGGCCGCAATCCGACGCTGCTGTTCGGATACGGCGGCTTCAACATCTCGCTGACGCCCTCCTTCTCCGTGTCGTCGCTGGTCTGGATGGAGATGGGTGGCATCTACGCCGTGCCCAACCTGCGCGGCGGTGGCGAATACGGACGCGAGTGGCACGAAGCCGGCACGCGCGACCGCAAGCAAAACGTCTTCGACGACTTCATCGCCGCGGCCGAGTACCTGATTCGCGAACGTTATACGTCGACCCCGCGGTTGGCGATCAGTGGCCGCTCCAACGGCGGGCTGTTGGTCGGCGCCTGCCTGACACAGCGTCCTGACCTGTTCGGCGCGACCCTTCCTGGCGTGGGGGTGCTCGATATGTTGCGGTTCCACAAATTCACTATCGGTTGGGCCTGGGTATCCGACTACGGCTCGGCAGACGACGCCGAAGACTTTCGCGCGCTGTACGCTTATTCGCCGCTGCACAACATCAAGCCCGGGACTAGCTATCCGCCGACCTTGATCACTACGGCCGATCACGACGACCGCGTCGTCCCTGGGCACAGCTTCAAATTCGCCGCGGCGTTGCAAGCCGCACAAAAAGGCCCCAATCCGGTGCTCATTCGCATCGATGTGCGGGCCGGTCATGGAGCGGGCAAGCCGACATCGAAACTCATCGACGAGGCGGCCGACACGCTCGGCTTCTTGACGAAAGCGCTGGAGGTCGACGTGAACCCATAACTGCAGTGTTATGCGATGCACAAGTGTCTGCGACTTTGTGAATCCTGTCACGATTCGCTGACGAACTATTACAAGAGAATGTGTTACGCGGCGTTCGGAGATTTCTTGACCGTCGTCGCGAGCAGACATAGGATTCCGATTAGGGCGCAATTGGCCGGCCACTCGGGCTAGACGTCGAACCGCGGCTTGTTGGTTACGACGTCTTGCCGGCGGCGAGTGGCTTTAGATCGCGATCCGGTGCCCCGACGCGCTGGGCCAGGCGTGTGTCGCCGGGATGCGGATCGCCGGAGGCTCCGATGAATCGCACCTCACGGGTAACCTTGAACCCGGCGTTTCTGCAGGAGATCAAGGAGGATCACCGCACTTTCTATCGGCTGTTGGCTGCCGCCCGCCATCACCTCGGACGACGTGGCGGTTATTGGCGCGACCACACGCCCCGCGCCATGGTCGACTTGCTCGAGCGGGTGCGCGATCGCCTGGCGATGCACTTCGCGCTCGAGGAAGCCTACGGCTACTTCGAGGATCCGGTCTGGACCGAGCCGCAGATCAGCATTCCGGCGCAACGACTGCGCGAACAGCATCGCGAGTTGTATGCCGAATTGCTGTGGCTGACCGAACGGGCGATCCAAGTGCGGTATCACGAAACGCCGCGGTCGCGGGTGCCGCAAATTTGCGCCGATTTCGAGCGGTTCTGCCGGCACTTCGAGGAACACGAGCGGCGCGAGAGCGAGTTGATGGTGCAAGCGCTCTACGAGGACGTGGGGGTCGGCGACTGAACTCGCCTTGTGGTGGGCCAGAGAAGAGTCGTATCTCGCTCCCCCGCCGGTGCGCCGCACGGCGGTCGACCCCGATCGCCAGCGACGCTGCCGGCAGCTCGATGAAAGGCGAGCCACCGTGCCGCTTGTATGCGAGTCCTACTGATCGAAGACAACGCGGGCGACGCCCGCCTTGTTGCCGAGGCACTGGGCGACTGTCCCGTCAAGCTCTCGCTCCACTGGTCGCGCGATCTGGCCAGCGGTCTGGCTCAGTTGTCCGAAAGTCCGGTCGAAATTGTGCTGTTGGATCTGTTTTTGCCAGATAGCGAAGGTCTGGCGACCTTTCGCGCCGTGCAGGCGGCCGCGCCCCGACCTCCGATCGTCATCCTCTCGGGCTGTGGCGACGACGAGCTCGCGCTCTCGGCCGTGCAAGAAGGGGCCCAAGACTTCGTCCCCAAGCGCGACTTGAACGGCTCGTTGCTCTCACGCGTCGTGCAATATGCCGTCGAACGGCAACGCGTCGCCGAGCAAATGCTGGCGCTCAACGCCGAACTCGAATCGCGCGTTCGAGATCGCACCCGCGAGCTGATCGAGGCCAACCGCGAATTGGAGGCGTTCGCCTATACCGTCGCCCACGATTTGCGGCGCCCGCTGCGGGCCATGGATGGCTTCAGCGATCTGTTGCTGCAGGGGGCCGTCGATCGCCTCAACCAGGACGAACAGGAATACCTGGGGCGCATTCGCGCGGCATGCGAGCAGATGTCGCGATTGATCGACGCCTTGCTCGGCTTGACTCAGCTCCCCTACGCGGCGCTACGGCATGTGCCGCTCGATTTGCGGGCGATGAGTGAAGATATCTTCGACGAACTGGGACGCCGCGAGCCCCAGCGGCACGTCGAACGCCGGCTGGCGGAACATCTCAATGCAACAGGCGACCCAGTCCTGGTGCGGATCGCGCTGGAGAACTTGCTGGCCAACGCCTGGAAGTTCACTCGCTCGCGTTCTCATGCGCGAATCACGTTGGGCGCTTACTACGACGCGGGAGCCGAGGTCTTTTTCGTACGCGACAACGGCGTGGGCTACGACATGACGTATGCCGACAAGTTGTTCGCGCCGTTCGAGCGCTTGCATCGCGAGAGCGACTTCGAGGGCATGGGCGTCGGGCTGGCGACGGTCGAGCGAATCGTTAAGCGCCATGGCGGGCGCATCTGGGCAGAAGGCGCGGTCGATCACGGGGCCACGTTCTACTTCACCCTTGCGCCTCCGCTCGATTTGCCGGCACACGGCCCAGCGGGTATGGCAAACGCCACGGAGTTCTCGCCCCATGGATATCTCGCACAAGACCATCTTGCTGGCTGAAGACGACCGGAACGACGAAGAGCTGTTTCGGCGGGCAATTGCCCAGGCGAACATCAATTGCCGCGTCGACGTGGCCCGCGACGGCGAAGAGCTGGTCCGCTACCTGATCGGCACGGCCGACCAGCGTCGCACGACCCGGGGGGCCGATGTCGACCTGGTGCTGCTGGACCTGAAGATGCCCAAGCTCAACGGGCTGCAAGTGCTCACGGTGATGCACAATGCCCATCGCGTGGCCGACGAGCTGGCGCCGCCGATCGTCGTGTTCACCTCGTCGGATGCCGAGCAGGACGTGAGCTCGGCCTACGCCTTGGGGGCCGTGAGCTACGTGCCCAAGCCGGTGAGCCATGGACGGTTTGTCGAAACGGTTCAACAGCTCGTGTTATACTGGCTGGGAGTGAACCGTCGCGCGCCGCGTCGGCCGCGCGGCGTCGTAGCGGCCAGCGCGGCGGGCTGGCAGGGTGCGATGCACGAACCGGGCCTGGGAACTGGGTAAGAAGGCAACACGGTATGGGCGATCATGCGATCGGAAGACCCGCGGAGATTCTGCTGGTCGAAGACAACTTGGGCGACGCGCGGCTTACGAGCGAGGCCCTGGCCGAAGGTCGGATTCCACATCGACTGTCGATCTTGTTCGACGGCCAAGAAGCCAGCGAGTTCCTGCATCGCCGGGGCGTGTTTGCCCGCGCCCCGCGACCCGATTTGATTCTGCTCGACCTGTCGCTGCCGAAAATGGATGGCCGCGATCTGCTGGCCGTGATTCGCGACGATGCCGAGCTGGCGGCCATTCCCGTCATCGTGCTCACCTCGTCGGCGGCGCACGAGGATTTTTTGCGCGCCGAAGAACTGCAGGTCGATGCGTACCTCACCAAGCCGGTCGACCTGGATCGCTTCCTGACGGTCGTGCGGCAGATGAAGCGCGTTTGGCTGGAGAACCTGTTGCAGCCCGTGAGTGGTTGATCGCCGCGACGGTCTGTCGGGCAACGCGCGCGCCCTGGGGGCCGGCAACGACACGAGGCGTCAGGTCGATGAAGTGGTGGAAGCAACTCGTCGCCCGCGTCGAACTGGCCTTTCGAGGGCCCGGCCAGTTCGAGCGCGAGCTGGCCGAGCGGTTGCGTGCCGAACAAGAACTTCGCGAAAGCGAGGAGCGCTATCGCGAGCTGGTCGAAAACGCCAACGACATCATCTACACGCACGATCTGCAGGGGCGGTTTCTCTCGGCCAATGCGGCCGCCTTGCACGTCACGGGCTACGGCCTTGACGAACTCTTGGCGATGACCGTCGACCAACTCGTCGCCCCCGAACATCGGGCACTGGCGCGCGAGATGACCCGCCGTAAGCTTGCGCATGAGCATTTCGAGCCCTACGAGCTGAATATCCTTACCAAGCAGGGGGCGATCTGCACCGTCGCGGTTAACAGCCGGTTGATCCTGCGGCAAGGCAAAGCGATCGGCGTGCAGGGCATCGCCCGCGACGTCACGCAGCAGCATGCCGCGCAAGAGGCGCTCGGCAAGCACGCGGCGGACCTCGCGCGCTCCAACTCCGAGCTGGAGCAGTTTGCCTACATCGCCTCGCACGATTTGCAAGAGCCGCTACGGATGGTGGCCAGCTACTGCCAGCTCTTGAAACGCCGCTATCACAACAAGCTCGACAAGGATGCCGACGAGTTCATCGATTTTGCCGTCGACGGCGCCCGCCGCATGCAAGTGCTGATCAACGATTTGTTGGCCTATTCGCGGGTGGGCCGCGCCGAGCTGGCCTTGAGCGAAGTCGATATCGAGGCCGTGGTCGACGAGTCGCTGCTGAATTTGCAGGCCGCGGTCACCGAGCGCGGCGCGGCCGTCACGCGCGACCCCCTGCCCAAGGTCATCGCCGATGGCCGGCAACTGATGCAGTTGTTTCAGAATCTGCTGAGCAACGCGATCAAGTTCGGCGCCGCCGACGCGCCGCACATCCACGTCGGCGCCACGCAGCAAGGTGACTCCTGGTGTTTCTCGGTGCGCGACGATGGCATCGGCATCGCTCCCGAGCATCAGGAGCGGGTTTTCATGATTTTCAAGCGACTGCACGGTTGGGGACAGTTCCCCGGCACCGGCATCGGCCTGGCGATTGCGAAGAAGATCGTCGAGCGGCATGGCGGCCGCATCTGGGTCGAGTCGACTCCCGGCCAGGGGAGCACGTTCTACTTTACGATTCCTCGTCGCGCGGCCAGGCTGAACCAGGAACCGAACGCACCCGCGCTCCTCTACCAGGGCGCCGCGATATGAGCAGACCCACGATGGGTAAAGCAGTCGAGATTCTGCTGGTCGAAGACAACCCGGGCGACGTCCGGCTGACTCTCGAAGCGTTGCACGAAGGGAAGGTCAAAAACAACCTCGTCGTGGCCCGCGATGGCGAAGAGGCCTTGGCCGTGTTGAGGCGTCAGGGACCGCACGCCGGCGCGCCGCGCCCCGACCTGATCTTGCTCGATCTCAATCTGCCTAAAAAGGACGGCCGCGAAGTGCTGGCCGAAATCAAGGCCGACGACGACCTGAAGTGCATCCCGGTCGTCGTGCTGACGACTTCCAAGTCGGAAGAGGACGTGCTCCGCAGCTACCAACTGAACGCCAACTGCTACATCACCAAGCCCGTCGATCTCGAGCAGTTCATCCGGGTGGTGCGGGCGATCGAGGATTTCTGGCTAACGCTCGTCGTGCTTCCGCATGTGGAACACTAGGGCCGGCCAAAGAAGCCTGGGCGCACAAGAACAGCGGCCCACCGACTTGCTGGAGTCGGCGGGCCGCGTGCTGCATCTCTGGATAGCATAGGTGGCCGTCAGGATTGCGGCCCGTTCGGCTCACCAGCTACCGCTGCTTGCGGTCAGCTCGCTGGCTGACCTTATTGGGCGTGTGATCGCGATAATAATGATCGATTTCTTGCGACCACTTCGGATCGGCCACATTCGGCCAGTGATCCTGGTCGAAGCCGGGCGCCTTCTCCAGCTTCTCCTTCGGCACGGCCAGCACGAAGTAGTCGTTGTCGTCGGCGTCGCGCTGCAAGCTCATGGCCTTGAATGGAATGGCAAACAACTTGTCGCCCAGACCCAGGAAGCCACCGAACGACAACGCAACGTAAGAAATCCGCCCACTTTGCATGTCGATCACGTAGTCCTCGATTTCGCCCAGCTCTTCGCCGTTGGGGTTGCGAACTTGCATGCCCGTCAGGCTGCTGAGCCGATAGTGGCGCGCCTTGGCGACGGTGCGAGCAGGCGCCGCGCCCTCGGTCGTTACGGTTTCTGTCTCGCGGTCAGCATCGGCCGGTCGAACTGGATCGGCCGCTTGCAGACCGAGCCCGGCGACCATCGCGAGCACCGTAGTGCCCATCAAGAACTTCACAACTCGCATCGCTCACTCTTCCTTTCCAAGTTGCCGCGAAAAGTCGCGCTCGCGCCGCACGTCGGACACGGCGGCAATTTCGTGGCTGGGATGACTAAAGGTCAGTGGGGCGCGAAGCCTGCGACGACTCCGCGCCACCAAAACTGAACTGACGCAAACAGCGTGCCTTGAAATAAAACGACCAGGGGTCGCCAGAGCGGCTAGCCGTCGCCTGCACTAAATACCTAAGGTGCAACGAAGGACCGGCAGAACCGTGAAAAGTGCCTGCTAGTAGCGCCGCGATTATCAAGCCCCGGAACGCGAATGGTGATTTGAGCGGACGCAGGCTGATCGCCGACCAACCAGAGCTCTGGGCCCGCTCTGCGAAGCTGGCATGGGATCGTCTGTTTTGGGCCGATGAATGTCGCACCCCCGGTGGCTTTTCCGAAATTCAACTCGTTGGCACGCGACCTGCAAATAGAGTTACACCGCTAACTGCAAAGTCCGCAAGAGAACTACGGCGCCGCTTACGGTCGTCGTGCTTTCACACTCAAGACGTTGGTCTTGCGGCACGCTGAGTGCACCAAGATCCGAAGGAGCCACAACATGTCCAACTCGATGAAGAACCAGAACATGCGCAACGCCCGCGAGCACGCTCGCGATGCCGAGGACGCGGCCCGCGAGGGGGCCGACGATTTGCGTGCTGGCGTGCGCGGCGCCGTGCAGCGTGGCCAAGAGGCTGGCCAAAGCCTGCGGACGGCTGCCGGCAACGTCGCCGAGGCGGCCCAGGAGAGACTCGGAGACGTTCGCGATGGTTTGGCCGATCTGGGGCACTCGGCCCGCGATTACGCCTACGACCGTGCTGAAGAACTCCGCGAGCGGGCCAGCGACGCGTTGGCGGAAGGCAAAATCCGAGCGCGGGAGTTTGGCGAGACGATCGAAGGGCGGATTCAAGCCCAGCCTGTGCGCAGCGTGCTGATCGCCGCTGGCGTCGGTTTCGCCTTCGGTCTCGTCTTCTGGCGACGCCGATCATGATCCGCACTCACCAGCCCAACGGTCGCGGGGAGTTCTCGGCAGACCTGAACTCACCTTCGGATGTCGAGAGCTCCGCGGCCGGTGCCGGCGACCAGAGTCGGATCCGACCGGACGAGCGCGCCAGCGCCCGCGAGCCGTGGAAACCGCTATTAGGCGATTTTCAACGACTCGGAGAGCTGTTCGCGCAATACTCGGCGGCCCGCGCAGATGGGGTCCGCTTGCGCATCCGCAGAATCGTCTTGCTGTCACTGGCCGGCGTCATGGCCGCGCTGCTCGTAACGACAGCGCTGGTCACTTGCCTGGTTCTGGCCCTGCTCGGCGCGGCGCACGGTCTGGCCGCCCTGGCCGGCGGCCGCCTCTGGGTCGGCGAACTCGGGGTGGGAGCGGGATTGCTACTTTCCACCGGCGTGCTTTTGATCGTCGTGGCGCGAGCTGTCGCTCGTCGCAACCGTCAGCATTTGCGAGAGAAATATGAGCACAACCACGACTCATCACGAGACGACGTCCGAACAAATCTCGCGCGTGAATAACTCGCGACGGCGCGCGAGCCACAGTGAAACCGAGCTCATTCAGGACGAAATGGTGGCGATTCAGGCGGCCATTAAGGAGGAGCTTGCCCACTTGCCTCGCGATTTGCGGGCCGCAACCGACGTGCGGGCACTCACGCGGCGTTTTCCTTGGGCAGCCGTCGGTTTGGCGGCCGGCTTGGCGTTTGCCAGCGCTAGTCTTGCTCGCCCAGCCAGCAAGGGCGCCGCCCCTGCACCGACCAACCCCGACGCACCAGCGACTTGCGAAGCGGCGCAAGGAACTTCTCCGCGGGCGAATCAAGCCCGCACCTCTGGCTTCTTGGCTATACTGACCGGATTGCTGGCGACGGTATTGCGCGCCGCGATGCCGCTCGTTGTGCAGTGGTTACGGCCGGTGGCCCGCTAAGGCCTGTCGGCAACCTTCGCCCACCGGGGTTAAGGCTGGGTTCGCAAGCCGTTATCGCGCGGAGCTTTTGCAGTCCGCCGGTTCCCGACACGATTGGTCCGTCGCCGCGGCCAACGCCAAGAGATTGCTCCATGGCGGAAAGTGATGTGCAGCTCGATCGCCGCCGCTTCATGGGCCGGGTGTTCGTCGGCACTCTGGTCGTCGTGGGAGTCGTTGGGGCGTTTGCCCTGGCTTATGTTTGCCGGTCGGTCATCTTTTATCTGTTCGCTGGCATCGTCATCGCCACGGCCCTGCAGCCGCTGGTCGTGCGGCTGATGCGGCTGGGCTTGTCGCGCGCTTCCGCGGTCGCGGTGGTTTACCTCTCGCTGTTGATGTCCGGTTTGGTCGCTGCGGTATCCGTGGTTCCGGCGCTCACCGATCAGGTCGGCCGCATGGTCAATCGCCTTCCGGACACGTATACCGCCGCTCGCGAGCAACTGCTGGAGGTGTCGAGCGAACCTTTGGCCCGGATGTTTGCCCGCATTCCGGCCACCCTGCCAGGTCTGGCCCAACGGGAAGAAGTCGCCGGTGACGCCGTCGAGACCGCGGCCCAGGCCCTCAACTACAGCGACCTGATCGCCCGTGGGTTGTTCGCCACGCTGGCCACGTTGCTGCTGGCTTTTTACTGGTCGCTGTTGAGCGAGCGCACGCTACGCGCCATGCTCTTTGCAGTCTCGCCCGAACGCCGCGACACAGTGCGCGAGCTGGTCGAAGGCATGCAGGGCAAAGTTGGCGCGTATGTGCGCGGACAGGGCATTTTGTGCCTGATGGTTGGTGTCATGAGCCTGGGGGCGTATTGGCTGATCGGACTGCCGTCCCCATTGGCGTTGGCTGCCATCGCGGGCGTGCTCGAAGCGGTGCCAATCTTCGGGCCGGCGCTGGGGGCCCTGCCGGCCGCAGTCGTCGCCCTGTCAGTCAGCCCGGGCAAGCTCGTTTGGGTGCTGGTCGCCGCCGTCGTGATCCAGCAGCTCGAAAACTATGTGCTCGTGCCACGCGTGATGGATCGCGCGGTCGGCGTCAACGGCCTGGTCACGTTGCTGGCGATCGCGGGCTTCGGCTCGTTGCTGGGAATCGCCGGTGCAGTGCTGGCCATTCCGCTGGCCGCCATTCTGCAATTGCTGCTCGAGCGGTTTCTGTTGAGTCGTCAGGCGCTGGAACCGTCGCGAGTCGCGACTCGCGATGCCAGTGGACGCTTGCGCTACCAGTTGCAGCAACTTGTGCAGGACGTGCGACTCTACGTCCGCGACAAATCCGAGGCGACGAGCGGCCGTACCGATACCGTCGAGGAACGCATCGAGGCCCTGGCCCACGACCTCGACAAGGCCCTGACCGCGGAGCGCGAGCCGTCACTGGCGAACGAACCATGATGAAACGCCTGGCGCTGGGGACTGCTGTCGTGGTCGCCACCTTGGTCGGGCTGCTTATGCTCTGGCAGCTCGAAGAGGCGGTGCTGATTTTCTTGCTCTCTTTGGCCGTGGCGGCCGGCATGCGGCCGGTCGTCGACCGCATTGGCGAATACGGCTTGCCGCGTTCGCTGGCCCTGGCCCTGGCCTATGTCCTGGTGCTCTGCGCGCTGGGGGGAATGTTTGTCGTCGTTGGTAGCCAGTTCCTCGCGGAGCTACAGCTCGCGGCCGACGACGTAGTCCGGGCCTACGAGCATGTCACCACGACCTGGCCCACGCTCAACGACCCGGTTCGCAAGGCGATCGCCAAGCAACTTCTGCCCCCGGATGAGCTCTACGCCGCGATGACCGATGGTCGGGGGCACGCGGTATTTCAGGGCGCCGTCGGCGTGACGTTCGGGCTGTTCGGCGCGATGGTTAATCTGGTCGTGGTGCTGGTGATCAGTATTTATTGGTCTGTCGATCGCATTCATTTTGAACGTCTCTGGCTTTCGTTGCTCCCCGCCGACCAGCGCGCCTGGACTCGCAACCTGTGGCGCAAGATCGAAGACGAGGTCGGCAGCTACCTACGCAGCGAAGTCGCGCAGGCCGTCTGTGCCGCCTGGATGTTAGGGGCCGGTTACTGGTTGATCGGTTTGCGTTTTCCGGCCTGCGCGGCGCTCGTCGCGGGCCTGGCATGGCTGCTTCCCTGGGTGGGGGTGTTCATCGCTGCTGCCGGCATCGTGGTGCTGACCGCCCCCCTGGCGGTTCTCGATAACAGCGGCACGTGGTGGGCGACTGCCCTGCCCGCGATCTTGTACACCGTCGCCGTGTTGTTACTGATGGAATGGCTCGTCGAGCCGCGGCTCTTCAATCGACGCCGCTACAACGGCCTGTTGGTTGCTGTTGTCGTGCTGGCGATGGCCGAGCAATTTGGACTCGTGGGCTTGTTGCTCGGTCCGCCGGTCGCAGGCGCGGTGCAGATTCTACTGAGCCAGTTGGCGTATCGCGAACATGCCGTTTCCCGCTCGAACGAACGCGCAGCGAGCGTGACGGTCGACGATCGAATCGCAATTGTCCGCAAGGCGTTCGAGTTGCAGGCTGATCCTCCGCCCGAACTCGAAAACCTTCTTTCTCGGTTGGAAGAACTGGCCAGCGAGACCGCGCGACTTGTGCCAGGCATCGATCTGCCGCCGTCCAGATTGGCTCCCCCAGGATCAGGCGAAACGCCGACCCCCCTGGCGGTTGGTGAAAAGACCGACGGCGCGGACTGATTCGAGCCAGGATTCTCTGATTTCTTGGCCCGCTACGCGACTTACGGCCCCTGGCACGGCAAGTGCACTTCTCACGTCCATCGTTTGGACTTTGTAGTCCGCCTCGCCAGTCGCCCGACGACCGTTTCGTCACAGGCGACGGTTGCATTCGACGACCTTTGCCTGCAAGGAGAGAGTCATGTTGTACTGGTCGCTGGTTTTTTTGGTGATCGCGATCGTCGCGGGCATCCTCGGCTTCACGAGCGTTTATGTGGCCGCCGCCGGGGTCGCCAAGATCCTGTTCTTCGTGTTTCTGGTGCTGTTCATCCTGAGCCTGATCAGTGGGGGCTTCACGCGACGTTCGCTGCCGTAGCGGCATTTTGGAAATCACTGCGGCGAAGGTCCGCGGAGTGGTTGGTTAAGAGCGGGTGGCTTCCCTCGCGGAGGCTGCCCGCTCTTTTTTTGCGCGCATGGCCTCCGTAGTTTCGGCGTAGCGATCTCGGCCCACATCAGCCTGTAGGCGCGACGGCCTCCAGGCGCGAGCAGGTTTGGCTGGGTGGCGATCGCCAGCTCAGCGACGCCAGCTCACCGACGCGAGCTCATCGAGGGCTGTGATGCGAGGTCAAAGCCAAAAGGGCAGAGGGACAAGGAAACCGCTCTCCCCACTTCGCCAGAACGCCAGTTCTGCAGCCAGCACGCCTGGATGAGGAGCGGGCCACAGCTCGCTCGACCCATGCGATTGCCAGCGCATAAAAGCGGCCCGGCGAACACGTCGAGAGCGGGGCAGAAACTCGTCGAACGTGCTGTCGGGCCGTATCGAGAACGCCGTGGCCGGCAATTGCGACGCGAACGTCGCGCCAGGCGGCGTGTTGAGGTTATGGATTGACCGGCGGCGGGTTTTCGCCACTTTGTTCGATCGTGGTCTCGGTCGTGACCTGAGTCTCGCCTTCCGGCGTCTCAACGGTCCTGGTCGTTTCGGTGCTCGACTCCTTTGTGCAGCCAACCGATAGCGGCAATACCAGGAGCAAAGCTGCGACGAAAGTCATGAGGCGTTTCATGCCCAATCTCCCAAGTAAGTTCTGTTTAGTTTCGAAACCGTTTTTTCGCCCCGTGCCCCACCAGTGCGCCCCCCTCTGCGAACCATGCCGGCTCGCGACACACGTCAGATTCTGCCGAAAAGCACCAACAATAGCACAACCAGCAACACCAGCCCCAGCCCGCCACTGGGGTAATAGCCCCAGCTTGAGCTGTAGGGCCAGGCGGGTAGGGCCCCGACCAATAGCAGTACGAGAACGATTAGCAGAATGGTACTCATCTCGTTCCTTTCACGCGTCGACGCAGTCGAATCCCAGCGGAATTGATCTCGTTATGACCACCCCTTTGTCTGGTAGTGGTCGACGAGCGACCAGATCTCGGCTGTGATCCTGCATGTGGTTTACGGTGCGTTGCACCGCAATTCAGCAAATATCCGTCCAAAACCGGCCCCACGCTCCCCCTCTGCGGCCGATCTCCGTCTTCAAGCTCTGAGCTCGATTGAGTGACGCCGCTGCAATACGCATTTGGCGTGCCCAAATGCCGCACCCGCCAACGTCACTCAGTAACGCGGTCGTTTACTTCAAGGCCGTCACCGTCGCAGCCCGGCGGGTCGCCGCCAGCTCAGCCCAGGCGGCTTTGAATTGCGCCGCGCCGAATCGCCCTTCGCCGGTGTCGCTCAGCAGCGCCCAGTCCGCGGCGTCCACGATGTCGTGCAGCAGATCGCGGGCTTGTGGGTTGTTCGTTTGGCGCTCGGCCCGTCGCAAGAGCTTTGCTGTACTCGTGGCTTCCATCGCCAACATGCACTGCGCAATATCGCGACTGGTCTTGATCAACCGGTCTTTGGCCGTGGGGTCGAGCTGGAGCGTGGCGACAAAACGGGCCGTCTGATCGGAAAGTTTGTCGGGCAAATTTGATGACAGGTTCGTCGACTCGCGGGTGCAGGTTTGCCACGCATCGCGCAAGCGAATCACCTGGTCGCGATCTTTCACGATGTCGTTCACGCGCCGGAAGAGCTCTGCCCGGCGCAGGCCCCAACTCGTGTAGGTGATGGCATCCTTGGCGAGCTCGTCGGTTTCAAAGAACTGCTTGTGCAAATCGAATTGGGCTTTGCGAATGATCGCCACGACGGTTTCCCGGGCCGGATCGTCGCCGATCGCATCCCCTTGTTTCTCCACATGGCGACAAACCTCGGGCCAGAAATCTGCGTAGCGATCGAAGGAGTCGAGGATTTGGTTGTGCGTGACGGTCACGTCTAACTCGGTCGTCGTCCAGTCGGAAGTCGCATCGCCGGCATTGGAGGTCGGGGTGCTCCAGAACAACACTCCGAGGGTCGCAACCGCCAAATGCGCGCAGCATCTTCGTAAGCCGTTCATGGTTGCCGGGCCTTAGTTCCGGTTGGCAAGAAGCTGTCGGCTGGGAGGCCGACAACAGACGGTTGGAAAGCACTTCCAAGCACGCCGCCGGTCAGTTAACGCATTCGCCGCGCCAAGCAGGAATTGACCCTCTAAACTCGTCCGGAATTGCTCGTGCAAGCACTTATCTGGAAACGAGATAGGGTCGGCTTAGCAATTCGCAAGAAAAGGCCCCATCCGGCTGGCAGTCGTAGAGTCATGCTGGCGTGATCGCAGCCGATCCAGAGACCGTACACGAACGCGCCGCCCCCCCGTCGTCAACCGGTACTCACGCCTGACTGTGTGGTTTGTCCCGAATTCGAACATGGGACCAACCGCAGCACCTCTTCGAGCATGGCGATCGAGATGGGCTTCGTGAGGTGGCGGTCGAAGCCGGCAGCGGCGGCCTTTTGGCGTGCCTCGTCCTGGCCGTACCCCGTAACGGCGACCAGCAGCAACGACGACGTCTGCTCGCGGCCGCGCAGTTCGCGGGCCACGTCGTAGCCGGTCACTCCGCCAGGAAGACCGATATCGCAGAGCACGATATCGGGCAGCAGCTCCGCGGCCATCGCGATGCCCCTGGGACCGTCGGCGGCCACGTGCACTTCGTGGCCGGCCAACTCGAGCATCCGCTGCAACGGGTAAGAGGCGTCGCGCCGATCGTCGATGACAACGATACGGCACTTGCCGGCATGACTGGGCGAAGCCTCGCAACTATCTTGGTCCGTAACCGGTTCGTTGTCGCACGGCAAACTGATGGTGAAGATCGAACCCCGGTCTCGTCCTTCGCTGTGCACCTGGATATCGCCGCCGTGCAACGCGACGAGCCCGCGGGCCAGCGCCAGGCCAAGTCCCAGGCCGCCCCGCGGGTTGTTGCGACTCGATTGTCCCTGCGAAAAGGGCTCGAAGATGCGGCCGATGGCGTCGCGCGTGATGCCGATGCCGTTATCGATGACCGCCAACTGCACCGCACCATTAACGGGTCGCGTCAGCCGCACCAACACGCGCCCGCCGCGGACCGAGAACTTGACGCCGTTGTAGATCAGGTTGCCGACGGCCTGGCTCAACCGCGTGGCGTCTCCCCACACCCAGATCTTTTCGTCTTCGGGCATTTCCAGGTCGATCTGCACGCCGCTGGTTTGGGTGGCGCTGCGCGCGTCGGCCACGGTGCGGTCCAACAACTCGCACAAGTCGATATGCGCGCGCTGCAGCTCGATCTTGCCGTGCGCGACGCGGCTGGCATCGTGTAGGTCGTCGACCAGGCGGGTCATGGTTCGCGATTGTCGATCGACAATCGCGCGCATCTCGTCGACGGCCTCGGGAAGTGGTCCCAACAATTCCATGACGTCGACCGCGTTGCGAATCGCTGCGAGTGGATTACGGAGCTCGTGACCGAGCAGGGCCAAAAACTCGTTCTTGCTGCGATCGGCCGACTTGAGCTCCTCGGCCAGCTTCAGCCGCGAGGCCATTTCGCGCAAGATCAGATAGAACCCGACCGCGATCACACCGGCCCCCAACAGGGCCGCCAGCCCCAACAGCACCATCGATCGATGGGCACGCTGCGTTGCCTCGACCGTCAGCTCGTTGCGACGATCTTCTTCTGTTTGCACGAACTGGTCGACCAGATTGCGGATCTGGTCCATCAACTGCCGACCCCCTTGTTGTTGCCCGACCTCCAGCGCGGCATCGAGCCCGCGCTCGCGCCGCAGTTGAATCGTCGATTGCAACTCCTCGATCTTCTGATCGATGGCCGCATCGAGCCGTGCGACGCGCTCCCGCTGTGCGGAGTCGGTCGCCACCAGCTCGCGCAACCGCTTGCGCTTATCTGGCAGTTCGGCGAGCGCCTCTTCAAACGGCACGAGGTACAATCCGTCGCCGGTCAGCAGGAAACCGCGTTGACCGGTCTCCAAATCCTGCACTTCCGAGAAAACGGCGCGCACCGCGTTCAGGTTGTCGTTCGCGATGCGCACGCCGTGCTGGCTGGCAACAATTGCTCGCAATCCCTGGTAAGAAACGACCAGGTTCACGAGCAGAAAGGCGACCAGAGCCGTCGCGGTGGCGACCGCCACGCCCGATCGCTGCGTGATAGTGCGGTGCGGCATGGTCGAAGTTCGGGTAGAGGGCCAGTCCACATCCGGGATGAACTATGCCACGCTGGCTGACTGTTCGCAGACCAGATGGGTACTCCCCTGGTCCACCTCGTGCCAGCGTCACGAAGAATCGAATCTAATCGTGGGCTGGCAGCTTGACAACGGCCCAATCCCGCAATGCTTTAGGTCGAGCGGAGCCGAGTTCGACGGCCCTCCCAACAAGGGAATCCAAGGGAAATCTCCCAAATTTCATCGAAACACTGGTCGGGCCGCCGAGCCCTCGCATCTGACATCGGCGAACCAGGTTCGGCCGACCTCTCGCATTGACTACCAGTCTGGTCGCATTTTGTTCAGCCGATGGGACGACTGTCGTCGGCCGGCAAGTCACCAAATGGCGTCTAGCACCCGCCAACGCCGCGGTTCCGCACGGAATTCTCTTTTTTCGTTTGCCCGCCGAGGTGGCGCACGCTTTGCTCTCGCCGAAATGCCAACGGAGTTGCCTTGGGGGCACGCGACTCCCACACGCATCAGAGAAATGAGGATTGCGATGCAACCAATCGAGTACCGCCAACGTGTGGAAATGGTGCGAAGACAGTGGACCGCCCCGGAACGTCGCCAGCGGGCGGAACTGGGTCGCAACCGCGCCGCGCAGTTCGTCTCCACGATCGTCGCCCGCGACGAACCGGACGATGCGTTATGGGCCGTTGGCAGCCTAACCCTGGACGACATCGAGCGCCTGCGCGAGGCCGGCACCTGAGCCCCGTGTGGCTGGCGTCAGGGGGAGTTTTGGGAACAGACAGAATCGAGGTGATTCCATGATCGCCCTCTGCAGGCGCCTAATCGATGGCCCGCGAATTACGAACCGCGGAGAACTCCGCCAAGGCCGCGCTTGGAAGGCGCCGCTGGCCGCGCCGGCGGTCGTCGAGGCCGACGCCGAAGCACCACCACTCGAAAGCGATGTTTCGAAAGAACTTCGGACAATGCCGGGTGGGCGGCCACCGCAGCGTCGCTTCGGCTGGTGAGTTGGCCGACGACGGAGTGAACGAAACAACAGGGCCACGTCTTCGAGTGAACGGAACGACCAGGGGAACCCGCTGATATCCAACCCGGAGAGCACCATGGAGCGCAAAGGATCGACAGCGCAATACATCCCAACCGCGAGGCAAGTCGCGGCAATGTGCCAGCAAATTCAGGCGAACTGGACCCCAAAAGAGCGAGCGAAACGCTCGGTGCGCAAGAACGGTCGCTGGTCTCCTCCGCAGGTGCGGATCTCTGACCTGGGGATCGGCAGTGAGCGACGTGGCTCGCTCGACTAGACCGGGCCTCCGTGGAACCGAATAGCGGGACGCCTGCGATGTGTCGTGGGCGTCCCATTCCGCTTTGCAGGACCTTTGGACGCTGAGGAGCCGGCGCCTGATCGCCGACGTGCAGCCTTCAAATCGAAATCGAGTCGGCAGAAAGCGTCGCGCTAAAACAACCGAGTTCCCGGGCGGTCATTTCGATTTCGCCGGCCAAGCCTGCGAACCGCGTTGTCAGGCTCCGCCAGCTTGGCGTTTCGGCCGCAACGGCTAATTCCTGGCATTTTCGCAATAGACCTCCCGCAGCCGAGGTCGCCGCCAGCCGCGCCAAACGCAAAGTGCTGCTCCGAACGATCGCAGGCTGTTGAGCGATCATGGCCTCGCGTGCCTGGGACAACAACGATGTGGCACGTTGCTCGAAGGCGGCGACCAACTGGCGGAACAACTCACTATCGCCACCGCAGCGCAGCAACGCCGTGGGGCCGTCGACCGCTCCTTGCTTGGCCCCCGTTTCGCCTTGCGGGCCAGGCGTGGGTTTCGAGTGCGCGGTGAATTTCGAGGCTTGGAGGGCTTGGGCGAGCCCCTCCACCACCTGCAACAACAACGCGACGTCGACGGGGCGCGACAAGAAGCCGTCCATGCCGGCGAGCAGGTACTCGCGACGATCCGAAAGCGCCGTGAATGCCGAGATGCCGACGATTGGTACCACGGCGGCTCGATCCGTTTCACCTGCCCGAATGGCTGCCGTGGCCGTCGGTCCGTCGACGTTGGGCATGTGGACATCCATCAGCACGGCGTCGTACGGCTGAGCCTCGAAGCACGCGATTGCCTCGCGTCCGTCGTTGGCGAACTGTACCTGGTGGCCACGATTGCCGAAGATCGTGCCGGCCAACTGCCGGTTGGTCGCGGCGTCGTCGGCAATCAGCAGGCGCAGGGTTTGAGAGTCGGGGTGCATCAGCGCGGAGGTCGGTTCAACGGCGCACTGGCTAGGAGGGATGCCGCCAGCGCGACTGGCCAAAGTGATGGGACCAAAACGATGTGGGATCGGACAATCGGAACCGACCGGTTTCTGACCATCCACGTTCAAGTTGCGGTGCATGGCCTTAACTGCTGGATTTCCTCGGAGCGGCTTTGCCCCCGACCACGGACCGATGCCCCCCGATGCTGTGGTACGAGTCGGCGAGGACTGCCAGGATCGGCGAACCACACAGAGCCATTTCTGTGCCAAACCAATGCTCAGGCCGATAGGTATCTGCCGCTGGCCATTGAAGTTGGGCCGTGTAACCGAGGAATTGGTTACCGGGTGTCCAACCAAAAGCGACGAGCGGGTCGCGATTCCCCTCAATTGGGTGGATTTCAAGCTGGATAGCGTGCTACTTAACTCCGCTCGATCGCACAGTTGCAGCGGGGGTGGACAGTTTTCGTCCACCCACAGACCGGGTCGGAACCGTGCGTAAGGTGGTCTCAAATCGACCAGTCTGTTTGGCTCTTGGCCAGCTTCAGCAGCGGGGCCCGCCGTTAGCTCGCGTATAAAGCTCTCTGCGGGCCGTGGCCGGGGCCGGGCCCTGGGGCGTTCGCTGTCAGCGGGGCTGAATCGTCTCCAATCGGCATGGCAGATGCACGAACACGCCGACGACTTTGAAAGCCAAACGTTCGGAAACGGCTCACGCTTGCCTGGCCATAAAGGGGGGAAGCGTTTGCATCGATTTGACCTCCCCGTCGGTCGCGGCAACGTAAACGGGGGAGCCCGGAGAGGAGTACCACGATGCCTTCGATACTCGTGATCGACGACGATCGGTCGGTTCTACAGATCTTCAAACAGGTTCTGGCCGACACCGGCATTACGGTGCATGGCGCAGGCACGGCCGCGGAAGGGCTCGCCCAACTGCGCGAGCACTCGCCCGACGTGGTGATGCTCGACGTGATGCTCCCCGATGAATCGGGCTTGGAGACTTTCCATCGGTTGATTCAAGCCGACCCCAAGGTGCCGGTCATCTTCATCACCGCCAGCGGCACGAGCGACACCGCGATCGAGGCGATGAAGCTCGGCGCCTACGACTATCTGCTCAAGCCGCTCGATGCCGAACAGATCCGCCGCCTTGTCGATCGCGCGCTCGAAATTCGTCGCTTCATGAACGTGCCGGTGGGTGTTGTCTCGGGCGAAGGGCAAGGTGCCAACGATTCGCTCGTGGGGCGCTGCCCGGCCATGCAAGACGTCTACAAGGCCATCGGTCGCGTGGCGTCGCAAAACGTGACCGTGCTGATCTCCGGCGAAAGCGGCACTGGCAAGGAGCTCGTCGCGCGGGCCATCTATCAGCACGGGCCGCGGGCAACCGGGCGTTTCCTGGCCGTCAATTGTGCCGCCATTCCCGAAGCGCTGTTAGAAAGCGAACTGTTCGGGCACGAGAAGGGGTCGTTCACCGGCGCCGACCTCAAGCGCATCGGCAAGTTCGAGCAATGCTCGGGGGGCACGCTCTTCATGGACGAAGTCGGCGACATGAGCCCGCTGGTCCAGAGCAAGGTGCTGCGGGCCCTTCAGGAGCAGCGCTTCGAACGCGTCGGCGGCAACGAAACGATCAAGACCGATGTACGAATCATCGCGGCCACGAATCGCGACCTCGAACAAATGGTTGCCGAGGGGACCTTCCGCGCCGACCTGTATTACCGCCTCAACGGATATCTGATCAAGTTGCCCCCCTTGCGCGAGCGGAGCTCGGATATCCCCATCCTGGTCGAGCACTTCTTGAGGTTGTTCGCCAAGGAACTTGATAAGCAAGTGACCGACATCGCACCCGAGGCGCTCGACGTCCTGGTGAAATATCGCTGGCCGGGGAACGTCCGCGAACTGCAGAGCGTGCTGCGGCAGGCCATTCTGCAGGCCACGGGGCCGGTGCTGTTGCCCGATTTTCTGCCAACCGAAGTCCGCGGGGGCGGACGCGGCGACGCGGCAGCGGCATCCCGCGCAAACAGTCACGGCGTCGAACTCGAATCGTTTATCGAAAGTCGCTTGCAAGACTCGCAAGATTTGTATGCCGAGACTTTGGCCCACGTCGAGCGCGCCTTGCTCACTCGGGTGCTGCGGCATACGGCGGGCAATCAATCGCAGGCCGCCCGTATTCTGGGGATCACCCGCGGCAGCTTGCGCAACAAGATTCGCTTGTTGAAGATCTCGATCGATCCGGTGATCCGCGTGCCGGATACCGAAGAGGACGACTCGCTCGAGTACAGCCTGCCGGCCGCCGAATAGCCTGGCGGCCGGCAGCGCGCGGGCGAACTTCCCGGAACCACCACTGAAGTTTAAGTGTTGACGACTTCACCCCCGTTGGGGTGCAGCACCTGCCCTGTCATGTACGACGAGTCGCCGCAGGCCAGAAAGACGTAGGCCGGGGCGACTTCGTCGGGTTCGCCGGGGCGTTGCATCGGCACATCCGCGCCGAAGTGCGCTGTCTTCTCCTCGTCGAACGTCGAGGGTATCAGCGGCGTCCAGATCGGCCCGGGGGCTACGGCGTTGGCGCGAATGCCGCGATCCGCCAACGAAATCGCCAACGACCTCGTAAACGCCACGATCGCTCCCTTGGTCGACGAGTAATCGATCAAATGCGGACTGCCGCGATAGGCCGTGACCGAAGTGGTATTGATGATCGCGCCGTCGTCGGGCAGAAACTTGAGCGCTTCGCGCGAAAGATAAAAGTACGCAAATACGTTGGTGCGGAACGTCTTCTCGAGCTGCTCGTCGCTGATGTCTGAGAGCTCGTCCTGGGGGTGCTGTTCGGCGGCGTTGTTCACCAGGATGTCGAGCCGGGCCAGCTTCTCGACCGTCAGCGCCACTGCCTCGGCGCAGAACCGCGAACTGCCGACGTCCCCTGCTAGCAGAATGCAGCGGCGCCCTTCGGCCTCGATCGCGCGCTTGGTTTCTTGCGCGTCTTCGTGCTCGTCGAGATAGGCCACGGCCACGTCGGCCCCCTCGCGGGCAAACAGCACGCTGACCGCGCGGCCGATGCCACTGTCTCCGCCGGTAACCAGGGCGACTTTGCCGGCCAGCTTGCCCGCCGGTTTGTAAGCTGGAGCCTGAAAGCGCGGGCGTGGATGCATCTCGGCCTCGCGCCCCGGCTGGCGATCCTGATGCTGCGGCGGACGGGTTTGAACGGGGGCCTCTTGTGTTTTTTCGGCTGCCATGATGGTGTCCTCTGCCAGGTCCGTGATTTCGCGCGCGAGATTGCAGCGCACTTACCATGGCAGAGTGTTCAATTCTCAGGCCAAGCCCGCGGGGTGCGCGGCGATTGCGCAGTCGGATCGCGAAGCATCCATCGCCGTGCGCAACGGTGAGCGCGCCGCGACCATCGCCGAACGCCGATCTTTACAACGAAAGATCGCCCAGCCGCCCGGATGAAACGAAAGCCCGCAGTTTGTGCAGGCGGGTTATCGAGCCACGGCAGGATTCGGCGCCGGCATCTGCGCGTTGACTTCGAGCCGCCACGATCGCAACTTGTCGCGCAAGCGGCTGGCCACGTCGGGCATGGCCGTCGAGCGATCGTTCGTTTCGCTGGGGTCTTCGGCCAGGTTATACAGCTCGATGCGCTCGTCTTCGTGATATTCAAGCAGTTTCCAATCCCCATCGCGGATCGCGCTGACCGGCGTCGTCGTCGCGTAGTAGTGCGGATAGTGCCAGAAGAGCACGCGATCTGCGACTGCCGCGTCGGCGTCGCGCAACAGGGGGGTCAGGCTGCGACCATCGGCCTGCTGTCCGGCGTCGAGCTTGGGCTCTGCGCCGCCGATCTCGGCCAATGTTCGGTAGAGGTCGGTCGAGATCACCGAAGTGGAGCACACCGTCCCCGGTTTGGTCACTCCCGGCCAACGCACGATCAGCGGAACGCGAATCCCCCCTTCGTAGAGCGATCCCTTGCCCGATCGCAGCGGGGCGTTGTCGGTAACCATTTGATCGGGCTCGCGGCTGGTGGGACCGAGAAACCCGCCGTTGTCCGACGAAAACACCACCAGCGTACGATCGGCGATTCCCAACTCGTCGAGGGCCTTCAGGATTCGCCCCACGTTGTCGTCGAGGTTCTTCACCATGCCGGCATAGGTGATGTTCTTATGGTGCAGTTCGGGGCGGGCCTCGCCGCGAAACGGGGCGACATCCGCAGGCTTGGCTTCGATCGGCGCGTGCACTCCGTAGTGCCAGAGATTGAGGAAGAACGGGCGGTCGCCCGCCTTACGCATCACGGCGATCGCTTCGTCGGTCAAACGGTCGGCCAGGTATTCGTCGGGCTTGCCGAAGTTCAGCCCCGGCACGTAGCGAATCGCACCGTGGCCGCGGCCGCGATATGGAAAGAAATGGGTCGCCGGTGCCCCCCAGTGATTGCCGGCGATGTGGAGGTCGAAGCCTTGCGTTTCGGGGAAATGCTCGACATCTCCCAGGTGCCATTTGCCGATGTGAGCCGTGAAGTAGCCGGCATCGTGCAGCAACTCGGCGATCGTGCGCTCGGCGTGCGGCAGATCGGCTTCGACTACCGGCGGCAGGAGCGCGCGATCGCGCATCGGATTGCCGGCCGCCTCGCGCCAGATGGTCATGTGCAACCGCGCCGGGTGTTTGCCGCACATCAGGCTGGCCCGCGTCGGCGTGCAGACGGGTGCCGGTGCGCAGGCCTGCGTGAAGCGCAGCGATTCGGCAGCCAACCGATCGAGATGGGGTGTCTCGTGCAAGTCGGCGCCGTAGCAGCCGAGATCAGCCCAGCCGAGGTCGTCGGCCAAAATGAAAACGATGTTGGGGCGTGCCGTGGGCTCTTCGTCGGCCCACGCCGCCGAGTTGGCCAACAGCAACGTGGCCAGGCAGCAGGCGAACGGTCGTCGCCAGCCCCGTCGGTTGATCGTCGGCATCGCGTCGCTCCAAGTGTCGCGTCCAAGTGCCCGAAGGTGTGCCCCCAACCATAACTGTCCGCGGCATGGAAGGCGAATCGGTCGAGCCGGCAATACTTTGCGACGAACCGCGACGAGCCGCTTCGCCAGCAGCATGCCGGTCAGATGGCCCGATCGTTCGAGACCGGCGAACGGACGCCCCGCAGCTAGCGCCTATAATTCCGCCAGTTGACGTGCGAAATGACTCTTGATGGACCGTGCGATGACACGACGACGATTCGACACCAATTCCTGGGAACCAATCCATAACGGCGACGACGCGCCCAGGCCGCCCCAAGGCGCCGCGCGCCCGGCCCGCCCCGACGCCGACGATACCGATCTGCTCGACGCCTATTCGCGGGCAGTCGTGAACGTGGTCGACACGGTCTCGCCGGCCGTGGTGAGTGTCTCGGGATCGCGCGAAGAGCGGCGCGGCGGTTCTGGCTCGGGCTTTTTGATCACGCCCGACGGCTACGCACTGACCAACAGCCACGTCGTGGGGGGGCGGACGCGACTGATCGCGCAAACGAGCGACGGCGACCATGTCGACGCCGCGGTCGTAGGCGACGACCCGGCGACCGATCTGGCCGTGTTGCGGCTGGCCGCGCGCGAGTTGCCCTTTGCGGCGATCGGCGACTCGGCGACCGTGCGCGTCGGTCAGTTGGTGATCGCCATGGGGAGCCCGTTGGGTTTCCATTCCACCGTGTCGACTGGCGTCGCCAGCGCCATCGGGCGAAGCATGCGTGGGCAAGATGGCCGCCTGATCGAGAACATCATTCAACATTCGGCGCCGATCAACCCCGGCAATTCGGGCGGGCCGCTCGTCGACTCACGCGGCCGCGTCATCGGCGTCAACACGGCGATCATCGCCATGGCGCAGGGTTTAGGCTTCGCCGTTCCCAGCAACACGGCCAGTTGGGTGGTGAGTGAAATCATCGCTCACGGTCGCGTCCGGCGTCGCAAACTAGGGATCGTCGTCACGACCGTACAGATTCCGCGAGCGCAAGTACGCGAGCTCGATTTGCTGACCGACACCGCGGTCGAGATCATCGACGTCGAAGAACGTAGCGCCGCAGCGGATGCCGGGTTGCGGCCCGGCGATGCGATCGTCGCGCTTGCGGGGCGCGTGGTGACTGGCGCCGACGACTTGCACCGCCTGCTCGCGCAACTGCCGCTCGACGCCGGGCTCAGCGCCAGCCTGATCCGTGACGGGCGTGCGCTGGAAGTGGAAATCCCGGCCGGAAGTTAACAACTGCTATTGGCCGCGGCAGTAGCTCAACGTCAACAGCACATAGCCGGTCACCAGGTTGGGGTCTCCTTCCATCCAGCGATCGGAAGTATTCACCCACGAGCCGTTGTCCTGTTGTTTGCGGGCCAGTTCGGCGACGAGCTCGGCGCGCCAGTCGTGTTCCTGGCCGCTGCTGTCCTTGATCTTCTCCGCGCCCAGCGCGTCGAGCGCTTTGGCGAAGGTGTGGTAGTAATAGTACAAACCGGCCTCGCCCATGCCGGGGTTGGTCGCCAGGTCGTAATGCTTCGAGCACCAATCGAAGGCGGCCTTGACGCGCGGATCATCGGGACCCAGCCCGGCGAAGATCATGCTCTTGAGCCCCGAGTAGGTCATCGAGCCGTAGCTCCGCAGCCCCCCTTCGGGAGTTTCGCCGGCCATGCTCGCACCGCCGGCCGCGACCGTGTAATAGAAACCGCCGTCCGGGTTCTTGGTGGCGAACTCCGTGGTGTTGTGCTCGCTCTCGAGATTCTGGCAGCGCGAGACGAAGATCAACGCCTTTTGAATGGCGGGATCATCGGGGCCATTGCCGGCCGCGCGCAGCGCGTCGAGCAGGAAGCTGGTGTTCGACAGATCGGGGCGCTTCTTGCTGCCGTAGCCGGCGCCACCGTAGTTGACATCCGAGACCGCTTGGTCTTCATCTTCGTCCCATTGCAGTCCTTTGACGAAACGGTCGGCGTCCGCCAAAAGCTTGTCGAAGCGACCGTCTTTGTTGGCCGCCGCGAAGCAGACCATCGCAATGCAGGTCTCGTAGTTCTTGTGCGTGCTGTCGGGCTTGTAGATGCCGCCATCTTCGTGAGCAAATGTCTGCAAGTACTTCAAGCTGCGAGCGACCAGCGGATCGTCGGCCGTGCGCCCCGACTTAAGAATGCCGGCGGTCACCAACGCCGTAACGGCCGGCCCCGCCTGAGGGCTGAACGCCCCGTCGGGGGTTTGCGCCGTCGCCAGGAACTCGATCGCGCGCGAGGTCATCGGGCCAATGCTGGCCGAGCCGGCGCTATCTTCGGCGGCCAAAGTCAACGCAGGCGTCGCCACAAGACACACTAGCGCGAGGGCAGACGATCGTAAGGACAGCCAACGGCGCTGTTGTAATTCGCCGCGCGGCGCAAAGTTCAGTTGCATGGCAAATCTCTCCGTCGGTTCGGAAGTGTTCGGGTGGGATCTTGATTGCCGGAGGCTTGAGGGATCGCAAGCCAGCGGTTTGGTCAATGGCGTGCCGTCGCGCTTTGTGTTGCGCGCCGGGCCAGTAGGGCTACGTCAATCGTAGCAAATTTCGGGGCGAGAAGTGCCAGGCGCGACAGGCCGCGCTACCGATCGATTTTCACCGAGGCGGCCGCCACATGGCTGGCGAAAAAACCGCCGCGCGCGGCGAAAAGTTCGCCAAACCGCTAACCGCTCCAGAAGGCCAGGGCCGCCAGCGCCGCGAGCCAGGCGACCAACAGCCCTGTCGCCAAGGCGAGAAACCACGGATGGCGACGAATCGGCTGCGACTGCCCGTCGCGGCGCTGCCACCAGGGGCGCGCGGCCGACTCTTCGGTGCGCGGACGGGGGGGCGCGTTGGGGCGTTCGCGACGCGCGGCGGGGCTCTTGGGCATCCGGGGCCTCACTTGCCCGGCAGCGAGATGCGGAAGCTGCCCGACAATCCTTCGTCGAAGTCGAACACGTCGTCGAAATCCTCGCGGCGATCTTCGTCGGTCTTGCGCATCTGCTCGATGCCGATCAGGTTGAAGACGATTTCGCCGAAGTCCCCCGTGCAGTGGACTCCCCAACTGTTGAGCACGCACTTGGCCATCAAGCCATATTGCTCGAGGGCGTAGACGCGAATCGCTTCGCAAAGCTGCTGGCCGGTGACGTGCCGTTCGACGCCCGACTCTTCGCTGGCCTTGGGCTCGCGCCCGCCGCGACTCTTACTCCCTTCGCCGGCGGGGCCTGCCTGCTTGGGATTTTCCGGCGGCGCGGAGCGCGACGTGCCCAACCCGAGCACCTTCTGCGCGTAGTCAAGCGCCTCGCCGACAAACACGTACGCTTCGAGCTTGTAACGCTTGTCGCGCGTCAGCAGATCGGCGAATCGACGGGCCGGGTCACTACTCACGAGGATATCACCGTCAACACTTCTTTGGCGTCGATGAGCACCCGCCGGTGGTCTTCCATCTCGACCAGCAGTTGCTGGGCGAGAATCTCCTGCGCGAGCACCCGCGCGCGCCCCCGGCCGGTGACCACGTGCTGGCCGACCGTCGGCAGCACGCGTTGCAGCTCTTCGTAGACGTCGTACTCGTAGCGCAGGCAGCACTTCAGCCGGCCACAGCGGCCGGAGATTTTCGTCGGATCGAGCGTGGCTTTCTGCAGCTTGGCCATCTTCATCGACACCGGCGGCATGGCCGTCAGGTGCGTGTTGCAGCAGACCGGCTTGCCGCAGTCGCCGTAATCGGCCAATAGCTTGGCTTCGTCGCGGACGCCGATCTGCCGCATCTCGATGCGGGTTTGAAACTCGGCCGCCAGCGCCTTGACCAGGTCGCGGAAGTCGACGCGGTTCTCCGACAGGTAGTAGAACACGATCCGCTCGCCGCCGAAGATATGTTCGACGTCGACCAACTTCATCGGCAGATTGTGCTCGGCGATCAGCCGGCGGCAAGTCTCGAACTCGCGCCGCTCGTCGGCGTGCATCCGCGACAGTTCGTGCTCGTCTTCGGCGGTCATCCCCCGCAGAATCTGGCCGCGGCCCGGCTGTTCGAGTTGGGCGGCCGCCTGCTCGGTGGCTTCGCAGAGGACTTCGCCTGCTTCCAGACCCCGTTCGGTGCGGGCGACGACGCGGGCCCCGCGCGCATACAGGCTCGAGCCGGGGCTGGTGAACACCCCCAACGATCGAGCGGCTCCGGTGCGAACGACGTATTTGGGCATCAGCAGGTAGGTGAATCGGTGTGACTTATGCGCCCGGCGCTCGGGCGACGGACGCATGGCCGCTGGGCGATACCGCCGACCGGCGGTCGGCCAGTATAGCCGGGGCCGCCAAGATCGCCCAGTTCGCTACGGCGCCCCCGCTGCCATATCGCAATTGTTAGGGCGTGAACTCGCGGGGGAAGCCTGAAATCAATCGGACGCGCGAAGTTCCCCGTTCGCTACGTGCGGTTCTTGCATGCGGTGCGGCGGCAAGATGACCGGTCCGCTCGCACGGTGAGCCTCAGATGATGCCGCCAGCGAACGGTCACCGGCGCTATTTCCCCGCGCCGGGGCGGGGCGAGTCGTCGACGAGCTCAAGCGCGTTTTCGATCAGCACTTCGCCGGTCATCTCCCCCAGCGACGTCTGCGAGATGTATTCGTAGCGCTCGAAACTGTTGAAATCGACCTTGGTGAGAATGTAACCGAAGGCGTCGTTGGTGAGCCCGAACAGCAGATTGTGCTCTCCCTTCATGTGGCGCTTGAGGTAGTAGCCGATGTTGGGGAGCGCCTCGCCGGGGATCGTCAGAATCTGCGCGTCGCCGATGTTCACCAGGTTCAGCCGCGTGGTGACCGACTTGTCGTCGTTGTGAGGGTACTTCAGCGGCGAACCAAGGATAATCATCCACATCAACCGCGAATCGACCGGGAACTTCACGTCGCGAGCGAAGCAGCCCAGCGCAGGATCGGTTTGCGGTTCGGCATCCTTGACGATCCGCTCGGCCTCGGACGCCATGAGCTGGCCGATCCGCAGGCATTCGTCCCAGGTGCGGGCGTCGTGCCATTTGGCTTTCAGTGGTTCGGAGGGCTTGTCGAGCAGGCGATTGTCGGCGGTGATCATGCCCCCTTGCGCGCCGTTCATGAACATGCCCATGCCCCCCAGATCGGCTTCGAGCTTCTCGCACAGCGGGCCGACCAAATCGGGGCTGGTCAGTCCCTCGCGGTTGCCTAGCACCTCAGGATGCACGGCGTAGTTGACCAGCGTGCAAATCGCCTTACCGTCGGGCGTGATCGCCTGGATGACGCTCATTCGCGGGTCGTACAGTTCGGGTGCGTAATAGTTGTAGGCGATCTTACCGTGCGCCTCGCCGGTGGCGATCTTCAGATGCGCCGGCTGCATCGCGTCGAGCGCCTGATTGATCGCCTTGGCCGCCTGATTGCAGACGAAGTCCATGTACTTCAAGTCGCCCGAAGTTTTGCCGTCGAGGCCGGGAAAGCCGTAGCAGTCCGGCGCGCTATGCGTGTGCGTCGAGCCGATGAGGATGTTCTCGGCCGGAATGCGTTCGACCTGCTTACGGACGCGATCGCAGAGCACCGACGGAAAGCCCAATAGATCGAGCTGCACGATGGCGACCTTGGTCTCGCCTTGCTGGAGAACCACCGCGCGGGCGGTGAGCTCTCCCTGTTTGCCGGTCGAGGGGTGACCCGGCCCCACGCCTCCCGAAATCGGCAAGAGCGGATCGGGAGTGATGATCGCCTTGCCGACCCCCGCCTGGAACTCGGCGTGGGCCAGCGACGTCGACAGGCAGGCAACTAGCAGAATCGCCGAAAATCGAATTCGATGCATGACTGGGCTCGCGGGTGTGCAACGGGTGGTTCAACGAGGCAGGTGCGTACGCCCTTGAATAACTCCGCAAGCGGCCGTCCGCAAGATGCGGCCTGCTATGCAAAATGGACGAGCAAGGGGCGAAGTGCTCCCTCACCCGACAGCAACCAGGGATCGGCGCTGCCACCCTCAACTACGAGGGGTGAGTCGGATTTCGAGATGTAGTCGGCCGCATCGCGCAAAAAGAAAACTCGAGGGCGAGAACGTCTCTCGCCCTCGAGTGCTACAACTCGAGCGACTCGATTTCGGCCATCATCCGCGATGGATCAGCGCTGAAGAACGCCGCCACGACCTGGAACACGGCGTCGCTGAACCCGCCGACGTTCAGGATGTCGCTGCGCTCCGGCGCCTGAGTCGTGGCGTACGGTTGGATGTCGATGCAGACCAGCCGCGGACCGTCGAAACCGCGAGGCTGCAGCCGCACCTGGTTGCGGACGAACTGCTGCCAGGCGGTCATCACGGCCGTCGAACCGTATCGGCCCGCGCCGATCCAGCTCTCCTGGTCGCTGACGAGCACGCAGCCGGCGAACCGGCGGCCTGCCATCTCGCGGTTCGCCTTCTCCAGCGGCAGCGCGCAGTTGGTGCCGCCGCCACCGAAACGGGCCAGCCGCTCGGCCAGGCTGAGGATTGTGTCCTCGGGATCGACGCGCGCATCGTGCGCGCGATCGTCGAACGGCACGACCACGCTGTCCGGGTTGCGACGCAAAATCGCCGCCGCGAACAGCGCCGCCACGTCGACGCAGCGCAACTTGCTCGTCGCACCGCGGCCACGGCGTCCCGTGACCGCCGACTGCATCGAGCCCGACACGTCCAACCCGATCACGACCGGGCCAGGCAGCGCCGGCACGTTGCCACAAGCGATTTCGGCCGCCTGCTGCAGCGCGCTCTTGATTGCCCGCGGCACCTCGTCGCTGGCGTTCATGTACGCCGCCAGAAACTGGTACGGGAACTGCCGCGAACGTCGGATGTCGTCGACGTTGGTCAGCCGGCCCGCCACGTAGGCAGTCAGTTCGGCGCCGTCCGAGCCTGCGAACACGTCGTGCCGCAGCAAGGTGTTCAGGTTCATGCGCAGCGCCTGCGGACCCATCTGCCGCGCGATCGCCTTCCAGGTGGCCGGACCGCGGGCCGCGTCGGCCAGCAGATCCCAGCGAACGTTCAGCTCGCGCAGGATCGCCACCTGTCGCTCGGCGGTCTCGGCCGCGCGGTACGCAGCCAGCGCCTGCACTTGCCGCGGCAAGTCGGCCTTGGTCGCCGGGGCCCACTTGTCGTGCGGCTTGTCGGTCAACCAGCCGAACAGCGCGCGGCGCGCGTTATCGACCGGCGTCGGGCGCGCTAGCCGCAGCACGTCGCGCAAGCTGGGGTCGCTTCCGATCGATGCCGACAGCAGCTTCTCGACGCTGGCGCGGTTCAGCCAGCGCTGGAACGCGCGCTGCAGCGAGGCCGACAGTCCCTTGGGACCGAACTGCCCCGAGCGGACCATCTGCAACACGGTGCGCAGCACGCGGCCGTTGTCGACCACGCGGTCGAACACGCGGTGCAACAGCACCGGGTCGCGCTTGGCCAGCAGCACGACGAGCGCCGCCGGCATGTCCTTCATCAGCGCACGCTCGCGCGCGTAGACGGCCAGGCGGGCCAGAAACTCGTTGTCGTCGACGCGCTCGACCAGCGCCAGCAGGGTGTCGAGCTGCTCGTCGGCCGTCGCGTAGAACGTGCCATTGAAGCAGCCCGTGGCCGCCAGTTGCGCCAGCGCATGCTTGGGCTCGAGGCGGTAGGCCGGCGCGCCCTCTTCGTTGCGCGCGTCGGCGCGCGGCAACCAGCTCTTAACGCTCTTGAACAGCGACTTGTTCGCCATGATTTGCCCCCTTGCAAAAAGCGACCGACGAAGTGGTGAGCAGAGAAAGGCGCTCTACCGTTGAGCTACGACGCCCCACATCCCTTGCAGGCGTGTGGCGCCGACGGGACTCGAACCCGCAACCTCCCGCTCCCTAAGCGATGTACTCCGCATCGGCAGTCGGTCGGATACTCAGGACACACCAACGAGGAAATGGTTCAGACCGTCAGCATCTTCACAAGGATGTAGTCCGAGCCGGCAGTTGGCGCGACCTGCGTTCAACCGAGACAGACCGCCGCGGTCGCTGGTTCGCGCTCCGCGGCCGATGGGCGATTGTGCACCGGGTCGGGGTGGTCGAACTTCTCGGCCCACAGCTTGCGCCGCCAGAAGTCGGCAAACTCCTGGGCTTTTGTTTCGCCGGCGAATTTGCGCCGCAGCGATTTGGCCGTGGGTTCGACCACTTGCAGATGGCCAAGCTCGTGAAGAACCACGTCGTAGAGCATGAACCGGCGGACCGCCAGCTCGGGCCATTGATGCCCGCGAGTAGCGCCGAATCCGGCCGGCGTGGCGTGCGGCACACGCTTGATGAACGGCGATAGGCTGACGGACCGCGGAAGCGCGCAAATCGCGATCTCGCGGTGTCCCCAGTTGACGTATCCGGCCGTGCGACGCCCCCGTGCGCGATCGTTGAAGTGCACGGCCCGCAGTCGCTCCCAGAGGCGCTCGGGCAATCGCGACAGCAGCACGCGGACATCTTCCTCGTTGAGATAGTGCCTGCGCCCCGAACGCGTGGGGCTAAAGCTGAACTTGATCTGTCGCATTCGCCGATCTGACTGAAGGAGTTTGCAATCAAGAGCGCGGGCAGATTCGCGCGCGGTCCGGCAGTTGAACAAAAACAAACTGCCGGCGGCGCGGTGGCCGCCGGCGCAGGCGTTGCAGTGCACAACGCAAGGTTGACTTCGCAAGGAGACGCCAACGAAGATCGTGGTTCAGACCGGTTGCATTTGGTCATGTAGTCCGAACCGGCAGTTGGCGTCTCCCGGCGGCCCGCCGATCTTCGTCGACGGGCTGCCTGAAGGTCGCGGCGCCAGGGCGATCCGGTGTCGCCGATCGATGGTGAGCTGCCCGACGGAGTGGGGCTCCGTGTCGAGGCCAGCGAAAGCATGCGACGCCCGCAAGGCCACACCGCGACGCTGGTAGAGACCCGAGCGCACGTGCAGAGGTTCGCGTTGCCACGGCAAGATTTCAGCCGCGGATCGTGCGGCGAACGCCGGACCGACTATTCGGCCTTCACTTCGCGAATGCGGATGTTGCGCCAGCGAACTTGCAGCTTGTCGGTTTTGCCGCCGACGCCATGTACTTGCAGCGCGATGAAACCCTTGGGCGTCAGATCGTCGTGGAAATCGGCGCGTAGCTCGCCGTTGAGCCAGGTCTTGAAGTGGTCGCCGATCGCCTCGACGCGCAGCGCGTTCCAGTCGTCGATCTTGGTGATCTTGCGCCCCTGCTCGGTGAAAGCGGCGCCATCGCCGCCTCGCAAGCCAGGGAATAGCCAGCCGCGACGGCCTTCGTCGTAGATGCCGCCGGTCCACAGCCGGTTGCGCTGTGGGTCGTTGTCGATCTCGTACTGGTATCCGTGGACCCGACCGGCCGCGACCGAGCGGGTCTTTCCCCCTTCGGCGGCGATCGTGGTGGACTTGTCGAAGACTTGCGAACGGATCTGCACGCCGGAGTTCAGCTTCGGATCGACCTTGAACTCGAGTTCCAAAACGAAATCGCCGTACTCCTTCTCGGTGCACAAGAACGAATTGGGCGTCAGCGGCACCGACTGCCCCACGATCGCTCCCTCTTCGACAAAATACTTCGCTTGACCGCCGTGCTGCACCCAGCCGCCCAGCGACTGGCCATCGAACAGCGCGACGAAATCATCTTCGGCTGTCGCGACGGTCGGCACCCCACAAGCAAACATAAACAGCACAACGAACAACACGCGGCGTAACATCAAGCAGGCTCCTGCGGGCGGGTCGGGCAGATCATGGCGGAAAGCGGCACGCCGGCAGTGTAACTCGCCGACCAGGCGAAGTCGCGGGTCTGGCGAAGAGAAAGATTTGCCGCGGCGGGTGCTCTTAGAGCGTCGAATGCGTTTCGTCGACCTGGGTGCGGTTGACGGCGTCGACTGCCAGCGTGTACCAGAACCAGTTCAGTCCAGTACCGCCGGTCGATCCCCAAAGTGTGTCGGCAGCGGCGTCGGCGTTCACGGTGCTGCTGGCCTGTAAGTACGTTGACCCGTTGTCGCCGCCGCCGCCTGTGCCCGAGAGGTTATCGACGCGCTGCGAATACGGATGGTTGGCGGTCCATTCTGCGAGGACCGCGCCAAGCTCGATCAGACCGAGCGAAGTTTCGTCGGCGATCAGGATACTCCCTTTCCCTTCAGCGCCGTCGGCCAGCTTGTAGTCGTAGAGCGTGTCGCTATCGGCCCCGCCGACGAGGATGTTGCGGCCACCTCCTTCGCCGCCGTCGGTCCAGTTGCCGTAGATGGTGTCGTTGCCGGCGCCGCCGAGCAAGATGTTATTGCCACCACGACCTTCGGCGCCGTTGATCGCGTTGCCGTAAATCGTATCGTCGCCGGCGCCGCCGACCACGATGTTGTTGCCTTGCTGACCTTCGGGGCCGTCGGCGCTGGGCGCCCAGTTGGCCCCGCCGATCAGCGTGTCGTTGGCGTCGCCGCCGAAGAGCGTGTTGTTGCCGGTGCCGCCGTCGAGCAGGGCGGCGGTCGTCGTAAGTAGCGCGGCGTCGAGCGTGTCGTTGCCGGCCAAGCCGCTGCCGCGCACCACGCCCGTGATACCGGTGAAGGTCTCGACGAAGTTCGTGGCCAGCCCGTTCTCGAGCGTGGTGGTGACGCGAATTGTTGTGGCGTCGAGTTGTTCGAACGTGACGCTATCGGCGCCGGCCGTGCCGGTCCAGACTAGATCGGTCACGCCCTCGTGTTCGTCGGTCGTCGCCGCGCTGACCGAAACGGTGAGGATCGCCACGTCGCTGACGCCGCCGTCGACGTCCGTGGCCGTGACCTTGACGTCGCGCGGGCCAACGGTGCTAAACTTGTGGGCCACGACCAATCCCGACAGTCCATTCGCGATCTCGACGTCGGAACCGTCACCATTCCAGTCGATCGTGAAGGTAAAGCCAGCCGCCTGATCGGCACTCGACGGATCAATGGCAGTGAGCGTGAAGTCCTGCGACTGGCCGCGCGGCACGCCCAGCGGTCCGTCAATCGCGGCCGTGGGGGGTGAATTGGGGGCGACCTTCCAGAGTTCAAGACCTGTGATCCCGTTGTTGGCGGCGAAGTAGAGCGTGCCGTCGATGTTGGTCAACGACTGCGGTACCGAAGTTTGGGAGCCGGGCCAGATGTCCGCCACCAGAAAGGTACCGGCGCTGGTGCCATTGCTCGCCCAAAGCTCTTTGCCATGCAGTCCGTCGTTGGCGACGAAATACAGTCGTCCGTCGGCGACTGTCAGCCCATCGACGGAGCTACTACCGCCGGCACTGAAATCGGCCACCAGGTACGTACCGGCCAGGGCGCCATCCGATCGCCATAACGCCCCCGCCGAGTTGTAGTAAGCAATGCCATCGAGTTCGACAATACTGGTGGTTCCTTGAGTCGCTCCGAGAGGAACGGTCCCTGCTGCCGTGCCATCCGACGTGTAAAGCTGACCCGAGGCGATGAAAAACAGCGTACCGCCGATGTTCGTCAAACGCGCCGGTCCGGAGCCTGCCGTGCCGGGATTCAAATCGGCGACGAGCACGGTGCCAGCGCTGGTGCCGTCAGTTTTCCAAAGCTCCCTGCCGTGCACGCCGTCATCGGCGGAAAAATACAGGGTCTCGCCCACGCTCGTCAGGTACTCTGGGCGGGCATTCCCACCTGGAAAGATGTCGTTGACCACCCATGTGCCGGCAACGGTGCCATCGGTCCGATAGAGTTGCCGGTTGACCGTGTTTGCCGGCCCCGAGGCGGCATCGAAGTAAGCAACATCACCGATCGTGGTGATGTAGTTCGTGACGGTAGGGCCATTGTTACCCGTCAAGGTCGTAACATTCGTGCCGTCGAAGGCGAGAACTCGGACGTTCTGACTGAACGGGCCCGAACCCGAGGTGAATCGCACCGAGTAGATCAGCAAATCGTTGAGTTTCGCCATTCGCTGGATCGAAATGCCCTCGGAATCGGGCCGATAGTCGTATGCCAAGGTCGTGCCACCCGCCGTGCCGTCGGACCTCCACAGTTCGTTTCCGTGGATGCCGTCGTCGGCAGCGAAATACAAGAAATCGCCGACGACCACGCCGAGCGCCGTGTTGGCCGAGTAGAGACTGTCTGCCAGTCCAGGTTGGATATCCTGTAGCAGGCTCGTGCCGGCACTCGTTCCGTCGGTCGACCAAAGCTCGACACCGTGCGCCGTGTCGGTCGCCGCGAAGAGGACTTGTCCGCCCACGCCGACAAATCCTCGCGGTGTCGATCCGCTGCCCTCCAAGTTGATATCCCGGAGTAGGTTCGTTCCTGCCGAGGAGCCGTCGCTTAGCCACGGTTCGGCGCCATGGATACCGTCATCGGCGAAGAAGAAGAGCTCACTGCCGACGTTGATCAACGAAGTGATCGACGCATCGGCCGAGCCGGGGCCGATATCCTTGACTAACTGAGTGCCAGCCTCGGTGCTGTCGCTGCGCCAAAGCTCGGCGCCGCTCGCATCCTGAGCAGCGGTGAAATACAATTCCCCGTCCATGACGGCGAAATCGTCGAAATCGACCTGGGAGCTTCCCGGCTTGAAGTCCTTGACCAGCGAAGTTGTCGTGCCATCGCTGGTCCAGAGTCCGTTGACCAGTCCCGACGTGGCAAAGAAGGCGACCTCGTTGTCGAAGCCGATCAGACCGTTGCTAGTATTGTAAACCAACGTCGAGTCCACCACGCTCGTGCCCTCAGCCGTGCCATCGGTCCGATACAGGGCCAGGCCCGAGCTGGCCGTCGGCTGATCCAGAAAGTAGACCGTCCCGTTCGCGTTCGCGAACCACTGGGCACTTTTACTACCGGCGTTGGTCTTGATCGTGGTCACCAGCGTCGAGCCGGCTTCGGTGCCGTCGCTGGTCCAGAGTTGATCATCTCCCCCAGGCGTGACCATGCTGAAGTACAGCGTCCCGCCGGCGTTGAGCAAAAGCTGGTGCTTCCCAAACGTCTGCATCGTGGCCTGGCCCGGAGCGCTCAACGGATCGAACAGCGGTGTCGTGCCGGCGGCTGTGCCGTCGCTCTTCCAGATCTTGGCGGAATTGTTTGGGTCCGACGACGCGAGCGTAAAGAAAAGCTCACCGTTGAGCTCGACGAAATTCGAGAAGCTGCTACTCACCGGAGCGTTGGTCAGCACGACGGTGCCGGCCGTGGTGCCATCGGTCCTCCATAGTTGAACTTGCCCATTGCCACTGGTAGCCGAAAAGTACAACAGGTCGCCAATCGTGGTGAAATTCGAGGCGGCAGCATTCCCGCTGCCGGGATTGATGTCGGCCAGCATCTGGGTCCCCTCGGCGGTGCCGTCGGACTTCCAGAGTTCGGTGCCGTGCGTGCCGTCGGACGCGTTGAAATAGACGAAGCCGCCAAGTGTCGCCAGCCAGGACGCAGAGACGTTGATCGACTCGCTGGCCAAGAACTGCGTGGTGCCGGCTGTCGTGCCATCGGAATGCCAGATGGTCCCACGGTCGCCAATAGCAGCTCGAAAATAGACCTGATCGCCCGATACGGCCGCGACCGTCGGCGCCGACCCTATCGTCGTTCCGGTGTTGATGTCGGCCACCAACTCGGCCGTGACCGACAACACCCGTCGTTCTTCGAGCGGCTCGATGACGATGCGACGCCCGCGACGCACCCTGCCCTCAGACACGTTGCCTTGCGAACGCCAGCTTCGAAAACTCATGATCGCCACCCCACGTTGCGAACATCCACGGCACGTTGGTTTCTATCGAGCCAGGGCCGGCCTTAGAATACTCGCCGCGCATTCTCCGGGGCAAGCAGAATCGTCCGAATTGTACCCTGTCCAGGTGCCACTTCTAAAGTCGAGTAGTTCCGTCGACTATGGCGCGCTTGATGGCGTCGACGGCCGACGCGCATCACCCCAACAGCAGCACGCTGGCCACGACGGCGATCGTCACCATCAACCCGAAGACAATCGCCAGCCCGACTAGCACCACCATGATCAAGCCCGCGCTGGCGTCGTCGCCGCGCATCGCTTGTAACTCGTGTTGATGAAAGTGCGATGGAGGTCGCGGCCGCGCTTGGGCGGTTGCCAGTTCGTCGGCGGACCGCTTCTCGTGCCGCTGCGGATTGGCGTAGTAGTCGACCGCGAAGAAGACCGTCCGCGCGTAGCGAAAGAACCAGAGCGGAAACAGCACGGTGAACACCAGGCAGCCGGCCAGCACCCAGGGGGGCGACCAGCCGAAACCCATCGTCAGCACTACGTACGCCGTGCCGGCGATCACCGACGCCGCGCCGTAGTTCACGTAGATCGAACCGAGAAAAAAGCCCGGCTCGCGCCGAAAGTCCAGCCGGCACTCTTCGCACTCGGGCAGCATGCGAAACCAGCCGCGAAACAACTTCCCTTTTCCGCAGCGGGGACAACGCAGCCGCACGATGCTGGCCAGCCGGAGCCGATTACCAACCGGACTGGGAGCGCGGCCCGCCATTTAGTCTGGCTTTACTTCGTTGCCGGCGACTCCGGCCAGGGCCGCGGCGGCCGCCACCTCGTTGGCTTCTTCGCGCAAGCGGATCGGGCCGAAGTTCTGCGGGTACTTGCCCGTCGCGTCGTGGTAGTAGGCCCGCAGTTTCTCCATGTCGGCCTTGATGTCGCCGGTGGGAAAGAAGGGCTCGAACAAGCCGCCGATGCGCTTCTTGTAATCGAGCAAGCCGAGGATGATCGGCACGCCGGCCCCCAGTGCGATGTAGTAGAACCCGCTCTTCCAGTACTCGGCGCGGCCGCGCGTCCCCTCGGGCGTGATCATCAGGTACAGCTCGTCGCGGCGGGCGAACTCGTCGACCATCTGCTGCACCGCGTTGTGTCGCGCGGTGCGATCGACGGGCACGCCCCCCAGCCAACGCATCAAGGGGCCGAGCGGCCCCTTGAAGAGCGTGTGCTTGCCAATCCACGAGACGCGGATGCCGTAAATGTACGACATCGACAGCATCACTGGCACGTCCCAGTTGCTGGTGTGCGGCACCGCCAGCAACAGGCACTTCTTATAGGCTGGCTTCTGCCCCTGCAGCTTCCAGCCGAACAGCCAGAGGTAAAGCTTGCCGAACCAACGCTTCATGGGTGCTTTCTGCGGGGGCAGGCCACCGCCGCGCGGCGGGCTATAGTTGCCCGCAATCGGCGATCACGATCTTGGCCTTGGTGCGGCCCGACTGCGAGCCCAGGCCCTCGATCTTCTTGACGACGTCCATCCCCTCGACGACCTGGCCGAAGACGACGTGCTTGCCGTCGAGCCAATCGGTCTTGGCCGTGCACAAAAAGAACTGCGAGCCATTGGTGTTGGGACCGGCGTTGGCCATGCTCAACACGCCCGGGCCGGTGTGCTTGAGCTTGAAGTTTTCATCGGCGAACTTCTCGCCGTAGATCGACTTGCCGCCGGTGCCGTTGCCGGCGGTGAAGTCACCCCCCTGGCACATGAAGCCGGGGATCACGCGATGGAAGGCGCTTCCCTTGAAGCCGAAGCCCTTCTCGCCGGTGCAGAGCACGCGGAAGTTCTCGGCCGTCTTGGGGACGACGTCGCTGCGCAGCTCGACGACGATCCGGCCCAGCGGCTTGCCATCGGCCGTGATGTCGAGAAAGCACTTGGGGTTCTGTTGTTTGTCGTCGGCCTGCGTGGGGGAACTGCTCATCGCTAAGCTCAATCCTAGTAAGAGGTAACACAACGGACGCATGTTCGTCTCTCCGTAGTTCGAAGTGGAGCGTCGCCCGGAATACTTGCGCACGCGCGCCCCTGAGTGGCCCGAATGCCGCATGCAGCGGCGCGATTCGCTCGGGCGAGCCCCCCAAGGCAAGTGGCAATCGTACCGCATCGTGCGGTGGTTGGTAAACCGCCGGGAGCGGGGGGTATCTCGGAGCATTTCAAGACTTGAAGTGGGTGCCACTGCTGGCTTGCCCAGCAGTGCCGGGTGCTGGCACCCTCAGACGCTTCTAGCAGTTTCAACCGACGGCGGCGCGATCTCGGTTTTGAAACTCCATTTGGGCAGATCGTACGCATCGCCGCGCGGCTACGGCCCACGCGGCTTTCCAAACAAGAAAGGCGAGCAAGGCTAGAGCGGGCCAAGCGAAGTCGGAGTTGAATCGAATCGCATCATGCTTGCCAACCGGACCATTCGGGTCAGGTGGCATTTGGATCCAGAACCAATATGGCCGCGTCGCCATCGCCCACGCCAGGATCGCGGTCAGAATCAGCACCGACGATAGCTTGAAGCGGAACCAGCGGCGTTTGGGCTTCTCGTCCATGCCCGCCATTCTAGCCGGGGCACGGGCCACTGATCACGCAAGCATGGCATGACGCCGCTTGACCGCGATGGCAAATCTTGTCCCCTCGCGCCGCGATTCGGCCAAAGTTTGCTCGGCGAAACAGCCCGGCGCATAATGCTGGCCGCTCGTGGGGGGAGCCGCCAATCGGCCCATTCGTGCGCCGTCTTTCCACTTCTACTTTCGATGAGAATAACCATGCTTTCGACGGCGCGACTGGCCGGCGGATTGGCCTTCTGTCTTTCGATCCACGCGCTGGCCTGCGCCGCCGACCCGGTGGCCGTCGGCCGCGGCGCCACCGATGGCCAGTGGCGCTACTACGGCGGCGACGGCGCCAGCACCAAGTACTCGACGCTCGACCAGATCGACGCTAGCAACGCCGGCCAGCTCAAAGTCGTCTGGTCGTGGGAATCGCCCGACGGTGAGCTAAGGAAGACCAACCGCGCGCTGAACACGTTCACTTACGAAGCCACGCCGCTGGCCGTCGGCTCGACCCTCTACACCAGCACCTCGTTTTCGCAAGTCGCGGCAATCGACGGCCGCACGGGCCAAACGCTGTGGGTCTTCAATCCCGAGGTTTACAAAGCGGGCCGCCCGACCAACCTGGGATACGTCCATCGCGGCCTGGCTTACTGGGCTGGCGATGGCCACGAGCGGCTCTACCTGGCCGGGCACGACGCCTATCTCTATGCCGTCGACGCCAAGACCGGCAAGCTCGACGAAGCGTTCGGCGACGGCGGACGAGTCAACCTGGCAAAGGCGATTCCGCGTGCCGTCAACGCCCGCAACTACACCATGACTTCGCCGCCGGTGGTCTGCCGCGACGTGGTGATCGTCGGTTCGTCGATTTCCGACGGACCACAATTCAAGGAAGCGCCGCGCGGCGACGTGCAAGCTTTCGACGTGCGCACCGGCGAGCCGGTCTGGTTATTCCATGCCATTCCGCAGGAAGGCGAGTTCGGCAACGACACCTGGCTCGAAGACTCGTGGAAGTACACCGGCAACTGCAACGTCTGGACGTTGATGACCGTCGATGAGGAACTGGGTTACGTCTACTTGCCGATGAGCACGCCGACCAACGATTGGTACGGCGGGCACCGGCTGGGCGACGGATTGTTCGCCGAATCGCTCGTCTGCCTCAACGCCGCCACGGGCGAGCGGATCTGGCATTTTCAAACCGTGCATCACGGCGTCTGGGACTACGATCTGCCCGGCGCTCCGGTGCTCTGCGACATCACGGTCGACGGTCGCCCGATCAAGGCGGTTGCCCAGATCACCAAGACCGGCTTCACGTTCGTGTTCGACCGAGCAACAGGCAAGCCGGTCTGGCCGATCGAAGAGCGCCCCGTGCCGCCGTCGACCGTGCCTGGCGAGAAGCTCTCGCCGACGCAACCGTTCCCGACGAAGCCTGCGCCGTACGAGCGCCAAGGCTCGACCGAAGAGAACCTGATCGACTTCACGCCCGAGCTGTTGAGCGAAGCCAAGCAGATCCTCAGCAACTACGATCACGGGCCACTGTTCACACCGCCGACCGAGCGCGGCACGATCAACTTGCCGGGCTGGGCAGGGGGCGCGAATTGGTGGGGGGCGGCATTCGATCCCGAGACCGGGTTGTTCTATATCCCGTCGGTCACGTCGCCGATCGTAGTCAAGTTGAACGAGCCCGACCCCGCGCGGTCGAACTTGCGGTACGTCCGCGGCGGGCCGGCCTTCGGGGGTGGTGTCGGTGGGCCGGAAGGTTTGCCCCTCTTCAAGCCTCCGTACGGGCGGATTACCGCCATCGACCTGAACACCGGCGAGCACGCCTGGATGATTCCGCATGGCGACGGGCCGCGGAAGAAAGCCAGCGAGATCGCCGGCCGCGATGTCGGTCCACTGGGGGCCGGCGGTGGCGGACCGCTGTTGACCAAGACCTTGTTGTTCGTCGGCCAAGGGGCCGGCGGCCGCGGCGCCCGGGCCGAGGGAGCGCAGAACCTGATTCGCGCCTACGACAAATCGACCGGCAAAGTGATCGCCGAAATCGTCTTGCCGGCCCCGCCGAGCGGCACGCCGATGACCTACCAGATCGACGGCAAGCAGTACATCGCGCTGGCGACGCAAGACGCCCATATCGTGGCGCTGAGCTTGCCGTAGAATGAATCGCTTCGAGCCCCTCATGCAACGGAGAATCGCCATGCTCTGGCGTCGAACGACCCTCACCCTGGCAATGATTGCGACATTCTCGGCCGCGGCCCGGGCCCAGTTGCCGGCCGAAGCGGTGATGCTCGACAAAGTCAAAATCCCCGAAAAGCAGCAGGCGATCGATCTCTGCCCGGTGTACCTGGTGCCGTCGAATCCCAAGGTCGCCACCTGGGAGTACGACGGGGTGAAGTACCGCGGCAGCAAGCCCGACGCCGAAGCGAAGTTCCGCAAGAACCCCAAGAAGTACGTCAAGGCCGCGGAGAAGGAGCGGTTCATCAACAATTTCATGCGGGCGATGAGTATCGTCTGGTGCCCGGTGACCGACGAAGTTTCGCCCGGCGGCATGACGCAGTGGGAGAAGCTCGGCTACACCTGGGAGAGTTGCTGCGCGTTCTGCGACGAAACGGTGCAAGAAGAGGATTTCGACGTCGCGCTCAAGAAGCTCCGCGAGCGGGCCGTGAAGACGTACGAGTTGATCGGCGCCAAGTACACCGAAGGGGCCAAGAGCCCGGTCGAAGGAGCGATCAAACAGCCGGACGAAGAAGGCGCCGACACCGACGAAGCGAAATAGGCCCTGCTCGCAATTCGCGCGCTACGCGCTGGCGGCGGCCGGTCGATTGCGGCTCGGCAAATAATGGCACAACGCCACGCCGCCGAAGTACAAAAAGACCAGCGGAATCGCCATCAGCAACAGGCTATTGGGGTCGGCCGGCGTGAGCACCGCCGAGAGCACGACGATCACGAAGATCGCGATCCGCCACTTCTCGAGATACGCCTTGACCGTGAAGATGCCGATCCGCTCGAGGAACAGCATCACCAGCGGCAGTTGAAAGCTGATGCCGAAGCCCAGCGGCAGCATCAGGGCAAAGTTCATCCATTCGCTGATCCGCGGCTCGGTCTCGATCCCCAGCCAGGCGTTGAATTCCAACAAGAACTTCAGCACCGGCTCGAAGACATAGAAAAACGCCAGCAAGGCCCCCGCCAAAAAAAGCCCCAGGCTGAATGGCAAGAAGACATGCACGTAGTGCCGCTCGTGCGGATAGAGGCCCGCCGCCACGAAGACCCAGATCTGGTAGAAGACCCAGGGGCTTGAAAAGACGATCCCCGCCACGACCGAGGCCTTCATCCAGATCATGAACGGCTCTTGGGCGTTGAGCGCTTTCGGGCGAAGACTGTCGCTTTCGGCGGCAGGCCGCCAGACGAACATCGGCGCCAGTCCGGCGTGCCGCGGCCCGGCTGCCAGCGCGCTTTGCGCCGGGGCATCGGCGGCCGGCGGCGGCAGCGAGGCCCCCGGCACCACCTTCGGATCGACCCAGACCAGATCCGGAAGTAGCTCCTCCTCCATCACCATCTTCGTGAAGTTCTCGGACGTGTATGGCAACGCGAGCCCCTGCTTGCCTAGGTCCCCCTCGAGCAGTTCGAATCGCGCGAGTGCCCGCTTCTGGTAGTAGACCTTCAAGGCATCGGTCAGCGGCAATTGAATGAAGTTCACGACCCAGTTGCCGACGAGCAAGCCAAACAGCACGCCGATTACCAGCCCGATCACCGCCTTGAACAGACAGCGACGTAACTCTTCGAGGTGTTCCCCGAAGGTCATCGTGGTGTCTTTGAACAGGTCTTCGTTCGGCGAGTACTTCATCGCGGGGAGCGCAGGCAAGTCGTAGCGGCCGGTGCGGGGCAAACGCCCCATTGCTCGTGGGCTTCGGGCGCCACGCTTCTCGATAGTAGCACCCGCGCCGGATGGCCGATAGACCACCGTCGGTTCGGCATGCGCAAGGCCCGACCAGCACTTGGCTTGACCGTGCCCGACCGGGTACAAGTAGTCGGCAAGTCACGCCACGTTCGACGGATTGCCACGATCGGCCGACGCATGTTGTACCCGCTGCGATTTCAGCCTGTTTTGAAGCAGTACGTCTGGGGCGGCCACCGACTGGGCGGCGAACTCGGCAAGGCGGTTCCCCCCGGCCAGACATGCGCCGAAAGCTGGGAAGTGTGCGATCGCCGCACGGCGGCAGGGCTGGCAGAGCAAAGCCGGGTGATGGCGGGCCCGCTGGTCGGCGCGGCGCTCGGCGAACTGGTCGACCGCCATCAGCGCGAGTTGTTGGGACGCCATGCTCCGCAGTCGCGGTTTCCGCTGTTGTTGAAGTTGCTCGACACGGCCCAGCCGCTGAGCGTGCAGGTACACCCCGACGACGCCCTCGCGGCGCTCCTCGATCCGCCCGACGCCGGCAAGACCGAGGCCTGGTACGTGCTGGCGGCCGACCCAGTTGCGGCGATGTACGTGGGGTTGCGTCGCGGCTTTGACCGCGCGAGCTTCGAGCGCGAACTGGCTCGCGGCACCTGCGAGCTCTGCCTCGAACGGCTGGAGCCGCGCGCGGGAGATTGCGTTTTCGTGCCGGCTGGTCTGATTCACGCGCTGGGGGCGGGCCTGTTGGTGGTCGAAATCCAGCAATCGAGCGACACCACGTTTCGCCTGTTCGACTGGAACCGCGTCGGGCCCGACGGTCAGCCGCGCCCGCTGCACCTCGATGCAGGCCTCGGGGCGCTCAACGATCGCTTTGGCCCGGGCGACTTCGTCACGCCGCGGCCGACCGACCGCCAGCACGTGCAGCGGCTGGTCGAATGCGACAAGTTCGTGCTCGATCGTTGGGAGTTCTCGACGCCGCAGCGCTGTGGCGGCGACGATCGTTGTCATTTGCTGGCGGTGGCCGAAGGCGCGGTCCACGTGGCCGGCGATGCCGTCGACGAACCGCTCGTCCGCGGTGGCACGATCCTGCTGCCGGCCTGCTTGCCCGCGGTCGAGCTCACGCCCGTCGGCCAGTGTGTGCTTCTCGACGCCTACTTGCCGTAGAATTATCGATCATGAGTGCCCAGGCGGATTCCGAATCGCTCGCGAACGTATCGGCGGCCGAGCTGCGCGCGGCGGTCCGTGCCGGCCGCTGGACCGGGCCGACGACCGGCCTGGCGGTCGGCTTTGCTCAGGCGAACGTGGTGATTTTGCCGGCCGACTACGCCGAGGAGTTCAGCGAGTTTTGTCGGTTGAACGCGCGCCCCTGTCCGCTGATCGCCAAAACTCGACCTGGTGATCCTTGCCCGCAGGAAGTGGCCGCCGGCGCGGACCTGCGGACCGACGTGCCGCGGTACCGCGTGTTTCGGCACGGCGTGCCCGAGGAAGTCGAGCCGACCGAGATCACCGCACTCTGGCGCGACGATCTGGTCGGTTTTCTGCTCGGTTGCTCGTTCACGTTCGAGCACGCGCTCGTGGCGGCCGGCTTGCCCGTGCGGCATCTCGACGAGGGGCGCAACGTCCCCATGTATCGAACGATCCAAGAGTGTCAGCCGGCCGGGCGCTTTGCCGGTCCGCTCGTCGTCAGTATGCGCCCCTTCGCGCCGCAGCACCTGGGCGATGTGACGGCGATCACGGGCCAGTTCCCCACGATGCACGGCGCGCCTGTGCACGTCGGCGATCCGGCGGCATTGGGAATCGAGCGCTTGGATTGCCCCGACTTTGGCGACGCGGTGACCGTGAACGCCGGCGAAGTGCCGGTCTTCTGGGCTTGCGGAGTGACGCCGCAACTGGCGCTCGCCGCCGCGCGGCCGGAGCTTTGCATCACGCATAGCCCGGGCTGCATGTTCGTCACCGATCGAACCGACGAATCGTTCCGACGGATTGGTCCGCAATGAGATATCCGAGGAAGTGGGGACTGGCTCCGCGCCGAATGATTGCTGTCCTGCCGATGGCGATGTCGCGAGGTGCCTGTCTTCTTTCCGTTTCAGTTGAGGCAACGAAATAGACCGTGCCAGCAGCGATTGACGTACAAGCGCTTCGTCGCCAATTCCCGGCTCTGGCACGCGAAGTGGCCGGTCGGCCCGCGGTCTTCTTCGACGGCCCAGCCGGCAGCCAGGTGCCGACGCGCGTGATCGACGCCATGTCCGATTACCTGGCACACCACAATGCCAACCATGGCGGCCTGTTCGCCACCAGCGTCGAAAGCGACTCCATGCTCGAGGCCGTGCACGGCGCGGCGGCCGCGCTGTTGGGCGCGCGCGAAGCCGACTGCACGGTGTTCGGCCAGAACATGACGAGCTTGACCTTCGCCCTCAGCCGCGCGCTGGGTCGCACCTGGCAGCACGGCGACGAAGTGCTCGTTACGCGCTTGGATCATGACGCCAATGTGACCCCCTGGGTGCTGGCGGCGCGCGATGCCGGCGCCACCGCCAAGTATGTCGAAATCGATCGCGACGACTGCACGCTCGACATGAACGATCTGCGGCGCAAACTTTCGTCTCGCACCAAATTGATCGCCGTGGGGGCCGCCTCCAACGCTGTTGGCACCATCAACCCGGTGGCCGAGATTTGCCGCCTGGCGCGCGACGCCGGCGCCTTGTCGTTTGTCGACGCCGTGCACTACGCCCCTCATGCGCTTCCGGATGTGGCAGCCTGGGACTGCGACTTCGCGGCCTGCTCGGCCTACAAGTTCTTCGGTCCCCACCTGGGCCTACTGTGGGGGCGACGCGAACTGCTCCGCTCGCTGCCGGCCTACAAGGTGCGGCCTGCATCCGACGCGCTCCCCGATCGTTGGATGACCGGCACTCAAAGTCACGAGTCGATCGCCGGGCTGGGGGCAGCGATCGACTATCTCTGCGAATTGGGAGATGCTTCGCTTGCCGAGTCAGCAAATAGCGGCGGTGATGCGTCGGCCGCCGCGCGCACGTCGAACGCGCGGACATCGACGCGCGACCGGCTCGTCGCCGCCTATTCAGCAATCGCGGCCCACGAGCGCCCGCTGGGCGCAAAACTGCTGGCCGGGCTGCGCGAGATTGCCGACGTGCGCGTGCTGGGGATCACCGAGCCGGGGCGTTTGGACCAGCGCGTGCCGACCGTGTCGATCACGCATCGCCGGCACGCGCCGCAAGTTGTGGCCGAGCGGCTGGCCGCCTGCGGCATTTTCGTCTGGCACGGCAATTTCTATGCGCTGGAAGTCAGCACCGCGCTGGGGCTCGAGCCGCAGGGCATGGTGCGCATCGGCCTGCTGCACTACAACACGCCAGACGAAGTCGACCGTTTGTTGAACGCCTTGGCGGAACTTTAGGCGGTGCTTCGCATCGCACGAGTCACCGTAGACGCGGTCCCTGCCGAAAAACAACGCATCTTGGTTTCCATGTCTCCGCAACCGACAAAACTTGCCCGCACCGACGACGGCCGCCTGCTGATCGAGTGGAGCGACGGCCAGCGCCGCACCTACGGCTATCGCGAGCTGCGCGACGCTTGCCCCTGCGCGACCTGCCGCGAGAAACGCCAGGCTCCGCCGCAGCCGGCCGGCTTGCTAACCGTCCTCTCCCCCGCCGAAACGCGCCCGCTGGCGATCGCCGGCATGAAGCCAGTCGGCAACTATGCCTATTCGATCGAGTTCAGCGACGGGCACGACTCGGGCATCTACACCTTCGAACTGTTGCGATCGCTGGGCGAGGTCCAGCAGGAAGGCTCGTCATGAAGATCGCCGTCACCGGCGCCCAAGGACAGCTCGGCTGGGAGCTCTGCCGGCAACTTGGCGACCAGGCGCTGCCGCTCGACCGCGGCCGGCTGGATGTCACCGATCGCGCGGCGGTGCTCGAGACACTTCGAGAGCTGCGGCCGACGGCCGTCGTTAACGCGGCCGCCTACACGGCCGTCGATCGAGCCGAGCAAGAGCCGGAGGTCGCCCTGCGCGGCAACGCCGACGCCGTCGAATACCTGGCCGAAGCGTGCCGGCAGCTCGATTGCCCGCTGGTCCAGGTGAGCACCGACTATGCCTTCGGCGGCGACGATCGCGCGGGCAGGCCGTTCACGGAAACCGATCCCATCGCGCCGCAAGGCCAGTACGCCAAGAGCAAAATGGAAGGGGAGCGTCGCGCGGCCGCCTGGGGCAAGCACTTCATCGTGCGAACCTGCGGGCTATACGGCAAAGCGGCTCCGGGGCGCAAACCCAACAACTTCGTCGAGACGATGCTCCGGTTGGGGCCCGAGCGCGACGTGCTGAAGATCGTCACTGATCAGCGCTGCACGCCGACGTACGTGGTCGACCTGGCCGAGGCGATCCGGTTTCTGCTCTCGACCGACAGATTCGGTCTGTACCACGTGGTGAACTCGGGAAGCTGCACGTGGTTCGAATTCGCCGAGACGATCTTTCGGCTGGCGAACATCAAGGTTCGGCTGGAGCCGATCACGGCCGCGCAATATGGCGCTCCGGCCCCACGGCCGGCCTACAGCGTGCTGGATACCAGCAAGTACCAGGCGCTGGGCGGACCGCCGCTGCGCGATTGGCAGTCGGCGCTAGCGGCGTATTTGCAGTCCCGCGAATAGAACGCACTCGCGGCAGGCCAAACGCCGCCGCGACGTCAGTCGCAGAACGAATCCATGCCTAGCCGCATCTTCAATTCTTCGAACTGCTCGCGGTAGTAGTCGCTCGACGAGTGGACGTGCTCGGCTTCGGTGATGAAGCGGAGCCGGTCGTCGCACCTCAGTCCGCGTTCGGCCAGGATGTTTTCGTACGACTGCAGTTCCTGCCCGTAGACGATCAGCAGTTTGTGCTCGTCGAATTGCACTTCTTGCGGAGTCGACGAGTTGAGCACGGCGATGCCGGTGCAGCCGTCGTTGGTCAACAGGTCCTCGTATTCCCAGAGAATGCTCTTGAGGACCGGCATGTCGATATGTTCGCGATACAGATCGGCGTGGCCGCGATCGCGACGGTTGTGGCTCGTCTCGAGGACCACGTCGACAACCGAGCCAAGCGGATCGAGCAAGTCCATGAAGGTTTCGAACAAGTGCTCTTCGGAGCAGGCGCCCATGAGCACGGGGACGCTGGAGCGCGATTCTTCGTCGCGATAAACGTCGTGCCGGTAGCCGGCCGACGGCACGACCTGCAAGTCGTACGAGGGCCGCACCGCGTCGGTCAGCACGAAATCGCCATACCGCACGACACCCAGATGCGCTTCGAGCTCGTCTTCGCTGAGCCGTTCGAAGCTGCTGATCCCCTGGGGCGCAGCGCCGTCGCGAAACACATTACGAAATAGCCGTTTCAAGAATCCCATCGGTCCGATCACCCTTTTCGGTCGGTTGCTAGACACGCGGTTGCTGAGGGGTAGTGGATGAGGGGTTTGAAAAACGGGAGCGCTCTGCGCTCTTGAAAAAAACTAGGTCATGCGGGGGACCGCGTCGGCCGCCGGGGCTCCGGGGCCGATTGGCGCGCGCCCCGAGCCGGCAGATTCGGCACGGTCGGCACGTTGGCGACAATCGTCCACCTCGCAGGTCGGCCAATCGCGATATCGGCCCCCGCTGGCCAGCCGGCCGTCACCCGACGGCCACGCTCCCGCGAGGCTAAGGGAACTGTAGCACTCGGCGATTGTCGGGGGAGTTCGCAGCGCGCGAGCGTGGGCAGAATTCTGGAGTCGAATTGCTAAGCTCTTCGGCCTGCGAAAACTCGCACGGCCGCCGCGCCCCTCGGCGAAGGCTTCGTTCATGGCTCGACCAATTCGCACGGCGGCGCGCTGCTCCAAAAAAAAATCGCAGGGAAACCCTCGGAGCGCGCCGCCGACAAGCGGATCGCGTCGCTCCGATAGCTTCCCTGCGCTAGCTGCCGCGTCCGACCACGTGGGTCGTGCGGCAGATCGTCGCTGGATCGTGTGATAGCCGCGGCCAGGTTGCCGCGACGTGCCCAGGCGCCGGCACGATTTGTCGTCAGATACTCGCGCGCCGGTAAAATCCCCCTAGATTCGCTGCGCGTCTGCTATAGTGAAGAAACGACACCTCTACGCCGCATCTCTACGCCGCGAGGGCAGGAAAGGTTCGAGCACGATGCACACTTTGTCGCAGGCAGCGACCCCTCGCGCGGGTCGCCGCCAATGGCTCGCAGGATGCTTCCGTTTCGCGCTGCTGTCGCTGGTTTGCTGGGGGACCCTCGATCGGGCCTTCCCCTTGGCCAGCCGCTACCTCGATACAACTGGCGGCCGGCTGCACGCCCAGCAAGCTGCTGGCCCGGCGACCGCCAACTCAGGAGCGTCGGCAACCGACCAGGTGGCTCGCGAAACCTGGGACGCACTCTTTTTGCGCGGCGCCAAGGTCGGCTACGCCCGTACGCGGATCACGCCGATTGACGAAAACGGCCGTCCGCTGCTGGCGATTTCGGTCGAACAACACTTGGCCCTCAAGCGTTTCGGCCAGCCCAGCGACCAGGAGATGAAGCTCGACAGCGTGGAGACGCCGCAAGGCGAAGTGCTCCGCTTTGTCACCTCGACCAAGCTGGGAGCCGCGCCGATCGTCGCCCGCGGCAAACTCGACGGCGACAAAATGATCGTCGAGACGAACACGGCCGGCAAAGTCAAAACCAACCAGTTGCCCTGGTCCAGCGACATCGGCGGCGTGATTGCCGTCGAACAGAGTTTGTCGCACAAACCGATGCAGCCGGGCGAAAAGCGCGCGGTCAAATCGGTTTTGCCGATGCTCGATCAGACGCTGATCGTCACCACCGATCTGCACGCCCGGCAGCTTGAACCGACCTTGCTGCTCAACGGCACCTATTACTTGCTGCGGATCGAGAGCAGCGTGCAACTGGCCGGCGGGCTCAAGCTCGACTCCGTGTTGTGGGCCAATCGCGTCGGCGAGGTGCTCAAGACCAGCGCCACGGCGATGGGGCTCGAGACCTACCGTACGACGCGCGTGCAAGCACTCAACGAGCCGACGGACCAGCATTTCGATCTTGGCTACGACTCAGTGGTTCGCGTTGCCCGCGCGATCGATCCGGCGGCCGAACAAGTTCGCTACCGCGTGCGGTTGCGCGAGGGCGATCCGATGGCGGTGTTCGTGTCGGGTTGGACGCAGCGCGTTCGCCCCGTTGACGAGCACACCGCCGACGTGACCGTACGAGGCGTGCCGGTCGATGCCATCGCCGCCGCCAGCGCGGCCGAGGGCTGGGGGGCCGATCCAGCACCGACCGCGGCCGATCGCCAGCCCAACAGCTTGCTGCAAAGCGATGATCCCGCGGTCACGGCCTTGGCCGCCGAAGCCGCCGGCGACGAACGCGACCCGGTGCGGCTGGCCTGTCGACTTGAGGAATTTGTCCACGACCGGATCACCACCAAGAACTTTTCGCAAGCCCTGGCCACCGCCGCCGAAGTGGCCAAGTCGCTCGAGGGGGATTGCACCGAGCACGCCGTGCTGTTGGCCGCCCTGGCCCGCGCGCGGGGGATTCCGGCCCGCGTGGCGATCGGACTGGTCTACATGCCGGGGCAGCAAGGTTTCGGCTATCACATGTGGAACGAACTGTACGTCGGCGAGCACTGGGTGCCGTTCGATGCCACGCTCGGTCGCAGCGGGATCGGCGCTACGCATCTCAAGCTGGCGCATTCGAATCTCAAGGAAACCAATGCCCTGACCTGCTTCTTGCCCGTGGCGCAAGTGCTGGGGCAACTCGAAATCGAAGTGCTCGATTAGAACTGCGGGGGGCTTGAGCTTCGTGCGCCCCCGATCGGTGAATCCGGCACACCGATCCTATTTGGGGCCTGCCGCGGCTTGGCGAGCGGCTGCCGGCTGCGGTATTCTGGCCGCCAGATACGTTTATTATTGGCTGCGCGGTCGATGACCCGTTTCGCACGCTTTTGATCGGGACGGCCCGCCTTCCGGCTGGTCGGCCGGTTCATCTCCAGTGCAGCGATGAATAGCACTTGGCCCGATTTCCCTTTCCTGCGAAGGAATTCTGAGATGTTGCGTCGCGGTCCGCTCGGTATTGTCGCGCTCGGATGGGTTGCCTTGATCCTCGGCGGGGTGGCCATCGCCGCCCGTGGCGCTGCTGCCGATCCGCCACGGCTGATTCCCCGGCGCAACTTTTTTGGCAATCCCGACAAGGCCGTGGCGCATATCAGCCCCGACGGCGGGAAGCTGGCTTTCGTCGCTCCCGTGAAAGGCGTCCTCAACATCTGGGTTGGGCCGACCGACGCCCCCGATCAAGCGCGGCCCGTCACCGACGACAAGAAGCGCGGCATCACCCGCTACTTCTGGTCGTACGACAGTCGGCACATTCTCTATATGCAAGATGCCGACGGTGACGAAAACTGGCACGTCTATGCGATCGATCTCGACAGCCGCCGCATCATCGATCTGACCCCCTTTCCCAAGGTCGCCGCCCAAATCGAAGGACTCAGCCCGGAATTTCCTCAGGAGATCCTGGTCGGGCTGAACAATCGCGATCCGCAGTTTCACGATATCTACCGCATCAACATCGCCACCGGCGATCGCAAATTGGTCGAGCAGAACAAGGGCTTTGCCGGCTACGTCTGCGACGACGACTACAACGTGCGCTTCGCCATGCGCTATCTGCCCGACGGCGGCACCGAATACTTGCGATTCGTCCAGGACCAGGGCTGGGTGTTCTTCATGCGCGTGCCGATGCAAGACTCCTCGACCACGAGCATCGCGGGCTTCGACAAGAGCATGCAGCGGATCTACATGATCGATAGCCGAGGGCGCGACACGGGCGCCTTGAAACTCCTGGATCTGTCGACCGGCGACGAAAAGACCTTGGCCGCCAACGACAAGGCCGACATCCGCAACGTCATCTTGCATCCCACCGAAAAGACGCTCGAAGCGGTGATCTTCAACTACCTGCGCAGCGAGTGGCAGACCTTCGACGCCAAGCTGGGGGCCGACATCGAATACCTCAAGACGGTCGCCGAGGGGGAAATCGAGTTGGCCGATCGCAGCGAAGACAACCAGCAATGGATCGTGGTCTTCGTGCACGACGACGGCCCCACGCAGTATTACCACTTCGACCGCAAGGCGCGCAAGGCGTCGTTCTTGTTCGACAACCGCCCAGCCCTCAAGACGCTACCGCTGGTGCATATGCATCCGCTGGAGATCAAGTCGCGCGACGGACTCGACCTGGTCTGCTACTTGAGCTTGCCGCGCGAAGTGGACCCCGATCAAGACGGCAAGCCCGAGCGCCCCTGTCCGCTGGTGCTCAACGTGCATGGCGGACCGTGGGCCCGTGATTCGTGGGGGTACGACCCCGAATGCCAGTTGCTGGCCAATCGCGGCTACGGCGTGTTGCAGGTGAACTACCGCGGCTCGAGCGGCTTCGGCAAGTCGTTTCTCAATGCCGGCAATCGCGAATGGGCCGCGAAGATGCACGACGACTTGTTGGACGCCGTCGATTGGGCGGTCCGCGAGAAAATCGCCGACCCCCAGCGGATCGCCATCATGGGAGGCAGCTACGGGGGGTACGCCACGCTGGTCGGCCTGACCTTTACGCCCGACGTCTTTGCTTGCGGCGTCGACATCGTGGGCCCCTCGAACATTTTGACGCTGCTGAGCACGATTCCCCCCTACTGGGAGCCGGTCAAGCAGATGTTTCGCGATCGGGTAGGGGACTTTGAATCGGAAGAAGGGCGCAAGTTTTTGCTGTCGCGCAGCCCTTTGACGCACGTCGAGAAGATCAAGCGGCCGCTGTTGATCGGCCAGGGGGCCCAGGACCCGCGCGTCAAGCAGTCCGAGGCTGACCAGATCGTCAAGGCGATGGAAGAGAAGAAGATCCCGGTGACCTACGTCCTCTATCCCGATGAGGGGCACGGATTCGTGCGCCCTGAAAACCGGATGAGCTTCTACGCCGTGACCGAGGCGTTTCTGGCCGAGCACTTGGGGGGGCGGGCCGAACCTATCGGCGACGCCTTCGCCGGCTCGTCGATCGAGGTGCCGGCCGGTGCCGATGGCGTCAAGGGATTGGCGGCCGCCCTGCGACTGCGAGGCGAGGCTTTACCGGCCCAAGGCGAGGAAAACGTGCCGCCGGCAGCCGAGCAGAAGCCCTCAGCCAGCCGGCGGCCTGCGGCCGGAGCGCGGTAGCCGTCTCGGCCTCGGTTTTCGCCGCGTGGTCCTCACCCCTCTGGCGGCGTTCGATTTTTCTTGTCGACAGGCGGGAATAACTTGATTGGCCCCTGGCGAATAGCCGGCGGGGCACGAGTCCCCTCCGCGAGTTGGTCCGAGAAAACCCACCCTCGGACCGGCACGCCGGCAGTTCGGTAGTGATCGACTGGGCGATGTCGTCCCTACCGCGAGGTTGATTCGGCCCGGGCAAAGCGCCGGCTCAGGGGCATCGGAGCGTGGAAGCAAGGGTCCACGCTCCGGCCGGCGCTTTGCCCGTGCCGAATGCCGGTACCGAATGCTCCGGTGCTTCGCGCGTGGATGAATCTCGGTTACGCTAATAGATGCGCAATACCGAGTTGCGTCTCCCCCCCTTATCTCGGCACTCTGGAGCACGAGAGGCAAGGATTGCTACTCATTGAGAGCGGTTTGAGACTGTTCGAGGCGAGCGAACCTCAATCCATCCACTCTCCAAGTCATAACTGACCAACCGCGACATAGCTCTGGGAGCAGATCGGCCATGGCACAATCGCCTGGTGACAAACAGCCGGCATCCACGGAAAGCAAGCCGTCTCGCGTCGCACAGCCGCTAAAACCTGCCACGCCAAAACCTGCCGCTGCCAAGCCTGCCGCGCCAGTTGCTGCCAAGCCCGCCGGCGCGAAGGCCGCTCCGAAGCCCGCCGTAGCCAAGCCGAGCGGCACACCCGCGACTGGCACGCCCGCCGCGGCACGAGCGGCGCGCCCCACCGCTGCCGTTGCCAAGGTTCCCGCTGGCGTTCGTGCCATGCCCGGCGCCGCGGCCGCGCGCCCGGTCGCTGCGGGTCGACCCGTGGCCGCGCAACAAACTGTCGGCGAAGCGCAAAGCGAAGAACAACAATCCGGCGAAGAGAGTCACACGCTGGAAGAAGTGGTTCACGCCACGATCGCCACGTCGCCGGCCTGGCTCACCAGCATGGTGGTGCATATCTGTATTCTCCTGTTGCTCGGTCTCTGGTTCCTGCCCGACGTGCGCAAGGAAATCCAGAACCTCGTGGCCACGAGCGTCGAAGAGACCGAAGAAGAAGAGATCGAAGAGATCCCTGTCGAAGAGCAGGTCGAAGACATCGAAGTCGAAACGACCGAGACCGAGTTTTCGCAGCCGGTCGAAACCGACAACATTACCGATCACGTCGAAATCAGCCCGCTCGACGAGGCGCCGGCCCCCAGCGTGTCGGTCGAGATCGCCGACCTGGGGATCGAATCGCTGCCGATGACCGACGCCACGAGCGAGATCGGCTCGATCGGCGGCAACGGGCTCGACGGCCGCGGCGAGGCGGCTCGCAAGGCGCTCGTCGCCTCGGGCGGCGGCAGTGCCGAGAGCGAGCAAGCCGTGGCCCTGGCGCTGGCCTGGCTGGCCCAGCATCAGAATCCCGATGGCAGTTGGAGCTGGGATCACACCAAAGGCCCCTGCCAGGGGCGTTGCACCCAGCCGGGTAATATCACCAAGGGAAACATCTCGGCCACGGGGCTGGCGTTGCTCCCCTTCCTGGGCGCCGGTCAGACGCATAAGAAGGGTAAGTATCAGCGTGTTGTCTACGCCGCGTTGCAGTACCTGACCGCCAATCAAAAGGCCGAGGCCGGCGGTGGCAGCTTCATGGACGAAGGCAACATGTACGGTCACGGCATCTGCAGCATCGCAATTTGCGAAGCGTATGCGATGACCAACGACCGCAACCTGATGTTGCCGGCCCAGGCAGCGCTGAACTTCATCGTCTCGGCGCAAGACAAGGTCGGCGGTGGCTGGCGCTATCACCCCGGGCAGCCGGGCGACACGTCGGTGGTCGGCTGGCAGTTAATGGCCCTGAAGAGCGGCCACATGGCCTACCTCACTGTTCCCGAAGCGACGATTCAAGGGATCACCAACTTCCTGAACACCGTGCAGACCGAAGGGGGTTACGGCTACGGCTACACGGCCCCCGGCAAGTTGCCGGGCTGTACCGCCATCGGCCTGTTGTGCCGGATGTATCTCGGCTGGAAGAAAGAGAATCCCGCCTTGCAGCAGGGAATCGACTTCCTCAGCCAACATGGCCCCTCGAAGCAGGGGAACGTTTATTACAACTACTACGCCACGCAAGTCATGCATCACTACGGCGACGAGCCGTGGGAGAAGTGGAACAGCGTGATGCGCGACTTCTACGTCAACAGTCAGTCGAAGAACGCGCACGAAACCGGCAGTTGGTTCTTCAAGGGTGCCGATCACGGCGCCGAGCGCGGCGGCCGCCTCTACATGACCTGCATGTGCTGCATGACGCTCGAGGTCTACTACCGCCATCTGCCGGTCTACCGCAAGCAGTCGACCGAAAACGACTTCGAATGATCGAGTCGCCGGTGGTCGCGCGCGAAGATTTCGAGCGGCGATCACTCGGCGCGTGCGATTAGCAACTCCAAAGCCGGAGTTGGGTGCCACCGCTGGCTAGTCCAGCAGTGAAGCGCTCAGCACCGCGCTGCTAGTCATCTCTGGCAGTGGTCCGAGTCGCTGGCTTAGTGCTGGACTTGAAACGCCCTGCCGTCTTAGGGGCGTCTTAAGGGGCATCGAGTCCCTGGTCACTACGTGCCCGTCCCGCGGGGCGTAGCTGCGTGGCATTTGCCGTCGACTCGCCCTGTACGTTGCCGGGCCCTTCTCGCCTGCAAGCTAGAGTTGCCGGGATAATTCCGCGCGCACTGCCTGGCCGACACGCCGAGATGAACGCTCGAACCACCAGCGACGAACCGACGGAATCGCCGGAAATCGGCACTCAAGCCGCACCCGGCGAGTGGCACGCCGAAGTGCAGCTCTCGCGTTCCAAACGCCGCGAGTTGACCGGTGCCCTCACCAGTTTGTTCGTGCACCTGGGGCTGCTGCTGGCGCTGGCGCTGGTCGTCGAGATACCGGCGGCGACCCGGCGTGGTCTCGTGCTGTTGGTCGAGCGCGTGACGACGGGCGAGGCCCTCGACGATGCTGGCTCGCTACTAACGATTGCTCCGCCGACCCCGCCTGACCGCGCCCTCGAGGCCGAGAGCCCGCCGGCGGCCGAATCGCTAACCGAACAACAATTGACAGCGCCGCGCGTTCCACTGCCGACTAGCGAATTGCCGGGTGCCGTGTCTGCTGCCAGTTCGCCGGCGCACAGTGGCCGCTTCGATCAATTAGCGCATCTGGGTGCGCAAGCGGCCGTGCCCCTCGCCACGATGCCTTCGTTCGATCGCCGCTCGCTCGATGGCCGTCGTGCCGGCATGCGCGAGCGGTTGGCGCTGGCCCGCGGCGGCACGCCCGAGAGTGAAGCCGCCGTCGAGCGCGGCTTGCGCTGGCTGGCGGCGCATCAGTTGCGCGATGGCAGTTGGAACTTCAATCACGACCTGGTCTGTCGCGGAGCGTGCCGCAACACGGGTAGCGCCGCCACGACAACCGGCGCGACGGGCGTGGCGCTGCTGGCCTTTCTGGGCGCGGGTTACACCCAGCACGAAGGGCCGTACCAGAAAACCGTCCGCGACGGACTGTACTATCTCGGCAATTGCTCCTTGAACACACCGCACGGCGGCGATCTGCAACAAGGTTCGATGTACGGCCAGGGATTGGCGACGATCGCCCTCTGCGAAGCGTACGCCCTATCTGGCGACGCGGCGCTGGCCCGCGTCGCCGAGCAGGCGGTCGAGTTCATCCTCTACGCGCAGGACAGCCAAGGAGGCGGCTGGCGGTACTTCCCCGGTCAGCCAGGCGATACCACGGTCACCGGTTGGCAACTGATGGCGCTCAAGGCGGGCCAACTGGCTGAGCTGCGCATCTCGCCTGGCACTATTGAGTCGGCCCGGCGTTTTCTCGATGGCGTGCAAGCCGAAAGCGGCGCCTTCTACGGCTATCAGCGCCCGGCCCGCGGTCCCACGACGACGGCCGTCGGCCTGTTGTGCCGAATGTACCTGGGCTGGCATCGCGAACATCCGGCGCTGGCGCGAGGCGCGAACTGGCTGGCCGAAACGGGGCCCGCCGCCGACGACATGTACTTCAATTACTACGCCAGCCAGGTGCTCAGTCACTATGGTGGCGAGCCCTGGCAAAGCTGGAACCCGCGGATGCGCGACCAATTGATCGCGACTCAGGCCGGCTCGGGTCACGAGAACGGCAGTTGGTTTTTCGCCGGCGGACAACTCGTCACCGGAGGGCGCGTGGTCAATACAGCCCTGGCCGTGATGACGCTCGAAGTCTACTATCGCTATCTGCCGCTGTACGGCGATCCGGCCGTCGACGACGGCTTTGAATGAGCGCCGGCCTGCTTTCTTTACTTCGCGACGACGCGGTTGGCCATGCGCGTGATCCCGGTCATCGACTTGAAGGCAGGCCAGGTCGTGCACGGTATCGCAGGGCGCCGCGACGAGTACCAGCCGATCCGTTCGTCGCTCGTCGACGGGGCCGATCCGCCGCGGATCGCGCAGGCGATGATCGAGCGCCTTGGCTGCGGCACGCTGTACGTGGCCGATCTCGACGCCATCACCGGGGCGCCGCCGGCACTGTCCGTCTACGAGCAACTCGCCTCGCAGGGCGCACGCCTGTGGATCGACGCCGGCATCGACTCGACGGCGCGCTGCCAGGACTTGCTCGCCTGGGACCAGCGCAACGGCGCGCTCGAAGGATTGATCGTCGGCCTGGAGTCGTTGCCGAGCTTCGACGAGCTCGAGCGCTGGCTCGCGCTCGCGGGCCCAGCGCGGCTGATCTTCAGCGTCGACCTGAAGGCCGGCGCTCCGATCACGCACGATCGGCAACTTGCCGAGCGCGGTGCCGAGGGGATCGCCCTGGCGGCCGTCGCTCTGGGCGTGCGCCGCTTGATCGTGCTCGACCTGGCACGCGTCGGCACGGGCAGCGGGGCAGGCACCGAGCAACTCTGTCGATCGCTGCGCGCGGCGCGCAGCGATCTCGAATTGACGGCCGGAGGAGGTGTGCGCGGCGTCGGCGATCTGCGCGCGTTGGCCGCCGCCGGCTGCCACGCTGTTTTGGTCGCCTCGGCGCTGCACGATGGCCGGATCACGCGCGCCGATCTGGCGTCGCTTCGCTCGCCAGACACGGCTGACGCTCCCGGACGGTCGACGCCTGGCTAACCCGGCGGCCAACTCAGCGCGCGGCCCCCCATGAGATGCAGATGCAAGTGATCGACCGACTGGCCGGCGTCGGGCCCGCAGTTGATCACCACGCGGTAGCCGTGGACCAGGTTGAGGTCGATGGCCAGTCGCCGAACCACTAGCAGTAAATGGCCGAGCAACTCCTGGTCGTCGAGTCCGGCTTCGGCCAGGCAGGCGATCTCGGCCTTGGGAATCACGAGCACGTGAACGGGGGCCTGCGGACTGACGTCGTGAAACGCCAGGCAAAGATTGTCTTCGTAGACGATCGAGGCCGGGATCTCCCGATCGATGATTTGCTTGAAAACTGTTTTCGACATTTCTCGCTCCCGAAGTCCTTTGAGGGCAAGCGTTCGCGACGATGCTGGCACCGCGATGGCGCTTTTCTTGTACGGCGGGGGGGCCGGCGCGCCACTAATGCTAATAGACCAACGCCGACCATGGCGAGCGCTATTTCCCGCCGTGCGGCCGGTGGCTACCCAATCGCGGAGCGCGACCCATGCGTTTAACCTTGCGGACCTTGCTGGCGTATCTCGACGATTTGCTCCCGCCGGCCGACGCCGAACAACTCTCGGCGAAGATCAAAGAGAGCGATTTCGCCTCGAACCTCGTCGTGCGTATCCGCGATTCGATGCGCCGCCTGCGCCTCGGCGTGCCGAGCCTCAAGGGGCGCGGCATGGGGACCGATCCGAACACGGTCGCCGAGTATCTCGACAACACCATGCCGGCCGAGCGCGTCCCTGAGTTCGAGCGCGTCTGCCTAGAGTCCGATATGCATCTGGCCGAAGTCGCCAGTTGCCACCAGATCGTGTCGCTGGTCTTGTCTGGGCACCCGGTCGAAATCGAGCCCGCCACCCGGCAGCGCATGTACACCCTGCTATCGGCAGCGCGGGCCGAGGCCGAAGCCAACGCCGCCCGCGATACGGGTAACATCAGCGAAGAGGCGACCGCCGCGGTCGCTGCCCCCGCCCGGCGACGGCCAGAGATCCCCGATTACCTCCGCGAAACCGAGCCAGCGGGGCGTGGATTGTGGGTGCGCTTCCTGGCAGCCGCGGCAATCGTCCTGCTGGCCGGAGGCATCTGGTTTATCAATTACGGGCGGCGCGAACCGGCGCCGATCGCCGGCAACGACGAACAGCCGCCGGCAGCCGATGGCCAACAACCTGCTGGCGACGGTAAAGCCACGACGCCGCAAGCGCAGCCCAGCCAACCCGTCGCGGCCGATTCGAAGGTGAATGAATCGGACACTGCTACCAAACAGCCGGCAGAGCCGCCGACCGACGAGTCGGCAACCGACGAAACGACCGAAGCACAAGAACCAGGCGCCGGCACGCTCGATACCGTTGAGCCAGACGCGGCCGCGACGGACTCCCCAGTGGCGGACTCTTCCGACACCGATCGATTGCAGAACCCTGGTGCTGCCGGCCCCGATCAGGCGACGACAGTTCCGCCGCCGATGCCCGGCGACGCCAGCGACGAAGCTGCCGATAGTGGCACAACCGATAGTGTCGCTGCCGACAGCAAGCGACCCAGCGACGAAACGAGCGACGAAACTCCCATGCCCGAGGAAAGCGCTGCCGCGGCGGCGACTCCGGCGGTGCCGCAAGCGGTCGGCCGGATGGTTTCCGAACAGAGCATGCTGCTGGTGTTCGGCGAGCCGCAGGAATGGGAGCGCGTGCCGGCGACCGGCGGTGTCGTCTCCGGCCAGAAAGTGCTTGCTCTGCCGGGATTCCGCCCGGCGCTGGCGCTCAACTCGGGCGTCACGCTGCGTTTGATCGGCGCCAGCCAGTTGACGCTGCTGGCCCCCGACGCGGCTGAAGTGCCGGGTGTAGAAATTGACTTCGGTCGCATCGTGATCATGAATACGGGGCGCGCCGGGTCGCAATTGCGATTCCGCATTCGCGATCTCGACGCGCGATTGACGTTGGGCGATGCCTCGGCCGTGGCAGCCATCGAGGTCTACCCGGTCACGATCACGGGAAGCGATCCAGAAGCGGTCACGCCGCCGGTTATCGCGCGGCTGTACGCCGCCAGCGGCGCGGTCGAATGGGAAGACCTGGCCAGCGACAAGAAGCTCTCGATCGACGCTCCCAAGATCGTCGACGTGATCGACCCGCCGCCTGGTTTTCCGCCGGCAACCGAAGGGGAGTTGCCCCCCTGGGCCACCGGCGCCGAGATGCCGATCGCGATCGAAGAACTGGCTGCCGACTTTGTCGTGAAGTCGTTGCCCCCCGGGCAACCGGCGCGGCTGGCGCTCAAAGAGTTCGCCGATAACCGGCGCATCGAAGTTCGGGCCCTGGCTGCCCGCAGTCTGGCTCTGCTGGGGGACTACGAGCCGCTGGTCGATTCGTTGAATCTCGAGAGCGAGCGCCCGAATTGGCCGCACAATGTCGATGCCCTGCGCTTTGCGCTCGCTTTGGGACCGGAGCATGCTGCCCTGGTACGCGAGACGTTTATCAAGCTGCGGCGCGAGAATTCGACCGAGCTCTATCGCCTGCTATGGGGGTACACCCCCTCGCAACTCGAACAGGGGGAAGCCCTCAAGCTGGTTGATCGTCTTGATTCGGCCGCGCTCGACATGCGGGTGCTGGCCTTCTTGAACCTGCGGCAGATCGCCGGTTTGGACTACGGCTATCGCCCGGAAAAGACGGAGATTTCGCGCCAACCGTCGCTGCGCAAATGGCGGCAGTGGGCCGAGCGGATTGGTCCGTCAAGCGCACCGCGCCCGTAGCTCAAATACCTGCTGCGCGGCCCATAATCGCCCCGGACGCCCATTACATCGCCGCGAGCTGAACGCCAAATCTCATCGGGGCGGGCGCGTTCGCGCCGAACCGTGCGCGACCCGGCGATCGATTCCGCGGGCCGCGCAGAGGCTGGCCTCGTTGAGCGCCATTCCGAGGTCCCTGACCCCCGTCCTCGAGTGCTCGAGTCGGTGCGGCCTCGGGGCTGCACTCTGTTCCCCTGGGGCCAGGAAAAGCTAGACTGGCTTGGCCGTGGGGGAGGCGGCCCGGGCGCGGCGGTAACGCCGGCCAGATTTCTGGTGATTTTGCATATTCTCCCCGATTGTCTGGTTTGCCGGCGCGAGCCGGAATCGCTAAAATCAACTCGCCCGCTCGGCTAGCCGACGTAACTGGCGATGTCCAGCGGGTTTAACGAAGGAGCTTATCCCGGTGCAGATCAACATCTCGTCGCGCCACGGGCACCTGAGCGAGGCCACCCGAGACAAGATCACGGCCAAAGTCGAAAAGCTGACGCGAGTATTCGAGCGGCTCACCGCGATTGAGGTCACCGTCGATTTGGCTCATCGAGACACACCCGAAGTCGACCTGCGGGTATCGGCGGAACACAAGCACGATTTCGTGGCTACCGAGCGTTCCGAAGATTTGATGACCGCGGTCGACAACTCCGTTCACAAGCTCGAACAACAACTTCGCAAGTACAAAGAAAAGGTCCAGGATCACCATCGCAACTCGGGCCTGCGTGCCGAGGGGGTACAGGCAGAACCAGAAGCTGGATTTTGACCGGCCTGGTGCAGCGGCGCAACTAGCGGTCGCGCCGTAGGTGGTTGGCACACGCCGATCGACCATGGTTCGCGCCGATCGATGATGGCTCCCGCCAGTGGGTGCAATCTTCGTTGCCCTACCGGCTGCCGCGGCGAGTGATTCCGGAGGGAAAGGAAATGGTGCATGAAGTTCGCCGACTTCGTGAGCCGCAAGGCGGTCCGCGCCGGTTTGGCATCGGACGATAAGGAAGCAGTCATTCGCGAAATGACGCGGGCGCTGCTGGATGCTGGTGAGATCAACGAATCCGAATTCGAGAGCATCGTCAAGGCCATCCTGAAGCGCGAGGAGTTGGGCAGCACTGGCATTGGCCGTGGCGTGGCGGTGCCGCACACCAAGCATCCTGGCGTGGGGCGCCTCGTCGCGACCGTGGGGGTCAGTGCCGAAGGGGTCGACTTTCACAGCCTCGATGGCGAGAAAGTCCAACTTTTGTTTCTGCTGGTTTCGCCCCCCGATCGCCCCGGCGATCACTTGCGGGCGCTTGAGAACATCTCTCGTCAACTTCGCGACGACACGTTTTGCCGGTTTCTGAAGCAGGCCCGCGGATCGGATGAGATCCTGCAACTGCTCGACGAGGCCGACAGCCACCAGTTCGGTACCTGAGTTCATCCCGCGCGAACTTGCGGCGCCGATCATCGGCGGCCGTCGAGCGCCCGGGGGCGGCGTAGCTTGGCGATTTGGATCCAACGTGATCGAGCGTAGCGAAAGCCCGGTGGGCGGCGGCATGAATCCAGACACGTTTACGCGCACGGTCACGGTCATCAACCCGCAGGGGTTGCACGCCCGGCCCGCCGATTTGCTGGTCAAGCTGGCCAATCAGTTTCAGACCACGATCGAAATCGTACATGGCAATCAACGGGCCGATTGCAAGAGCATATTGGAGATCATGAGTTTGGGCGCCTTCGCCGGCGCGACGCTGGAGCTCGAAGCCTGCGGCCCCGATGCGGCCGCCGCGATCGACGCCCTGGCCCGACTCTTCGAGAACGGTTTCGCCGAAGAAGGCTGAACCCACACGAAAACAAGTCGATGATCGAGCGAATTTTGCAGGTTCACGAGTGGCCCCGGGTCTCGAGCCCCCATCGGGGTGCGCGCGACCGGGTGGCGCGTGGCAGCGGTGTGTCGAGCGACCGGCCGCGGGCCTCCGTTGTGGGAGGCGCGGCCCGCCGCCGTGCTTGTGCAGTCGTCCCTAGGAGACCGGCCCTCGCCGGCGGCGTGGCGCAACGGCCGCGGACCGGACTCCCGGTGACGACCCGAGTCGCGCAAGCACGATCCGCGAATCCGCCATGCAAGGGCCACAACGACTACAAGGGATCGCCGTTTCTCCAGGCGTAGCCATCGGAGAAGCGCTGGTGATCGACAACGAGGGATTTCGCATCCCCCGGCGATTCCTTGCGCGCGATGCGGTCGACGGAGAGATCGAGCGGCTCGCGCTGGCCATCGAAAACTCGGCCACCGAGATCACCAATAATCGCGATTCGGTCGATCGCCAACTGGGGAGCCAGTACGGCGCGATCTTCGAAGCGCATCTGCAGATGTTGCGCGATCCCCGGCTACGGAGCGAGCTCGAAGAGCTGATCCGCCAACGGCAATATTCGGCCGAGTATGCCGTCAGCCGGGCCCTGCGGCGCTACGCCAAGGTCTTCGAAACGCTCGAATCGAGCTACCTGGCCGACCGCACCAACGATATTGCCGATATCGAAAAGCTGTTGCTGCGCAATTTGTTGGGCGTGCGCCGCGAAGTGCTCGCGCACCTGACGTCGCCGGTGCTGGTGCTGGCCCACAACCTCACGCCCAGCGAAACGGCCAATCTCGATCGCCGATTTGTCCGCGGCTTTGTCACCGAGCTGGGGGGACCGGGAAGTCACACCGCCATCGTGGCCGGGGCGCTGGAAATCCCCGCCGTCGTCGGCATGGGGCCCTTTCTGACCGACGTCTCTGGCGGTGAGCTGGTGATCATCGACGGCAACCGGGGCGAGGTGATCCTGCACCCCGACGAAGAAACGCTGGCCCGCTATCGGCAAGAGGACGAAGACACCCGTTCGCTGGCGGTCCGCCTGCAATCGCTGCGCGACCTGCCGGCCGAAACCGCCGACGGCGTCCGCGTCGAACTGATGGGCAACATCGAGTTCCCGCACGAGGTCGAACACTGCGTCGAGCGCGGCGCCGACGGCGTCGGTTTGTATCGCACCGAGTTTCTCTACCTGGGCACCAATGTCGAGCCGACCGAGGAAGTGCATTACGAGGCCTACTCGCACGTCGTCCGCGCCATGCCACAGCGCCCGGTGACCATCCGCACTCTCGACCTGGGGGCCGACAAAGTCCCCTGTGGCGTCGTCGAAGCGATCGAACGCAACCCCTTCCTGGGGCTGCGCAGCATTCGCGTCTCGCTGCGCAACCTACCGGTGTTTCGTACCCAGTTGCGGGCGATCCTCAAGGCTAGCGCGCTGGGCAACGTGCGATTCATGTTCCCGCTGGTCTCCACGCTGCTCGAGCTGCGGCAGGCCAAGATGGTGCTGGCCGACGTCATGGAAGACCTCGAAGAGCACGGCGTCGAATTTCGCCGCGATATTCCGGTCGGCATGATGGTCGAAACGCCGTCAGCGGTCATCATGATCGACCGCTTCGTCGAGGAAATCGATTTCCTCAGCATCGGCACCAACGACCTGATCCAGTACACGCTGGCGGTGGACCGCGACAATTCCGCCGTGGCCTCGCTCTACAACGCCAGCGATCCGGCCGTGCTCAAGCTGATCGAGATGGCCATTCGCGCCGGCCGAAGCCGGGGCATTCCCGTCAACGTTTGTGGGCAGATGAGCAGCAGCACGACCTACACCATGCTGCTGCTGGGGATGGGCTTGCGTCAGTTGAGCGTCACGCCCGCCGCCATTCCCGAAATCAAGCAGGTGTGCCGTAGCGTTACCATCCCGCAGTGCGAGGCGGTGGCGGCGCGGGCGATGACGCTGGAGAACGCACGTGACATCAAGAGTTTTTTGAAGGAGGAGTTGAAGAAAGTCGTGCCAGAGTTTGCTCCTTAAGCGCGCCGCAACGAAAGAGACCGGCGTAGCGCGGTCAACCGCCACGATGCGCCGCGATTGGAAATGCGGCCGCGGCTGCCAGGGGATTCGCTCTGAGCGCGGGATTTGCGCAGCGATGACAACCGACGAACGGCACCGCGTGAGAATCTGGTTTTGCAAGGCTGGCGATTTGCGCTTCATCAGCCATCGCGACCTGGTGCGCACGTGGGAGCGGATCTTCCGGCGAGCCGACTTGCAGCTCTCGCGCAGCGAGGGCTTTCATCCCAAGCCACGGATGAGCTTTCCGGCCGCTTTGGCGGTGGGCATCGCAGGAACGCAGGAGCTGGTCGAGGTCGAGCTGGCCGAGAGCCGCACGGCCGAGGCGCTCACCGCGGCGCTAGCACCGACTTGCCCCAGCGGACTCGATCTCTTGCGGGTCGAAGTGCTGCCGCCGGGGAGCAAGAAGGCGCGCGTGGTGAGCATGAGCTTCGAGTTTCCGGTGCCGGGCGAGCGCCTGGCAGCGCTGGGCCCGCGGATCGAGGCGCTCTTGGCGGCCGAGTCGCACCTCACCCGGCGCGGCGACGACAGCCCGCCGGTTGATTTGCGGCCCGCCATCGCCGAGTTAGCGCTCGAAGGTGAGAGCCTGCGGATGCGGCTGTTGGTCAATCCGCAGGGCGGGGCGCGCCCCCGCGCGGTGCTCGAGGCGCTCGGGCTCGACGACTTATTGGAGACGGGATTGCACTTAACGCGAACAGCCATCGAACTGGCCCCCTAGCAACGTCGTGCGGTCGGTTGAACCCAAACAATTGGGTGCCCAACCGAACCGGCGACGCGCTGGCCGCAGGGCCCCCGCCGATGGCCACGGACAAACGGATTTCAACATTCGAGCCCCGCCGGCTGGCGCACGAAGTTGTGCCGGCCCGCAACTGGGCTCCCAACCAGCGAATTGAGAGAAACGCATGAAGCAGGAAATGCTGATCAATGTATCGCAGCCCGAAGAGTGCCGCATCGCCATCGTCGAGGACGGCCTGCTCGAGGAGCTGTACATCGAACGAAGCAGCCAGGACAACTACGTTGGCAACGTCTACAAGGGGCGCGTCGTCAATCTCGAGCCGAGCATTCAGGCGGCGTTCGTCGACTTCGGCGTCGGCCGCAACGGATTCTTGCACATCAGTGATGTCGAGCCGCAGTACTTCCGCCAGGGCGGTTACGATCCCGACAAACCGATCGAAGGTGACGCCCGCCGCGGGCGCCGTCCGCAGGAGTCGAACGGCGATCCTGACACCGATTTCGGCGACGAAGACAACGGCCACGCACCGCAATCGCACCGCCGGCCGCGCCCCGGTGTGCGTCCGCGCATCAAGCCGCCGATTCAAGAGATTCTGCGCCGCGGCGACGAGGTGCTCGTGCAGGTCATCAAGGAGGGGATCGGCACCAAGGGGCCGACCTTGTCGACGTACATCAGTATCCCCGGTCGCTACGTGGTGCTGATGCCGGCCCTGGGCCGCGTCGGCGTGTCGCGCAAGATCGAAGACGACGAGCTGCGCCGCAAGCTGCGCGACATCATGCAAGAGCTGAACCCGCCCAAGGGGCTGGGCTTCATCGTCCGCACCGCTGGCAGCGAGCGCACCAAGAAAGAGCTCTCGCGCGATCTGGCCTATCTGCTGCGGCTCTGGAAGGTGATCGCGCGGCGCGTGCGCAAGGCGCCCGCTCCGTGCCCGATCTACGAAGAAAGCGACATGATCATCCGCACCATCCGCGATATCTTCACAGGCGAAGTCGACTCGATCATGATCGACGAACCGAGCGCCTACGAGCGGGCCAAGGAGTTCTTGCAGATGGTCATGCCGCGCTACGTCGCCAGGCTGCAACTCTACAACGGCCGCGAACCCCTTTTTCATAAGTATGGCCTGGATGAAGAAATCCGCCGCATCCACGAGCGCGACGTGCCGCTGCGCAACGGCGGTTCGATCGTCATCGACCAGACCGAGGCGCTAGTGGCCATCGACGTCAACAGCGGGAACTTCCGCGCCGAGGACTCGGCCGAGGAAACCGCCTACCAGATGAATCTCCACGCTGCCCGCGAGATCGCCCGGCAGTTACGGCTGCGCGATCTGGGGGGCGTGATCGTCAACGACTTCATCGACATGCGCAAGGAACGGCATCGTCGCGGCGTCGAGCGGGCCTTGCGCGAAGCGGTGCGCCGCGATCGGGCCCGCACCAAAATCCTCCGCACCAGCCCCTTTGGACTGGTCGAAATGACCCGGCAGCGGATTCGCCCCAGCCTCAAGCGCAGCGTCTTCCGCGAATGTCCGGCCTGTACGGGCACGGGCGTGGTCAAAACGGCCGAGAGCATGGCCATCGAGGTGATTCGGCTGTTGATGCTGGCCACGCACCGGGCCGGGGCTACCAAGATTGTGGTCACCGTGGCCGACGACGTCGCCGGCTATCTGAACAACAAGAAGCGTCGCGAACTGACTCGACTCGAAGACGAAAACAACATCGTCATCCAGGTCTTCGGCCGCGAGGGGGCGTCGCCCGAGTACCTGGTGATCGAATGCGAGGACGCCAACGGGCGGTTATCGAAGTTTCCGCTGGACTGCTCGACCTGACGGGCGGCGGGCGATATACTGTGCAGTTTGCTGCCAAAACCAAGCTGGCCAATCGCCACGGCGTGCTGCTGTAACAAGCTAGCCGGCAACGGCTTGCGGCGATCGATTCGCGGCGAGCTTTCTGCCCGTTGCGCCGGCCCATCGACCAGACTGAAGCCAGGACCAGGAAATGTACGCGATCATCGAAGACGGCGGACAACAGTTCAAAGTGCAGGAAGGGCAGGAGCTCAACATCGCCTACCGCGGCCTGCCAGCCGGCGAGCAGATTACCTTCGATCGCGTGTTGGCCACCAGCGACGGCACGAGCGTCAATCTCGGGCGGCCCCAACTGGCTTCGGCCTCGGTAACTGCCGAAGTGGTCGCGACCGAGCAGGGCCCCAAGCTGGTCGTGCAGAAGCTGCGTCGCCGCAAGAATTCGCGTCGTCGCACGGGACACCGCCAGCTCTACACGACGGTCAAGATCAGCAAGATCACTGCCTGAGCGATCCCACCGTTCGCGGGCGACTCGCTACGCCAAGGTGTTTCGTCAAACCGGTGACGGGCGCGACTCGTCGCCCGTTGGCGGCGTCGGTCTCGGCGGGCGTTGTCCCGTGGGAGAATTCGCTTGGGGTCGCGGGCGGCCCGTTCTTTCGCCCGGCGGTCGGCCCGGCGCACCTTCCTGGCCGGCGCCCGGACGGGGTCCCGGCCCTCGTCGTTCGCCGCCGTCGCCCGATCGCGGACGCTCGGGGTAGCTGCGGCCACTGCGGCCGCGATCACGATCTCGACCGTGGTCGCGCGAACCGCGACTCTCCCACCAAGAGCCCTTATCGGGATAAACGTCCGGATATTTCTCGTGCAAGTACAGCCGGCGCAGCCGAAACCGCATCTGATCCGGCGGCAGACTCAGCAGGCTCTCGCGCTGGGCCTCGGTGAGATCGTCGCGAAAGAACCGATCGAGCTCCGGCTCCGACTCGTTCCCCATCCAGGTCAATAGCGCCAGGCCATCTCCCTCAAAGAGCTGCCGGCGCACGTCGCGCAACCGCTGGGCGATCAGCCGTTGTTTGGCCTCGTCCGATCCGGCCGAGCGCAATTGCTGCTGCATGAGATCGCTCATCTGCGGTTCGAGCGCTTGCAGCTCCTCGGGCGTCAGCTCGCGCCGCATTTCCTGAATGAACTGCGGGCCGTGCTGCCGGAACAGCACCGCACGGCGGGCGAATTCGGGGGCCGATTCCAGCTTGTCGCGCAAGTCCGCGTCGGTGACGTGCCCGAGCAGGCGGGTTTCGATCAAGGCGGCCAATGCCCTTTGGTCGTGTCGCCGCGCCGCTTCGACTTCCTGGGCGTGCCGCAGCTCGGCAATGCGCGCCACTCGCTGCTCGCCGGGCAGCGCTCGTAGTTCGGCACGCTGCGACGACGAGATCGTTTTGAGCCATTGCTGGTATTGGCGCATGGTCTCACGCAGTTCGGCGGCTTGCGGATCGGCCGCCAACGCGGCTTCGAGTTCGACCCGACGCTCCTGCTCGGCTGGAGTGAGCCGCTCGAACCGCTCGAAATTGCGCGCCAGGCGGTTCTGGGCCGCGGCCGAGTAGCCGGCGACTTGCACGCGCCGCTCGGCTAGCAGGCCACGCTCGCCGGAGTTTTCGAACAATCCCCACCCAACCAGCACCGCGGCCAAGGCCAGCACGGCCAGCAGCCCTCCCCAAGGGCGGATGGCGTCCCATAAGCGCGACCAGCTCGGCGACGACTGACGACCCACATCACTTGCCATGGGTTGCATCCTCCGCGGCCCGAGGCGCCGGCGTCTGGAGCACGTGGCTATCGTTGAGCTGGCGCAAAAACTCCAGGGAGTCGATCGGCTCGTATTCGTCGAGCCGTTCGATGACCGGCAGGTTTTCGAGCAGCACGCGGTCGGGGCTCGGCCCCCACCGCGCATAGCCGGCGAAACCCAGGAAAACTGCCAGCGGAATCGCCAGCAATCCGGCAATGACCAGTGCCCGCGAGCGCCAGGGGCCTTCGGCACGTCGGCGTGTGACGTCGGCGGCGGTTGAAAGCGCGATCATTTCGACCGTCGACCGGGTGAACGACTCGTCGACGTCGGCGCGCGGCAACACGTCGAGTGCTTCCCAGGCCCGCTCCAGGCCATCGAGCCGACGGCGCGCGGCTTCATCACGCCCGACGCAAGCCTCGACGCGCCGGGCCAGTGCGTCGTCAACTTCGCCGTCGAGGTAGGCGACGAATTCCCCCTCGAGTGCATCGTGATCGTAAGCCGGGTCGGACGAGGCCATCGCGGTCGCTTGTCTCTGGGTTCGCGTGTTCAGTCGGGGCGGGTGCCGTGTTCGAGATACGGTTCGAGGATTTGCCGCAAGCTCTCGCGGGCCCGCGACAACAGCGACTTGACCGCCTGCGGCGACAGGTCCATCACCGTCGCGATGTCGGCATAGCCCAAACCTTCGAATTTGTTCAACAACACCGCCAGCCGCTGCCGCTCGTTCAGCTCGTCGAGCGCCAGCCGGACGATGTCTTGCATTTCGGCCTTGTCGAGCTGCCGCGTCGGCATCAGCCCGCTGGCCGCCAACGCCATCTGGTCGAGCCCGCGGACCGCCGTCGAACCCGACAGGCTCGACTGCGGCTGTACCTCGCGGCGGCGTGATCGCCCACGCCGGGCGTTAAAGGCTACGTTATTTACGATCGTGAACAGCCACGTGCAGAATTTGGCGTCGGGCGAATAACTCTTGCGGGCACGAAAGACGCGGAGAAACACCTCTTGGGTCAGGTCCTCGGCCTGAGCGTGCATCCCCAGCAAATGTTCGAGCACCGTCATCACGCGATTCTGGTAGCGGAGCATCAGTTCCTCAAAGGCCGTGGCGCTGCCATCGCGCACCTCGAGCATGAGCCGCACGTCGGGGTCGCGGGCCGCGTAGTTGCCTAGCGAAGAATCGGTGCTTGCCAACGATAACCTGCAGACTATCTCGGAGCCGACACGTGCCGCCCCGCCGACGGGCGAAGTGTCTCGATGCGGGGCTCCAACCTCGACGCGATCGACGACAACCGGTCGCCCAGTCCAGGCATTAAACCCCGCCGCCACCCGCGGGTTTTCCTCTCCCGCCGGGTGGGTCGGGCTCCGTATGCGCCCGCCGTGGGGTCGAAACCTCGGAAACTCCCGCGATTACTCCTGCCCCGGCCCAGGCTTATGTCAAATCCTCGCATGCCCCAGGCCGGGTGGCTAGCGCTCCGGGCAAGTGGGATCTATCCCGACGCGGCGACCGATGGCGCCGGCGATTCGTGCCAGCGGCGCAACTGCCCGCAGGCAGCGTCGATACGATCTCCCTTGCGCAGCCGAAACTGCACGCGAATTCCGCCAGCTTCCAATACCGCGCGAAACCGGCTCTGGGCCCCCGCCGTCGGCGTGCAATAGGGGAGTCCTGCCACCGGATTATAAGGAATCACGTTCAACAGCGCGGGCCGTCCCCGCAGCAGATCGACCAAGGCGCGGGCCTGCTCGGGGCGATCGTTCACTCCGCCCAGCAGGACGTATTCGAACGTGACGCGGCGATGCGTCGTGGCGAAGTAGTCGTCGGCCGCGGCCAGAATCTTGTCCAGGCCGATCTTCGCATTGACCGGCACCAACTGGTTTCGCAAGGCGTCGTCGGGCGCGTGCAGCGAAACCGCCAGATGATAGGGAACTTGCGCCGCGGCGAGCCGCGCGATGCCCTCGGGCAGCCCGACACTCGAGATCGTCACCCGCCGGGCGCTGATCGCCAATCCCGTCGGATCGATCGCATGGGCCAGCGCCGGCAGCAGATTCTTGAGGTTCGCCAGCGGCTCGCCCATGCCCATGACCACGATGTGGCTCAGGCGCTCGTTGTCGGGGAGCAGTCGCGCCAGGCGCAGCATCTGCTCGACGATTTCGCCAGTCGTCAGATTGCGCACCACGCCGTCGAGGCCGCTGGCGCAGAAGACGCAGCCCATCGCGCACCCCACCTGGGTGCTGATGCAGATGGTGCGGCGATCCTGCTCGCGGATCAGCACGCACTCGATCGTTTGCCCGTCGGCCAGCCGCAAGAGCAGCTTCTCGGTGCCGTCCGCGGATTGCTGTGTGGTGACGACTTCGGTCGTCCAGAGCCGCAGCTCGCCGGCCAGGGCGCCGCGCAACCGCTGCGGCAAGTCCGACATTTCGTCGAAGCCGGCGGCGCGGCGCTCGAACAGCCATCGCCGCAACTGCGCAGCCCGATAGACTGGTTCATCGTGCGCGACGAACCAGTGCTCGAGCTGTGGAGCGTCGAAATCGAGCAGGTGTTCCACCGAGGTCGCGCCAGGAAGACGAGCTGGTTTGCTCGCGGGGTAGAGGGAGTGTTCCGCTCACTCTATCTTACGTGGCGGTCGCCGACTGCCAAACCGCCCCTGGCGCCAACTAGGGAATCCAAACAGGCGCGGAACTGTTGAGCCAAAACGAATGGGTGCCACGACTAACTGGCGCTAGCCGTGACACCCTCTGGATTGTTTCGCCGCAAATCCGCGACTTCGAGGTTTCAGCCGCTACTTGGCCGAAGTCGTATGCACTTCGGCGCCGGCTTGCTCCGCGGCCGCTTGGGCGCGGGCCTCGGCACGGGCCGCCAACTCCTTGGCCGGCTCCAGGAAACGAACCAGCGCGTCGACCGACTGGGCGCCCACGACCTGGTCGCGCTTCCAACCCTTCTCGGTCTTGCGGAACATGATCAATTGGGGGATCGAACGACCACGCATCAGTTTGCCGGCCAACTCCGACTGCTGGTCGGTGTTCACGTGTGCGTAGTGCACGTCCTTGAGCAGGCCCTTGCGCTTGGCCTGCGGAATGACGTCGTGCTTCATCGTGCGGCAACCTGGGCACCAGTCGGCGCCCACCAGCACGACGAGCGCCTTGCCCGTGGTTTCGGCCTCATGCTTGGCCGCGTGGTAATCGTCGGCGGCCGTCGCGGCGGCGCTGGCTTGCAGCAACACGGCAAGGGTCAAGCTCATCATCGTTTCCGCTCTCCTTCGTGAAGAGGATTTAACAAGGTTCGCCACGAGTCGACCGGCACACAGCCAATCAACGGCGCTCCTAAACCATCAACGGGGCTACTACCTGTGGGGGCGGCAAGCTCGATCGTCGGACATCGCAACGCCCGCACAGCCAAAGCTGCCGCGGGCATCGGCGTCGCCATCCGTGCGTCAAGCTGCTCGCAAATCGAGAGGCTTGGTCCAGGCCGACATTTGGCGTGCCAGCAGATACTCCCTGCTGCTTTGCCGGCCGGTGGGTTTTTTGCTCCAAGCGGGTGCTAGTGTAGCCGAGGAATTGAATCTGACAAGCAAAAAACACAGGATGCGATAACTGCGAATTCTGCAAAGACTTGGATGCTTGCGCAAGAGTTGCGGGCTCCTCATTCCGCCAATTGGCGGGAGAGAGCAACCTCACGCGAAAGTTGAGCACCCTGGCGCGCGGCCGTTATAATCTCGCCACGGACGTACCGCTGCCGCGGCTGTCGGTGAGATTTCCGCCGAGGTTGCTAGCGGCGGTCGTCCTCTGCTTGCTATTTGGCGAATGAAACTACGCGTCGGCCTTGTCGGCCTGGGAACTGATTGGGAAACCCGCCACCGGCCCGCCCTGCGCGCCCTGAGCGATCGCTTCGAAGTGCGCGGGGTGTGCGAGCAAGTGGCCCAGCGCGCCGCTCATGCCGCGCGCGACTTCGGTGCACAGCAAGTCGACGGCTTCCGGGCTCTGGCCGCGCGCGAAGACATCGACGCCCTGCTGATGCTCACCCGCCAGTGGTACGGCTCGCTGCCGATCCTGGCCGCCTGCGACGCCGGCAAGGCGATCTATTCAGCGGCTGGACTGGAGCTCGATCCCGTGCAGGCGCTGCGCATCAAGCAGCGCGTCGAGCGGGCCGGCGTGGCTTTCATGGCCGAGTTTCCTTGTCGCCATGCTCCGGCCACGGTGCGCTTGAAAGAACTGATCGCCACGCGGCTCGGCAAGCCCAAACTGCTCTTCTGCCATCGTCGCAAGCCGGCCGATCCCGCCACGGCCGATGCCAACCATAACTCCACGGGCGGCAGCATGCACGATTTGATCGAGCTGGTCGATTGGTGCCGATACGTTGTCGGCAGCGAACCGACGAGCGTGTTTGGCGTGGCGCATCAGCCCGCGCCCGACTCCGACGCGGGGCACGAAGACTATCAGATGATGAGCCTCGATTTCTCGCAGGCGGGGCCCCCCGGCACGGGCCCCATGGCACAGATCAGTTGCGGTCGCTACGTGCCGGCCAACTGGGTCGAAGCCGTGACGTTTCGTCCGCCGGCCGCCTTGCAGGTCGCGTGCGAGAACGGCATCGCCTTCATCGATTTGCCGACCTCGCTGCTGTGGTTCGATACCGCCGGGCGGCATCAGGAGTCGTTGGATAGCGAGCGGCCCGTCGGCGAGTTGCTGTTGTCTTACTTCTACCGCGCGGTGACCAGCCTGGTCCGCAGCACGTCGAGCCTCGAAGACGCCTATCGGGCCCTGTCGATCGTCGAAGCGGCCCAGCAGAGCCACGTCGACGGACGCCGCGTGCGTCTCTGTAGCGAAGCCGATTGACCGTCGGTTGCTCGCTTTGCCGCCGGCCAGCGCTTCAGCGGGCCGAGAGAATCAACGAAACCAGACCGAAGATCAACAACAGCGTGAACAACGCGCCCATCACCGTGCCGAAGATCGCCCGCCCCAGACCATGCTTCTCAGGATGGCGACGAATATCGAGGATCGCCAGCACGCCGACGATCAGGGCGATCGGTGCCGGTAAGAATAGCACCGCGAACAAGCCCAGATAGCCCGCCACGATTGCCAGCGCCGACCGGCCGACCGGCAACAACAGCCGCATGCCGGCGTCTTGCCCGAGATCCATCGCAGCCGGCGCCGCTGCCGGGGCTCGATGTGTGTTCGTGAAGCCGCACTGCGGGCAGACAGCCGCGGTGTCGGCAATCATTGTGCCGCAATGCGTGCAATACATGATTGAGCCCCACTCGAACGTGTGATGGCGCCGGTCGCCCGCGCGAGGGCAACGTCAACGCGCGGGACATGGCAGCGGGTTGCAGAAGGGCTTCCATGCTCGCGGAGCGCCCGCGCCCAGTCAAACAGAACTACGGAACAATGCCCCGCAGCCGTCCGAGGACTCCCGGCGATACTAGCCCGAAGCGCAGCGAGGGTGCGTAACTTAGAGTGGCGACTGTTTCCTGGCGCTAATCGCCGCCGCGCGATCGCAGATTGCGGATCGAAGGATTTCGTCGCACTATTCGCGAGGATAGTCCTGTGCGTCGCGTACGTATCGAATCGCTGCCTCAAGGCTGGACTCACAGTTCAAGTAACGCTGACTGCCACCTTCGGTCCAGAATTTGTCTCGTGGCGTCGCGGGCCTGACGCGCTGGTCGAATCTCGACAGCTCAAGTACTTTTAATTTGTATGTGCAGCGAGCCTTCAGATCGTTGCGGACGACCTTCGGATGTTGAGAGGCTTGTACGACAACATGAACGTGATTGGATCGACAATTGACCACGTATAGCACCCAACCCCGCGAAGCGCATCGATTGGCAATCTCCCCTTCGACTGGCAATCTCCCCTTCGACAATGCGCCGCTGATGATCATCGAGAATCAACGAAGTCTGACGCATTCGAGATCTCGCACGCCGCTCCACTCGTGCGTTTGGAGATTGAATTCCTCGCCCCGGCTTAACCCAACCTCGCGCGTCACCGGGAAGCCATGTGCCGTAGGTTGTCCAGGTCAGGAAATATGCAAGCGGCTCGGGCAACGGCCCTTCGTGTGGACGGGACACGAAGAATCTCCGATCGCTGGGTCGTTCAGTGTCTACGAACTTCCAAGCATGCTAACGCCTTCGCGACTCGACGGAAATCGTCGCAGCGCGGCTTTCGTCGAATCGTAGTCGCCGTCGAACGCCCCTTGCTGCGCTGCGGGCTAGTGTGTCGCGCGAATTGCAATCCCTCGGCTCTTACCCCACGCGGCGCAGCACGCGCGCCGGCAAATTGATGAGCGAGCGCCAGGTTTCGAACAGTGCGTCCGCCGTAATGCCGACCAGCCGCAACGGCAGCATGACCACCCAGACAATCGGGTACGCGATCAGGGCCAGCACCGCCGCGGGCCAGCAGACCAATAACAGCAGAATCCAAAGCAAAAAGGCGATCATGGCCGCAGTTCCTCGGTTTCCTCTGTGCCTATTCGCTCCCCGGCCAAGAATCTTTGATTCGCTGCCAGCGATTTGCACAACTACTCAGACGCGGCCTACCATGGGCGGGTTCGCTCCATCGCGAGATTGCTTGTTCCTTTGGTGTTCCGCCTGTGCACACGAGGGCCGTGCCCATGTCGCTGCTGCGTAAGCTGGGAGTCGCCATCCTGACCGTCTCGTCATCGATTCACGGCGTTGCTACGGGGGAGGAGACCGCCCTCGATCGCTATCTGGCCCAGCCCGATCCGGTCTACGCCTGGAAGCTGGTCTCGCGGTCGCAGCCGGCTCCCGGCCTGACCGCCTTCGTGCTCGAGCTGACGTCGCAAACCTGGCGCAGTTCGGCCGACGTCGATCGCCCCGTCTGGAAGCACTGGCTGACGATTACCCGGCCCGACAAGTTCGGCGGATCGCAAGCGCTGTTGTTCATCGGCGGCGGCAGCAACGACGACGCGGCGCCGACCGCCCCCACGGAGCGCGTCGTCGCGATCGCGCAAGAAACGGGCACCGTCGTGGCCGAACTCGGGATGGTCCCCAATCAACCGCTGCGCTTCACCGACAGCCCCGATCGTGCCCGCGTCGAAGACGATCTGATCGCCTACAGCCGCGTCCGCTTCATGAAGTCGCGCGACGAAACCTGGCTGGTGCGGCTGGCGATGGTCAAGAGCGGGCACCGCGCCATGGATGCAATCGCCGAGTTTCTGGCCAGCGACGCCGGCGGGCGACAGAAGATCGATCAGTTCGTGGTCGCCGGCGGCTCGAAGCGCGGCTGGACCACCTGGCTCGTCGGCGCCACCGACCAGCGCGTGATCGCCATCGTGCCGATCGTGATCGACGCCTTGAACTCGGAGCAGATCACCCGGCATCACTTCCGAGCGTACGGATTCTTTTCGCCGGCGCTGGACGACTACGTTGAGCACGGGCTGTTTCCGCGCAAGATCGGCACGCCCGAGTATCGCGCGGTGCTCGACATCGAAGACCCGTACGTGTACCGCCATCGCGAGCGGCTCAAGATCCCCAAGTTCTTGATCAACGCCGCCGGCGACGAGTTCTTTCTGCCCGATAACGCGCGGTTCTACTACGCCGAGTTGCCCGAGGAGAAGCATCTGCGCTACGTCCCCAACGCCAAGCACTCGCTGGCCGGCAGCGACGCCCGCGAGAGCCTGCAAGCCTTCTACGAGGCGGTGATCCACGACCGGCCGCGACCGCAAATCACCTGGCGCATGCCCGACGACCAGACGTTTGTCGTCCGCGCGACGGCCAAGCCCACGCAAGTGTTGTTGTGGCAAGCCGACAATCCCGAGGCGCGCGATTTCCGGCTCGACACCATCGGCGCCACCTGGCAGAGCCAGCCGCTGGAAGCAGGCGAAGATGGCACTTATACCGCTCGCGCGGAGCATCTTCCCAAGGGCTATCGAGCGTTCTTCGTCGAGTTCTCGTTCGACAGCGGCGGGCGCTATCCCTTCAAGTTCACGACCGAAGTCCGCGTGATTCCCGACGTGCTGCAGTACTCTTTTCCGAGCAGTAAGTAGACCTTCATACGCTCGCAGGCAATCGACTTGCGAGCATTGCCGCAAGTCGTGGGCACGCGGTTGGTTGTGGCGGCTACAACCGCGTGCGGCTCATTGCCAGCACTTGCGCGATCGGGTATCTTCTGGGCGCGGCGAGCGCACAGCATGTCGAGCACGCAGCGCGCGGCGATTCAGTTAGTATCGCGTGAGCCCCGCAGTTGCTTGTCGCCGTTGTCGCCGCCGTTTCGCACGCGTAGCGAGTTTTCGAATCCCGACTTCATCGACACCGTCAGACAATACCCGCGAAGAAGGAACACAACCCATGGCTTACACGGTGCCCGATCTGCCGTATGCGTTTGACTTTCTCGAACCGTATATCGATGCCAAAACGATGGAAATCCATCACGACAAGCATCATGCCGCGTACGTCACCAACCTCAACAAGGCGATCGAAGGGACCGACTTGGGCAACCAGCCGATCGACGAGCTCGTGGCCAATCTCGACAAAGTGCCGGAGAAGATTCGCACCGCGGTGCGCAACAACGGCGGTGGGCACGCCAACCACTCGTTGTTCTGGACCGTGTTGGGCAAGCAGAGCGAACCGGCCGGTGCGTTGTCAGCGGCCATCAACTCGCAGCTCGGCGGTTTCGACAAGTTCAAGGAGAGCTTCAGCGCGGCCGGCGCGACGCGTTTCGGCAGCGGCTGGGCCTGGCTGTCGCTCGATCGCAGCGGCAAGCTGGTCGTCGAAAGCACGGCCAATCAAGACAGCCCGCTCTCGCACGGCAACACGCCGATCCTGGGCATGGACGTCTGGGAGCATGCCTACTATCTGAAGTATCAGAACCGCCGCCCCGACTACATCGCGGCCTTCTACAACGTGATCAACTGGAAAAAGGTCGGCGAGCTGTACGACGCGGCGCTGAAGAAGTAGCCGAGTCGGGGCCGTCATGCCGTCGGCTCGCCAGCAACTCGTGGCTCGCAGACTGGTCCGTCAAAAACTCGAACCGCCGGTGACCAATCGCCGGCGGTTTTTTATTTGAGGCGACGTGCGGCACGATCCGTCGATGGCGAACTACCGCTTGTTCGCGTTCTCCACCTCACCGAACTCGGCTCCACAGCCGGGACATACAAATCCGGCCAGTCGCTTCTTGCGAAGCGTCGGCTTTCCCTTGATTCCTCGAAACGCGGCACCACAGCGCGCCGTCGCACAAACGATTGCCAACTGCCGTAAACCAGGCCGACGCCCAAGCCCACGAGCATGCCGATCAAACTCCCTCGACCGACGCGGGACCAATCGAACATGGCTCACTTCCTTCGGGACACGACAGCCGGCCGTGCCGCCTTGGACAACTTCGCCGCATCGGCCCGGCGCCACAGATACCAGGCCGCCACGCTGCGATACGGCCGCCAAGGTTCGCTCTGTTCGAGCAGGTGTGGCTTTTTGGGCATCTCGGCGAGCGACATCAGCACCTTGTAGCCGTGCTGCACGCCGAAGTCGTCGACGGGCATCACGTCGAGCCGCCCCAGCGTAAAGATCAGCAGCATTTCGACGGTCCACTTGCCCACGCCGCGCAACTGCGTGAGTTGGGCGATCAACTCTTCGTTGGTCAGCTCGTGCGCGGCGTCGCGATCGGGGATCTCGCCCGCGGCGGCCGCCGCCGCGATCCCTTGAATGGCGGTCACTTTCGCGGCCGAAAAACCCATGCGGCGCAACTTGTCGACCGGCGCGCGCTTAACCTGTTGCGGGGTGGGGAAGCCGTCGCCGCGAAAGCCCGCTATGAAGCGCCCCAGGATCGTGGCCGCAGCTTTGCCGTGCAGTTGTTGATAGGCGATCGCGCGGACCAGCGATTCGTAGACGTCGCGCGACCAATTGACTTCGAGCCGGCACGCCCCGCACTCGGCGATCCAGGCGCCCAACTCGGGCGAAGCGGCCGCAAGTTGTCGCGTCGCGCGCGACAAAGTGCGACGAAATCGCCGCTGTTGGTCGGCAACGCCGTTGGATTCAATTGCCAAGAAAACACCAATTGGTTGAGCCCGGCGCGCGCGTAGTCCACGGCAAAAGCCGCCACCGCCCGGCATCCGCTACTTGCTCGTCACGCCAAAGTCGTGCGTCAGGCTGCGCCACACCGAGTGAATGTGATTGGCCGGGTTGCCAGCCGGGTCCGACTGATAGTTCACCAGCTCGAGCACGAACGTCGGCCCCTGCACGCGATAGTAATGGGGCGCTCCGGCGCGGGGGGCGCCCGCCCAGGCGAAATAGACGCGATCGAGTCCGGCCGATTTGATTTCGGCCAGCCGAGCGGCGGCCAGCGGCGCCGCCAGGTTGCCGCTGTAGGCTTCCAGCAGCGCGAGCAGCGTTTGCCGCTGCGAATCGTTGAGCTGCGCCGCGGCGATCCCCTCGGGAGGGGCTTGCGGCGGTTTCGGTAATCCGGCGGCGCGGTAATCTGCCGGACACTTCTCGGCGATCACGGCGGTTTTGAGCTGCTCGGCGTCGAGGCTCGCCACGAGGTCGAGCGCCAGTTGTTCCTCGGCGGCGAGCGTGCGCGTGCCAGGCTCGGGACCGCCGGCCACCGCGACCCGCACCGTGGCGGGGTTGGCTCCCCAAAAACTCGGCGTATCGCTGACCACATTGCCATCGACGATGACGAAGTTCAGCGAGAAGTGATGCCCTTCAAAACTCCAGCCCCAAGTTCCCTTGGCGGCCGGCTCGCCAAAGATGGTGAGAAAGTACCGTTCGGGATCGCGCAGCGGACTGCCGGGCGTGTCTTTTTCGCCTTCGCGGAGATTGTTCTCCAGCGCCATGATCTTGATCGCCTTCTCGTAGCCGGTGTCGCTCAGCGCCGCGCGCAACAGGTCGTGGCAGGCCGCGCGCTGATCGGTCGTCATGTCGCGAAGTTGCAGCCCCTTTCGCTGCGGCTTGGGGATGTTGTGCCAATCGAGCCTCGCCGGATCGTCGAACTTTAGTTGCACCATGGCCCGCGTCTTGGCGTCGAGCGTGTCGAGGAACTTCTGCGCGGCCGTGGTCATCGCCGCGGCGACGCTTTCCGTCGTGGCCTCAGCGGCGGTCGATGTTCGCGCGCCGGCAACAAACAGCAGGGCAACCAGCAGAATCGGCAACGAGCGCGGCATCGGCGAAGACTCCTCGGGCGAGCGTGATGGGAGAACTGTGGACCGCGATTATAGCCTGCCCTGGAGCGGCTCGCGCCAGCGGAAAAAGACCACGCCGGAGTCAGCGTGGCAATGCTTTACGGCGCGATGCAGTACAACTGCTTGGTTCCGCGCAACAGCAGGTGATCGCCGGCCACGGCGACCGACGACCAGAAGTGATCGTCGAGCTTGTTCGTGGCGACCACGTTTAGCTCGGGGCCGGCCTCGAGCACGAAGGTCTGCCCATCTTCGTCGAGGCAATAGACGCGGCCGTCGTACGCCCATGGAGAGGACGTAAAACCGTGGGCCCCGTCGATCCGCTTTCGGTAGTGTTGCTTGCCGGTCGCGGCGTCGTAGCAGCCGACGATGCCGCCCCCCTGATCGAGCACGTACAACAAGCCTTGATAGACCAGCGGCGACGCCATCGACGGCCCCGAGCGCTGCACGATCCAGGCCACGCCTTCGCCGGACGTCTCATCTTTCTCGAGCGTGATATCACCCTTGGCGCCGGCGCGAATGGCCACCAGCGGACCCAGCCCGCCGGGACCACCTCCAACGCCGACGAAGAGCAACTCGTCGGTGCCGACGGGCGTGGCGGAGCAGCGCCCCTTGGCGTTGGCCGACTCCCAAAGCAGTTCGCCGGTCGCGGGGTCGTAAGCCCGCATCTTGCGCGCGCCGGCGGCGACCAGTTCGGTGCGCAGCTTGTTATGCCAGATGTACGGCGTCGCCCAGGTCGATTTTTCGTCGCGCGCCACGCGCCACACTTCGTCGCCGGTGCGCTTGTCGAACGCCGCCAGGAACGACTCCTGTTCGTTGTCGCACTGAATAAAGAGCCGGTCCCCCTCGAGAGCCGGCGAACTGCCGGTCCCCCAACCGAGCATCATCGGGAAGCTCCCCAACTCCTTCTTCCAGAGCAATTTCCCGTCGAGGTCGTAGCAGAACAGGCCGGTCATGCCGAAGTAGACATACAAACGCTCGCCGTCGGTGACTGGCGTTTCGCTGGCGTAAGTGTTCGTGCGATGGATCGGCAGCGTTGGTTTGCCTTCGTGGGCGAGCTGCTGCCAGAGGATCTTGCCGGTCGCGCGGTCCAGGCACATCACTTCCCAGCGGTAGACCTCGTCGGGAGTTTCGCCACCGAAGCCAAAGCCCCCACGACGGCGATTGCGGCGAGGGCGATCGGGATAATCGGGTCGCTCGCGCTCGGGCGCGTCTTCGGCGGCCGGTGCAGCGGGTTCCGCGGCCGTGTCGTCGCCACCACCGCCGTTGCCGGCAGCAGGTTCGGCCGTCGCTGCCGGGGCGCCCTGCGGAATTGCCGTCGTCACGAAGATGCGATCTCCCCAGACGACCGGCTGCGACCAGGCCTTGCCCGGCAGTTCGACTTGCCAGGCGATGTTCTTGTCGGGGCCCCACTCGGTCGGCAACCGCGACTCGGTCGGCAGGCCGTTTTCGTTCGGGCCACGGAACTGCGGCCAATTCTCGCCCCGCGCGGACGTGGTCGCCGCCATCAAACCGCACAGCACAAGGCAGCATCGTCTGGCCTGCATCGCCTCTTCTCCGTCGACTTCTTGGTTAGGGAACCGTCGCAGAATGGCTTCTCGTTGCCCCCCTCTTCCCTCGCGGGAGAGGGCTGGGTGAGGGGGAAAAGTAAACAGGAAGCTATTCTACGAGGGTTCTCGAGCGAGGACCGCTGGCGGGTTGACCGGCGGCCGATTCTTCGCGGAACCGCATTGTAACCCCGCCGCCCCCGCGGCGACTACGCGGACCGACTGTACCACTACCCGACACTGGGGGGGCATTCAATAAACCCCGCGAAGCGGGCATCAGGCCGGTAGCGCAGCGAATTGAACGCCGCTGGACCTTTCTCGCGTACCGGGGCAAGACCTATCATGCAAGCCGGCACTCGCAGTCGCGAATGCCGTACCCCGACTCCATCGGAGCCAACCGTCATGCGTCAAGTGCTTTTGGCGATCTCGCTATTGCTGGCTGGTTGTGGTGGTCCCGCCGCGCCCTCGAGCGCGCCGATCACGACTGCTGCCGAAGCTCGCGCCGCACTGCAAGCGGCGCCGCATCCCGATCCGCAAGTCGAGCTGCAGCGGATGACGCAGGCCAAGGCCGCGCTCGACCAGGAGCGTGCCGCCAAGCTGGCCGAAGTCGAGCAGGTCGAGCGCGCTTTTGAAGCGACCCGCGTGACCAACGAATTGTCGGGCGCCGCCGAGCCAGACGCCCAGCGCAGTGCCGCTGAAGCAGGCGTGGAGGCCAAGCTCGAGACCTTGCGACGCCACGTCACCGAGCGGCTCGAGCCCGATCTAGCGAAGGTTGACCAGCGGCTGGCCGCGGCCGCCGCCCGCTTGAAGATGCAGACCGAGCAGCCGGCGCCGTGAGCCCTTCGCTTGCGAGCAAAGTCCGAGGCCACAGACCCCGGCTGTAGCCCATGTCACGAGCTCGGTTAAAGGTTTATAGCCGGCCTCTGTGAGGCCGGAGATTTGCCGCGAATTCCGGGTCACAGACGCCACAGACCCCGGCTATAGGGCTCGGTCACGGCTAGGGGGATCTCCGATCGGCGGCTAGGTCACCGTGGCCGCGGTCGGCAAAAAGTGGCGATACGCGCGTTGGTCGCCGTCGACGACCAGCACGAACAGGTGGCCGTGCTCCTGCCAGATGGCGGTCGTCAGCCCTCCCGAGCCGGCGTTATGCAGTGCCGGCCGATGCGGAATGGACGCCGAGCCAATGATCGGCGCGCGGGCCCCCCCCAGCAGTTTGACGACGAACAACGTGCCACGCACTCCCGCGGGCGAACGCAGCTCGAACGCCACGCCGTGCCGTCCTAGAAACCGCTCCACTGGCCGCCAGCGGATATCGCCGAAACGGGCGAGCTGCTCGCTGTACGGATAACCGGCCACGCGATCGGCATTTGCCAGTGGCTGGGCAGGTCCAGCGACTTTGTCGAGATCGCGAAACGCACTGTTGGCCTCCAGCGCGATCGAATCGCGATCGAACCGGCCGATCGGCCGAATGAACCAGATGGTCGCTGCCGATGCCGCGACGATTCCCGTCAGGATCAGCACGCGGCGGCGGCTCAGGCGCAACCGCGAAAACGGACTGTCGCCGGTCGGCCGCGCCGCTTCGCCAGGCGTGGACTCTGAGAACTCATCGGCTGCCGGCGAAGCGATCGCCGCCGTCTCAGGCGCCGATTGTCCTTCGGCCACCGCTCGATCTAACGTGCCAGCCAACGACGCAGCTGACGGACGAGACGCCGACGCGTCGGCTTCGGCCTGTGCCAGCCTGGCCAGCAGTTGCTCGGCCAGCCCTGGCGGCACCGATACTTCGTGCAGCGCTGCGCCCATCCGCTGGTCAAATTCCAGCGCATCGTCGAGCTTGGCCGCGAATTGCGGATGCTGTTCCAAATGACGGGCCAGCTCGGCGAATTCCGGCAGCGCAAGCTCCGCTTGGCTGCGCAGCGAATCGAGGGCCGCGATTAGTTCTTCGTCGGGCGTCATGGTTCACCGGCCTTTCGCCTAGGTCGCTCCGTGACGGAATCATTCCGCGATTCGGTCTTTCCGTGACTCGTCATGCCGTGATCTGTCTGCGGGCGATTGGCCCGCGCGGCGCCGCTGGCCGCCATCGCAGCGCGGTTGCGCGCCGAGCCGTTCGCGGCCGGCGGAGTGGCGTCGTCCGCTGCGCTGCGCTCGAGCAACTTGCCGCGCAAATGACGCTTGGCTCGCGATAGCCGGCTCATGACGGTTCCGATGGGCAGCTCCAACTCTTCGGCAATCTCCCGGTACGAACGATCCTCGAAATAAAACTCCAACAGCACGAGCTTGAATTCGTCGGGCAATTCGTCGAGGGCCTGTTGCAAAGCCTCTTGATCGATTGGTCCGTCGATCGCTCCGTCGGCCGGGTCGTCGTCGCACACGTCGGCGAGCATGCCGGAGGGGGTCGGCAAATGCTTGCGACGCGTGCGCAGAAACTCGTGCCGGAGGATCGAAAACAACCATCGCCGCGCCAAGGCCGGATCGCGCAACTGCGACCGATGCGACTGCGCCAGCAGAAACGTCTGCTGCGTCAGGTCTTCGGCATCGGCCGCCGCACCCGCCAGGCGATAGGCGTAGCGATAGACGTCGGCATGATGGTCGAGGACCAATTGGGCCACGTCGACTTCCGCGGGCGCATCCGGGGAGAGCGCGGCGACGGAACCAGCGCCCGGCAAGGGGGGCCGATTGGTCGGGTCGGGCCGTAGGCCTTCGGACATCATCTTCGCCTACCCACTACGAGCCGCGCGCGGCGGCGTTTATTCCCCGGAATTTCCCTAAAAGGTTATTCGGCGGCAGCTAGCGTCGCTTGAGGGTCAGACCGGCAGGGCCTCCCTGCGACGGCTCCGTGCTTCCCCCCCCCATTCGCGAGCCGGCAAGAAATTCTAATCCCCTGGGAATAAACCCGCGACCCGAGGTCTCTAGTTGTATGAGAGGATCGTCCCGGCACGTTGCCGACGCGGTTGGTCCTCGAGAAACGAACATGTTGTTTAGTGGAAGGACCTTAACGATGAAAAAGTTCGCCCTCTTGGCGCTGTTGCTCGGTCTTGGTCTGGTCGTCGGTTGCAACAAGCCCGAGTCGACCACCGGTGGCAGCGATAGCACCATGCCCGCTGAGCCCGCCTCGGAAACGACGACCAACCCATAGGTCGCCGGCAGCCAACTGGCCAGCCGCGATTGTGGCTGGTCAGCCATTCGGTCGGCCCGCGCGAACTGTGCATCCGAGCGTGAGCGACCGAATTGAATTCAACAGACGAAGCATCGCACGCCGGTGCTTCGTCTTTTTTTATGCCCGTGATCGGTGTTCGTGGCTACTGACCATTGACGACTACGCACTAGCCGCTACCACTACCCTGGCCGCTTGGGCCGCGGCACCCGGGCGCCGGCACCGCGACGACCTCGGCCCCGGCGTCCGCCGCGCCCCCCTTTGCCGTCGCTGTCCGAGACTTTGACCTCGTTGACGAGCTTGCCCATCGAGCCGCGCATCTTCTCGATGCGGTCGCGCAAGTTGGCGGCCCGCTCGAATTCCAGCGCGTCGGCCGCGGCCAGCATTTCGGCTTCCAGCTCGCCGAGGTACTCCTCGGTGACGTACTGTGCGTCGTCGGTGCGCCCCACCATGGCGTTGGCCTTGGCATGCGCGGCCGCTTCGGCCTCGATCCCCGCGCGAATCCCCTTGCGGACCGTTTCGGGCGTGATGCCATGCTCGCGGTTGTACTCTTGTTGCAGCTCGCGGCGGCGGTTTGTCTCTTCGATGGCCCGCTGCATCGAATCGGTGATCTTGTCGCCGTAGAGCAGCACCTTGGCGTTGATGTTGCGGGCCGCGCGGCCGATGGTCTGCATCAGCGACGTTTCGCTCCGCAAGAAGCCCTCCTTGTCGGCGTCGAGAATCGCGACCAGCGAGACCTCGGGCAAGTCGAGCCCTTCGCGCAACAGGTTGACGCCGACGAGCGCCTCGAAGCGCCCCTCGCGCAGATCGCGCAGCAGCTCGACCCGCTCGAAGGCGTCGAGCTCGCTGTGCAGCCATTTGCACTGCACGCCTTGCTCCGAGAGATAGTACGACAGATCTTCGGCCAGACGCTTGGTGAGCGTGGTCACCAGCACGCGTTCGCCGACGGCCGCCCGCGCGCGGATTTGCTCCAGCAGGTGCGGCACCTGGCCGCGAGCCGGCACGACTTCGATCTCGGGATCGAGCAATCCCGTAGGGCGGATGACCTGCTCGACCACTTCGCCACCCGTTTGTTCGAGCTCGTAGGGACCGGGCGTGGCCGACACGTAAACGGCCTGGCGAATGCGGGCTTGCCACTCGTCGAACTTCAGCGGCCGGTTATCGAGCGCGCTGGGGAGACGAAAGCCGTGCTCGACCAGCGTCGATTTGCGGCTGTGATCGCCGGCGAACATGCCTCGCACCTGCGGCACCGTGGCGTGCGATTCGTCGACGAACAGCAGATAATCGTCGGGAAAGAAATCGTACAGCGTGTTGGGCGTGGCTCCGGGCGGGCGGCCGCTCAACGGACGGCTGTAGTTCTCGATGCCCGGGCAATAGCCCACTTCCATCATCATCTCGATGTCGAAGCGGGTGCGGGCCGACAAGCGCTGCGCTTCGAGCAGCTTGCCGGTGTTGCGGAGCTGTTCGAGCCGCTCGGCCAGTTCGTTTTTGATTTCGTCGATCGCCGCGGCAATCCGCTCCTCGGGGAGCACGAAGTGCTTGGCCGGGTAGACGAACAGCTCGTCGCGCGGCTCGATCACTTCGCCGCTGGTCGGGTTGACGATCGCCAGCGTGTCGATCTCGTCCCCCCAGAACTCGACGCGCAGCGCGTATTCTTCGTAAGCCGGCCAAATCTCGACAGAATCGCCGCGCACGCGAAACTTGCCGCGGGCGAACTCGTAGTCGTTACGCTGATACTGGATGTCGATCAGCTTATGCAGCACTTCGTCGCGGTCGATCGTCGCCCCGCGGCGCAGGCTGACCATCATCGCCCGATAATCCTCGGGCGAGCCCAACCCGTAGATGCACGACACGCTGGCCACGACGATCACGTCGCGTCGGCTGACCAGCGCGCTAGTGGCCGCCAAACGCAGCCGGTCGATCTCCTGGTTGATCGAGGCGTCTTTCTCGATGTAAATGTCGCGCTGCGGGATGTAGGCTTCGGGCTGATAGTAGTCGTAGTAGCTGACGAAGTAGTGCACCGCGTTGTGCGGGAAGAACTCCTTGAACTCGCCGTAGAGCTGGGCCGCCAGCGTCTTGTTGTGCGACAGCACTAGCGCCGGGCGCTGCAGCTCCTGGACGATGTTGGCCATCGTGAACGTCTTGCCCGAGCCGGTCACCCCCATCAAGACCTGTTCGCGACGCCCCGCGCGCAGCCCCTCGACCAACGAGGCGATCGCTTGCGGCTGATCGCCGGCCGGTTCAAACGGAGCGGTAAGTTGAAACTGCTGCATGCCGAAGGTGGGGAATGCGGGCGGAGGTTTCTGTAGCCGGGGTCACCGCGCCGGACTGAGCGCTAAAGCCCGGTTTGTTCACTGTAGCCGGGGTCACCGACGTCACCGACCCCGGAACTGCGCTTTCTGTAGCCGGGGTCTGTGACTGTGACCCCGGGCTGTCTGCGGCTGTCTGCTGACGCGGGACCATCCTGAAGCATAGGGATGTCCCCCCCAATCGGCAAAGGGGACGATGCGGCTTACGACCCAGCCACGCTCGATTGCTCGGCCAGCGGCAACAAATGGGGGCGAATCCGTTCCAAGGTCAAGGGACCGATCCCCTGCACGCGCTCCAGGTCGCGATGATCGCGATAGGGCCCCAGGTCGTGCCGCGACTCGACGATCCGCCGCGCCAAGGTTTCGCCGATCCCCGGCAATTGCGCCAGCTCGGGCCAATCGGCCGAATTGATGTCGACCAGAAACTGGATGTCGCGCCGCGACGCCCGGTCGATCTCGATCAATCCGTCGCCGAGCGTGTAATGCCCCACGTAATAGACCGCCAGGGCCACCAGCCCGATCAACAGCAGGCCGGCCACGATTGCCTGATCGGCGCGGCGCAGCAGCACGCGCGTTTGCGGCGGCGATGTCGGCGGCTGACGTCGAGGAGCCATCGCTAGTCGACTTGCTGCGAAGGGGGGCGCACCGACTTCAACGCTAATCGACCGCGTGCCGGCTGGGCAAGTGCCGTGTCGGCGCGGGGCGGTTTTTCGCCACGCTTGACCCCCTTCGTGCGTAAGTCTACGGTGGCCGGGATGAACGTCGAGAAGGATTTCCGTCAGCTCGAGTGGGGCCCCGCGCTCGAAGAGGATTGGCGCAATCTGCTCGTGCTGGCGGTCCGCGAAGATCTCGAGCGAATCTACGACTGGACCACGGTCGCCCTGGTTGCCGAGGGAACGCGCGGCGCCGCGGCAATCGTCGCCCGCCAGGGGGGCGTCGTCGCCGGGCTCGAAGCGGCCCGCATCACCCTGCTCGAGTTCGACCGCCAGGCGCAGTGGCAAGGGGCGATCGCCGATGGCGAGCGGGTCGAGCCCGGGCAAGTTCTGGCCCGCATTTCTGGCTCGGCCCGCAGCTTGCTCACCGCCGAACGGATCATGCTTAACGTTTTGGGGCACCTGTCGGGCGTTGCCACGCTCGCGCGACGTTTCGTCGACGCGGTGGTCGGCACGCCGGCCCGCATCTACGACACCCGCAAGACGCTCCCCGGCTGGCGACGCTTGGAAAAATACGCCGTTCGCTGCGGCGGAGGGCACAACCATCGCCTGGGGTTGTTCGACGCCGTGTTGATCAAAGACAACCACCTGGCGCTGGCGGCCGCCGAGGGAATCTGCCGTTCGCCGGCCGAAGCGGTACAAGCCGCACGGGCGTTTCTGTCGCGCTTTGCGGTCCTACCGGGTGGCGCCCAGGCAGCCATGCCGCTGGTCGAAGTCGAGGTCGATTCGCTCGACCAATTGCGCGATGCCCTGGCCGCCGAGCCCGATATCGTGCTATTGGACAATATGTCGCTGCAGTTGCTCAGCGAGGCCGTGGCGCTGCGCAACAGCCTGGCGCCAGGCGTCGAGCTCGAGGCCTCGGGGGGTGTGAACCTCGACACGGTCGCTAGCATCGCCCGAACCGGCATCGAACGCATCAGCGTGGGGGCGATAACGCACTCGGCGCCGGCGATGGACATTGCCTTGGATTGGTCGTAGCGGTTCACGGTTGCCCCGCGGCGGTCGCGTGTCGATCTTTCTGGCCGGTTGCCCCCCCAGTCGTTGGGGCGGATGTTGTTGCCGGTTTACGACGGCGTCTCCTTTTCGCCGCGCGCGAGGCCCTGCGTGCATTGCCTGGCAACTACCAGCGCGCGAAGCGAATTGCCGGCGCCGACACTCGGTTTGACAGCGGTCGCGGCCGGCCTAGGCTTGAGTGCTCTTGTACCTTGGGGAGGGGAACAGGAGCGCCGACGCAACGGGGAAGCTGGGAGCTCGAGGGGACCCCGTTGCGTCATTTTTTTTGCGCATGCGGCTCACGCGCGCGTCGCGTCGGTACGAATTCCGGCGCCGCCATCACACCTACGTTTCGCGCTCGACGAACGTGCGCAACTCGGTCAGCTCGCGCTCGAAACCGCCCGAGAGAATCGGCCACCGGCACCACGTCTTGGGGTCGAGGTTCTCGTCGTCGACGTGAAAGCTAGGCGCGTAGCGCTCCCGCTTCCATTGGTTGCGGCTCCAGAGCCGGAAGAATCGCTCGACCCAGGCAGCCATCTGCGGTGTTTCGTATTGCGGAAACTGCAGCCGCACCAGCTTGTAGACTTCCACCGGTGAGCGCTTGTCGCGGATCGCCGCCCGCTCGATCGCGTCCAGCAACTCGTACGGCATCAGGTCCGCCTCGTCGGTCTGCAGCGCCGCCGGCGGGCGGAGTTCGGCCGTGGGAGCCTGCTCGGTCACGGCCGCGACCTCGGGCCAAGGGCCCAGCCCGGCCGGCCCTTGCTCTTGCATCCAGCGCAGCCATTGCCGGAGGAAGGCCTTGTCGATGCCGGCGATCGGGCTCAAGCCCCCGGCCGTGTCGCCATCCATCGTGGCGTAGCCAACGGCCGCTTCCGAACGATTGCTCGTGGCCAGCAGCAACGCGGCTCGCAGATTGGCCAGCAGCCACACGCTGGGGGCCCGCGCCCGGGCCTGAATATTCTGCAAAGCCAGGTCATCCCCCTGCCACGAAAGCGGCCGCTCGATCGCTTTCTCGATAAGCCCGATATAGCCCTGCACCAGTGGGTCGACATCGAGCTCGAGAAATACGCCCCCCAGCGATGTGGCGACCGCGCGGGCCGCGTTGCGCGTCACATCGCCGCTGTTGCGCGTCGATTGATAGACGCAAGTGAGCACCTGGCCGATGATCGCCCGCTCGTCGGGGGCCGCTTGGATTTCGGGCCAGTAGTCGAGCTTTTGCAGATAGCGGTCGCGCCCCAGTTCTTGCACGCCGAATCGCACGCCCAGGGCCACTAGCGCCGACACGGCGGCCGAATCGGCGCCGCCGCTGAGCGAAACCACGAAGCCCCGCGATCGGCTCTTGCGCTCGTAGTCGTACAGCGCCAACGAAATCGCCCGCGCGAATTCTTCCTGCTTGACCCAGGGGCCGGTTTCCCAGGCGGCCTGCGAAATCAATTCGCTGCGCGGATCGATCGTCGGCAGTTCGCACTCGCCATGCACGCAGTTGGCCGACTCCTCGAACTCCGGCCGAAAGCTGCCGGTGCGGGCCTGCGTCATCCGCGTGGCGTCGACGTCGATCGTGGCCGTCGTGACGTGATAATCGGCGAACGAAAAGCGCGGCCCGGCCGCCAGCAGCACGCCGGCCGAAGCGATCAGCGCGCCGCCGTCGTAAACGATTCGCCCGGCCTCGTTCCCCAACAGGTTCGAATAGACGTAGCTGACGTTGAAGGCCCGCGAACCTTCGAGCACGAATCGCCGCCGCACGTCGATCTTGCCGAAGGCGAAGTGGCTCGCGCTGGGATTGAGAATGATGTCGGCCCCGGCCAGGGCCAGCTCGCTGCCGGGGCGACTGGCGACCCAGGCGTCTTCGCAAATCTCGAAACCGATCTTCAAGCCGCTGACCTGATAGTGCAGATCGCCCAGCGGGTAGGTGCGGCCCCCCAGCGAGATGTCGGCCCGGCGCCCGGCCGGCCACGGCTTGAACCAGCGCGGCTCGTAATGAATGCCGTCGCCGGCCAGGTTCTGCTTGGCCGTAAAGCCCAGGATCTTGCCGTCGGCCAGCAGGCAGGCCGTGTTGTACTGCGCGTTATTGAACAACAGCGGCAGCCCGACCGACACGATCAAGCCGCGCGTGTGCGGCACGAGCTCGTCGAGCACCCGCAGCGCGGTGCGCCAGGTGCCGGCCGCGTGAAAGGCATCTTCACAGCCGTAGCCGGTGATGCACAGCTCGGGCAGGCAGACGATCGACGCCTCCTGGCGCCGGGCCTCTTCGATCGCGGCCACGATATGCGCGAGATTCGCGTCCCACGCCAGCGGCGTTTGATTCAGCACGGCAGCGGCGACGCGAATCAACTGCATCGGAGCGGGCAACCCGGGAAAGCTGGTGGCCGCACCAATTGCCTGCGGTCGAGCCACGTTCGCCCAATTGTACACGCGACGTGGCAGCCAACGGACAACGACCGGTTGTTGGTAATCGGCGGCGGTCGACGCGCTTGTTGGTTAGAGCCTGCGCGGCCAACCCAGGTTCGCCGGCGATTCAGGCTGCCGAGGGGATCGGCGACTCAGTGGGAAGGAGTTCCGCGCGGTCAGTTCAGCGACGGATTTGGCGGCACGTGCTTGATGTGCAGTGCCGAGATCACCCCTTCATGGGCGATGCCGCGATTGACCCGCTCCCACAGGTCGGTGGCATCGCTGAAGATCATCTCGATCGTGGCCGACGAGGTCAGCCAGGCCTGCTCGTTGAGCTCGGCTTCGAGCTGCCCCGGTCCCCAGCCGGCGAAGCCGACGAAAAACCGCGCCGGCGCCTGGTCGCCGGCCATCAACTGCTCGAGGTTCGATTTCTCGCCGCTGAAATACAACCCGGCCGAGACTTCCAGGTCGGAAAGCGTCTCGTTGGTGTGCAGCGCCGTGAACGGCCCTTCAACCGGGCCGCCGATGTAGAGCGGATCGGTGCGCTCGCAAGGGGTTTCGCTTAACTGGGCCCAGATCTGGTCGAGCTGCGCGTCCATCGGCCGGTTGAGCACAAGTCCGAACGCGCCGTCGTCGTCGTGCCGTACGAGCAGAACCACCGCACGCAAGAAATTGGGATCGCGGAGAATGTTGGCCGCGACCAGGAATCGACCCGCCAAGGATGCCATAACTCTGTCAGATCCGACCGACTGGGGATAAAGCCGCTAGCGCCGCGACGCGCGCGCCTCTTGCGGAGTTAGTTTACCGCGTGGCGGCCGCCGAGTGCCACTGCCGGCTTGTCCAGCTTGTGCAGCGGTGCTCGATTGCATTCCCCCTCTCCCCTCGTGGGAGAGGGTGGTTCGATGGCCGCGCTCGCGGACAGCGAACCGGGTGAGGGGGCCTCCGATCCTCCGGCCTCGCAGAGGCCGGCTACAGATCAAGACTGTAACCTCAAGACTCAAGCCTCGCCCCCGCTGAGCCGATCGGCGCTCCACGTCAAGGTGCCACAGCATCCATACTTCCACTCATTCCGGCCGCGGAGGGCTCGCGGTACAATTCCGGATTACCGCCCCCACGTTTTCGCGGCACGACGCCACGCGAAGCCGTCGCCGCGATGTCTCCTGATCCTCTGCTTTCTAGATTGGTCTCTTGCTCGATGGCACACGAACCGGCGAACGATTCGGCCCCCAACCCCGCCAGTGCCGATCGCCTGGCCGCCCTGCGCTGGCACAAGTTCAAGGTCCTCGACGACGGCTTCGTCACCCTCGTCGACTGCATGGGGGACGACAGCTCGGTCGTCGAGGCGGCCCGCGTCAGCTACGGCGCCGGCACGCGACGCGTCTCCGACGATCGCGGGCTGATCCGCTACCTGATGCGGCATCGCCACACCACGCCGTTCGAAATGGCCGAAATCAAGCTGCTGGTCCGCGTGCCGATGGATACCTGGCGGCAATGGATCCGCCATCGCTCGGCCAGCGTGAACGAATACTCGACCCGCTACTCGGTCGCCATCGACGCCGCCCAAGCCACTCCGCCCGACGCCTGGCGAACTCAGTCGGCCAGTAACCGGCAAGGGAGCGAAGGCTGGCTCGACCCGGCGACCGGCGCCGAGCTTTCGCAGAGCGAAGCCGCCTTTCAGCTCCAAGCCCGCGAGCTTTACGACCAGCGGCTGCAGATGGGGGTCGCCCGCGAGCAGGCGCGCAAAGACTTGCCGCTGTCGACCTATACCGAGGCCTATTGGAAGATCGACCTGCACAACTTGCTCCACTTTCTGGCGCTGCGGATGGACGCGCACGCCCAGTGGGAAATCCGCCAGTATGCCACCACGATCGGCGAGCAGATCGTGCGGCCGTTGTTTCCGCTGGTCTGGGAAGCGTTCGTCGACTACCGGGTCGAGGGGCTCTATCTCACGCGGCTCGATCGCGGCGTCGTCGAACGCTTGCTCGAGCGGTTGGCCGCCAGCGGGCGGACGCGCGGCAGCGAGGCCGACTTCATGGCCGTGCAAGATCCCACCTGGCAAGGGCAAACCCGCAACCGCGAGCGCGACGAATGCCGCGCCAAGCTGCAGCGGTTGGGCCTGTTGGGGGACGACGCCGAGACCGCGGCCAACGTCGGCTCGGCCAGCGCCAACGAAGGAAGCAGCGCATGACGCCTTCGGCCCCGCAATCCGCCGCCACGGAATCTGCCGCCCCAGAATCTGTTGCCCAGGAACTGCTCGCGCTGACGCAGCAATTGATCGACGCCATCGCCGCGGCCGATTGGAACACATACGCGCGGCTCTGCGATCCATCGATCAGTTGCTTCGAGCCCGAAGCGCGCGGCCAGCAGGTGCACGGCATGGCGTTTCACAAGTTCTATTTCGATCTGGGCTCGGCCAGCGGCCCGCGCAACACGACGATCGTCGACCCGCACGTGCGCGTGATGGGGGACGCGGCCGTGGTCAGCTACGTGCGGTTGGTGCAGCGCTTGGGGGCCGACGGCCGCCCGGCCACCGCGCGAGTCGAGGAGACGCGTGTCTGGCAGCGGCAAGCGGGCGCGTGGCGCCACGTCCACTTCCACCGCAGCGAAAATGGGTAGGGAGTAGGGGACAGGGATCGGGGGTCAGGTTCCCTTCCGGTTGGCAGCACTCCGAGGTGCGCCACTGCTTCGCAGAGCGTCACCAAGGTCAAATCACTCCGCCGGTCTTTTCGACAACGATCCGCAGATCTGGCCTTTGTTGCTGCGCTGCTTGAATCGCTGCTGTACTGATTTGCGTTTCGCAGGCGTAAATCGTCCGCAGCGAGCTCATTTGCAGCAGGGTCGCCAGACCCTCGTCGGTAATGGCGGTGTTGTCGATCGCGAGAACTTCCAACTCTTGCAGCGACGCCAGCTTCTGCAACCCGGCGTCGGTGATTGGTGTCCCCGAGAGTTGCAGTTCCGTGACCTTGTGCAGCGCGACGACAAAGTCCAGATCGTCGTCCGACACCTTGGTCGCACTCAAGTTGAGCTTGCGCAGGGCGTCGGGTTTCGCCAGTTCGGCCAAACCGCTGCCGGTCACCATGGTGCCGGTCAGGTTGAGCGACTCGAGTTCGGCAAAGCCGCGAAGCACGGTCAGGTTGGCATCCTCAACCCGACTCTTGCGCGGGAGCGAGTCTCCCATAACGTGCCAATGGCCCTCAATGCCAGCGGCAGGAACGTAGAAACCACGAGACAGATCTACCCCGACGACGCTCCCGCTCGAATCGCGCTCGGTCGAACCATCGAGACGAGCGATCTGCCACGCCGGAGAGGTCGCGCAGCCGATCTGCATCAACGCGAACAGCGAACAGGCGATCCTGCGCATCTTTTGAAACCTGCCTGCGGCCGTGAACGGGCTTTATGGCGCTTCTCGGCAAGCGCGAATTGCTGCGCGGATTCTAGCCCGGCGGCACAATCGGGCCTATGCGAACTGAAACGCGCGGCAGCTTGGCTAACTAAGAACTGCTAGCTGTCAGTATTGTCACCGGCGCTCCGAAGGCAGGGTTTGGTTGGTTGCCATTTAGGCACGTCTGCGGCCTAGGGCCTGCCCGCCCCCTTCTCCCGCTACGCCACGTCTTCGATCGCCGGTTGCTCGATCGCCGCTTCTTCGACCGCTTCGAGCGGCACCGCAGGGAACGGCAAGTCGGGCTCGAGCGTGCGCGGGCGAAGCTCGCCGCCGGCTCGCTGAATCGCCCCCACTGCCTGCCGCGGCAGCCGGCAATGGACGATCATCTCGCTGTTGGTGTACTGCTTCGAGAGGATTTCGCCGTGCGTGGCCAGCACGGCCAGGAGCTTGCCGTTGTCGACGCCGCTGGTGACGTCGACGTCGAGAAAGTCGCGGCTCAAGGCCTCGCCGACCGCGTGGGCCAGCCGATCGAGCCCCCGCCGCGACCGCGCGCTGATCGGCACGGCGTTGGGATAGCGGGCCATTAGTCGGTCGAGCGGACCGCGATCGGCCAGGGCGTCGACCTTGTTGAGCACCAGCAGGGCGTCTTTCTCCTCGATGCCCAGGTCTTTGAGCACGCCGTAAACTGCGGCGATCTGTTCGAGCACCGCCGGGTTGCTGGCGTCGGCCACGTGCAAAAGCAGGTTGGCCTGGCGGGCTTCTTCCAACGTCGCCTTGAAGCTGGCGATCAAATGGTGAGGCAGATCGCGAATGAAGCCGACCGTGTCGCTCAACAGCACCGGCCCCCAGCCCGGCAGCATCCAGCGGCGCGTGCGGGTGTCGAGCGTGGCGAACAGCTTGTCTTCGGCCAGCACGCCGGCGCCGGTCATGGCGTTCATCAGCGTGCTCTTGCCGGCGTTGGTGTAGCCGACCAGCGAGACCGTCATGCGATCGTAGCGGGCTTCGACCTGCCGCTGCCGGCGCCGCTGGATTTCGTTCAGCTCGTCCTTCAAATCGTGGATCCGCTTTTCGACCAGCCGGCGGTCGACCTCGAGCTGCTTTTCGCCCGGGCCGCGCATGCCGATCCCCATCTTCAAACGCGACAAGTGGGTCCACATCCGCTTCAAACGGGGCAGGGCGTACTGCAACTGCGCCAGCTCGACCGCCAGGCGGGCTTCGTGCGTGCGGGCTCGGCCGGCAAAGATGTCGAGAATCAGCTCGGTGCGATCGAGCACCTTGACTCCCAGCCCACGCTCGAGATTGCGCGTCTGGGCCGGCGAGAGATCGTTGTCGAAGAGAACCACGTCGGCGTCGAGCGCTTCGACGTGCTGCTTGAGCTCGTCGACTTTCCCCTTGCCGAGATAGGTGGTTTTGTCGGGCACCTCGCGGCGCTGCACGAGCTGCCCCAGCACGCGGGCACCAGCCGTGGTGGCCAACCCCCCGAGCTCTTCGAGCGGATCGTCCGACGCGCGGCGGTCGGGCAGCACCACACCAACCAAGATGGCCCCCTCGCGGGCGATGCCATCGGTGCGCAAGATTTCTGTCACGTGTGCGGGGTTCCTCCCTGGTTGAACCGAGCACGTCGCGGACTGTCGGCGCCGGCGATTCGCCGGACTGCAAGCCCACTGGCTCGGCATTTCTATTTTACCTTGCCCCCAGCCGCGGAAAAGCGAGTTTTGAGCCGCCTGCCGGCGTCACGGGCGGGCCCTGCAGCGCGGCCGCCGGGCCCCTGAAGCGCGGCAGCCCGTTCTGCTAAACTTCGCCTGCGACGATCAATCCGACATTGTTCCCTGCTGCGAGCCAATAGTTCCATGCCTGCGTTAGCACTCTTAGGCGGATCGCCAACCAAGACCAAGCCCTTTCCCGCCTGGCCGCAGCACGACGAGCGCGAGCGCCGCGCCCTGCTCGGCGTGCTGGAGAGCAACGTCTGGTGGCGGACGCCAGGAACCCAGACACTCGCCTTCGAGCAAGAGTTCGCCAAATTTCACGGCGCCAAGCACGGCATCGCCATCACCAACGGCACCCATGCGCTGGAAGTCGTGATGGCGGCGCTGGGGATCGGCCGCGGAGACGAGGTGATCGTCCCCAACAGCACGTTCATCGCCACGGCCAGCGCCGCGCTGTTTGCCGGGGCCTTGCCGGTCACGGTCGAAATTGACGAAGCCACCCAGTGCATCGACCCCGCGCTGGTCGAACAGGCGATCGGCCCCCGCACCAAGGCGATCGCCGCCGTGCACATGGGAGGGCACCCGGCCGACCTCGATCGCCTGGTCGACATCGCCCGCCGCCACAAGCTGCATCTGATCGAAGATTGCGCCCACGCCCACGCCAGCCGCTGGCGCGACCGCTGCGTCGGCAATTACGGCATCGCCGGCACGTTCAGTTTTCAGCAGAGCAAGCTGATGACCGCCGGCGAAGGGGGGATCATCATCACCAACGACGACGATTTCGAGCTTCGCGCCCGCAGCGCGCACGATTGCGGCCGCTTGCCCGGCGAGTGGTTCTACAGCCACTTCGCCTACGGCTCGAACTACCGCCTCAGTGAATGGCAAGGGGCCGTGCTGCGGGCACAACTCACGCGGCTCGACCAGCAGACCGCCCGCCGGCACGCCAACGCCCGGCTGCTCGACAAGCTGCTGGCCGACATCCCGGGCATCACGCCGCAGCGGCTCGACGAGCGCTGCACCCGCAACGGGCATTACGCCTACATCTTCTACTACGACGCGGCCCAGTTCGCCAGCGTGCCAACCAAGCGGTTCATCGAAGCGATGCTGGCCGAAGGAATCCCCAATCAAGCGGCCTATCCGCCGATTCATTCGCTCGACCTATTCAAGAACGGCTCGTACCGCGAGCGGCTGGCGGCCGATCACGCCGCCGAAGAGCACGCGTTCTTGAAGCGCGAATATCCCGTGACCGAACGCGCCGCCTGGCAATGCTACTGGCTGCCACAGTTCGCCTTGCTGGGGGATGAGCAAGACATGCACGAAGTGGCCGCGGCCATTCGCAAGATTCAAGAGCACGCGGCCAAGTTAAAGTAGGCGATCCGATACTCTCGTCCCGAGTGTTGATTCTCTGTTTTTCGCTCAATAAGTTTCTGGGGCACAATTATGCAAAAGCTTCTGCATTCGCTGGCAATCTGGTGTGCCATGGCCGGAATGGCTGCGGCGCAATCCGCGGCGGAGATGCCGCTGTACGAGAAACTACAGAGTCCGAAGGAGCGAGTCGAAGCAGTCAAGACGGTATTAGCGCGGGCGGACGGGCACTCGGCCGGCTTGTTGTATATGACCGCCGGCGCCGCCTTTCGAGATATGCATTTGGAGGACAGCGCGTTCTTGTTCTACGCCGCGCGACTGCGTGCCCAGTTCGATCGAGAGTGTTTCCCTGCGACAGGTACAGGCGGCGACAGCCCATTCGTAGCGTTCAATGCGCTGGCTCAGGAGCTCGGTCAACGAATCAATCCTGCGATCATGGCTAAGCCCGAAATGTTCGCCAAAGTGATCGACCGCTTGAAGCAATGGGAGCCCAAAGCGCCGGAGGACTACGATCCAGGCTACGACTACAGCGAGCGCAAATCCGAGGAGGCCGCAATCCAAGCAACGGCGGAAAGCCGCAAGACGTATGTCGATGGGCTGTCCGACTTGTCGACGTTGCTGCAGGATGTCGATTACTTTGCCGCCTTTAAAGTCATGCAAGCGTACAATCTCGGCCCCCTCAAAGACCGTCCCAGCGACGAAGAGTACGCGCAAGCTGTCGAGACAATCAAACGCATCGAGAAGGAAAAAGGGATCGACGCGCTCGGCAATTCGCTGGATTAGCTTCGCGGTCGGCTTTTCGTCGCACGATGATGGCCATCGCCGGGTGCCACCGCAGGCGTGTCCAGCAGTGCTCTTCCTCGAATCTGTAGTCTCAAGCCTCGAGCCTTTCAAACCCCGGCCTCACACAGGCCGGCTACAGATCAATCTGCGGCCTACAGCGATACAGCCTGCGGCCTCACGTTCGCAGCCTGCTTTGTGATTCTCGTCGATTAGTGATAGATTCATCGCCGATGGCTCGCACCGGCAGCCCACAGCAGCAGGGCCCAGCCGGTCGCTCCGAAAACCAATCGCATCGCTGGCAAAGGTGGGCAACAACGTGATCGAATTCCGTTGCGCGAACTGCGGCAATCAACTCAGTTCCCCGGCCGGCACCGAGAAAACTCAGGTCTCCTGTCCCACCTGTGGCCACGTGCAAACCGTCCCCGCCTCAGCAGGCGCGGCGCCAGGTCACTCGGACGCGGGCGGAAATCCCTTCGCCGGCCCGCCAGGCGGCGCGTTCGCAAGCCCGGCCGGTGCCGTTGAGGCCCCCGGCCTGGGCGATCCCGCGAACCCCTATGCCGCGCCTGTTGGTTACCACGGCGAACCGCTACTCGGCGGGGCCGCCGGCTCGATCGTGCCAACACGAATCGACCTCGTCGACGTCTACCAACGGGCCTGGACCATCTTTTGGGCCAATTGGCCGCTCATTGTGGGCGCGTGCGTAGTTGCGCTTGCGGTTTATGTGGCGATTGGCATGGTCCTCGGCGCTCCGCTCATCGCGCTCATGCTCGTGACCGGCGATCCTAATACTACAGCGCTAACTCGTGCTCCATCCGCAACGGGGTAGTTCGGTCATTCGGATGCCCAGCGCGGCGAGTGCTCGTCGTGTTGTTTTGCTGTGGGACTGACGTGCTTGGGCGTTGCGTCGCTGGGTGTAGGCGATTTCGGCCGCGGCGGCTTCGAGAATTCGTCGCGTGGCCGTTCGTCCCAATCCCCACGAGCGCACCAGGGCGGCCGCGGCCGTGCGGACCTGGCAGACGGTCAGTTCTGGATTTTTCCCCCCGCAGTTGCTGCTGCATTTCGGAGAGGAACAAGTGGGTCACGGCCGTGAT
>JBFXAH010000019.1:0-131414 GCA_050184475.1 Pirellulales bacterium | reverse complement strand
CTTACTGCCGGCAACAGCGGCTTTGGACGGTTTGGACGCAAAATTCCGGACATGGAGCGAGAGAGATAAGGCGAATTCACAATCCACAGATTTCACAGATTACGCAGATGGGCCGCTCGTGGACTCGCCCGTGTTCCCAATCTGCGTTAATCAGCGAAATCTGCGGACCACAAAGCCGCCTTGCTTAGCGCCTTCGCGCCATTGCGCGAGATCCGAGTTCCTTGGCCCCTAATCCCGCCCCTAATCCCTAATCCCTGACCACTATCCCCAACTCGGGACGCAAAATGCCTATTCGGGACGCAAGCGGGACGCAAACCTCTCGATTTGCGTCCCGACGCAAGTTGCTGCCCATGAAACCCTTAACCGCCAGTAACCCGCGCTCGGGGACGGTCGGGACGCAAAATTGCGGTGCCTGAAAAAGCGCGAGGCTGCGAGCTCGGGAGAGTGACAATAGGACAGTAGAACGAACACCATTCGCCACGACACCCGGTCACTGCACTCGCGGCGTTGCGCGGCCTCGTTGACGCTCGGGGGGGCTTTTGTTAGTTTGGGCGGCTTCGCACATCTTCCGTTAGCCAAAGAGGTTATAGCACGATGACCCATGAAGTGACCTTGATCACCGGCGATGGCACCGGCCCCGATTTGGCCGAGGCAGCCCGTCGTGTGGTCGATGCCACTGGCGTCAAAATCAACTGGGACGTGCAGGAGGCCGGGGTCGACGTCATGGAGCGGGCGGGCACCCCGCTCCCCCAGGCCGTGCTCGACAGCCTGCGCCGCACGCAGTGCGCGTTGAAGGCCCCCATCACGACGCCGGTCGGCACTGGTTTCCGCAGCATCAACGTCCATCTGCGGCAGGCCTTCGGGCTGTACGCCTGCATCCGCCCTTGCAAGCTCTACAAAGGGGTGCGCACCCTGTTCGCCGATCAGCCGATCGACCTGGTGATCGTCCGCGAGAACACCGAGAGCTTGTACGCCGGCATCGAGTTCGAGCGCGGCAAGGCCGAGACGGCCGACATCATCGAACAGATCAACGCCAAGAGTAAGGCGAGCAAGGTCAAGACCGGGCCGGCCGAGACCGGCTTGACGATCAAGTCGATCAGCGTGTCGGCGAGCGAGCGGATCGTGCGCTGCGCGTTCGACTACGCCAAGGCCAACGGCCGCCGCAAAGTGACCTCGGTTCACAAGGCGAACATCTTGAAGTTCACCGACGGGCTGTTTCTCGAAGTGTCACGGCAAGTGGCCAAGGAATACCCCGACATCGAGTTCGAGGATCGCATCGTCGACAACATGTGCATGCAACTGGTGCAGAAGCCCGAGTTGTACGACGTGCTGGTGCTCCCCAATCTGTACGGCGACATCATCAGCGATCTGGCGGCCGGGCTGGTCGGCGGGCTGGGCGTGGCGCCGGGGGCCAACATCGGCCCCGAGGGGGCGGTCTTCGAAGCCACGCACGGCAGCGCTCCCAAGTACAAGGGGCAGAACAAGGTCAATCCCACCGCCTTGATCCTGTCGGGCATGCTGATGCTGCGGCACTTGAAGGAGACCGCGGCGGCCGATCGCCTCGAACGGGCCGTGGCCGACGTGATCGCCGAGGGCAAGTACGTCACCTACGACATGAAGCCTTCGCGCGACGACCCAAGTGCCGTCGGAACGCGCGAGATGGCCGACGCGATCTGTGCTCGGCTGCAGAGCTGACCGCACCCGGGTCCGGAGGCTGCGTTGCTCTCCGCTTCCGCTTTTCATGCCCTGGTGAGCGGTCGCAAGCGCGGCTGGTCGGCCAGTCTGCTGCGCGCCGCGCTGCGGGCGATCGAAACGCCGTACGCTTGGGCGATGCGCCAGCGCAATCGCCGCTACGACCGGGGCCGGGCCGAGACCTGCCGCGTCGACGTGCCGGTGGTGAGCGTCGGCAACATCACGCTCGGCGGCACCGGCAAGACGCCGCTGGTCGAGTGGCTCGCCCGCTGGCTGCGCGAGCGCGGCGTGCGCGTGGCCCTGGTCAGCCGGGGCTACGGCGCGACTGACGGCCGAGCGAACGACGAGGCGCTCGAATTGGAGCAGAAGTTGCCCGACGTGCCGCATGTGCAAAACCGCGACCGCGTGGCAGGCGCCCGCCTGGCGATCGACGAATTCGACAGCCAACTGGTGCTGCTCGACGACGGCTTCCAGCACCGTCGCCTGGCTCGCGACTTGGACATCGTCGTGCTCGACGCCACCGAGCCGTTTGGCTGCGAGCATGTCTTTCCGCGCGGGCTGTTGCGCGAGCCCTTGGCCGGGTTATCGCGGGCCGACCTGCTCGTGCTGTCGCGCGCCGACCTGGTGACCGCCGACCGCCGCGCCGAGATTCGCCGTCGCGCTCTGGCCCTGGCGCCTCAGGCCGGCTGGGTCGAAGCCCGCCATGCGCCGCGGGTGTGGCGTTCGGCTGCCGGCCAAGAGCGGGCGGTGGTGGAGCTCTCGGCGTGTCGCGTCGCGGCGTTTTGCGGCATCGGCAATCCCGAGGGCTTTCGCCGCACCTTGGCGGCCGCCGGCTGTACGGTCGTGGCGTTTCGCGAGTTCGCCGATCACTATGCGTATCGCCGCGAGGATATGGAAGCGTTGTCGCGCTGGGCTGCCGAGGCCGATATCGACGCGGTCATGACCACGCACAAAGACCTGGTGAAGATCGGCGTCGAGCGCTTGGGTGACAAGCCGCTGTGGGCTTTGGTCGTGGGGCTGGAGGTTTTGTCCGGCGAAGAAGCACTGACCGCCAGGCTCAGTGCCGTGTTGCCGGCGCCGGAGGCTTATTGTTAGCTGCGCGGTAGTTGCCCCGAATCGAAGGCCTTTTGGCCGGGGCGTCCGGCCTTCTGCTGGTCGGCCGGTTCACTCTCAACGCAGCGATGAATAGCGTGCTGCGAACGAGCGGCGCTGGCCGGTGACATGGCCGCGACCGCGTCGCTCCACAAGGTAGGGATCGTCTGCTGATGATCGCCGCAAAAATAGTAGCTGCGGCCGCCGTCGGCCACGGTGCGCACCAGGATCGTCTTCCATGGCCGGTAGTAATACTGTGGATGGTCTTTGCCGGGGGGGCCCTGCCGGTAACCGGGGGGCAACTCGACCAGGTCGAACACCGCCGTGGTGAAGTCGCGAATTTCTTCGCCGCGCTGCCGCGCCACGTTGCGGGCCATCGACAGCGCCTTGAGGTAAACCTCTGGGCCGGCCACGGCCGTGCCGACGTTCAAATAGACGCCCCCTTCGAGATCCTGCACGGTGCGGGCGAACATCAGGAAATCGGTGTAGCTCGCCGCGCCCAACGCCGCGCCGTCGCAATTGGCGTGCGCGTGGATGATGTCGCTCCCCACGCCGACGTGCACCGTGAACGGGATGCCGGCTCGCCAGGCGGCAGCGGCAATGCTCATCTGCCGATTGGGGAATTGCTCGGTTTCGATCGTGCGGCCCACCGCTTCGCCGAGACCTTCGCCGCGCCGCGCCGCCTCGGCGATGATGTCGTTCAGCCGGCTGGTCTCGCGCCACAGTCCGAACTGGCCGGCGCGAATCCACTTGGGAACGTCCTCGCTGGTGCCGCCAACGAGCGCCAGTTCGTAGTCGTGGATCGAGCCCGAGCCATTCGTGGCCAGGTGCGTCACCAGCCCGCGCTCGATCAGGTCGACGAGGTAGCGCGACAGGCCAAGCTTGATCGGATGCCCGCCGATCATCAGCATCACCGGGCGGTCGCGGCGGCGGGCCTCGACGACGGCGGCCACGAGCTCGGCGAATTCCGGATGAGCGAAGCGGGCAAACGGGGCGTCGAGCCGGCGGCAGGCGGCCAGCGTCAAGTCGTGGCCACGCTCCTCCAGATCGCGGAGCTCGATGTGGCTGCGGTCGAAAAGCTGATAGCGGGACATGTGCGAATGCGGTTCCTCAAGTGGACAGGCGGCGAATGGTGGAAACGTGCCAACAATACCCGCGGCCCAGTGGCCCGGCCAATCTCGATCGAGGAGCAGTCGCCACCCAGCTTCGCCAGCTTATCAGATTACCCTCTGCGGAGGCCGGTTCGTCTAGGCCGGCGCAAGCCCCCTCGGTATAAAGCTCCCCGCTTCTCTCCTGGAGTTTCTCTGTCTCGCAGTCAAGGATGACGGCCGAGCGATGGCACATCAGGCTAGTCTGCTGGAAACGTTCGATTCGCTGGGGCACCCGCGGGTGCTGGTCGTCGGCGACTTGATTCTCGATCGCTACACGTGGGGGAACGCCGAGCGTGTCAGCCAGGAGGCGCCGGTTATTCTGCTGCGCACCGACCAACGCGAGGCCCGGCTCGGCGGCGCCGCCAACGTTTGCAACATGCTCGCCGGGCTCGAAGCGCAGGTCGCCTGCGCCGGGGTGATCGGCTCCGACGCCGATGGCCGCGAATTGGTGGCGCTGCTGGGCGAGGCGGGCACCGACACGGCGGCCGTGGTCATCGACGACGCGCGCCCGACCACGGTCAAAGAACGCTTCATCGGCCGCGCGGCGAATCGCCACCCACATCAAATGTTGCGGGTCGATCGCGAAGTGAGCGACCCCTTGCCGGCGCGGTGCGAGCAGCATCTGGTTGCCCGGCTCGCGGCGATGATTCCGGAATTCCAGATCGTGTTGATCTCGGACTACAACAAAGGGGTTTGCACCCCCACGCTGTTGCGAGCGGTGATCGATGCCGGGCGCGCGCACGACGTGCCGGTGATCGTCGATCCCGCGCGCGGCGTCGACTATCGCCGCTATCGCGGCGTCACCACGATGACGCCCAATCGGCTCGAAGCCGAGTTGGCCACGGGAATTAAGATCGCCGCCGCGGCCGATGCGTTTCGTGCTGGGCAGGCGCTGCGCGACACGCTCGACATGGCGATGGCCATCATCACGCTCGATCGCGACGGCATGGCCCTGGTGCCAGCCGCGCCGGCAGGCGAAGCATGCGCGACCGGCGACAACGCCAGGCCAACGCAGCCCCAAGGGCGCGTCTTTCCGACCGAAGCGCGGGCCGTTTACGACATCACCGGCGCCGGCGACATGGTGTTGGCGATGATCGGCGTGGCTCTGGCCGGCGGCACCACGGCGGCCCAAGCGATTGAGTTGGGAAACATTGCCGCCGGGATCGAAGTCGGCAAAGTGGGGGTGGCGATCGTCGAACGCAACGAGATTCGCTCGGTGCTCGCCGAGCGCGACATCTCGGCGGCCGGCAAAATCGTCTCGCTGCCGCAGATGGTCGTGGCCGCGGCCGCGCATCGTGCCGGCGGCGAACGCCTCGTCTTCACCAACGGTTGCTTCGATCTGCTGCACGTCGGCCACGCCAGTTACCTGGAGCAAGCTCGGCGCCTGGGGGACCGACTCGTGGTGGCGATCAACAGCGATACCAGCGTCCGCCGACTCAAGGGAGCGACTCGCCCGGTCATCGGTCAGGGCGACCGCGCGGCCATGCTGGCGGCCCTGGCCGCGGTCGACTACGTGCTGGTGTTCGACGAGGACACGCCGCACGAGTTGTTGCGTCAGATTCGCCCCGACGTGCTTGTGAAGGGCGGAACCTACACCCCTCAAGAGGTTGTGGGTCATGAAGTGGTCGAAGCGTACGGCGGCACGGTGACCGTGACCGAAGCAGTCGACGGCGTCTCGACCACGAACATCCTGCAACAGATCGCCCGCCAGAGCTCCCAGGTACACGGCTCGCAGCGCTCGGCCGCATAAGGTCCCTCACGCATGTCAGCTATCTCGATCGCCGGAGCCACCAGTCGTCGAACCACTGGCGAGCAGCAGGCAGTACCACCTGGCGAGCCGGTGCGCATCGGGCTGTTTCTGCCCAATTGGATCGGCGACGCCACGATGGCTACGCCGGCGCTGCGTGCCCTGCGGCGGCGCTATCCCGCAGGGACCTTGGTCGGCGTCGGCCGCCCGTTCTTGCGCGATTTGCTGGCCGGCACTAGCTGGCTCGACGAGCTCATCGAGTTCGATCCGCGCGGCCGCGACCGACGCCAGCGCGGATTCGCGTTTCTGCAACGGCTACGCGCGGCGCGTCTCGACACCGTCCTGCTGTTGAGCAACTCGTTGCGGACCGCCATCTGGGCCTGGGCCAGCGGAGCGCAGCGGCGAGTCGGCTACGTGCGCAATGGTCGCGGTCCGTTGTTGACAACGCGCTTGCATCAAAAACGAGAGACGGTCGCAGGCCGGTGGTGGCCCGCCAGTCGCTGGCAGCCGTCTCCGGTGTTGGACGATTACCTGGCGTTGGCCTACGCCCTCGATTGCCCGGTCGAATCGCCGCGACTGGAGTTGGCGACCACGGCTGCCGGCGAGCGCGCGGCCGACGCGGCCTGGCAGCGACTGGGCCTCGACTCTCGGCGACCGGTCGTGGCGCTCAATTCGAGCGGCGCATACGGAGCCGCCAAGCTCTGGCCGCGTGGCTACTTTGTCGCGCTGGCGCGGTCGATCGTGCAGTCGCTGGGTCACGACGTGCTGGTCCTGTGCGGTCCCCAGGAACGGGAGCTAGCTCGCGAAATCGCGGCCCAGGCCGGGCTGACGCGCGTCGTGTCGTTGGCCGACGAGCCCCTCAGCCTGGGATTGACCAAGGCCGCGCTGCGGCGCTGCCGGCTGTTGGTAACCACCGATAGCGGTCCTCGGCACCTGGCCGCGGCGTTGCACGTCCCCACGGTATCGCTGTTCGGCCCGACGCATCGCGCATGGAGCGAAAACTATCATCCCCACGCCATCGATTTGCAGCGCGATGTGCCGTGCGGACCTTGCCAGCAGCGAAGTTGTCCGCTGGGACACCATCGCTGCATGCGCGAACTGACCGTGGCCGAAGTTTGCGTCGCGGTCGAACAACTGCTGTCGGCGAATTCCGCCGCCGCTTAGTGTGGCCGCGAAGCTGCGTGGGACAAGCTGTGCTGATGCCAGCGCGCTACATTTTAACCAGCGCGCCGTTCGTTCAGTCGAGAAACGCCGTGGCCGACCAGACAACCTCGATGCGGTTGTTGAGTTGCCGGCCTCCGAGGCGCTTCATCACGGCGTGCTGCGCCAACTGCTTGTGATAGAAGCTGGGGGCGCGGCCGGCGAGAACCACGTTGTCGGGATGGATCTCGACGACCAACTCACGCACGTGGCCGCTCGACTCGTTGAGAATCAGATGGGCCAACTCCCTAGCCAGGTCGTCGGCGGCACCGTTGGAATCGGTCCGCGGTTGAGCTGCTCCCGCGGAGAATTTTGCCAAGATCGTCGCGCTCTGCTCCATGGTCCGTTCCACGTCGTTGTTGCCCTCCGGGCTGTAAATGCTATCAAGCGACGTCGATGGCGTTGACCACCGGCACGTCGGCGACCGCGAGCGCGGTCTCTTGGGCGAGCTGCTTGTGATAGTAGCTCGACACCGAGCCGCGCAGCGTCAGCCCGTCGTCGGTTTCGACGACGAATAGACGGCGCAGGTCGAAGTTGGAACTGGTCGCCAGCGCGGTGCGCACCAGCTCAAGCTGAGCATTGCTGCTTGGTCGAATCGTGATCATCGTCGGCACATCCTTGCGATATAGCGAGCCCGTCCGACGAGTGAACTCATCAGAACATTGCACGCCCGCTCCGACCGTTGGCAATCACAAGCAAGGTGGGAAACATCAATGATGTAGGGTGATTGCCGGAAGCGCGGCGTGCCGCGACACGCTGAGTTGATGCGTTGTCGTAGTAACCGCCGTTGGGTTGAATCTAGTGCTAGCGAACCCCGATTGTCAAGGCAATCGCCCGGCTAGACGCGCAATTCACTCGGATTTCACGCGTTTTTTGCCGGAAGTTATCAGCAAATCGCCTGATGTGCGATCGCAGCTCGTTCGTTTAAATTGGATGCGGTAGGAGCCTGGTAAATAGCGGGAGTTTTTCGATGACGAGTATTGCAACCACGGCGCGCACGCGACGGTTGTCGGGCGCGATGACTTTTCTGGGGGCCGCGCTGCTTGCGGCCAGCCTGGCGTCGGCCGGCCAATTCAACGAAGTGCTCAATATCGGCGATCCGGCGCCGAGCTGGTCCAACCTGCCGGGGGTCGATGGCCGCGAACACTCGCTGGCCGATCTGGCCGACAAGCAAGCCGTGGTCGTCGTGTTCACCTGCAACAGTTGCCCGATCGCGGTCGATTACGAGGACCGCATCATCGGCGTGGCCAAGGAATTCGCCGGCCCCGACGGCAAGGTCGCCGTGGTGGCGATTAACGTCAATCGCATTCCCGAGGACAGCCTCGAGAAAATGAAGGAGCGCGCTGAGAAGAAGGGCTTCCCGTTTCCCTACCTGTACGACGCGTCGCAGCAGATCGCTCGCCAGTACGGCGCCAACTTCACTCCCGAGTTCTTCGTGCTCGACCGCGATCGCAAGGTCGTTTACATGGGGGGGATGGACGACAACAGCAACCCTGACAAGGTCACGGCCACTTACTTGAAACCTGCGATCGAGGCCACGCTGGCTGGCAAGGCGCCCGAGAAAACCGAAACCCCCGCCCGCGGCTGCCGCGTGCGTTACGCGCGCGAGCGTCGCAAGTGAGCCAGTCCGTCACGCGGATCGCCGTGGCGGTTGTCGAGAACGCGGGGCGGTACTTGATTGGCCGCCGCGGGCCCGACGTGCCATTGGCCGGCTACTGGGAATTCCCCGGCGGTAAGGTGCACGCCGACGAAACGTCCGCCGCCGCGGCCGTGCGCGAATGCCGAGAAGAGACGGGGCTGGCCGTCCGCGTCGCGTCGGAGTATCCGCCGGCGACGCACGATTACGATTATGGCCCGCTGGAGATTCGCTTCTTCGCCTGCGAGTTGATCGAGGCCGCTTGTCAGCCGCTGGCCCCTTTTCGCTGGGTGTCGCGCGACGAATTGTCGCGGTACGAATTCCCGGCAGCGAATCGGCCGCTGATCGAACGGCTCGCGGCGGCCGCGCGCGACGCGGCCGGATAGAATAAATTCCGACTCGTCCACTCGCTTGGGCTTTAGCCGGCTCGTCATGCCAGATCCCGCACCCGCCAAACGCCGCGCCCAGCCGGCGCCGTCGCGCGACGCCGCGCCGGCCGGCCCTCCGTACGCCGAGTTGCACGCCAAGTCGAACTTCTCGTTTCTCGAAGGGGCCTCGCATCCCGACGAGCTCGTCAACGCCGCGGTCGCACAGGGGTACGCGGCGCTGGCCGTCACCGATCGCCACACGCTCGCGGGAGTAGTGCGGGCGCATGTCGCCGCCCGCGAATGTGGGTTGAAGTTCATCGTCGGCGCCGAGCTTCATCCGCTCGACGGGCTGCCGTTGGTCCTCTGGGCGCCGGATCGCGCAGCTTATGCCAAGCTGTCCAGGCTGCTGACGCGCGGCTGCCGACAAGCGCCCAAGGGTGAGTGCCGGCTGACGAGCGAAGAAATCGCCGAGGGAACCGCGGGGCTGATCGCAGGCGTGGTCCCGAGCGAAACGTCGTCGAGTCGCACGGCCGCCGACGGAAAAACTATCGCGTCTGAGGGGGCCGCGCCGACGCGGGAACCATACGCCCTGGCCGTGGAACCGCGACAGCAGGAGTTGCTTAAAAGTGTGTCGCGTTACCGCGAGATTCTTGGTGATCGCTGCTATCTGCTCGCCGAGTTGCACGCCGGGCCCGACGACGACCGCCGCACCGCTCGGCTGCTCGAACTGTCGCGCCGCGCGCGAGTGCCGCTGGTGGCCGCCGGCGACGTGCACTACCACGCGGCACAGCGGCAGGCGCTGCACGATGTGCTGGTGGCGATACGGCACGGCGTGCCGGTTGGGGAAGCCGACGGCTTGTTGTTCGCCAACGCCGAGTGCTACCTGCAGCCGCGCGAGAACATCGTGCGGCGATATCGCGGCTTGCCCGGCGCGGTCGAACGCACGGTGGAGGTCGCCGGCCGCTGCGAGTTCTCGCTCGACGAGCTGCGCTACGAGTATCCCGAAGAGCTCTGCCCCGCCGGCCAGCGTCCGATCGACTATCTGCGCAAGCTGGCTTGGGTGGGGGCCGGCAAGCGCTATCCGGCGGGGATTCCCGACAAGGTGCGCGGCTTGATCGAGCACGAATTGGCGCTCATCGAGGAGCTCGAATACGAAGCGTACTTCCTGACCGTGTGGGACCTGGTGCGATTCGCACGGGGACGCGGCATCTTGTGCCAGGGGCGCGGTTCGGCCGCCAACTCGGCAGTCTGCTATGCACTGGGCGTGACCTCGGTCGATCCGAGCCGGATCGACTTGTTGTTCGAGCGCTTCGTCAGCCGCGAACGGAACGAGGCGCCCGACATCGATCTCGACTTCGAGCATGAGCGGCGCGAGGAAGTGCTGCAATACGTCTACGACAAGTACGGCCGCGACCGCGCCGGCATCACCGCCGAAGTCATCACCTACCGCCCGCGTTCGGCGGTCCGCGACGTCGGCAAGGCGCTTGGGCTGTCGCTCGACCGGGTCGACGCGTTGGCCAAGGTGATCGACGGCTATCGCGACGGCGGCCAACTCGCCGAGCGGGCCGTCGAGGCCGGCATCGATCCGTCGTCGGAGACCGGCCGGCGCCTGCTCGAGCTGGTCCATGAAATCCAGGGATTTCCCCGCCACTTATCGCAGCATGTCGGTGGCATGGTGATCACGCGTGGCCCGCTCGAAGAGCTGGTGCCGATCGAGAATGCGGCCATGCCCGGGCGGACGGTCATCCAGTGGGACAAGGACGATCTCGATCGACTCGGCATTCTGAAAGTCGATTGCCTGGCCCTCGGCATGCTGACGGCGATTCACCGCGCCTTCGATCTGCTGGAGAAGCACACCGCCCGCCGCTGGACGTTGGCGACCGTGCCGGCCGAGGATCGCCGCGTCTACGACATGATCTGCCGGGCCGACACGGTAGGCGTGTTTCAGATCGAAAGCCGTGCCCAGATGAGCATGTTGCCGCGGCTGCGGCCGCGCTCGTTTTACGATCTGGTGATCGAAGTGGCGATCGTCCGTCCCGGACCAATCCAAGGGAATATGGTCCATCCCTTTCTGCGACGGCGCTCGGGTGAAGAAGCGGTCGAGTATCCCAACGAGGCGGTGCGCGAAGTCTTACAGAAGACGCTGGGCGTGCCGATCTTTCAGGAACAAGCAATGCGGCTGGCGATCGTGGCGGCCGGTTTCTCGCCAGGCGAGGCCGATCAACTGCGCCGCGCCATGGGGGCTTGGCGCCGGCCGGGCATCATCGACAACTTCCGCCGCCGGCTGATCGAAGGCATGCAAGCCCGCGGACTCGCCGCCGAGTTCGCCGAGCGCGTCTTCGAGCAGTTGCGGGGCTTCGGCGAGTATGGCTTTCCCGAGTCGCACGCGGCCAGCTTCGCGCTCTTGGTCTACGTGTCGGCATGGATCAAACATTACCACCCGGCGGCCTTTACGGCGGCGCTATTGAACAGTCAGCCGATGGGTTTCTATGCGCCGGCCCAACTCGTACGCGACGCGCGCGAACATGGTGTCGCCGTGCGGCCGATCGACGTCAATGCCAGCGACTGGGATTGCACGCTGGAAGCAACGAGCTCTTCGTCCGCCGCCGAACGGTTTGCCTTACGGCTGGGGCTGCGGATGATCGCCGGGCTACCCCAAGCCGCGGCCGACGCCATCGTGGCGGCGCGAGCCACCGGGGTATTTCGCTCGTTGGCCGACCTGGCGCGCCGCGCTCGACTCAGCCAGGCGGTGCTGTCGCGTTTGGCGGCGGCCGATGCCTTCGGCTCGCTAGAGCTCGATCGCCGCAACGCCCTCTGGCAAGCGTTGGCCTCCGAGCCCGAGTTGCCGCTGTTCGCCGAACTGGACAATTCGGAGGGGGACGAGTCTGCCGGAGATGAGTCAGCCGGTGGTGCTGCAGGTGACGTACCGGTCGATCTGCCGGCGCTGACGCCGGCCGCCGAAGTGCGAGCCGACTATCGCACGGCCGGCCTGTCCCTGCGCGCGCATCCGATCAGCTTCTTGCGCGCGGACCTCGACGAGCTGCGCGTGCTGCGCAGCGTGCAACTGGCCAGTTGGCCCGTCGGGCGACAGGTGCGCGTGGCTGGCCTGGTGCTGATGCGGCAGCGGCCGAGCACCGCCAAGGGAATCACTTTCGTTACGCTCGAGGACGAAACGGGGCAGGCCAACCTGATCGTGCGTTCGGAAATCTGGCTGCGCTATCATCGGGCGGCGCGCACCGCCACGGCGATGATCGCCCACGGCAAGCTCGAACGGCAAGGACGCGTGATCCACGTGGTGGTCAACCGCATCGACGATCTGAGCGAGCGCTTGCAAGCGCTGCGCGTGCGGTCGCGCGATTTTCATTGAGCGCGCCCCTGGCGTGCCTCGCCGACCGTTGGCTCCACGACGACCAGGTCGATAGGCTCCCTCGCGTCCGGATGTGGTCGTGAGCGAACCGCCATGGGCGATCGGCAAACAAGTGCCGCGCCGATCCTCAAAAAAACCGGGCGCGCCAAGCGCGGAACGCGACCGATTGCCATTGGCCAAGGCACCTCGGAACGTCATTTGCTTCTAGCGTAGCGACGTGACAAGTTCCCCCCTTTCGAGCGCTATCAGGAGAGCCGTGTTATGTACCACCATGTCAAGAAACTCATGTACACCGTGAACGTCGGCGAGCCACAGCCAAGTTTCGGACGGATGCTGCTCGAGCAGTTTGGCGGCGCCAATGGCGAGCTCGCGGCCGCCATGCAGTACACGATTCAGGGTCTGAACTGCGAAGACCCCAAGCACAAAGACCTGCTGATGGACATCGGCACCGAGGAGTTAAGCCATCTGGAAATCATCGGCAGTCTGGCGCGCATGCACCTCAAACCGTTGAAGGAGGACCGCGAGCTCGCCGAAACCGATCCCTTGATCGCCATCTGCGGCGGTGGGGGCGTGTCGCTCAACAATTCGCAAGGCAACCCCTGGACCGCCGACTATCTCAAAGTCACCGGACAGCTCGAAGTCGACTTGCGCAGCAACATCGCGGCCGAAGCTCGTGCCAAGATCGTCTACGAGCGGCTGATCGATTTCTGCGACGATCCAGGCACCAAAGACGCCCTGATGTTCTTGATGACACGCGAAATCACCCATATGAAAGCCTTCGGGCTGGCGCTCGAGAGTATGAACAAAGGGGATCTCGAGATCGGCCAGATCGAACCGCTCCCCGATTGGGTTAACAAGTACTTCAACGACTCGACGGGCAACGGCCAGAACGGCGAAGACGCCCGTGGTCCCTGGAACCAGGGGAACGGCTGGGAATTCGTCGAGTCGCCAGTCGTGAGCCGGTAAGGACCCAGCAATACGTGCCATCGCAATTCGGCGGCGGGGGGCGCTTTTTTGGGTGCGTCGCCCCGCTGCCGGGTCGCACGGGGCGTCGAACCAATCGGCTGTTTGGGTTGTTTGGGAAGCCTGGGCGAGAGCGCCGCACAATCGGGACAAGTTTTACAACCGGTTTGTAAACGGGTGTACACTTACAGGTCCCCGTCAAGGCCAGTTTCTACCTGGGGATAATTGTTGTAAGCGTTTCATCTCTAAGTTCTTACGACATAGATCGTGGATCGTGACCTGCATCGCGAAACTCTTTTGGCACAGGCTCTGCTTAGGGAACAAATGTCAACCAGTCAGGGGTGACTGGCAACCAGGGGTTATGAGCGTCGCCGAACTTCGCGTCGCCGACGCGTCAGTGCAAAGGAGAGCCTGCCATGCTGGTGCTTACACGGAAGGTGCGGGAGCAGATTCGCGTTGGCGACAACATTGTGATCACGATCTTGCGCGTGCAGGGTCAAGCCGTCCGCGTCGGTATCGACGCGCCGCGGTCGGTGCGCGTGGTGCGTGCCGAACTGCCGACGCTCCCCGAGGCCATGCCCGTCGGGGCCGACGACGCCGACGATTCAGCCGCCGCCGGAGCGGCGCGCCCTTCCGCTGGCAAAGTGCACGCAGAGCGACGTGCCGATGCGTCGTTCGAGTTCGCCGATCCCGATAGCCATCAGGTGGCAGCCGCGCCGACGCGACAGCCGCGTTTGACGCAGGGATTAGCGAGCCGTCTTGTCGAACGTCGCGCCACGTTGCTCGGCATGGCGACCGGCAGCCCTGCCCGCTAGGGCGGCGCGTCGAGCGCGTTGCCGGTCAATTCCCGGAATCGCAGCGTGGGAGAGCCCCTGGGGGGCGGGCTCTCCCCGCGGCCCTCGTCTCCGACTAACCTTGATAGCCGCCACGTCGCCGCGCCGGATTCGGGTCCAACCGGCGGCTCCGTGGCGGCTTTTTCGTTTTGTCGGCGTCGCGCGAGCCAGCGGGGTAACGAACGCTTGGCCGCGATGTCGCTTTCGCGCGGCAAGGCGCGGGCTGGCCGACCGTTTCGTTTTGGTTTTAGCTCCGGAGCAGGGAAATGTCGCAACCCATCCAAGTCGAGCCCGGCTCGCGCATCAATCTGGCGGATTTCGATCCCGGTTTCGAGTGCGGCGCCGACGATCGCGACAAGGCCGAAGCCGAATTGAACGACAACATCGAAGCGCTCAAGAACCTGGCAGCGCGGCTCTACGCCCAGCACCAGCAGGCGCTGCTCATCGTGCTGCAAGGGATGGATACTTCGGGCAAAGACGGCACGATCCGGCACGCGCTGCGCGGGTTCAATCCGCTTTTGTGCGACGTGGTTCCCTTTAAGGCGCCGACCGAGCCGGAACTCGATCACGATTTTCTCTGGCGCATTCATCGCGCGGTTCCGGCCTGCGGCCGCATCGGCATCTTCAATCGCTCGCATTACGAAGACGTGGTCACGGTCCGCGTGCGGAAGCTGGCGCCGAAGAGCGTTTGGAAGCCTCGCTACAAGGCGATCAACGCCTTCGAGCGGTTCCTGACGCAAGAAGGGACGACAATCGTCAAGTGCTTCTTGCACATCAGCAAAGACGAGCAGCGCGAGCGGCTGCAAGCCCGGCTCGACGATCCCGACAAGCGTTGGAAGTTTCGCGTGGGGGACCTCGACGATCGCAAGCTCTGGGATCGATATCAGCGGGCTTATGGCGACGCGATCGGCCGCACCAGCACCGAGCAGGCCCCCTGGTATATCATTCCGGCCAACACCAAGTGGCGCCGCGATGTGATCGTCAGTCGAATCGTTCGCGAAACGCTGGAGCGCATGAATCCGCAGTTCCCGCGCGAGGAAGAGGGGCTCGACGGCATTGTGATCGAGTAGCGACCACAGCTACACCTTGGCCAGTAGCTCCTGCAGCAGTTTAGCCAACAGCGTGGCATCGTCTTGCTTGACGAGTTGCTCGATGCGACTGGCAGGGACCTTGAGCTTTTCGAGCGACGTCTGGATCGACTTCCACAGTTTCTGCCGCGCCTTGCCCTCGGCCAGGTAGAGATTGGTGACCTGTTCGCCCAGCCGTTGCAACAGGATGGCGTCCTGATTCTGGTAGTAGTTGCGGATCACCTTTTCTTGGTAGCGCGTCCGTTCGGCCATCGAGGGGTGCCCTTTCGGAAAATCAAGTTGCTTAGCTCGAGAATCTCGCCCGGCGATCGCCCGCGCGGAGCGGGGGCTCGCGACGCGGGGCTGGCTGCCGGGTCCCCCCGACGAGCCGGTCCGGCGTTGCCTGCCGAAATTATATCGACCGGCCTCGGGCGAGCTGTTCAGCGGCTGGCGCCGGCCCCCACCAACCGGCCGGCAAAATGGCTTCTGAACCGGGTGGTCCAAGATGTCGCACCGACGTAGATTCTTATGGGGATGGCCATTAGAATCCATCGCTTCGTTTTTCCGCCCACGGCCGTGAAGCTCTCGTGGCAGTTGCCCGTCCCCGCAATTCGGAGTCGTAGAACCGATGCCACTGGTCAACTTTGTCAACGTCAAGAAGCAGGTGCAGGTTCCCGAGGGAACCAATCTTCGCAACGCCGCGCTGGAAGCGGGCGTGCCCGTCTATCAAGGTCTTGACCGCGTTTTCAACTGTCACGGAATGGGCACTTGCGGCTCCTGTTGCGTGTTGATGAACAAAGGGGCTGAAAACGCCAGCCCGATGAGTTGGTGGGAGCGAATGCGGTTGCGGATGTCGCTCTTCTTCCTCGACCCGGCGTATGAGGACCGCCGTCGTCTGGCCTGCTGCACGCGGGTCAACGGCGACATGGAAGTGCAGACCTGCCCGCCGATGAACTGGTGCGGCGAGAACTTCTTCAGCTAGGCTGACCCGGCAGGTAGAGCCGGTTGAACGGGGCGGTGCTTGCGCGTAGCCCGCCGCGTATCGCCGACCACATTGAGGATGCAGGTCACTACGGGGTAGCGGGATTGGCCGGCGCCGTGGCATCGGCGGCCGGTGGTATAGTCGGCGCGGCTGCAGGGGCCGGCGGCGCCGCGGGAGCTTGTGCTGCCGGATCGACCGGCGCTGCGCCATTTGCCGGGGGGCTCACCGGCGCAGCGGGAGTCCCTGGCGCCGCAGGTGCAGGCTGACCGGCCGCGGGATCGGTCGGCGCGGTGCCCTCAGGTTGCGGCAACTGTTTCCCCTCGGCGGTCAGTCGGGCTTGCAGGATTTCGTTGTGGCGCGCGTCGGCGCTTTCCTTAAGCTGCTCTTCATAGGCGCCCACGCCGCAGCCGGCTGCGACCGACAAGCAGCCAACGACCAGCATTCGCGCTGTCGATTTTCCCAATCGGCGCCAGTTTGCGTTAGCACCATCGGGGTACGATAATCGGCCCAGCCCCGGGCGTCGTGGCGTCGATCGCAAGTTCGGCACGGCAATGTTCTCCCTGGTCAAGTAGTTTTCGATTTTCAGTCGACCACCCTCGGGCGTCAAGCGCGGAGAGGATCGCGTTGAAACAGATCGTGGCCATCGTCAAGCCGTATCTCGTCGAGAAGGTGCTCGACAGCCTGAAGCGGGCTCCACTCGAGGCCTGCAGCGTGCAAGAGGTCAAAGGCTACGGCCGCCAGAAGAGCTACCTCGATCAGTACGAGGGGAGCGAGTACGCGCTGGCCTTTTTGCCCAAGGTCGAGATCACCTTGTGGGTCGACGACGCGCGGGCTGAGGAGATCATTCGCAAGATCGTGGCGGTCGCCCGCACGGGGCGCATGGGGGACGGCAAGATCTTCGTGCTGCCGGCGGCCGACAAAGATTCGGTGATCGATATCGCGTCGCACACGGCGGCGCCAGCGGCGTCGGGCAAGCGCCGCCGAGCTTAGAGGTGACTCTTCATCATGCGTCGATCCGTCGATCGCTATTGGTTGATGCCGCTGGCCGCGGTGGGGGGGTTGCTTGGCGTTTGGGGGCTAAGTTTTGCCTGGGCCGAGACCGGCCCCGAGCCCCCCGAGCCCCCCGAGTCGTTCGAGGCCCCCGGCGCGGTGATCGAGAAGCTGCACGTGCGGACCGCGCCGATCCAGGGTGGGCTGAGCGAAGGTCCGGCGGCCGCCCCCGACGGCAGCATCTACTTCAGCGACATTCCGCAAGGGGCCGATCACGGCATGATCTTGCGGTTCGATCCGGCCACCCGCCAGACGACCGTCTTCGCCGAAGACAGCCGCAAGTCGAACGGCCTGGCCTTTGATCGCCAAGGGGGACTGATCGCCTGCGAAGGAGCCGACGGCGGCGGCCGGGCGATCGCCCGCTGGGATCTCAAAACCGGCCAGCGCACCGTCCTGGTCGATCGCTACCAGGGCAAGCGGTTCAACTCGCCGAACGACTTGTGCCTCGACGCGGCCGACAGAATCTACTTCACCGATCCACGGTACGTCGGCGACGAGCCGCTCGAGCTCAAACATCGCGCCGTCTACCGATTCGATCCGTCGTCGAGCGAAGTCGTCGAGATCACTCACGACGTCAGCATGCCCAATGGCATTGCCATCAGCCACGACGGCCGCACCCTCTACGTGGCCGACACCGATCAAGGCCAAGCGCCCGCGGGCCGCACACCGCAGCGAGCGCGGGTTATGCGGATTTATGCTTTTGGGCTCGACGAACGGGGGCTCGTGGCCGGCGAGCGTCGGACGTTCTTCGATTTCGGCAATCGGCTCGGCTGCGACGGCATGACCCTCGACAGCGAAGGCAATCTTTACCTGGCGACGCGCGACCCTGCCTGGCCGAGCATCCTGGTGCTCAGCCCCGCGGGGAAAGAGCTGACGCGGATATCGACCTACGTCCAGCGCGAGCCTGCCAAGCAGAGCGCGGCGCGCATTTCGAGCCTGCCGAGCAACGTCGAGTTTGGCGTCGGCGAAGACGCCAATCTGCTTTACATGACGATCGATACCGGCTTGTATCGTATTCGCTTGACCAAACGCGGTAGCCACTAGTCAACTCGCTGCAGGTGCCAGTTATGAACCGTTGTTGCAGGCCGTTGGCGATCGTGCTTCTGCTCGGCTTGGTTTCGCTCGCGTCGGCCGAAGACAAGACTCGCTTCGCGGGCCCTGGCGAGCAGGGCTTCTTGCTGCCCAATGGCTGGACACTCACGCCCGCGGGCGAGCATCTGGTTCTGAACGACCTGCCGTTGAACATTGTTGCGTTGCCCGACAACAAGCATGTGCTGGTGAGCACCAACGGCTTCAACGCACACGAGTTGTCGCTGGTCGACCTCACGTCGCGGCAAATTGTCTCGAAGCAATCGAGTTTTCAGAGCTGGTTCGGCCTGGCGGTTAACGACGCGGCGGATCGCGTCTATTGGTCGGGGGGCGGGGCCAACACGATCCTGCACTTCACGCTGCGCGGCGACGATCTGCAAAAGGCCAACGCCATCGATCCGACCCCCGACAACGACAAGGATCAACAGGCCGACGACCAGTTTCGCGCGGGTCTGCTGCTGGCGCCCGGCGGCCAGCGGCTCTATTCGCTGAACATCGACGCCGGCGAATTGACGCTGCTGAACCTCGAAACCCGCGCCGTGGAACGCGTGGGCAAGCTGGGAGGGCGCCCCTACGATTTGTGTCTGACGCGCAACGGCACGCGGCTGTATGTCTCGGATTGGGCGGGCCGCCAACTGCTGGTCGTCGACCCCGAGTCGCTCGCCGTTGTCGACAAGATCGGCGTGGGCGAGCACCCGAATCAACTGGCGCTCCACCCGCAAGACGACCGGTTGTTCGTCGCCTGTGCGTCGAGCAACAACGTGGCGGTGATCGATACGCGGCGCGGCACGCTGATCGAGACGATTTCGACGGCGCTCTTTCCGCGGGCGCCCGAAGGGAGCACGCCCGACGCCTTGATCGTGTCGCCCGACGGCGAGAAGCTCTACGTGGCCAATGCCGACAATAACTGTGTCGCGGTCGTCGATATCGAGGCGCCGCAGCGCAGCGCGGTCGAGGGGTTCATCCCCACCGGTTGGTATCCCACGGCGCTGGCCATGACGCGCGACGGCAAGACGCTGTTGGTCGGAGTCGGTAAAGGGAACCAGACGCATCCGAATCCGATCGACAAGGAAAAAGCCGAGGACCGCCCGGTAAAGCCCGGCCGCAATCTGCCGTTCCCTTATATTGGCACCACGCTCTCGGGCACGCTGTCGCTGGTGCCGGTCCCCGACGAAGAACAGTTGGCGGCCTATACCGAGCAGGTCTACCGCAACTGTCCGTATTCCGACAAGTTGCTCTCCGACGCTCCCACCGAGCGGCAGACGGCCGTGCCGACCAAGGTAGGCGCGCCCTCGCCCATCAAGCACGTGATTTACATCATCAAAGAGAACCGCACGTACGACCAGGTGTTCGGCGACATGCCGCGCGGCAACGGCGATCCGAGCCTGTGCATGTTTCCCGAAGAAGTCACGCCGAATCATCACAAGTTGGCGCGGGAGTTCGTGTTGCTGGACAACTTGTACTGCAACGGACAAGTTTCGCGCGATGGCCACCCCTGGTCGACCATGGCTTATAACACCGACTACACGGCTCGCGACTGGTTGCTCACCTATTCGGGTCGCGGCGGCGTCGACGACGACGACGAGGGAAGCCTGTCGAATGCTCCCAGCGGATACATTTGGGACGCCTGCGCTCGAGCGGGACTCTCGTATCGCAGCTACGGAGAATATGGCAAGCGGGTCAGCCAGCCCGACGGTTCGACTCGCGTCGAGGGGCGCGTGCCAGGATTGATCGGCCATATCTGCCCCGACTACGGCATTCCGAAGGTGGCCGGACAGCGGACCCGCGATACCGATAATGTCGTGACCTTCTTGAAGGAGTTTCGCGAGTTCGAGCAGAACGGCAATCTCCCCAGCTTCATCGTGATGAGCCTGGGCGAGGATCACACGTCGGGGACCACGCTGGGGGCTTTCACGCCGCAAGCCTGCGTCGCCAGTAACGATCTGGCGCTCGGCCAGCTTGTCGAAGCGGTGAGCAAAAGCAAGTACTGGCCCGAGACGGCCATCTTCGTTATCGAAGACGACGCCCAGAATGGCCCCGACCACGTCGACGCACACCGCACGGTGGGGCTGGTCGTCAGCCCTTACGTGCGGCGGGGGCATCTCGACAGCACCCAGTATCAAACCGCCAGCATGTTGCGGACGATCGAGTTGATCCTGGGGCTGCCGCCGCTGAGCCAGTTCGACGCGGCGGCCAACCCCATGTTCGAATCGTTCACCGACACGGCCGATGCGACACCCTACGAGCACGTGCCAGCCCGCATCGATCTGAACGCCGTGAATACCAAGCTGGCCTACGGCTGGGAACGTTCGAATCAGATGGACTTCAGCGAGTACGATCGCATCGACGACTTCGAGCTCAACGAAATCCTCTGGTTCGCGGTGATGGGGCGCGACGCGCCGCTGCCGGGGCCGGTGCGGCGGGCAATTGCCTTCCGCCCGTTGCGATCGACCGCCGCGCCGGCCGACACGCCGTCGGACCCAAGGTAACAACCGCTTGAAAGCATGAGTGGGGCGATTCGGGCGCTGCTGTTCGGCGCCGATCGCGCTGGTCGCATTCGCCTGTCGATAGAAAGCACAGCAATCATGTCCGAAAGCTTCGTCCGCACGCGGCTCGATGGCGAGTTGTGGTTTGTCACTATCGCCCGGGCCGAAAAACGCAACGCCCTGACGCCGCAAATGCTCGAAGAGATCGCCGCCGCCGTGCGCCAGGCCGACCAGTACCCACAGTTGCGGGCAGTGATCGTGCATGCCGAAGGACCGATCTTCTCGGCAGGCATCGACATCATGTCGCTCGGACAATCGCGCGCTGAAGTGGGCGAAGGCAACCCCGCCCGTTGGCTGCGGCGCCTGGCGGAGCGGCTGCAAAACGCGCTGTTCGAGATCGAATCGCTCGAATTGCCGGTGATCGGCGCGCTGCACGGCCAGGTGCTGGGCTTGGGCTTGGAATTGGCGGCCGCCTTCGACCTGCGCGTGGCGTCGGCCGACCTCAAGCTGGCCATGCCCGAGGCGCGGATGGGCCTGGTGGCCGACGTCGGCGGTACGACGCGCTTGTGCCGGTTGATCGGTCCCAGTCGCGCCAAAGACATGCTGATGACTTGCCGCGCGGTCGGCGCCGAGGAAGCCCTCGGCTGGGGGTTGGTGAATCGCGTGGCGCCCGCTGGCGACAGCTCGCCAGCCGCCGCGGCGCTGGCTGCCGCCACCGCGCTGGCCCGCGAAATCGCCGCCAACGCGCCGCTCGCCGTGGGCCTGGGCAAGCTGCTGGTCGATCAAGGGGACGGCGTCGATCGGCACACGCAGATGGCCCTGGAACGCTGGGCCCAAAGCCAGTTGATCACGACGGGCGACGTCGTCGAAGCGATGACCGCCTTCTTTGAAAAGCGACCGCCCAAGTTCCAGGGCAAGTAGCCTCCACGCCAGCCGAGTAAACGACGGAACCCTCGGGACGACGGGCTAGAGATCAGGGGATAGGGATCAGGGACTAGGGGCCAGCGGTCTGGGGTCAGGTGCCTCGGCGCCCCCCCACTCTCCTCTCTCCTTTCAACTCTCCCCTCACTACCCCTCCCCTCACACCACCCCCCCACGGCATAAGATGCTCCGTAATTTTGCGTCCGGGTGCGTTCGGGTGTCTTGATATTGGACCCGAACTCGATTAGAGAAAGCAACTTAGGGCGTGTAACACCGACGCGGTTTTGCGTCCGGGTAACCGTCCGGTTTGCGTCCGGGTAGGCGGTTTGCGTCCGGGTGGGGCGGTCAGGGGTTAGGGATTAGTGGTCAGGGGTCAGGAGTCAGGGGTCAGGGGTTAGGAGTCAGGGGTCAGGGGTTAGGAGTCAGGCCTGGACCGACCGGCAATGTCTTGTTCTTCCGCTCGGGTGCCACTGGCTCCGCCAGTGCTTTGCTCTTCCCGCGAACCGGCCGCCCGCGAACGGGCCGCAATCGGTGACTTGAGCTGCCATCGTCGCCGGCAAGCGGTATCGCTACCTCACTGGGCTCCCGGTCCCGCCTTGTTCGACGCCGTGGCGACCGCGCGGCAGAATGAATGGCATGTCCCCTCCGCCTGCCACGCGCCGCTGGTTTCAAATCCGCCTGTCGACGGCGTTCTTCCTGACGACGATCGCCGCTGGTTTCATGGCCTGCCGGCCGTGGCTGATCGAAGTGCCGTACGTTCCGCCGCTGAGTCCTTCGCACGTTCCCAATCCGCTGGCCCTCGTGCCGACCGTGGCGCTGCTCCTCTTCGTGCTTTGCAAGAGCGTGATCGCCGGGCGTGTCTCCCCGGCCGATGCGCTGGTCTGGTCGACCTTTCTCGTCTGCACGTCGATCGTGGCCCTGGTCGTGGCATTCGCCTAGCGGGTTCGTAGGGCGCGCACCCCTTGCGTACCACAAGGAAAACGTGAGCCCCATCACCCGCAGGCTACGTGATACCGGCGCGGGAAAATGTCCGGTCGGGCGACGCGGCATGCCCGCGAAGCGCGGGATTCATCCGTCACCGCGTTGGCAAATGAGCAGCCCTTTCAGGGCCGGATCACACACGCGGATACGTTCCCAGGGGCCCAATACGTTCCCAGGGCTCACGCCCTGGGCTGACAGAACCGGCCATACAGGCCGAAGAAAAATTGCCCTTCAGGCCGAGGAACATTGTGGCCGCCCTGGGCTGACAGAACCGGCCCTGCAGGCCGCAGAACAATTGCCCTACAGGCCGCAGAACAATTGTGGCCCCCTTCGGGTCTGACGAAACCAGCCGAACCGGCCCGCGGGTCGGCGACCGTGGTCCCTTGAGCGGGAGTGTTTTCGATGCGCTGCGCGTATTGCCAGCAGGAGATCGTCGGCGAGGGGGTCCTCGACCGTTACGATACGGGCAATATGGTGCAGGGCACCGACGGACACACGACCGAAACGATTCCGGTGCTAGTCTGTCCGGCGTGCGTCGCGCGGCGCAGCGCGATCCGGCAGGCTTTCTGGTGGATGCTGGTGGTCCTGATCCTGGGAATGATCCTGATCGCCGGCGTGGTGACGGCGTTCGGCCTGTCAGGGAAACCAGCGTCGCAGACGACCGGGGCCGAGCGCGCGCCGTCAACGCCCAACCCTCAGCAAGCGCCGTGGTATTTTTCGGGCCCGGCCGATTGGATCGTGCAGGCCGATCCGTGGTTCGCAGGCACGCTGGTGTTCCTGGTGGCCGGCGCCGTGCTGTTGGTCGTGGCGATCGTCGTGCCGCTCGTCGTCTGGCTGATCCTTCGCACGCGCTCCAAGCCGTAGCGCATGCACGCCGGGCGTACCGATTTCGACTTCATGCGCCACGTGCCTGAATCCATCACGTGCACCGACGGCGCGCGGTCTGACACGGCGATTTGCCCCAACTGGGGCTTTCGTCAATAGCCAGGGGCGCAAGCCCCTGGTGACGGATTGGCAATTCAACTTGAGCCCCACCGGGGCGGTCGTACGACAACGCGTCGGTGAATGCTCGCATCATCACTCAGTCCCAGACGTAGCGCTCGTCCCACTCCAATTGATGCCGTCGATGAAGTGACGCCAAGGACTGAGGCATGGCGGAGAAGCTACCAGGGGCTTCCGCCCCTGGCTATTGGCTTTCACCGCTTCGCGGTTGAGAGCTGCGCGTCGGGCTGGTGTGGCGCGGATGGGCCGGTCGTGGCACGGCCATCCTGGCCGTGTTCGCCATGGGCTGGAAGCCCAGGCCACGGTGAAGTGGCGTGGCGTCGAGGTCTGGCCTGTCGTCTGTGGCCTCGAGCCTGTCGGCCGCTTGAGCCGCAGGGCATGCGCGCCGGGCGTACCAGAGAATCGCCGCAGCGCCGCGCGGCGTGCGCTCCCTTCGCACCCCGGGCAAGACCAGCCGGCGCGACGTCGCAGACGTGCGGCGGGCCGTGGTATAAACCGAGCGTGCGATCTACGATACTGCCTTATCTGCGAGACCATCGGGAGGTGTCAGCCGACGTGAAATTCGAACTTGAGCCGTTCAATCGAAATGTTTCGGACGAGGATCTGCTTCTGGACCTTCAATCAGCGTATTCAAGACTGAAGTCCGCAGGTAAGAGCCTGACGTTTCGCAACTATCGCGAGGTTGGGAAATTCGCAGCGTCCACAATCAACGTCCGATTCGGCTCTTGGAACAACGCATTGCAGCGGGCCGGTCTACGTCTAAACGAGGAGAAGGACGTCCCGGTCGATGCCTTATTTGACAACCTAAAGATTGTCTGGATCGCAAAGGGAAGGCAACCTGTCTATCGCGACATGAATCGAACGCCATCACAGTACACGGGGTCAACGTATCACGCTCGCTTCAGCAGTTGGCGTAGAGCGCTCGAAGAGTTTGTGGCCGCCTTCGCAGAAGAGCAGCAGCTTCTGGATTCCGAGGCTAAGGCTGCCACAATCAAGACCGTGACCAGAACTCCGCGAGATCCATCGCTTGCTCTTCGATTTCTGGTGCTAAAGAGAGATGGGTTTCGCTGCACTTCTTGTGGTCGCTCGCCCGCAACTGTCGCCGGGCTGGTTCTCGAGGTTGATCATATTGTGGCTTGGTCAAAGGGCGGTCGCACTGTTGCCGAGAACCTGCAAGCGTTGTGCTTTGACTGCAATCGCGGAAAGGGTGCGACGTAGCAAGCGCTGCGGTACGCACGGGGTGCGGTACCCTACTTCAAGACAAAATTCACCAGCCGTTTCGGCACCACGATCACTTTGACCACCGTTTGGCCCGCGAGCAGCTCTTGCACCCGCTCGTCGGCGCGGGCCGCCGCTTCCAACTGCCCGCGGCTGGCGTCGGCCGCAACCTGAATCTTGCTCCGCACCTTGCCGGAAATCTGCACCGGCACTTCGACCGTCGTCTCGCGAATCGCCGCTTCGTCCCACGTGGGCCACGGCTCGTAGGCCAGCGACTCGCCATGCCCGAGCGCCTGCCACAGCTCTTCGGCCAGGTGCGGCGCAAACGGCGACAGCAACAGCACGAACGGCTCGAGGCACGCCCGCGGGCGGGGCGTGAGCTTCGTGAAGTAGTTGACGAACTCCATCATCTTGGCGATGGCCGTGTTGAAGCCCAGCGACTCGATGTCGTGTGTGACTTCTTTGATGGTGCGGTGGAGCACGCGGAGCTGGTCGGCCGTGGGCGGGGCCGAATCGATGGCCCCGCTGAGCTCGTTGCGCTCGTCGATGCGGTCGTTGATGAACAGCCGCCAGACGCGATCTAAAAAGCCGCGGACGCCGTTGACGCCGGTCATGCTCCAGGGCTTGGTCGCTTCCAGCGGGCCCATGAACATTTCGTAGAGGCGCAGCGAGTCGGCCCCGTACTCGGCCACGACGGTGTCGGGATTGACGACGTTGCCGCGGCTTTTCGACATTTTGTAGGCGCGGTTCTCTACTCTTTGGCGGCCCAACTGGGATTCAAAGTAGTAGCCGTTGTCGACTTTGACGACATGTTTTGAAGGAACAGAAACTTGCTCGAGTTCAATCGTGTTATTGCTGCCACGCAAATAAATCTTTCCGGAGTCAACTACAACGTCCTCCGGAGCAACAAATTCACCATCGCCGCTTGGAATCCCATCGGGCCGACGGAGGTAGCCGACGAATTCCATTTCGCCGAGGATCATCCCCTGGTTCACCAGCTTGCGGAACGGCTCGCTGGTGGTGACGACGCCGCGATCGAAGAGGACCTTGTGCCAGAACCGGCTGTAGAGCAGATGGAGCACCGCGTGCTCGGCGCCGCCGATGTAGAGATCGACCGGCATCCAGGCGGCTTCGAGCTGGGGGTCGATCGCGGCCGTAGCGTTCTTGGGATCGATGAACCGCAGGTAGTACCAGCAACTGCCGGCCCATTGCGGCATGGTGTTGGTTTCGCGCTTGTAGCGGACGCCATCGACGGTGATGTAGAGCCAGTCGGGCGGGGCCTGCTCGAGCGGGGGCTCGGGGCGGCCGTGCGATTTGAATTCGGTCATCGCCGGCAGATCGAGCGGCAGCTCGGCGGGGTCGAGCGCGCGGATGCGGCCGGTCGGCTCGCCGGCGGCGTCGACTTCGTGCAGGATCGGGAAGGGCTCGCCCCAGAAGTGCTGCCGGCTGAAGAGCCAATCGCGGAGCTTGTAGTTGACCGCCTGGCGGCCGACGCCGGCGGCGGCCAGATCGGCGGCGATCCGTTGTTTGAACGTGGCGGTGTCGAGGCCGTTGTATTGGCCCGAGTTGATCGCCGTGCCGGAGCCGGAGAAGCAGTGAGTAGTGAGTGGAGAGGAGAGAGGAGAAGCGGAAGCACGGGCAGAGCCAGTGGCACCCGGGGAGGAGGCTTGAGACTTGAGACTAGAGGCGGAACCACTGGCACCCGGGGACCCCTCACCCGGCTGGTCCGCTTCCGCGTCCCAGCCACCCTCTCCCACAAGGGGAGAGGGAGTGTGTTGATGCGAACTCGAACCATCTGACGGCGGCTGGACGACGGCGACGATCGGGATGCCGAACTGCTGGGCGAATTCGAAGTCGCGTTCGTCGTGCGCCGGCACCGCCATGATGGCGCCGGTGCCGTAGCCCATCAGCACGTAATCGGCGATCCAGATCGGCACGCGCTCGGCGTTGACCGGGTTGACGGCGTACGAACCGGTGAAGACGCCGGTCTTGGTTTTGGCCAGGTCGGTGCGGTCGAGATCGCTCTTGTGGGCCGCCCGCTCGCAGTAGGCTGCGACCGCTGGCTGCTGTTCGGGGGTGGTGAGCCGCGCGACGGCCGGGTGCTCGGGGGCGATCACCATGTAGGTGGCGCCGAAGAGGGTGTCGGGGCGGGTGGTGTAGATGCGCAGCACGTCGTCGGCCGGTTTGCGGGGGAAGCCCGACTTTTCGCGCGCGGCTTTCCAGTCGGCGAAGTTGGAGAGCGCGGAAGTGGCAGCAGCACTGCTGGGCAAGCCAGCAGTGGCACCCGGTGTAGCCGGCCTCAGTGAGGCCGGTCCGGGGTCGGTTGTAGCCGGCCTCTGTGAGGCCGGACGTGTTGGATTGTCTCCGGGGTCACAGACCCCGGCTACAGTTCCGGCCCCGGCGCCGCTGCCGATGTAGAAATCGACTTCGGCGCCGGTGCTGCGGCCGATCCAGTTGCGCTGCAGCGCTTTCACGCCTTCGGGCCAGTCGACCTCTTTGAGATCTTCTTCGAGGCGATCGGCGTAGGCCGTGATCCGCAGCATCCACTGCCGCAGCGGCATGCGCACGACGGGGTAGCCGCCGCGCTCGCTGAGTCCGCCGATGACTTCTTCGTTGGCGAGCACCGTGCCCAGCTCGGGGCACCAGTTGACGGGGGCTTCGATCTGATAGGCCAGGCGATGGTCGTCGCGATACGATTCGATCGCGGCGAGGCCGGCGGCGGCGACGTCGGCGGGGATCGGCAGTTCGGCGAGCGGGCGGCCGCGGCGGGCTTCGGCGTCGTACCAGGTGTCGAACAGCAGCAGGAAAATCCACTGCGTCCAGCGGAAGTAGTCGGGGTCGGTCGTGGCCAGCTCGCGATCCCAGTCGTAGCTGAAGCCGAGCATCTGCAACTGCCGGCGGAAGTTGGCGATGTTCTTTTCGGTGGTGATCCGCGGCGGCGTGCCGGTCCGCTTGGCGTGCTGTTCGGCGGGCAGACCGAAAGCGTCCCAGCCCATCGGGTGGAGCACGCTGCGACCGCGCATCCGCTGGAAGCGGCAGACGATGTCGGTGGCCGTATAGCCTTCGGGGTGGCCGACGTGCAGGCCGTCGCCGCTGGGGTAGGGGAACATGTCGAGCACGTAGAGCTTTTCGCCGGTCGGCAGGCGGGGAGCGGCGAACGTGCGGTGCTCGGCCCAGTAGGCTTGCCACTTGGGCTCGACCGTGGCGGGATTGTAGCGAGGCATGGCGGTTTGCAGGCTTCTTAGTAGATGCGTGGAGAATCGGGTGCTTCGCTCGCTAGCACAAGCCGCGGCGATCCCTTGGAGGACGCCGGGCGTTGCTGGCATGTTCGCGGCACGCTGGGAAGTCTGGCGATTTTACCGGTGATGTCCCCGGCGAGGTAGGCGGCCGCGCTGGCCGCGTGGCTGGTTACGCGGCGGCGGCGGCTGCGTGGCGGCGCGGGCGACTTGCCGGCGCTGGCGCGCGGCGGCCTAGTCACGCGGCGACGCTGGCGCCTAAATGACCGCTCTTCCCGCGATTGCTCTTGCGGCCGGCGCGGCGCGTACGGTACAAGACGCGGCCTTTGTCAGAAGATTTCCCCGTCGAAGTTACGCCCGTTCGGGCTGATTGGCCGTTCGCACGCGCCGGCATGCATGGCATCGCAGCGCGCGTCGGCCGTTTCGTCGAAAACTCGCTAAGGAGACCGCGCATGTCGCGCCGTCACGCTTGGTTGTTGCTGTTGACGATCTCGGGTGGTTGGCCGTTCGCAGGCCCGCCGGCCGAGGCCGCCGAGAAGACTCCGTACGTCGGCTACATCACGGCCGACAACGTCGACGTCCGCAGCGGACCGGGCGAAGAGTATTACCCGGCCATGCGGCTGGGGCGCCGCGATCGCGTCGAAGTTTATCGCCACGATCCGGGTGGCTGGTTCGCGGTGCGACCGCCGCAACACAGCTTCAGTTGGGTGTCGGGCGATTTCATTCGGCGCGGCGCGGGGGACGTCGGCGAAGTGATCGGCGACCGCGTGGTAGTCCGCGTGGGGAGCATTTTCGACAACGCCCGCGACGTGATTCAGGTGCGGCTCAATCGCGGCGAGGAAGTGCAGATCCTCGGCTCGCACGAGTTCGACGACGGCGCGGGGCCGCGCGTCTGGTATCAGATCGCTCCGCCGGCCGGCGAGTTCCGCTGGATTCATGGGCGGTTCATTTCGAGCCAGCCGTTGGATGTCGGGCCCTCGGCCGCCGAACCGCGCGACGAAGCGGCCGCCTCGCGCGATCGCGACGAAGATGCTCCGCCGCGCGACCGCGATGAACAAGATCCGCCGCGCGATCGCGACGAACCTCGCTACGATGACGACACGATCGACCGGCAGCGCGATGCTGACCGCGACCGCGACGACTACGATCGGCGGGAAGATCTCGATCGTGAAGCCGCGCCGCACGTGCCGACGGTGCGCGTGTCGCGGCGCGACGCGCTCGACGAAGATCGCGACCGCGAGCGCTACGGCGATGAGCGGTATGATGATCGCGACCATGATCGCCACGCGGACGATGACGACGCGGCGTACGACCGCGCACCAGACCGATATGCCGACGACGATTCCCGGTACGACGACGAACCCGACTCGCCAGCCTCGCGGCGCGATCGGGCCCGCCGGCAACGGTTGCGCGAAGCTGCGGACGCCGAGGAAGCAGCCGAGGCCGCAGCGCTGGATCGCGAGCGCGCCGAACTGCGCGCCCGGCGACGCACCGCCGAGGCCGGCCCGGTCGATCACGAGCGGGACGAGCCCGCGCCCTCCGGCGACGACGCCGATCTCGAAGCAAGGTGGCACAATCGCCACGGCGGTCGCGAAAGCCGCGGTGGCCGCGAGCAGTCGGCGGAGCCGCACCCCTCGCTCACGACCGACGAGCGCTACCAGGCCGAGATCGACGAGCTCGATCTGGAGCTGTCGGCCATGGTCGCGCAAGAAGCCCGCGAGTGGAACTTCACGAACTTGCGCGCGCGGGGCGAAGCGATGCTGGGGCGCGGCCAGACGGCGCTGGAGCGCGGTCGCGTACGGCGAGTGCTGACCAAGCTGGAGAAGTTCGCCGACATCAAACAGCGGCTCGACGCGGCGGCGAACATCGCCGCCGACACCAATCGCCGCAACTCGCTGGTGTCGAGCGCACCGAGCCAGTCGCGCGGCCCGCACATGCGTCCGGAGTTCGACGGCATCGGCCGCTTGGCGCGGGTGCAGAGCGATCGGGCAGGCGTGCCGGCCTTTGCCTTGACCGACTCGAGCGGCGCGGTGCGGTATTACGTCACGCCGTCGCCGGGGACGAACCTGCAGCACTACGTGGGGCAGGAAGTGGGCATCAACGGCACGCTGGGCTTTCTGCCGGAGCTCAACACCCAGCACGTGACGGCGCGGCGCGTGGAGTCGATCAACGCCGGCGGCACGCTCGTCCGCTAACGGCGCGAGACGCGGTCTCAGCCGGTCCGTGCCGCGTGCGAAATCGCACACGCGGCAGGTAAAGCACGACCGGCAGCCTCAACTTGGCCGTTTCTGGTGGAGATTTAATGCGGAGCGACCAAGATTCGGCTTGCCGAGGGCCGATAACTGCCCTTAGTATTCGCGCCCGTTGGCCAGACGATTCCGCACGGCGAAGGCGCTCCGAGTTTGTCGGATTGCCCGACCGGGCAGTCGCTGCCGAATCTGCGTCTTGTCTCATGCTCCGGATATCGAAGCCAGCCACCGCCTGTGGCGCAATTGCTTCGAGCCTGTCGCCGCAAGCCAGTAGCCAGGAAGCCAGCATGTCAACAGCCGCCACCGCTTTGGTTCACGCACCGGAGCGGACGCTGGTCGAACGCAGTCGCGCCGTAATTGGATTCGCGCTTTTAGCGCCATTTGCCATCGCCGGTGTATTGCACGCGCCGATCGGCGAGTCGCAGCCCTGGCTGAAGCTGACGCTCGACGGACTGGGGTGGGCCTCGTTCGTGATCGGCGGCGCGCTGCGCATCTGGTCGACCCTCTACATCGGCGGCCGCAAAGGGACTCAGTTGGTCACGACAGGCCCCTATTCGATCACGCGCAATCCGCTGTACTTAGGGATTTTCTTCCTTGTGCTGTCGGTGGCGTTTTTTCTGGGGAGCCCGTTGCTGGCGATTGGGCTGCTGTTGGCGACCACGGTCTACCTGCGCGTGACGGTCGCCTCGGAAGAGCGGCGCTTGGCGGCCCGGCAAGGCCTGGCGTTTCGGGAGTACTGTGCGCGGGTGCCGCGGTTCTGGCCGCGGTGGAGCAAGTTCCAGGCGGGCGAGCGACTCGAGATCGACGTCCGCTGCCTGAACTTCGAGGCCCGCCGCGCCCTGCGCTGGTGCGCGATTCCGCTGGCCTGCGAACTGGTGCGGCTCGTCGAGTCGCTCCCCGGCTGGCCGCGATTGTTCTAGCTAGGTGCGCCGCCACCGCCGCGAATGCTCCCTATGGATGTGCGGCACAACCGACGCCCGTGACCAACTGGCGCGCTACTTCGACGACGAGCTCGATGAACTCGACGAGCTCGAATCGTCGGCGGATGGGATCGCGTCGGGCGTACCCAAGGCGCGCTCGAGCAACGCTTCGATCCGCTCCAGGCGGCGATCGAGTTCGTCGAGCCGGCGCTCCAGCGCATCGAGCTGACCGGCGGCGGCAGGCGGCTTGGCCGCTTCCTGCGCGGGTGGCGCGGCGGCCGGCAGAGGGCTCTCGCCGGCCAACACGATTTTCTGGCGACGCAGCGCGCCGTTCCAGAAATAGCCGATTTCGACCTCGCGACCGGCGCCGGCAGCGGCCACGCGCCGCGCCAGATCGAGCGCATTGTCGACCCGACCATCGTCGAGCGTGAGAATCACGGCCCCCACCGGCAATTGGGCCGCGGCCGCCGGCGAATCTGCGAAAACTTTGGCCACGACCGCGCCGCGTGCGTCGGGCAAGCCGTCGCGCAACCGCGTCGCCTCGTCGACGTCGACCGCGCGCACGCCGAGCAAGCGCCGATGCACGACTTGATCGGCCGGTTCATCTTCGGCCGGCGCGGGCTCGGTCGTCGGTGGCCGTCGTGGTTCGGGGCGGCGACCGAGCGTGGCCGTCAGACGAATCTGCTCGGCGCCGCGAACGACGTCAAAGTCGAGCTTGTCACCTGCTGCGTGACGATCGAGCACTTCGGTCAGGTCGTCGAGGTCGACGATCGCTTCGCCGCCGGCGGCGACGATCAAATCGTCGGGACGAAAGTCAGCCGCCGCGGCCGGACCGGCGGCAACCGGCTCCAAAACGTGCACGCCGCGGATCTGATCGCTGTCGTCGGCGATCAGTCCCAAGTAACCAGCGTCGCGCGGCGCGGCGACTCGATCGGCATCTTCGGCGGCCGTGCTCGCCGGCGGCAAGGTGCGTTCGAGCTCTTCGAGCGCCGGTTGAGCCAGCGCCCCCGAGCCACACCAGCCGGCGACCAGCGTCGCCACGTATCCACAGCGCAGAATCGCGCGCCAAGTCCGGCGCGTGGCGAAGCACACGTCCACGCGTTCGCGCACTAATAACGCACGCCTGTGGACCGTGTCGGCTTCCGGCAGCGATCGATTGCCGAACATGGGTGTATCCACTTGGTACCTTCGCCCCGCTGGCCTCAATATAATCGCCCGAGCACACGCAGTAACCCATCACGCCGCCAGGCCGTGCGATTGCCGAGACAACTCGGTCGCCCGATTGGTCCCACCATGCATGCCTCGCCATCGCCCGTCTCGATCGAGCAGTGCCCCGCGTTGCTGCGCCGACTGGCGCTCGATCTGCTGTTTCGCGATTGGGCGCCACAACTGCGACGCGATCAAGTGGCCTATCTGTTGGAGACTGCCGACAGCGGCGGGCTCGACGACCTGCTGGCGGCCCTCAACCGCGGACGGCTCGTGGGAGCGATCCTCGGCCGGCCTTTGGGTGGGCGAGCCGCGCTCGTCTGGGCGCCAAGAGTCGTCACCGGGGCGGCGGCCAAAGCAATGCCCGAGGGTAATCTCGCGCCGAGCGGCGACTCGGACGAGCCGCTCCGCTCCGCCCTGCTTGCCCAGCTTCTCGACCGCCTGGCTGCCTCGGGCGCACGGCTCGTGCAAGCGCTGCTGCCGCTCGACGCGGCGGCCGACGAAGCACTTCTGGCGCGCGGCGGTTTCGCGCGCTTGGCCGACCTGGTCTACATGGTGGGCTTCAACGAGCGGGCGGCCCGCGAATCGTCCCCGATGCCGCTGGAATTCGCAGCCTATACGAGCGCGTCGCACGATCGCTTTCGCCGTATCGTCGAGCGCACGTACGAAGGGTCTCTCGATTGTCCTGGGCTGAACGATCTGCGCGACGTCGACGACGTGCTGGCCGGCTACCGCGTCACGGGGCGCTTCGATCCGCGGAACTGGTTGCTCGCGCGCGCCGACGATCGCGACGTCGGCTGCCTGGTGCTGGCCGACGACCCGCGGCTCGACCAGTGGGAGTTGATCTACATGGGGCTGGTGCCCGAGGTCCGCGGTCGCCGCTGGGGACAACTGCTGGTGGCGCAGGCGCAGCGGCTGGCAGCGCAGGCTGGCCGGCCGCGGCTGATGTTATCAGTCGATCGCGCGAATGAACCAGCGGTGCGCACGTACACTCACCAGGGCTTCGTCTGCTGCGACGAGCGGCGCGTCATGTTCCGCACGCTCGCTCCAGACGGACGATGACGCGCGATCGCCTGCGGTTTGGCGACTGCCAATCGCGCGCGAGCGCCGCGTTTCCGCATGCCGGATCGACGTTACTTCGATCGTTGCGCACGGTTGTCGAGCGGTCGATTGCGCGTCGCTCGACGACGCCATTGCGCGAGGCGACAGGTTGTGCACGTGCTCGTCGTGCGGCGGCGGAAAAAATCTTCGGCGCGAGGCGCCGCGCGCAGAAGACGGCGCCGTATGAAATTACGATGAAGGCCCAATCGCTATGTCGCGCGGCGATGCACGGTAGCGACGTTTTTGCTTTGACAGCAGTGCTAGCAAACGTACAATCGCCTCTCTCGCAACGATCGCCGTTGGCAGTGACGCAGGCAAGACCGGGGCAGAAACCTGGCGAAAATGCCGTCAACTGCCGGCGACCGCGTGAGCCGAAGCCAAGCGGTTAAGTTGCCTGGGGGGTATCCGCCATGAATGGCCGCGATGCAGCAATGGAATGTACCTCTTCAGAGTTGCCACGCCGGCTAGCCTGGCGGCCCCGCCTACTCTGAGATTTCGCCAGTAGCCGCACCCACTGCGGATTCAGCTCTCGACCATAGCAGGGCCCACCTGTCAGACGACGCGCCCAAACCGCGCGCATCCTGGCTGGCGGTCCGCGCACGACGCGCCGACTGAGGACAAAGCAGGACGTGAATCGAAACGATAGGGAGATCGTGACCGCCGTGCGTTCGGCGCTCGCCCAGCGGATGGGCGGCGAGCGTCTGTCGCTGTGGCTCGGCGCCGAGACGGCCTTGGCGCTCGACGGCGACCGGTTGCAGGTCCTCACGCCCAGTCCGTTCTTTCAAGAATGGTTGCGGCGGAATTTTCGCGCCGAGATTCAGGCGGTTGCCGCCGAAGTGATCGGCCGCCCAATTACGGTCGAGTTCACCGTGGCCTCGGGGGTCGGCGACGCAGTCCCCCTCGTGGCGGCCGACGAGCGGCGGCTCGCCAGGCCTGCCGATGACGCGACAATCGCTCCCTCCGGCACATGTTCGCCCACCGGCAACACGCCGCCATCGCCAGGCCAACCCAAGGCCGAATCGGGCGAGGCGAGTGCCGCCACGATGTTCTCGATGGCCATCGCCGGCGTCGTGCCGACCGGAGACGCCTCGGCAGCTCTGCAGCGCGCCGCCGAGCGCTCGGCCGACGCGCCGCGGCGCGGGCGGCGTTTCGCGCGGCTCGAGCAGTTCGCCGCCGGCCAGGCGAATCGGCTGGCCGTGACCGCCGCGCAATCGGTCGCAGATCAACTCGGCACCTGGAGCCCATTGACGCTCTACGGACCGTCGGGGGTGGGCAAGACCCACTTGCTCGAAGGCATCTGGTCGGCGGTCAAACAGCGCCGCCCGGAGACGGCCGCCGTCTACCTGACCGCCGAACAATTCACCACTTCGTTTCTCGAAGCGCTGCGCGGCAGCGGGTTGCCGAACTTCCGCCGCAAGAATCGAGGGGTCGATCTGCTAATCGTCGACGACATTCAGTTCTTCGCCGGCAAACGGGCGACGATCCTCGAAATGCTGCACACGATGAACACGCTCGTCGACGAAGGTCGCCAGGTCGTGCTGGCCGCCGACCGACCCCCGCAGGAATTGGCCGAACTGGGGCATGACTTCGTGCAGCGGCTCACCGGCGGCATGCTCTGCCGGCTCGATCCTCCCGACGCCGAGGCGCGGTTGACGATCGTGCACCAATTGAGCCGGCAGTTTCAATTGCAGTTGCCCACGGAAGTCGCCGAATTGCTCGCTCAGAAACTCTCGCAAGGCGCGCGCGAGATCGCCGGCGCCCTGAAGCGCTTGGCCGTCGCCCGCTTGGCGCACGGCGAGCCGATCACGTTGGCCGGCGCGCAACAAGTGCTGGTCGATCAACTGCGACAAACTTCGCGCAGCGTCCGCTTGCCCGACATCGAACGTGCCGTCTGCGACTTGTTCGGACTGCAGGGTAAAAGCCTGCAGACTGGCGGGCGGGCCCGGCAGATCAGCGGACCGCGGGCGCTGGCGATGTGGCTGGCCCGCAAATACACCCGCGCGGCCTTGAGTGAGATCGGCGATTACTTCGGCTGCCGCAGCCACACGACGGTCATTTCGGCCCAGCGCAAGGTGGGCAACTGGCTCGAGAACGAGCAGGAGATCGAACTCTCCGATGGCACCTGCCAGGTCGCCGACGCGCTGCGGCGCATCGAACGTAAGCTGGCCGTCGGGTGACGCTGGTCGCTGCTGGGCAAGCCAGCAGTGGCCGCAAACCGGTTTTGCTGCTAGTCGTGGTCAGGCCGTGAGTCTGGCAGCTATTCGTGCCGCAGCGCTTCGATCGGGTCCATGGCCGCGGCCCGCATCGCCGGGTAGAGCCCGAACACCACCCCCACGCCGACCGAGATCCCGAACGCCAGCGGAATCGACCAGCCGACGATGATCGGCTCGACCGTGCGGATCACGTCGGGAAGGTTCTGCACTGCCTCGGGCATGGCGCGTTCGAGCGTCCAGCGCAGTAGCGCCACGGCGGGGCGACAGATCAATCCGCCCAGCACGCCGGTCGCCCCGCCAGCGACCGAAAGCACAATCGTCTCGACCAGGAACTGCCGCGTGATGTCGCTGCGCTTGGCCCCCAGCGCGCGGCGGATGCCGATCTCGCGAGTCCGCTCCGTCACCGTGGCCAGCATGATGTTCATGATGCCGATCCCGCCGACCAACAGCGAGATGGCCGCGATCAAACCCATGAACATGATGAACATCAAGCGAGTCGTGCGGGCTTGTTCGAGCAGTTCGAGCGGCACGATGACGCCAGTGTCTTGCTGGCGATGGTGAACCGCCAGCGTGGCTTTCACCAGGTCGGCGGTTTCGAGCACGCGTTCGAGCTCTTTGACGCGCAAGGTGAGCTGGCTGAGCTCGACGATTTCGCCTTCGAACGAGCCGCTGCGGCGCGTGAAGACCGAGTCGCCGATCAACGCCCACAGCGTGGTGATCGGGATATAGACGTCGTCGGCGAAATCCTGCGCGGCCAGCGAGCCGCCGATCCCCGCCGTGGGGTTCTTCGGCTGCAGCACGCCGACGACGAGATACTTTTGTTCTTCGACGTTGATCGTGCGCCCCAGCGGATTCTCGTACGGAAAGAGCCGCCGCGCGACTTCGTACGACAGCACGCAGACCGGCGCTTTCATCTTCAGCTCCGGCTCGGAAATGAAGTGCCCGCTGTACACGGCCAACTGCGTGACCTGCGCGTAATCGGGAGTGCAGCCGACGAGCCGGCCATCGACGAGGTGATCGCCGTACTTGAACTGGCGGCGAATCTCGCGGACCGGTAGCGCCCGCTCGATCGTCGGAATCGTCTCGACTAGGCGATCGTAGTCGGCCCGCGTCAAGCCGTAGGGAACCGGGCCGCGGATGCCGGCCGTGGCCTCGTTCGGCGGCTTGATTGAGCGGACGATGATGTTGTCGGCCCCCAGTCCCTCGATCTGCTCCTGGGCTTTCTTGCTGATCCCTTCGCCGATCGCCAGCAGCCAGACGACGCTCGCCACGCCGATGAAGATCCCCAGCACGGTCAACAGCGACCGCAACGGATGCAAGAGCAGGCTCTTGATCCCCAGGATCCAGGTTCGCAGTACAACGCCCGAGCCAGCCATGCGTAGTTGATCTTTGCCGCTGATGTTTGACCGAGGAAGTGAGCAAGCACGCGGCGACTCGACGGTCACGCGCGTCTAGGGTCCATCTCGCTCAGGGCTTCGGCTAGCGCGCCGCCGCACTGCCGCAAGTACGGACCGAGCTGCAGACCGCCGGCCCGCATCGCGCGACCATGCTTGTACCATACTACCCAACAGGTGCCCCAGAAGAGAACTCGATGCAGCCAGTGACGCAGGCCCAGCGCCAACGGCCCGCACTGCCGCCGCAGCAGGCGCAGCCGTTCGGCCTGAAATTGCACGTGTGGCGTCTCATCGTGAATGATCTGGTCGCAGATGGCCCGCAGCACGCTCGAACGCGTCGCGGCGCGCAGCGCTGGGTAATAGACCTTCGAGACGATCTCGGCGGTGACCAGCACGCTGATCGAAACTTCGAGGTCGGCCGCGTGCCGCAGCCGGCGAAAGACGGTGTCGGGCCACGACTTCTTGACGCGGGGAATGTCGGCCAGGTCCATGAAGCGCCCCAACTCGCGAGCGTGGCGCTGCTCTTCCTTGATGAACAGCTCGATGGCGTCGAGGTAGGCTGGATCACCGTGCATCTGGGCCCAGCGGCGGGCGCAACCGATCAGGTGGCGCCCCTCGGAGCTTTCGCCGAGCTGAAACCCCTGGATCGAACCACGAATGGCCGCCGCCTCGTCGGCGGTCACCTGGGCGCCGCGCTCCCAGGGAATCTCGAGCAGTTGGTCGGCGTTGCGACGAAAGTAGCCGAGCCATTGGGCGGACGCCGAATGGCTCGGGGGTGAATCAGCGAGCGAATGCTTCGTGGGGGCAACGCGCGCATTGCGAACCGTAGCGGCCATCGGGGTTTCCCTCCGCGTGATCAAGGGGGTCGATGGTCGACTTTACGATACAAAGTATCCGGCGGTTCGTTCGCCGCGGAGTCTTTTTCCAAGAATTCGCGGCCGCGGCAGCTTGCTAGCTTTCGACCTCGCGGAGCCGCTCGTCGGATTGCAGCAGACCGTCGCGCAACCGCACGATCCGCCGCGCGTGATGGGCCACGTCGTCTTCGTGCGTGACCATGATGATCGTCTTGCCGTCGCGATTGAGCCGGTCGAGCAGGGACAGAATTTCGCCGGTCGTCACCGAATCGAGGTTGCCCGTCGGCTCGTCGGCCAGAATGAAGCGGGGGTCGTTCACCAGGCTGCGGGCGATGGCAGCCCGCTGCTGCTGACCGCCGGAAAGCTGCGCCGGGCGATGCCGCAAACGGTCCCCCAAGCCGACGAGCGCCGCCAGCTCGTGGCAACGCCGCCGCGCGCGGGCATCGATGCGCCCCTGGTAGTAGAGCGGCACCTCGATGTTCTCGAGCACCGTCAATTGCTGGATCAAGTTGTACGACTGAAAGACGAAGCCGATCCGCGAAGCGCGGATTTCGGAGAGCCCGTCGTCACTCATGCGGGCGACGTCGTCGGGCCCCAGGAAGTAGCTGCCGGCCGTCGGTCGATCGAGACAGCCCAGCAGATTCAACAAGGTCGACTTACCCGACCCCGACGGCCCCATGATGGCAACATAATCCCCCTCGGGCACGTCGAGCGACACGCCGCGCAGCGCGCGCACGATCTCGCCGCCGAGATGATACTCCTTGCGCAAATCGTGGATGCGGGCGGCAAGTTGCATGGGAACCTACAGGCACTCGCGGGCGCTACCGGCGACGTTCTTGAAAGCGCCGGCTGGCCTCTTCGAGCAGGCGGCGCTCGGCGGGGGTCAGGCTGGCTTCCCCTTCGCGGGTGATCTTTTCGAGCGCTTCGTCGACTTGCTTCTGCCAATTGGTTTCTTCGGGCGGCTCGTCGTGCAAGCGCAGCTTGGGGCGCCGCGTCGGCCAGCTCAGTTTGCGACCCCGACCGCCGGTGCTCAGATTCGGCACCAGCCGCCCGAACGTCCACTGAGTGCGATAGAACAGGTAGCCGTACGCGGCGCCCCCCAAGTGCGCCATGAAGGCCACGTTTTCGCCGCGACCGCGGACTCCGAGCGCCCCGCCGATGTCGTTGAGAATGAACAGAACAATCAACAATGCCGCCGGGATCGGGATCACGAGCCACAGGTAGAACATCCGGCGCGGAAAGTGAAACGCGTAGACAACCATCACGGCGGAAATCGCGCCCGACGCACCGATCAGCCCCGGCGGTCGGCTCCCCTGCCAGTCGACGAACTGCTCGCTGATCGCCCACACCAATCCCGCCATCACGATGCCGGTCACATACAACCAGGCGAACGTGCGCCGGCCGTAGATGCCTTCGACGTCGCGGCCGAACAGCCACAACGCGAACATATTGAAGCCGACATGAAAAACCGAATGCCGGTCGTGCGCGAAGCCATACGTCAACAACTGCCAAGCATTCCAGGGCCTACGAAACAAGTCGGCCTTCAGCGACATCAAGTCGCCCAGCCGCCCTTGCGAGAATTCGTCGGACTGCCCTTGTGTGAAATAATTAGCCAGGTACAGCACGACCGTGATCGCGATCAGCACGTAGACCATTGGCTGGTCGCTGCCCGGGAAGCGGTTCTCATCTTCCGAGCGATAGTATTCGCGGTCGTACAGGCCCATGGGCGGTCCCGGCAAGGGAGACGAACTAACAAAAGAGCACACCGCTGCTCGGCCTGATGGCCAACGGTCAACGAGTGCGCGGCGACACAGAATTATACCGGCGCGCCGCCGCAGCACAGCCCAAGCCTGACGGCCGGGCAAGAATCCCCGGCGGTGCGTTAACGCCCGGCTGCGGCCGCCTGCGCCGCCGCATCGAGCTCGGCCGCCAGCTCGGTCTGCCAGCGGGCATACCGCTCGGCGAGCTCGACGTTCTCCTTCTCGAGCCGGGCCACGACCTGGCGGGCCTTGGCCAGCTTGGCGTCGAGACTCTCGCGGTGCGCCACCACGGCGTCGCGTTCGCGTTCCAGTTGCGCCAGCTCGGCCTTGACCTGCTGGATTTCGGCGGCGCGGAACTTCACCGTGGCCTGGCTATCGGCCAAAGCCTGTTCGAGATAGTGCTTGTCCTTCTGGTCGGCCGCGATCAAGTCGATATTCAGGCTCCGCAGTCGGCGGAATTCGTGGAACGAAGCAACAAAGTCGGTGATCGGCCGCTGATACTTGCCATCGACCACCCGGTCCTGCGGATCGTTCGGCTCGGCCGGCTGGCCATCGTGGGCGTACTCGCTGCGGACCGAGTCGGGCAGCAGGGCCAACCGTTCTTCGCGCAATTCGGGCGTTTCGGCCGCGAACACCAGCGGATTGTCCGACGGCATCACGTCGTGCAGCGCCCAGGTACTGTTGACCGCGCTGTTCAGGCGATCCATCTCGGCGGTCGACAATTTACCGACCGGCGCCAGCGCGACTTGCCGCTCGGCAATGCTCGCGACGCGGAACTCGCCCAGGTAGCTGCCCCCTTCGGAAATCGGCCGCTCGTCGAAGACGTACAGCACCTGGTTCTCGACCAGCTCCAGGGGCCCCGCCGGGGCAGCCGCCGCCGGAGCGGCCCCGTCGACCGGGGGAAGGCCCCCCAAATCTCCTTCGACGCCGCCTTCGCCGCCGGCGACCGTTTGTGCCGGAATCGTCACGCGGACTTCGCCCGTGTTGGCGTCGGGCTGGGCCGGCGTGCAACCGCTCCAGACGCGGCCGCGACCGACCATCAGCTTGGCCAACTCGTGCCGCAACTCGCGGATACCCTTCTCTTGACCGATGACGACCTCGTTTACCCCTTCGAGCTGCTCGATCTGCTTATTGACATCTTCGAGCTGACGCTCGAGCGAGACGTACTCCGCCCACCACTTCGAGCGCTCTTTGAGCACGCGCATCGCGCTGTAGTAGAAGACCAGCGCGGTCACGGCGATCAACCCGACCATGACTTTGTGATAGATATTCATGCTGTCTGATTCATGGCCGCGCGAGACCTGACGGCGGCCGACCGACGCGTGCTAGCGGCGTCGCGGCCCATCCGCGGTGCTAAGAGGCGCTTCATGGCGCGACGATCTGCCGCTGGCGCGCGGATCGGGTGCCACAAGTCGATATTAGACTGGCGGTTGGGGACGGTCAAGAAACGTCCGCCGGCCCCGAAAACCGCGCGCCGTACCCCTCTCGAGCATGGCGCCCAGGCCCCTCATTCGCGTGGGCTCGCGCCGCTAGCACCGGCACAATCGTTCAAGTCCGAGTGCTTCAGTGTCGAATCATTCTGCCGTGAACCGCCGCGCCCCCATTGTCGACACCCGGATGCCGCGCACCGACGCTGCGATCCAACGCTGGATCGAAGTGCTCGAGGGGCTGGCCGCGTCGACCCGAGCTATCCGCCATGGTCTGGCGCATGCCCTGGTCGGGAGCGGCGTCGGCGAATCGCAGTTCTCCGTCTTGTGGATTTGCCAGCAACCCGCCGGCGACGGCATCAGCCAGTCGGAACTGGCCGACCGGCTGGCGATCTCCACGGCGCACATCAGCGGACTGGTCGAACAGATGCGCCGCGCCGGCTGGCTCGACGGTCAGCGCGATCCAGCCGACCGTCGCCGCCAGGTCTGGCGCACAACGGCTGCCGGGCAAGCGCTCTTCGAGCAGCTCGTCGAAGATGTCGCGCTCTGGTTGGACGAGCACCGCGAGGCTTTAGACCAGGTCGACCACGAGCGCTTGAGCGATTTGGTCGCGCGCCTGGGTGGCGCTTTGACCGACAACAATCCCAGCGCACCGCCCGGCCATCCGTCGGCCAGCGCGACGAAGAGATCGTCGGATCAAAGCGCATCACCCATTGCGCCCGCGGTCGCGCCGCCTCGGCGAAAGCGAGGCGCCGCGTGAGCCGCTGCATCCGACAACCGCGCTCTCCACGACCAGCGTGCCAGCCCGCGCGCTGGCGCCGCGTCGCGCTGGCGTTGGCGCTGGCCGTGGGTTGCCTGTTGTCGAGCGGCTGCACGCGCCACTTCTACCGCAAGCAGGCCGACTGCGAAGCCTTCACGGCCGTCTACAAGAAGTCGCGCGATCCGCGCTGGGAACTGCTCGACTACACGGTCTACTCGCGCCCCGATTCGCGGTTCTTCGACCCCACGAACGTCGATCGCCCGCCGATGCCGATCGACGACGTCGCCGCGCACAAGCTGATGCACTGCGTCGACTGCAAGAACGGTTATCCCTGTTGGCACGCCAACGGCGACACGCCGTTCGTGGCCAACCCGCGCTGGAAGGAGTTTCTGCCGCTCGACGAAGAAGGCGTGCTCGAGCTCGACATGCGCGGCGCCGTGCGCTTGGGCTACATCCACTCGCGCGACTACCAGGCGAACCTCGAAGAGTTGTATCTCTCGGCGCTCGACGTCGCGTTCGAGCGGTTCCGCTTCGACGTGCAGTTCTTCGGCACGCAAGGTGGGGACAATTTCAACCAGGGAGAAAACTTCCAGGTGCTCGGTCCGCCAGCAGCCGGCTCGGCGGCCGGTTCGAGCATCCTCACGACCACCAACGCGCTGAGCGCCAATCGCTTTCTGGCCAGCGGCGGGCAGTTCACCACCGAAATCCTCAACACGTTCATGTGGCAGTTCGCCGGGCCCAATCAAAACAACCCGCTGACCATCGGCAGCTTCAGCTTCGTGCAGCCGCTGCTGCGGCTTGGCAGCCGGGCCCAGGTGCTCGAGCGGCTCACCCTCTCAGAGCGCACGCTGCTCTCGAACGTGCGCTCGCTGGAACGCTATCGCCAGGGCTTCTACGTCAACTTGTACAACGGGCGGCAAACTCCCCCGGGCCCGCGGCGACTCGGCGGTCTCACGGGGCAGGCCGGTCTGCAAGGCTTCACCGGCGTCGGCAACAGCGGCTTCGGCCGCATCGGCGGCGTCGGGCAAACCGCCCCCGGCGGCGGCGGCTTCACCGGCGGGGCTGGCGCGGCCCAGGCCAACGGCTTTCTCGGACTGCTGCAAGACATGGTCAACATCGGCAATCTCGAAGCCAACGTCGCCGGCCTGCGCGACAGCCAGATCCAACTCGAAGCCGCTTACGACGCCGGCCGCATCGACCGCTTCCAGGTCGATCTGGCCCGCCAGGCCCTGTTCAATGCTCAAAGCCGGCTGCTGACGACGCGGGCGAGCTACTACTCCGATCTCGACGCGTACAAAGTGCTGTTGGGTTTGCCCCCCGACGTACCGGTGCGCGTCGTCGATCCGCTGCTCGACCGCTTCCAGTTGCTCGATACCCGACTCACGCGGCTGCAACAACGGATCGGCGATCTGCTCGACGAGCTACGCAGCCCGGACGTGGCCGACGAAACCGTCGACGAATTGCTCGCGCGCAGTCTCGACTCGCGCCGCGGGGCGGCCGCCCAGGTGGCGATTGTCGAAGAAGACTTCGAAGCACTCGAGGCCAACCGGCCCGCCCGGCTCCGCGACCTCGAACGTCTCAAGCGGCGCAGCGAAGTCGAGGGGGTGCAGGTCGGTCCGCTCGCCTACTCGAAGGAAGCCTTCCTGGCCCGGGTTGTCGAGCTCGATCGCGATTTCCAGGCGCTCATCCAGCGCTTCGAGGCGACCAGCGCCCTGTTGCAACAACTCGAAGCGCAGGCCGCCGGCGTCGACCCCCAGGCTTTGCGTCGCGAGTTGGTCAAACTCGTGACGCAACTCTCCGGGCAGATGCAGGAATTGTTGCTGGTGCAGGCCCGCGCCCGGCTCGATACGGTGACCCTGGTGCCGGTCGAACTCGAACATCGCGAGGCGCTGGAGATCGCCCGCCAGCACCGCCTCGACTGGATGAACGCCCGCACTTCGCTGGTCGACACCTGGCGGCTGATACAATTCAACGCCAACTTGCTGCGCGGCGGGTTGAACCTGATCGTCAATGGCTCGCTGGGTACGACCCCCAACCAATTGCTGGCGCTGGGTGGCTCGAACGGCACGCTCAACGTCGGCATGCAATTCGAGGCCCCGCTCACGCGGTTGGCCGAGCGCAACAACTATCGCCAGTCGCTGATCGGCTTCCAACAGGCCCGCCGCGCCTACATGCAGTTCGTCGACGGCATCAATCAAAGCCTGCGCGTCGAGTTGCGCGGCACGCGGCTCAATCAGTTGAACTTCGAGCTGCGCCGCGAGGCGGTGGCCATCGCCATCAACCAGGTCGACCTCACGCGGTTGCGGCTCGTGCAGCCGCCGCGCCCCGGCGAAACGACGCAGTTCAGCGTGACGACGGCCCGCGATCTCGTCGACTCGCTGACCAACCTGCTCAACGTGCAGACCGATTTCTTGAGCGTCTGGGTCAATACCGAAGTGCAGCGCGCCAATCTCGATTTCGAACTGGGGACGATGCTCTTGGACCCCGACGGCGAGTGGATCGATCCGGGCCCGATCACGGCCCGCCTGGTGACCGAGCGGCCGCGCGTCGACCGCAGCGTGCGTGAAGTTGGCGACGCCCAGCCCGAACTCCCCGAGTCTCCCCGGAACCTCGACGAGCTGCCGGGGCGCGATCCGCTCAACGACTCTGCGGCCACGCGTCCCGTGCCGCTCACGGCCGACGAAGTGCTCGCGCTGGTCGACGCCGAGGCGCTCGAACCGCGTCAATTCGCCGACGTCGAACTCCCCAGCTTTTTGCCCCTCGATGCGGAGTCTGCGCCGGACGAGGATTCGACCAGCGGCCCGCTGTTGATCGGTTCGGCCGCCGGCGCCCAGAGCCCCGCGCCAGGCGAGCGCGCAAGTGTGCGGGGCGCGCCTGGTCCGGTCAAGCGGCGGCCAGACGGCGAGATCGAGCTATTAAGTGCCGAGCAATTCGACGACGCCCCGCTGCCGCGCGAAGCAGCGCGGATTCCGGTGACGCTCAAACCATCGTCCAAGCTCGGTTCGGTCGACAAGCGCCGCCGCGCGACGCCGAGCCAGCCCGTCGAAGAAGCGCCGCTGCCGCGCTAGAAGCCGCGGCAACTCGCATTCACACGAAGACGCGTTACCCTGCGCGGAGCCCCCCCAAGTGGGTACATCCGCGGGTGAAAAAACCTGTTAAGACGGGATGAAACCCCGCCGCCAGCGCTAGGGTACTAGATGGTGGTGCAGGAACCAGCGGGTTCGAGGCTGCCGCGACAGATTCTCGACCCGGAGGGACAGCTAGTGCCAGCTAGTCTGTCCCTTTTTTTATGCGCCTTGGCTGCGCTGCAGGGCCAGTGCTTTGGCGCGCTTGCCCTAGCACGCTTGGCGGGGCGCAATAGCCAAGCGGGTCCAGCGGGGCCGAAAATCTGCCACGGTTTCACTTCGTCGCACAACGCAAAGCCGGCGCGGCCAACGAGTCAACCTGCGCTAACTTTGCAAACCAGCTAATGATTCGCTGGTCGGGCCTCGCTCTATTCCTGACAACCGCTCAGGGCGGTCGATTTCCGAGTTCTAGTTCCACCACCAGGCGGTCGACGCCCCGGCGCTGGCCTTCTCGCGGACTGGGGTCAGGGCGCCGCCATCCGGCGCGGTCTTGGCCGCCATCTCCCACGAGTTGATCAGCACCCCGCCCGAGGCGCTGATGATCCAGTTGCTCCCCTTCTTGAAGAAGCTGGCCTTGGAGTCGACCTGCCGGGGGGCCTCGAACTCGGCCGCCGGCAAGGAATCGCTCCCCACCAGAGTGGGCAGGCTGCAATCGGCCCGCTCTGGTAGCCGCTCCTTCGAGATCAGGGCGGCCACGATCGCCAGGTCCATCACGTTGGACAATTCGGCGAAGATCGGCAGCCGCTCTTCAAGCTCGGGGTAATGCTTGGTGAAGTTGTCGGCCCACCGCTGGGCCATCGGGCTGGCCTGGCCGGTCCGTTGCTTCTGGCCACCGGGACCGAGCACCGAGTCTTCGGTCACGGCCTTGACCCGCGAGCCGCGCAATTCCCAGGCCAAACCCTGGTCGTCGGCCAGCAGTGGATCGTAGTCGGGTTCGAGCCACCAGCGGGGCATCATGTTCCCCTTGCCGTTGGCCATCGTCAGGTAGCTCGGCATGCCGCGCACCGGCGACGGCTCGAAGTTCATCGCCAGCCGCTTCATGCGATAGTCGGCGGCCACTAGCACGTGCCCGAAATGGCTCGTCGCCGGCACGCCCCCCACGGTCACTTGCTGCGGACCCAGGCTGCGCTCGATGCCGGCGATCGTCGCCTTGGGGTTGTCGCCGATGCGCCCCCCTTGCTGATCGAGAAACGCTTGCAACCGTTCGAGGCCCGCCGGCGTGGGATCGATCGAACAACTGATGCCCGACCGCGAGGCCTCGCCCGCCGACCGCAAGGCCACGAGCAGATCGTCGAGCAACAGTACGGGTTTGCCGGTCGTGGCGCCGACGATCGACCCTTGCGGATCGACGCGCCAACCTTCGCCGAAACCGGCCAGCACGATGTCGTGCTCTTCGGGATAGACGAACACGTACTTCACTTGCTGCAAGCCGGCCAGGTAGAGCATCGACTCGTCGAGCGGCCTGTTGTGTTTGACGGCGTCGGCCAGCGCCTCGTCGAGCCGCCGCAATGAAACCTTGCGCAACTCGCTGGGGGCGTTCAGATCACCCGGCGGCGCGTGCATGGCGCGCGCGTATTCGGCGCTCAAGCGGCCCAGACGATCCTTCTCGACATTGCTGATCACTCCTTCGGCATCGATCGACACGCCGCCGACGGCGCGCAACGAAATGATTGTGCTGGGGACCTGCGGCATCGGGGCCGGTGGGTTCTGCGCCTGGGCCAGGCTTCCCCAGCCAACGAGTGCCACCGTACAAACCAACGCGATGCCAACCGATTGAATTGCGCGCGCTGCCGAGAGATTGATGCGCATCGCCACTTCTCCAGTTCGAGCTTGTCGGCTTGCCACCGACACCAGATCGCCTACGAGATAAATCGCCTTTAAGACAACTGCCAAATCGGCGAACACGGTCGCCGCAGGTCGCGACCCTGATAAGTGTTCCTGAAAATCCACGATATCAGATTAACCTCGCCCTGTAGGGCGGGCAAATAATCTTTGCACCGCTGCGGCCGCCGGCCAGCAAGTCGTCTTCGCTCGTGATGTAGCCGGGCGTCTGTGACCCCGGACTTCGCTCGGCGTTTCTGTGGCCGGGGAGCTGTGACCCCGGACTTCGCGAATCCAGCCTCACAATTGTCAGCTACCGCCCCCCCCGCGGCCGGCCCTTACCGAGCCGACGCCGTCGGGGGTAAACTCCGGGCCGACGACTTCCGCCCTTGGACGCTCCATAACCCCAGGAAGTTCCCGCCATGCCCGAATATCGTCTGGCCGTTTATCCGGGCGACGGCATCGGACCCGAAGTCACCGCCGAAGCGGTGCGGGCCCTCGATGCCGCCGCTGCCCGCGGCGGCTTTACGCTGCGCTATACCGAGATTCCCTGGGGCTACGACTACTGGCAGCAGACTGGCCGACTGGTTCCCGACGACTTTCTCGAGCAACTGCGGCCGCACGACGCCATCCTGCTGGGGGCGCTCGGCTGGCCGGCAAAGTTGCCCGATCACCTGACGCTGGCGCCGCTGGTGAAGATCCGTCAGGCGTTCGATCAATATGCCTGCTTGCGGCCGGCGAAACTCTACCCCGGCGTGCGCGGCGTGCTCAGCGGCAAAGGACCCGCCGAAATCGACTTCGTCGTGCTGCGTGAAAACTCCGAGGGAGAATACCTCGATCTGGGGAACCGTTTTCACGTCGGCCGCCCCGACGAGTTCGCGCTGCAAACTGCCGTGCACACGCGCAAGGGGGTCGAGCGCGTGTTGCGGTTCGGCTTTCGGCTCGCCCAATCGCGCCGCCGCCGACTGACGATGATCACCAAGTCGAACGCCCTGCGCTACGGCTACGTGCTGTGGGACGAAATCTTCGAGACGGTGCGCGGCGAATTCGCCGACGTCGAGTCGGACAAACAGCACGCCGACGCCGCGGCCATGAACTTCGTGCGCCAGCCCGAGCACTTCGACGTCGTCGTGGCCTCGAACTTGTTCGGCGACTTGTTGACCGATCTGGGTGGCGTGATCGCCGGCGGACTGGGGCTGGCGGCCAGCACCAATACGAATCCCGAACGCCAGTATCCCTCGATGTTCGAACCGGTCCACGGTTCGGCCCCTGATATCGCCGGGCGCGGCATCGCCAACCCCGTGGCGGCCATCTTGAGCGCGGCGCTGCTGCTCGAGTGGATTGAACAGCCGCAGGCGGCCGGCTGGCTGCGCGGCGCGGTCGAACAGACTTTGGCCGCCGGTCAGGGAACGCCCGATCTCGGCGGCAAGCTCAGCACGCGCGAACTCGGGGACGCGATCGTCGCCCGCATCGCCGCGAAGTAGCCGGGGGGTCACCGACCCCGGAATGATCAACGTCCGGCTTCGGCGATCACATCGGCCGGCTACAACCGTTCTATTTGCGGCGACGTCTCGCCCCCCTGCAGCAGCCGGCCGAGTTGGGTCCGCAGCCACGCCACTTCGCCGCGGGCGAACAATCCGTACGCGATCACGCCCAGCGAGATTTCGATCGCCAGCATGACGGCGGGCGAAAACATGCCGGTGCTCTGCAACCCCCAGCGCGCGGCCAGCACGACGATGCCCATCGCCGCGGCCGCCGTGGCGGCGGGGCGCAGGGTGCGCAACCAGTCGCGCGGCGGTGTCCCCGCGGTTCGCAGCACGTCGATCAGATAGGGCCAGGCGAAAACCCCGGCGACCGCGACGGTGTAGCCGACCGCGAGCCCCAACGCCGGCCGCTCGGTCGCGCGACCGGCAAGCAAACCGGCCAGCGAGCCGAGCGTCGAGAGCGCGGCGAGCACCAGCGCGCCGCGGCAGAGTCGATCGGCCCGACCGACCGAAACCAACATGCTGCCGGCCAGATTGATGAATCCTTGCACGAGAATCACCAGCGCCAGCACGCGGAGGATCGCGCCGGCCGGCTCCCACTTCGCCCCCCCCAACACGAGCATCGTCTCGGGTGCGACGATCGCCAGCCCCACGCCGCTGGGGAGCAGGACGATGGCAATCAGGCGGTTGAACGCCAAGAGCAGATCGCGATGCACGTCGCTCGCACCGGCGGCGCGCGACAACGCCGGCAAAGCCGCGGCGGTGATCGGCGTGGTCATCAGCAGCACCGGCTTCATCATCCAGGCAAACGCCTGGCTGTAGTAGCCGAGCGCCGACTCGGCCTGGCGCGCTTCGACCAAGAGCGACAGCAGCAGCTTGTCGGACAATTGGGCCACGGCGAACAGCAGCATGGCGGTGGTGTAAAACCCGCCGAAGCGGAGGATGTCGCCGACCGGCTCGCCGCGCCACGGGGCACGCGGCCGCCACGGCTCGAGCCACCACGAGAGCGCGGCCAGCAACCCCATCTCGACATACCATTGCCCGACCAGCGACCAGACGCCGTAGCCCTGCCAGGCCAATGCCACGGCCGACAGCCCGCCGGCGATCTGACTGACGAGCCGCGCCACGGCCAAGGCCCCCAAGCGCATCCGCCGCTCGACGAGCGCTTGATGCGATGCCGCGGCCGCGGCCAATAGCGCCGTGCCCGACATCGCCAGCGTCAGTCCGAGCAGCTCAGGCTGCGACTTCGACCAGGCCAACACCGGGCCGACGGCTGCCGTCGCGGCCGTGGTCAGCGTGCCGGCCGCCAGCATCAGCCAGAACAGCGTCGTCGCCTGCCCCTGGTTCAACTCGGCCCGCTGCACCGCGCCGATGTTCAAACCCCCGGTGCTCAAGGCGCGCAGCAGCAACACCCAAGGCAAGACCATCCAGAACAGCCCAAACACTTCGGGGGCCAGCAGCCGGTAGAGCGCGGCATAGAGCGCGACCTGCACGGCCTGACCGATCCAACCGGCGGCCGTTGCCGCGAACGCGCCGCTCCGCGCGAGCCGCCTGAGCGCCGCGGCGCTAGGCTCCGCTCCGCCCCATTGGTGGTCGCCGGATGAATCGATTCGGTTCATGCACAACGCAGGTTTCGAGGCGGAAATGACGGCTGCACCCGGACCGCGGCCCGCAAAATCATAGCCGCCCTTGCGCGGCGACGCCCGCGGGCACCCGTCGCGCGGCACGACTGTCGCGGCCCGCAGGTTTGCGCCATCCGCCAAACCCGGAAAATCGGGACTCCTTTCCCAGCGGTTAAATTCCCCCAATCTTCGGCGCCGATCTGACTGGGGAATGACCATCTAGCGAGGGCACGCTGGAGATACGTCCGCCGCCAGGCACGCAACCCACACCCAGTTTCTCCATCCCCCTGAGAGTGATCCCGTGGTGAAGACGAAGAAGGCCCGCTACGAAGTCACCATCGAACGCCGCAAGACCGAGCGTCGCCGCGCTGAAAAACCGACCAAGGCCAGCGCTCCGAACCCCTCGTTGGAGCGCCGCGCCAAGGTCAACCGTCGCCGGCAGATCGACCCCACGACCTGCGAACGCGACTACACCGACGACGAGATCGAGTTCATGCGAGCTCTCGAGGCGTACAAACGCGCCAGTGGCCGCATGTTCCCCACCTGCAGCGAAGTGCTCGAAGTGATCCGCAACCTCGGCTACCTGAAGCAAGGCGTGCCGATGACGTCCGATCACGAAGCGTCCGTCGCCGAGTAAGCGATTCGGCGACCGATCGCACTCGCCTACCGCGTGTCCCTCCGCGCGCGCAGCACCGCGCTACTATCGCCGCCGACTGGGCACCGTGCGACCGTGCGACGTCTAGATTGCGCGCCGCCAGATGGTGCGCCGTCAAGCTTTGCCGGCCGTGGGCGCCGCGAGGCGATCGGCCACGTCCAGAACTTCGTCCGTCGCCTGATCGCGATACTTGGCGAAGTGCTGACAGAACTGTTCGGCCAGTTTCCGCGCCGTGGCATCGTACGCCTCGGGATGTGTCCACGTCGAGCGCGGGTTGAGCAACTCGTCGGGCACGCCCGGACAATGACGCGGCACGTGCAGGCCGAAAAACGGATCCTCGTGCGTGCGGGCGCCGGCCAGCACGCCATCGTGGATGCTGTCGATGATCGCACGGGTGTGGGCCAGCTTGATGCGGTGGCCGATGCCGTAGGGCCCTCCCGACCAGCCGGTATTGATCAGCCAGGCCTGGCTGCCATGCTGGTGGATCTTCTCGGCCAGCAGCGTGGCGTAGCGCATCGGGTGCCAGACCATGAAGGCCGCGCCGAAGCAGGCCGAAAACGTGGCCGTCGGTTCGCTCACCCCCGCTTCGGTGCCGGCGACCTTGGCCGTGTAGCCGTTGAGAAAGTGATACATCGCCTGGGCCGGCGTCAGCTTGCTCACTGGGGGCAACACGCCGTAGGCATCGCACGTCAAGAAGACGATGTTCCGCGGATGCCCCCCCACGCACGGCACCTTGGCCCGCCACATGAATTCGATCGGGTAGCTGGCGCGGGTGTTCTCGGTGATCGACTGATCCGCATAGTTGACTTCGTGCGTCACCGGGTCGATCGGCACGTTCTCGAGCAACGCGCCGTAGCGAATGCAGTGCCAGATCTGCGGCTCCTTGTCGGGCGCCAGGTCGATGCACTTGGCGTAGCAACCTCCTTCGATGTTGAATACGCCGTTGTCGGTCCAACAATGTTCGTCGTCGCCGATCAGGGCCCGGCCGGGGTCGGCCGACAACGTCGTCTTGCCGGTCCCCGAGAGCCCGAAGAAGAGCGAGACATCTCCCTCGGGCCCTTCGTTGGCGGCGCAGTGCATCGGCAGCACCTCGCGCTTGGGCATCAGGTAGTTCATGATCGTGAAGACGCCCTTCTTCATCTCGCCCGCGTACATCGTCCCCAGGATCACCATCTCGCCCCGCTCGAACGACAGGTCGACGCTCGTCGACGACGTCATGTCTTGCGTGAACTTGTTCGCCGGAAATTTGCCGGCGTTGAAAATCACGTAGTCGGGCTCGCCAAACCGCGCCAACTCTTCGGGGGTCGGCCGGATCAGCATGTTGTGCATGAATAGCGCATGGTAGGCCCGCCCGCAAATCACTCGCACCTTCAACCGGTACTCGGGGTCCCAGCCGGCGAAGGCGTCGATGACGTGCACGTGCTGGCACAAGTTCAGGTAGTCGATCGCCCGCTGACGGTTGAGCAGAAACGTGCGGTCGTCGAGCGGGATGTTGATGTCTCCCCACCAGATGTCGTCGTGCGAGGCCGGGTCGTCGACGATCCGTTTGTCCTTGGGGCTCCGCCCGGTCTTGGCCCCCGAGCGGGCCACCAGCGCTCCGACCGACGACAATTGGCAATCGTCGAACTGGATCGCTTCTTCGTAGATCAGCGAACACGCGCCGTTGCGCACGACCTTGGGGCCGACAATTCCGTATTGAGACAAATCAAACGAGGTCATCGAGAAACTGCACTCTGGTTGACGAAGGAGGTAGAAGCGAGCGGCGCTGCTGTCCGCTCGTAAACACATCCGTGGCGGAACCTTCGCGCGCAGCGCTCGCCGGGGGCGGTACCTCCACGCACCGAGAATTTGGCGAGCCAACGCGTGCGGGCGTATCGAAGCGCCGCGACGGCCGCACGCGCCGTCGCCACGCTGGTTGTGCGCGGCGATTATAAGCGATTCCTCACCCGCGGCCTAGCAACCGTGGTCGCCGCGCCGCTGGCCCTTTTGTCGCAGCGCGCCGTGAGCTGGTTCCTGTAGCCGGCCTCTGTGATCTATGACGCCGGTCCGGGGTCTCCTGCTTGTAGCCGAAGGGTATTCACGCCGAGCGAACCACGTAACAAACGTGACCTTCGCCCGTAGCCGTCTACGTGATGCTGGCGGGGAAAGACGCGCAATCGGTCGACGGCGACACGGTGCGCACGGGGTGCGTACCCGAACCCCAGCCGGCCGCCAACGGTTGACAAATGGCTCAGATGTCTACCCGGCTGCCACGGATCGCCTGACCACGAACCGCACCTTCTCGAGGGGCCTATCTCTCGCTCCATGGCCGTAATTTTGCGTCCAAACCGTCCAAAGCTGTTGTTACCCGTAGTTAAGTCGTTGAAGCGAATCCACTTATTCTTGGACGCAAATCGAAGCGGTTTGCGTCCAACTTGCGTCCAAGGCTTTCGTTTTGCGTCCAAAGACGAAGGATCTCGCGTCAAGGCGCGAAGGCGCAAAGAAGGCACTGTTGTCGTCCGCAGATTTCGCCGATTAGCGCAGATTGAGAAAGCTGCCAGTTCAACAAGCTTTTGATCCGTTCATCGGTGCTATCCGTGGTTAACGAATTCCTGGCTATGCTGCCGGCGCGGCCCCCAGATTCGAATCGGTTCACGCGGAGCCGCGGAGTCCGCGGAGCAGTTTGGCTCTTGCCCCTTCTCTCACTCCATTGCGGTATTTTTGCGTCCTTACCGTCCTAGGCCGCTGGTGGTGGCAGTGAAGTAGTTGCCCAGTAAGAACTTATTCTAGGACGCAAATCCAATCGTTTGCGTCCTCGTTGCGTCCTAAGGAACCGTTTTGCGTCCTAGGTCAGATTGCCGCGGAGGTCTCAGCGGGATCGCAGAGCGGTCCAGTCCTCGGCGGCCTCGGTCCGCAGATTTCGCCGATTAGCGCAGATTGGAAAAGCCTTTCGAGTCCGCGGGCAGCTTATCTGCGTAATCTGTGAAATCTGTGGATGATGCATTCATGCCAACGACAAGCTTGGCCAACTGGCGGATTGCGGCGCGCACTGCGGACATCCTCTCCGCTCCGGCTCTGACAAACGATCGCGCTGGGATCGCGAAGCCCCTGGGGGAGATGCGTGCTGATCGGTGACTTCGGCGGAGCTTGATTCTCCTTACGGTGAAAATCGATCTCGCGCCAAGGCGCGAAGGCGCAAAGAAGGCACTGTTGCCGTCCGCAGATTTCGCCGATTAGCGCAGATTGGAAAAGCCTTTCGAGCCCGCGGGCAGCTTATCTGCGTAATCTGTGAAATCTGTGGATCATGCATTCATGCCCACGACGAGCTTGGCCAACTGGCGGATTGCGGCGCGCAATGCGGACATCCCCTCCGCTCCGGCTCTGACAAACGATCGCGCTGGGATCGCGAAGCCCCTGGGGGGAGTTGCGGACTGATTGGCGAAGTCGGCGGAGTGTCGTGCTCCTTTCGAGGTTGCCCCAAGGGGACGGGAGTCGTTTCCGGTCAGCGGTCGACCGAGGTCAGGTCGATGTCTGGAAACGACTCCCGTCCCCCTCGGCGTCCCCGTCGGCGTCCCCGTCGGCGGCTGCACCACGTCACGTCGGCAAATTTTTTGGATGTATTTCGGGTGCCACTGGCTCCGCCAGCGCCTGAGGCGGGCGCGCAGAACGGCATCCCGAGGCCCTATTATTTGTACACTATTTAGAACATTATATCAAGGCAAATTGGCCACCCGCCACGAGCGGCCCTGTCAGGGCCGGGCGATGGATGCGACTGGTACCGAGGGTTGACACCCTCGGCTGACAGAGCGACCCCTGCGGGGTCGAAGGCGGTCGCCGCTGCGCGGCGGATCTAAAGCCGGGGTCCGCGACCCCGGACCGGCCTCGCGGAGGCCGGCTACAGGCGGGAGCAATCTGCGGAGCGAATTCCGTTCGGCATGCCCACGCAATTCGACAACCACGAGCGTGGGCATGGCACCCCGCGCAAAGCCTCTCGCCGCGCGGATCGCGACGCGGCGATCGAGCCGGCGCACCGACCGCGGACCGACGAAGTCGCAGCAGGGAGTATCGAGCGGAGTCAGCTGCTTTTTGTAATTTGTTCCCAATAACCAGGTGGACGCGCTAGTTCGACTAAAATTGAGACATGTTCTGGATTCGATCCGCAATAGATTCCACGATGAACCCGATACCTACGCATAGCTTCATCCTCCAAGGCCAGAACCAGCTCAGAGCCGCACTTCGGGCAAATCACTTTGTCGCCACAACTAATCATGTCGATTACGTCATGTAGTCGCATCTCATCGGAATACGTATACACAGCCATAGCCACTCCAAGTCATCGGCTTAGGGGTACAGGCGGATGGGGCTCTTTCGCTGTCGAAAAATAACCGCGGGCGACACTTATCCCTCACGTGGCGTGGCGGCTCGTGGTGCGGGCGCAGCGAACCGCAGTCGCTCGAAGCCCGCCAGTCGGCAACGGTCGTAAAGATCGATGGCCACGCCCAGCGGCACGGCACCGTCGATATCAAGCACAACCGGCAGACGCCGTTCGATCTCGGCCAGCCGCTGCAAGGTCTCGCGCAGCTCGTCGGGGTTGCGACAGACGCGGGCGTTTACTTCCCAGCGCGGCTGACCCTCGGCCAGTGTCAGCTTGATGATGATCGGTTCGAGCTCTGCCAACTCGGGCGGTTCATCCGGCGGGTCGACCGCCTCGCCCGTGGCTCCGGCTGCCTTGAGGGGCGTGGGCAACAGCGATTCGAGGGCTTGAAAGTCGGTCGTGCAGACAAAGAAGACCAGCAGCAGAAAGACGACGTCGATCATCGGCGTCATGTTGACGTCGTAGTTTCGCTTGTCGTCGTCTGGTCGTCGCGGTGCACGCATGATGGTTGAATCCCTGCGCGGTGGTGCCGTCAATCACGCGGCCGGACGGCAAAGGTGACTTGCCACACGCCGGCTTTGGTGCAAGCGACGAGAATGGGGGCCGCCTGACCGTAAGGGGCCAGGCGATCGCCGCGGATGCGAACTTCGACATCTGGGCCGGCGATGCGGCGCTCCTCGCGAATCAACTCTTCGAGTTGGCCGAGGCTGACCGTGCGGCCCGCCGTCATGATCGAGCCGTCGGGCAACAGATTGATCACCAGTCGACGTTCGGCGTCGGTCGTGGCGTTGGCGCCGCTTTCGGCGTCGGGCAGATCGAGCTCGAGCCGAACTTCCTGCTGGGCCAAATGGCTCGAGACGATGAAAAAGACGATCAACAGAAACGAAATGTCGATCAGCGGAGTCATATTGAACGCGACGGCGGAGCGGCGTTGTCGCGTGGGAGAGCGCATCGAGTGGGTGCTCCAAAAACCAATCGCTAGAAGTAGTTTCAATACCGTCCAAAGCAGGGGGACAGTCCCATTTTGCTCGGAGTACCTCGTAAAATCGGGACAGTCCCCGACGGTTTTGAAACTGCTGTTAGACAACCCTGGTGCGTGGCGGCGGCGGGGGGGCGCCGCGCCCCGGTTGTCGCCTTAACGGTGCGGTCGCCTGCTGCGCTTGCGCGGTCACTTCCGCGAAGAGTTGTTCGAGCCGGCTGCGAAACCAGGCGAACACTCCCAACGTCGGTATCGCGACGACCAAGCCCTCGACCGTTGTCACCAGCGCCAGGTAAATCCCCTCGGCCAGGTCGGCGGCGCGGGCGGCCCCTTGCGATTGGGCAACTTCTCGAAATGCGAAGACCATGCCGATCACGGTGCCGAGCAGCCCCAGCATGGGGGTCAGGTTGGCGATCACCGAAAGAAACTCGACTTTGCGCATGAGCCGCGCCTGTTGTTCGGCGGCGGCATCTTCCATCGCCTTCTCGGCGATCGTCCAGCCGGCGTCGGCTTCGCTCAAGCCGGCCTGCAGAATGTGCCCCAGCACGCTCGGCTGCAGCTTGCACTGTTGCACGGCGGGCGTGATCTGCCCCGCGGCGATCAGCTCGCGCACGCGGGTTGCCAAGCCGTCGGGCATGAGCACGGCAGCCCGCAGCGTGATGGCTTGTTCGATCGCCAGGGCCAGGGCTGCAATCGACAACAGCAGAATTAAATAGCCGACCGTTCCGCCGGCTCGCGCGAGATCCCAGAAATCATGCGTCACGGCGGAGCCTCTTGCGTCACGGCGGAGCCTCTTGCTTGGCACGCAGCGTGGCGAGGCGCGTTTGAGCTTCGCGCGCGGCGTCTAGGCGAGAATACTGCGCGGCCACACGATCGCACAACCGGATCGCTTCGTCGGGCCGACCGCCGGCGGTCAGCGCGTCGGCGGCAGCCAACATGCCGCGGGCGCCGAGTTGTCGTTGATCGGGATAGAGAGCTGCGATCCGCAGCCAGGCCAGCGCTGCCCGATCGTGCAACTGCAGTCGCGCGGCGCCGCGGCCGACGAGGAGCCACCCGGCGGCCGACATCGGGTACGACCAATGCTCGAGCGCGGCTTGCAGGCCGTCGAGCATTTGTGGCGAGAGCGCGCTGAAATGCAAGCGATACACCTGCAGGCGCGCCAATGCCGTGGCATGCGTCGGCGGCAACTGGGCGAGCCGATTGAGCGCCGCGACCGCTTCTTCCTGGCGCGGACCATCGATGTGCCAACTGGCAGCCAGCAGTTCGAGCGCCGGAGGTTTGTCGGCCGCCAGCCATTCGGCCGTGGCGGCTTGCATGTCCGCGGCGACGGTCGTTTCAATGGTTTTCTCCGAGCCGACCGTGCGGGCCGGCTCCCAGGCCAGGGGGGCGACGTCCAAATACCAGGTGTCAGGATCGGAGCTGACCAGCCCTGCGAACGACCTGGCCGCGGCGGGCCAGTTGCCCAACTCGCGCTGGCACCGCGCGATTGCCGCTAGCAACCCGCGCCGGACCCAGCCGCGCTCTTCGTGCGCGAGCGCCGCGCGATACTTCTCCTCTGCGGCGGCGAATTCGTCCTGGGCGTAGAGCTTGTCTGCGGCAAGCTGCTGGGGAGAGTGCGACGTCTCGACGCGCAACACTTGGATTGCTGGATACTCGACTTCGCGGCCGCCAGCCACGCGCAGGCGCAGCCCGCGACCGGTGTAATCGAGCACTTCGCCCGTAACTCGGGTGTACGAATCGGACCGGGCGCGCGAACCAAGGATGACGACGTCTACGGGCCTGGCGGAAGGTGCCGCGCAACAGCACAGGGCGAACGCCAGCAGTGCCGATCTGCATACGAGGGCACCGCACCGGCAGTATCTCATCGCTTCCTCAGTCTTTCGCGCGACGACGATTCAACATGTCGACATAGACGTGTTGGCCACCGTTCTCGCGCGCCAGCTTGACGAGAAAGTTCTCGTGCCGCAGATCGGGGCCGATGCCGAATTCGATGGTGTTGATCGAGGTGACTTCGCCATTGAGCCGCCGGATTTTCTCCAACTGCGCCGTGCTCAGCGACGGCTCGTCGGCGTCGGTCAGGAAGAAGATCACGTCGGGCTGCAAGCGCAGGGCCAAGAGCAGCGGATCTTCGTGGTCGGTCGAGCCATCCGCCGAAATGCCGGCGATGAACTTGCGGGCGAGCGCTTTGTTCTGGTCGGTGCCAAAGACGAGCCGGCCGCGGCCGACGATGTCGAGAATCGCGGGCTGATCGTTGTAGAAGATGATCTGGAACTGATGGTGTGCTTCGAGCCGCTCGATACTGGCCAACAGTTCGACCTTGGCGGCGGCCAGCGACGATTGACCGGAGCCCCCCATGCTGCCCGAGCGATCGAACACGTAGACGAATTTGTAGCCCTCGCCCTGGACTCCAAAGACCCCGGTCTGGGCGCGCCCTTTGGTGACTTGACGATTGGGCGCCGGCCCCCCGGTGAGTCCCGTGGCGCCGGACAAACCGCCGGCCGCCGGCGAACCAGCGCCGATGATGGGCGCGGCCGGCTTGCTCATTTCTGGCAGCAGGCTGGTCGGGTCGCTGGGGGGGCCGTCGGCCAGCCCCATGGCGTGATCGTCGTGCGCGGCCGTAGCGGAATCGCGCGACGCGGCCGCATTGGACTCGTCCGAGCGGGTATCGATATCCTCTTCTTCGGTGAAGTACTCGCGCTCGTCCGCGGTTGTTTTGAGGACGAGACCAACCGTACGCACAGCCTCTTCGGCCGCTCCTTGAGGCGCGTACCGCAACACGCTGGCCAACAACACGATGAGCAAGCCGTGCGCGAGGACCGATCCCAGCCAGGCGGGCAAGGCGTAGCGTCGGTCCTCGACTTCGGGACGAGTCGCAGGCATGACCCGTTGCCTCGTGGATGAAGAGCGCACCGCGGCGGCGGCGCCATCAACTATCTGAATGGTAGCCTTGTCAGGCAGTTCGGGCTAACTAGCGCCGTGTTCCAGAGGCGCCACGCGACCAACCAGGTCTTCGAGGGCCTGACAGGCCAGTTCGACTCCCTGCTCGCGTTGCATCTTCTGCTCGTACTCTTGGCAACGCGCGGCCACTTCGGGCGAGGAGAGCAAACGACGAAGTTCGGCTTCGACGCGATCGGCGCGATAAGCCGCTGGCCGTAGATTGCTCGAAACTCCCAGCCGGGCCAGCCGCTGACTGTTGTTCGGCTGATCGTAGACCATCGGGACGGTTATCTGCGGTATGCCGGCCGCCAGCGTGTAGGCAATTGTGCCGATGCCCCCGTGATGAATGTGGGCGACCGCCCGAGGGAGTAGTCGCGACAGCGGAGCGAAGCGGACGACCAGCACGTCGGCAGGCAAATCGGCCGGCACGAGATCGGCGTTAGGGGCCACGAAGACGGCTCGTCGGCCGAGGCGGCGGGCAACTTCGGCCGAGACCGCAAAGAACTGCCGAACTTCGGGCTTCTCGGCCGTTTGGGTAAAGACCAAGGGAGCCTCGCCCGCGTCGACAAACGCGGCCAGCTCACCCACCAGCGGCGGTTGGTCTCGCTCGAGCACGAAGCCTGGCTGAGACACGTTCGGCGGCCAGTCGGGCTGCGGCGCCGCGAACCAGGGTGGAAAAAGCCCGAGCACGCAGTCGGGTGAGTTCCACCAGTGCTTCATTAGCCGCTTGACTGGAGTCAGGCCGAATTTGGCCCGGAATCGATTGGTCTGGGGGGCGAGAAAGCGGTCGGCGACCAAGTCGGCAAAGCGGTCGACGGCGCGCGGCAAGAAACTGGGGCACCAACTCGGGAAGTCGGGAGAATCCGAGGTGCTGCGCAGCCACAGCGGCTGCAAGTGAACAGTGGCGGTGGGAATTCCCAGTACTTCTTGCGCGATTCGTGCGCCGAACGCGTATCCCTGGGCGGCAACGACCGTCTCGCCTGGTACATAGTTCGCGGCCAGGAAGTCATAAACTTTGGCGATCTTGTCGACGAGGATGCGGGCCATCGCGCGGCCTGCCTCGGCTCCCGATTGTGTCCGCTGCCGTGCGGCGAAGTGCTGAAACTCGTCGGCAGTCAGGGTCTCGGCGAAACGCAGGCCCGCCGCTTCAACCTGTTGGCGATACTGCCCGTTGACCAGCAAGGTGACTTCGTGGCCGCGAGCTGCCAGGGCGCGCCCCCAAATGATGAAGGGGAGCGTATCGCCGAGACTTCCTAGCGAAACGAAGTAGGCCTGCACGCAGCGTATCCAGAGCCAGAAGCCCGACGACAAAGTCGCGGGGGGGGATGGCACTCGCCAAGGTTCAGGATTTTTTCTTGCGAGGTTAGAGCGTATCGGCTCGCCAGGCTGTGGTCGAGCGTGCCCCGAGCTTTCTCGGGAGTTGAGCAGGCTTAAGCGAGCATCGATTTCGCGGGAACATCGCCGTCGCGAAGACGTTGAGCTCAACCCTTCGAGTTGGCCTTCCGCGCGGCTTATTAAGTTTGCATCAACATGGGGTGAAAATACCGAAAAGCTGATTGACGGCGCGCCTAAATGAAGTCATGATAATAGCCGGTTTCGCCGGTTCACACCGCTGCACACAGCACAATCGATTAACCTGAAAGACTTTAGGTACATTTAGATGCCCCCTGGCAGTCTGCCATCGCCCGACAACACGCGTTGAAGGGTCGCTCGTTGGCCGCAAGCCGCGTCTGAATTGGCTGGTGCATCTTCGCTTGGTGTTGAACTGAGATTTCGGGACAGGATTTTGGAAACTTTGACCGCTTCGTTCGGGTACAAACCAACGACGTATTGCGCGCTGGGCATCGCTGGGTAACGTCTCCCTCTCCGCAGGGTCCCCTCTTGCGATCGTAAGAGCTGACGGGCGAGGGTTTAATCGAGAGCGCGTTGCCGGTCGTTGGGCGGCATCAATTGTCATTTGTGCCCGAGCCTTTTGTTGGCCACAGCGATCGTGGTCGTTGCTGTATTTGGTCTAGCAGATTAGCCTGCATTAGGCCCTCCGCAAATCGAATGACTGGCGAAGCCAACCACCGGTAAAGTAAGGAGATGGAGTGCTCGAAAGCAGCCGGGTGTTGCCGATTCTGGTAGTTACGCCGTCTCAAGACTTGAGTGCGCCGCTGGCGATCGCGGCAGCGCGCTCGGGAGCCTTGGGCATTCTCGATTTGGGCTACGGGTTCGTTGCCTCGGAGCAGCAGGCAGCCATCGATTGCGTGGCGGCCAAGGTTCTCCCTGGCAACCTTTGGGGCATCCGCTGGGACACGCTCGGAACCGATTCGGCCGGTCTGGCGATGCTGGCCGAAGTGCTGGGTGATCGCACCTGCCCCGTGCTGGTGTTGGCCGGGGTGGCGGACTTGCTTTCCGATGCAGACTCGCAACCACAATCGCTCGCCAGCGTGCTAGACGTCGCCAAGCAACTGGCCACGCAGGTCATGCTCGAAGTCTGTTCGGTTGCCGAAGCCGTGGCGGCGGCGGAAGCTGGCTTCGACGCGGTATTGGTAAAGGGACACGAGGCTGCCGGACGTGTCAGCCAAGACTCGGCCTTCACGCTGCTCCAACAACTGCGCGAAGCTCTGTCGAAGTCGACTGGCGAGCGGTCTGCGAACGGGCAGCCGCCGTTTCCGGTCTGGGTTCAAGGGGGAATGGGCCCCGACACCGCGGCCGCGGCAATCCTCGCGGGTGCTGCCGGAGTTGTGTTGCGCGAGCAAGTCTGGCTGGCAACCGAGACGCCGTTCGACGAAGCTGCCCGCCGGCACTGGTCGCAAGTGGATGGCAGCCAGGCGTTTGTCATCGGCGGTGCCGGGCGGACTTACCGCTTCTATTTGCCGGACGGTCGCGAATCGGTCGGTCAGCTCGACGGAGCATTGTCGTCGGGCAACGACTGGCAAGGTCCACTAAGGTCGCTGCTACTCGAGGGTGTTGGGCCGGCGGGCGAAGCGTTGCGTCCGCTCGGACTGGAAATCTCCCTGGCCGCGTCGTTGGCCGCGGCGCACGTCAATGTAGCGGGGATCGTTCAAGCGTATCGCCGACGCATCGAGGAGAACTTACGGGTCGCGCGCTCGGCGCGGGCCATTGCGCCCGAGTCACCGCTCGCTGAAGCCCAAGGCACGCGTTACCCCATCTTGCAGGTTGTTCCGACCGCGGACGACTATTTAGCGGACGACTATCTGGCGGACTGTGAAGCGGTCGCCGAGGCGGGGGGGCTGCCACTTCTGCAACTCGAAGAACAGCGGGGCACCGAAGTTCAGCAGTTCCTCAAGGCAATCAAAGAGCGCCTCGCCGAGCGTCCCTGGGGAGTTAGCCTGCTCGGCACGCCGTCCACGGATGTGCGCGACGAGCAACTGACAGAGATTCGCGCCGCGGCGCCTCTCACGGTCTTACTTGGGGCAGACTTGGCCGGCCTTTCGAAGGAGCTCGAATCGCTCGGGATCGCGTCCTATCTGCACGTGGCCGGCGCCGGCCAGCTCGCGTCGGCGCTTGCCGCCGGTGGACGCAAGTTCGTGCTTTCGGCGGCCAGCAAGGGCGCGGGCGAGGCGCAGGCGAATTTGGCCTTCTGGCAGGACGCGGTCGATCGTTTGCTCCAAGTAAAAGCCGATGCCGCGGAAGACTATCACATCGTCTTTGCGGGCGGTCTCCGCAGCCCACTTGCCGCGGCCATGATCGCGGCCCTGGCCGCGCCGCTGTCGGCGCGCGGCATGAGGATTGGCCTGCTGGTCGAAGCGCAGTCGTCGACCGCTGGCTCGTCCGCGGTGGATTTGCACGAGGTCTCGTCGGGAGGCGCGCGACTGCTTGAACAATTGGCCTCGCGCCGGCTTCCCTGGCAGCCCGATCCCGAGGTGCTCCCGCCAAAGTCGGCCGATATCGCCGTCGTCGGCATGGCCTGCATGTTTCCGCAGGCCAAGGATCTCCGACAGTACTGGGAGAATATCGTCAATTGCGTTGACGCCGTGGAAGTCGTCCCCGCCGACCGGTGGAATGCGGACGACTACTTCGACGAGGATCGCTTCGCCGAGGACAAGGTTTACTCCAAGTGGGGCGGGTTCCTCGGCTCGCTGGTCTTCGATCCGATGAAGTGGCGGATTCCGCCGGCGAGTTTGCTGAGCATCGAGCCGCTGCAGTTGCTGGCCCTCGAAGTGGCCTCGCGGGCCATGCAAGATGCTGGTTACGACCGCCGCGACTTCCCCCGCGAGCGCGCCGGCGTCCTCTTTGCCTGTGCGGGTTCGCATGAACTGGGCACCAGTTACAGTTTCCGCACGATGATGCGGCACTATTTGCCGATGGCCGAAGGGTTGTCGGACGATGCCCGCGAGCGACTATTCGCCAGCATGGAGAGCAAGCTCCCCGAGTGGACCGAGGATTCGTTCCCCGGCTTCTTGTTGAATGTCGTGGCGGGTCGCATCGCGCGGGAGTTCAACTTCAACGGTCCGAACTATGTGGTCGACGCGGCCTGTGCGGCATCGCTGGCCGCGCTTCATGCCGCCATCGAGCAACTCCGCTCTGGCACTTCGGACATGATGCTGGTCGGCGGGGCGGACGCCACGAACAATCCGTTCTGTTACATGTGCTTCTCAAAGACGCACGCCCTATCGCCGCACGGCCGGTCGCGGCCTTTCGACGATGCCGGCGACGGCATCGGTCTGGGCGAAGGGATCGCCTGCGTCGTGCTCAAGCGTCTGGCCGATGCCGAGCGCGATGGCGACAAGATCTACGCGGTAATCAAGGGGATCGGCGCTTCGAGCGACGGCAAGAACCGCAGTCTTACGGCCCCGCATCCGCCAGGACAGGCGCGCGCCGTGCGGCGGGCTTACGAAGACGCCCAGGTTTCGCCCGCCACGGTGTCGCTGGTCGAAGCGCACGGCACCGGCACGGTCGTGGGGGACAGCGCCGAGTTAACAACACTTACCGAGGTGTTTTCTCGGCATAGCGATCAACGGCAGTTTGCCGGCGTCGGTTCGGTCAAGTCGATGATCGGCCACACGAAGACCGTGGCCGGCATGGCGAGCCTGATCAAGACGGTGCTGGCGCTGCGGCACGGCGTGTTGCCGCCGACGATTGGTGTCGACACGCCGACGCGCCGGGTCGATTTCCGCCAGACCCCCTTCTACATCAATACCGAGTCACGCCCCTGGATCGGAGAGTTGGGGGACGAGCCTCGCCGGGCCGGCGTCAGCGCGTTCGGATTCGGTGGCACGAATTTCCACGTCGTGCTCGAAGAGTACGCGGGCAATTTTCACGCGACGCAAGCGGACGACCTGACGCCGCGGGCTGCCGAGTTGTTCGTGTGGCGCCGTGGTTCGCGCGACGAGATTCTCGAAGCCGTGCGTCAATTGCACGAGCGATTGACGAACGACCCTGCCGCCAAGCTCGCTCCCCTAGGGGCCGCGATTCAACGGGACGAGGTGCAGCGGGAAGAGGCCGCTCGCACGGACGGCGATGCGAAATGCCGGCTGGCCGTGGTGGCCACCTCGGCGAGCGAACTGCGGCAACGCTTGGGCCGGGCGCTGCAGATGCTGCCCGAGCGCCGCGCCCTATCGGACCCGACCGGAATCTACTACTCCGAAGCCTCGGCGGTGCAACCCGAGCAGGTCTGCTTCCTGTATCCCGGGCAGGGGTCGCAAAGCGTGAACATGCTGCGCGACCTGATGATCGGCAGCCCCTGGGGGCGCGAGCTGCTGACCGATGCCAACCGCTGGCTGGAAGAGTACCTGCCCGAGCCGTTGTCGCGATACATCTATCCGCGCCCCGTGTTCGACGAAGCAGAATCTCAACGGCTGTTCACGGCGCTGAGCGACACGCGCGTGGCGCAGCCGGCGCTGGGCGCGGTGGAACTGTTCGCCACGGAGTTGCTCGAGCGATTTGGGGTTCGCCCTGGCTCGGTGGCGGGGCACAGCTACGGCGAACACGTGGCTTTGTATGCGGCCGGCTGCTTGTCGCGCCACGATTTGCTGCGGGTGTCAGCGATCCGCGGACAGGTTTGCGCTGAAGCCGCGCGCGACATTCCCGGCGGCATGGTCGCCGTGCAGGCCGACGCGCTCAAGACACAGGCCGCGCTCAAAGAGCTCGAGATCGACGCCACGCTGGCAAACCTCAACGCTCCCGATCAGACGATCATCGCCGGTGCCGAGGGGGTGATCGCCACGGCCGTCGAGAAGCTCACCAAGATGGGATTGCGTGCCAAACGGATTGCCGTGTCGGCCGCCTTCCACTCGCCACTGTTGCATCGCAGCGCCGAGAAAATGGCGGTGCACTTCCGCGATACCGAGTTCCATCCGCCGCAGCTGCCCGTCTACAGCAACACCACGGCCCAGCGCCATTCGTCGGATCCCGACGATATCCGGCAGTTGCTCGCGCGGCACTTCGATGAGCCGGTTTTGTGGGAAAAGGAAGTTCGCCAGCTCTACAGCGACGGCGCGCAGGTGTTTATTGAAGTTGGACCCGGCAAGGTGCTCAGCGGACTCGTCTCGCGAATCCTGCAAGGCGAGCCGATCACCACGCTGGCGATCGACGCGCCAGGCCGCGAGGGTTTTACACAACTAGCGCACGTGCTGGGACAATTGGCCGTAATCGGGTTGCCGGTCGACGTTGCGACCTGGTACGCCGGTCGCGGGCTGGCCCCGCAGTCGATCGCCGAGTACTTCGAGGCGGTACATCGCGAGTCGCATCCGAAGCCGTCCGACTGGATCGTCGGCCCGACGAAATGCACGCCGATCACGCCGTTGCCGGTGCGAAAGACTCCCAAGGGAGAAGGTCTGCGGGCCAAGTTTGGCGCGAAGTCTGGCTCGACCGAACCGGCGACCGTCGCTTCGCAGCCGGGGCGTTCGACAGCCATGATTCGCGACGCGGGGGGAACCGAAAACTGGACGCCAGCGGCGGTCGCCTCGACGGCTCGGCCTGGTCTCGCCACGCCGGCGGCAACAACCTCCCAGGGGACGAATGGTGCGGGAACCGCGAGTGGTTCGCCGGGCCCGACACGCTCGATGCCCGCGCCAGCGATGAGTCCCAGCGCAACTCCGATCGCGGCTCGCGTGGCGTCAGGCACGCCCGCGGCGAAGCCCGTTCCGGGTGCCGCTGCCAGCAGTGCCGGCGTCCAGGTCGCGACGCCACCACGAGCAACCGTTAACAGCAGCACATTGCGCGGCCACGAATCGTCGACAATCTCGCGCGAAGTGCTTCCGTCTGATGCAGTATCAGGGCAGAATAGGTTCTTGGTTTCCACCCCGATGAATTCCTCGAGGAAGACAGTTGCCATGACGCCCACGAGCGGTGAAGCCAACGGAAATGTCCCCCCGTCCGCGACTCCGGCGACCGGTGGAGCGGGCATGTATGCCGACTTTCAGGCCACAACTCGCTTGTTGCTCGAGGTGCAATACTCGCAGCAACGACTAGTCGAGCGATTCTTGGACACCCAAGAGCGGATGTTGCTGCACTGCCTGGCAGGTGGAACAGGCGTTGTGGCGTCGCCGGCTAGCCAAGCGATCAGCTTGCCCGCGCAGGCTCCCCCGATGCCCGTGAGCATGCCGGCGCCGGCAGTCAGCAGCCCTGCCGCCATGCCTGCAACCGGAGCGACTCCGGTTTCGCCGCCGAGTGCCTTCGGCTCAGCCGTTCAGCGAGTTGCGCCGTCGAGCGCCGTAGCGCGTCCTCCGGTCGCGGTGCCGGCGGCTTCGACCGTCGTCACGGCGCCACCGACGATGCCAGCTCCCGCCGTGCCGGCGGCGGCTACCGTGCGAGCGGCGGCTCCTACCGCGCCCGTGGCGGCCCCAACGGCTCCGGCAAACGGGCACGCGCATGGCACGAATGGCTCGGCTAACGGCAGTGCGGCCGCGGCCAATGGCCAGCCCAAGAGCGCGGCTCCGGCCGAAAGCGCGTCGTCCGCAGGTCCCCCGTCGGTCGAACAGTTCAAGACTGACCTGTTGGCCATCGTCAGCGAGCGCACCGGTTATCCAACCGACATGCTCGACGTCGAGTTGCCGCTGGAAGCCGGCCTGGGGATCGACTCGATCAAAACGGTGGAAATCTTCAGCAACTTGAAGGCGTATCACGCTTATTTCGCCGATGAAGGGCAGGACGAAGAAGAACGGCTGACCGAGTTCACCAAGCTCAAGACGCTCGGTGACATCATCGATTCGTACGCGCGGCGCCGTGAGTCGATCGTCGGTAGCGGCGGCGGCGCACCGGCCGCTACGGCCACGCCCTCCAGCGCTCCGTCGGGCAACGGCTCTGCGGCCGCGGCCACGAGCGTCGATCGCTATTCGCTTTCGGCGGTCGAAGCGCCGCTGGACTCGAACGGCGCAAAAAAAAATTTCCAAAGCATCACCTAGTCCTCATTCTGGGTGAGGCCCGCGAACTTACGTCGGCCGTGGCCGCCGCGCTGTCGGCCGACGATTACCGCGTGCGCTACGTGGTGCCGGGCCCCGTAACCCGGCGGGTGCAGACCGATCGGTACGAAGCCGATCTCGATTCGTCCGAGGCGCTGGCCGAATTGCATCGCCTGGTGTCGGCGTCCGACGGAGCTCCGGTCGGCGCGGTCTTCAACTTCCTCGGCCTCAGCGAGCCGTTCTGCCATGCCGGCTGGCCGGCGGCCGACGCTCCGCTGGCCATGTCGATCTGGACATTCAACGTGGTCAAGGAGTTCGAGGCCGACTTGCGCGCCAGCGCCGAGGAAGGAGGGGGTTGGTTCATCAACCTCACATCACTCGGCGGTAAGTTCGGTGTCGACGCCGACGGAGAAGCAGCCCTGACGGCTGCCCCCACGATCGGCATTGCCAAGACGCTCTTGCGCGAGAACCCGAAGTTGGTGGTCAAGTCGATCGACGTCGATCCCGCTTTGGCGCCCGCCTCTTTGGCGGCTCAGTTGCTCGCCGAGTTGGCCGCCGGTGATCCGCTCGTCGAGGTTGGCCTCAGCCGCCAGGGGCGCTGGCAGTTGAAACTCGAAAAGGACCCGGCCCGATTGGATGCCAGTACGTTGGTGTTGGAGCCGGGGGCGGTCGTGCTGGTCACGGGCGGGGCCTACGGCGTGACGGCTGACGTTGCCCGGGCGCTGGCCGAGCGCTGGCAGCCGCGGTTGATCCTGGTCGGCCGCTCGCCGCTGCCGGGCCCCGAGGGGGCCGAAACCGCCGGGCAGTCGCCCGCCGAGCTGCGGCGCTACCTGCTGACCGAGGCGAAATCGCGCGGCCAACGCGTGGTGCCGGCCGACATCGAACGACAGATTTCCCGGATTCTGAAAGACCGCCAGATTCGTGCTAATGTAGAAGCTTGCCAGTCCGCGGGCGCCACGGTCGAGTACCTGGCGCTCGACGTGCGGGACGCCGCGGCGTTCACCGCGTTGATCGATGGCCTGTACGAGCGCTATGGGCGGATCGATGGCGTGGTGCATGGGGCCGGCATCGTCGAAGACAAGCGGATTCGCGACAAGACGACCGAGTCGTTTGCCAACGTGTTCCGCACCAAGGTCACCAGTGCCCTGGTGCTGGCCGAGAAGCTGCGTCCCGAAGGGTTGAAGTTCCTGGTCTTCTTCTCTTCGGTGTCGGGACGGTTCGGCAATGCCGGACAAGTCGACTACAGCGCTGCGAACGAGTTTTTGAACAAGCTGGCCAACTACCTCGACGCGCGTTGGCCGGCAAATGTGGTGGCAATGAATTGGGGCCCTTGGGACGGCGGCATGGTGACCGACGAATTACGTCGCATGTATGCCACTGTCGGTTTTGACATGATTCCGATCGATGTCGGCGTGCGGTTCTTCACGCACGAAATCGAACGCTCCGAGCGGCGCAGCGCCGAGGTCGTGGTCTCGGGGAGCGTCGAGCGGATGATGGCGATGGGTCACGCGGAGTAGGGCACGCGACATGCAATTTGAGCGGGACATCGCCGTCGTGGGGATGGCGTGTATCTTTCCCAAGGCGCGCAATCTGCGCGAGTATTGGGCGAACCTGGCCGGCGGCGTCGATTGCATCAGCGAGCGCCCCCCCAAGCGTTGGCGCTTTCATCCGAACTTCGACTTTCCCGAGGATCACGACGCCTACATCCCTTTCAGCCGCGGCGGGTTTCTGGGAGACGACGTCCTCTTCGATCCCGTCCCCTATGGCGTGCTGCCGAATCTCGTGCGGCACGGCGACCCCGATCAGTTCTTCATGTTGCACATCATCGACGAGGCGCTGCGCGACGCGAAGATCGCCGAGCACGCGCCCGTTCGCGAACGCACCGACCTGATCATGGGGCGCGGAGCGTACCCCACCGGCAAGCTGGTCGAATTGACGCTGCGCGCCGAAATGTTCGAGATGGTCCTAGAGATGATCGGGCGCGGTTTCCCCGGACTGATCGAGCCCCAGCGTGCCGAGATCGAGAAGTTCTTGCGCAGTGCCTGTACGCCGCGCGACATCGACAATGTCTCGACCGCGGTATCGAACATCTCGGCCAGCCGGGCGGCGAACCGTCTCAACTTGCGCGGGGCGGCCTACGCCGTCGACGCCGCCTGCGCTTCGTCGCTGTTGGCGGTCGAACAGGCAGTATGGCGGTTGCGCACCGGGCAAAGCGATCTGGCCGTGGCCTCGGGATTGTTCCTGAGCATGACCCCGTCGTTTCTCTATGTGTTCACCAGATTGGGTGCTCTCTCTCCCACGCGCACCATCCGGCCGATGGATCGCCGCGCCGATGGTTTACTCGTCGGCGAAGGGGGTGGCGCCGTCGTGCTCAAGCGGCTGGAAGATGCCCTCCGCGACGGCGACGAAGTCTACGCGGTGATCAAAGGGGTCGGGTCGGCCAGCGACGGCAAAGATGTCGACGTGCTCGCCCCGGCCAGCGGCGGACAAATCCGTTGCCTCGAAAACGCTTATCGCGATGCTGACGTTGATCGCGATAGCATCAGTCTGCTGGAACTGCACGGCACCGGCACGATCGTCGGCGATCAGGTCGAGATCGAAACGGTCAAATCGTTCTACGGCCGTAGCGACCGGCCTCCCACCGCGCGGGCCATGGGGACCGTCAAGTCGATGATCGGGCACACCATGCCGGCGGCCGGCATGGCGGCGTTCATCAAGGGGGCGCTGGCGCTGTCGAACAAGATCATTCCGCCGAGCCTGCACTGCGAGCAACCGCGCGAAGAGCTGGCCGATTGTCCGTTCTACGTCGTGACGCAGACGCGGCCCTGGATACACAATCCGGCGCTCGGCCCGCGGCGCGCGGGGGTGAACGCCTTCGGCTTTGGCGGCATCAACGCGCACGTGATTCTGGAAGAAGTGCCAACGCCGTCGACGAGCACGAGCGTGAGCGTTCCCGGGTCGCCGGAGGCCGAAGCTCAGGAAGCCGATACTCCCAGCGAACCGACAGAGCAACCCGCGGCGGCGCTACTGCCGCGCCCGTTCGATCCCGGCGTGTCGCGAGCGAGCGATCTGGTTGCGTTCACGGCGTCGTCGGCCGGCGAACTGGCGAGCAAAATCGCCCGACTCGAGCGCTTTCTGGATGCCGATGGCACGGGGGCGTCGTTGGGCGACGTTGCCTGGTCGCTGTCGCGCGAGCTCGATTTCGCGCAGCCGTGCAAACTGGGGCTCGTGGCCGACGACTTGGACCATTTGCGGAAGTTACTCGCCCGCTGCCGCGAGGGGCTGGCCGCCGAACCGAAGTTCGACGCCGTGCCGGAGATTTACTTCTCGGCCAACGCGGCCCGGCACGAAGGCAAAGTGGCCTTCATCCTGCCGGGCATGGGCTTTCCCGGGCTGATCGGCAACTACCCCGATCACTTGATGGAGCTCTGCCTGCACTATCCCGACGTGCGTGCCGAGTTCGATTTCTTCGAGAATCGCGATCGCCATCCCGACGACACGGTTCCGACGAGTTCGATCTTCTGTCCACCGGCCAGCCTGCCCGAAGACTACCGCCAGAAGCTGAAGAAGCGTTTGGCTCCTCCGAAAGTCGACGACGATTTCGACAAGCCGCCGGAACCGGGCGAGCGGTATCTGGCCGCCATGGGGGTGACGCTCAGCAACTGGGTCGGTTGGGTGTTGCTGCGCGATTTCAAGATTCCGATGGACATGGTGACCGGCCAAAGCCAGGGAGAAATGGCCGCGTTGTGCGTCGTGGATAGCGCCGACTTTCACGAGACGGCGCCGAGCTTCTGGAAAGTGCTCAATCTCGACACCCGCAACGCCGGACGCCAACGGCTGGCCTTTGCCTGGACCAGCGCCGAGAAAGTCGAGCCGCTGTTGGCCGACAATCCGGGCACCCATCTGGCCATTTATATGGCGCCCGAAGGCGTGATCTTCGGCGGCGATCGCGATGGACTGCTGCGCATTGCCGAAACGCTGCGACAGGAGCAAATCCTCGTTACCGTGCTCCCGTACCCACCCATTCACACGCCCGGCTTAAGCCACCTGCGGGCAGAGTTGGATACCGAGTACGGCGGACAACACTTCGATTTGCGGCCCCCGAAGGTCGACCTCTATTCGTCGATCACCGCCCAGAAGTATCCGACAGATTCGCAGGGCATCCGCGACACGTTGATGCTCAATGTCGATCACCCGCTACGCATCTGGCAAACGGTGCGCAAGATGTACGAAGATGGCGCGCGTCTCTTCGTGCAAGTCGGCGGTGGACACATGGCCGCCCACTTGGAGCGGCTCTTGCCCGAGGGGGCCAGCGCCGTGACCGCGGCGCTCGACGTCGACACACGCAACCCACTAACCCAGTTGAATCACTTGTGCGCGACGATCTTTGCGGCCGGCGCGCCGCTTGATTTGTCGCCCCTCTTCCGGTACCGGCGGTTGCGTGCGCTGGATTTCGATGCGCCGCAGGCTCAAGTTGCGCGACCGCGGATGGCGATTCCCCTGCGGATCGATTGGTCGCCACTGTATCACGAGAGCGTGCCGGCTCGCGGAGCACAGGCCGTCCCCGCTCTGGCGGCCGCGTCTGAACTTTCCGCCGAAATCGCGGCACCCGTCGCGCCCCCTCCCCCGGCAACGCCCCCCTCGGGCAATCGCATCGCGGCCCCCGCGCCGCGCGAGTACGCGACGGCCACGTCCTCGCCAAGCTCCGGCGGCAATGGCGATACGGCAGGCGTGGAGGCCGCGATAGTCGCACAGCCGGAAACAGAGATGCCGACGATCGACCCAGCGTTGGCGGCGCGACTACCGGTCCTCGGTGAGATTGTGCACTGGGAGCCGAACCAGGAGTTGTGGATTTATCGACGCCTTGATTTGGCCGAGGATCTCTTCCTGCACGACCACTTGTTTGTCTTCAACAACAAGCCGGTGCAGGAATGCCTGCCCGTGCTGCCGCTGACCGTGAGCATGGAGTTCATGAGCGAGGCGGCGTCGATTCTGTGCCCTGGGCTGGGGCTGATCGGTTTTGAAAACGTGCGCGGCCAGCGTTGGGTCGGCATGCGCGACTGCTCGTCGATCGACATCACGATTCAAGCGCGGCTGCTGGGCGTGGACCCGGAGACCGGCGTCGCCCGCGTTCAATGCTCGACGATCTTCGAGGAGAAGCAGAGCTTTTCGGTGATCGTGGTTTTGGGAAGCGAATATCGGCAGGACGTGCAGTTCGACATGGCCGCTCCCGATGGAGGAGCGTGGCCGTTCACTGCCGAGCAGGTCTACCCGCTGCGCTGGATGTTCCACGGCCCGGCATTTCACGTCGTGGCGGGACTGTACGAACTTGGCAATCCGGCGGCCTCCGCGGCGCTGGCGGTGCGACCGACCGACAAGCTGTTCGCCTCGAAGCCCGATCCGCTGCTGCTCACCGATCCGTGCTTGATGGACGGTATCGGCCAGATCATCGGCTTGTGGGCGATCGCCAACGGGCAGTGCATCTTGCCGACGGGGGCCGACAAGGTGGAGTTCTATTGCCCAACGCCACCGGTCGGGACCGTGGCGCCGATCCGCATCGAGATTACGGAAATCGACCCCGACACCAAGAAACTGCGCGCGAATATCGAAATCGAGGATGGGCAAGGCTCGGTTTGGGTGCGCGTCAGCGGCTGGTCGGAATTCGTGTGGAAATGGACGCAGAAATACTCCGATAGCACGCGTTTGCCCAGCCATTATCTGACGGCCGACGTGCTGCCAGTGCCTGGTTTGCCAGCCGGCAGCGTCTGCACCCTGACGACGAAGCAAGATTTCAAGGATGTTGACCCTGACTGGGCGGCCCGCATATTCTTGAGTTCTCAGGAGATGCCTGCCTACTGGGCTCTCGATAACCGAAAGTTGCGTCAGCAGTTGGTGTTTTCGCGAGTGGCGGTCAAGGACGCCGTTCGCCAGTGGTGGCATCAGACGCACGGCACGTTGTATCCGTTTCCAGCCGACTTTACCGTGGGGCACGATGCAGCGGGCCGCCCCATGCTCGAACCGGCGGACGACCCAGCCTGGCCATACATCAGTTTGGCGCACACCGACACCACGTTCGTGGCGCTGGCTTCCGCAGTTCCGGTGGGCATCGACCTGGAGCCGGCCGACGGTCGAGCGGCCGAGATCATCACGCACTTTGCCACCGAGTCGGGAGCCGCCATCTTGGAGTCGCTGTCTGCAGTGCAACCCGACGAATTCTGGCCGACGCGCTTGTGGTGCGCCAAGGAAGCTGTCGGAAAGCTGCTGGGTACTGGGCTGGCCGGCCGCCCGAAAGATTTTGCGGCGATCGATGCCGACGTCGAAGGCTGTTTTCTCATTCAGTATCGGCCGACCGGCGATCGCTACGTCGTCAGCACCTTGCGTGTGGGCGATCACATCTTGGCGGTGACGGCGCAACCTGGCGCGGAGCTAGCTCCAGGGGGGTGTGCGGAGAAGTGGAAACAAAACGAAGCAGTGCCCCAAGGCGCGACGGAGCTGGCCTGAACCTCGTTGGCGTCCGAATTGAACAATCACGCGAAGTTGAACTTCCTTAACCCGGCCTTGAGCGCCGCGGTGGATGGCTGATTATGGCAACAGAAACCCAACGTGCACCGCGCACCGTCGATGCCCCGGCTCCCCCGGCCGAGGAACCGGTTGCGCTGCAACTTCGCTCCTTGCGACTCGACAAAGATGAGCGCCGCGGTGGTGGCCGCCGCGTTCGCTGGCTGCGAATGCTGCTTTGGCTGAGCTTGACTGGCGGTGCCTTGGTGGCGGCCGGCATGTGGGCCAATTCGGCCGGCTACTTCGAGAAGCCGCCTGTCGAAGTCGATGCGCTCGTGTTCGGTTCGAGCGAATCGAGCGACATCCTGCTCGATTTGACCGGCTACGTGGCTCCGCGGCGCCGCATCAACGTTTCGCCGCGCGTCGGCGGTTACATCGTCTCGTTCCCTTGCGAAGCCGGGCAAAAGGTCAAAGCAGGCGATCTGCTCGTGCAGATCGACGATCGCTTGTTCAAGGCGGAAGTCGAATCGGCCAAAGCGACTCTGGCGCAGTGGCAAAGCAAGCTCGAAGAACTGCGCAACGGCGCGCAGCCCGAGGAAATCGCCAAGGCCAATGCTCTCCTGGAGCAGGCCAAGCATCAATTGGACAAGGCCGAGCAGGATTTGAAGAGGGCGATCGCCACGCGCGAGCGTAACCCGGCGGTGATCACCGAGGCCGAAATGACCTTGCGCACCACCGAGTACCGCAGCGCGCGGGCGAACGCTGCCAGCCTCGAGCAAAGCCTGTTGCTTTTGCAGCACGGGGCCCGTCCCGAACAGATCGCCGCCGCCGAAGCACAAGTCGAACAGGCCGAAGCGCTGTTGCGCAAGGCCGAAGTCATGGTCGACAACGCGCGTCTGGTGGCGCCGCACGACGGCACTGTGATCGAAAAGAACGGCGAAGAGGGGGAAGGCATCCACCCCGAGGTGGTCATTAAGAGCCTTTGCGTGCTGGCCGACCTCCACGACATGGAGGCCGAGGTCGAGGTGCAAGAAACCGACTTGCAGCGAATCGCCGTGGGCGATCCCTGCCGAGTGATCCCCGACGCTTATGAAGACCTGGTTTACGAGGGCAAAATCGATCGCATTCTGCCGTTGGTCAACAAGGCCCGCGGCACGGTGATCGTCAAGGTGCGGGTCCTCAATCCCGACGAGCACCTGTTGGTCGACATGAATTGCCGGGTGTTGTTCGTGCGCAAGGACGACCCGAACGCCGCCGAGCGGTTGCCGCGCGTGCCCAAGCGCGCGGTGATCGAAGAAGAGGGTAGTCCTCCCTACGTTTTCGTGCTCGATGGTCTCGAGGCGCGCCGCCGCAAGGTTGAGATCGGCGCTGCAGACGGAGAAGAGGTCGAGATCCGCAGCGGCCTGACCAAAGGGGAGATTGTCTTGATGGCCGGGGCCGAGCCGCTGGCCGATGGCCGCCGCGTCAGGCCGCCCAAGCTCCCCGAAGGCATGCAGCTCGATGTCCCCGCGGCAGACACCTCGGCGCCCGAGTCAGGAGAGTCGCCGTGAGCTACGCCCCGGACATCCTGGTGCGTGTCGATCGAGCGGTGAAGCACTATTTTCGCGGCAGTGAATGCGTCGAAGTGCTCCACGAGGTCAATCTGGAGATCGAACGCGGCGATTTTGTCGGGCTCATCGGCCCCAGCGGCTCGGGCAAGACAACGCTTCTGAACCTGATTGCCGGGCTCGATCAACCAACGAGCGGCCAGATCTTCTTCGACGGTCATGAGATTTCGGCGATGAACGAAGCCCAACTCGCGCGCTGGCGCACCAACGCCATTGGGTTCGTCTTCCAGTTCTTTCACCTCATCCCTGTGTTAACGGCGTTTGAAAACGTCGAGCTGCCGCTGCTACTGACGAACATGTCGGGCCGGCGCCGCCGCGAGCAGGTCAGAATGGTGCTTAGAGCCGTTGGCCTGGATCACCGCGAGCATCACCGGCCCGGGCAGATGTCGGGGGGCGAGCAGCAGCGCGTCGGCATCGCGCGGGCGTTGGTGACCGATCCGGCGCTGATCGTGGCCGACGAGCCCACGGGCGATCTCGACACCAAGAAGTCGAAGGAAATCCTCGACTTGCTACAGTTGTTGCAAGAGGAATTGCACAAGACCTTACTGGTGGTGACGCACGATCCTACCGTCGCCGCGCGGACACGCCGCTTGTTGCGGATCGACAGCGGACGGCTGATCGAAGATCGCTGCGACGCCAACCGCCCGTTGCCGATGCGGCGGGTAAATCCCGCGGTCGGGGCGCCGAACCCCGTGCCGACGCTGGCCGAGCAACCGCATTAAGGGCCCCCCGACGAGTTCACCGCCGATAACGACAGCGAATGTCGCTGCTGTTGACCATGTGCCCTGCTCATCCGTAGCCGATCCACACGCCATTGCTGCCGAGTAGCCGTGAGCAAGTTTCTGCTGTTAATGCTCAAGAACCTCGGTCGGAATAAACTCCGCACGACGCTCACTGCGTTGGCCGTGACGGTGCTGGTGACGATCTGCGTGGTGGTGCTGTCGGTCGTCGCCTCGGTGCGCAAGCAGCTTTCGACCGAAGCCAGTCAGGCGAAACTGATCGTCACCGAGCGTTGGGTCGCCCCCAGCGAAGTTCCCGTTCGCTACATTCCCCGGCTGACGCGCATCAAAGGCGTCGAGGACTGGACGACCTGGAACCTGTATGTCGGCTTCTTCGACCGCACGCTGCGCAGCGACCGCGCCGGACTGGGCTTTGCAACCCGCGTCGAGAATCTCACGCGGATGCATGGCGGCCTCGAAGACGTTGACCCCGCCGCCATCGAGGCGATGAAGAAGGAGAAATCGGGCGTGCTGATGGGGTCGACCTTGATGCAGGCCATGAACTGGAAGGTCGGGCAACAGTTCACGTTTTTCAGCACGTCGACGGCAGGCCGGGATTTGCGTTTCAAGATCGTCGGAGTCATGCCGGCCGGGGTTTATCCACTGAGTTTCTTCTTTCGCGACGACTACTTCGCCGAAGGAACCGGCAACAAGGACACGGTCAGCCTGGTGTGGTTGCGACTGCGCGATGCCAGCCTGGCGCCGCGGGTGATTTCGCAGATTCAGCACGACTTCGCCAATAGCCAGCCCGCGCTCAAGGTCGAGACCGAATCGTCGGGCGTGGCGCGGTTCGTCGAGAAGGGGCAAGTCATTCTGTTCATCATCGACTTCGTGGCGCTGATCTTGTCGATCGACATGATCATTTTGCTTTCCAACAGCATCAGCATTTCGACACGCGAACGACGCGTCGAAATGGCGGTGCTCAAGGTGTTGGGTTTTCAGCCGCTGCACATCGTGGCGATGGTTGTCGGCGAAGCGATGCTGATCGGCGCCCTGAGTGGTTTTGCCGGCGCGGCGATTGCCTGGGGTGCTTCGGCACTGGCGCAGGCGGGCAAGCTCCCCTCGGAGGGGTTCACCGGCTTCTTGTTGGTTTTTCCCGTAGCGCAGCAGGCCATGGCTTGGGGTGCGCTGGCCGGTGCCTCGATCGGCTTCGTCGGTAGCGTCTTCCCTGCTTGGAACGCCCGCAAGGTAAAGGTCTCCGACGTTTTCTCCCGCATTGCGTGATTTCGATGTCTGTGACGTGGCCAATCTGGTTGACTTGGGTATTGATGGGCCTGCTCCCGCTCTGGGGGCTGGTCCTGCTTAAGTACCTGGTCGATATCCGCCAGGTGCCGGTGTCTTACAACTATCGCAGCCTGATCGTGCGTTGGAAGACGACGCTGATGACGGCGCTGGGTTTCACGCTGGTCGTGTTCGGTCTGGTGCTGATGCTGGCCTTTATCAGCGGCATTACCGCCGTGTGCCGCCAGAGCGGCGAGCCCGAAAACGTCATCGTGCTCTCGAAGGGGGCCGCCGACGAGGTGCTCAGCAACTTGCCGCGCGACACGATCTCGGCGCTGGAGCACATTCGCGATGAGAAGGGGCTGCCCGGCAGTCGGATCCTGGCCAGTCGCGAGATGTTCCTGAATGCCAATCGCTTCAATCCCCGCACGCAAGACTACACGGCGCTGCAACTGCGCGGCGTGCAGCCGATCGTCTTTCAAGTTCATACCGCGATCCGTGTCATCAAGGGGCGCGCGCTGCGCGCCGGGCAGAGCGAAGTCATGATTGGCCGCTCGGTCGAGACCGGCCAGAATCTGCACGTCGGCGATACGTTCGAGATGGGCCGCAAGCGGTGGCGCGTCTGCGGCGTGTTCGACGCCCAGGGCTCGGCCCTCGAGTCCGAAGTGTGGTGCGACCTGAGCGAGCTGGCCAGCCAGTTCAAGCGCGAAGGCTCCTACAGCACCGTGGTGCTTCGCACGCCCAGTGCCGCTTCGGCCCAGCGCATCGCCGAGAGCCTGGCGTCGAACCGGCAAATGAACGTCGAAGCCTATACCGAGCCGCAGTACTACGCCAAGCAGGCCGAACAGATGCAGACGCTGCAACTGGCCGCCTGGGTGATTGCCTGGTTCATGGGGACCGGCGCCGTGTTCGGCGTGATGACCACCATGTTCGCCGCCATCGGTCAGCGCATCAAAGACATCGCCGTGATGCGGATCATGGGTTTCCAGGCCCGCGCGATCCTGTTTTCGTTCTTGATCGAGGCGGCGCTGATTTCGCTGGTCGGCGGGGTGCTGGGCTCCGGCTTGGGCTATCTGATCAACGGCTTTACGCAGAACGCCAATGTCGGCAGCCGCACCGTCGAGTTCTCCTTCCAGGTCGACATCTGGATCATGGTCTCTTGCCTGGTGTTTTCGATTGCGATGGGCATCGTCGGCGGCTTGTTGCCGGCGCTTTCGGCCATGAGAATCAAACCGCTGGAAGCACTGCGTTAAGCCCACCGCCGCGCGACCGTACGCAGCCCCGGACTTCTCCCCAACTATGCACGCGATCTTGATTTCGATCGGCAGCCTGGGAGACACGCTCCCCTTTCTGACCGTTGGCAAAACGCTGGCCGCGCGTGGGCACCGGGTGACGATGGTCGCCAACGCGCACTATCGGCAGATCATCGAGCGCGCTGGCGTCGGCTTCATCGAAAACCTGACCGAACAGGACTACAACGATTTTCTCATGGGCCAGTCCGACTGGTCTGGCTTGCGCGCCCTGAAGGAAATGGGTGAGCTCGTCAAGCAGCAAGTCGAAAAGATCTACAACATCGTCCGCGACGAGTACGTGCCTGGCGAGACCGTCGTGGCCGCGCAAGGCTACGCCTTCGGCGCCCGCGTGGCGCAGGAACAATTGGGCGTGCCGCTGGCGACGGTGCATTTGCAGCCGATGTGGTTTCGCAGCATCTACGATCCGCCGGGATTGCCCAACTGGATTCCGCGTTGGGTGCCCAAAGGGCTCGATCGGTTCATCGACTGGATCATCGACATGGGAGTCGGTCCGGTCACCAACGAGTTCCGCGAGAGCCTCGGCCTGCCGTCGGTGGGCCGTTTGATGAAGGGGTGGTGGAACTCGCCGCAGCTCGTGTTGGGGCTGTTTCCCGATTGGTTCAATCCGCCGCAGCCCGACTGGCCATCGCAGACCGTGCTCACCGGTTTCCCCGTCGACTATGCCGAGCCGGCGCCGCCGAGCCCCGAACTGGCCGAGTACCTGGCCGCCGGCGAACCGCCGATCGTGTTCATTCAGAGTTCAGTCATGCGCGAGGCCGAGGAGTTCTTCGCAGCCTCGATCGAAGCGGTGCGGCGACTCGGGCGCCGCGCGGTGTTGTTGACGCCGCATCCCGAGCAGTTGCCGCCGCGGTTGCCGGCCGGCGTCAAGCACTTCGATTTCGTGCCGCTCGAACAATTGCTGCCTCATTCCGCGGTATTCGTGCACCATGGCGGCATCGGCACGATCGGCCACTCGCTGGCCGCCGGCGTGCCGCAGCTCGTGGTGCCCATGATCTACGATCAGCCCGACAACGCGCAACGGCTCGAACGGCTGGAGGTCTCGACCCATCTGTGGCCGCGCAAGTACAAGGCGCGGCGCGTCGCCGACAAACTGCAGTATCTGCTCGAGACGCCGTCGGTCACCACGCGCAGTCGCGAGTTCGCCGCCCGGATCGCCAAAACACGCCCGTTGGAAGAAGCCGCCAACCAGCTCGAGGCCTTGCAAGGGACCGACGCGGCCGCCAAAGTGGCCTGTCTGGCCTGATCAAACCGGCTCGCCGAACACCTCCCTCACCAAGGTATCTCGCACCACGTGGCCACGACCTCCAAGATCGACGTCACCACGCTGGGCACCGTCCAAGAGACGCTGCTGATTCCGCTTTGGGCCCGAGCGCGCGAGTCGCGCGAGGCCCAGCCCATTCTTCGCGATCCCAAGGCGGCCGAAATCGTCGCCGCGCTCGATTACGATTTCGAGCGATTCGAGCGCGAGACCAAGCTCACGCAAGTCGTCGCCTGCGTGCTGGCCACGATCTTCGATCGCTGGACGCAGAAGTTCCTCGAAGAACACCCCGACGGCACCGTCGTCGAGATCGGCGCCGGCCTCGACACCCGCTTCGAGCGGCTCGATAACGGTCGCGTCCGCTGGTTCGACCTCGACCTGCCCGACGCCATCGAAGTGCGTCGCCGCTTTTTCGCCGAGAGCGAGCGTCGCCGCTTTCTGGCCATGTCGGCGCTCGAGCCCGGCTGGACCGAGACCGTCGCGGCGGCCGCCGGCGCCGGCCCGGTGCTGATCCTGGCCGAGGCGGTCTTGCTGTATTTCGAAGAAGCCGACGTTCGCCGGCTGTTCACGATGATCGCCGATCGCTTTGCGGGCGCGCTGGTCGCCTTCGACACCTGCGGCCGGCTGGCCCAACGCAACAGCCGCAAGCTCGAAGCGGTCCGCATCACCGGCGCCGAATTCCGCTGGGGAATCGACGACGTGCACGAAATCGAAAGCTGGGACCCGCGGTTCCGCGTGCTCGAAGTCGACTCGGTGATGAACCATTACCGCCAGCGATTCAGCTGGGGGCTGCGCGCGATCACCACGGTGCTCCCCGTCACGCGACGATTGTTCACCGTCAACTTATGCCGCTTCGGATGATTCGAATGCGGCGACTGGCGGCTTATTCCGCAATCCCATAGGCGCGGCAGATCTTCTTGCTCGTCGGCTCGGCCTCGCCGACGATCCGCGCCGTCGCGGCTGGCGGCATTTTTGCCGCCGGTCGGGCAATCGCCGCGGTGTCGGCCGCCGGCACCACTTTCGGCGCCGGCCGCGAGTTCGCCGTTGCGCTCCGCGGTTTCGCCGCAGCATTCGGTGACTGCACCGTCGATTGCGGTTGGGCCGCCGACGTACCTTGCTGCTCGCGATGACTCGTCGGCACGACCATCGTCAGCGGCTGCGGAGGGCCTTCCCCCGCCCGCGGCACCTCGGGCGTGTAGCGCTTCAGCGGCGGGAAGCGCCACGGGCTGTGGTAGTCGGTCATCAGTTCGGCCGAGTACAGACCTGGCCAGTGATACGTGTACAACGGCGGCACGGGAAACTTATAGCTGCCGTTGCAATTGCAGTTGTTCCAGCTTTCCTGATTGCAGCAGGCGCGGCACTTGGCTTTGCACTCGTCGAGCTTGTCGATCAGCGCCAACAGCGGCCGGCGACGCGGGCATTCGACGCAGCAATCGTCGACGCAACCGTCGCCGCACTCGCTGCACTCGGAGACAGTCCCGGCGGCCAGCCCGCTGGCGTCGGGCGACATCGTCGACTGCGGGGCCGGAATTGATTCCGCCTCGGCCAGCGGCACGTCGCGGATCACGGTCCCTTCAAATCCGGCGGCTTGCACGCCGGCGGCTGCCGTTTGCGAACCGTCGGGCGAGGCGACCGTCGCCTGCTGCACGTCGGCCCGGCCAGCCTGAATGGCGCTGCGTAACCGCGCCACGGGGTGGCCCAACAGTGCTCGGCGCTCGGCCAACGGCGTGCCCGTGGTGGCGATTGTCTCACGCGGGGTTGTCGGTTGCGAAGTTGCCGCCGGCCCAGCGGCGACCTCGACCTTGGTCGCGGTCGCAGCGGCCGGCAGAGCTTGTCGAGTGCTGGCGATCGATTGTGCCGGCGCGGGCGAGGCGGTGGTCGCCGCCACGGTAGCGTGCGACTGGCTGCTGGCGGCCTCGTTGTTCGGCCCGGTCAGGGCAGGCATCGCGGCGCTGTCCACCGCCGACTGGCTAGTCGTCGACTGGCCTCTCGTCGAGTCGCTGGTTGCCGATACCTGGGCCACGTCAGACGCATTGTTCGGTTCCGGCGCTTCGTCGCCGGTGGTGGTGTCGACGACTGGCGTGGGCGTCGCAACCGACGCCACGTTGCTCGCGGCGGCCGACGACTGCACGCGACTCGGCGTGCGCGTCGTCGAGCGAACCGTGGCCCGCGACGAGCGCCGCCAACTGTTGGCCACGGCCTGGCTGAACGCCGGCTCGGCCGGCGCGTCGGCCGTTGCGTAGCGGCTTTCGGTCGTCTTGGCGGCCGTCCACTTGCTGCGCGACGGCGTGGTCGACGAGCGAACCGTCGCCCTCGATGTCCGTCGCGGTCCGGCCAAGGCTCCCTCGACCGTCGGCGAAACGAGCGCCGGTCCGCTTTCGCCCGGCGCGGCGGCCACAGCCGGCGACGCGGAACCAACAGCGGCCAAGAGTCCCAGGGCCATGCACGGGCTGAGACGCCGGAAAAGTTTACGCATCTTCCCCTCCTTGAGGGCGGGCAGGTCAGGCGGGATTTCGGGCAGGACGCGGCGCACCGTCGGCGGCCGCGCAAGTGTGCGGAATAGGCGTTGTCATTGGCATCATCGGCACGCCGGGCAGCGTTTCCGCAGCCAGAAAACCTGCCGCAGCCGGCGGCCGCCTGCTAGCAATCGCAGCGGCGCTGCACGCAGAAATTGGTCAGCAGCACCCAGGGAACACGCTGCGGAGTGGTGGCGACAAGCGCCAAATTGGGCCAGCGGGGGACGATCCCTGCTAGGCTGGAGCGCCGCGGATTTCCGGGGTCCGATTGACCCCAGCCGCCAGATCTTCCTCGACAACAAGCCGCTGCTCCGCTAACAGGAACCAACCAATGAACAGGTCCCCGCTGCTGGTCGTGGTGTTGCTGCTGATCGTGGCCTTTGCGCTGGGGGCCCGGTTGGCTCCACAACGCGGGCCGCTGGTCATCGATCTGCGACAACCGGGGGATGCATTGTCGATCACGCTCAACGGCCAGGCCGTCGGTGGGCTGCGCGTCGACGCCCAGGGCCGCCTGGGAATTTACGGTCCGAACTACACCTCGACCGCGGTCACGCTCGACGGTCAGGACAAGCTGCAGATCGACCCGCAACCGGCCGCGGCCCCGGCAGCGCGACTGACCGTGGCCGACGACGCCTGGTTGACCGGCGTGCTGCGCGTGGGGCGCGCCGACGCCTTTGGCGACGCGCCGCTCGACCCCAACGGCGCCATTCAACTGGGGCGCAACCTCGCGCAGGCGCAGCCGATGGCTCTGGCGCGGTTCTTTTCGCAAGGGCAGGAGTCGTTTCGGCTGGGGACGACCGCCGACGGTTGCGGCTTCATCAGCGACGGGGCGCACGATCTGCCGCTGTTGACGTTTCGGCCCTCGGGCGAGGGAAGCTACCCAGGCGGGCGAATCGAGTTTTACGAGACGTCGCTCTCGTACGACGAGGGGACGGTGCGCGGCGAACATCCGGCGACCGAGCGCACCAGCGAAATCGTCCCTCGGTAAAGATGGTTGCCAGGCATTGCCGTAGCGAGGTGCGTGGCCATGTGGCTCGAGAAGTTCATCACGTTCTCTGCGACGCTCCCCGACGACACCGAGTACGACGAGAACGAAGAGATCGTCCGGCCGGGCGGACGCAACGTGGCCGAGTTGCTGCGCGAAGAGCTGCACAGTCGCGGCGTCGAGTGTGGCTCGGTTTACGAACACAGCTTTTACGGCTGGGCATTCGATGCCGAGTACAGCGGCCTGCCCTTCTGGCTGATGCTGCAATGGCCAGGCGAATGGCTGCTGATCGTCAAGGCCTGTCCAGGGCTGCTCCGACGTTGGTTCTCGCGGGCCTGGCACGACGCGCCGCCGAAGTTCCTGGCCTTGGTCACGGACGTTTTAGGGGACGAAGCGAACTTCTCAAACCTCAAGGTGATGACCCGCGACGAGTCCGAGCGCGGCGATCGCGCAGGCGGATCGAAGGGGCCGTAGCAGCGTCGCCGCGTTTTCGTCATTGGCTGCTTGAACCTTGTCGCGGTGCCGGGAGCGTGCGCTTGAAGGGTGTGGCAGGTATCCATCGGTTAAAATGACGGCATGCGGTTCTTGCGCTGGTTCCAGTTCAAGTTGTCGACGCTGCTCGTTTGACAGGCGCGAGGCATGCGATGGCCGACACTCTTCAGGTTGTGCGATGGGCTTTGGCTCAATGTTGCGATCTCCGCGCGGAGACCGCCGCGCACGACCCCAAAGCTGCCTTGGCCTGCACTTGGAGTGCGCAAACGTATTCGGCATGTTTGCCCACCAGCAATCGCCGACGGGGAATCTGCGGCGATGTTTGCGTTACTGGATACATGCATGTCGACTCGCACGACGGACAGCCAGGGGAGACCTGGCTTTACCCGTGTGCTGGATTCATGATCAGTCGAGAGTTCGCCCTTGTCGGTGGAGTTGAAAAGCTAGCGGCGATGTGTGACTCTTGCCCTGCGAATGCAACGCCGCAGCGACTTGCCGGCTGTGCAGGCACGATCTACCGACCTCCCGAATCTCAGGACACGCAGTCGCAATTAGACGGCATCGTATCGCGATTGGAACTGGAAACTGCCATTGCCAAAGTCTTTCCAAGAGTGCAACCCCGCTGGTACAGCTTTTGGACAAGCTCGCCGCTTTCGTCGCGGGCGTTGGAGTTACTAAGGTCCATCTTCGAAGCGATGCTTGCCGAGGACAGGTTGCAACTCGGTGCGACTGGTCAAAGTGCCGCGTCTGCCCGTCTTAATGACCTCGACACTTTCGTGCGGGCGCTCAGCACCGCACAACAACAGCGACTCGATCTGTATGTCGATATGGCACCGCCTGGTCATACCGACTTCGGCTACTACACGGTTTTCCCGCATTGTCCCCAATGTAAGGCCGAGGCATGTATCGAGCGTTGGCAGCGACGCTATCCAGCGCAGCATGTGTGCCATGCCTGCGGAACCCAGTATTCGCCCGCAGAGACAGCCTCGTCGAAGAGAGACGATTACGCTGCTCCAGATTTGCGCGACGTGCTCGGCAACACGAAGTTTCCGAGCTTCGCCAAGGCATATCTTAAGGAGCAGGGGCTCGACGACATTGCGGCGGCGAAGATCGTATTCGCGACCGAACGGCAGGAAGCAGAGCGGCGACGCTCGATTGCCGAGGCGCATCGACGAGAGCAACTCCGGCAGTCGTACGCCAAGAAGGTGCTGTTCGCGGGATTGTACTCGGTTTCCGACGAGCCCGACCACGAGAACTATTGCGATACGCAACTGTTTTCAGCGGAGGAATTCCGTCTGCTTCTGGCGCGGTGCCAGGCCAATCGCGTGAGAATCGGCACGATGCGGCATGTCTCGCAGCAAGTCGCTGGCGATCGACTGGTCACCCAAGGTGTCGCGTATCCCTCGAAAACGTTCGAGCAATGGACAAGCGAGGGGTGCAACGAACTTTTCGGCGCATCGTTTATCGTGCCCGACAAGCTGTTGAGTTCACTCGGGGATGTGTCGTGACTCGCTGATTGTCAGGCACAGGGTTTGGCTGCCAACCGCTAAACGCTCGCGTCGGGGAGCACCGCCGGGTTGGGCACGGCGGGCAGTTGCCGGGCGTCGCGCCACCACAGCCAGACGAAGATCGGCACCAGCCCCAGCGCGGCGAGCTGATAGCCGGTCAGGCCGGCGGCCAGCACTGGCTCGGGGCGGATGAATTCCGTCGCAAAGCGATACGCCAGGTAGGCGAGAATGTAGAGCTTCACCAGTTGCCCGCGAAAGTACCCGCCGCGGCGCAGCAGGGCCAGCACGCAGGCGGCCGTGAGATGAAACGCGCTCTCGTACAACTGGGTGGGGTGCCGGCAGACGCCATCGCCGAAGTCGACTCCCCAGGGAAGATGCGTCGGCGTGCCGTAGCAGCAGCCGCCGACGAAGCAGGCCAGCCGGCCCACGCCGACCGAGACCGCCACCGGCACGGCGAATGAGTCGCCGGTCTTCACCGTGATGCCCGTCGCCCACTTGGCGATTTCGACGCCAAAGTAGCCGCCGACCAGGCCGAAGAGGATCGTCTTGCCGCTCTCGAACCAGCCGACCCCACTGACGAGCGATGGCCAATCGGCGAGCAAAAACGGCAGCTTGGCGCCGACCATGCCGCCGACGAACGCGCCGATGGCAATGCCGATCCGTTGCCCGCGATCCAGCGGGAGCCGACTTTGCGAGCGTCGGCTGACCAATACGCCCGAGGCGATGGCGGCCAACATGATCGCGGCGTAGGGCCAGGTGGCGGTCATGGTGATTCGGCCGAGCCGAGAACGCGCAGTTCGACGTTGTGCCGCGTGCCGTTCGAGTCGCGATTGGCACTGCTCGACAAGCCAGCCGCGGCACCCGAGCGTGACGTCAAAGGCACTTCGTGCGCCCCCTCACCCGCCAGCGACGATGCCACGTCGCTGGCACCCTCTCCCACAAGGGGAGAGGGGGAGTCAGCATCGTCGGACGTTCCCGCCGGGATCTCCATTGCCTCGCGGCTGAGTTGATCGACCAGCTTCGGCAGGGCGACGTGACCGGAGCGATACAGCACGTTGTACGCGCAAAACGGGATCACATGCCCGCTGGGGAGCACGTGGTGCGTACAGCACTTCATCACGCGGCGAACGTCGAAGTTGTAGACGTCGAGGAACGACGTGATCGTGATGCGGAAGACGTCTTCGGGCGCGAGATCTTCGGCCAAAGCTCGGCGGAAGAATTCGTCGGCGATCGACTCGCCGGCGGGTTGGACTGCGCCGAGCTCGACGACGGGCAAGCCTGCCCGCGATGCCGGCTGCTCGACGGGCAGTTGTTGTTCGCGCCCGGCGGTCGGCCCGCAACCGCAATCGCCCCCGCAGCACGACAGGCTGCCGAGATATTCTTGAATCAGGTCGCGGGCACGCGGACGGGTGAAAGTGATGCCGTTGGCCAGCAGCTCGAGATGTTCGCGGGCGTCGATAAACCGCGTGAGTGGAGTTAGCGTACCGCGAGCGCGATAGGCATACGCCAGGCTGTGGCAGTTGGGATGTGCGCACGGTAGCGGCATGAAGTCGCTTTCGGCGAACATGCCGTCGGTCTGAGCGGCAACTCCGCGAATCACGTCGGGAAAGGTGATTCGCCGCTCAAGCTCCTCGGGGAGCACGTGCCGGCCCGAGTAGGTCGCCGGCTGAAAGCTGATGCCGGTGATCCAGGGGCGCTCGGCGCCAAATCGCACGAGGGCCCCCATTTCGTGATCGTTCACGCCCGGCTGCAAGGTAGCGACCAGCGTGCAGCGGATGTCGCGGCGACCGAGCTCCGCGAGCGCCCGCAGCTTGAGATCGACCAGGTTCTCGCCGCGCAGTCGGCGGCAACCCTCGGCGTCGAAGCCATCGAACTGAAAGTAGATCTCGATGCGGCGGCGGCGCTCGGCGAGAAAGTCCAACAGCGCGGCGTCGTGCGCCAGCCGGACGCCGTTGGTGTTGATCATCACGATGTCGATTGCCTGGGCGCAGGCGTAATCGAGCACCTGTTCGAACTGCGGATGGATCGTTGGCTCGCCGCCGGAGAGCTGCGCGACCTCGGCGCGGCCTTCGACCGCCACCAGTCGATCGATGGCGCGGAATATCTGCTCGAGCGGCAAGTGCTCGCCGCCGGGGCCGCTGGACGCGTAGCACATCGGGCAGCTCAGGTTGCACGAGCTGGTCAATTCGATCAGCCCCACGCAGGTGTGCTGCTCGTGCTCGGTGCACAGGCCGCAGTCGAGCGGGCAGCCGCGCTCGGGCAAAGTGCCGAACCGCTCGGGGACGCGGCCGGGCAAGCTGTACTCCAGGCGATCGAACCAGGCGACGTCGGAACAAATGAAGTCGTCGCGCGAGCCGTGCGTCGGGCAGTGCTTGCGAAAGTAGACGCGCTGGCCGCGGACGATGATCTTCGCCGGCACCACGGCCAGGCACTCGGGGCACAGGCTTTGCGTCATGCCGAGAAACGTGTGATCGCGAAGAGCTTGCATCGCAGGGTTCCGTTACTTCGGCGAATCGTCGCTCGCCGTCGGTGGCTGTGGCTGTGGCTGGGCAAGTTCAGGCGGCATCTCGAACTTCTCGGGCAAGGCCGATCCGCCGGTATACGGGCTGCTGGCGGCGCGGATGGTGCGATAGCCGGCATAGAGCACGGCCAGCGCGGCGCACAGGCTGAGCCCGAACACCACGAACGCGACTTCGTCGGCGAACGACACGCTGGGGAGATACATCAAGCTGAAACTAATCGGGGTGCAGACTCCGGCAAACGCCGCGCCCGACGCAAACAGTACGCCGATACCGACCGCGACCTGGCCGGCGAGATTCAACGGTTCGTGCCCATAGTCCCTCGGCGGCTGCCGGCAATCTTGGCGGGCCCCGTAAAACAACAGCGGCGCGGCGACAAGCACGGCCAGCAGCCCCAACCCGGGAACGCACGACAGCAACAACGCCAGGCCGATTGCCAGCACCAGCATCCCCCACCACCGCGCGCTGGGGCCGGTCGGAGCGCGGCGCCGCGCGAGGCGCTGGGACATTGGCCCGGAGTCATTGTCCTGGCTGGGCAGCGGCGGCGGGCTTTCGTACGGATTCGGGTCCATCCGGTAGATTCTCCTTAGGCTTGGTGCATTCTAAACACCACGAGCACGAAGAGCACCAAGAAGTGCTACCGCGGCGGCGAATATCAATTCAGGCGTGGATATCGATGAACTGATTGCTCAGCGCCCCTCGCGCCGGACACGGCCCATGCGCTACCGGTGGCACCGGAGTTTCGGCTAGCTATGTCACATCCAACACGTTATTCGGCGCGACAAATCAATTCTTAGCGGAGGCAGGATGATGACCATGACTCAGCGCGATGGACTTTATCGTCGCGCGTTAGCGATTACCGGTATCATGGCTACGCTGGCCTTCGTTGGGCTCGCATATCTCCCCGATTGGAAGCTCTTTCACCAGGAGGATCTGATCGATTACGCAATTCCGATCGCGTTCTTGGCGAGCGCCTTGCTGGCATCATCGGTGCTGTTGCTCAGGAGGCAACTCGCGGCGTGGCGGAGCGACTTGCTCAAGGGCTTCGTCGAGGGAGCGTTGCTGGCCCTGGCGCTTATCGTCGCTCGATACTTTTTCGCCGAACCCGGTCTGCGCAGCGACGGAGTTTTTCGGTGGGCGACCTTTTGTCTGATGCCGATGTTCTTGGGTCCTCCGCTCGGCGTTCTGGGTGCGATGGTGCGGATGGGTTGGGGGTTTTTTGCACGACGTCCGACGAGGCGAGGGAAAACCTCGGTGCATCCCAACCGCCAAGTGCACGCAGAGCACTAAGGTGTCAGCAGGTAATTCGCCGCGAGCGAGCCGATCTTATCGGCCTGGTCCGCCGTTCGGCCTGGTGCACCTTGGTGCCCTTTGCGCACGTGGTGTTTCAGATCGCGACGAATTTGCGAGCATGCGGGGAGGGGGACAGGTCCATGTTTCGGTCGGCGATTGTCGGCTGAAGTCGACGTGGTGAGACCGAAAATGGACCAGTCCCCGGCGGATGAGACGCACTCCAGCGTCTACAAATTCTCCACCACCAGGTCGCCGACCTCGGTGGTGCTATAGCCCATCTTGCCGGCGGCCTGGCTCTTCATCTTCGTGCCGGTGACTTGGGCCACCGACTTGTTGACGCGCGCGGCCGCCGCGGGCTGACTCGAATGTTCCAACAGCATGGCCATGGCGTTGATGGCCGCGATCGGGTTGATGACGTTCTTGCCCGTGTACTTGGGGGCGCTCCCCCCCATCGGCTCGTACATGCTGGTGCCGCCGGGGTCGGGGTTGATGTTGCCGCCGGCGGCCACGCCCATCCCCCCCTGCAAGATGCCGGCCAGGTCGGTGATGATGTCGCCGAACATGTTCGTCGTGACGATCACGTCGTAGTACTCGGGATTCTTGACCATCCACATGCAGCAGGCGTCGACGTGGTTGTAGTCGGGCTCGACGTCGGGATATTCCTTGGCGACATCCTGGAAGGTGCGCCACCACAGGTCGTGCCCGTAGGTGAGCACGTTGGTTTTGGCCACGAGCGTGAGCTTCTTCTTCGGGCTGTTTCGCTGGCGCGTGAACTCGAAGGCCCAGCGGATGCAGCGCTCGCACCCCTTGCGGGTGTAAACCGCCGCTTGCGTGGCGACCTCGTCGGGCGTGTTCTTCTTGAGGAAACCGCCGACGCCGCAATACAGGTCTTCGGTGTTCTCGCGGACGACGACAAAGTCGATGTCGTCGGAAGTCTTGTCCTTCAGCGGCGTCTCGACCCCCGGCAGCAACTTGACCGGCCGCAGGTTGATGTATTGATCGAGCTGGAAGCGCGTTTCCAGCAGCAGCCCTTTTTCGAGAATGCCGGGGGCGACGTCGGGATGGCCAATCGCGCCGAGGTAAATGGCGTCGTACTTGCGCAGCTCGTCGATGGCGCCCGCGGGCAGGATCTCGCCGGTGCGCAGGTAGCGATCGCCGCCGAAGTCGAAGTCGGTCGACTCGTAGGTGAAGCCTTCGAGCCTGGCGACGGCCGCGAGCACCTTCATCCCTTCGGCGGCAACTTCGGGCCCGGTTCCGTCCCCACCGATGACGGCGATCTTCAGGGTCTGCGATGCTTTCTTGTCGGCTGGCACGATGATTTGGCTCCGTTCAGGCAGTTGAGTTTTCTTTCGTAGCCGGGGTTAATTCCCCAGCAGCAATCGACGTCGATCTGTAGCCGGGGTCCGCCACGTCAGACACCCCGAGGCAAAACCTTGTAGGCGGGGTCACCGACCCCGGAGCAAGCTGAACCCCCCCGGGCCGCAAAGTGTGACGCCTCGCGAACCGCAAGCGCGGCCGGCGCCGCTGGGGCAGTCGGCGGGGCCGTAGCGCAAGGGGTTGATTTTAGAGAGGGGCGGGGCGGCCCACAAGAATCGCGACGCTGACGTTCGGAGCTGGCTTATGCCGATGGTCGCGGGTCATGGGGCAATCCGGCCCATTCTCAGTACGAGCGCTAAGCCAATGGGAAGCGCTAATGCACCCCCCATTACTGCTGCCTGGATTGCGAGCGTACGATCATTGGCGACTGCAGCCCGAATGGAGACAAACAGGCACACCGCTGCGATTACCAGGAGCACCGTCCCGAAGGAAAGCTGAAACCAGCGGCGTTGGCGAATGTCGGCCATGTCCGGATTCTACCCGTCGCCGGTGCGGCGAGCCAAAAACTCTCTGCGCCAGAGTGAACCACACTACCTGACGGACTGATTCTTCGGGATCGCAGAGTCTGCGCGGTACGATGGCGGGATGACAGTCCCGGACCGAGTTGCGGTTGAATTTACCGGAGAGGAGGCCCTGGTTCTTTGGAGCTTCCTCTTTCGGTGCAGCGATCAAGGCGAATATTCGTTTGCCGATCCATTGGAGGAGCGCATGCTTTGGGAGCTGGAAATTCGACTCCAGCGGCAGCTCACCAAAGTTATCCTTGACAACCCGAACTACAGCCAAGACCTAGATTGCGCGCGTAAGGCGGTGCAGACGGCGTTTCCAGATTGAGCCCAGTTTGACCCGCGACCGACGGGTATACCTCAGATGTAATGCGCCCCGGTTGCGGGTAGTGAACTCGCAACCACCCGCCTACTACGCCGCGTCGCGATTGTGATCTTCGTCGTCCGACTCGTATTCGAGCCGGCCTTCGATCTTTTGATTGCCGCGATAGATCGTCACGTGCGGGAAGGGAATCTCGATCCCCAGGCGATCGAACTCGTTCTTGATGCGGCGAAGCATCTCACGTTTGACCGTCCACTGCTGCAGCGGCCGCGTCTGAATGTAGAACTTGATCACCACGGCCGAGTCGCCGAAGGCGTCGACCCCCAGCATCACCGGATCGCTGAGGATCAACAGCTTGAAGCCGTCGTCGTGCCGCAGTTCGTCGGCCAGCGACGTCAGCACTTCGATGACGTGATCGACGTTCTCCTTGTAGGCCACGCCGATGTTGAACACCGCCCGCGACCAGCCGTGCGTGAGGTTGGTCACGGTGTTGATCTGGTTGTGGGGGATGAAGTGGACGCGCCCTTCGAGATCGCGCAGCACGGTGATGCGCAAACTGATGCGTTCGACCTGCCCGCTGATCGAGCCGATCTGGACGACGTCGTTGATCAGGTACTGCTGTTCGAGCAGCACCATGAAGCCGACGAAATAGTCTTTGATCAAGCTCTGGGCGCCGAAGGCCACGGCCAAGCCGAAGACCGCCGCACCGCCGATGATCGGGGCGACCGGCAAGCCGATTTCGTCGAGGATCATCACGATACCGCCGGCCACGAGCACAATATTCGCGGCGTTGCGGAACACGCCCAAGAGCGTCTTGGCGCGGTTTTCGCGCTCCTCGCGACTGCCGCGGCGGCCGCGCTTGGCCGTCAGTTCGATCAACCGCGACTCGCCCACCCGCGACACCCACATGAACAGCGCCAGGGCGACGAGAATGGTGACGATCCGCGGGCCGTGATCGAGCAGCCATTGCAGCGAGTTGCGGAGCGTGAACGGGTTCTTCAGCTTCTCGACGACGGCCTGGGCTCGGGCGGCGTCTTCGCGCTTTTGCGCCAGGTTGACCGCGGCCGTCAGCTTTTCGGCCTGCAAGCGGGCCAGGTGCGATTGCAACTCGTCGAGCCGGGTGCTGAAGTCGCGCGACTTGATGCGATTGTCGCGCAGTCGGCGGGTCGCTTCTTCGATCTGTTCCTGCACGCCGTCGATCTTTTCGCCGGCCATCAACTTACGGAACAACTCCTGGTTGAGGTTCTGCAGCGTCCGCTCCGAGTTGTCGACCGTCTTGCGGGCCGTGTCGCGAAGCTGCCGCTGCTGCTCGATGTCTTGCCCGAGGTTATCGAGCCGGTCGGTGATCGTGCGGGCTTCGTCTTCGGCCGCCGCGGCTTCGGCCTGGCGCTTCTGAACCGCCTCGTTGGCCGCGGCCAGCTCCTTCGAAACTTTCTCGGCCGGTTTAGAAGCCGACGGAGCGGGCGCTGCCGGCGAGGGTGCGGGGTTCGCCGGCGCGGCATCGGCCAGCGGATTGCCCAGCATCGTCGGCACGGCCAGCAACGTCGGGGGGGCGGCGGGCGCTTCGGCCACCGGCGCCGGCGTGGGGGCAGGCGCTTGTGGTGTGGGGGGGACTGCCGGGGGAGTGACCGCGGGCGCCGCCGCGACCGCAGTCGGCTCGCCGACATTGCGCAGCTTGGCCACCGACGCGCGATTGGCTTCGACCTTGCGCTCGAGCGTGGCAACGCTCTCCTGCATGGCCTTGCGTTCGGCGATCGCCAGGTCGAAGCGTTCCTTGCCGAGGGTCCATTTCCCTTCGAGCTCATTCAATTCGACTTGCAGCCGGGCGGCATCGTCCGAGTGGCCGGTCTGGTCGAGCTCGGCCATCCGCTGCTGCATTTCCGACTTTTGCGATTCGAGGGCGCGAAAGTTGTTCTCGGCCTTGACGTATTCGCTCTGGGGGTTGTCCAACTCGGCGCGAACTTCCTGCAGCCGTTTGGTATCGGCCTCGATCGCCGTTTCGAGCTTGGCGATGCGCTCGGCGACCGACGGCACGGGGGCGGGGCTAGCATTGGTGTGGGCGGCTGCTTGCACCGGAGCGGGGTCGGCCGGCGATGGCGCGGCCGGCTGCGTGTCGGAAACTTGCCGCGTGCCGCCGTCGGCCTCGTCTGCCGAAGCTACATAGTTCGCCGCTTCGGCCGAGGCGCTGCCCGCTTCTCCAGCTTCCGCCGACGCGACCGGCTTTTCAGCGGCCGGGGCAGGCGAAGAGCCGGCGAGCAACAGAATCGGGCACGTGGTCAGCAACCACGCGGCTGCTGGCACGGCAAACGTGCAGGTGAGGCGCATCCGTTCGACCTCCGGAGATGACCGCGAAGAGGGAGGCGAACTATAAAGAACCTCGCGACTGGGTCAAGCGAAGGTTTTTGGCCTGCGGACCTGCCCGAGCATTGCCCGCGATCCCGACGCTACGTCCCCAGCGTTCCCTTGGTGCTCGGCACGCCGGGCATCCGCGGGTCGGGCTCGACGGCCATTCGCAGCGCCCGGGCCGTCGCCTTGAACACTCCTTCGGCCACGTGATGCGTGTTGCGGCCGTAGTGCAGCAGCACGTGCAGGTTCATCAGGGCGTTGGCCGCCACGGCCTGCCAGAACTCTTCGACCAACTGGCTGTCGAAATCGCCGATCTTGGGGGTGGGCATCGGCGCGGCGAAGTGCAGCGCGTATCGCCCGCCGAGATCGACGGCCGCGGTGACGAGCGTTTCGTCCATCGGCAGGGTGAAGTGCCCGTAGCGGCGGATGCCGGCCTTGTCGCCGACCGCCTGCCGCAACGCCTGGCCGAGGCAGATACCGACATCCTCGACCGTGTGATGCTGGTCGACGTGCAGGTCGCCGTGGGCTTTGATCTTCAGATCGAAGGCGGCATGCTTGGCCAACAGGGTGAGCATGTGATCGAAGAAGCCGACGCCGGTCACGAGCTCGGCGCGGCCCGAGCCGTCGAGATCGAGCACCAGCTCGATCTGGGTCTCGGCGGTGTCGCGTTTGATTTGGGCAGTGCGGGGCATGTTGCTCAATCGTAGCACAAAGACGGTGCGTCTCGCGCAAAGGAGCCAAGACGTGTGCGGAGTCGCGCTGTTCACTGCTGGACAAGCCAGCAGTGGCACCCAAGCCGGCCTTAAACCGCGTCTCGTTACTTTCGCATCAGCCCTTCCAGGATCGCCAGGCAGGCGTCGATCTGCTCGTCGGTGCCGACCGAAATCCGCAGCCCGTCCCCCCAGCCCGCGTAGTTCATGTAGCGGACTAGCACTCGCTGCTGCTTCAAGCCGTCGAACAGCGGTTTGAGCGGCCGGTCGGGGTGCGGGCACCAGACGAAGTTCGCCTGGCTTTCGACGGCCGCGAACCCCAGCCCGCGCATCCGCTCGGTGAGCCGCGAGCGGGTGGCGACGATCCGTGCCCGGGTGTCGGCCAGCCAGGCCTGGTCGTCGATGGCCGCGGTCGCCGCCGCGATCGACAGGGCGTCGCAGTTGTACGAGTCTTTGACCTTCACCAGCCCGGCGATGATCTGCGGCTGGGCGACGACGTAACCGAACCGCAGCCCGGCCAGCGCGTACGACTTGCTGAGCGAGCGCGACACCAGCACCTTGTCGCACTGCCGGACCAGGTCGATGCAGTTGGTGTCGGCGAAGTCGACGTAAGCCTCGTCGACCACCAAGGGGCAGCGGAGTTGCTGGGCCAACTCCAGCACGCGGGCCGGCGGAATCAGCGTGCCCGACGGGCTGTTGGGATTGGGCAGAAATGCGAGCCGGAGATTTTGGCGCGGCGCGGCAAAGTCGTCGCCCAGCGACCAATCGTCCGCGAAGCGAATCTCCTCGCTCTCGGCTCCTTGGATTTCGGCCAAGGTCTTGTAGAGGATGTAGCTGGGGTACGGGAGCCGCAGCCGTTGCCCTTGGCCGACGAAGGCGCGGGTGACGAGCGTAAGGACTTCGTCGCTGCCGTTGGTCGCCAGGATCCAGTCGGGCTCGACTCCCAGCAGCGTGGCGGCACGCTGGCGGAAAGCGGTCGCCAGTGGATCGGGATAGCGCTCCAGCCCGCGCTCGAGGACCGACTGCACGGCGCGGTCGACGGCGGCCGACGCCCGATAGGGGTTCTCGTTGGTGTTGAGCTTGATGAACTTGCCGGCTTGCGGCTGTTCGCCGGGTACATAGCCGGCCAGGCGGTCGATTTCAGGACGGAAGTAGGACATGAAAGGGACCGCGGATGGCACGGAGCGGGGACGGGGTTTCAGACCACGGATTACACGGATCGCACGGATGAAGTTTTTGGAGCGAATCCTCTCAGTCGTTCGGCAGGCGGATGTCGACACTGGCCCGGTGCGCGGTCAGCCCTTCTTTGTCGGCCATGGTGCGCAGGTCGTTGGCGGCCGCGGCCAGATCGTCGGCCGAGTAGGCGATCACGCTCGTGGCGCGGACAAAATCGGCTGATGACAACGCGCTGGCCCAGCGGGCCGTGCCGCCGGTGGGCAACACGTGCGACGGACCGGCGACGTAATCGCCGACCGCCACGGGGCTGTGCGCGCCGAGAAACGCCGCGCCGGCGTGCGGAATCTTCGCCAGCAACTGCTCGGCGTTGCTGGTCGCGATGTGCAAATGCTCGGGAGCCAGCAGGTCGGCCACGCGGCACGCTTCGTCGGCATCGCGCACGAGAACCAGGGCGCCGAAATCTGCGAGGCTTTGCCGCGCCAGTTCGCCGCGCTCGAGCGTCGCCAACTGCCGCGCGAGCTCGGCGGCCGTTTGTTCCCAGAGGCGCCGGCTCCAGGTGACCAGCACGCCGGAACCGGGCGCGTGTTCGGCCTGCGCGATCAAGTCGGCGGCGGTCCAATCGGCGCGGGTGTCGTCGTCGCCGATCACCACCACTTCGCTGGGGCCCGCGATCGAGTCGATGTCGACTTCGCCGTAGACGTATTTCTTGGCTAGGGCGACGAACAAATTGCCTGGCCCGACGATCTTGTCGACCTTAGGCAGGCCGTCGACGCCGTAAGCGAGCGCGGCGACTGCCTGCGCGCCGCCGGCCCGGTAGACCTCGCGAATGCCCAGCTCGTGACAGGTGGCCAGCAGATCGGGATTGCCGGCGCCGAACTTCGTCGGCGGCGCGACGACGGCCAGCTCCGGCACGCCGGCCGCTTGTGCCGGCACGGCGGTCATCAGCACCGTCGAAGGATAGGCCGCCGCTCCTCCTGGCACGCAAATGCCGACGCGGGCCAGCGGAAGATAACGCTGCGCCAGGTGCCCACCGCCGGGCAGTTCGAGCCGCGCGTCGCGCGGGCGGACCGCTTCTTGAAAACGGCGGATCGAATCGCGGATGCGGCGGATGGTCGCCAGAAAGCCTGGATCGGCCGCGCGGTGAGCGGCTGCCAACTCATCGCCCGACACCTGCAGAGTGGTCGACGTGATGTCGGCCTTGTCGAGCTTGCTGGTGTATTCGAGCAGCGCCGGCAGGCCGCGAGAGCGCACGTCGCGACAGATCCGCTCGACGACTTGCTGGGGCGAGAGCGGCTCGCCGAAAACCTCGATCGTGCGGCGACGCCCCGCCTCGCTGACAATATCCCCTTGCGGGCTCAGCTTGGCGCGCAGGGCAGCCAGGGCGGCGGGCAGATCGTCGCGGCTGGCATCGATACGGGTGATGTTCAGGCTGGTGGCAGACACGCTAGCTCGTTGCGGCGCTTGACGTTGATGGGGACACGGCCGGCGGGGCCCCGGTTCGCCGTATTGTGATCGCAGCGGGGACCGCCGCAAAGGGCGTTATTGGCGCGCGAATTCGCGACTTTTCCGCCGGGCAGGCCACTTCGCTTGACCTCTTTTCTGCTGAATGCGAAGGTGGGCGCCAGACTCGAATCGTCGTGCGCGAGCGGAGGGGGCCGCAACCGATCTGGAGAAAGGGACGTAGTTTGGCGCGGTCATGGGCGATGCTCCTCGGCGTGGCCTTGGTGGTGATCGCCCCCGCGCGCGCTGAGCCTCAACCGCCGGTGGCCACGCGCGACGCGCCGGCAACTAGCAAAGCCGAGCCATTGGCCGACGATTGGCAGCTCGAGCGCGTCGAGTTGGTCGACGGCACTTCGTATGCCGGGCTGATCGAGCGTGAAGGAACCGAGCACTTGTTTCTGCGACAGGTGCGGCGCGAGCCGGGCCGTCCGCTGCACCTGATTGGCCGGCGACTGGCGCGGAGCGAGATCGCCCGCGTCGAGCGGTTGCCGGCGGCGGCCCATCGCGAACTGGCGCGGCGCCTCGACGAACATGTGCGACGTTCGGGGATCGAAGCCGGCGCCATGAAGCAAATCGCGCTGCGGCCGCTGGCCGGCGACACGCACGGCTGGCTATATCGCGGGCGATGGTTTCAGCTCGAGAGCCGGGCCGACGAAGAGACGACTCGCCAGGCGATTGTGCGCATCGAGCAGGCGTTCGCCGGGTTCAGCCGGCTGTTGCCGCCGCGGACCGAGCCGGCGCAGCCGCTGTCGATCGTGCTGTGCGCTTCGACGGCCGAGTATCGCGAGCGGTTGGAGAAAGTCGGCCTGCAGATCGTCAATCCCGCGGTCTATCTGGCCGATCAAAACACGATCATCGCGGCGACCGAAGTCGACCGCTATGCCCAGCAGGTGAGCCAGATCCGCGCGGCGCACGACGAGCAGCGGCAGCAGCTCGACAACCTGCGGAAGAAGTTGGCCGATCAATTGGCGCGCGAGCGGAGCGAGCTTGCCGCGCGAGGGGTCGCACCTAGCGAAATCCGCAAGCTGCTCATCCGCACGCGGCGGAAGTTCGAGGCCGAAATCGAAGACCACGAGCAGCGGCTCTCCGAATTCGATCGCCGCAACGCGGCCTTGTTCGACGAGTTGACGCAGCGCACTTTGGCGCGGCTGTTCCACGAAGCGTTTCACGCGTATTTGCGCAACGCCGTCTATCCGCCGGCCGAGTACGACGTGCCGCGGTGGCTCAACGAAGGGCTGGCACAGGTCTTCGAATCGGGCCTGTTCGAAGCCGGCACGCTGCGCATCGACGCACCGCCGCCCGACTGGCTGGCCCGTTTGCAGGCCGATCTGGCAGGGGGCGATCCGCTGCCCCTGGCCGAAGTGCTCGCGGCCAATGCCCGCGTGTTTTTAGTGGCGCACGACGCGCCGGCCGACGAATCGGCCCGGCTGTATCTCTATGCCTGGGGGCTGGCCTGGTATCTGACCTTCGACGAGCCAGTGCTCGGGACCGCGGCGCTCGAGCAGTACCTGGCGCGCGATCAGAAACCACTTACGCCGGTCGAGCGCTTTGAGAAGCTGGTCGACATGCCGTTGGCGAAGTTCGAAGCGCGCTGGCGAGCGGGCTTGCAGACCTTGGCATCGCCCGTGGCGGCCGGCGACGCGAATCGCCGCCGCGCGCCGCAGTAAGTCAGGCATGCGCCTCGGCGAGCGGACGATCCGACTCGTCGGCCTGGTAGGCCGGCAACACGATCGAGAACTTCGTGCCCGACCCGGGATCGCTCGTAACCGAGATCTGTCCGCCGTGGGCCTGGATGATCGCCTGGCAGATACTGAGCCCCAAACCGCTTCCACGGCGATCGCGCTGGCGCGACTTGTCGGTCTGGAAAAAGCGATCGAAGATTCGCGGCAGGTCCTCGGGGTCGATGCCGCAACCGGTATCCGCGATGCTCAAGTGCACCTCGTGCCGGTCGGGAATGCCGTGCAACTGCACCGAGACCTTGCCGCCGGCGGATGTGAACTTCAGGCCGTTGTCGAGCAGATTGTTGACGACTTGCCAGAGTTGATCGGCGTCGCCGCGGATCTCGGTCGGCACCAGGTACGAGCAGTGAATCTCGACACCCCGTTCCTCGGCCACGGCGCGAAACATGTCGAGCGAGCGCTCCACGACGAGATCGAGCCGGACCCGTTCGGCCGGCATCGTCGGCCGCTCGACGTCGCTCTCGGCCAATTGCAGCAACTGGTTGACCAGCCCCCGCAATTGCCAGCACTGCTCGACGAGCTCGTAGAGCAGCTCCTTGTATTCTTCGGGCGAGCGATCGGCGTTGAGGCCGACTTCGACGGAACTTTGGATCGCGGCCAAGGGAGACCGCAGTTCGTGGGCCGCATTGGCCAGAAACTCGCGGTTGCGCTGCAAGTAATCGGCGATGCGATCCAACAAATGATTGATCGTGAGCGAGAGCTGATCGAGTTCGTCCCCCACGCGGCTCACGGGGAGCCGCTCTTCGAACTTGGCAGGACGCAACCGATGCGCGGTCTCGATAATCCGCCGCAACGGCTTGGTGGCCCGCACGGCCAGAAAATATCCGCCCAGCGTCGACAACGGGAGCAGCAACAGGCCGACGCGGACCAGCGTGCGCGAGACGGCGGCGACGTCGGCCTGGATCAGGGCGCGGGTAATGCCGACCCGCAACCGCAACTTGGGAAGCTGCGGCCGGACGAGCGGACGTTCGAGCACGCGGAACTGGCTCCAATCGATCGCCGGGGCCGCGGCCTCGGCGCGTTGGATACTCGCCGGATCGGCATTCGTGTCACCGGATGTGCGGTCGGCCGTGTCGTCAGCCGCGGGCTCTTGCTCCGCGTCGGCGGCTGCCAAATCGGTGCGCGAGACGAGCCGCGCCGGATCGTTCACGCTGTTGACGAGCAAACCACCCGCGGCGTCGCGCAATTCGAGAAAAAGCTGTTCGTGGGCGTGGCTGATCGCCTTGCGGTTGAACTCCTCGCGGATTAGCGCGGTGTCGGGATAGAAGCGGACGACGATCAACTCGGCCTCGGTGATTTCTTCGACGAGGCGGCCATCGAGCTCGCGCAACAGCGTCAGCCGCAACCCCTCGCGGACGGCGAACAGCGCCACGACGACCGTGGTCAGCACGACCAGGGTGTTCCACGACGCGAGCCGCACCCGCAGTGAACTGCGCCACTTAGGCTGGGCGAAAGGCATAGCCGCGACCTCGAACCGTCTGAATCAACGACTGCGAAGAATTGCGATCGAGTTTGCCGCGCAATCGATTGATGTGCACTTCGATGACGTTGGTGGCGCCTTCCCAGTTTGCATCCCAAAGGTGCTCGCAGAGCATCTTGCGCGTGACCACCTGGCCGGCATAGCGCATCAACATTTCGAGCAAGCTGAATTCGGTGGGGGTGAGATCGATTTCGCGATCGCCACGACGGACGCGGCGGGTGGTCAGGTCGAGCGTAACCTCGCCCGCTTCGAGCACGGCCGAGGGGCGCAAGTTCGACCGTCGACAGACGGCCTCGATCCGCGCCATCAATTCGTCGAAGTCGAACGGCTTGACGACGTAGTCGTCGGCGCCGGCCTGGAGCCCTTCGACGCGTTCGTTCACCGCGCCCAGCGCCGTGAGCAACACTACGGGCGTACGATTGCGCTCGCTTCGCAACTCGCGCAGCACGTCCATGCCCCCCAGGCCGGGCAACATCAAATCGATCACCAGCGCATCGAACTGCTGCGTCTTGGCCAAAGACAGGCCACGGGCGCCGTCCTTTGCCCACACGCAGTGATGGCCTCCCTCGACGAAGCCGCGATCGAGCGCCTTGCCGATCACGGGATCGTCTTCGATGACCAGCAGGTCCATGACAGAGTAAGCCCTGACGAGTAACGCTCGCTATTGGTTGGTGGCCGCTACGCGGCGACCTCAACTAACAATTCTACCTTCTTCCGCGGCCAGCAACATGCCCGTTTGTCGTCGACAAAAAACGGAGGCACGTGCTGTTGTCGCGCGCTAGTGCAGGCAACTTACAGAAACGTAATCTCGCGCGAGCTAGTCGTGCTTCGCGATGCATGTCTATACTCGGCAAAGAGCCCCCGCCGAGAGTCGCTCGCCACGCACAGGGGACTAGCTCGCCAGCCGCCAACCAACACGCGCGACGAGTATTGGGCAGCGAGGCGAGCTGCCTGTTCGGGCTCCGTGTCGTCGAGCGAGGTTGCCGCCTGATGACGACGATCGGAGCGAGCAATCGCCCTCCAGCCGCGGTACGCGGTTGTCGTTCCGCACTGTTCTTCCCACCACCAGCCCCCACCACGGTGCCATGGAAATCCTCGAATCGTTCTGGGAGAACTTCCGTCACAATCTTTTTAAGCCGTTGCTGCTTTTCTTCTACATGGGGTTCCTGGTACCGATCCTGCGAGTGGAATTCGAGTTTCCCTACGTCATCTACCAGGCGCTGACCATCTACCTGTTGGTGTCGATCGGTTGGCACGGCGGCGAAGAGCTGGCGGCGATCTTTGACCCGACCGTCGCGGCCGAGCACGGCGCGACCGCCGATCCCCATTTGCTCTCGCATGCCGCCGGCTTCATGGTGCTCGGCTTCGTCACGAACTTCATCATCGGCTGCACGGCGTATTACATTTTGCGAGGTGCGACGCGCTTGCGCCGCGTTGATTGCGCCACGGTGGCCGGGTACTACGGTTCGGACTCGGCCGGTACGTTCGTCACCTGCTTGGGCGTACTGAACGCTGGCGCGCTGATAAACGGCGTGCACGTGCCGATTCTCTACGAGAAGTACATGCCCGTCATGCTCGCGGTGATGGAAGTGCCGGGCTGTCTGGTGGCGCTGTTCCTGGTGTCGCGGCTGCGTGTGGCAGGCATGGACCGTCTGGGGAACATGCCCGAGGAGCCGGGCTACAACCCCGAACTGCCGCCGGCGGCGGCCGGCGACTCGTTTGGCCATAGCACGCAATCGATCGAGCTCGAAAAGGAAATGGCGCTCGAGCGGATGGAGCACGAAAACGGTAACGGCAACGGGAATGGAAACGGCAACGGCATGCCGGGCAAACCGCCGGGGATCTTCAGCCCCAAACTGATGCACGAGGTGTTCCTCAACCCAGGTTTGTTCCTGCTCTTCGGCGGAATCATCATCGGCTTCGTCAGCCGGTACCAAGGGGCCGCGGTTTCCGCCGTCGACGACCCGCTGTTCAACAACCTGTTCCAAGGCATGCTCTGCCTGTTCTTGCTGGAGATGGGCATGACCGCCTCGAAGCGGTTGCGCGATTTGAAAACCGCGGGGCTCCCCTTCATCGCTTTCGGCTTGATCGCGCCCAACATCTTCGCCATTTTTGGCATGAGCATCTGCCACATCTACGGGTCGCTGATCGGCTATCAGTTTCAACTGGGGACCTACGCTCTGTTCGCCGTGCTCTGCGGCGCGGCGTCGTACATCGCCGTGCCGGCGGTGCAGCGTTTGGCGATTCCCGAGGCCAGCCCGACGCTGCCGCTGGCGGCCTCGTTGGGCCTGACCTTCTCGTACAACGTCACGATCGGCATCCCGGTCTATCTGGAGATCGCCAAGCTGCTGATCAGCAAGTTTCCGATCGGGGCAGGTTGATCGGGGTGCGAAGGCGGCCCGAGTTTCAGGCGGCGCAACGCAGGGGGGCGCGAATTGGGGAGGCCGGAAGTTCTGGGCAACAGCAACTAGCCTGAAAAACCTCACGGCGGTCAAGCGCATCACCATCTACGCGGATGCGCATCTCGAAAAAAACCTGCTCGAGAAGCTGGCTCACTTCGGCGCGAAGGGCTACACGCTGGTCGACGCCCGTGGCGGCGGCTCGCGCGCCGTCGTGCAAGACGTCTTCGGACGCAGCCCTATGGTGCGGATCGAGGTGATCGCCAACGAAGCCACGGCGCAGAAAATCGTTGATCACCTGCGCCGCGACGTGCTCGGGTTGCAGGCGGTCACCGTCACGGCCGAAGGCGTGAGCGTCATCCGCGGCGACCATTTTTAAGCCGCCTGGCGGGCCGCCGTCTCGGTAACCCGCTGTTGCCGCGCGGCGCGCGGCTGCCAGCTTCTCCCGCCAGCATTCTGGCCGCTTCTGTGCTATGCTCAGGCGCCGCGGCCCGAGCCGGTGCGTCGTTTGCCGCCGGGCGATCGCGGCCCGGAAAGCTCTTGCGCCCGAGGATCTTCGATCATGCAACTACGACGACTTTTCGCGGTGTCGGCAATCGTGACGCTGGCCGCCGCACTTTGGTTCGTTTCGCAAAAAGGAACATCCGCCATGGCGGCCGACGACAAGCCCGCGACCATGCTCGTGCACGACGTCTTTTTCACGTTGCAAGAGAGCACGCCGGAGAATCGCGAGAAACTACTGGCCGCGTGCCGCAAGTATCTAGTCGATCATCCGGGTGTCGTCTTCTTCGCCTGCGGAACACCGTCCGATCTCGATCGCCCGGTGAACGATCGTGCCTGGGACGTGGGGCTACACGTCGTGTTCGAAAGTCGCGCGGATCACGATCGCTACCAGACGGCGCCGGCGCACTTGCAATTCATCGAAGAGAATCGCTCGACGTGGAAGCAGGTGCGCGTGTTCGACACCGACGCCGTGACGGTGAAGAAGAATTAAGTATCGACGCCCGGTGGCGCTTGCTCCGGCCACCTGGCACTGGCCGCGACGCGCAAACTGATGTGGCCGAATTCCGCCGAAACCGACGATCTGCTGGCTCGCGCCCGCGACGGTGACGCCGCGGCCGTCGAGCGGCTATTGGCGGGCCATCGCGAGGCGCTGCGCCGCATGGTGCAGTTGCGTATGGACCCGGCCCTGGCGCGGCGCGTCGATTCGAGCGATGTCGTGCAAGAAGTATTGATCGAGGCCAATCGCCGGTTGAGCGACTATCTGGCGCGGCCGGCAATGCCGTTTTCGCTCTGGTTGCGATCGATGGCCCGCGATCGACTGATCGACGCCCATCGCCGCCACCGCGAGGCGGCGCGACGGAGTCTCGATCGCGAGCAGCCGCTGGCCGGCGGCGACGATTCGAGCGCCGCGGCGCTGCAACCGGGCGCCTGGCTGGCCGATCGCGAACTGACACCGGCCGCTGCGGCCCTGCAGGCCGAGGCTGCCCGCCGCTTTCAAGATGCGCTGGCGCTGCTCGACGAAATCGACCGCGAAGTGCTGTTGATGCGGCATTTCGAGCAGTTGAGCAATCAGGAGGTCGCCGCCGCGCTCGGGCTGTCGGAAGCCGCGGCCAGCATGCGGCACCTGCGCGCGATCAAGCGGCTGCGGGCGTCGATCGGCCAGGCCGCACCGCCGGAGGCCAACCAGTGACCGGCCGTGCGACCGACGCTTCCGACGCCCTGCTGGCGCAGCTCGTCGATGGTCTTGTGCAATCGCTGCGCGCTGGTCGGTTCCCCGATATCGACGAGTTGATCGCGGCCCATCCCGAGTTGGCCGGCGAGCTGCGCGAACTGTGGCCCGCCCTGCTGCTGGCCGAAGGGCTCGGCAGCCAGGCCGCGCGGCTGGCGCGGGGCGAAATCGTGCTGGCCGAAGACTTCGCGGAGCGCGCGGCGGACGGACCGCGGGGGTCGTCGGCCGATTCGCCGACGATCGAGCTGCCCAGGCCTGGCGACGCCGCGGCCCCCAGTGACGACGCCGATGCGGCCGCCGGCTCGGGTTTGTCGGCCGGCACGTTGCCGCGAGAGTTCGGCGACTACGAACTGATCGCAGAGCTGGGGCGCGGCGGCATGGGCGTGGTTTATCTCGCGCGGCAACGGAGCTTGCATCGCCACGTGGCGATCAAGATGCTCTTGCGGCGCGAAATCGCCTCGGCCGACGACTTGGCGCGCTTCCAGGCCGAACCGACCAGCGCGGCCAGACTCGATCACCCCCAGATTGTGCCGGTGTACGAAGTCGGCCAATGGCAAGGGCAACCCTACTTCAGCATGAAGTACGTCGAAGGGAAGACCCTGGCCGATCGGCTGGCCGAGGGACCGCTCAGCTCGCGCGAGGCGGCGCAATTGCTGGCCCCCATTTGCCGGGCGATTCATTACGCTCACGAGCGCGGCGTGCTGCACCGCGATCTCAAGCCGTCAAACATTCTTCTGGATCGCGACGGTCGCCCACACGTCACCGACTTCGGCCTGGCCAAGCGGCTATCGACCGATGATACGCTGACCGGCACCGGCATGATCGTCGGCACACCGAGTTACATGGCCCCCGAGCAGGCGGCGGGCAATCGCGGGCAGATCGGTCCGGCCAGCGACGTCTATGGACTGGGGACGATTCTGTATCAGGCGGTGACCGGGCGGCCGCCGTTTCAGGCGGCGTCGGCCGTCGACACCGTACTGATGGTGCTCGAACAAGATCCTTTGCCGCCGCGACTGTTCAATGCCAAGGTCGATCGTGATCTCGAGTTGGTCGTGCTGCGCTGTTTGCAGAAGCCGATCGATCTGCGCTACCCGACTGCCGCGGCGCTGGCCGACGATCTCGAGGCCTACCTGGCCGGCGAGCCCGTGGCCGCGCGCTCGGGAGGGTTTTCGCAAGTCGTCGGGCGGCTGTTTCGCGAGACACACCACGCCACGGTGCTCGAGAACTGGGGCCTGCTTTGGATGTGGCATAGCGTGGTGCTGCTGGTCATCTGCCTGGCGACCAATTGGATGCAGTGGCGCGGGGTGCGCTCCCCCTGGCCTTATCTGGCGCTCTGGACGGTGGGGCTGGGTACTTGGGCGGCGATCTTCTGGGCGCTGCGCCGGCGGGCCGGGCCGGTGACGTTCGTCGAGCGGCAGATTGCCCACATCTGGGCTTCGAGCGTGATTTGCAGCACGCTCTTGTTCGGCGTCGAAGTGGTGCTGGGCATGCCCGTGCTCGCGCTCGCGCCGGTGTTGGCGCTGGTGGCGGGGATCGACTTCTTCATCAAGGCGGGCATCTTGAGCGGGGCGTTCTACGTGCAGGCGGCGGCGTTGTTTGCCACCGCCTTCTTGATGGCCTGGTTCCCCAGCGTGGCGCATACAATCTTCGGAATGGTGGCGGGCGTGAGCTTCTTCGTGCCTGGTTTGAAGTATTACCGGCAGCGACGACGCGGCGGGTGAGGCGTGTCGGCGCTACGGCGACGCGTGCCCGAGCGCGTCGAGCGTTTCCGCATAGCCGAGCCCAATCGCCCGCAAGATGAACCGTCGCGAAGTTTCGCCCGTCACTTCGATCTGCACTTCGAGATACTCGGCCGGCAGCGCTTCGCGCACGCGGTCGGCCCACTCGATCAACACCAGTGCCGGGCTGGCGTACCATTCTTCGGCCCCCAGTTCCCACAGTTCGGCAGCGGACCGCAACCGATACGCGTCGCAGTGGAAGATCGGCCGCGCGCCGACATATTCGTGCACCAGCACGAACGTCGGGCTGGCAACTTCGGAGCGATTGACACCGAGCGTCGCGGCCAGCTCGCGCACGAAGCGCGTTTTGCCGGCGCCGAGTGGACCGCAGAGTGCGATTACGGCGCCGCTGTCGCGCGACAACAGCGCTTGAGCCAACCGTTGGGCCAGCGCCGCGGTGGCTGCCTCATCCGCCAAGTCCACGACCAGCTCGCTCATGGCTCGCCGAGCTCGTGCTGAAAGCCGCGGGGAGCCAGCGGCGCGACGATGCCGTCGGCGTCGCGCTGCCACAGGCCACGCTCGGCGACAAATTCGCCAATCAGCGTGACCGGGATATCGAGCGGTTGCTCGGCCACGAGCCGCGCCGCTTCGTCGGCCCTCAGCGCCAGGATGAGCTCGAAGTCTTCGCCGTCGGCCAGGGCGTGATCGAGCGGTGTCGAACCATCCCCCAGTTGCCGGGCCCACTCGGCCGCCGCCCGATCGACGGGGACTCGCGCCGTATCCAAGACCGCCCCGCAACGGCTGGCTTCGCAGAGCCGCGCCAGATCGAGCGACAAGCCGTCGCTGACATCAATGCCGGCGTGCAAAGTGTATCGCTCGGCCAGCAGCAGCGCTTCGTGTACGCGCGGTTCGAAGTCGAGGTGCTTGCCCAACCGGCTGCCACCGAAGGCGCCGGTGACGACGATCGCGTCGCCCGACCGCGCGCCATCTCGGCGCAGCGGTCCGCGAGCTGTCTCTTCGCCAATCACCGTCACGCTCACGACCAGGGGGCCGTTCCAACTGTTGATATCGCCGCCAGCCAAGGCCAGCTCGTAGCGCTCGGCCAAGGGGAGCATGCCAGCGTAGAGCCGCTTGGCGAGCTCGGCACCGCCACGGTTCGGCAGCACCAGTCCCACGACGGCGGCGCGGGGCCGGGCGGCCATGGCGGCCAGGTCGCTGAGATTGACGGCCAGCGACTTGCGGCCGACGCGCTCGGCGGCAACCTCGGCCAGGTGGAAGTCGACCCCTTCCATGACGACGTCGACCGTGATCACGCAGCCCGGCCCGGCCCCCCAACGCAGCACGGCCGCATCGTCGCCGAGCGGCACGCTTTGATCACGGTGCGCCGGCAGATGCTGCTTGAGCCAGGCGATCAGTTCGTCTTCCATAGCGGCGATCGTACCGCGCCGCCGCGGAAGATGGCCAACGACGCCGCGAACCGGCGGACGAACCCGATTGGGCTAGCGAGTCGACGGGCGAGCGGTCGAGCCGACGTTCATGTAGCCGGGGAACAGCTCGCTGCCGCGAAGCACGTAGAACTTCAGCGGCGACAACTCGGAGAAGTCGGGCCGGTTCAGCACGTACTCGACGTTCTCCAGCGAGATCGTCTCCCAGACGTGCAGCCCCAGGAGCACGTCGCCACGGCGGATCCCCTGCTTGGCTGCCGGGCTGTCGGGACGCACCGATGTGACGCTCAGCCCGCCGCGATACCGCGAATGGTAGCGCTGGAATTGCTTGGCCGTCAGGGGCGTGAGCTTCAGGCCCAGCAGCTCCCAGGCTGGTCCGCCACCGCCGCGGAGCGCCTCGGGAAGATCGGCCAGGGTGAGCTCAACGACTTCTTCCTGGCCGTTGCGCGAAACCTCGACCTCGATCTTCTCGCCGGCGCGGTGATCGAGCATGGCCCGCTCGACGTCGATCGGCCGATCGATCTGCACCCCTTCGACGCGGACGATCTGGTCGCCGGCGCTGAGCCCTCCCTTGGCGGCGGGGCTCTGCACGTCGACCGCCCGCACGACCACGCCGGCGGCCGTGTTGGTCTTGTCGGCCGGCGCGGCGACGATACCGTGCCAGGTATTGGCGATCCGCCGCGAGCTCATCAGATCGGTGGCGATTTCCAGCGCCTTGTCGATTGGGATTGCGAATCCGATGCCTTGCGCCCCCACACGCACCGCAACGTTGATGCCGATCATCTCGCCGTCGATGTTGAACAGCGGCCCACCCGAGTTGCCCGGATTGATGCTGGCGTCGGTCTGGATCAGGTCTTCGTATTTCTGCGTATCGCCGACTTGCACCGTGCGGTGCAGGGCGCTGATGATGCCGCGGGTGACCGTGTGTTCGTAGCCGAAGGCATTGCCGATGGCGATCACCGACTCGCCGGTCATCAAGTCGCTCGAGATGCCGATCGGCACGATGTCGAGCTTCGACGCCGCGTCGATCTTGATGATCGCCAGGTCGGTCGTGGGATCGTGCGAGATCAGCCGGGCGGTGTACTGGCGGGCGTCGGTGAGCGTGACGTGGATCTCGCTGACGCCGTCGACCACGTGATGATTGGTGAGGATATAGCCGCGCTCGTCGATGATCGCGCCGGTACCCATGCCGTTGACGCGGCGGTCGCCGTCCGCGGTGCCGACCGGAACTTCGCCGGGGGCCAGCGTCTTCTCGCCATGGATATTGACGACGGCGCTCTTGACCCGTTCGACCGCTTCGACGATCGCACTGCGACGCGCTTCGGACGCGCGAACGCCCGCGGCCGGCACGACAACGACGTGCGACGACGTCCAGCCGAGTAAGGCGGCGGCCAGCATGGTCCAGCGGCGAATACCGGCGGCGCGCCGGCGGCGTGTGGGCGAAGACGCGTGCGAGCGCCGGCCCGGCGCACCCAGAGGGGGACGCCCGGCGGCGGTTTGCGTTTCATCGAGCCAAGGGCGCAATCGGCACCTCGAAGCAACGAGCAAGGCGGGATGTCGGCGGTGCGGGCTCCACATCGCCCAGGCAGGTGGGCGCAAACGCTGGGCGGGTGTGGAGATGCTTTCGATTGGTTCATCGAACCGTGCCGCGGGGCCCCTTCAGCAACTGGCCCGACACGCCGTACAGTTTGCCCTGCTTATCCGTTATGAACGGAAAACTCTCTCATCGGCTGTTAAAGGCACGCCGCGGCTGAACAAAATGAAAGCTTGTCCGCCGCTGGCGCTACCGCTGCCAGCACGTCAGCGCGGTGATAGCAACCCCATGCCGGCGCGGGCGTCGGCCCTCAGGCCTTGGGCAACGCTAGCTGTGCCGCTCGCAGGCGATAGAACTTAGGCGACATGACTTCATCAATCAGTTCCGCCACCCGTCTGCCGACCCCACAAGTGAGCGATCGCTGGGAGATCAATCTCTCCTGGATCATCACCTTGCGCTGGGTGGCGGCCGTTGGGCAGACGCTGACGATTTTGGTCGTCGGTCTGGCGCTGTCGATTCCGCTGGCCTGGCGACCGCTGGCGGTGATCATCGGCATCGAACTGGCAAGCAATGCGCTGTTGGCCGTCTGGCATCGCCACCGGGCACAACTGCTCCCCGAGCCCGATCCGGCGGCGCTTGAGCGACAGCTCTGCCTGGTGATGCTGCTGGACCTGCTGCTGCTGACGGCGCTGTTGTATTACACCGGAGGGGAGTTCAACCCGTTCAGCAGTTTCTATCTGATCAACGTGGCGCTGGCGGCCGTGGTGCTGCGCCCGGCGTACGCCTGGCTGATCGCCGTGGCGGCCTTCGTTTGCTACAGCGGATTGTTTCTCTGGCACGAACCGCTCGAACCGATCGAACGGTTGGTGCAACACGCCTTGCGCGTCGAACAGGCCGAGGCCATGCCGCGCCGCGGGATCGGGCCGCTGGCATTGGCGCTCACCGGGCTGTGGGTGGGCTTCGCCGGCTCGGTCGTGGTGATCGTTTACTTCATTACCCGACTGACGGGCGAATTGCAGCGACGCGAAGCGCAGTTGGCCGCCGCCCAGCAGCGCGAAGCGCATACGCAAAAGATCGACGCCCTGGCGACACTGGCCGCCGGCGCGGCGCACGAGTTGGCGACCCCGCTAGCGACGATCGCCGTGGCGGCGCGCGAGCTGGAACTAGCCTTGGCCGCGCAGCCCGACGACTCGCTCGCGCTGGGCGACGCACAATTGATCCGCCAACAAGTCGATCGCTGTCGCGGAATTCTCGATCTGATGTCGGCCGAGTCGAGCCGCAGCAGCCAGGATCACCAGACGATCGAAGCCGAGCAACTCGTGCGCACGGCCCTGTCCGACTGGCCGGGGGCCGAACGCGTGCAAATCGCCGCCAACACCCCCGGCGCGATGACCGTACTGGTGCCGCTCGACGAAGTCGCGCAATCGCTAAGGGCGGTGGTGCAGAACGCGCTCGACGCTTCGCCCGATGGCCAGCCGGTGACGGTCACTCTGTCGCGCGTTGACGGGCAGCTCGAGATTCGCATTGCCGATCGCGGCGCCGGCATGCCCGCCGACGTGCTGGCCCGGGCCGGCAACCCCTTTTTCACTACGAAAGATCCAGGGAAAGGGATGGGCATGGGGTTGTTCCTGGCGCGCACCGTCTGCCAGCGGTTGGGGGGCGAGCTGACGATCGCATCGAAATCGGGCGAAGGGACCACGGTTACGCTGCAATTGCCGCTGGCCGGTCAATGACGATTCAACCCTGCACGCGGATGCCATCTACTGACAGCACTTCGGCTTGGGCGCCAAGACGCGGATTTCTGGCTGCGGTCGGGCATGTCGAACTCCCGCCGGGCAGGTAGAATTGTCTACTGGAGCAGGCATTTTTAGCGCCCCGCAGCTTTGACCACCGCCGCCATGACATCGCGTTCGAATCACAACGATGAAGCGGTCGCCACGATTCTGGTCGTGGACGACAACGAGGCGTTGCGTAGCCGTTTGTGCCAGGCCTTCGAGCAGCGCGGCTACGCCGTGCGGGGCGCGGCCAATTTTGACGAGGCCATCGAGTCCGCCCACGCCGAGTCGCCCGAGTTGGCAGTGGTCGACATGCGGATGCCGGGACGTTCGGGGGTCGAGGTGCTCAAGGCGCTCAAGGAGATCGATCCGGCGACGAAGGTCGTGGTGTTGACCGGCTTCGGCAGCATCGCCGGCGCAGTCGAGGCCGTGCGGTTGGGCGCCACGAACTACATCATCAAACCGGCCAACGCCGACGAAGTGCTGGCGGCGTTCGAGCCGCGCGAAAATGGCGCTCCGTCCCCTGAAGCGACCGACTTCGAGCCGGCGACCCTCGCCCAGGCCGAGTGGGACCACATCAATCGCGTGCTGGCCGAATGCGCCGGCAATCTTTCGGAAGCGGCCCGATTGTTGGGCATTCATCGCCGCTCGCTGCAGCGCAAACTGCGCAAGCTCGCGCCGTAGCTCCTTCGCCTTCTCGCGAAGTCGTTGAGGCGAAACGTGGCACGCCAGCCGCGCGGCGAGTAAACTCGCCGGTCGTGTCCCACCGTTCGTCCCACCAGGGAGTCTCCGCGTGAAAGCTTGCCGCCGCCACGGTTCGTGGATTGTCGTTGTCGCGACTAGCTACTGCCTGGCGAATGCCATGGCGGCGCGCGGTGAGGAAGGCCCCACGCGGATCGCTGGATTGTCGGCCGAAGTCGCGGTCTACGAAGACGACTTCGGCATTCCGCATATCTATGCCGCCAACTGGAGCGACGCCGCACGCGTGCTCGGCTGGGTCCACGCCCGCGATCGCCTGTGGCAAATGGACCTGTTCCGGCGGCAGGCGTCGGGCACGCTGGCCGAAGTGCTCGGACCGGACCGGGTTGCTTCCGACGTCTTGATGCGGCAGTTGGGCATCCGCCGGGGCTGCCAGGCAATGTGGGATGGCAATCGACTGCCGGCGGATTTTCGCGCCGAGCTCGAAGCGTATGCCGCCGGCGTGAACGCGCGACTGGCGACGCTGGCCGATGACGACCTCGGCCCCTATTTCGCGGCGCTGGGTTATCGGCCGGCGCCCTGGTCCCCCGTCGATTCATTGGTCTTCTCCAAGTACATGGGGTGGGACCAGTCGGGCACGAACGACGATTTGTGGTTCGGCATGCTGCTCGAAAAGCTCGGCGGCCAGGCGTTTGAGGAGCTGTGGCCCTTGGATCGCCCTTACGAGCGGCCGAGCGTGACCGTGCAAGCGCCGCGCGAAGCGGCCAGGGAGAAGGTCGCACTTTACACTGCGCCGCGCAGAATCCGCGGCGCGCGTGAACAGTTGGCGATCGCCGGTGACGCGACACATGCCGGGCTCGCCGACGCATACGCGGTGGCTTGGCGCAAACTATCGGCCGCCACCTTCCCCGGCAGCTCGCCATGGCGTGGGCTGCACTTTGGCAGCAACAACTGGGCGGTCGACGGCACCAAAACCCGCTCGGGAAAGCCGATGCTGTGCAACGATCCGCATCTGGGCTTTTCGCTACCGAGCATCTGGTACTCGTGCCATCTGTCGGTGGCCGGCGAGAACATCGCCGGGGGTACCTTCGCCGGCGGGCCGGTGGTCGTGATCGGCCACAACGACCGGGTCGCCTGGGGCGTGACCAACATGCAATCGGACGCGGTCGATTACTTCGTCGAAGAGATCGATCCGGCCGATCCCACGCGCTATCGCCATCGCGGGCAGTGGCGCTCGCTCGAGCGCACGACCGAGAAGATCGCGGTCCGCGGCCAGGACGAGCGCGAACTGACGATCGAATCGACCGAGCATGGTCCGGTCATCAGCCGCGAGGGCCGCACGATCACGCTTTGTTGGACCGGCCTGCAGCCAAGTGCCGACACGGCTGCGTTCTGGAGCCTGGGCCGCGCCAAAAACCTCGACGACGCGCTGGCGGCGCTCGGTCACTTGCAATCGCCGCCACTCAACATGGTGCTAGCCGACGTCGACGGTCGAATCGCCATGCATCCGTGCGGCGCGTTGCCGGTGCGATTGGCCGGCGCTGGGCGCGTGCCGCTTGATGGCGCCAGCGGCGACGACGACTGGACCGACATGATTCCGCGCGACGAGTTGCCGCTGGCCATCAATCCGCCAGAGCACTTCGTGGCGTCGGCCAACAACCGCCCGGCACCCCTCGGCTACCCGCACTACGTAGGCTTTATGTGGGATCCGAGCTACCGCAAGCGGCGGATCGACGAGTTGCTGACCGCGGCGACCGATCTCACGGTCGAGTCGATGCAAGCGATTCAGCTCGATGCCCACGACAAAGCAGCGGAGTGCTTCTTACCGTCGCTGTTGGCAGCCCTTTCTGAGTCGACAGGGGACGATCCCCTGCTCGCCCAGGCTGCCGAAGAGCTGCGCAACTGGAACTATGTCGCCGATCGCGACTCGCTCGCACCGGTGATCTGGCTCCGCTGGCTCGATGAGTATCGCGCGGCCGTGTGGAACGACGAATGGAAGCATCTGGGCATCGAACAGCCAGGCGGCTCATGGGGCTATAACGGCATGAACCGCCGTGAGCCGATGCTCGAAGTGCTCGAGTATCTGACGCGCGAGTTCCCGCAGTCGGCCTGGTTCGACGATCGCGGTACCCCCGAGCGCGAATCGCGCGACGACATCGCGCGGCGCTCGTTCGCCTCGGCTGTCGCCAGATTGCGGGCACAATTTGGCGAGGACATCGCCGCCTGGCGCTGGCGCAACATCAACAAACTGCGGATTGGTTCGATGAGCGGACAGGCAGAACTTGCCCGCGACGGAGGGGCCGTCGTGGGGACATCGCACACCCTCAACCCGGGGAGCAACGGCGGGTCGGTCGGCTCGGGGGCTTCGTACCGGCTGATTGTCGACTTTGGTCAGCCGGAGCGTTCGGTGGGCATTTACCCGGGGGGGCAAAGCGAGTCGCCGGCCAGCGAGCATTACGCCGATCAGATCGCTGGCTGGGCCGAGGGGAAATACGTGCCGCTGCAGGCCGTCGCGGACCCTTCGCGGCTGCCCGAACCGATCCGTGCCCGGCGGACGGTCTTCCGACCCTAGCGTGGGATGGCTCCCGGCCGGCCAAATCGCTGGCCGCACGCATTTATTTATTCTCTCCGGCAAACGAACGCCGCCCCTTGGCGTATCACAGTCAGCGGCTTGGATGCGTCGGCGGGCTGTACCCCCCTTGGCTGGTGGCGACAGCGCTCCGACGGCAGCCAATGCTGCGCCGCGCAAGTGTACGCGACCGGGTACTTTGGGGAGCGTCTGCGGCTAGTTTGACCGCCTTGCAAAGGGCAACTAGCATGAGGCGAAGCGCACGGTGCCAGACAGGAAGCGGCACGAAATTGTCTGCTGCGCGGAGCGGGATCAATCGGCAGCCACATCGCATGGCTCGACCGGTCTTCCGCTGACTGAGTTTGTTCGTCTGCGCAGCGATGAGTAGTTTTTGGCACAAACGCTCGTCGGCCGGAGTCGAAGGCTGACTCGCCGCGAGAGGGCAGGTTCTTTGCATGCAGTGGTATGCGCGCACCCCGGAAAAACGTCGCCGGCCGCATGGCTCGCGTCGGCGTATTGCGCGCCAACCCAGACACTTCTTCACTCTCGAGCGCCTAGAGCGCCGCGATCTGCTGACCGTGCTGATGTGGATCGGCGGCAACGGCGACTTTGGCGACGCCGGCAATTGGCAAGAGGTCGGCGGCTCGCTGCAGCAGGTGCCTGGCCTGGCCGACACGGCGCTGTTCAGCGGCGGCAACTATCAGGTCAACTTCAGCGATGGACAGCGCGTCGCCGAGCTAAAGATCGAGGCCGGAGCCCAAGTCTCGCTGGCCGGCAGCGGCCTGTTCACGGCGAATGTCGCCATGCTGGATGCTGCGAGCCTGATCGTCAGCGGCGACAGCACGCAGGTTGAAATCACCACGAACGTCGTGATGAGTGGGGCCGCGGGGCTCACGGCGGCCGACGGAGCGATCGTGCTGGTCGGGGAGCGACTCGACCTCGGGCCTGAACAGAGCACGACTGTTACCGCCGAGACGGGTGGCATCTTCGTCGGAGTCACCGCGGACGAGTACGATTTCGATCAAGTGCTCGCACCGGCGGTACTCGCCGCCAAGGCGGTTAAGACAACAACCGGCGGAGGTGAGATCGTTTACGGCTACATCGCGGCTCGCGATATCCACGTCGCCTGGCGTAGTGGCGCGGTGCCGATCGATCAGGCGACCGGTCGATTCGCGACGATCGGGATCGAGGCCGGGTATCTCGAAGGTGCCCGAGTCGATGCGCTGTTGCTCGGGCTCCCGTTGACGGAGAACCTGGAACCCGGCTTTTTTCCTCAATCTGTTCTCGGAGACGCCACGCTTAGTTACGACGTGAATACGGGACAATTACGACTGTCGGTTCCAGTGAATTTCACCGGCAACATTTATCCGTTCTTTCCCGATCTGAGCTACCGCGTTAACTTCGAAGCGACTGGGCAACTTGTCGCGTATGCGGATATTGGGTTACCCGGTCAACAACTCGACTTCACCGCACTCGATAACCAATTTGATTTCTTGGTTGATCCGGAAGCTACTTTTCTCGACTTCACGATCATGGTAATCGCGCCGGCCCCAATCGGCAGCCTTACTATGCAGGCCCAAGAGACTGATTCGCTCAAAGCGCGATTCGGCGGTAAATTAGTCGCCGAGTTCACGTCTCGTACACCGACGCAGCCCGCCTCGATCCGCTTTCTAGATACGAGCGTAATCGATGGCATCAATCATCCTGCACCGTTTCTGCCAGGGCCGTATCTCACGACGACTGGTGCGCAGGTTCTGCCGCAGGGCACCTTGAGCGGGCGAGGAACGATCGTCGGCGACGTTATCAACGACGGCCTGGTGCAGGTTTCGGCGCCGAGTGGTTCGCCAGCGCCCACGTTAGTGATCAATGACAACTTTACGCAGACCGAATTCGGAACACTGCAGATCGATGTCACGCCAGATTACCACTCGCTGGCCGCGGCGTTGGCAGTCTCGGGTATCGCGACAATCAACCACAATTTGCAATTCAATCTGCAGGGGGACTTCGGAAATCGCACCGACAGCTTTTTCGTTGTTGCTTCCGCGAACACCATTGTGGGGACCTTCTCGGATGTCGCAGGCAATCGCGCCGCCAACACCTACCTGAGCCTCGATTACCTGTCAGACGACAACGCCGTGATCGCCATTCCCCAGCAGGCCGGCCTGATCGTCGAAACGAGCCCCAGCTTTTACACCGACGAAGCAGGCAAGACCGCCACGTTCGACGTGCGCCTGGCCGCCCCTCCCACCGCGCCGGTCACCATCCAGATCGGCACCAGCGACAGCAGCGAGGGGACCGCCACGAATTCCACGGGCGGCAACACGCTGCTGTTCACCGTCGACAACTGGAATCAACTGCAGACGGTGATCGTCACCGGCGCCGACGACCTCGATGCCGACGGCGACATCTCCTACTTCGTCAACCTGCACGTCGTCAGCGACGACCTGGCCTATGCAGGGCTGGCCGACGTGCGGCCGCCGCTGGTCAATCGCGACAACGACTCGATCCAGGAGAAGCAGGCCTCGATCCAACTCAGGGTGACCGACCAGGACGGGAACGTGCTGCCCGAGGTGGCCGTCGGCCAAACGTTCTTCCTCGAAATGTGGGTCGACGATCTGCGGGGCGAAATCGTGGGGAGCGTGCTGGCCGCTTACGCCGACGTCATCTATAGCGCGGCGCGGGCCAGCGTGGCCGGACCGGCGGTCTTCTCGACCGATTATCCGCTCGATCGTTCGCTGTCGACCGCAACGGCCGGCTTGCTCGACGAACTGGGCGCGGCGACGAGCACCGAGTTGGGAGGGGACGAGCAACTGCTGGTCCGCGTGCCGTTCATCGCCACGTCGGCCGGGGAACTGGGCTTCACGGCCAACGCGGCCGGCGGCGCCGGGCATGGCGTCCGGCTCTCGCAACTTGCCGGCAGCCTGCCGCCGCCGAACGTCGATTTCGGCAACACCTCGGTGAATGTCGTTCAAGGAATGACGGTGGCAGCGCCATTTATCCGCTATGTCGCCACCGATGTGGGCAATGGCCTGACCGCCTACGACATATTCCTTGACGATCCAAGCGATTCCCTGAGGTCGTATTTCGCCGGTCTTCAATTCAACGGTGCGATCAACCAACTGAGTGGCCCGGGGACTTTGCCCGTCAACGACAATCAAGCTGCCGCAACATTGCATGGAACCGGCGGCTACGACAGGTTGCTCGACAGCTATTTCTTTAGCCCGTTCACCGAGTTTCTGGTCGCGCCAGGCATCGTACAAACTGCCAGCTCCTATGCCATTCAAGCTGGCACCGGCGGTGGCAGCGCGCTGGACCTGGTGCAGTTGGCGCATATCGTTGCCGCGGGCGATCTGAGCTTTGCTGGCGTGATCGGTCGTAGCGGTTCGACGATCGACGTGAGCGGCGTGCTCAGTTCGAGCGGCGCGCGCAGCGTCGGCTTGGTAGTCGACACGGTCCAGACTCTTTTGACCGACGAATCAGGAGGAAGCGCGAGCTTTGGTGTCAAACTCACTTCGGCCCCCATCGCCCCGGTAACGGTGCAAATCGGCACTACTGACGACAGCGAAGGGACCGCGACGAACCAGACGGGCGGCAACACCTTGGTGTTCACGCCCGCGAACTGGGATCAGTTTCAAACGGTGATCGTCACGGGGGCCGACGACCTCGAAGTCGATGGCGATGTGGCCTATTTGGTCAATTTGCATGTCATCAGCGATGACCTGGGCTATGCCGGTCTGGCCGACGTGCAGCGCTCCGCCATCAATCAGGATAATGACACCATCGAGCCGGCGACCACCGTCACGCTGCACGATGCCGCGGCCGAGGAGGGGGACGACGGCCAGACGGCAATCAATTTCCAGGTCGAACTGTCACAACTGCCAACGGCGCCGATCACGGTCTTTTATCGCGTGTTTGCCGACAGCGGCGATGCGGCCACGGCCGACGACGACTTCGTCGCCGAGACCGGGTCGATCACGTTCACGCCCGACGAAGCGACCCGCTTCAAGAACATCGTCGCGCACGTCAACGGCGATCCGTACTTCGAGACCAGCGAGACCTTCCACGTCGAGATCACTGGCATCGAAGGAGCGGCGACGCTTAGCCGAGCTTTGGCCACGGGCACGATCGTCAACGACGACGCACAACCGGTCGTCAGCATTGGCAACGCCACGCCGAAGTTCGAGGGCAATTCGGGCGACACGCCGTTTGAATTCCAGGTGAGCGTTTCCGCGGCGATCGATGCGCCGGTCACGGTCTTTTATCGCATCATCGCCGGCACCGGCAACTCGGCCGCGACTCCCGGTGAGGATTTCACCGCGGTCGAAGACTCGATCACCTTCGCGGCGAGCGGGGGGCCACAATCGCAGACCATCGTGGCCTTGGTCCATGGCGACCAGCAGGCCGAGTTCACCGAGAATTTCCGCGTCGAACTAACTGGCGTTTCAGGGCCCGCGCAGCTTGGCCAGTCGATCGGCACGGGGACGATCCTCAACGACGACGCGCCGCAGCTCTTGATGAGCCGGGCCGAGGCAACCGAGGGAGACGACGGCGAGTCCAGTCTGGTCTTCACGGTCCGTCTTTCGCAAATCAGCGACGACTTGATCACGGTCTTCTATCAGATTGGCCAGAACCCGCTCTTGGGGATCCCCGAGGGGACCGCGACCGCGGGCGAGGACTACGAGGCCCGCGCCGGCTTCTTGACCTTCGAGGCTGGCACGATCGAACAGTCGTTCACGGTGCGCGTCTTTGGCGACACCGACGAGGAAGACAACGAGACGTTTTACGTCGGGCTGTACGATTTGCGGCACGACCTGCCCGGCCCCATCCGCCAGGCGACAATCATCGACGACGACGATCCCGCGGCCAACAACCTGCCGGGTACCGCACCGCCAATTCCGATTTCGAACGGTCACGGCGAAATCGACGGTCAGATCGGCGCGGGGCCCGGCGGCAACGGCGGCTCCGGCGAATTGGTCGATCTGTTGATTTCCGAGGGAGGGCCCGGTGCGCTGACCGGCGACTGGGACTTCGCAACCTTCACCCTCACTGAGCAGACGCTCGTCCGCATCGAGGTTATCGCCGAGCGTTTGCCCCTCTTTGGCGGTCCAGCCAGTTCGCTCGATGCCGTGTTGGCGTTGCTCAAGCTCGACGGCGCCAACACACAGCTTTTCGCCACGAACGACGACACCATCGGCCGCGACCCGGTCATCGAGTTGCTGCTTCCTGTGGGGACGTACGCCGTGGGGGTCGGCGGCGCGCAGGGTACCCGCGGACCGTATCGGCTGGTGGTCGATTTCGATTCGCCGCCGGTGGTCGACCGCATGACGCCGGGCAGCACGGTTGCCGGCAGCCCGACGGTGTTGACGTTGTTCTTGAACGACGCTGACCTGGATGCAGCGACCGTGATCGACGAGGCGTTCGAACTGCTGATTGAGGATCCCATCACGAAGGCGCTGACGGCGCTCGACGACATGCTGGGCGATCCCCAGTACCGGGAGGATCTGCACCGCATTCTGGTGCCGATCGTGGGCAGTTTGGCCGACGGCCGCTACGTCCTGCGCGTCCGCGACAGCATCCTCAGCGAATTGGGGGGCAAGCTCCGCAGCGAGACTCCTGGCCCCGATGATTTCGCTTTCGAGGGGACGTTCGCGGTCGACACCACGCCGCCGGCGCTGTTGCCCGACACCTTGCAGGTCGCCGGTGCTTCGTCAACCGACGCGGGGCTGTTCTACCGCATCGCGGGCGAATTGGACGACGCCGTGCCGGCCGCCGCGGGCGAACTGGTGCGCGTTGAGCTCGATATCGACGACGACGGCGAGTTCGACGACGGGTTCGCCACGCTGCCGTTGGAGGCCGACGGCGCGACGGCCTTCAGCGTGCTGGCCATCACGGCGCTGCCGTTTGCTGGCGGCAGTCGCGACGTCGCGGTGCGGTTCGTCGACGCCCGCGGCAACACGTCCGATCCCTACACGCTGGTGATCGACACCAGTCTGCCGATTGTCACCGACGTGCGGGCAGCCGCCACCGGCCCCAAGGTGCTGGTCAGCTTCAGCCGCGACGACCTGGAGAACATCGATCAGGCGGCCAACTACACGATCTCCAGCGGCAGCATCCAGAGTGTCGAGATGGTGGATAGCCGCACGGTCGAGCTGACGCTCGACGCCTTGCCCGACGGCGTCTACTCGTTGACGGTCCATACCGGTCCCAGCGCGATCTTCGCGCCGGGCCAAGAGACGCCGCAAGACCTGACGACGCCCCAGCTCGTCGCACAGCTCGACGCCACCGAACCGCTGCTGCTCGACGGCAACTACGACGGCACTCCAGGGGACGACTTCACCGGCACCTTTGTCGTCGATCGCGCGGCGCCGACGATCGGCAGCATCAAGTTGCAAGACGCTCCCGGAGAAGCGAACGCCACACGCGCGGTCCAGCCCACCTTGCTGGTGGCGATCAACGACGTCTTCCCCGGCTTGCCGGCGAATTCGCCCTTGGCCCTCTCGATCGAGCTGGACGGCGATGGCCTGTTCAACGACGGCAGCGCCACGTTCACGCTCAATCAATCGAACTTGGCGAAGACCGTCGAGCTGCCGGTCAATCGCCCGTTGCCCGCCGGGAGCTATTCGGCGAACGTACGGCTGGTCGACGCGGCTGGCAACGCGGTCAGCAAGAGCTTCACATTCTCCGTCGATCGCCTCGGGCCGCGGATCACGTCAGCGACTGTCAACGTCGTCAAGGATGCCGGAGGCGTGCCGACCGGCACGGTCGTCTTCGAGTTGGAATTCTCCGAAGACCTCGACCCGGCGTCCGCGGCTGGCCTGCTGACCTATCGCCTGCTCAGCGCCGGCGGCGACGGCAACTTCTTCGATGTCGACGCAGGGACCGACCAGAGCGATGCCATTGTTTCGCGCATTTATCAGGCGGCGAGCCAACCCGGTGGCTCGGCAAAGGTCACGATCACGGCCGATCTGACCGGCCACCCCGACGACGACTATCAGCTCATCGTCGACGGCGACTTGCTGGTCGACAGGGCCGGCAACCGGCTGGTCGGTGGCGACTACCGTTTGCCGGCATTCCAGCGGTCCGCGCAGTCCCGTTCGCGTGTAGAAACCGCGACCTTCGCCAGTTCGACAATCAACACCGCCGGCGGCACGGTCATCGATCTCGTCGTGCTGAATTTCAGCGGTCCGGATTTGGTGGCGGCGCAAGTGCAGACGCTGGCCAACTACACGCTCACGGGACCCGCCGGTCCCGTCGGGCTGACATCCGTGTCTTACGATCCGCTTACGAACCGGGCGATCCTGCGCTTGTCGCAACCAGTTTCCGCCGCCGGGAACTACCAGCTCACGATTCGCGCCACCCAAGGGGAAGGAATCAACAACCTCGGCGGATTCCCGCTGCTGGGGCCGGGCAGCGTGGAGGAGCCCGGCGACATCGTCGTGAACGTCGCGTTCGGTGAGGGTACGTTCCAGAATCTGCTCAACGATCATTTTCCGTCGCTGGTGCAGTTCGCCGATCAGGTGACGCTCGACGCGGCCAACTCGCGCAAGGCGGTTTCGAATCTTGATTTCGCCGCCCGCTTGCTGCAAGAACTGCAATTGGCCGGCAATCTGACTGGCAGCTCGGCCGAGGTCGCCGCCCAGGTCAACGCCCTGTTGGCGGCCTTGATCGAAGAGCAGCTCGCGGGGGTCGAGGCCGACAAGCTGGCCAACCAGGGAGACTTCGTGGTCCTCTGGGCGCGCGACGCCCGCTTCCTGTTGGGCGATCCGTCGAATAAGAACGCCGCCGGCGACGGCAAGCGCGTCGGCCAGAACGTCAACGGCCTGCTGGTTCAGGAGATACCCGGCGCCACGCTGCTGCAGTTCGACACCGCCGATGGTCCGCTGATGCTGGTGATTTTGCCGGTCGATCCGCGCGCCGATCTGGTCGGCACCGAGCTCGTGCTTCGCAACGACAACCAGCCGGCCGCGCCAAACTTCTTGTTGGACCTGGAACTGGAGGGTTACTCCGACAGCAACCAGGCAGGCTACTTGCTCGTTAGCAGCGGCCAGGTGGCCCGCAGCGCAACCTACGCCGACGTGCCGCAGGGGACCGAGCAACAGCCGTTTGTCTCGCAGCAGTTCAATTTGGCCCCCGATGTCTCGGGCGTCGATCCCAACATCGCGCTCATCAACCAGCACGTGCAACAGATCGTCGAAGGACTGTTCGGCCCGCTGGGGTCGCTCACGCACACGCTGCTGTGGGGGTGGATCGACCCGGTCGACTACACGCTGGGGATCGCGCAAGGCACGCTCGGTTCGCAAGGCAATCAGCCGATCGACACGGCTGCCGGCGGTTCGATTTCGACCAACGGGGCGACCGGTTTGCTCGTCTGGTCGGGCGCGCCGTCGGGGCTATACAACTTGAACTTCTCTGGTTTGGGCACGACTTATCGTGGCGCATTGAATTTCAACGACGGCACCAACAATCTATACGCCTCGGTGCAGGGGCAACTGGGACTGGGCGCTAGCCTGCAGGCGCAGGTTGATTTCCGGCTGGGAACTCCCGTCGCAACGAGCGCGATCGACGCCAGTGGGGCCTTGGCCGCGGCCACATTTGCTTTGCGTGTGGGCTCGGCATCAACGCTGGGGTTGTTTGGGTCGGGCTTCAATCCGGCGATCGGCGGATTGCTGACGGCAGGCGGCAATCTTGGCGCAAGTGGGTTGCTGGCTTCAATTCTGCAGTTGGCCGGCCATGTCGGGCGACGGGGGCAAGATCCCTTCGCCGAATTGCTCGGCGACCTGATTAATCTGCGCTTCAGGATTTCCGGCAATTTGCAAATGATCTGGTTATTGCCGCAGGTCGACCGCTTGATCGATGAAGCGAGTGGGCTCAAGGCCAACGACATTGTAGGTATCAATCGCATCAAATACGCGATGGAATCGATCAAGCGACAGTTGCAAAGTGGAATCATCACCGTCGAAAAACCGGTCGTCGAGGGAGCCGCCGACGAGCGGCCCCGCTCGCCGAGCGCGGTCAACGGCGCTCCCCGCAGCAGCGATCAGCCGGCTGCCGGGTACCGTGCGTCGGAATCGCCGGCTGGCGAATCGCTCGATCAATCGACGCGCGTCGAAACGCAACCTGCACCGGCCGAAGAATCCACGACCTCGGCCGCCGCAACTGTCCCCACAGGTCAAGAGGGCGTGACGGCGACTAGCGGGGAGGGCTCGAGCGATGCCAGCCGCTGACGAACTCCGTATTCTGGCCCGCGCCTACGCCAACGATCTGGTCTCGGTCGAGCAAATCTCCGGCTTGCTGCGCGAATTGGGCAAGGACGACAGCGCGTCGCTTTCGTTGCTATTGGAAAGCCTGGGGCTGTTGAGCCAGGAGCAAATCGCCGCGCTGGCCGAGTCGAGCCGCCTGGAGAGCCGCCCCTCGAGTTCGGCGCGGGCGTCGTCGCTGCCGGTCTCTGAAATCGGCGCGCGCACCACCCGCGGCATGGCCCGCAGTTCGACCATGCGCTCCGATCCGACGGCCGACACACAAGACTTCACTCCGGACCCGGCCGGCCAAGCTCGCGGAAGCGACCAGCCCACGGTCGTCGGCGACGACGAACGCTCGGGGCCGGCAGGTACCGCCAGCGAGATTCTCGAAGTCGAGTCGCGGCAACGCTTCGTGCTGATGAGCGAGTTGGGGCGCGGCGGGCTGGGGCGCGTGCGGCTGGCGTTCGACGAACAAATTGGCCGCGAAGTGGCGGTCAAAGACCTCCTGCCGCAGTCGCTGCACGCCTCGGAGAAGATCCGCCGCTTTATCGACGAGGCCCGCGTCACGGGTCAGCTCGAACACCCGGGCATTGTGCCGGTCTATGCCACGGGGCTCGATGCCGACGGCAATCCGTTTTACGCCATGAAGCGGATCGGCGGCCGCACGCTTTCGCAGGCGATCCGCGAGTTTCATCGCTTGAGCGAGACGGACGCCGCGCGGCCGCAGGCCTTCAGCGAGCTGCTGACCGTGTTCGTCAGCATCTGCCGGACAATGGGGTTCGCCCATCGCCAGCAAGTGCTGCACCGCGATCTCAAGCCGCAGAATATCATCGTCGGCGATTTCGGCGAGGCAATCGTCGTCGACTGGGGCCTGGCCAAGCGCTTTGTCAGCCCGACCGACTCGACGATGCACGCCGACACCGACGAATTTCTGCCTGGCCAGAACGGTTCGCCCGAAGAGGATGCGAACCCCCACGCCGACGCTGCCCACACCAGGGCCGGGACGATCGTCGGCACCATCCCGTATATGTCGCCCGAACAGGCGCTGGCCCAACCGCTCGACGCGCGCAGCGACGTCTATGCCCTGGGTGCGATCCTCTTCGAAATTCTGACGGGCTCGGCGCCCTTCCGTGGCGAACGTCGCGAGGTGCTCCGCCGCGTGCAGCGTGGCCAGGTGACCAGTCCGCGCAGCGTGGCGCCGCACGTCCCCCGTGCGTTGGCCGCCGTCTGCCTGAAAGCCATGGCCCGCCAGGCCGGCGATCGCTATCAATCGGCCCTCGAGTTGGCCGACGAAATCGTCCGCTACCAGGCGGGCGAGCCGGTGCTGGCCTATCGCGAGCCGTGGTACGACCGCTCGCGGCGCTGGATCAAGCGGCACCGCACGGCGGCGTTGGCCGCCACGGCCAGCGTGGCCGTGTTCGCCGCGGTCTATGGCGCCTGGGTCTGGCAAGACCATCGGCGTATCGAGGGCTACGCGCTGCAAGCCGCGCAACTGGCCAGCGAAGCTCGCGACGCAGTCGCCCGCGAAGATCTGGCGACGGCGCTGGCGCGCTTCGATTCAGCGCAGTTGATTCTGGCAAGGGCACCCCAGCTCAAGCCGCAGCTCGCCGAGATCGAACACGAGCGCGAGGCCGTGGCCGAGCAACACGAGCGCGAGCAGGCGCTTGCCAGCGCCGAGACCATCCGCGACGATCTTCACCGCGCCGTCGACGAGGCGCAGTTTCGCACCATGCTGGCGGCGCGTGATGCTGCCGCCGCGGCGCGGGGTGTTGATGGGCGGCGACCGGCCGGCGACGATTTCGCTCTGGCCAACCAAGCTGTCGAACAAGGATTGGCCGGCAACGTCGCGCTGTGGATGCAGAGTCCCGGCACAACCCCTCCCATCGAATTGCTGACGCCCCGAGAGCGCGCCGCGGTGACCGCTAAATCTCGCGAGCTGCGCTTGATCGCGGCCGAGCTGGCGGCGATCGACCCGGCGGCCGAGTCGGACAGAGCGAGTGCCGAACGGGCCCTCAAACTTTTGGCCGACATCCCCCTCGAACCACCGCTGCAGGTCCTGTACGCGCGGCGCGCGAAGTATTACAAGCTGGCCGGCGATGCGGACGCCGCCGCCGAAGCTGATCGCCTGGCCAAGGCGATCGAGCCCGGCGAGTCGCTCGATTTTTTTCTGCTCGGCGACGAGGCGCTCGTGGCCGACGACTACCCGAAAGCCGCCGACTACTTCACGCAGGCGCTGCGGCTCGACCCGGAGCGCTTCTGGGCACAGTACTTTCTCGCGGCCACGCAACTGCAAATGGGACAACCGCGCGACGCGTTGGCGAATCTCACCGCCTGCATCTCGCGGCGGTCCGACTTTGCCTGGAGTTACCTGCTCCGCGGACTGGCCAACGGAGAGCTCGGCAATTTCGCCGCGGCCGACGAGGACTATGCCCGCGCCCAGGTGTTGTTCGGACCGGCCGCCCCGCGGCAAGACCGTTACGCGTTGCATCTCAATCGTGGTCTGACGCGGCTGGGGGCCGGGCAGTTTGGCGGCGCGTTTGAAGACTTCGCCGCGGCGATCGAGATCGATGCCGAGCGCATCGAAGCGAGGTTGAACCTGGCCGAAGGCTGGCATCACCTGGCACGGCTCGCGGCTCGTACCGCCCAGCTTGCGGGAACCGGCTACGCGTTCGATGCCTTGTTCGCCATCAACGCTCCGGCGATCCAGCTAATGGACGAAGCGGTCGAGCTGGCGCCGCGCGATCCGCAACCGCTGTTGGTCCGCGGCCGCTTGCGCCGCGAGCAAGGAAACTTCGCCGGCGCCACGCACGATTTCCGCCAGTCGCTGGGGCTGGCGCGCCGGGGTACGCTGCGGCGCGCCGAAGTGCTGGCCGAGCTCGGCCGCGTGCAGCACCTGCAGAAGAAACACGACGAAGCGCTGGCCAGCTACCAGTCCGCCCTCGACGAGCGCGAGGATTACACCGACGCCTGGTACCTGCAGGCGCTGGTGCTGATCGACGCCGGCAGGCCGGCCGAAGCGCTCGAGGCGTTCGATCGCTTCCTGCGGCCCGGCGCGTTGCCCGCCCAGCACGGTGGCACGCTGTCGGCCGCCGAAATCGTGGCCCGTGCCGGCAGCAACATGTCGCTTGCCAGCGCAACGGGCGAAGACGCCGACACCGTCGTGCAGTTGGCGATCTTGCTGCGCGAGCGGGCCCTGGCTCGCTTGTTGACTCGCGACTACGAAGGTGGCGTTACCGATGCCGAGGTGGCCATCGAATTGGTCTCGTCGCGGTGGGGGCGATTGTCGGCCGCCGATCGCGAGCGCTTCGCCTTGCTCGAGGGGCGCCTGGGGTGGAGCCTGCTGCTCAATCCGCAGTTGGCCGCGCAGCGCGCCGCGGCGGCCTTCGACCGGGCCATTCTCATGGGCGCGCCACACGGCGATCCCTTGACCGGCCGAGCCACCGCGCGGTTGGCGCTGGGGCAATATCGCGAAGCGGTGGCCGATGCCGAGCAAGCGGTCGAGATCGGTCCGCCAGTCACTGGGCTGCTCTACAACGCGGCGTCGGTTTATGCCGCCGCCCGACCATTGGTCGAGCGCGACGAGGCGGTCGCCGACCGAGCGTCGCAGAGCGCCGCGTGGCTGGCCGAGAGCATTCGCTTGTTGCGCCGCGCGTTCGAGCAAGCCAACGAGCCGACGCGCGCCGCGTTCTGGACCGAGCTCGATCGCGATCCCGCGTTCGAGTCGATCCGCGGGACCGCCGAGCTCGAGCAACTGCGGACCGAGTTCGATCCGCGCGCGGCAGCGGCGAAATAGGGGCACGGACGTCTCGCGCGACCCGGCTAGACACCGGGATGGCTAGACTACGTCGAGCGTTTTTCGGTCGCGATGGCGACAGCGGTTGGGAGTGATCGGGCCCCCATTCTTGAACGTTCCGGGGGTGGCGTGTTATCTTCGAGCGGTTTCGGGCCAGCGCCCGCCCGCCACCCGGCCGGTTCGGCCGAAAACTGTGGAGATTGATATCCCGGCTCAGGCTGCGCGCCTGGCCAGGAACGCGCCTGCCACGAACCGCGTGCGGCCAGTGCGCGGCCGAATCGCCCGAAATGCCTCTAACCCGAGAGGACCCGCCGCCGTGCCCCGCCGCTCCGACCTGAAGAAAATACTGCTGATTGGTTCGGGTCCCATCGTCATCGGCCAGGCCTGCGAATTCGATTACTCGGGCACCCAGGCCTGCAAGGCGCTGCGCGAAGAAGGCTACGAGGTCGTGTTGGTCAATTCGAACCCGGCCACGATCATGACCGATCCGAACCTGGCCGACCGCACCTACATCGAGCCGTTGACCTGGGAGATGGTGGCCAAGGTGATCGAGGCCGAGCGCCCCGACGCCGTGCTGCCGACCCTCGGCGGACAGACGGGCTTGAACCTGGCGATGGACTTGTGGCGCAACGGCGTGCTCGAACAATACGGCGTCGAGATGATCGGCGCCCGGCCCGAGGTGATCGACAAGGCCGAAGCTCGCGACAAGTTCAAGGCGGCCATGGAAAAGATCGGCCTCGAAGTCTGCAAGGGGGAGACCGTTCATTCGCTGGCCGAAGCGCGGCAACTCTTGCCCGAGATCGGCCTGCCGGCCGTGGTGCGGCCGAGCTTCACGCTGGGCGGCTCGGGCTCGAGCATCGCCTACAACCGCGAGGAGTACGACGCCCTGGTGCGGCGCGGGCTCGACGCCAGCCCGATCCACGAGGTGCTGATCGAACAATCGATCATTGGCTGGAAGGAATACGAGATGGAGGTGATGCGCGACGTCGACGACAACGTCGTGATCATCTGCTCGATCGAGAACTTCGATCCGATGGGGGTGCACACCGGCGACTCGATCACCGTCGCCCCCGCGCTGACGCTGACCGACAAGGAATATCAGCGAATGCGCGACGCCTCGCTGGCGGTGATCCGCGAGATCGGCGTCGAGACCGGCGGCTCGAACATCCAGTTCGCCATCGATCCGCAAACCGGCCGGATGATCGTCATCGAGATGAACCCGCGGGTGAGCCGCTCGAGCGCGCTGGCGTCGAAGGCCACCGGCTTTCCGATCGCCAAGATCGCCGCCAAGCTGGCGGTCGGCTACCGGCTGCACGAGTTGCCCAACGACATCACCCGCGAAACGCAGGCTTGCTTCGAGCCGACGATCGACTACGTGGTGGTCAAGATTCCGCGGTTCGCCTTCGAGAAATTCCCCGAGGCCGACGCCACGCTCACCACGCAGATGAAGAGCGTCGGCGAAACGATGGCCATCGGCCGCACCTTCAAAGAGGCGTTTCAAAAGGCGCTGCGCGGGCTGGAAGTCGGCAGTTTCGGTTTCGGCTGCGACAACCGCGATCGATGGGGGCGGGCCGATCAGCCCTCGCCCGAGGAAATCAGCGCCAAGCTCGCCACGCCGAACGCCGAGCGCGTCTGGCACCTGCGCTATGCGTTCAAGTCGGGCATGTCGCTCGACGAAGTGCACGAGTTGACGAAGATCGACCCCTGGTTTCTCGACAACTTGCACGAGCTGGTCGAGATCGAAGAAGAATTGCGCGCCGTGGCCGGCCCCGCAGCCTGCGGGGACGAGCTCTGGCGGCGAGCCAAGCGGGCCGGATTCTCCGATCGGCAACTGGCTTGGATCTGGGATTGCCCCGAGGTCGATGTCCGCAACCAGCGTAAGGCCCGCGGCGTGGTCGCCACCTTCAAGTCGGTCGACACTTGCGCCGCCGAGTTCGAAGCCTACACTCCGTACTTCTATTCGACCTACGAAGACGAGGACGAAACGCCTCCCAAGCAGCCCGACCGCAAGCGGGTGATGATTCTCGGCGGCGGCCCCAACCGCATCGGCCAGGGGATCGAATTCGACTACTGCTGCTGCCACGCCAGCTTCGCGCTGCGCGATTTGGGGATCGAGTCGGTGATGGTCAACTCGAACCCCGAAACGGTCAGCACCGACTACGACACCAGCGATCTGCTGTTCTTCGAACCGCTGACGACCGAAGACGTGCTCAACATCTGCGATCGCGTGCAGCCCGACGGCGTGATCGTGCAGTTCGGCGGGCAGACGCCGTTGAACCTGGCCCGAGCGCTGGCCACGGCCGGCGTACCGATCATCGGTACCAGCGTCGACACGATCGAAGACGCCGAAGACCGCGAGAAATTCGCCCGGCTGCTCAAGCGGCTGGGGTTGCGGCAGCCGGCCAACGGCATCGCCCGCACGATGGCCGAAGCCCGGGCCGAGGCGGCCAAGGTGGGTTTCCCCTGTCTGGTGCGGCCGAGTTTCGTGCTCGGCGGCCGCGCGATGGAAATCTGCTACGACCAGGTGCAGCTCGAACGGTTCGTCGCCGAGGCTTTCGTGGCCGCCGGTGGGCAGCCGGTGCTAATCGATCGCTTTCTCGAAGACGCGATCGAGGTCGATGTCGATTGCGTCAGCGACGGTCAGCGCACGATCGTCGCCGGCATCATGGAGCACATCGAAGAGGCCGGCGTGCACTCGGGCGATTCGGCCTGCTCGATTCCGCCTTTCAGCCTGCCCGCGGAAGTGATCGACGAAATCCGCCGGCAAACCATCCTGCTGGCCGAGGCTCTGCAGGTCCGCGGCCTGATGAACATCCAGTATGCAGTCAAGCGCGAAGACGGCCACCAGACGGTCTATGTGCTCGAGGTCAACCCGCGGGCCAGCCGCACCGTGCCGTTTGTGTCGAAGGCCACGGGCATGGAGGTAGCCAAGGTGGCTGCCAAGGTGATGGTCGGCGTATCGCTCGACGAGCAAGGTTGTACGGCCGATCCGATCCCGCAACAGTTCTCGGTCAAGGAGAGCGTCTTCCCGTTCGTCAAGTTCCACGGCGTCGACATCGTGCTGGGGCCAGAGATGCGTTCGACTGGCGAAGTGATGGGGGTCAGCGACCGCTTTCCGCTGGCGTTCGCCAAGAGCCAGTTGGCGGCCGGCGTGCTGTTGCCGCGCGAGGGCAATATCTTTTTGAGCGTGTCGGTGCGGCAGAAACCGCAGATCGTCGGCATCGCCCAGCGGTTGGCCGACATGGGCTTCAACCTGTACGCCACGATGGGAACAGCCAAGCTCATCGCGCAGCACGGCATCGCGGTCGAAACGGTCAAGAAGCTGCAAGAAGGGCATCCCAGCCTGCTCGACTACCTGATCGACGACCGCATTCACCTGATCATCAACACCCCCAGCGGCAAAGGTGCCCGCACCGACGAGGGGCGGATTCGCGCCGCGGCCGTGCAGCACGGCGTGCCGTGTATCACGACGATGCAGGCTGCCGAAGCAGTGGTCCGCGCGATGGAAGCGTTGCGCGGCGGCGAGCTGGGGGTGCAGCCGGTGCAAGAACGACTGGCACCCGCTTCGAGAGAGGCGACATCGCTAGGCTCATAGTGCGTTGGCAAGTTAAAGCAGTGCAAGTTTGGACTTGTGAGCACGATCGCATGGCTGGAAATGCACGGCCATTTTGACATGTCAATGCGTACCCTGTAGCGACTTGCTTCTCATAAGATGGTGCATTCTATGTCCATTGGCTTACGTTGGCTTGAACCCTCGAAGATGGTGTAGCGATGCCAACCGAAAGTGGCGTGTTCAAGTTTCGCAAGGATGAGAGTATTGGAGCCAATGCAGCGGAACAAGACGAGAGATTTCTTTCCACTTGCTTTGTCGAGACGGGTGCGGTAAACGCAATTCGCGATCTAGAGGATCATCGACGCATTGTCCTTGGGCGAACAGGCTCGGGTAAATCGCAGGGCAATCGCATCTTAATCTCCGGAAAAACCGCACAGAATGCGTTCCAAGAAGTCTTCGTTCCAGCCGGCTTGGAGTCGTTTGCCTCGGATGCTTCCTTTTGAGGAAGTGTCGCGCTGCAAAA
>JBFXAH010000018.1:0-148770 GCA_050184475.1 Pirellulales bacterium | reverse complement strand
CCGCAAAATAGCGAGCTTCTCGGCGCCCGTGAGGTAGTTACGCGGCTGAGTCATGGGAATCCTCCGAAGTCAGGGTTATGCTAACCCCGCCACCGGAAATTCCCATTCCATAAGAAGCAAGACAAAAGCAGGTTGTCTTGCGCTTGCTCGAGCCGGCCTGCGGCAGCCGCCGAGTGAAATGCGATTCAAGCGACGCACACGATCGTGCTCACTACCGAAACTGCAACAAGCCCCAGGCCGAGCCCGCGATCGCGGGGGCCGTCGAAGTGAAGCTGCCGGCCCAGGCGTGCCGCGCGCGCCCCGGTACGACACGCACGACACCGACGGCCCACGTCTCGCCAGGCTGAGGAGCGCGCGGCGCCAACTCTTGCCAGGGAATTGCTGCTTCGACGACCCACACCCCCTCGCTGCCGCCGGCGGCGATGTACCAGGTGGGGTTCCAGGTGGCGTCGCCGCAGCAGACATCGGCGGGCCGTCCTAGTTGGTCGACCGTCAGGCGGTAAGCGGTCATGTAGTCGCGGTCGCAATCGAGCGAGATCTCGACGCGATCGGCCGCGTGCAAGGCGTCGTCGTGCTGACGTGGCGCGGCCGGCTGAAGCGACAGACGCCCGCGCTGTTCGTCCGCGGCGGGAGCGGCGGCGATGCCGGCCAGCCGTCGGCATTCCACGGCCAGGTACAAGAACTCGTTGTCGTACGACATCCGCCAGCGGGCGGAGAGTTGCGCCGTCTCGTCGTGCGAAGTTTTGATCTCATGGGGCTCGGCCAGTTGCCAGCAGGGGTCGTCGAGCTCGGCGTCGAGCCGCGGCCGTACGTCGCTGTGCGGGCAGAGGGCCAACGGCTTGGGGCACCGCGCGTCGGGCTGAACGAGCCATTCCTCGCCGGCGGCGCAAGCCCACCAGTTGTCGTTGGGCCTGGTTTGACGCAGTGTGGCCACGTAACGATCGGCAGAACGGGGGTCGGCTGCCGACGTGTCGATCTGCGACCGCGCGGCAACCACCAGCGGAAATCGCACGAACGGCTCGCTATACAGCGCCCCGTCGAGTTGTTCGAGCCGAGGAGCCCACCGCAACGCCCGCGACGGACCAAGCGGTGCGGATGCTTCGGCCGACGCCAGCGCGACTTCGTCTGGCTGCTGGGCACCAAGCTCGGGATCGAGCGGGGCCGCAGCGCGGGCGACCCGCACGGCGGCTGCTTGCCGTCGATCGTAGCGCATTCGCCAGGCGATCTCGCTGCTGGTGTCGTGTTTGAGCAACTCAATCAGGGTCGCCGGCGCGAGTGGATCGTGCGGGTATTGTTCAACGAGGAGCTGCCACAACTCGGTCGCGCGGTCCCAAGCTCCGCGCTCGGCCGCTTGCCGGGCGAGAGTTTCCAAGAGGCGGGCCACGGCGTCGGGCTGCCATCCGCGGGTCAGTTCGCCGAGTTGCGCTAACAGCTCGCCACCTTGCGTGTTGTTGATGGCCCGCTCGAAGATCGCCCTGGCATTTCGCTGCTGCTGACCGTAGCGCTGCAGAAGACCGGTGGCCCGCGTGTCGGCCGCGGTGTGACTGCGACGCGCGGCGCTACCAGGTGCGATCTGCAGGCCCGAAAACAAGTCGCGGCCAAATTCTCCGCCGGCGGGTTTGTCGATCGAAAAGCCCCACAACTCGGGGCCCGGCGACCTGAGCCCACCGAGCGCGCGAGCCTGATCGCTGACGTCGCCGAGCGAGCGGGCCAGCCGGGGCGGTATTTCGGCGCTGGCGATACGTAAACCTGCTCGCTCGTCGTCGGGGCTGCCCCCCACGACGCGAGCAACTTCCCAAGGCGCCAGGGCCAAATGCCCGCTTATGTTGCGCAATGCTTGCGGGTCGGCCGCGCGCGACACTGCTTCGAGCGTGGCGGCGTGCAACCAACCGCGCAGCTTGTCGCGCCGTGGCTCGCGGCCATAAGTGAGGACGAGCTGCGGTCGCCAGGTGCGCAACTGCACGGCCAGCCAATCGGCGAGCTCGTCGAACGCGCGACCCCCCATCGATGCGTTCCAGCACGCCAGGGCATAGGCAGGATCTTCGTGCTCGCCGTCCATGCCGAACGCGAACCGCCAGGCGGCGGATACCTCGCCCACGCCGGCAATCGCGGCGCTGGCCGCCAGGCGGTCGAGGACCTCGGCGTCGGCCGGTGTGTCGACCGAGGTCGCGCGACCTTCGTGGCTGATGGTGGGCCGGCGCTCGTTGTTCAACGTATGCAGCACGCCCCGGTAGCCTTGGCCGGCGGCAAGCTGCGCGCAGACCTCGAACGGAACATCGTCGCCCGAGGCAAACATCCCCAGCCAGGCAGCCTGACGCCCTGGTGCGCGCAGCGTTTGCCAGGAGCGACCACCATCGGTGGTGCCGAGAATGGTCCCCAACGACCCGACCGCCCACCCGCGGTTGGCGTCGAGGAACTCAATTGCCCTGATCGGCAGCGATTGTCCCGTGCCGTACAGCGTCCAGTCGCGTCCGCCGTCTGCGGAGTGCAACACAAACGAGCCGGGGGCCCCGGCGATCCAGATCTGCGAGTCGACGACGGCCACGGTCGAGAAATCGACATGCCGCAACAACTCGCGCATTTGTTCGCAAGCCGGTTCACAAGAGCGTCCGCCGTCGCGACTGACGACCACCTGGCCGCCATCGCCGACCATCCAGGCCTCGCCAGTTTTTGCCAGCGCCACGTCACGAAGCGAAACCGGGTCGGCGGGATTTGCATTCTCCAGACCGGCAGTGCGCCGTCGACTGCGGCGGTCGACCGTGGCGGCGCCGTGTAGTGGCCCCACGACGACTCCACCTTGGCCGTCGAGCCAAACGCCGGCGGTCCACGATGCCAGCGTGCCGCTTGCCACGGCCGACCAACTCTGGCCGCCATCTTCGGTCCAGAGAACTCCGCCCGGATAAAGCGCCGAGGAAGCGGCGACCGCCCAACCCTGCGTGGGAGTGACGAACTTCACGGCGCGCAGGCTCGGCAACAGGGTATTGCGATCGAGTCGCCAGGTGCGGCCGCCATCGACGGTGTGCAAGAGCACTCCACGCGTGCAACCGAGCCTGGGCCACGGCTCGAAGCCTGCGGCCCAACCTTGCTCGCTGTCCAGAAAATGGACGCTGGTCAGTCGTGCCGTGGTGCCGCTAGGCTGCGCATGCCAGGTGGCGCCGGCATTGTCGGTATGCCAGATAACGCCACGATCGCCAACGGCCCAGCCGTGGTCGGCATCGACGAAGGCAACGTCGTTCAGGCCCGCGTCGTCAAGCTCTGGCGAGGGGGGCTGTTGTGCCGTGGTTGGCGGCGCAATGTCGAACGGCGAGTTGTCGGGCTCGTCAGGTAACGCTTGCGGCTCGCGGAGATCGAACGGGTTGTCGGCTAACGGATCGCGCCGCGCTCGCTGGGCTTGTGCGACTGTCGAAGTGAATCCCGTCAGCGCGATCGCGAAGCACGCGAAGGTCCAGACGCGGCGATCCGCGCAGAGTATCCGAGTAAGCGCCACGGCCAGACCTCCCTGTCAGCACGTCTTCGCGGGATCGAGCGAGCCAACATTCTAGGCCAGAGTGCCGCTATCGGGCGATGCCAGCTTCCGTCGGGCGTGCTGTCACTCGCCGCCGGCGAGGTTGGTTTCGGCCGCGTGGCTGCTCGTGGGGGCGAACCCGCGGCGCATCGTGTTTTCGGTAATCGTCCGCGGGATGACGAACTGCAGCAGATACTCGCGCCCTCCCGCCTGGCTGCCGATGCCCGACAGCTTGTACCCCCCGAAAGGTTGCCGGCCGACGAGTGCGCCGGTGATGCCGCGATTGAGGTACAGATTGCCGGCGGCGATTTCGCGGCGGGCGCGATCGAGATGATCGGGACTGCGCGAGAAAACGCCCGCCGTCAGCGCGTAGTCGGTATCGTTGACGATCGAGATCGCGTCGGCGAAGTCCTTTGCCCGCAGCACGGCCAACACCGGGGCGAAGACTTCCTCCTGCGCCAGGCAGGCGTCGCGCGGCACATCGGCGAAGATATGCGGTCCCACAAAGTAGCCCTCGATCGCCAGCGCGCCACAATCGATCGCCAGCGCTTCGCGCGCGTGGCGGCGGGCCTCGTCGATGGTGCGCAAGACGCGCTGCTGCGACTGGTCGTCGATCAGCGGCCCGATGTCGGTCGCCGGATCTTCGGCCGGGCCGATTTTCAAGGCTCGCGTGGCCTCGACCAGTCGGGTCAGAAAGGCGTCGTAGATGCTGTCAATCACCACGACGCGCGAGCAGGCGGAGCATTTCTGCCCCTGATAACTGAAGGCGCTGGCGACCACGGCCAGCACGGCCTCGTCGACGTCGGCATCGTCGTCGACGAGGATGGCGTTCTTCCCACCCATTTCGGCGATCACCCGCTTGACGAACCGCCCGCCGGCAGCCGAGACCTCGGCCGCCCGGCGATTGATGGCCAGCCCCACGGCGCGCGACCCGGTAAAGGCAACCAGCGCCACGTCGGGATGTTCGACGAGCGCGGCGCCGGCGGTTTCCCCATCGCCCGGCAGGTAGTTGACCACGCCGGCCGGTAGGCCCGCGGCGCGAAACGCCTCCATCAACTGCGCGGCCACGAGGGGCGTTTGCTCGGCGGGCTTCATCACCACGGTGTTGCCGGTGACCAGGGCCGCGGTGGTCATGCCAGTGAGAATCGCCAGGGGAAAGTTCCACGGGGCGATCACGGCCGCCACGCCGCGCGAGATGAACTCGAAGCGGTTCTCTTCGCCGGGGACATCGACGCCGTGCGGGCGCTCCAGCGCTTCGGCGCTGTTGGCATAGAACTCGCAAAAGTCGATCGCCTCGGCGACGTCGGCATCGGACTCGCGCCACGGCTTGCCAGCTTCGAGCGTGATCCAGGCCGCTAATTCATAGCGACGGCTCCGCAACTGTTGGGCAACCCGGCGGAGGTATTCGGCACGCTCGGCGACGGGACGACTCGACCAGGCTGGCCAGGCAGCGCGCGCGGCGGCAACCGCGCGCTGGGCTTCTGGCTGGCGTGCCGAGCCGGCGGTGCCGATCAACTCCTGCCGCCGCGACGGGTTCACCGAGACAATTTGTTCGGCAGTTTCGATCGCTTCGCCGCCAACGACCAGCGGTGCGTGCCGCCCCAGTTGCTTTCGCACGCTCTCGATGGCGCGCTGCATGGCGTCGCGATTAGCCGCGACGGCGAAGTCGGTGGGGGGCGTGTTGTGAAACGTCCAGGCGAAGGGGTCTTGAGCGGCCGTCGTATCGGCGCCCTGGCTCGCTTCGCGCGCACGCGTGGAGTCGTCGACGCGACGTTTCGCGTGCTCGCGCAATAGGTCTTCCGGGTTCATGAGGAGTCGCTCCGGCGAGATGTTCTCGGTGAAACTCGCTCTGAGAAAAGAATCGTTCGACGTGTTTTCCAATAGACGTCGCACGAGATACGCCATGCCGGGGATCAACTCCCCGAACGGCATGTAGACGCGGACGCGCAGGCCCAAATCGACCAACGCCTGCTTGATAGGGTCGCCCATACCATATAGCAGTTGCAGTTCATAACCGCTGGGGCCGACCCCCAGTTGCCGCGCGACGGCGATCGCATGTGCCAGCGAGCGGACATTGTGGCTGGCGATGGCGGGGCGCAGGGCGTCGCGTGCAGCAAACAACTGGCGAGTCAGACGTTCAAAATTCGCATCGGTCGCGGCCTTCTCCTCGAAGACGGGGACTGGCCAGCCGACGCTGCGGGCGTGGACCGTTTCGTAGTCCCAGTAGGCGCCTTTGACGAGCCGGACCCAGACCGGAGTGCCGCGGCGGCGCGCCCAATCGGCCAACGATTGCAGATCGTCGGCCGCATCGCGCAGATACGCCTGCACGACGATGCCCACGTCGGCAAGCTCGCGGAACTCTTCCTCGTCGAGCACTTGTTTGAAGATCTCGATCGTGAGCGTTCGTTTGTCGAACGATTCCATGTCGATATTGACGAAGGCGCGTAGCTGACTGGCCAGCCTGAGCAAAGGGCGCAACCGGCCGGCGACGCGGCGCGTGGTGCCTGCGGAGTCGAGCGGATCGAACCGGCTGTCGAGCGCCGAAAGCTTCAGCGAAACATTGACGCGCGGTAGTTCGACCGCCAACGCGCGATCGATCTGCGGCACTTCAGGCCAGGCGTTGACGATCGGGGCGATCTCGGTCAACAGGTCGGCGTAGGCGCGTTGATACCGATCAGCCTCGACGTCGCTGGTGACCGCCTCGCCCAGGAGATCGAGCGTGAAGCCGCGGCGCAATTTGCGCTCGCGCATGGCGGCGGCCAGCACCTCGTGAGCATTGGTGCCGGCGATGAAGCGGCGAGCTTGTGCCAGCACATTGCGACGCGCCGCGATGGCCAGCGCCCGGCCTGCCAGGCTGCCTGGGGGCGCCAGCTTGAGCCCCAGTCGGGCCGCGCCCGGCAAGAACTGCGACACCTCGGCGAAATACTCTTGCAGATGTTGCGCCACCGCTTCGCTCGTGGAGAGCATCGGCAAGACGTCGACGAAACGGAACATCTGCACCTTGACGCTCTCGTCTTGCATGGCCCACGACATCAAGGCGTCGTCCCACCAGCGGCGCTCCAGCACCGTCGGCCGGCGGTCGACGATCCGCGCAAAGATGCCGCGTCCCACCTCGTGCGTCGCGCGCTCGATGCCGGCTAGCTCGTGTTCGTTGAAGGGATCGAGAGGGTTCATGCTGCGACGTCGGCGGCCAGCCGACAACTCGGTTGCTTAGCGCTCGACGGAATTCTATCCCTCGCGGACAAGTCGGCAGCAAGTTTCGGTGGCGAATCCAGTTGGCTGCGCGGGTCGCGGGTTCCTACCAGGCGGCTGCCAGCGCCAAGTTGATGTCGAAAGCGGCGAGAAACTCGACGATCGTCAACACTACCAACTTCGTCAGGATGGCCCACCAGCGGGCGTCGAAGTGCATGCCGCGCCAGGCGATTTCTCGGCGCGCCGACGCACCGGCGGCGGCCACATCTTCGGCGTACAATGCCCGGCCCGCGCGCGACAGGAACAAGTACAAGGTGCCCAATTGCACCAGGGCGAAGAACATCCCGTGTGGCATGGGAGATCCGCGTTCGAGGCCACGTCCGATGGCGGCCAGCGCCACGACTAGCAAGCCGCTGGCGAGGACTATCTGGGCGATGCGTGCCCAACGATGCAAGATGCAGACACCAACCAGGGCCAACACCGCGCAACACAACCATCGCCACGCCAGTTGCTCGGCAAGGACATCGGCCAAGAACCAGGGATCACCCAGGGCCGCCACGGCCAAGATCAACTGGGCGAATCCCAGGGCCAGAATCGTCGAGCCGCGCGCCCAGAGTAGATGCTCTGGGACGGCGTCCGGTCGCGAATCGAACTCTACGGGCGGAGCAGTTTCGTCGACGACCAGCGGCGGGGGCGCTTCGTAAGGATTCTCGGGGTCGCCTGACGGTTGGACGCGTCGTTTCGCCCCGGGCTCCATCAGCAACCGGTCGCTTATCGTTCGAGTCCGTACTCGCGCATCAACGCCCGGAACGTCGGCTCCTTGCGGATCGGATCGAGGTCGCGATCCGACTCCAAGTGCTCGAAATCCTCATAACCGCACTCGAAGGCATGCCGCAATTGGGCGATCGCCTCGCTCGGGCGGCTGCTCATCGCCAGGCTACAGGCGAGGTTATAGCGCACGATACAGTCGGCCGGTCGCAAGCGGGCCAGCCGATGATCAAGCTCCAACGCCGCGGCATGTTGTCCCTTGCGGGTGAGTAACTCCGCCAGACAGCGAAGCACGTCCACGTATTCGGGATTGCGCGCCAGGATTTGACCGTAGAACCAGAGCTCAAAATCGATTTGGCTCTGCTGACAGAACCGCTCCAGCGGAGAACTGCCGGCGACTTTCTCGCGTGGTTCGGATGGCAAGTGCGGCTCGGAGGCAGACATGCGCGCTCCCAAAGACTTGTGATCCAGGCTTGCCACGCCACCGCCAACCATTCGCCCGGCTAAAACTCACTGCCCGCAGCCGCAGGATGGTCGCGATAGTCTCTACCTAGCATTATATGGTCGATGTCCAAGTCCGCAATCGAATCGGCGACCCCCGAATGCAAATTGCTCAGCCTTGAAGTTACACACCCCCCGCGGCGGATCTGGAGGTGGTCGGAATTGAAGATACGGGTGCTGTTTCGGCGATGCTTGGCGAACGCAAACGCCCATCGCAGTAATTTCAACAACGTCGTGTTGCGAAACGGCCTCGTGCCCAGCGTGGTGGAGTGCCCAAGTGGTCGCGCCCCTTGACCCAACTTGTCGGCGGGGATAGCGTTACAGCCGCAGTGATTTCGTCACCGGGCGCCCCATTTTCGCCGGGAAGGGGCACGACTCTACCACCCCACTGCGGCACCCCTGCGGCCGGTTCCAATCTAGTTGCGTCAGGAGCAAGTCGAATGAGCGCTTCGTCGAATCCACACCAGAAGTCGACGACGAACGGCTCGCCGAGACAGAGCCCGGGGGATGCTGACGACCTGGTTCGGCAGCAACCACTCGTGAGTGCCGAGGAGGAAGAGGAGCAGGAAGACCTCGACGACGACGACTTCGACGATGAGTTTGACGACGACTTCGAGCAAGAGCTCGCCGAAGAATGGGAAGAGCTCGACGGCGTTAACGGGCTCGAGACGAATGATAGCGATCTCGACGAGGAAATCACCGACGACGACTCGGAAGCTCCGGACGAAGACGATGCCGACGACGAGTTTTAGATAAAATCGGGGGCACTCGGCCGATAACAAGCGCGATCCTTGTTGCCGGTGGCATCGCGACTCCCTCTGAACGCAAGTGCCGGCTCCCGCTCTAACTGCCGGTGGCAACGTCGGCGTCGATGCCGCGTCCTTGTTAGTTGAGCAAAGTTCTCGACGGGCTTTCGCTGAATCGCCGGGCGATGGACTGTTGTTCGCGGTCGGCGAATTCGCGACACTATCTAGCGGCATCCGCAGGGGAATTCACGATCACGGCCGTGCCGTTTCGCAGCGAGGAGAAACAACCCGATGGTCGAGGAGACGGCAACGGTTTATGTGGTGGAAGACGACGATGAATTGCGACTTGCGCTCGCGACCATGATTCGGAGCGTCGGTTTGCAGGTGCGGGAGTTTAGCCACCCGCGCGAGTTCCTTGCCAACTACGACCCACAAACGCCCGGTTGCCTGGTCGTCGATCTGCGGTTGCCCGACATGAGCGGCCTGGAGCTGCAGCGCTTGGCCGCCGGGCTGGGGAGTCTTCACCCGTTCTTGGTGATCAGCGGGCAAGGCGAGGTCAGCAGTGCGGTGGCGGCCATGCAGCAAGGGGCCTTGGACTATATCGAGAAGCCGTTCAGCCGGCAGCAGTTGCTCGACCGCGTGCACCAGGCAATCGATCAAGACCGGCAGCGACGTAAGCTCGTCGCCCAACAGCAGCACGTCCGCTGGCTGATTGCGTCCCTCACCACGCGGGAGCGAGAAGTGCTCGATCAAGTGGTGGAAGGGAGGCTCACCAAGGAGATCGCCCGGCAATTGGGTATTAGCCCGAAGACGGTGGAAGTGCACCGCGCCAACGTGGTGCGCAAGATGGGGGCGGACAACATCGCCGAGTTAATCCGTATCGTGATGCAACTGACGCCATGGTCCGCGAACGGCGATCAGGCGCTCTCGGCGACGTGGTCGGGCCATGGCGGTTTGCCCTCGTTGTCGGCGCGCGGTACCGTCGCGGAGCCGTAGCTGCGGATTGCAGCGCTAACCGACGAGCGTGCCGGACTGTGGGTCGACGCCGATACCTCCGGTCAATTCCGTAAGCGCTTCGATCACCAGCAGCAAAGCGCTAGGGTCGAACATTTCGTCCCCTTCATCGCCGTCGATTACCTGCTCGAAGTGCATGATATCGAAGCGGGCGGTCGAGCGCGCGATACGTTCGATCTTGCGGCGCTCCTCGCGGTCGGTCGCCGCGGCCTTCATCTCGTCGGCCAGAATCGCGCCCTGCTCCTCCACTTCTTCCCCTTCGAGAAAGCTGATGTCGAGGGCAGCGTAGTCGGCCGGCGAAACGACCGTCAGCGATTCGACGTGCCCCTGCTCGTCGGCAGCGGGATGATTGAACTGAAATCGCTTGTTGACGGCCTTCAGCGTGGCCTGCAACTGCGCCAACGTCGGGCGACGATGGGCGTCGAAGTAAACGAAATAGGTCTCGCGCCAGCGGAAGTCATCGTCGTCGATCATGGCCTGGTTCCTTGCCTCGACCACGCCACGGCGCGGCAGCTAGAGACTCGCTGTGGTCAGTTCTGTTCCGCGACGTCATCCCCGCCGGCATCGCCGTCGTCTTCGTCCGGCTCGATGCCATCGTGCCATTGCTGCAAGGAGACGAGCACTTGATCCCGTTCCTCGCGGTTCGCCCAGACCGATTCTCCCTGTTCGAGCCGCACCTCGTAATCCCCCTCGTGCATGCAGTCTTCGGAACCACAAAAATGCGGTACCGCGGCAATCCACATCACGCGGAACAGGGGAACGTGCTTGTCATCGATAATCGCGAAAATTGACATGACACCTCGTCCAGCACTCGTCGTTTGCCGTGCGCGCCGACTTTCCGTCGCGGCCACGATCGATCTCGTCATTGTACACTCGACAGCTCCGCGGCGCGGCGCGTCGCTGCTTCGACCGCGGCTATCAGCGACGCGCGCAGGCCGCCGTTTTCCAGGGCTTGCAGCCCCGCGATTGTCGTGCCGCCGGGACTGGTCACCTGGTCTTTGAGCACGGCCGGATGTTGGCCCGTGGTTAGCACCATGCCGGAGGCGCCGTGGACGGTTTGCGCCGCCAGCGAGAGTGCCACATCGCGCGCCAGGCCCATGCGAACACCGCCGTCGGCCAACGCTTCGATCATCAAATACACGAAAGCTGGGCCCGATCCCGACAGCCCCGTTACGGCGTCGAGCGAGGTCTCCGACACGCAGACCGCCACGCCAACCGCTTCGAGGAGAGTCCGCACCAGGTGGTCGTCGTCGGAAGTGGCTCCCGGCCCTAGCGCGTAGGCGCAGGCCCCCGCGCCGATCAAGCAGGGCGTGTTGGGCATCACCCGCACCAGACGCGGACCGGAACCCAGCCGCGCCGCGATCGTTTCGAGCCGGACACCGGCGGCAATCGAGATCACCAATTGCTTGTCGTTCAGCTTGCCGCGTAGTTCATCGAGCACGCCGGGAAGGTGTTGCGGCTTGACGGCCAGAATGACGACGTCAGCTCCGTTGGTGGCCTGCTGGTTCGTGGCGAACGTCCGTCCACCCGTGGCCGTGGCGAATCGCTCGGCGGCGGCAGGCAAGGCATCGCAAGCCTGCAGGCGGTCGGTTGCCAGCAAGCCGGCACGCAAGAAGCCGCGGGCCAGGGCCGTGGCCATCTGGCCAGCGCCGACAAAGGCAATCCGCAGCGTAGGGGGCAAATCTGCTGGCACGGGGTCCCTGTTCGACGAAAAGGCGCAAGTCACGCGAGGCGCGAAAGCTAGGTCGCGACGCCATGCTAGTTCAATTGGGCGCAACCGACAATCTGCACCGGGCACGGTCGTCTTGGCATTCGCAACCGGCCGCCATCGCCGCTGTGGCAGCCAGCAGTTCCCGAAAGCGGCCTGGACAATATCGAACGACTTCGACAAACTCTTGCCCCCCATCGAATCGCGGCCGGTCGGCCGCTCCCTGGCAATCTTCGAGAGGAAAACGCGCCATGTCGCTCGTCGCGCGACTGATATCGCTCGGGCTATTCGGCTCGCTGATCATGTTCGCTTCCGTGCCCGCGTCTGCAGCGTCAGCCCACGGCACGACGCCGGCTCGCCCGACTTGGGAGACGGCCTCCGAAGAAGAGGGGACCTTTTGGCAGCGGCTATCTTCCAGCGCGCGCGGCTTCTTCGCGCGGACAAAGGAAGTACTGCTGCCGCATCGCGATCCGCGACCGGAGCCGGTACGATACAAAGCCCCGAGCCGAGGACTAGGCTTTGGTTTTGGCCGGCGATCGGCCCAGCCGATAGAGCGCGACGCTCCGGCCACGATGAAAGAGTGGATGGATCTCGAACGGCCGGGCGACTAGCCATTTTACCGCTGCTAAAATGCAGGTATGAGAGTCACTGGGCGGCGATTCGCGATTTCCGTCGGCTGGGGCATGGCGACTGCGATCGCCGTCGGCATCTTGGCGTACTCCGATCGGAGTAGTGTTTATGCCTTTCTGGCGCTGCCGCTTTGCTCTGGGGCCGCAGTCGGTGCGTTGTTCGGACGTGCGTCCGCCGCGGCGCTAGTGGCATTTGCATTCTTTGCGCTGGTGGCGCCGTGGGTCGTGCTGCTCCTACGGGGAGCAGGTTGAACCGGGCGTAGCAACTCGGCCGCGCAAGGGCTGGTCCTGCCGCCCCCTTGCGCTGCCTGCATCGCTCGACTAGACTAACCGCTCTTTCAGCATTCCGAGGCGCGGACGCCCTAAGGGGCAACGGCGGATTCCATCGCGGTTTTCCTGTTGCCAGACGATAACCACGGCACACCCTCGGGCGACTTCCTCGGGAGCGATCGGTCCATGGCCAAGCAGGCGAATTCGTACCGGTTCAGTTTCGGTCCGTGGAACATCTCGACAGGCGCCGATCCGTTCGGTCCGCCGGTTCGCAAGGAAGTTCCCTTCGCCAAGAAGATTCGCGAGTACCGCGAGTTGGGCTTCACCCACGTGCAGTTGCACGACGACGACGTAGTGCCCGCCGATTGGGACGCCACGCAAACGGCCAAGGGAGTCGCCAAGGTCAAGAAGCTACTCGACGGCGAGGGGCTCACCGGCGAGTTCATCGCCCCACGATTGTGGGAAGATCCGCGAACGATCGACGGCGGCTATACGGCCAACAAGGCGGGCGATCGAACGTACGCCCGCGACCGCACTCGCCGGGCGGTCGATATCGCGCGGATGATGGACATCGACCTGATGGTTTTATGGCCGGCGCGCGAGGGGAGCTACATTCGCGAAGCCAAGGATGCCAGCCAGGCCGTGGGACGCCTGGTCGACGCGATCGACGATATTCTCAAGTGCGACCCCACGATCCGCGTCGTCGGCGAGATGAAGCCCAACGAGCCGATGGATCAGGCATACTGCCCGACGGTCGGCCACTTCATGGGGCTGGTCTATCGCACGCTTGATCCGCAGCGCGTCGGGGTGTTGATCGAGAGCGCCCACAGCATTCTGGCCGGGCTCGATCCGGCCGACGACATGGCCTATGCCCTCTGGCACGGCAAGCTGTGGGGCGTGCACCTCAACGACCAGAACGGGCTGAAGTACGATCAGGACAAAACGTTCGGCTCGGTCGACTTGCGGCGGGCCTTCAACCAGGTCTGGGTGCTCGACCGCGCCGCCTATTACGACATCGGCGTCGTCGGGCTCGACATCAAGGCCATGCGCACGACGAAGCAGGCCGACGGCACCAAGCACCTAGCCAATAGCCTGGCGATGTTCCATTACCTGTTGGAACTGGTGCGCTCGGTCGATGCAGCGAAGGTCGAGGGCTTTCGCGCCGCACGCGATTACGAGGGGCTCGAGCGCTATATCCTGGAGCACATCCTGGGGCGAAAAAGCCGGTAGCCTAGCGCCGGAGAACCACGAACGCGCAGCCAGGTTGCCCGGGGCTTCGCCCAGGCATCTGCATACCTTGGTATGCAACAGAATCCCTACACAGCGATACGCCACACGATGACCACGACCAGCTCCTCCTCCGAAATCGAGATCTTGCGGCCCGATTTTCGCCGCGGCGACTTTCGCGCCGTGTTGTTCGACTTCGACGGCACGCTGTCGCTCATTCGCCGCAACTGGCCGCAGGTGATGATTCCCATGATGGTCGACGTGCTCGTTGAGACCGGCACGGGCGAAACGCGCGACGAACTACAGGAGAAGGTCGAGGAATTCGTCATGCGACTCAACGGCCGGCAGACGATCTACCAGATGATTCAGTTGGCCGACGAAGTAAAAGCGCGCGGCGCGGCGCCTTGCGATCCACTGGAGTACAAGAGCCGCTACCACGATTTGTTGTCGGCGCAAATTCACGACCGCGTAAGCGGTCTGGCCAGTGGCGCGGTGTCGCCTGAGTCGCTCACCGTGCCGGGCAGCCATCGGCTGCTGCAGCGTTTGCGGTCGCAGGGGCTCGAGTTGTATCTGGCCTCAGGGACCGACTTGAAATACGTGCGCGAAGAAGCGGCGGCCCTGGAGGTAGCCGAGTACTTTGGCGAGCATATCTACGGTGCACTCGACGATTACCAGAGCTTCTCCAAAAAGATGATCATCGATCGGATCATTGGCGATGCCGGGGTTGCCGGTCACCAACTGCTCGGCTTTGGCGACGGCTTCGTCGAAATCGAGGAAGTGCGCCAGGCCGGCGGTGTCTCGATCGGCGTCGCCAGCGAAGAAGAAAAACGCCAGGGCATCAACCAATGGAAGCGCGGCCGGCTGATTCGGGCCGGCGCCGATGTCATCATCGGCGACTATCGCTGCCAGGACGAGCTGTTTCAGGTGCTAGGGTTGTAGGCCGTGATTACTCTCGAGCGGCTGCAGGCTACGCTGGCTCGATTCGCGGGCCTTTCGATCGGGCTCGTCGGCGATCTTTTTCTCGATCGCTATCTCGATATCGATCCCGAATTGCACGAGCTATCAATCGAAACCGGGCTCGAGGCCTACCAGGTCACGCAAATCCGCAACAACCCCGGGGCCCTGGGCACCATCATCAACAATCTCGCGGCGCTCGGCGTGGGGCGGATGGTGCCGGTCACGGTCATTGGCGACGACGGTCAGGCGTACGATCTGCTGCAAGCGCTGGGGCAACTGCCCGTCGACACGACGCATATCCTGAAGGATGCGCGCCGCAAAACGCCAACCTACACCAAGCCGATGCGCCGCGACGCCGACGGCCAATGGCGCGAGCTCAATCGCCTCGACTTGCGTAATCGCATGCCGCTGGCCGACGATACCGAGCGCGAACTGTTGGCGCGCGTTTCGGCAGCTTTCGAGGCCACCGACGGATTGATCGTGCTCGATCAAGTCAACGAAGAGGGTTGGGGTGTGGTGACGCCGGCCGTGCGCCAGCGCCTCGCCGAACTATGTGCCGCGCGGCCCGACAAGCTCGTGTTCGTCGACAGCCGCGCCCATATCCATCGATTTCGCGCGGGGGTGTTGAAGCCCAATCGCAGCGAATGCGTGCGGGCCGCAGCAACTTGGAACTCCGAGCAGCAGGCGCCAGCCGATGCGGCTGATCTGAGCGCCGTACAGCAAGCTGCCGAGGCACTGGCCGCGCAGACCACTCGCCCGTTGTTCTGTACCTTGGCCGAACAGGGAATTCTTGTTGTTGAGACCGGTCGGCCGACAGTACGTGTCCCGGCGCTAGCGCCCGAGGGGCCGATCGATCCGGTGGGGGCGGGCGACAGCGTGACCGCCGGCATGGTGGCGTCGCTGTTGTCGGGCGCCACGCCGGTCGAGGCCGCCGCCGTCGGCAACCTGGTGGCCTCGATCACGATCCGGCAGTTAGGCACGACGGGCACGGCCTCGCCGGCGGACGTTTTGGCGGCCTGGCCGCGGTTGGCGGCGGGTTGACGAACGTTGTGCCGCGCTCCCCCGCGTTGACGCCGAGGGCGGCGAGTTTTAGGATCGACAGCCGGAAGTCCGCTCCCCAAGGCTCGTTTTGTCTCGCCACCCGCCGCCGGGCCCGGATTATTTGCCCCCCCAGTCGTGCAATCGCAAGGGGATTCGCATGCCGCTTTTTGAAATTGAGACCGAGTCACACATCATCATCACCTGGGCCAACAACGAAGACGCCGCCACGGTCGTAGTCGGCGAGGCCTACCCAAACGAGAAGATCCTGCGGATGACGAAGCGTCCGCGCGATACCTGGGTGATCAGCAAGTCGGCACTGGGGATTTCGGGCCGCATCGACCCCTGCACCACGGCCCGCGATTGCCTGGCCAAGGCGGCCGGCGACAAGGTCCACGCCATTCGCTTGTACATGCACGAGACCGGTTCCGATCTGGAGCGCGCCCGCAAGATCATCGAGTCGAACATGGTGATGGGCTGGTAGGACGCGGCGGCAGACCGCGCGAGATGAAGCATTTTTCAGCAGCGGGTGCCGGTCGGAGCCGCGATTGGTGAGCAAGCGCAGCCAATGGAATCGGTGCAATCCTCGGGAGCTATCCCGAGCGCAACAGTGGCCAGGTTCGCCGGGGGAAGTTTTTTCACCGGCTGGCGACATTAGCCGGCTTGCTGAGCTACGGTTTTCCGTCCATCCTGCCAGCGGTCCTCCCCACTCCCCCCGCTTTTTGTAAGAGGCCCCCTCCGTGCCTGCCGCCGAACAACTCGTCGAGATCCCGCTTTCGTACTGGCTAGGTTTCGTCGCCGCGGTCACCGTGCTGCTGGTTCTCGACCTGACGGTGTTTCACCGCCATTCGAAAGCCCCCACGGTTCGTCAGGCCGCGATGTGGACCGGCGTGTGGTGCAGCCTGGCGCTGGCGTTCAACGTCGGCATCTGGTTCATCTATTACCACGTGTCGGGCGGGAACAGCGCCGTGGCCGGCGATGCCGCACGCGATTTTCTCACCGGATACGTCGTCGAATGGACGTTGTCGATGGACAACGTCTTTATGTTCGCGGTGATCTTCGCCTACTTTGCCGTTCCCAAGAAGTATCAATACCGCGTGCTGTTCTGGGGCATCCTGGCCGCAGTGGTCATGCGGTTGGTGTTTGTGCTCGTCGGCACCGCCCTGATCGAACGCGCCAATTGGGTGATGATCCTGTTTGGCTTGTTCCTGGTCTACACCGGCATCAAACTGGTGCTCTCCGGCGAAGGGGAGGAAGACCCCTCGAAGACCTGGTTCGTGCGGGCGTCGCGGCGAGTGCTGCCTATGGCACACGGCGACCACGGCGACCGCTTCCTGGTGAAGCTCGATGGCCGCTGGCTGGTGACCCCGCTGTTCTTGGTGCTGCTGGTGGTGAACTTCTTCGACGTCGTGTTCGCGCTCGATAGCGTGCCGGCGATCTTCGGCATCACCCAAGATGCCTACATCGTGTTCACGTCGAATATCTGCGCGATCCTCGGATTGCGGGCTTTGTACTTCCTGCTGGCCGGCGTGATGGGACTGTTCCGCTACCTGAACTACGGCCTGAGCGCGATCCTGGTCTTTATTGGCCTCAAGATGATCGTCAAGACGGCAGGGCACTCGCAGCACGCCGAGTGGTGGCCGGCCGCGCCCCAGGACTGGCTCCATTGGCCGCTGCCCGATTGGGCCTCGCTGCTGGTGGTGCTGGGCTTGCTGGGAACCGCGATTTTGGCCTCGGTGTTGCACGGCGCGGAGCCGGCAGAGCACGCCGACGCAGAGCACCCCTCGGACGAGACGGACGAGCCCCGTCATTTGGCTCAGGCCACGCCGCATAGCGTCGCCAAGAAGGTCACGGCCGACGTAACCGCCGTCGAACGATGAACGGCGCCGCAGGTTTTTCGCGAGCGGCCTGACGATGACGCACGCTTTGGTGACCGGCGGGGCAGGCTTCATCGGTAGCCATCTGGTCGAAGCTCTGCTGGCTCGCGGCCAGAGCGTCGAGGTGATCGACGACCTCTCGACTGGCAGCGCTGCAAATCTGGCCGGCGTGGCAGGCCACGCCAAATTCAACTTTCTGCAAGCGACCATCGCCGACGAAGCACTCCTGCGCGCGGCGGTCGAGCGGGCCGACGAGGTCTATCACCTGGCGGCGGCCGTCGGCGTGCAATTGATCGCCGCCGATCCGATCCACACGATCGAAACCAATATCAACCCCACGAGCCTGCTGCTGCGGCTGCTGAAAGAGCGGATCGATGCTGGTAGCTTCCCGAAGCTCTTTTTGGCGAGCACCAGCGAGGTCTACGGCAAGAATCCCAAACCGTGCTGGACCGAGGAAGACGACCTGGTGCTGGGGCCCACGTCGCGGCCGCGGTGGGCTTACGGCGCTTCGAAAGCGATCGACGAGTTTTTGGCGCTGGCGTACGCGCGACAGTTCGGCATGCAGGTGGTCGTCGGGCGGTTCTTCAATGTCGTCGGGCCGCGACAAACCGGTCGCTATGGCATGGTGCTGCCTCGTTTCGTCGAAGCGGCGCTGGCAGGTCGGCCATTGACGGTGCACGACGACGGCCAGCAGACGCGGTGCTTTGCCCACGTGGCCGACGTTGTTGCCGCGGTGCTGGCGTTGATGCAAGCGCCCGCGGCGTCGGGGGGCGTGTTCAATATCGGCAGCGATCAACCGGTGACGATTCTCGAACTCGCCCAGCGCGTCGTGGCCGCCGCGAACGCGGGGGGCGAAATCTGCTTCCAAAGCTATGCCGAGGCTTATTCTGCCGACTTCGAAGACGTGCGCGCCCGCGTGCCCGATCTGTCGAAACTGCGCCGCACGATCGACTATCGGCCCCGTTACGATCTGGACCAGATGATCGCGGCGGTCATCGCCGACAAGCAGACCGCGTCGTAGTCGACTCAATTGGTCTTTTCTGCGGCGCCGCGATAGGTCCAGCCGGCGATTCGCGGGGTGCTCGGCAAGTAGAATTCGTCGCAGTCCGTCAGCCGCAATGGCGAGGCTGTCAGCAGCGCCGCGATGTTGCGGTTCAAATGGCATCCCTCGCCAATGCGCTTGTTGATGCCGTTGAGCCGGTTCTGCCAGCGGGCGACGCCCGACTCGGGCGAAAGCCCATGTTCGACGAACAACAGTCGCCCGGCAGGGCGCAGCACGCGGTGCACCTCGGCCAAGGCGCGCCGGATGTCGGCGATGCTGCACATCGTCCACGTGCTGACGACGTAGTCGAACGAGTTGTCGTCGAGCGGCAATTGCCCGTCGGCGCCGATCGCGATGGCATCGATCTCCAGCGGCGAAGCGGCGATCCGCGCGGCGGCCCGGCGATGCATGCCGACACTGGGATCGATGACCGTGAGTCGCTCGACGGCCGCGGGATAGTGCGGCAGGTTCAACCCCGTCCCGAAACCAATCTCGAGCACCCGGCCGCTGGCCGCGCCGAGCACTTTGCGGCGCTCCTCGACCAATAGGTCGCGGGCCATCACGCGATCGATGATCCAGGGGAAGATGTAGCGGGAGTACAGGCCCATCGTTTCGCTAAGGGGCTGCGTGGTGAATGGTGGCGGGCCCCACGGCGACCGGCGCTTCGTCGCCTGGCAACTGCTGCGCTGCCACGACCCCAGCATACCAAGTGATGGCGTACTCGCGACGGCGCGACGCCCGGTTAGCGCGATTCGCCCGGCGGGTAGCGCTTCTCAAAGTCCTTCAAGAAGCGATCGACGTGCTGCATGCCGGCCTGGTGCGCGCGGGGAAACCGCTGCTCGAACCAACGATCGAGCTTGCCAAATGCGCCGGGCCAGATCGCGATTCCGCCGGCGATCAGAATCGGCGTGCCGACGGGGCCGGGGAAGACCAGCCCGGCCAGGCCGAAGAGGATCAAGACCGCTCCGACCTCCGGAGGCAGCGCGCGCAAATGCTCGCGCGTCGGCAGTTGAGCACTCGGCTCGTGCCCCTCCTCGAGATTGGCGGCGGCGGGATTCGCTTCGGGACTCGACATGCAGGTCTCCAGGCTGACTGGCCCTAACTGCGCAGACACTTGCCAGAGAATCACCCTATTGCCTGATTCAATTATCGTACGATCCTCGCGCTGCCGGAATCCAAGAAAAATCGCCCAGCCAGGTGCGCGATTTCGCGAATTGCCGCCGAGTTTGCTCGCAAATCGCGCATTCGGGGGTGATTAATGCAATTTCACGCGCGGGGCGAAAAAAAGGCCATACTAGCGTAGCTATCGGTGCGGAGACGGCCGCGGTCGCGCGGCCGGCTCCCTTCGCAAGTTCGCCACTTTCGCGGGGACTTCAACCCATGAATGCTCTCACTGCCTACGAACAGCAGCAGGTGCGCCAGATTGCCGGTTTCAAGGCCGAGCACCCGTTGTTGATCGTCAACCTGATGGAAAAAGTCACCCATCCGATTGTGACGCTGGCCCGCCGGTTCATTCCCGAGAATTCGGTTCGCGAGGCGATCGACCTGGCCTACAAGGCGTCGGAAATCGTCGCGCATCGCGCGGAAGTCGCCGCGCAGGCGGGGGTCGACGACATCCGCCAGTTGCGCAACGCCACACTCGAACTGTGCGACCAGTTGGCCGAAAAACGCTGCTCGCTGGCGGGCCAGGGGGCCATGACGCGCGGGGCCGTGATCAGCACCGCCGGCGGAGTCGGCGCCATCCTGGGGATGGAGGTGATGTTCACCTTCGCGCTCAAGACCATTCACAACGTCGGCTACTGCTACGGCTACGCGCCCGAAGACCCCGGCGAGCGCGACTATGCCATGGGTGTGCTGCTGGTGGCCGCGGCCGGCACGGCCAAGCAGAAGCAAGAAGCGATCGTCGACATCCAGAAGGTCGAGGATTTCGTCCTCGGCGAGGTGGTCGAAGAGGCCACGCTCTGCTCGGCCGAAGCCCTGGCAAACGAAGCGCTCGGCACGGTGACCGAGGGGGCCGCCGAAGAGATGCTGGCCGAACGCGTCTTCGAATCGGGAGCGCTGCGGGCGGTGCCGCTATTAGGCATCGTCGTTGGCGCGGTCACCGATGCCGCCGTCGCCGAGTACATCGGACACGTCGCCAAGCGGATGTTTCAGGAGCGCTGGCTCCGCGCCCAGGGCAAGGTCGACATCGTCGCTCCCGATGACAGCCTGGTCCGCAATCGCTGGCAGCGCGCTGGCGGCGTGTTGTCGGCCTGCAGCTACTGGACGTCGTACCTGTGCTCGTTCACGCTCACGTTCCCGATCTTCTTCGTCGTGAAACGGCTGCCGACCGAAAACGCGGCCCATCGTGGTTTGAAGGCCGGGGGCGAGGCCGCGGCGCGCGACGTCGAAACGGTGCGGGCGCGTCTCGTGCGTCCAGCGCAGGCGGCCGAGGCACCCGTGGCCACGGCCGTGGCTTGATCCGCGTGCCGGAGAATTCATTTCGGCGCCCGGTCATTTCGACAAAAAAACTCGCCGCCGGAGAGGTCGAATCCTCTCCGGCAGGCGAGTCTCAAAATCCGGGGTGCACGACTCCGGACGAAGTTAATCTCCGGCCTCACAGAGACCGGCTACAACAGACGTGTCGCCGGCCTCGCTGACGCCGGCTGCAAAAGACGCGTCTCCAGCCTCGCTGAGGCCGGCTACAGTCAGGCTACAACCAATGCGGCGAGCCGTTAGCTCTTCGCCTTGGCCTTCGCGCCGCAGCAGGCTTTCGCCTCATCGCAGCACTTCGAGCCTTCGATGCAGCACTTCTGCACCGCGGCGCAGCAACCGAGGTCGTCGGCGCAGCACTTCATTCCTTTTTCGCAGCAGCCGAGCCGCTCGTCGGCGACGCAGCAGGCGCTGCCGCCATCGTCGCAGCAGGCCAGCTTGGCAGCGCAACAATTCTTGGTTTCGGCCCCCTTGTTATTGGCCGCGGCCGCAAACACGACGACGCCGAGCACCAGCAGCACGATGGCCGAGATGCTCGTGATCAGTTTCTTATTCATGATATTTCCTCGTTGATAGAAATGGCTGTTGGTTGTGTTTCCGCGGGTCCGCCGCGCGCCCCAAGCGCACGAGGATTACCGAGAGAAACAATGGGGTTGATCCAACAAGAGACCAATTGCCGTCGGCGCGATTCAGCGCTACGGAAACTGGCGCAGCCAGACAATCAACAACGCCAGACGCACAACTGCACGTGCAGCGGAGGATCGACCGTGTCGGGCAAGAAAGCACGGAGCTCGTGCGAGACGGCACCGGCGACGTCAACCGTCGGCTCGCAGACGGCGATCGCCAAAAATGCCACCGACGGCGTGTCGACTTGCGTCAGCGGTTTCTCGGGCAAGGCCGAAATGCTCTGTCCGCAGCAGCGCAGCCCCGGCTTGCAAGGAGTGCCGTGGGGCGAGGGCGTGCGATCTGTATCACCTTTGCCGGAATGCTGGGTACAGCAAGGTGGCACGCTGGCCGAAAGCCGGGGCGCATCGGCATCCGGCGCGGACGCCCACAGGCAGCAGCAGAAAGCCTGGGGGCAGGCGAGCACCAAGGCACTCGCGAGAACCGGCAGATAGCGCAGGGCAATGGTCATGACAATTGAATTCTACGGATGCCGGACAAGAGAGTTCAAGGCGGATTCGCCGAGGAGTTGCCGGCCCACAAGTAATCGCGTAGTTCTCGCAACGGTAGCGGTTACGACGGGTTCTTCTGCCGCGAGGGGAGCGGCAGTTCTGGGGTCGGCCGCAAATCGCGGTACAACAGGACCGCTCCCACCACGGCGGTCGTCAGCAGGATTCCGCCCAGAATCGGGACCAGATTGGCCAGCAGCACCATCGTGCCGAGCCCCAAGGTGGCCGGCCAATGTTGCCGGGCGAACTGAATCTTCTGCGGCCGGGGGCGCCCGCGCAGCGACAGCGGGTAATCGAGATAGTCGCGCCCGAAGATGTAGCCGTCGACGAGCACCGCCAGCGGAATCGCGATCATCGAGCCGACCACCGGCAGGCAGTTCAGCAGCAATAGCCCGGCGTTGATCAGCAGCAGCATCAAGGCGGTCCGCAGCGCGTCGAACATCTGGCGCAGCACGGGCAGCTCGCGCAGCTCTGCGGGCGGGGTTCCTAGCGAGAGCTCGATCCGCCGCGCCAGCAGGCTGTTGAACTGATCGGTGAGCAGCGCGCCGCAGACTAGCCAGCCGACGACCGTCAGGCCGATCGTGGCGGCCACGATCGCCAGGATGCTGATCACCTCGCCGGCCCAACCCAGCACGCTATTGGCGAAGCGCGGGTGAATGTAGCCGGCAAGCGCTATGGCCGCCGCCACGGCTCCGGCCAAGACCAGGAGCGTAACCAAGATGTTCAGCACCACGGGGAGGATGCCGTAGCGCCACAGCGCCGGGTGCTTGTTCAAGTAGCCGAGCCCGCGCCACGGCGCGGCCAGCCCCAGATAGGCTTTGGCAAAGAACCCGGGGGGCGACTTTGGCTCGATGTTGGCCATGACCAGCCAAGCCCAGCAAACTGCGAAGGAGTGCGACTCGCGAAACCGCGCCGATTGTGTCGCGAGCCTGAAACGCCGGTCAGTCGGAGGGATACGGGACCGGTTCGCCCCCGAGTTCGCTCAGGGCGTTGCGGGCGGCGCGTTGTTCGGCCTCTTTCTTGTTGCGTCCCCAGGCGGGCTGATAGCGATTGCGGCCGATCTGGGCCGAGATCTTGAAGCACTTGCTGTGATCGGGGCCCTTTTCGTCGAGCAGTTGATACGTGGGGGTCGTGCCGTACTCGCGCTGGGCAAGTTGTTGCAGCATCGACTTGAAGTTGCCGCCGTGATCGCCGCCGGCGGCCGCCTCGATCTCGGGGCCGAGATGTTCTTGAATGAAGGCGCGGGCCACGGCGTCGCCGCCATCGAGATACATGGCCGCCACGAGCGACTCGAAAACGTCGGCCAGCAGCGACGGCGGAATGCTGGGGTGCGTCGTCATCCCTTTGCCGAGGATGAGAAACTCTTCGAGCCCCATCGCCTGGCTGAGCTTCGCGCAGGTTTGGCGGCTGACGACGATGCTCTTGATCTTGGTCAACTCCCCTTCGAGATTCTCGGGGTAGCTGTGGTAGAGCATCTCGCAGACGACGGCGCCGAGGATGGCATCGCCGAGGAACTCGAGCCGCTCGTTCGAGGCCAGCCGGTGCTGGGCCCCCGAAGCGTGGGTCAGGGCGGCCCGCAGCAAGGACTTGTTCTGAAACGTGTAGTCAATTCGCCGTTCGCAGCGTTCCAATTCGGACGGAAGCTCGACGCTGGTTTCTGGAAGCTCGACCGAACGCGTCATACGAAAGGCTCAAGCAGCTTGCTGCATGGGAGATCGCCCTAGTTGCCGAGACAGGGCTACGACTTTACGTAAACCTAGCCGCCAGTGGCATTTTTGTCAATCTTAACGTCGCTGTGCCAGCACTTCGCCTGGCTGCCGGGCCGGCCAATTCGCGCGATCGGTGCAAGTCGGTGAAAGATCGCCACCGCGCTGCGCAACAGTGCCCCTAGGTGGCGACTCGAGCGATCAGAAGCAAAGTGCCGATCCGAAGCGGTCGCCGAATTCGTCTTGCCGCCAAGCGGGGGAATGAAGAGAACTTTGGGCGTCCGACGTTCGTAGAACGCCACAGGTTTGCCGCCTGGCATCCGCTCCGCGAATCGAGCGCCAGCGGCGACGACGCTGCCATTTCATCAGCATCATCTCGCATCATCGGAAAGCAGAAGGAGGAGTACGCGTATGAGTTCATTAGCCCAACACGCTCGCTCGCGAGTTGGCCTGCTCACCCTGGTCGCGGCTTTGGCCGTGGCCGGAGCCATGCCCTTGGCCTGGGCGCAACAGCCCGAGGCCAAGCAAGCCATCTCCGAGGCCAACCAGTTGTCGAAGGCGTTCCGCCATGCGGCCCACACGGCGATGCCGACGGTCGTCAAGATCAAAGCCCGCACCAAGCAGCGGGAAGTTGCCAACCGCGGCAGCGAAGAGAACCCGTTCCGCGGCACCCCGTTCGAAGACATGTTTCGCGATTTCGGCGGACGTTTCCGCGTGCCGCCGCGCGACGGCGTCGGCTCGGGCGTGATCATCGACGAATCGGGAATCGTGCTCACAAACAATCACGTCGTCGAGGGAGCCGACGAAGTGATCGTCGTCCTCTCGGACCATCGTGAGTTCAAGGCCACGGAGGTAAAGACCGATCCGGAAAGCGATCTGGCCGTGGTTCGTTTCTCGGGAGCCAGCGATCTGCCGGTCGCCAAGCTGGGAAACTCGGACAACCTTGAGATCGGCGATTGGGTGCTGGCCATCGGCAACCCGTTCGAACTCGAGACCACGGTGAGCGCCGGCATCATCAGCGGCCGCGGCCGCGAACTGGGCTCGATCCGCCGTGCCCGCTTCCTGCAAACCGACGCCGCGATCAACCCGGGTAACTCGGGTGGTCCGCTGGTGAATCTCGATGGCGAAGTGGTCGGCATCAACACGGCCATCGCCTCGTCGAGCGGCGGCTACCAAGGGGTCGGCTTTGCCGTGCCGGTCAACCTGGCGCGGTGGGTCGTCCCGCAACTGATCGAGAAGGGGACGGTCGAGCGCGCCTACCTGGGCGTGAAGATCGGCGCCATGACCTCGGAGCTGGCCGAGCAATTCGGCAGCGAAACCACCGACGGCGTGATCGTCGGCGAAGTCATGCCCGGCACGCCTGCCGCCGAGGCAGGGTTCCGCGATGGCGACGTCGTCACGCACTTCGGAGGTCGGCGGGTGCATACTCCGACCGAGCTGACCGAAATGGTCGAGCGCACACCGTTCGGTACCAAGCAGAAAGTGCAAGTGCTCCGCGACGGCAAGCCGCACGAGCTGAGCGTTACGGTCAAGCGGATGCCGGCCGATTTCGCCAAGGCCGACGACGCGGACGTGGAAGCCATGCCCGAGTCGGCCAGGGGGCACACCGAGGCCGGCGCGAAGCTCGGTCTCGAAGTCGCCGACCTGGGAGCCGATGAGGCCCGCCAACTAGGCTACGAAGGCCAGACGGGCGTGCTGATCACGTCGGTCGAGGAAGGGGGCGCGGCCTATCAGAAGGGCGTTCGCGAAGGGATGCTCATTCGCCGCGTCGGTCGTCAGGCCGTGTCGAACAGCGCCGAATTCGAGAAGGCGCTGGAAGACGCCTCGCTCGAAGAGGGGGTGCTGCTGTTGGTGCGCACACCACAAGGGCGGCAGTTCTTCGTGGTGGTCAAGTCGTAAGCTGACCGGCACTGCCAAAGTAGTTTTCGACAACCGTTAAACAACACGACCCGCGTGGTTGGCCTTGCCGCCAGCCGCGCGGGTCTTTTGTTTGGGCGATTCGTTTTGCTGGGCGTGCAGCCGGCTCGCGCGGCGAACCGCTGTCGAGCGCTACGGCGACGTCTCTTCGGGGAGCAGCGTGTCGTCGGGCGATGTCAGTTCTTCGTCGGCAGGACTGTCGTCGCTGGTCGCCTCGCCTTCGTCGGCGGCCGGCCAGTAGCTGCCCGGTTCGCCGGCCGGCTCCAGTTCGTCACTGTCGACCGGCTCTACCGGCTCGGCGGTTTCCGTACTACGCGAGCTGGCCGTAGACTTGCGGCGCGTGGTCCGCTTGACAGCCGGTCCGTCGCCGTAGAAGCGCGTGGTCTCTTCAGCCGAGAGCTTGGTCTCGAGCTCGGTGCACTCGACCTCGGCCCGGAACAAGTGATTGCCCGACTGGCTGGCCTGTGCCTTGATCGTGAGCACGACCTCTTGTCCCGCGCCGATCGACGCCAACGGAGCGAACGTGATCCGGCCAGGACCGACGTGGTGCTTGCCACCGTCGATCTGCGTTGGTTCGATCCCCTGCGAGAAGAAGGCCACGACGCTGATGCCGGCGGCGCTCTTGGTGCCGCGGTTGTGGATATGGATTTCGTAGGTCGCTTCCTGGCCGAGGGGGACCGGGCCCGTTGGATCGCTGATTTCCAGCGACAGGTCGGCCAGGGCCTCGACGTCGGTGGCGAAGCTCGTGCCACTTTCCAATTCTTCGTCGGCCGTGGCCACGAGCTGCGTGGTCGCCGTGCCGGCCGCGTTGAGCTCGCAGCGGAAGTTGACCACCCATTCGGCTCCCGGCCGCAGTGAGGTGGTCGACCAGACGATGCGATTGCCGTCTTCGGTCAGCGACGCGCCGTCGCTGGCCGAAATAAACTGGGCGTCGGCCGGCAGCATCGAAGTCAGCTTGACATTCTGCGCCGCGGCGTTGCCAGGATTGGTAACGTGAATGGTGTAAGTGCCCGAGGTGCCGGCGTACAGCAATTGCGGCCCGTCGACTTCGACCTTGAGCTCGGCCCGGCGCACGAGCACTTCTTCGTCGACCGCGGCGTTGAGCGAGCCGTCGGCCGTGGCTTCGGCCCGCAGCCGCAACGTGCCATGCTGGCGAGCTGTTAGTTCGAGTTCCACGACCTTGCTGCCACCAGCGCGGAGGGTGCCGACCTCGTGAATCACGGCCTGGTCCTCGCCCGGCGTGGTCGGCAGCAACCGCACCACTACGTGTTCGGCGTCCCCCGTTCCCGGATTGGCGAGCGTCAGCTTGTACGACTCGCGTTTGCCGTAGTAGACCTCTTCGGGGCCGACGAGGCTCATCAGGAGTTTTGGTTCTTGCACCTCGACGAGCGTGTTCACGCTCACGGGCGAAACCAACCACTCGACTCCCAACTCGATCGGCCGGCTTTTCAACGGAACGAGCCGGAGCGTCAGGCTGGTCTCGCTGCGGGGGCCGAGCGAATCGATCACCCATTCGATCCCAGCGCCGCTCTCCGCCGACTCGGCCGGCCGCACGCTACCGACGCCCGCCTGCGTGCCGACCAGGTCGGCTCCCTCGGGCACTCGGACCGAGACCAGCACGCCATCGGCGCCGACCTCGCCGGTGTTTTTCACGACGATGCGATAGGCGGCCGGAATGCCGACCTTGATCTTGCGCGGACCGAGCGTCTGCACACTGATGACCGGACTATGCTGAGTCACCAGGACGTTGGGTTCCTTCGCCGCGCTCGATGCCGTTTCGGTGGCCGCCGGCGCCGACGCTTCGGACGGGCTGGTCGAAGAGCGAATGGGCGCGACAGTCTCGTTGGGATCGATCGCTCGGGCGACGCGCGGCGAGCGGCTTGACGCGTTTCGTGAAGAGCCTGCGGAGCTCGCTGGCGATTCCTCGACCGTCGGTGCTGGGCGACGCATACGAGATCCGCGCGAGCTGGTCGTTGGCTGAGCACGATGCGACGGGACGGTCTCGCTCGACTCGTTGCCGTGGACGTCGAACTGCTCGGCAGATTCAACGTCGCTCGTCTCGCTGTCACCCGTAGCCGGGGCACTCGAAGTGTCTGCGGTCGCAGGTTCGGAAAGGGACTCCGTCGATTCGTCGGTTGGAGTGGCCGACTCGGCAGGCGACTCGGCTTCGATCGAATCGACGCCACCGGAGAGCAATCGCTGCGATCCCGCGCGGCGCGCATTGGCCAGACGCTCGCCAAGCGTGCTCGTGCGGGCCGGGCGTTGCGTGCGCAGCGGCGGCGAATCTGGCGCCGGCTCCGCTACGGGTGTCTCGGACGCGACCGGGGCAGGTTCGGTCGGCGCCGCGGCCAGTGGCTCGGCGGCCAACGTCTCTGGTGCGATGGGATCGACCATTTCGGGCACGACCGGCTCGGCCAGCGGTGAGCCCGGACGATCGGCGATCGGATTCGTTCGCGCGGTCCGCGCCGTCGGATCGACTGGCGGCACCACTTCGGCCTGCGGCGGCGAGGGGAATTGCGAAGCCACGGGAGGGGCGGGGAGCGGTTCGTAATCGGGTTGTGCCGTACGTCGGCTCGAGGCGATCGGTGCGGTTCGCTCGATCGGCTCCGACATGGCGGCCGGATTCGACGGCACCGTGGCCGCCGGCGGACGCATCTGAGGTGTCATCTCAGGGCGTGGCATATTGGCGCGGCCCGCGGGAGCCGGCCGCGCGGCACTCGCATTGGGCGGGCCAAAACGCGATGGCGTTCCTTGTCCCGGCCAGTCGGGCACGCTCGATATCCGCTGGCCGCCTTGATTTGGCGTACGTTGGCGATTGGGCGAGGCAGTTACCTGCGTATCGTCGTTCCCTCCGAACAAGCTGCGACGGAAGCGATCGAACCGCTCGCTGAACGAGGGTCCCTTCTCCTTTTCCTGTCCGTAGGCGACTCCGCCAAGCATCGTCAGGGCGACGAGCGTGGCCAACGCGTAAGCGCGTGCAGACATGGGCGCGTTCCACCAATCGGTTCGTGAGGGTCGAATCCGGCATCGTTATCGACTTCACGGCGTTGCGGGTTGAGCCGACTTTGCCGACGACCGACACATTTCGCGCGCTTGCTGCAAGCTAGCGGAGCCGCCGACGCAGGCCGGGCAACCCAGGCAAAGCGGGAAGAGACGAGTCGCTAGCAATCCGTGCCTGCGGGGCGATAGCAGCAGCCGGCTAGGGGAGCGGAGCCAGCTCGTCGGGCGAGCGTGTGACGACCTGCCAGAGGCCGCTGCCGATGAAGCCGCCGATGCCGCAGATCACGGCCGAAGCGCCGGTCCAGACCGCGCAGGCGGCGACGCTGGCCTGATGAATGTGAATCAGTGCCAGGACCACGCAGCCGGTCAGCCCGCCCACGCCAGCGGCAACCAGCGTGGCGACATAGCGCGAACGTTCGAGCGTCGCCTGGCGCCGCAGCCGAATCGAATTCGGCGCCGAACCGGCAGGCATCGCCAGGGGACGTGGCGTCGCCGGCGCCGGACCTGAGTCGCCGGGTCGCGAGGCGCCGGGCCCAAAGGTGCGCTTTCCCCAGGCGTTCGCCGCTACATGCGCAAACACCAGCAAGGCGACCCAGATGGCCATGAAAGACCAGACCGGGGGCAACACGCTTAGCAGCCCGAAGATGCCGCTCACCAGCGAAATCGCGACCAGCAGCGAGCGCAGGCTGAATTGGGGCCGGGGATTGGCCGGGGCGTCCAAGGCAGGCGATTCGAACTTCTCGGGTAGTTCGTGCATAGCTGGTTTTTGTCGCGGAAGCTGCGCTGCCGAGGTCCTTCTCGGCCCGCCACACCATTGTATCGTGCCAGGCGAGCGGAACAGGTCTGCCTGCGGGGGCTCTTCGAGACGGCAGCTTGACCCACCCGAAGCGAGCGGCCTACGATCGGCAATCCACAGGTGCCAGCGTCTGTAGACGTGGCACCCATTCGGCGCCCGAATTCGCCCACTCACGGACACGCTTGCCATGTTGCCAAAACGATACCTGTTGGTGCCGCCAGTTACGTGGCGCGCCCTCTCATACCTTTTTGCGATGCTGGCGACCTGGTTCGCCGTCCAAATGGCCCGCGCCGACGAGAACTGGCCGCAGTTTCGCGGCGCCCATTCGTTGGGAACTGCCGAAAACGACCGGCTCCCCGACCGCTGGAGCGAAACGGAGAACGTCGCCTGGAAGCAGCCGATTCCAGGTCGCGGCTGGTCGTCGCCGATCGTCTGGGGGGACAAGATCTTTCTTACCACCTGCGTGAACACGGCCGGCAGCGAGGAGCCAGGCAAGGGACTTTACTTCCGCGGAGAACGTCCCACGCCCGAGTCGGTCCATAAATGGGTCGTCTATTGCCTGAAGCTGACGACCGGCGAAGTGCTCTGGGAGCGACTCGCGCACGAAGGGGTGCCGCAAAGCTCGATTCACGTGAAGAACACCTACGCCTCGGAAACGCCGGCCACCGACGGCCAGCGCGTTTATGCCTACTTCGGCAACCTGGGAGTTTTTTGCTACGACCTCGACGGCAACGAATTGTGGACGAAGAAATTCGAACCGCACAAAACGCGCAATGGTTGGGGGACGGCGGCGTCGCCGATCGTCGCGCACGACCGCGTGTTTATCGTCGACGACAACGACGACGATTCGTTCGTCGTGGCCCTCGATGCGGCCACCGGCGACGAAGTGTGGCGCGAAGCGCGCGACGAGAAATCGAACTGGGCCACTCCCTACGTCTGGGAGAACGAACGGCGCACCGAACTGGTGACCGCGGGCACCAACAAGATTCGTTCGTACGATCTCGACGGCCAACTGCTGTGGGAACTCGGCGGCATGTCGACCATCGCCATTCCGACTCCCTTCTCCGCTTTTGGGTTGTTGTACGTTTCGTCGGGCTACGTGATGGACAAGAAGAAACCAATCTACGCGATCCGCCCCGGTGCCAGCGGAGACATTTCGCTCACCGAAGAAGCGCCGAGCAATCCGGCGATCGCCTGGTTTGTCGCCGATGGCGGTCCGTACAACACCAGCCCGCTGCTCTACGGCGACTATCTCTATGTGCTGTTGGATAGAGGGATGCTCAGTTGCTACGACGCGCACACCGGCGAGGCGAAGTACGAGAAGCAGCGCTTGCCCAACGGCCGCGCGTTCACCGCTTCGCCCTGGGCATACCGTGGCAAGATATTCGCGCTGAACGAGTACGGCAGCACGTTCGTCGTGGAAGCGGGACCGGAATTCAAGGTGCTCTACAACAACGATCTGGCCAGCGAGCCGATGTGCATGTCGACGCCGGCCATGGCCGGGGATCGGTTGTTGCTGCGTACGGCCACGGAGTTGTATTGCCTCAAAGAGGGATCTCATTTGCCAGCCGCGCCGGCCGAGGGGGAGCCGCGGCCCGAATAAGCTCGACTAGTCGAACCGCGGCATGCCGCGCGCTTGTCAAATGCTGGCAATCTTGTAGAATCATTATTGGTTTGCAAGACAAGCCGTTGTCGCGTTTGGACTTTTGAGCAATCTGCCGAACGGATTTGGCGGGCGTTCTCAATAACGGTCTCGCCACCGAGCGGCTGCTCGACGCCTTGGGAAAGTTGGCATGTCGGAATCGTTTGCTCTCGAAGCGGTGGAAGTCGCGCTGACTCCGCTACAGCGGTTTGAAGAGTTCCTGCAGAGCCGTGGCAAACGGGTCACCCAGCAGCGGCGGATCATCGTCGAGCACGTCTTCGCCGGGCACGAGCATTTCGACGCCGATGCCCTGGTCTCACAGGTTCAACAGCAAGACCCCGATCGGCGGGTCAGTCGCCCGACCGTTTATCGCACACTCAGCGAGCTGGTCGAAGCGGGGCTGCTGCGCAAGATGACGCTAGGCACGCGGAGCGTCTACGAGCACGACTATGGCTATCCGCAACACGATCACTTGTACTGCCAGCAGTGCGAGAAGCTGATCGAGTTCCACAGCGACGAAGTTCGCGAGATCTGCGAAGCCGTGGCGCGGCAACATCAATTCCGCGTGGCGGGGCACCGCTTGATCGTGCTGGGGACCTGCCCCGATTGCTCGCGACCACGGCGGCCGAAGCGGGCGCTCGACCTCGTCTGAGTCGCGCGCTTTCGCGTCTAGCGGCGGATTTCCTGGCCAGCCACCGGCTCGAGGAAGCAACGCCGCATGCGGTCGATGAACGGATCGCCGTGCGACACTTCGCGAGCGAACGTGCTCAATTCGTCGAGCCGCAGGTTCCACAGGCGAGCCGTGCGATCGTCGCCGGCGGTGACCAGCCAATGATTGTCGGAGCTGACGGCCAGCGTCTGGATGGCCCCAGTGTGACCTCGCAGAATAATCGGCCACGAGGCGGTCGCCGGGTTCGTCAGGTCCCAGATACGGGCCGTCTGATCGAGGCTGCCGGTTACCAGGCGACGGCCGTCGGGCGTGATCGCCACGGTTTGGATCGAGGCCGTGTGCCCTTCGAGGATGTACGCCTTCTCGCTGGGATCGGCGGCGGTCAGGTCCCAGATGCGGGCCGTCTTATCTTCGCCGGCAGTGACCGCCCAATGCCCGTCGGGGCTGATGGCCACGGCGCGAATCCAGCCGTGGTGCCCGTCGAGCACGATCGACTCGTGACTGGGGTTGGCGGCGCCGAGATTCCAGATGCGGGCCGTGGCGTCGAAGCTGCCGGTGATCACCAACCGCCGATTGGGCGCGAAAGCGACCGCCTGCACCGGCTCGGTGTGCCCCGATAAGACGATCGCCGTCGAGGTGGGATCGGCCGCTTCCAGGTCCCAGACGCGCGCCGTGCGATCGAAGCTGCCGGTCACCAGCCAGCGATTGTCGGGGCTGATGGCCGCGGCCTGGATCGACTGCTCGTGCCCGAGAAGCACCTTAACCTTGGTGCCCGGATCGGGGGCGTTCAAGTCCCACACGCGGACGGTGTTTTGTTTGAGGGTGAAGCCGCCACTGGTGGTCACCAGCCAGCGACCATTAGGGCTGATCGTCACCGTGGTGATGCGACCTTCGTGACCTCGCAACACCGAGACCGCCGTGGCGGGATTCTTGGCGTTCAGGTCCCACAGGCGCACAGTGCCGTCGTAGCTTCCCGTGGCCAGCCAGCGGCCATCGGGGCTCATCGCGACGGCGCTCAAGCGTCCTTCGTGACCGGACAAAACGACCGGCGATGATGCCGGATACTTGGCCGTCAGGTCCCAGAGCCGGGCCGTGCCATCGTAACTGGCAGTCACCAGCAGCCGTCCGTTACCGCTCACGGCGACGGCGCTGATTCGATCGGTATGGCCAACCAGCGGCCGATCGTCGAGCGTCAGCAAGGCATCGCGCAACGATTGCTCGGCGGCCGGCGCGGGGGGCTCGGCTGCTTCCATGGCGATCGAAACCGCTTCGCTGGCCAGGGCCACGCTGCGCTGCGGCGCTTCGGGCAGAAGCTGCTGCGATTCTTCGCCCAGCCGTGTGGCGACGGCCATCCGCACGCGGCGCTCGGCGTCGTCGCGCTGGGCAATCACTTGCTCGCGCTGCTCGTCGGCGGCGGTGAGACGCGATTGCGCGACTGCAAGCGTGTCGGAGACGCGCCACGCCACGACGCCGCTGGCCAATGCCCCGCCGACCACGAGCATGACCGAGGCGGCCAAGGCGAACGTCGGGCGGTAGTGAGTTGATTTCGGGCGCTCGACCGGCGGCAATTCAAGCCGCGGCCTGGCGGGCTCGGCTTGCGGCGGATCGGCGATCCAGTGGGTCGTGTGATCGTTGATCGGCACGACGTGGCGACGCACGCGCGTCGGCGCGACCGGCTCGGTGTGGCGCGATTCGGTGTACCGCGCGCCAATTCCGACGCTCTCGGCCGAGAAGTGGAGTTGGCACTCGCCGCAGGTAACGGTGTGATCGGCGAACAACTCCGCGGGATCGATGGGCGTGCCGCACAGCGGGCACGACATCCGCAAAGCGGCTGGCTGCGAGTGCCGTCCGACTACCGAGAACTTCGACTTGGGATTCGTCGTCATATGCTTGTGCCCAACCAACGTTGTCTCTGGCAGCGAGGGCGATGCGATCGACATCGCCCGAGGGCCGCGAACATCCCGTCAAGCCAGCAAAACCAGCGTGCGTGGGATAACACTCACTACCTGAAATCGGCGTAAGTTGAGGTCAACCGTCCAAATTCGCCACCGCGCAGCGTATTCGGTACATCCGCTACCTGCTGGCGTGATCGGCACAAGCGATACCGCTAGCGGTGCTTTCAAACGGTGAGTTTGCCGGCGTCAGGGCGGTCGCCGCGAAAGGTCTGCCGATTAGCGAAGCCGGGCGAACTAGTCGCCGGTCTCCGACGGACGGCGCCGGCGACCCGCCGATCAGGCTGTGGCGTGCTGTACGTAACCCCTGGCTGCCGTGGTGATTCCGAGAATTGTTTTGGTGATTCCGCGGCAAATGAGTAGTCTGACGGTTGTCTGCTCCGCGGTACTTGCGGCGCAACAAAGTGCTGCGCCGGCCCGCCGAGCCAATCAGGTATCAGGGTCGTTCGATGCCCATCAAGCGTTGGCACTCGTTGTTCTGGCAGCTTCGACAATGGACCTCTCCTTGGAGACAACCCGTGCCGGCCTACAGTGCCGCTTGGCGAAGCAGCCAGGCCCACTTTCAAGCCTCGCGGCAGCGGGAACTGTACGACGAGCAGCGGATGCTGCTGCGACGGCGCCAACAACGGACGATGCCTCGCTCGCGGCTGGGGAAAGGTTCGCGCCCGGACCCGGCCGGCCTGGTCTGAGCGCGAGGCGCGCCGTTGGGAGGCGAGCCGGACGATTCGCCGCTTGATTACTCGCCGTCTGCCTCTGGGCGCAATTCGCCCAGCGCCGTAATCAGCCGGTCGAGCATCTCCGGCGTATGCGCGCTCGACAAACTGATGCGCAGACGCGCGGTCCCCGCTGGCACCGTCGGCGGACGGATTGCGGGCACCCACAGTCCGCGCTCGCCGAGTTGAGCGGACAAACGCAGGGCGCGCTGGCTGTCGCCGACGACAATCGGCACGATCGCTCCCAGGGTGGGCCGCGACGTGGCCGTGCCCATCGCGATGTCATCCGACGCCGCGGCCGCCAGTCGCCAGCCTTGCGACATCAACGCGCCGGTCAACATTTCGAGGCGGTCGTGCAGTTGCCGGCGCCGCTGCGGTTCGCCCGCCACGATTTCGAGCGCCGCCAACGCGGCGGCAGCCGCGGCCGGAGTGCCGGCAGTCGAGAAGACGTACGGTCGGGCGCGATTGGCCAGCCAATCAATCAATCGGGCCGAGCCGGCCACGAATCCTCCCGACGAACCGAGCGCCTTGCTCAGGGTACCCATGCGAATCGACACTCGGCTTTCGACCGCCATGGCTTCGCAGACGCCGCGCCCTTGCGAACCGACCACGCCCAGGGCGTGCGCCTCGTCGACCAGCAGCATGGCGTCGTGGCGCTCAGCAAGCTCGCACAATTCGCGCAGCCGCGCCGCCTGGCCATCCATGCTGAACAACGCATCGGTGACGATCAGCCGCCTATGCGCCGAGCGCGATTGGGGGGCGGCCAGTTGCTGCTCGAGTTGCGCGAGATCGCCGTGGCGATAGACTTCGATCGTCGCCCGCGACAGCCGGCAGCCGTCGATCAAACTGGCGTGATTGAGGGCGTCGCTGAAGACGACGTCGCCACGGCCGACCAGCGCGGCGATCGTCCCCAGGTTGGCGGCGAACCCGGTCGGAAAGACCAGCGCCGCTTCGGTCCCCATGAACTCGGCCAGGCGGGCTTCGAGCCGGGCGTGCACGGGGTGCCGGCCCGTAATCAAAGGGCTGGCGCCGGCTCCCCAGCCATGCTCGTGGGCCGACCTCGTGGCGGCTGCCACGACGCGTGGATCGTCGGCCAGTGCGAGATAATCGTTGCTGGCGAAATTGACGTAGGTGCGGCCATCCAATTCGATATGTGCGGCGTCGAGGCGGCGGATTACGCGACGCGTGCGGCGCAGCGAACTGGCATCTAATTGTTCGAGCTCGTCGTCGATCCAGGCCAACGGATCGAAGATCGTTGCCAATGCCGAGGGGGGGTTCATGGCCTTTAATCGTAGCAGAACCGCGCGGCGCGGCGAGCGGTCGGCCGTGCGCCTGGCTGAATGCGAAGTCAAACGTGACAGAGGTTGCCGTATCCTGGGCAGCCGGCGATGTGCGAATTAAACTGGTCGGCTACTTCGCCGCTGCGCGCCACCCCCGCCTGCCACGCTCGAACCCCGCCCTGACGCCGATGAAGCTCGCCTTTAGCTCGAACGCCTACCTCCATTATCCGCTTGAGGAGACGCTCGCGCGGTTGGCCGGGTTCGGCTACCAGGGGATCGAAGTGCTGGCCGACGTGCCGCACGCCTGGCCGGCCGGGTTGCTGCCGGCCCGACGCCGCGAGATCCGCTCGGCGATCGAGCGCAGCGGGCTGGCGATCTCGAACATCAACGCCTTCATGATGAACGCCGTGGCCGACCCACGGCAGCCCTACTGGCACCCGGCCTGGACCGAGCCCTACGCGCCGTATCGGGCGATCCGTCGCGAACATACGATTCGCGCCTTGGAACTGGCCCGCGACCTGGGGGCACCAAACATCACCACCGAGCCTGGTGGGCCAGCCTTCGAGGGGCAGTCGCGCGAAGAGGCGCTCAAGATCTTCTATGAGGAGCTGATGCCGTGCGTCGAGGCGGCAGCCCACTGCGAGGTGCCGCTGTTGATCGAGCCCGAGCCCGACTTGTTGATCGAGCGCTGCGACGAGTTTCTGGCCTTCATCGAGCGGATCGATAGCCCCTGGGTGGGGCTGAACTTCGACATCGGACACGCGTACTGCGTCGGCGAAGATCCACAGCACTTTATCGCCCGCATGGCTCCCTACACGCGGCACTATCATTTCGAAGACATCGCTGCCACGCGCGTGCACAAACACTTGATTCCGGGCCGGGGGGCGATCGACTTCGCGGCAACACTGCAGGCGATCGCCGCGACCGGCTACGATGGTTGGATTACGGTCGAGCTCTATCCGTATATCGACGAGCCCGACATCGCGGCCCGCGAGGCGTTCGACTACATGACGGCCCTGGCCACGCGGTTGGGACTGACCTGGAGCTAAGCCGATGGCGACCGACGGCACGAACGACGCGGCGCGAGTCGAGCGCCCCGTGATGCGTCAGCCGCGCGGAGGCCCGCTGCGTGCCTGGCTCGAGTTGGTGCGGTTGCCGAACGTCTTCACGGCCGCGGCCGATATCTTGCTCGGTTACTTTTTTACCCATCCGCTCGATGCGCTGGCCGACTCTTGGCCGGTGCTGCTGCTATTGATCGTGGCATCGGCGGCCATTTACACGGCCGGCATGGCGCTCAACGACTACTTCGATCGCCAGGTCGACGCGCGGCTGCGGCCCACGCGGCCGATTCCGTCGGGGCGCGTGAGCGCGGTGTCCGCGGCGCGGCTAGGATGGAGCCTGCTGGCGATTGGGTTTGTCGCCGCGGCGGTGGCGGGGCTGTGGTGGGCACGCCTCGACGCTGGTCCGCAGAGTGATGTCATCGAGACGACCGCACTGCTGGACAAGCCAGCAGGGGCACCCGATGCCGGCGATGCGTCCATCGCAATCCATCCTCCCTTTGCGACTTGGCGGCCAGCACTGATCGCGGCTCTGTTGATCGCTTCGGTCGTGGGCTACGACGCGCTCTTGAAGCGCACGCCGCTGGGGCCGCTGGCCATGGGAGCGTGCCGGTTCTTCAACGTGTTGCTGGGCATGAGCCTGGCCGCGGGGAGCTTTCATCGCGTGCACTACGCCGTCGCCGCGGGGATCGGCATCTACATCGTCGGCGTCACCTGGTTCGCGCGGCGCGAGGCGATCGTCGGCCGGCGACTCGAATTGGCGCTGGCCTTGATCGTCATGCTTTGCGGGCTGGCGCTGTTGGGGTGGTTTCCGTCGTTGGTTGACGACCAATTGCCCGAGGTCAGCCAGCCGGTGTTCACCACGCCGGGACGCTGGCGGTTGCTGATGGCACTGTTGGGCTCGGTGATCGCCTGGCGCGTGATCGGGGCGGTCGTCGATCCACAGCCAGCGCTGGTACAGATGGCCGTTCGACAGTGCATCATCTCGCTGGTGATCCTCGATGCCTCGGCTTGTTTTGTGGTGCGCGGGCTGCCGGCGGCAACGATCATCCTGGTGCTGTTGGCGCCGCTGCTGATGTTGCAGCAGTGGTTCTCATCGACGTGAGGCGTCCGCGCGTTGTGTCGCGCGCTAGTGTCGGAGTCGCAATTGAACGAAACGATCGTCGTGCTGTTGTCGATCCCCGGGCTGCGGCGGCAGGATCTCGCGCACATGCCACGGCTTGGCGCGCTGGCGCGTGCCGGCGATCAGGCGGCATTGGCCCCGAGCTTTCCGGCGGTCACCTGCCCCGTGCAGATGAACATGACGACCGGCAAGCTGCCGCGCGACCATGGCGTGGTGGCCAACGGCTTCTATTGGCGCGACCGCGGCGAAGTCGAGATGTGGACCGCCTGGAACGAGGTGGTGCTAGCACCACAGATCTGGGACGTGCTGACCCGCGAGCGTCCCGGTTTGACGTCGGCCGCCTGGTTCGGGCTGTTGTCGAAGGGTTGCGGCGCCGACTACGTCTGCACGCCGGCGCCGATCCATAACCCCGACGGCAGCGAGTCGCTTTGGTGCTACACCAAGCCGACGGAGCTGTACGGCGAGCTGCGCGACACGTTCGATCATTTTCCGCTGCATCATTTTTGGGGGCCGCTGGCCAATATCGCGTCGAGCGAGTGGATCGCCACGTCGGCCATCCACGCGGCGGGCAAGTTTCGGCCGAACTTCTTTTACATCTATCTGCCGCATCTCGACTATGCCGCCCAGCGCAACGGGCCCGACAGCGCCGAATCGCGCGCTGCGTTGGTGCAGCTCGACGAAGTTCTCGGCCGGCTGTTCGACGGGTTGACCGAAGCATACGCGCCGGCCGTGCCCCTCTGGTTGGTGGCCAGCGAGTACACGATCCAACCGGTCGCTCACACGTCGTTTCCCAATCGCGTGCTGCGCGAAGCCGGCTTGCTCAAGGTCAAAGAATCCGACGGCCACGAACTGCTCGAATTTGCCGGGAGCGACGCCTGGGCCTTGGTCGATCATCAGTTTTCGCACGTCTTCGTTCGCGACGCGCGGCCCGATGTCGTCGCGCGCGCGGCGCAACTGCTGGCCGACACGCCCGGCATCGCCGAAGTGCTGGTCGGCGACGAGCGTGCCCGCTACGACCTGGACCACGAGCGCTCCGGCGAAGTGATCGCGATCTCGCGCCCCGATAGCTGGCAGGCGTATTACTGGTGGGTCGACAATGCTCGGGCGCCGGCGTTCGCCCGCACCGTCGATATTCATCAGAAGCCGGGCTACGACCCGTTGGAGATGTTCTTCGATCCGGTGGCCGGCGGCGTGCCGCTCGACGTGACGCTGTGCAAGGGGTCGCACGGGGCGCCGGCCCGCGACGAAGCCCAGCGCGGCGTGATCGTGGCCTCGGAACCGGGCGTGCTGCCGGGCGGGACCGTGGCCGACTTCGACATCGCGCCGCTGGTGCTGCGGCAGTTCGGGCTGTAGGCGCGTCTCGGTGCAGGCCGTCGCGAGGCGGTGTCACCGTTAGGTGCTCACACCCCCTTGTAACTCAGCAGCGGGCGCAGCTCGCGGGTGATGCACGTCAGCTCGCGCTCGGCGCGCAACACGGCGTGGATGTCTTTGTAGGCCGAGGGGGCCTCGTCACGCAGACGCTGGGCCTGCCGATGATCGAACCAGACGCCGCGCAGCTCGCGTTCGAGTTGCCGGGCACCGATCGCCCGACTCGCTTCGGAGCGGCTCATGGCGCGGCCAGCTCCGTGCGAACTGGAACAAAGCGCATCGGCACAGCCTCGACCGACAACATGAAAACTCGCCGAGCCCATCGAACCGGGGATCACGCCCGGCTCTCCATCGGCCGCCGAGAGTGCTCCCTTGCGGTGCACCCATAGCTCGCGGCCGAAGTGCGTTTCGCGCCGGACGTGATTGTGGTTCGAGTGGATCAACGTATCGCGTCGGGCCGCCACCCCGCAGCACGACTCGAGCAGCTCGGCCACGGCGTCGATCATCGCCAGGCGGTTCTGCATCGCGTACTCGATCGCCCAACTGGCGTCGGCCAGGTAGGCCTGGCCCGCCGGGCTTTCGGCTTCGAGCGCCAGCAGCTTCTGCCCGCCTGCGTTCGATGCCTTGGCCGCTGCCGCGACATGATGCGCCGTGATTGCCTGCCCCATGCCGCGCGAACCGCTGTGAATCATGAGCCAGAGCTGGTCGTCGCGATCGGCCTGCAACTCGACGAAGTGGTTCCCCCGGCCGAGCGTGCCGAACTGCCATCGTCCGTCGCGCGACTTGAGCTTTTCGAGTCGCGGCGACGAGAGCGGCACCGCCGCGAGCGCCGCGGGGAGCGCGGCAGGCACGGTCGCCGGGCGGTGCTTGAGCGACGGAATCCGCCCGTACAAGCCAGCGAGCAATCGCGCGGCCACTTGTTCGTCGGCCAACAGCTTGGCGTCGGTAGCGAAGCCGATGGCCGCCATCCCGCAACCGATGTCGCTGCCCACAGCCGCCGGATAGATCAACCGCTCGGCCGCCACGGCCACGCCGACGCACACCTCGCCCGAAAGGTGTACGTCGGGCATGACCGCCACGTGCCGCACGTCGGCCGCCGCCGATAGCCGCGCGAGCGAGCGGGCGACGTCCGTCGGCAACGGTTCGACGAGCCATTGCCGCTGAGCTGCTGTCCGCGAAGCGTCGCTCATGGCTGCACCTCGTCGTCGGGCGATTGGTGCGACCATGGCGGCGTGCCCGTCGCCGGCAGGGCGGCAAGCTGAAAAACGAGCTTGGGCGCGCGGCGCCGCGTGATGGCCGACGCGACTTCGGCCCTCAGGCGACCGGAGGCGGCAGCCAACCGCGCGAGCACCTCGCGCGGCTCGAGCGGCGCGTCGGCCGTGATCGGCGCGACGATCACGATCACCTGCGCGGCGTCGGCGCCGGGCGTGACTTGCCGCACGTACAAGTTGCGGAGCACGTCGTCGTGGCTGTCGGCCAGCGCTTGGTGGAGCGTATCGGCGACCTGGCCGCAGAGTTGCAGCGTTTTACGGTTGCCGGCTTTGCGGCCGCCGGCCGGACGAAAGAACTCCTTGGGGTCGAGACCATCGTCGGGGTGAACTTCGGCACACAGCGGGCGCAGCCGCGCCCGCGAGCGGTGTTGGCGTGTCATGAATCTCTCTCGAATAGGGTGAAGAGCGAGCGCGCAGCAGTTGCGCGTCGCGAGTCATGCGAGTCGCGGCCATGGGAGATCACGAGAGAGCCTGGCCCGAGCAGTGGCCAGTTCCGAAGCGACTGGGTAAGAGACCCAATCGGGAGAACCTAGCCGCCGGCGGTGCGCAGGCCGTGCGACACACCAATACAGGCGAGCGATTGCACGGCAGTTCTCCTGCGGAAAGAGAGGGGGGTGATTTACCGATCCGCATACTAAGACGCTAACCGCGGGGCAAAGGTTCGCGGACCCGTCCGCAGGTTGCTCAGTTACCGGGGATTTCGGTCGCTCGATTCAATGCGATTGCAGACTTCAACCGCTCCGCCGCTCCCACGGCTTTCCAGCCCAGAAAAGCCGCCAGCACGAGCATCGACCGGGCCAAGCCAGGGTTGAGGAACCTCTGCTCGCCAACCAAGAACGGAAATGGGTTTTCGTCAGACGGCGGCACTTCTCGTCCGACCATGGTTACGACGTAGGGGCGGCAATGAACTGCTACGACGAACAACCAGGCAAGGAAGAGCCACGTGCCGATGATGCGGAACCAATACCAACCGCGCTGCGGCCGTTCGCGCGGACTCGCGGCCCTGCGCCACTCTTGGAACCGCGCGACGGTGGAGCGCGCTTTCCAACCCACGAAAGCCGCCAGGACGAGCCCCGGCCAGAGCAAGGCGGGATTCAGCATGGGATGATCGCCTACCGCGTAGTACAGCTTACCGTCGTCTTCGAAGGGCATCTCTCCGAAGATGCTCACCACATACGGCCGGCAGGCCAGCATCCAGCAGCCAATACCCACCAGCACAAACGCCGTACTTAAGCGGAACTGAAACCAGCGGCGCGACGGTAGGAACTGCATACCCCGATTCTACGCCGCGCGTGAGTTCGCCGGCTGCGCGGGCTCGCCGCGCTGCCTTGGCGGAGCCCCCGACTATGCAACCAGTGATAAGTACGCCGCACTTGATGATTCTCTTGACGGGTTTTCCAGTATTTCCCGGCTGTCCTCGCCCGCTGGGTTCCGCCCGGCAATTAATCTATTCTTAAGCTATCGGGGCCCTTGGGTTTTACGACGGATCGTTTAGATTCGGCGGTTCGCTCACAACCGAGCTGATAGGAAGGGGACAGTCCCGTGTTTTCGGCCCGCGACTCTTGATTGTCGCGAAGTCGAACACCGAAAAACGGGACAGTCCCCGGCCGGCGCACACCACTTGGGGCACCGACCCCAATCAACCGAGTTCATCGTGAAGCAGATCGTTCAAAACCTGAAGTCGGGCGAGCTCGAAGTGCTCGACGTCCCGTGCCCCGCTGCCGGCACCGGGCAGTTGCTGATCCAATCGCGGGCCAGCCTGATCTCGGCCGGCACCGAGCGGAGCGTCGTCGAGTTCGGCCAGGCCAGCTATCTCGACAAGGCACGCCAGAACCCCGAACGGGTCAAGCAGGTGCTCGAACGCATTCGCAGCGACGGGCTGCTGCCGACCCTCGAGCTGGTCTTCGCCAAGCTCGACGAGCCGATGCCGCTGGGCTACTGCAACGCGGGCGAAGTGATCGAAGTGGGCGCGGGAGTGACCGGCTATCGCGTCGGCGATCGCGTGGCCAGCAACGGCCGCCATGCCGAGATGGTTTGCCGCCCCATCAATCTGTGCGCCAAAGTGCCCGACGGGGTGAGCGACGAACAAGCGACCTTCGCCGTGCTCGGTTCGATCGCCCTGCAAGGCATTCGCCTGGTCGAACCGTCGATCGGCGAGCGCGTGGCGGTCTTTGGCTTGGGGTTGATCGGCCTGGTGGCCGTGCAGATTCTGGCTAGCTCCGGCGCGCACGTGCTCGGCATCGACGTCGACCCCGCGCGGTTGAAGCTGGCCGAGCAGTTCGGGGCCACGACCGTCAACGTGGCGGCTGGCAGCGATCCGGTCGCCGCCGGCATGGCGTTCTCGCGCGGACAAGGGATCGACGCCGTGCTGGTGACCGCCAGCGCCAAGAACGACTCGATCATTCACCAGGCGGCGCAGATGTCGCGCAAGCGCGGCCGCATCGTGCTGGTCGGCGTGGTGAACCTCGATCTGCAGCGGGCCGATTTCTACGAAAAGGAACTGAAGTTCCAGGTCTCCTGCTCGTATGGCCCGGGGCGCTACGATCCGAAATACGAAGACGCCGGGCTCGACTACCCGTTGCCGTTCGTGCGCTGGACCGAGCAGCGCAACATGGAGGCCATTCTCGAGCTGATCGCCGCCGGCCGGCTGAACGTCGATCCGCTGATCACCAGCCGCATCCCGCACAGCGAATCGGTGCGGGCCTATGAGCTGTTGGCCAACGACCGCTCGCAATTGGGGATCGTGCTCGATTACCCGCGCGTGGCGCCGCAGCTCGACCAGGTGGTGCGCAATGCCCCGTCGAAGAACGGACAAGCGTTGCCCACAGCAAAGCCCGCAACGGCCGCCGCGACCGGCCAGATGGTTGCCGGGTTCATCGGGGCCGGCACCTTCTGCAAGATTCGCTTGCTGCCGCCGCTGCGCAAGCGCGGCATTCGGATGGCCGGCATCGCCAGTGCCACGGGCGTCAGCGCGGCGCTGGCCGCGCATAAGTTCGGCATCGAAACGAGCACGACCGACTATCGTCAGGTGCTGGCCGACAGTTCGATCAACACGGTCTTCATCACCACGCAGCACGATACGCACGTGCGGTTCGCGGTCGCCGCGCTCGAAGCGGGCAAGCACGTCTTCCTGGAAAAACCGGCCGCGACCAACCGCGCCGGCCTCGACCAGGTGCGCGCCATGGCCGAGCAGCACCCCGGGCAACAACTGCTGGTCGGCTTCAATCGCCGCTTCTCGCCGCACGCCCGCACTATGCGGCGGCTGGTGGCCGGTCGCTCGCAACCGCTGACGCTCACCTGCCTGGTGAATGCCGGCTATCTGCCGATGTCGCATTGGGCTCAAGACCCGATCAAAGGGGGCGGGCGGATCATCGGCGAAGGATGCCACTTCGTCGATCTGTTGCGATATATCGTCGATCGGCCGATCGTGGGCGTGACGGCCACGATGCTCGGCGAGGCGCCGGGAGTTGAATCGCGCGAAGACAAAATGGTGATTAACCTCGAGTTCGCCGACGGCTCGTTGGGGTCGATCCAGTACCTGGCCAACGGGCATCGCTCGTTCTGCAAGGAGCGGCTCGAAGTTTTCTCGGAAGGGCGCATTCTGGCGCTCGACAACTTCCGCCGGCTGACGGGCTACGGGTTCGCCAACTTCAAGAAGCAGAACTTGTGGTCCCAAGACAAAGGTCGCGAGGCCGAGCTCAACGACTTTATCGCCGCTGTCACGCAAGGGGGCCCGCAGTTGATGCCGGCCGACGAAATCTGGAACGTCACCGAGGCGACGTTCGCCGCGGTCGAATCGGCGGCCAGCGGGCGGCGCGTCGAGGTGGGAGCCAGCCGTCGCGAACCGGAAATGCACGATGCGCCGGTTGCCACGACGAGTTGACTAACCTGATCTTCATGCCCCGTCGGCGCCGCTTGACAACGTTGAAACACGCATCCACACTCAAGACTTCTCGGGGGTCGGGGGCTCGCTTTGGGCCGCTTGCGCGCACGGTATTGTTCTTTGACTAAACTCCGTCCACTGCTCATCTTCGGCACGCGGCCCGAGGCTATCAAAATGGCCCCGGTCGTCCACGAGTGCCTGCGCCACGCCGACGAAATCGAAACAATCGTCTGCCTGACCGGGCAGCATCGCGAGATGCTGGCCCAGGTGACCGACTACTTCGGCATCAAGGCCGATCTCGACCTGCAGTTGATGCAGCCGAACCAGACGCTGGCCGAATTGACGGCCCGCTGCATCACCGGCATCGACGGCGCCTTGACCCGCTACAAGCCCCACTGCGTCGTCGCGCAGGGGGATACCACCACCGTGATGGCCGCGGCGCTGGCCGCCTTCTATCGGCGAATTCCATTGGTGCATGTCGAGGCGGGTTTGCGCACCGGCAACCTGCAAGCCCCCTGGCCCGAAGAGCTCAATCGCCGCATCGCCAGCCTGGTCACCAGCCTGCATTGTGCGCCGACCGAGCGCTCGGCCGGAAACTTGCGCGCCGAGAAGATCGACCCGGCCACGATTCACGTCACAGGCAACACGGTGATCGACGCCTTGATGTGGGCGGTCGAGCGCGAACGTGGCGCCTCGGCGCGCTGGCAGGATCGCTATGCCATGCTCGGCGACCGGCGGATGGTGCTCATCACCGGGCATCGCCGGGAGAATTTCGGCCAGGGGTTCCACGATATTTGCGAGTCGATCGCGGCGCTGGCCGACCGCTTTCCGGACGTCGAGTTCGTCTATCCGGTGCACCTCAATCCGAACGTGCAGGAGCCGGTGCACCGCATTCTGGGCGAGCGTAAGAACATTCACTTGCTCGAACCGAAGGCCTACCCCGAATTCGTCTGGCTGATGGATCGCTCGACGGTCATCCTCACCGACTCGGGGGGCGTGCAGGAAGAGGCCCCCTCGCTGCAAAAGCCGATCCTCGTGATGCGCGAGACGACCGAGCGCCCCGAGGCGCTCGACGCCGGCGCTGTCGAGCTGGTCGGCACGTCGCAGCAGGCGATCGTCGACGGCGTGAGCCGGCTGCTGACCGACGCGGCCGAATACCGGCGTCGCCAGATCGAAGTAAATCCCTACGGCGACGGTCGAGCCGCCGCGCGCATCGTTCAACTCATGCTCGAACAAGGTTGGCAAGCGTGATTACCGAAGAGAATCCTGTCGTGAGCATGTCGGCCAAGCAAAGCATGGCGGGCACCCGCGTTTGCGTCATGGGTTTGGGCTATATCGGCTTGCCGACCGCCAGCATCCTGGCCAACAAGGGCTATCAGGTGTGGGGAGTCGACGTGCGCCCCGACGTCGTCGACACGATCAATCGCGGCCAGATTCATATTGAAGAGCCCGATCTCGACATTCTCGTGCGTTCGGCCGTCAACAGCGGGCAATTGAAGGCGGGGGTCGAGCCGCGCAAAGCCGACGTGTTCATCATCTGCGTGCCGACGCCGATCAACGCCGACCATTCGCCCGACTTGTCGTATGTCGAGACGGCCGCCAAAACGATTCGCCCCTTCGTCGAGCGCGGCAACCTGGTGATTCTCGAATCGACCAGCCCCCCCTTCACCACCGAAAAGACCGTGTTGCCGCTGGCGATCCCCGACGGGCTCGTGCCGGGAAGCGACGTGTTCGTCGCGCACTGCCCTGAGCGCGTGTTGCCGGGGCGCATCTTGCTCGAAGCGGTGCAGAACGATCGCGTCGTCGGCGGGATCACCCCGGCGTGTGCCCAGCGGGCCAAGGCGTTCTACGAAACGTTCGTCAACGGTCACGTGCTGGCGACCAACGCCACGGCGGCCGAAGTGACCAAGCTGGTCGAAAACAGCTATCGCGACGTCAACATCGCGTTCGCCAACGAGCTGTCGATTCTCTGCGACGATTTTGATCTCGACGTCTGGGAGGTGATTTCGCTGGCCAATCGCCATCCGCGCGTGAACATCCTCACGCCGGGGCCGGGCGTCGGCGGGCACTGCATCAGTGTCGATCCGTGGTTTCTCGTGCATGCGGCTCCCCAGCGCACGAAGTTGATTCGCACGGCCCGCGAGGTGAACGATTCGAAGCCGCACGTGGTGGTCGAACAGGTGACGCGGCTGGCTCAGCAGTTCGCCTCGCCGCGGATCGGCTGCCTGGGATTGACCTACAAGGCCGACGTCGACGATCTGCGCGAAAGCCCTTCGCTGGAGATCGTCCGCGAGTTGCGCGAGCGCAAGGTCGGCGAGATTCTGGCCTGCGATCCGTATGTCTCCCCCAAGCGGTTCAACGAGTTTCCGCTCCATCCGCTGACCGAAGTGGTCAGCAAGTCGCAGGTGCTGGTGCTGTTGACCGATCACCGGCAGTTCCGCGATATCTCACATCGCGTGCTGCAAGAAAAGGTCGTGGTCGACACGCGCGGCGTGTGGCGCTAGACCGCAGCTAGTCCGCTGGGTCACCACGGATTACACGGATGAACACGGATAAGCGATTCCTCGGTCCGTTGTTCGTGAAGCGACTAGCGCTGGCGATGGCAATCGCGCTGGCGACCGCAATCTCGCTCGCGACCTTGGCGCCGGCGGCGTGTGCCGACGAACCGCTGCGCGTCCTCTTTTTGGGGGACGAGGGGCACCATCGCCCCGCGGCCATGGCCGAATTGGCGCGGCCAGCGCTGGCCGACTCCGGCATCGAAATCGAATACACGGCCGACGCGGCAGTTCTCGATAACGACAAGCTCGACGGGTTCGACTGCCTGCTGGTGTTTCGCGATAGCGGCGACGTCACGGCCGAGCAAGAAGGAGCGCTCTTGCAGTTCGTCGAGAGTGGCCGTGGACTGCTGGCCGTGCACTGTGCCTCGCATTGCTTTCGCAATAGCACGCGCTATACGGCGCTGGTCGGCGGACGATTCTTGCGGCACGATTCGGGGACGTTCCGCACGCTGGTCGTCGATCGACAGCACGCGGCGCTGCGCGGCGCCGGCGGTTTCGAAACCTGGGACGAAACTTACGTCCATAACGAACTGACGGCCGATCGCCAGGTGCTGATGGTGCGCGAGCACGAAGGAGGCTACGAACCCTACACGTGGGTTCGCCGGCAGGGCGACGGGCGCGTCTATTACACGGCGCTCGGCCACGACGAACGCACCTGGCGGCATCCCGACTTTCATAAACTGCTCGTCGCCGCCGTGCGCTGGTCCGCCGGGCGCGTGAACGACGACGCACCGCCGATCGCCTACGAGCCGATTGCCGACGGTCTGCCCAACTACCTCGCTGGGGAAAAATGGGGGACCGAAGGCGAACAACTGCAGCGCATGGCCCGGCCACTGTCGCCGGCCGATTCGCTGCGGCACTTGCATCTGCCCGAAGGCTTGCGGGCCGAATTGTTCGCGGCCGAGCCCGACGTCGTCAAGCCGATCGCGATGGCGTTTGATCATCGCGGCCGGCTGTGGGTGGCCGAAAGCCTCGATTATCCCAACACGCTCGTCGACAACCCGGAGCGCACGGGCCGCGATCAGATCAAGATCTGCACCGACACCGATGGCGACGCCCGCGCCGACAAGTTCACGGTGTTTGCCCAGGACTTGAACATTCCCACGAGCCTGCTGCCGGTGCGCGATGGCGTGCTGGTGGCCGTAGCGCCGCACATCGTTTTCTTGCGCGACACCGACGGCGACGACGTGGCCGACGAGCGGCGCATCGTGCTCACCGGCTTTGGCCGCCGCGACACGCACGCGGTCGTTTCGAATCTGCACTACGGCTTCGACAACTGGATCTACGCCACGGTCGGATACAGCGGAGGCAACGTGCGGGCCGGCGAAACCCAGACGAGCTTTCGGCAAGGGCTGTTCCGATTTCGCGACGACAGCAGCCGATTCGAGTTTCTGACTTCGACGTCGAACAACACCTGGGGGCTCGGGCTGTCGGAAGCGGGCGACATCTTCGCCTCGACCGCCAACAACGATCACGTCGTACACTTGGCGATCGCCAACCGCTATTTCGAGACCGTGCGCGGCTGGCACGCCGCCGGCAGCGCGAGCATTCACGATCACGGGCAGATATTTCCGATTGCCGACGACTTTCGCCAGATGGACTGGCACGGACGCTTTACGGCCGCCAGCGGTTGCGAGTTGTATACGGCCCGCCGGCTTCCCGAGCGGTATTGGAATCGCGCGGCGCTGGTCTGCGAACCGACCGGCCACCTGGTGCACTTGGATTGGCTCGTGCCGCGCGGCAGCGGTTTTGTCGCCCGCGAGGGATTCAATCTCTTGGCGTCGACCGATCCGTGGTGCGCGCCGATTGCCGCTCAGACGGGCCCCGATGGCGCGATCTGGGTGCTCGATTGGTACAACTACGTCGTCCAACACAATCCCACGCCGCAAGGCTTCGTCACTGGCCCGGGCAACGCTTACGTCACGCCGCACCGCGATCAGTCGCATGGTCGGGTGTGGCGAATCGTGCCTGACACGGCCGCCGGCGATGGCGATGCGGCGCCGCCGGCGCGCCGCGATCTGCACGAAGCGGACACCGCGGCCATGGTCGCCGCGCTAGGGGACGACAATCTCCATTGGCGCCTAACCGCGCAGCGCCTGCTGGTCGAGCGCGGCGCACAAGTCGCGATCGAACCGTTATGGCAGGTTGTCGCGGCCGGCAATCCGCCGCAGGCCGTCGTGCATGCGCTGTGGGCGCTCGATGGACTGGGGGCAATCGACAACTCGGCCGACCAAGACGCGGCGGCGCTGGCCGCCGCGCTGCGGCACGACAGTGCGGCCGTGCGACGCGCCGTGTTGGCGGTGCTGCCGCGCGACGCCAAGTCGGCAAGCGCGATCCTGGCCGCGGAAGTGCTGAACGACCGCGAGCCGGCGGTGCGGTTGGCAGCCTTGTTGGCTCTGTCCGAAATGCCCGCGCACCAGGAGACGGCCGTCGCGGTGGCCGCCGCGTTGTCGGCCCCGGAGAACGCCGACGATCCCTGGATTCCGCGGGGGGCCACGGTCGCTGCCGCCGCCAGCGGCGAGTTGTTTTTGACCGCCGCCCTGAAGGTCCCAGCCGCTGCGGCAACCCCGGCGCTAGGCGACGCCTGCCGAGTGGCCGCCGAACACTGGGCGCGAGGGCTCGCCAACGATCAATCGCCCGACTCCATCATCACGCTCTTATCGGCCGTCGACGGGGCGGCCCCCGCGTTGGCCGCAGCGCTCTTCGACGGCTTGAACGCTGGCTGGAGCGTCGAGCTGCCGGCCGAAACGCGCGAGCGGATTTCGCCCCTGCTGATGGAGTTGATCCGCCGTGCGCCACCGCAAGTCACGCTGCGCGTGGTCGCCTTTGCCCGCCGCAGTGGCACAGCCGACGGGCTGGACGAAGTCACACAGTCGCTGTGCAAAGATCTTGAAGCGGTACTGGCCGACGATTCGGCGTCGACCGACGATCGGCTCTCGGCTGCCGGGCAACTCGTGGCGCTTGCCGCACCGGCGAAAGCCGTTTCGGCACTGATCGCGCCGCTGGGGCCACGTCTCGATCCGGCGCTGGCCAGCGGATTGCTAGAAGCGGCCGCCGAGACCGGGGCCGCGGAAGTCGCGGCGGAGGTTCTCGATTGCTTGCCGCGGCTCACGCCTGCCGTGCGCACGCGCGCGATCGCGCTGCTGTTGGCTCGCCCGCAATGGACCACCGCCCTGCTCGATCGGCTCGAGCAGGGGCAAATCAATCCGCGCGACTTGTCAATCGATCTCGAGCAGCGGCTGACCCGCCATGCCGACGCAGCAATCGCCGAGCGCGCCCGCCAGGTGCTGGCGGCCGCCGGTCGCGGCACGAACCCCGATCGTCAGCGAGTGTTGGCCGAGTTGCTGCCTTTGACCGAGAAAACTGGCGATGCCGTGGCCGGCCGCGCCGTCTTTGAGAAGAACTGCGCCAAGTGCCATCGTCATTCGGGCCAGGGTGGCGCGATCGGTCCCGATCTAACCGGCATCGCCGCCCGCAAACGCCCCGACATTCTCACCGAGATTCTCGATCCCAATCGTTCGGTCGAAGGGAACTTCCAGCAGTACACGGTCGTGTTGTCCGATGGTCGAGTGCTGGCGGGATTGTTGGCCGGCGAAACCCGCACCACGCTCGAGCTGGTCGACGCCGAAGCGGTGCGGCACGTGTTGCTGCGCGACGAAATCGACGAGCTCGAGGGGACGTCGCGTTCGCTGATGCCCGAGGGCTTTGAGAAGCTCTCGTCCGATGAGCTGGTCAACCTGCTCGAGTTTCTCGCGTCGCCGGGGCGCTATTTGCCGCTGAACCTGGCGCCGGTCGCCACGAGCGTCAGCACGCGCGGCATGTTCTACAGCCGTGAAGCCGAGCAGGAGCGATTGATCTTCGCGGACTGGCAGCCCAAGACGTTCGCCGGAGTGCCATTTCACCTGGTCGATCCGCAAGGGGAGCGCGTGCCCAACGTGGTGCTGTTGTACGGCCCCCAAGGGACCTTCCCGCCTCGGCTGCCCAAGAGTGTGCGGCTGCCGGTCAACGCTTCGGCCAGCGCCGTGCATCTGCTCAGCGGCGTGAGCGGCTGGGGTTACCCACTGGGCGAGCGGGGATCGATCAGCCTGATCGTGCGGCTCGTTTATGCTGACGGCCAAAGCGAAGATCACCCGCTGGCCAATGGCGAACACTTCGCCGACTACATCCGCGAAGTCGATGTGCCCGGCTCGCGATTGGCGTTCCGGCTGCGCGGCCAGCAGATTCGCTACCTGGCGGTGAAGCCGAAGCGACCGGAGGTGATCGAAGCGATCGAGCTGGTCAAAGGCCCCGACGAAACGGCCCCCGTGGTGATGGCCGTCACGGTCGAGACGCGAGCTCCATAGTTTCGCCTGCCAAAGAGTGATGCGATTCGCCACTGGTGACTGGCGCGCCGTGGCGCGCGGCAGTGCCGGCCGCCCGCCGAGAGCTGGCATCGCGCTGCAGGGCGCGGCGCCGCGAGGCGATTTCGGGATTCGGCTGCAAGTCGCGTTGTTCTTCGCGCAACTCAGCCGCCGAGAGCTTCATGCTCTGCTCGTGGCGCCACCACTGGAAGCCATAGTCGAGGATCGCCAGTCCCAGCAAGGCGCCACCGGTCTTGAGCGCCGTTTTCAACAACAGCTCGCACACCAACGGCGCGACGAGCGCCGCCTCGAGACCCGTCAAGCGAAGGATTTCGCCGCGCTGGGCATAGACGCACCAGCCGACTACCGCGCCGATGAGGGCGATCTTCAGCATGGCGAACACCGCCACGAACAGTCGCTCGAGCGACCAAAGCCGGGCGAGTCCTCGGGCCGGATCGATGCGCGACCAGTCGGGCAAGGCGCGCGCCGGCCGGAACAGCCAGCCGGTCTCGAGCAACTGCAGAAAGCCCGCCCCCAGCGCGACGAGCCCCAAGATCGGCACTACCGCGCGGGCCAATTGCGGAGCCAGCCCGCGCCAGAAGTTGGCGACGAACTCCGGATCGGCCGCCAACCAGGCGTTGCCTCCCCACAGTTGGCCGCCGAGCCGCGCCAGGCATTCGGCCGCGTCGCGCCCCAGCCACAACAGCGCCGCGATGCCGCACAGTAACACACCGGCCGATTCGAGCTCGCGACTCCGCGCGACCTGCCCTCGGGCGCGGGCTTGCTCGCGCCGGTAAAGGGTGGGGTCGTGGATCTTTTCGGCGACGTTGTCGGCCATGGGCTAACGTTCGTGTGCGAGCGAGGCGATTGATTGACTACGTCGGAATAGCGCTTAGCGAATGGCCGTCAGGCGACCGACCAGGTCGTTCACCAGCGGCGCGAGCCGATCGTCCATCGTCCAGGCGATCACCGCGAGCATGACGAACAGCGTGGCAAAGCTCACGGCCGTATTGAGTCCGAACCCGACGACCAGCAGATTCAGTTGCGGCAAGGTGCGCGAGATCAGGCCGACGACCAGCGCCGCCAGCAGCAGCGCCGCCAAGGCCGGTGCCGCGATCGCCACGGCCAACGACAGGCTCTGACCGGCCAGGGCCAGCAGCAGCTCGACCACCGAACGATCGACGCCGACCTGCCCAGGCGGCAGAACGGCAAATGTTTCGAGCAATCCCGAGACCAGCAAGCGGTGCCCGCCGATGGCCACGAACAGCGTCAGCCCGACGATTTCGAAGAAGCGGGCCAAGATCGGCGCGTGGTCGTTGGAGTCGGGGTTGTAGACTTCGCCCAGGTTCAATCCGCTCGTCGAGCTAATGACGCCGCCGGCCAGTTGCAAGGCGACGAACATGCTTCGCAGGCCGACCCCCAAGGCCACGCCGATCAGCAGTTCGGCGGCGGCGGCCAGCAGAAATCCCGCCCCGTCGCTGGGCGCACTTTGAGCCGTAGAGGCCGGCGCGACGGCCACGGCCAGCGCCAAGGCGACCAGCGCCCGTAACCGTAGCGGAACGACCGTGGCGCCGAAGAGGGGCGCCGTGGCCAGCATGCCACCGACGCGCAATAGCACGAGCGAGTAGGGGCTGATCCACCCCCCGAGCGCAGGCACTAGTGGGTCGAATTCGGGCATACCGTGTTGTAGAGCAGGAGCACTTCCGCGCGGCGTGACGTAGTGCCGCACGCGGCGATTGTCACAGCGTCGCTGGAATGTTTTCGATCAGCTCGCGGGTGTAGTCGATCATTTGCGACAGCAGCCAGGGAAGTGCCAGCGACAGGGCGACGATCGTCGCGATCAGCTTGGGCACAAAGGCAATCGACTGTTCCTGGATTTGCGTCACGGCCTGAAACAGTCCCACGACCAGGCCCACAACCAGTCCCACCACCAGGGCCGGCGCGCTGAGCTTCAAACAAACGAGCACCGCTTCGCGTCCGAGATCGACTACATCCTGCGACAACATGGTGTCGTGCCTTTTTGCCAAGCTGGATTTTGGTTCGCCCCAACTCGCCTCGATCGATCGGCGGCGCGCCTGCGCCGCTCGGCGCGTCACACCACGCCGGCGAAACTCTCCAACAGCATGCCAACCACCAGGTGCCAACCGTCGACCAGCACAAACAGCAACAGCTTGAATGGCAGCGACACCAACACGGGGGGCAGCATCAGCATGCCCATCGACATCAACACGCTCGAGATCACCAGGTCGAGGATCACGAACGGCAGATAGATCTGAAAGCCGATCAAGAACGCCGTCTTCAGCTCGCTGAGCATGAACGCGGGCACCAGCGCTTCGAGCGGCACTTCGTCGTAGTTGGTCGGCGTGGCCACGTGCGGCATGTGGTCCAGAAACAGAAAGACGTCGTCGCTGTTGCCCGTGCGCTCGATTTGCAGGCTCATGAAGCGCCGCACCGGAGCGACGCCGCGTTGCCAGGCGGTTTCGAGATCGATCTGATGGTCGCTGTACGGCGAGATCGCCTCTTCGTAAACCTGTTTCCAGGTGGGGCTCATCACGGCCAAGGTGAGAAACAAGGCCAGCGCCGTCATCACCTGGTTCGGCGGCAGTTGCTGCGTGCCGATCGCCTGACGCAATAGGCCCAGCACGACGACCGTCCGCACGAAGCTCGTCGTCATCACCAACAGCGCCGGCGCCAGGCTGAGCACCGACAGCAAGAGCAGCATCTGCACGCTGGAGCCGAGTTGCTCGGGGCTCGCCCAGCGATCGGGAGAGAGCCATCCGTCGACGATGGCCGCGGCGCCGTCGGGTTGCTCAATTGGCGGGGGTGCGAGGGGCGTTGCGCCCGCTGGTGACTCGACGAGGTTGCTCGCCGGCGGCGCGAAGAGGTGGCTCGCCGGTGGCGCGATTGGTTTGCTCGCTGGCGGCTCGACTGGTTCGCTAGCCGCTGCCCGGCCTTCGGCTTTGGCAGGCGCCGCTGCAAAAGCCGGCGGACCAGGAATGGGGGCCGCCTTCTCCAGCCGTGCCGGCCGATTGATCAGCTCCGGTGCCCCAACGAACTGAGCCCGCGCCACCGACGCACCGCCAGCGGCTGCGATCGCTAACGCGACGATTCGCATCCACCTGCGGGTCATTGGTTCGGCTCCTGGGCGGGTCGCGATCGCTCGCGACTCACACGCTCGAGGTTTCGCGGTACAGTCCACGCACAAACGAATGCTGGGCCGGGTCCTTGCTGAATTCGGCGCCGTAATCGGCTTGGAATTCATCGCGCTGCTTGCTCGCTAGCTGTTGCGCGACGCGGCCACCGGCGCCGCGACACAAGGCGGCGAGCCGCTCGACTTCGGCCGGTTCGACCACTTCGGTGAGCGTTTGCGTCCCCGTGGCAGTGGTGCAGGTGAGCAACAGCTTGTGACCGCAGCGCAGCAGATGGAGCTGCTGTTTGCCCCCCAGCGTGGCGTGGCCGAGCACATCGAGCACCTCGGGTGGCAGCTTGCCGGCCTGGGCAGGCAGACCACGCCGCAACAAGCCCATCAACGCGAAGAAGACAACCAGCACCACGGCCAGGCTGCCCGCCATCGGCATCCAAGGATGGTCGGCGAATCTTGCCCAGGGCGTGGCCTCGGCCCGGCGATCGAGTTGCCCATCATTGTGCGACCTGCCATCGTCGAGCTGGGCGGTGTTACCGCGGCGGGCCAGCGGCAACGGCCCGTCGACGTTAGCTCGCGTCGATGCTTCCACCGGGACCGGCGCGCCGAATGCCTGGTGTTGGTCGGCGCACACTTCGCCGAACGCCACTAGCGCGTAGCTGGCAAGAGCCAGAACGCCTCGAGTGATTCTTCGCTTGTATGCTGTCGAGCTGTTCATCCGCATTCCCATTCGGCGAGAGCTGGCAAGTCGATCTGCCAAAACGGTCTCGTTGGTCGTCGTCATTCCGCGGCGTCGACGGGCAGCACCTCGACGATCCGCACGCCAAGCTTGTCGTCGTGCACCAGAATCTCGCCGCGAGCGACCAGGCGGCCCCCGGCCAGCACGTCGACGAGCTCGTCGGCCCGCTTGTCGAGCGCCACGACCGCGCCGCTGCGCAGCTTGAGCAGTTCGCCTGCGTACATCTGGGTACGACCGAGCTCGATCTTCACGTCGAGTTCTTCGGCGACGACATTGAACGATCCGGCATCCATGCCGTGAAGTCTCTTGTGGGAGTTGGGCCGCTTGCTTCAGGGCGCCGGCCGGGCGACGGAATCGTCGACTGGGCTGGCCTGCGGTGCGCGCGAGCGGCGTGGTTGCTTGCAGACGGGTGGCGCAAGCGGCGAGGATTGTTGTCAAACCGCCGCGCGACGGCAAGGTCAACCGATGGCCGGTAGTCGTCTGCCGGCGACGTGAGACCACCAATAGGGCGAAGTGCGGCGGTGCGGTAAACTGGCGAAGCTTTCGGTTCTTCTAGTGCCCCGTTGCAAGCAACATTCGGCAGCCGGCGACTTCAGGAGCGCCCCATGCGGATCGACGCCATCGAGCTGTATCACGTGCAAATGCCGCTCAAGGAGCCGTGGCGCACGGCCTACGGCGAAGACGCGGCGGCCGAAACCGTGCTCGCCCGCCTCGATGGCGACGGCGCCACGGCCTGGGCCGAGTCGACCCCCTTGGCCGCGCCGACCTACAGCCCCGAGTGGGCCGGCGGTGTCTTCGCGTGCGTCCGCGACTGGTTCGCGCCGGCCGTCGTCGGCCAGCGCATCGGCGAACCGGCCGAACTGCCTGCGCTGCTGGCGCACTTCAAGCCCAACCCGTTCGCCAAGGGGCTGCTCGACGCCGCCTGCTGGACGTTGGCGGCCCAGCTTGCGGGTCGACCGCTGCACGATCAGTTGGGAGGCGCGCGGCGGCCGGTCGACGTCGGCGCCGACTTCGGAGTGCGCGACTCGATCGGCGAACTGCTAACCGCGATCGGCGAGGCCCAGGCGCGCGGCTTCACGCGCGTCAAACTGAAGATTCGCCGCGGTTGGGACATCGACGTCTTGCGCGCGGTGCGAAACGAGTTTCCCACGCTGCGGATGCACGTCGACTGCAACGGCGGCTACTCGTTGGCCGATATGGAACTGCTCTGCCGGCTCGACGACTTCGCCCTGGCGATGATCGAACAACCGCTCGATGGCGACGACCTCATCGATCACGCCCAATTGCAGCAACAGATCCGCACGCCGATCTGCCTCGACGAGAGCATTATCTCGCTGCGCCGCGCCGAGTTGGCGATCGAGCTGGGGAGCTGTCGCGTGATCAACATCAAGCCCGGGCGCGTGGGGGGGTTGACGCCGGCTATGGCGATTCTCGCCGCCGCGCGCGAGGCGGGGGTCGACTGTTGGGTGGGGGGGATGCTCGAAAGCGCTATCGGCGCGCGGATGAATCTGGCGCTGGCCACCTGCGAGGGCTTTACCTACCCGGCCGACCTGTTTCCGTCGTCGCGGTTCTTTGCGCGCGATCTGGCGCGCCCTGAGTTGGCACTCGACTCAGCGGCGTCCGGCGGCTCGTCGACCGAAGACGCGGCCGCTGTCGGGCCAACGATGACTCCGCTCGACGTGCCGGGGACCGGCGCCACTCCCGATCCTGAGTTGCTCGACCTATGGACCGTGGCCCGAGCACGAGTGGAGCGGCCTTCTTAACCCTTGCCAGTACGTCGCGCCAAAAACCCTCCACACTAGACATAATCACCCGAAGAACAGATCGGCTCGATTCGCCGCCAACTGGTACCACGCCCCGGCTGCTCTGCGGTAGACTTAAGGGAGCTAAGGCGAGAGCAGCCAGGCAAGAGCAGCGCGAGCAGAGCGTCGGCCGACTAGCGAGCTATTTGGAGAATTCTCATGCCCAGCTTTTTTCAAGATCCGCCGCGGTTGGGCAACCAGTTTGCCGAAGATTCGGCCTTGCGCCGCGTGCTCGAGCGAAAGCTGCCCGCCGGAGCGGCCGGCGCCGTCGCGGCTGATCTCGATCGCTTCGGCCAGCGGGTGATCGAGGATGTCGCTCGGTGGGGAGACGACGCCAACGCTCACGAGCCGCAGCTTGTGCAGTTCGACCCGTGGGGGCGGCGGATCGATCGCATCGACGTGGCGCGCGGCTGGACCGAGCTCGATCGCATCTCGGCCGAAGAAGGGCTCGTGGCCATCGGCTACGAGCGCAAGCATGGCCCGGCGTCGCGGCTGCATCAGTTCGCCAAGCTCTATCTTTTCGGCCCCGCGTCGGCGACGTACACCTGCCCGCTGGCGATGACCGATGGCGCCGCTCGCTTGATTGAGGTGCTGGGCGACGACGAACTGAAGCGCGGCGCGTTCGCCCGGCTGACCAGCCGCGATCCGGAGAAGTTTTGGACATCGGGGCAGTGGATGACCGAACGCCCCGGCGGTTCGGACGTCGGTCGCACCGAAACAATCGCGCGGGCCATCGATCGCGCGACGGCCAGCAACGGAGCGTCGCGCGCCGGCGCGACTCACCAGCTCTTTGGGGACAAGTGGTTCACGTCGGCCACGACCGCGCAGATGGCCTTTACGCTGGCTCGCGTCGAAGACTCGGCCGGCGAAACCACGGCCGGGAGCCGCGGGCTGTCGCTCTTCTATGTCGAAACGCGCGACACCGGCGGCAAGTTGAATCACATCGAAGTTCTGCGGCTCAAGGACAAGCTCGGCACGCGCTCGCTGCCGACGGCTGAACTGCGCTTGCTCGGCACGCCGGCCCAACTGGTCGGCGAAGCGGGCCGCGGCGTGCCGAATATCGCCACGCTGGTCAACGTCACGCGCGTTTACAACGCGGTCTGCTCGGTGGCCGGCATGCGACGCGGGCTGGCCTTGGCGCGCGATTACGCCGGCCGGCGGCAGGCGTTCGGCAAGTTGCTGGCCGAGCAGCCCTTGCACCTCGAAACGCTCGCGAACCTGGCAGTCGAATTCGAGGCGGCGCTTTGGCTGGTGTTTCGCGTCGTCGAACTGCTGGGGCGCGACGAATGCGGCGTCGCCAGCGAGGACGAACGGGCCGTGCTGCGACTGCTCACGCCGCTGGCCAAGCTCTACACGGCTCGGCAAACCGTGGCCTCGGCCAGCGAAGTGCTCGAAGCGTTCGGCGGCGCCGGCTACGTCGAGGATACGGGACTGCCGCGTCTGCTCCGCGACGCCCAGGTCCTCTCGATCTGGGAGGGAACGACCAACGTGCTCTCGCTCGACGCCCTGCGGGCGATCGACAAAGAGCAGGCCTTCGAGCCACTGTTGGCCGACATCGCCCGGCACTTAGAACGCGTCGTCAGCCCGCAATTGGTCGCCGAGCGTGCGGCGATCGAGAGAGCCGCCGCGAGCTTGAGCGATTATCTGCCGCGAGCGGCTGGCGACGGTCTCGAAGCACTGCAAGCCGGCGCGCGGGGCTTCGCCTTCGGCCTGGCGCGAACCTACACCGCGGCGCTGTTGCTCGAACAAGCGCAGTGGGAGCTGGCACGCGGGGGGGATGCTCCCACGGCGCGCTCCGCGCGGCGCTGGTGCCGGCAACCGCTCGCGCCGCTGGTGCAGGCCGACGCCGCGCATCGCGAGGAATCGCGCTGCCTGGCGCTCGACCAGGCGTCGAGCGCTGCGGCGACGGCCGGCGACCAGAACGGCCACGACGTCGAACTAGCCGGCACGGCGGCCCACACTCGCGGCTGACGCGCGGCCCTGCAAACCGGCGGGCGGTTCAATAGGCCGTGCCGCTGCGCAGCAGCATGGTGTCGACCGGGTCGAAGCTCGGCACACCGTTATCGCGGTATTCGAGCTTGCGGGCGAAGACCCAACCGATTTCGCCATAGAACGAGTGCCCTTTGGCGCTCTTGCGCTCGAAGCCGGCATACAACCGCAGATCGTGATAGGTGAGCACGTTGCGGGTCTTGTTGGGGAGTTCGGCGCTGAAGGTGTTGCCGCCGAACTCGCCGGCCAGGTAGGTCGACCAGGTGCGGCGGTAATCCTGGCTCACTACGTTCGTGACCTTCGGGCGCGGCACCAAAATCTCGAAGCGCCAGGTCGGGTTGGGGGTCCAGATCACGCCGCCGATCGGCATGAACTTGATGTCGTCGCGGTCGAGATAGGCCAGGCCGGCAATCAACTGCATCGTTTCCGACCAGTTGTAGATCGCAATGCCGCGTCCCTGATAGCGCCAAGTGTCGGCGTTGATGAAGGTGTAATCGCCGTAGATGCCCGGCGTGAAGGCGAAGTCGAACATCCAGCGCGCGCCTATCGGGCGCAGCCAGCGGAACTCGGTCCAGCTCTCGAAAAGCTGCGCCGGCACCGGCGAATCGCTCGGCCCGTCGAGAAAGTGGGCCGCGAAGCCGGGCGTGATCAACAGCGGCGACTCGCGCGACGTGGTCGGAAAGGCCAGCATTCCCTTAAGCAACAGATCGGTGAAGCCCAGGCCGTTGGGGTCGAACTTCGGCATCACCCCCTTGATGAAAGCCAATTGCTGCAGGACGCCATCCTTGGCGCCGTTGTTCGATAGCGGCCCCGTGGCGCCAACCGACGACTTGGGCCCCACCGGTGGTCCGGCCGCCGGCGGCAACGGCATCAAGCGGCCGGGAGCGATCAGGTCGCGGTTCTCGGTCGTGGGATCGAACAGCACCGGCACCGTCCTGGGGCCGTCGACCGGCGGCAGCTCAACCAGGCCCGAGGGCGGCAACGCTCGCGGTGGCAATTGCGCCGGCGCGCCGCCACGCAGCCAGTCGTCGCCACTTGGCATCGCTGGCGCCAACGATGGCGGGGCCGATCGCGGTGGTGGATTGACGGGGGCCGGCGGCAACAGCCGCGCGCGCGGGCCGGCATTGGCCATCATGGCCGTAGGGGTAGCGGAGTTCGCCGGCGCCGGACTGGCGGTTTGTGTCCATGGGCCGGGTGGTGTCGAAGCACCCGGCGAGAGCTCGGACACCGGCATTCGGCTCGGAGCCACGGGATACGTGGTGGGCGAAGCGAACTGCGCGCGGGCGTGGCGGCCCCCGAAGAGAACACCCCCTGCCGACGACAGGACGACGGCAATCCAGATCGTCGAGCGCATGCCCCGCGTCATGTTAATAGGCCAATCCCGAACGGAGCATCATCGTGGTCGTCGGATCGGCCGAACCGGGCTGGTTCGTCAGGGCGTAGCGGATTTCGCGGCCGAAGACGACCCCTACTTCGATCCAGCCGCGCAGCCGACTGAGCCCCTTGGTTTCGAGCCCGCCGTAGACGCGGAAATCGTTGATGTCGATCCAATCGCCGGCGCCGGCCACTGCGCCGGTTTCGCGGCGGATTGTCCAAGCACCGCCACCGTACTCTGCCGCGGCGTAGGCCCACAGGTCGGTGTTGCGCAACGTCGTCAGGCGGTTGGCCAGTTTCGGACGCGGAAACAGAATCTCCCAGCGGACGTCGGGGTTGGGGGTCCAGATCAAGCCGCCGGCCGGCAAGATCTTGATCACGTTGCGGTCGAGATATACGACGCCCATGGCCAACTGCCAGGTCGGCGTGAGCGTGATGATCCCCAGGCCGCGACCCATGATGCGAATGCTGTGATTCGTCACGTAGTTGAAGTCGCTGTACACGCCGATGCGGAAACCCAGATCACCACTCAACCAGGGAGTGACCACGGGGCGCCAGCCGGTGTCGAGATAGGCGTCGTAGATGCGCGGCGGCAGATCGGGCGACTCGCTGAACTGATCGCTCTCGGGACCGTCGAGCCAGTGCACGGCGAAGCCGGGCGTGACGAAGAACGGCGGCTGAGTCGGCAGAAACGGCGCGGGGATCGCGAACGAGGCGTTCAATTCGAGGCTGTTGATCCCGAGCCCTTGGCTGTTGAATTTTGGCAAGTACTCGTTTTCGAAACGAATCTGCTGCAGCAGCCGCTGTGCTTGCACCAGCGGATTGGCAGGCACCGCCCCCGGCGGCGCGGGGCCGTAGGGAGTGGTCGGGTAAATCGGTTGCGCGCCGGGCATCGCATAAGGGTCGAAGGTGGCCGGCGGCAACGTCGGCTGGATCATGCCTTGCGGCGATGCCAGCGGCGCCGGCGCGGCCAGGCCGTCGGCGCTTTCGATCGGCGTCGGAAAAACAATTCGTTGAGCTCGGGCTGGTCGATTGCCGATAACCAGCGCGCAGAGCGCCACCGCGGCCATCAGGCCGGCAGGCACGAACCATCTTCTCAGGCGCCGTCGAATCACGCGCGACCCGCGGAATCTTGGAATCGGATGCGACAAGACTTGGGGTAATTGGATGAGTGTCGCACTCCGCTAGCCTTCAGTCGGCGCGTGAGCTCGCCGCGCGGCGTCGGCCGCTGCTGTCGGTTCGCGGAGCGATAACCCCGGACTTGGCCTGCGTGAATATCAGGCGGCAACCGCAGGGTCAAGGTCGATTGCCTTCGACCCCCCAGCGGGTACCATTGAACCTTTCTGCCAGCGGCCATTTGCTAGCTCGCCGCCCACGGGCTCGGGCAGGGCCCTGCTGGTCGACTGGCAAAGCCTGTCAAACTGGGGTTTTCGAGAAGCAGAACGAGAGCAGCACCATGAGCGCCGGTGAACTCACTGAAATGCAGGCCCGCAAAAAAGCAATCCGCGAGCAGGCGCACGCCAATCGCAAAGCGCAAGAGAACAAGGACGAATTGAGCCGGACGATCTGCGAAAAGTTCGTCGCCCTGCCTGCTTACGGGGCGGCCCGCACCGTCATGTATTACCTCGACGTACGGACCGAGGTGCGCACGCGCCATTACTTGCCCACGGCGCTGGCCGGCGAGAAGCGGATCGTCGTACCCTACTGCGTCGACGGCGAGCTCGAGCTGTTCCACCTGACGAACATGGATGAGCTCGACGTCGGCATGTACAAGATTCTCGAGCCCAAGCCCGAGCTGCGCTCGCGGGCCGACAAGCGCGTGGAGGTCGAAGAGCTCGACTTGATCATGGTCCCCGGCGTGGCCTTCGACCGGACCGGCGCGCGGATGGGGCACGGCATGGGCTATTACGACAAGCTGCTGGAGCACGCCCGGCCCGACGCGCCGCTCGTGGCGCTGGCCTTCGAGTGCCAACTGTTCCCAGAGATTCCCGTGGCCGAGCACGATATCTTCATGGACCAGATCCTCACCGAAACGGCCACTTACCAGGGGCGCGGCCGAAAACCGTAACCTGTCGTTGTCGCCGCGACCCGAAGTACTTCCGCGAACCGACCATGCCAGCCACGATCGACGACACTTACGCCGAAGCCTTCCGCAGCCTGTACGCCGAGGTGCTCGTCACCGCGCGCGATCGCCAGTGGCTCGATCACGCCTTGGCGGCCGCGACCGGCAACGCCTCGAGCACGATTCTCTGCGATTGCGAGGCCGGGCTCGACCGTTACGTAGGGCCCGGCGGCGACACGTCGATCAGCACGCCCGACGGCCGCCCCGGGGCGCTCGTGCAATTTCACGTACCGCGGTTCCGCAAGGATCGCGTCGAGGCACTCGAGCGCTCGCTGCTGGTGCGCGTCAGTCAGAATGTGCTCACCTGCCCGACCGCGCGGGCGTTCAGCCTGCAACAAACCGAGCCGTTCTATAAACTCGGCCGCAAGATCGCGTATTTCGGCGACGGCCACCAGTTTCGCGATGAACGGTTTGGCCGCCGCGTGTGGGTAATTCCGATTCTGGGGGGCGAGTTCGTGCTCGATCGCCGCTTCGGATATGCCGACGGTTTGATGGGGGGGAACCTTTGGTTCTTGGGAGCCAGCGAAGAGGCCGCCATCGAAGCGGCCGCGCGCGGCGTGCAGGCAGTCGCCGAGATGCCGGGCGTGATCATGCCCTTCCCCGGCGGCGTGGCGGCCAGCGGCTCCAAGGCCGGCAGTCGCTATTCGTTTTCGATCGCCAGCACCTACGAGAAGTTCTGCCCGACGCTGCGGGACAAGCTCGGCCCCGAGTCGGGCGTGCCCGCGAGGGTGGAGTCGATCATGGAGATCATCATCAACGGCCGCGACCTGGCCAGCATTGTCGCGGCCACGCAGGCGGCGATTCGCGCGGCGGTCGACACGCCGGGCCTGCTGTCGATCTCCGCCGGCAATTACGGCGGCCGGCTCGGCAAGAGCTTTATCTATCTCGACCCGGCTAAACAGCCGGCGTAGATCGTCTCGCGGTTGCCAATGGGCGGTACCACGAGCTCTTGATCCATGTAATCCGTGATATTGGTGGATTAGGAAGATGCGCAGGCGTGCCTCGGCTCAGGGCACCCGCACTTTCGTGTCAAGGCTCTTACCCGCCGGCCAACGCCCCCACAATCAGATACGGCTCGGCGCCACTGGCCACGGCCGGCGGCAGCGGTTCGTCGGGCGATTCGTTCGAAAGATCCTGTTCGCAGGCAAAAAATCGCAAGAACGGCCGCCGCCGCTGGGTTTCGTAGTCGCGGATCGTGCCGCGGAGCATCGGAAAGCGCGCCTCCAGGGCGTCGAGCACCGCGCGCTGCGAGACCGGCTGCGCGACGTCGAGCTGCACTTCGCCTTCGACCTTGGCCAGCATGCGCAAATGAAATGGCAACACAACGCGGATCATGGCAGCGTCTGCACCTCGACCGAGACGACCGCCGGCAGATCGCGCACGATCGCCGTCCAGTTGTCGCCCGCGTCGGGCGATGCATAGACCTGCCCCCCCGTGGTGCCGAAATAGACGCCGCATTGGTCCAGCGAGTCGACGGCCATCGCATCGCGCAGCACGTTGACGTAGCAGTTGGCCTGCGGCAGCCCCTTGGTGAGCGCTTCCCAGGTGTTCCCCCCCGTGCGGCTGCGGAACACCTGCAACTTGCCGTCAAGCGGAAAATGCTCGGCGTCGCTCTTGATCGGCACGACGTAGATTGTCTCCGGCTCGTGGGCGTGCACGTCGATGACAAAGCCAAAATCGGTCGGCAGGTTGCCGCTGACTTCGGTCCACAAGTCGCCGGAGTTGTCGCTGCGCATCACGTCCCAGTGTTTCTGCATGAAGAGCACGCCGGGCCGCGACGGATGCATGGCCAGGCGGTGGACGCAGTGCCCCACTTCGGCCTCGGGATTGGGGATCTGGTCCGACTTAAGCCCGCGATTGATCGGCTTCCAGGTCTGCCCGCCGTCGTCGGTGCGGAAGGCGCCGGCAGCCGAAATGGCGATGTAGATGCGCTGCGGATCGCTGGGGTCGAGCAGGATCGTGTGCAGGCACATGCCCCCCGCGCCGGGCTGCCAGAACTTGCCCGAACCGTGCTGCCGCAGGCCGGGCAGCTCCTGCCAAGATTTGCCGCCATCGGTGGTTTGGAACAGCGCCGCGTCTTCGGCGCCGGCGTACACCGTGTCGGCATCGCTCAACGAGGGCTCCAGGTGCCAGATCCGTTTGAACTCCCAGGGGTGCGGTGTGCCGTCGTACCACAGGTGCGTGCCGGCATCCCCTTCGTAGACGAACTTGTTGTCGACCGGCGCCCAGGTCTGGCCGCCGTCGTCGGAGCGCTGAATCAATTGCCCGAACCAGCCGCTCGATTGTGAGGCGTAGACGCGGTTGGGGTCCACCGGCGAGCCCTTCATGTGGTAGATCTCCCAGCCGGCGAAGTGGGGGCCGCTGACATCCCACTTCTGTCGCTTGCCGTCCGACGTGAGGACGAATGCTCCCTTGCGCGTGCCGACCAGCACCCGTACCTTGCTCATGCGTTTGGCTCCCTATCGCGTGGTGGGTTTATGCAGTCGTGATTGTTTCGTGGGTTGCTTCCGGGCTCAAGCCGGGGGGACTAGATCGCTCGTGGACCTAACCAATTCTTCGTTCGTCGGTGGCAGCGCAGGGCCTAGCCGCGAGGATCATCCTTCGGTTAGTCGACCGGTGCCCGGGGTTTTCGACCAGGCCGTACCGATTTTCTTAAGAAACGGCAACCAATCCGCATGAATAAGGGGCCGACCGGTGAACCACCCGCCAGTCGTTCGCGATGGTCGGCCAGGCTGCGACTACCTGGCCGCCGTTTCGGCGATTTTGTACAGCCGCCCGAACGTGCGCAGATAGATGGCCCCATCGGCCACGGCCGGCGTGGCACGCATCCCTTCGTCGAGCTGGTTGCGCGACACGATCTCCGGCGGCACCGTCGTGCGAACCACGGTCGTCGTGCCGTCTTCGTTGCAGGCGTAGAGGTGTTCGCCGGCCACGATCGGCGACGAGACATACTGGCCGCCGAGCCGCAGCGAGGCCAGCTCTTCGCCCGTGCGGGCATCGAGCCCGTACAACACGCCGTTATCGGTCAACATCCAGATGCGGTTGCCGTCGAGCGCCGGAGCGCAGAGCCGCGAGTTGCCGCGCGTGCGATTCCAGACGATGTGCGACTGATCGACGTTGCCGCGCGTCGATTCGTCGAGCCGCACGGCCATGAACTTCGCGCCGCCGGAGCCCGTGTTGATGATCGCCAGATTCTCGAAGAACAACGGCGGCGCCGCCGCGTTGAAATCTTCGTGGGTGACGGTCCAGATCTCCCGTCCCGTGGCGGCATCGTAGCCAAACGCCGCTCGCGATCCGATCGAGACCAACTGCGCCGTGCCGGCGACATCGACCACGCCGGGCGTGCCGTAGGCCTTGCGCAGATCGCCGTCGAGCTTTGGCTTGCCATCGGGCCCCAGGTCGTGGTAGTCGGTCGAGCGATCGGTGCGCCAGACGGTTTGGCCGGTGCGTTTGTCGAGCGCGGCGACGTATTGCTGATCGATGCCGTCGAAGGTGAGGATCAGCAGGTCGCGCCAGACGTATGGAGACGAACCGGGCCCGCGAAAGTGCCGGCACGGCAAATCGCGGCGCTGCCAGACGACTTCGGCGGTATTCGGGTCGAGCCGCGCCGTGCCGTAGCTGCCGAAATGAACGTACACGGCGTCCGCTTCGAGCACGCACGACGGCGACGCGTAGGTGTTGACCTGGTTGCCCAGCGGCTCGGGCGCGGCGTTCTCGAACAACAATTTGCGATGGAGCACGCGTCCGGATTGCGTGTCGATCGCGTAGATGAACTGTTGCTTGCCGTCGGCCGTGGCCGCGGTCAACCACGCCCGGCCGTTGCCGATGACCGGAGTCGAATGCCCGAATCCTTCCAGATCGAGCCGCCAGGCGATGTTCCGGCCAGTCGCTTCGTCCCATTGCGTGGGAACGCCGCGGGCGTCGTCGGGAGCCGCGCTGCCGTTGCGAAACGGACCGTTCCGGCAAGGCCACGGCAGATCGGCGCCGCCGAGCGGCCCGGCGGCCGCCAGCGCAGCCAACAGCACGACGAGCAATGCCTGGCCTCGATGCGAACGCAATCCGTTCATATTGGCCTGTCACTCTTCGGCGCAAAAAACTACCAGACCAGCCGCGGGCAGCAGTTTGGTGGGCGTGGGCGGGCTACTTGCTCGGCAGCTCGAGCACCTCGACTTTGCGGATCGCCACCTTGCTGCCGGGGTCGTGTTGCTGGAAGGCGAAGTGCCCCTCTTTGAATTGCTTTGCGAAGTCGAGGTACTCGTACAACTCCTCGCCGTTGACCGTCACCTTGATGCGCGTCATCGGGCGGCCGCGCCACACGTCGTCGCGCACTTCGAGCTCGTAGGTGAACCACTCGTCGGGCTCGACCAGCCGCTTGTAGACGTGGCACATCCCGTACAGCGAGCCGGTGCGGATCGGGTCGCCATGCGTGCTGTCGATCTGCGCTTCGTAGCCGTCGGAGAAGCTTGGCTTGCGGGTCGTGCGGAAGTACAGGCCCGAGTTGCCGCGATCGTTGATCTTGCACTCGGCGCGGTAGCGGAAATTCTTGTAGGGTCCCTTGGTGCAGACGAGCATCGAGGCCTGGCCCGAGCCGACCATCGCGCCGTCGACGACTTCCCAGTTGCTCTTGTCGCCGCCGACCTTCTCCCAGCCGTCGAGTGTCTGGCCGTCGAACAGCTTGACCCACTTTTCTTCGTCGGCCTGCAACCCGGCACAGCCCAAGAGGAGCGTCACGCCCCAGGTCGCCATCAAGATGCCAACACCACGATACGCCAATTTCATCGAAGTCGCCTCAAAGGGTTGGGTTCGCGCAAGACTCGCCCCACGACGTCACCGGACGTCGCCACAATGATGAACGGGGCAAAGACCGTCTGCAACCCAGTGTCAGGCGGAAGTTGGATCAAACGACCGGCCGTGGGGCGATCCCCGCGCCGAGCCGTCATTTCCCAGTGTCAATGAACAAGAACGCACCCTCGGAGATTTCGGGGGCGTGCATCATGGTCGCCAACATCTGCAGCGTGGAGAGAACCTCGGTTCGACGCCATTCGGGGAGTAGCGCCAGCTCCTGTCGAAACCGCTCTCGCAAAAGCGGTGGGGCTTTGGCCGTCAGCTCGGTCCCCTTTTCCGTGAGCACCGCGGCGTTGCTCCGGCGGTCGGTCTCCGATTTGCGACGCTCGATCAGCCCCTGTTGTTCGAGCCGGCTGAGAATACCCGAGACCGTCGGCTGACTGACGTGCAAGGCTTCGGCCAAGGCGACTGGCGAGTTGCGCTGGCCCGACTGAATTTCGCGCAGCGTCGCCAGTTGCGGAGCGGTCAGGCCGAAATCTCGCAACAGCTCGCGCGAGTATTGTTCGATCGCCTGGCTGATCCGACGCAACGCCAGCACGATTTGGTCTTCGATCGATTCCATGCCCGCAGCAACTCGTGCTCGGTGACTTGCAACATGCATAGCGACGGATGCTCTACTGTAACACCACTCGCGCCGAAATTCACGCGGTTTTGGGACCCTTGTATCCCAATTCGCGATCTTGGGTGCATTGCACTAAATGCACCTCGTCGTGTGCCCTGGAGGATTAACGATCGCCGATTAGACAGCTCCCCAGCGCCGTTCCAGCCACCGCGACAGGTAGCCGAGGGGAACCGACATCGCCAGGTAGAGCGCCGCGGTCAGCAGCCCCAACTCGACAAACTTCAGGCTCGACCGCGACAAGATCAGATACTCTTTCGTCAGCTCGCGCACGGCGATCACGCTCACCAGGCTCGTATCCTTGAAGAGCGCGACAAAGTCGTTGGTCATCGGCGCCAGCGCCGTGCGCAGCGCCTGCGGAAAGATCACCTTGCGAAACGCTTGTGGCCCGCTCATGCCCAGCGCCAGCGCGGCTTCCCACTGACCGCGCGGCACCGAACGGATCGCACTGCGGTACACCTCGGCTTCATACGCGGCGTACGTCAGCCCGAAGCCGAGCACGGCCGTGCGCGTCGCCGGCAAGTCGACGCCGTAGTTCGCCAGCCCGAAATACAAGAAGAAGAGCACCAGCAGCAGCGGAATGCCGCGGAAGAATTCGACGTAACCCAGCGCCGCGGCTTGCACCGGCGGCGGCCCGTAAAGTCGACACAAGCTCACGACGAGGCCGCCGGCCATGGCCAGCACCATGCTCGTCATCGACAGGGCGACCGTCGTGCCGGCGGCCGCCAACAGCAGCGGCGCGTATTGCGCGAACGTCCAGGCTTTCGCCGAAGCCGCCACGAGATTCACATCCATGGCGCCAGCCGGCGGAGTTTCCATGCCGGCCAGTGGCTCCCCCTTGCTGCCGAAGCCCAGCCCGGCGAGCTCGACATCGCGGTGCGGCGGACGCGCCAGCGCCGCCTGGGCCGGATTCCACAGTCGCCAGCGCCGCAGGATCTCGCGCAGTTGTCCGTTGCGGATTGCTTCGCCGAGCGCCGCGTTGAGAGCCGTGTGCAGCGCCTCATCCTGCCTGGCGACGGCCAACACGTATTCGACTTCCCCCTGCGGCGCCGCCAGAAACGCAAACGCGGGATTGGTGCGGCCGTAATACGTAGTGATCGGCGAATCCAACAGTACCGCGTCGATGCGCCCCAGTTCCAGATCGAGATAGGGCTCGACCTGCCCGTCGTATGCGACGATGTCGGTGAAGCCTTGGGCCGTGAGCAACCGCTCGGCGGCACTGGCAGCCAGCGTGCCGACGGTGCGCGTACGGCAATCAGCGAGCGTCGTGATCCGCTGGGCATCGGCCAGGCGAATCGCCAATTCTTGATGGCAAACGTAGTACGGGCGCGTAAGGTGATACGCCGCCGCCCACTGCGGGCTGGCCTCGAAGCCACTGGCGATCAGGTCGAAATCGTGTTTCTCCAGGCCCAGCGGCAGGCTCGTCCATTCGTATTGCACGAACTCGGCGGTCAAGGGGCGGTCGAGCCAGCGCGAAAGTTCCTCGGCCAGCGCGTCGACCAGTTCGACCTCGAAGCCAATGACGCGGTCGGGACGTTGCGGATCGCGCAACTGGTAAGGAGCGCCCCCTTCGGCGTCGCCACCCCAACGGAGAATTCCAGAGCCGAGCCGAGCGCGCAACGCGTCGACGACCGTGGCCGGCAGCGGCGCCGCCGGCTCGCCGGCAGCAGAACCTGCCGAACCTATCCACAGCCAACAGCCAAGCAGAACGCCGCGCCAGATCAAAGTCCCCGCCGCGCGTTGTGGCCCATTCATCGCTGCCCTGGCGATGAACCGGCCGACCAGCGGAAGGCCGGAACGCCTGATCAAAAGCGAGCGATTCGGGTCATCCACCGCGCAGCTACCAGTAAGTTCTTGCAGTCGTGCCATCGCATGGTTTTAGCGTTGACGGGGCATTGTGACCATCGAAGCGTCGGTACTGTCCGAGGAATCTCGCGGCAAGGAACATGGAACGCGCGGCACACTGGCAAGCCGCAAACAAAGGCAACGGTTGTCCGCGATTTCACGGCCCGACGCAGATTGGTTAGGCGGCCAAGTCAACGAGGTCTCGAAAACTGAGTCATCCGTGCTATCCGTGGTTGAACGAATTCCTGCCCAAAAACGAGCGCGACACTTCTCGCGCCAAGGCGCAAAGGCGCAACGAAATGCAGCTTGTGGTCCGCAGATTTCGCCGATTAACGCAGATTGGTTAGGCGGCCAAGTCAACGAGGTCTCGAAAACTGAGTCATCCGTGCTATCCGTGGTTGAACGAATTCCTGGCTAAAGCCGCGAGCGAAGCAGTTTGGCGCGTGACCCTTCTCTCTCTCCATGGCCGTAATTTTGCGTCCAAACCGTCCAAAGCCGTTGTTACCGGCAGTTAAGCCGTTGCAGCGCATCCACTTATTCTTGGACGCAAATCGAAACGGTTTGCGTCCAACTTGCGTCCAAAGCTTTCGTTTTGCGTCCAAAGACGAGTGATCTCGCGCCAAGGCGCTAAGGCGCAAAGTAAGGCAGGATGTGGTCCGCAGATTTCGCCGATTGACGCAGATTGGGAATGCGGGCGAGTCCGCGAGCGGCCCATCTTCGTAATCTGAGAAATCGGTGGATAGTGAATTCATGCCCACGACGAGCACGACGAGCGTGGAGGTGGCACCGTGCGTTGGATTGATCTTTTGCCGCCAGGGTGGCCCAGGGACGCGTAGCGTGCCTGGGTCGCGCAGCGACAAGAGGCGCTTCGTAAACGCGGTCCCTGGTCCAATGTTGCCACACACTCTGCGGCGCGCACTGCGGACCTCCTCTCCGCGCCGACTCTGACAAACGATCGCGCTTGATCGCGAGGCCCCTGGGGGAGATGCAAACTAATTCAGTGTCAATCGGCGGTGTCGTTCCTCCTTGCGATGCCGCCCCAAGGGGACGGGAGTCGTTTCCGGTCGGCGCGTCGACCGAGGTGAGGTCGGTGCCCGGAAACGACTCCCGCCCCCCTCGGCGGTTGGCCCACGCCACGGCGGGCCTGATTATGGACGTATTTCGGGTGCCACTGGCTCCGCCAATGCGCTCTGTTACGCGCGGAGCGGTACCCCAAGGCCCTATTATTTGTACAGTATTATGTTCAATATATCAAGAAGAAATTGGCCACCTAGCCGTGGCGCGCGGCCGTTGGGCTGCTACCCCAGTAGCCGCAGGTCGGGCCGGGCGCCGCTTACCACCGCGTCGGTCAGGCTGTCGTCGCGGCCGTCGTTGGGGTACGTGAGCCGCTGGTGATCGAGACCCAGCGCATACAAGAGCGTGGCGTGCAGGTCGTGCACGCTCACCACGTCGTCGACCGCCCGGTAGCCGAATTCGTCGGTCGCGCCGTGCACGTAGCCAGGGCGGAAACCGCCCCCCGCCAGCCAGCAGGAGAAGCCCTGCCCGTTGTGATCCCGGCCATCGGTCCCTTGCGAAATGGGCAGCCGCCCGAATTCGCCGGTCCACCAGACGACGGTCGAATCCAACAGCCCGCGGCGTTTGAGGTCGAGCACCAAAGCCGCGCTGGGCTGATCGATGCCGCCGGCCACCTTCTGCAACTGCCGGGCGTTGTTGCTGTGCGTGTCCCACGGCTGGCCGCTGAGGATGATCTCGACGTAGCGCACGCCACGCTCCACCAGCCGGCGCGCTAGCAGGCAGCGGCGGCCGTATTCTTCGGTCTCCGGCCGGTCGAGCCCGTACAGCTTGCGCGTCTCTTCTCCTTCGTCGGCGAAGTTGAGCACCTCGGGGACGGCGGTCTGCATCCGCGCGGCCATCTCGAAGTTGGCGATGCGGGCCGACAGCTCGGTGTTCTCGGGGTAGCGCGCGCGGTGCAGCTCGTTGAGCCGATCGAGAAACTCGAGCTGCCCGCGCCTCGAGGTTGGGCCGACCGATTCGGGCGTGCGCACGTTCAAAACCGGCGATGGACCGGCGCGAAAGGGGGTCCCCTGATAGGCGGCCGGCAGAAAACCACTCGACCAGTTGCGCACGCCGTCGATCGGCATGCCGCCGGGATCGGCCAGCACGACGTAGGCGGGCAAGTTCTCGGTCTCGCACCCCAAGGCATACGACAGCCAGGCGCCGCACGCGGGGCGACCCAGTTGATTCTTGCCGTTGTGAATCAGCCGCAAGCCCGCTTCGTGATCGACGGTGAAGGTGTGCATCGAGCGGATCAGCGTGATCTCGTCGGCGATGCCGGCGGTGTGCGGAATCGCTTCGCTGAGCTCGATCCCCGAGTGGCCATTTGGCGAGAACTTGAAGGGAGAGGCGAGCAGGTTGCCTGCCTGGCTGACGAAGTGGACGTCGAGCTTGCCGGGATGCGGCTGGCCGTTGAGGCGTGTCAATTCGGGCTTGGGGTCGAACAAGTCCATCTGGCTGGGGCCGCCGAACTGGAACAAGCAGATCACCGCTTTGGCCTTCGGCGTGGGCCCGCCCGGCGCGACAGTCACGCGGGCGGCATCGCCGGGCAAGGGACCGCGCGCGGATGAACCTGAAACGAGGGCCGCGCGTGCCGCGCCGGCTTGCTCGCCGGCCAACAGCGACGCCAGCGCCAGGCTGCCGACGCAGCCGGCCGATCGATTCAAAAATGCGCGGCGATTGACGAGCGATAGATCAACGTTCATGCGATGCAAAACTCCGCGTGGGTGGCCCTGCCCCGGTCAAAGCGAGCCATTCGGTCGTCGATCAAATTCAAGCATTGCTGGCCCCCGGACGAGACGAATCTGCATGTACTGAGTGAGGGGGGGCCGTGGCCGGCGTCATTTCGGTCCCCAGACCAACCAGTAACTCGGTAACTCGACGGAGGATTCTATGACTTACGTTGTCACCCAACCCTGCTTCGGCTGCAAGTACACCGACTGCGTGGTGGTCTGCCCGACCGACTGCTTCCGCGAGGGGGAACAGATGCTGTATATCGACCCCGACGAGTGCATCGACTGCGGAAACTGCGTGCCGGAGTGCCCGGTCGAGGCGATTTTTCACGACGCCGACGTACCGGCCGACCAGCAAGAGCTCATCGCCTTGAACGCCGAGATGGCGGCCGTTTGCCCACCCATCGTCGAGCGGAAGGCGCCGCTGGCAACGCCTCGCAACGGCGCCTAGCGCCGGGGGAACGCGCCTTCGATACGTGTGGTCGGGCTCGATATTCCTGTGCTGGAGAATAGCATTCGGCCGCGTCGCGCGTTATCCATGACGGGCCGGTTCGCGGGGGCGGGATGCAGCGGCGGCCGAGTTCCACAGCACGAGGGAAGTTCCATGAGCATGAAGTCGCTGAGCGTGTGGTTGTGCGGAATGTTCTGCGGATTGATCGCGGCCCTGGCAATTGGGCAAGGCCACTGGCCTGCAGCGCGCAAGGCGGTCGCCGCGCCGGCGGTCGACGCGCAAGTGGCCACGTCGGTCGGCGCCGCGTCGACCGCGGCCGATGCCAAGGCCCCCGGCTGGCAAGCAGGCAAAGGCTACGGCTGGATCTGGGGCAAAGACGACGAGGTCGGGTCGCTCAACGCCATGACCCCCGAGACACGACTGGCCGCGCTGTCGCTCGTCAAAGAGGGAAAAGTCTACGACCTCGGCGTGACTTACGATCGCTTGAGCTACAAGTGGCCGGGCCATTCGCCGTGCGAAGTGATGACCTTTCGCACGCCTGAAGGGGTGAAGCGACAGGACGACAACGTCTTCACCCGGTCAGACGTCAATCCCAGCGGCCAGTCGTGGCATAGCTGTGCGGTCTTCATCAGCGATAACGTCGGCACGCAAATCGACGGGCTGGGGCACGTCACCGTCGGCGAGGACAACCACTGGTACAACGGCTTCCGAGAAGCCGATTGGGGAGGTGACTTCGGCGTGCGGAAGTGCGACGCCACGACGATTCCGCCGATCGTCGCCCGTGGCGTGATGCTCGATATCGCCGCGGTGAAGGGGGTCGACGCGCTGCCGAAGAGCTACCCGATTTCGCCGGCCGACGTCGATCGTGCCCTGGCGGCCCAGAAGATCGAGCTGCGTCCGGGCGACGTGGTGCTGTTTCGCACCGGCGTGCTGCGTTATTGGGGGCGCGACGGCAGCGACACCGCGTTGCTGGCCGAGCACGATTCGGCCGGCATTACGCTGGAAACCGCCCGCTACCTGGTGGAGAAGTTCGGGGCGATGATGGTCGGGGCCGACACCAGCGGACTCGAGGTGAACCCGGCCCCGCCGGGGAGCGAGTCGTTCATCCCGGTTCATAAATACCTGATCATCGAGCAGGGGATCCACATCGCCGAGTTCCATTTCTTGGAGGACCTGGCCCGCGACCGGGTGTACGAGTTCTGCTACATGGCGGTGACCAACAAGATCGCGGGGAGCACGGCCGGATTCACGATGCGGCCCGTGGCTTTGCGGTAGCAGAATTGAATCCTAAGCCCAGGGAAGCCCCGCGCGCCGCGTCTTTTGCGGTCGCACGTCCACTAGGGCTTCCCTGGGCTTTTGGCGCTTTGTCCCGTTTTTGGCGAAACCGAACAAAAAACGCTGCTAGCGCTCGCTTTGCGCTCGTTGGCAGACGTTTCGGCGGGGTCGTATAATCCAGTTTCTGTGGGGGAATGCAGCCGGGGGGCGCAACTTCGGCCTGTCGTTGCCTGCCCGCGTTGGTCCGTCGCCGACTTAATCGTCAACTCAATCACGGTTCAAAAACCAGGAGCCGATCTCATGTGGATGCCCAAATGGATGCGCGATCGTAAGAAGGGGGTCGACTCTCCGATGCCGACGCAGGTGGTGTCGAACGAAGAGTTCATCCCCCGCCCGCAGTCGCAGAAACAGCGGCAGGTCGAGCAGCTCATCCAGACGATGGGAGAGCGCAACGCCAAGCGGCTGGGGATGGATCGCCGCGCTTACATGGCCAGCACGATGGGCCTGGCCACGGCCTTCATGGCCAACAACCAGGTGTTCGGCAACTGCTGGGATGTCGACGAAGAGGAGACGGTCGAGCCGGGCGCTTACGAAGACAAGTGGCCCAAAAGCGATTACTTCATCATCGACGTGCAGTCGCACTTCACCAACGGCTTCGCGCTCAACTTCCGCAGCATGTCCATGCTCAAGAACCAAGAGTTCGTGAAGAACATGGGCTTCAAGATGCAGGACAAGCGGGAGGAATACGAGTTCCCCAACTTCGTCAAGGAAATGTTCTTCGACAGCGAGACGGCGATGGTGGTAATCTCCGGCGTGCCGGGGGCCGAAAACCACTTCGACCGCAAAGGCAACAAGATCACCGGCTCGCCCTTCGACCCCGAGGTCACCAAGGCCCGCGGCGGCGGCATTCTGCCTAGCTGGTTGATGTCGGTCCGCAAGCGCGACATCAACGAAATGTCGGGCGGGCAGCGCGCCTTGTGCCAGGGGAACTGTGCGCCGAACCACTACTGGGACAAAAAGACCAACAGCCAGGACAAGGTCGCGCTGTTCGAGCAAATGGAGCGCGAAGTCCGCGACTACGGCATCGACAGTTGGAAGTGGTACTGCCACACCACGTCGCGCAAGGGGTCGGGCGATGGCTTCCGCATGGACGACGAGAAGATCAGCTACCCGTTCTACGAGAAGTCGAAGGAACTGGGGCTGAAGGTCTTCAGCGTGCACAAGGGCTTCTCGTACCAGTCGAAGACGTTGGGGCACTTTGCCAACCCGGCCGACGTCGAGAAAGCCGCGCTCGATCATCCCGATCTGACGTTCGTCGTCTATCATTCGGCGCTACAGCACGCGCCGGCCGAGCCCGACTTCGAGCTGTCGTTCGATCCCGAGACGGGCGACTTCGCCTGGCACGACGTGTTGATGAAGATCAAGCAGCGCAATCCGCAGATCAACAACGTCTATCCCGAGATCGGCTCTTCGTTCGCCACGTTGGCGGTCGACAACCCGGTCGCCTGCCAGCACTTGATTGGTAAGAACATCAAGTACTACGGCGTGGACCACGTGGTCTGGGGAACCGACTGCCTGTGGTGGGGGTCGCCGCAGTGGGTGATCGACGCCTTCAAGCGGTTCCAGCTTTCGGACGAGATCTGCGACAAGTTCGGCTACAAGAAGCTGACCAAGGAAGACAAGGCGGCGATCTTCGGGCTCAACGCCGCGCGGATCTACAACGTCGACGTCGACGCGCAGCGACAGAACCTGCCGAAAGACGGGCTCTCGAAGCTGCAGGCCCTGTATCAGGGGCAAGGCGGCCTGCGCGAGAACGCCGCCTACGGCTGGGTCCGCAACGACGTCTAGCACGCCCGCGGCCAAGACAGTTCTGATTGATCTCAGCCCACCGGCATCGTGTCGGTGGGCTTTTTACTGCGCGACGTCGTGCGTAGCCGACTATAATCCCGGCATGTCCCCCGCTCGCTCAAGCTGGTTGCGTCGCGCGGTGCTCGGCTGCTGGTGCGCGCTGGCCGTGGCCGGCGTCGTGACGCTGCTTTCGCCCGCCCCGCGCTGGCAAGCCGTGCGCGCCGAGCCCACGCCGGCGGCCACCAAGGACGACGGCGACCGTCGGCCGCGCCTCGATCCGGCCGCCTGGGGCGAAGATCACGTCGGCCAGGAAGTGCCCGAATACATCGACATTGGCGAATGCTTGTTCTGTCATCGCAAGGATGTCGGCAGCACCTGGGACAAGAACCCCCACAGCCGCACGATTCACGATGCCCCGGCGAGCCACCCGGCGATGAAGGCGTTGGCCCGCGATGCGGCCGCCGAACCGTTCGCCGACGAAGTCGAGCTCTTGCTCGGCGGCCGGCAGGCGACGCGGTTTTTGCGCCGCTCGGAGGCGTTCGGGCAAGTCGATTTGCTCTCGCTGATGGCCGTGCCCGCCAAGCGCGGCACGCGCTATCACATCGTGCCGCCGGGCGCCGCGAGCCAGCATGCAGGCCACGCGCCCTCGGGCGAAGCGCCGCATTGGAACGACAAGGCGTTCGCCAACCGCTGCGCCGGTTGCCACGCCACGGCGGTCGACCCTGAGACGCAGAGCTTTTCGGCTGCCTCGCTCGATTGCTGCGCTTGCCACGGCGATGGACCGCTCGAGCATTCGACCGAGCCCGAGCTGATGCCGCTGGCCAAGGCACGCAAAGACTCGCCGCGGGTGGTGATCTCGATCTGTGCGAGCTGCCACGTGCGGTTCGGCGAGTCGCAAGCCACGGGGCGGCCTTTTGCCACGAACTTCGTGGCCGGCGACAACCTGTTTCGCGATTTCCGTTTCGACTGGGCCCTGGCCGACGACGCGTCGATCAACCCCGGCGACCGGCACGTGCTCGACCAGGTTCGCGAAGTGGCGCTCTTTGGCAACGACGAGTCGACCTGCCTTGATTGCCACGAGGTGCACGCCGGCACGTCGCTGGCCCACCGCAAGTTGGGGCGCACCGCGTATTGTGCTCACTGCCACGAGCCGGGCCAGCCGCTTACCGAACACAAGCACTACCAGGTGCACAGCAAGCTGTGCGAATACTGAAGTAGCGGTCAGTTGCCAGTGGTTCGTCTGGTGCCGAGTCCAAGGGAGTTCACGCACGACTACTTCTCAACGGCCGGGCTGGCGTCGCCGTCGGCCTCGATCGTCAACATCGCCTCGAGCTTCGCGGGTTCGAGGTCGTTGGGCAGGAAGCGAACCGTAAAATCGGCCAGGAGCACGTGAAAACCATCGGCATGGTTGCCCCGCTGCGCGCCGTCTCGAATCGCCTTGCTGAGTCGCCTGAGATCGTCCGGCGACAGATCGCGCGGTTCGAGCCAGCCAACGCCTGACTGCGGAACTTCGCTCAACAGAATGGTGTCGGGGGCCATCTCCGTCGAGCGGCGCGGCTCGGCGCCGGTCCAACCAGCGTCGGGCCCCACCACGGCCAGGTAACTGGTGTCGGTGCGGAGTCCGGCGTCTCGAAGGCAACGCAGCCGCCGCTCGGCCACGCGGCCTAGCCTGCGGTTGGCAGGCCCATCCCAGGGCTCTTCGAAGTGGTATCGATCGTCGAATGGCGGCGCCTCGAACTGGGGCAAGATCAGCGCTCGCCAACTGTGGATAGGCCGGCCGCTTGAATCCGCGACATACGCCGGGGGAAGGCAACCGTGGACTTGTTGATAGCTCTGCAGTGCCTTGCCAATGGCGCTGAGGTTCTCCCGGCAATTGACTATGAGAGGCGTGCCAGGGTTACCCGGAGCGGGAATTAAACAGAACAACACCAAATAAAAGAACAAGATCGCCAGGAATAGCTGAAAATACTGCTTCCAAAACCGATCGCCGCCCGCGGAGTCGGGTTCAGCGGCGAGGTTTGTTTCATCCCGCGCCGCTGTCGAATCCTGGTTGTTTTCCGCCATCGCCTTCTCCCTCGGTCGGCCTGCCACTGTAGCGCCTCGACGAAATCCGTGCAACACTGCGAACCAGCCGGGCGAGGTTCACGCCAGGCGCGCTGAACCTGGCCATTCACGCCAAACCGCGCCGGCGTTCGATGGCAACCGCTCGTCCGCGACGTTAAGCTAAAGCTCGTATCACGACGGTGACTATTGTTCTCGCCGCATCCCCGTTGAGGATTAACACCTTGCTAGCCGCCATCACAACCCTGCTGGGCGCGTTACCGCTGGCTGTTTCGCCTGGATACATAGTCGCCGTGGCGCTGCTGTTGCTCTTCGGCGGCGTCTTTGGCCTGCTGCTGTTGATCTATTTTCCGATCTGGTTTCAGGCCTACATGTCCAATGCCAAGGTAAGCGCGTGGAGTCTGATCGGCATGAGCATGCGGCAGGTCAACGCCCGCGTCATCGTGCAGTCGAAGATCATGGCGATGCAAGCCGGGCTGGCCAGCGACGCGCAAACCGGCATCACCACGCGCCGGCTCGAGGCGCATTATTTGGCGGGTGGCAACGTCCCGCGGCTGATCACGGCCTTGATCGCGGCCCATCGCGCCGATATCGATCTCGACTTCGATCGCGCCGCGGCCATCGACCTGGCCGGCCGCGACGTGCTCGACGCCGTGCAGACCAGCGTCAACCCCAAGGTGATCGACTGCCCCGATCCGCGCAAGAGCGAACGGGCCCTCAGCGCCATCGCCCTCAACGGCGTCGAATTGCGGGTGCGGGCCCGCGTCACCGTGCGCACGAATATCTCGCAATTGATCGGTGGAGCGACCGAGGAGACGATCATCGCCCGCGTCGGCGAGGGGATCATCACCGCCATCGGCTCGTCGACGACGCACCTCGAAGTGATGGAGCAGCCCGATCGCATCTCGAAGGCGGTGCTGAATCGCGGGCTCGACGCCCAAACCGCCTTCGCGATCGTCTCGATCGACATCGCCGATATCGACGTCGGCGAGAACATCGGGGCCCGTCTGCAGGCCGACCAGGCCGAGGCCGACATGCGCGTGGCCCGCGCCAAGGCCGAGGAGCGCCGCGCGAATGCCATCGCCCGCGAGCAGGAGATGAAAGCCGAAGTCACCGAGAATCGCGCGGCATTGCTCCTCTCCGAAGCGGAAGTCCCCAAGGCGATGGCCAACGCCTTCCGCAAGGGGCACCTCACGGCCGAATCGCTCGTGGCCCGCGACGGCGGCAACGGCGCCAGTTCCGGCCGCTGACCAAACGCCGTGCCGGCCGTAGAATACGGCCATGCCCCAGCGACAGCGCATCTATCTCGACAACGCGGCCACGAGTTGGCCCAAGCCCGAGGCGGTCTACCTGGCCGTCGATCGCTACCAGCGGGAAATCGGCGCGCCGGCCGGTCGCGGCGCCTATGCCGAAGCGCTCGAAGTCGAGCGCCGCCTGGCGGCGCTGCGCACGGCCATCGCCCGGTTGATCGGCGCGGCGCACGCCCGCCAGATCGTCTTCACACCCAATTGCACGGCAGCGCTGAACCTGGCGATTCATGGCTTGCTGCGGCGCGGCGATCGCGTCGTCACCACGCAGGTCGAGCACAACTCGGTGCTCCGTCCCTTGGGGCAGTTGGCCGACGAAGGCCTGATCGAAGTCGAGCGGGTCGGCTGCGACGCCGCCGGCGTGGTCGATCCAGCGGAAGTCGCCCGCGCGCTCGAACGTCCGGCCCGCCTGGTCGTGGTGAGCCACGCCTCGAACGTGACCGGCGCCATTCAGCCGGTCGCCGAGATCGCGCGGCTTGCTCACCAGCGCGGCGCGCTAGTACTCGTCGACGCCGCGCAAACCGCGGGGCACCTGCCGATCGACGTCGGCCAGTTGGGTGCCGATCTGCTGGCAGCGGCCGGCCACAAGGGATTGCTCGGACCACTGGGGACCGGCTTTTTGTACATTGCCCCCGGCCTGGAAGCCGACATGCGCTCGCTGCAACAAGGCGGGACCGGCACGGCCAGCTTTCAAGACCGCCAGCCGGAAACGCTCCCCGACAAGTACGAGTCGGGGAATTTGAACGTGCCGGGGCTGATCGGGCTGCTGGCCGGCCTCGAATACATCGCCCAGCGCGGCGTCGCCCAAATCGCGGCTCACGAACGAGCGCTGATTGCCGGCTTGCGCGCGGGCCTGGCCGACGTCTCGAGCGTGCGATTGTTCGGCCCGGCCAGCGCCGACGACACGGTCGGGGTGTTGAGCATCGCGCTGGACGACTTCGATCCGCAGGAAGCCGCCGCCCTGCTCGACTCGGACCACCGCATCCAGACGCGGGCGGGCTTGCACTGCGCGCCACTCGTGCATCGGGCGCTTGGCACGCTCGACACCGGCGGCACGCTCCGCTTCAGCGTTGGGCCGCTCAACACGACCGACCAGATCGCCGCGGCCGTCGAAGCTGTCCGCGAGTTGTCCAGCGCCGCCCTAGCGTAGAGATACACACAACCGCCGAGCGCCGCCCAACGAAAATTATGGGCGGCGCGCTTCGGCAATCCTGAATCGTATACCTCTGCTGTGGAGAATCCCCGTGACTTTCGATTTGCACGAGCTCACCCGTAGTTTGCACGTCAAGAACGATTCGAAGATCGTGCTGCTCGTGGCCGACGGACTCGGCGGGCTGCCGCTGGAGCCCGGCGGCAAAACCGAGCTGGAAACCGCCCGCACGCCCAACCTCGACAAGCTCGTCCAGACCGGTGTCTGCGGTGGACTGATCCCCGTGGCGCCGGGCATCACGCCGGGGAGCGGCCCGGGGCATCTGGGGCTGTTTGGTTACGATCCGTTGAAGTATCGCATTGGACGCGGCGCGCTCGAGGCCACGGGCATCGGCTTCGAACTCGGCCCGCACGACGTGGCCGCCCGCGGCAACTACTGCACGCTCGACGCGGTGGGCAAAATCAGCGATCGCCGCGCGGGGCGCATCGCCAGCGAAGAGAGCGCGCCGTTGGCCGCGCGGCTCCGCGAGATCAAGCTGCCGGGGTCCGAGTTGTTCGTCGAGCCGGTCAAGGAGCATCGCTTCGTCGTGGTGTTTCGCGCGCCGGGGTTGGGGGGCCACGTCGACGATACCGATCCGCAAGCGACCGGCGTGCCACCGCTGGCGCCAGTCGGTCACGACGACGCCAGCCGCCGCACGGCCGAACTGGCCCAGCAATTCGTCGTCGAAGCGGGCAAGCTGCTGGCCGGCGAAAAGAAAGCCAACGGGCTGACCTTGCGCGGCTTTGCACCGCGACCGCATCTGCCCAGCTACGAAGAAGTCTACGGCCTGCGTGCTGCGGCGATCGCCGTCTACCCGATGTACAAGGGGCTCGCGCGGCTCGTCGGCATGCAGATCGTCGGCCGCGCGCAAACGCTCGCCGAACAAATGCAAGTGCTGGCCGAGCAGTGGAACGACTTCGACTTCTTCTTCATGCATTTCAAATACACCGACAGCACCGGCGAGGACGGCAACTTCGACGCCAAGGTGAAACGGATCGAAGAGCTCGACGCGGCGATCCCTAGCATCACCAGGCTCGGCCCCACGGTGCTGATGGTCACCGGCGATCACAGCACGCCGAGCAAGCTGCGGTCGCACAGTTGGCACCCGGTGCCACTCGTGCTCAACAGTACCGTCTGCCGCACCGACGGCTGCCAGACGTTCGGCGAGGCCGAATGCCTGCGCGGCGGGCTAGGGCAATTCGAGTCGAAGCACCTGATGACGTTGGCCTTGGCCAACGCCGGCCGCATGGAAAAGTTCGGTGCCTGAGCGGGCGCCACGCCAGCGGGGACTGCACTCGTCAGGGCGTCATGCGTGACATGCCGGCGCCCAAGTGGCATGATGCCGCCTTGCCTGGCCTCAGTGGCCATGGCACTTCGAACTATCGCGACCACGACTTCAACAGCCGCGCGATCGCGCGCTGCTGGCCGGCCGGCGCCGCCACGATCAGGTAACCGCTCGGCTCGTCGTAGCGCAGTTCTGCCTCGCGCGGCGGGGCGCCGGCAGGTTGGGCGGCCTCGCGCTCGTTGTCGCCTTGCTCGTCGGTGAGCGCTTTCTTGAGCTCGCTTAGCATGGCTGCCAGCGATCGATTCTCGGTAACCAGGTTGGCCAGCGGATAGAGCTCCACCTGCGGACGCCGCGCCAACGCCTCGCGACTGGTGACTTCCAGCGTTTGCTCGTCGATCACCCGGAAGTCGAGCCCCAACGGGTCCAACAGCGCGGTGAGGATCTCCCCCAATGGCAAGTCGCGGCCGCGAACGCCTGCCATCACGTCGGGCCCCCAACCGGCGGACGCCAACGCACGCCAATCGACTAACAGCGTCAGCTCCGATCGCTCGGCCAGGTGGTGCAGCACGTCGGCCAGCCGCGCATCGTCGAAGAACGTGGCGGTCAACGGTGTATCGAGTGCCGCGGGCCAGGGGCGCCGACCGGGAGGCGTATCGCTCGGCTGCAAACGATCGGCCGGCGCCTGTCGCGCCGCGCGCCACCGCTCGAGCAACGTCGAGATTTGCGCCAACATGTCGGGCGTTTGCCGGATCACCAGGTCGTTGCCGTCGACGGCGATCGTTCCTTTTCCGCCCGCCGGTTGCCAGCTCTCGGGAACAATCCACCGCTGTAAAGCTGCCTGCAACTCCGCGAGCGAGCGCAGACGCGGAATCGATCGGTCGCCGGGCGCACTCTTGTCTGCCACTGGGACCAGGTCGGCCGCCGACAAGCGTCGCTCCGCAAGTTGGCCGGCGTCGGACCGCGTGACCAGCAACAAATGTTGCGGGCCGCCACCGCGCGGCACATCGACTTCGATCGGGTGGGCCACGAGATCGTGCTCCGCCAGGCTTTGTGCGAGTAGTTCTTCGACGCTGACATCTTGCAGTCTGGCAGTCACCTCCAACCGGGCAGATTGATCGGCCGCGGTCAGCGCTTCGACGTCCAACACGCACGGAATCGTCGTCAAACGGCTGATAAAATCGAGGAACTTCGCCAGCGGTACGCGCGGAATATCGATCGCCGTGACGCGGTCGGCCAGCCGCGCCGTCACGTCGACCTCGCGCACGCCCGGCTGCCGAGCTGGCAAGACGTTGTCGGGTTGCTCGCTCGGCTGGGCTAGCGCGCCCTCGTCGGGCTTCGTTTCGTCTGAGGGGCCATCCGGCGTGTCGGCGTCGGCCGGTTTCACCTCGTCGGGCGGAGGAGCGTGACGCGGATCGAGCGACGCCAATTCGATCGTCTCGCCACCGTTGATCGTGGCCAGTTGTTCGATCACGCGCGGGTCGGCATCGGCCGAAATCCAACGCACCGATCCGTCGGCCATGGCGGCGAACATGCCATCCCCCTGGCCGGTACCGAAGCCATCGGGGCCGTTGACGTACGGCGCCGCGGTTAGCGGGCGGGTTGTCGCCGCGCCCCCGGCGGCCCAGGGACCAATCTGTTTGGTCACCCCCAACAGCGCGATCGTGTTCGCAGCGCCGTCGCCGATGTCGGCCAGCTTCGCGCGTCGCGTCGCGCCGAATACCCCTGCCCGCGGATCGAGAATGTCGAGGTCGGCCGCGTCGCTTCCCAAGCCGGTGACGCCGACGAAATGGCTCGCGCCATAGCCATCGACACGCGCCGGCAACCCCAACGCCGGGTTGAGCAACTCCGGCACCAGACGCCGCGCCAGGGCCTCGTTCGGGGGATCGCGCCATCCGCGCGCCAGGCTGAGCTGACCGTGCCAGTCGGCATGACCGTAGAAGGGCAAGACGCTGGCGACGCAACTCAAGCGGCTGTCGGCTGGCAGCGTGTTCGAGCCGGCCGCCAAGACAGGAAAACTCTGCTCGGCGGCGACAAACTCGGCCAGCCCCGCTCCGAGCCGCGCGATGCGCGTTTCGACCAATCGCCGATCGCGACGCCAGGACACCCACGCCGGCAAGTCGGTCAAGTAACCGATCTCCGCCGGCAGCAGGGCCAGCACCGGATCGGCCGACGTCCAGTCAATCGCCGATTCGAAATGCGTGGTGGAGTCGTCGGCAGGCAGTATCTGTTGGTCGACGACATTCGAGTCGGGCGCTGCTTCGGCTTGTTCGCCGGGAGTTGGCTGCACGTTGGCAGTCGTGCGACCTTCTCCGCGCAGCCACCAGATGGCCATCCCCACGATCGAGAGGATCAAGAGCGCCACCGCGCCCCAGCCGATCCACAGTGTGCTTCTTCTTGCCGGAGCTTCAGGGGCGGCAGCGGATAAATCGCCCGCGTCACTCGCTTCTGCGGCGCCCGAGGCCAACGTGCCCGCGCCGGGTTCGATCGGATCGTCGACTGTCGATGCCAACTCGCCACTACTGCCACGCGCCGCACCCTGGTTGTTTTCGTCAGCGGGCGCCCTGTCGCCGGCCGGCACGTCGGGCTGCCAACCAGGGGGCGGTTTGACTTCGAGCATGCTCGTGCAGCGAGGGCATTGCAGAATCTGCCCAATGGCCGCTCGGTCCCGCACCTTGAAGCGGGCCTGGCAGGTCGGACATTGCACGGGAAACGGCTGCACGCGATCTCTCTGTCCTAGTCCAGAGTCGGGTCAGTTCGTCGATTCACTACGCCTGGCCGCCGCGGCCCGCGTCGTCACCACGATCATCTCGCGCGGGCCATCCCCTTCATCGACCCGCGATGTGATCACATACACCAACTTCCCCTCGGCGTTGGCCAGCCGCAAGATCGACTCCAGCACCTGGCCGGCCGGCTGTTGTTGGACGTCGAGGGCCAGCATTTGGTTCTTGGTGATTCCTTCGCGTCGCAGGTCTTCGCCGACGATTTCCAGCTCGACGCCCGCCTCGGCGGCGAACAGTTCGAGTGCAGTTTCGAGCGGGGTCCGCGGAAACGACAGCGAAATTCGCCGGGCCAGCAGCGTCTGCAGATCGTTCGGCTTCGCCGAGTCGCTGACCGCGACGGTTCCCAACGTGGGGGCTTCCAGCGCCAACCAACCGGCCAGCGCCAAGTTATGCGCGGCAATCGCCGGCAGATACGCCCGCAAGCGGACGACGCGCTCCTCGACGTCGGCGCGGGTGTAGTCGACCAGCACGTCGAGCATCCGCGGCCAGCGCTCGAGCACGGCCCGGTTGTAGTCCGACAGGCTCACGGTCGTCAGGTACTCGCTGGCTCGTGTCGGCAACTCGGCCCAGCGACGTCGCAAATTGCGCTCTTGCACGAGCGGCTTCTGATCGGCCGAAGCGTACACCGCCAACTCGACGAACAACGTGTCGGCAAGTTGCAGACTGAGCATGGCGCCGCGCGGAAACGGACCCAGCAACCAATCGATCTCGTCGCGTAGCGGCACGGCAATGCCGCTTAGTAGCCCCTTGCCACCGGTCGCCAGAAAATTCGGCGCGAACAGAAACGTGAATTGGCGCTGCGTATCGCTGGCCTCGCGCAGCAACTCGAGTTCGCGCCGCAGCGACGGCGCCGCGCCATCCGCCGCGACCAGACCGCTCAACCAATCGACCGGACAGACGATCAGCAGCCGCCCGTTTTCGCCCGCAGGTAACCAGTAACCGAACTTGCCGGCTCGAAACGCACGAGGTTCTGCGGCGTCTGCCGTGGCCGCGGGCCAGTTGTTTTGCAGCGTCGCGGCTTTGAGTGGCTCGCGCAGCCGTAGCACCCAAATAACGTCGGGCGGGCCCTCTTCGACACCGTAAAAGCCGCACAACAGTGTGTCGATTTGCGTTAGGGCCACGCCGGTTCGCTGCGGCAACTCTTCGCGGGCCAGATCCCCCCACGGACCAAGCGCATCGAGCAACTTCTCCGCGTCCGGTTGCAGCAGAAAATCGCGGACGCGCCAGGCCAGCACCGCTTGCACGCCTGGCAACAGATAGTCGAGCTCCAACGGCGAACCAGCCGTGGGCGCTTGCCAGAAAGCGTCAAGAGCGACGGAAGCAGCGGGGGTGCCCTCGGTCGATGCGGTGGGCGCGGCGACCGCAGACGAAGCCGCCTCGTCGGCTGCTTCGTCGATCGCTGAGTTCACCGGAGCGTGGCCGCACCCTTCCATCAATGCGACCACGGCCGCGCAGGCCAGGAGCAGCGACGTGCCCGCCATGTTGCGCGGGCGATTTGGTTCACTGGCTGTGCGAGAGCGCCAACGAAAACGCATCTCTCGATTATAGGCCAGCGCGTTGTCGACCTCGAAGGGTCATCGTCGCCGGGCCGCGAACGAGATCGCGGCCCTCCGCGACTACGATCGAGCTATCGGGCGACCTGCTGGGGGCAATTGGGCTAGCCGCGGGCCTCTCGACTCACCACCAACCCATGCCGACATATCCACCGTAGTAGCCGCTGTAATACGTCGGGTAGCGGCTCGTGTAGAACGTGCTGGGATAAGTCGGGTAGTAGTAGGTCGAATAGGCGGGGGCGTAGTTGTACGGCGAGTAGTAGTACGACGTGTACGGCCGATAGTAAGTGTACGGGGCGTAGTATCCCACGTACGGTCGGTAGTAATACGTGTAGGGGGCGTAGTAGCCACCCACGAATCGCCGCCCCAACGGCACCTGCGCCTGCGACACGCTGGGTGCGACAGCGCAGAACATGCCCACGACCGCCAGAACCATCAGCAAGCGCTTCATAATTTTTTTCCTTGTTCGGTGAAGTGCCGCCCGGCGGCACTCGCTGTGGGTCGATCGATGTCCCTTCGGGAATTCTAGGCTTCAACGGCCAGCAGTGAAGCCAGCAGGGTCCTTCCCGTCGCGCGTTGGTCCCAAGTCGCCTGCATCGCTGGAGTTGCGATCGATCGCTCAAGGCCGACCCAGTCGCTCGCGGCGCCCCAGCAGGGCGTAAAGGGCAAACGTCAGGCCAAAATCGGTCGCCGCCGGATCGAACTGGTCCCCCGCGCCAATGTTTCGCACAATATCCACAGATAGATACGCAGGCAGCCGGCAAGTTTTACTTCGCTCCGGCAACATTTTCGCAAGGATTCGCTCAGTCGCGTTTAGTTCGAGGAAGTTCACGATGCTGGCTCGCAGATTTGGACGTCGCAACACCTTTGCCGCCCTGGGGATTTTGACCGCGGCACTCTCGGCCGCGCTGCTGACGGCCGAACAGCCCGCGGGCGAAGACGCCAAGCCCGACGATTCCGTGATCGGCCGCCAGATCGACGGGTTCACCCTCTCCGACATCCACGGCCGCGAGCAAACGCTGGCCCAACTGCGCGGCGACGGCCCACTGGTCGTCGTCTTCGTGGGGGTCGAATGCCCTCTCGTGTCGCAGTACATGCCGCGCATCTCCGACCTGGCAGCCGACTACGCCAAGCGGAAGGTGCGCTTCGTGGCGATCGACGCCAATCGTCAAGACTCGCTCAGCGAGCTGGTATCGTTCGGCCAGCGGCACAAGCTCGATTTTCCGCTGCTGAAAGATCCCTCGGGCAAGGTCGCGCGGCAGCTCGGCGCCACGCGCACCCCCGAGGCCTTTGTGCTCGACACGTCGAACCGCGTGCGCTACCACGGCCGCATCGACGATCAATACGGCGTTGGCTTCCAGCGCCCGCAGCCGACGCGTCGCGACCTGGCCTTGGCGCTCGACGATCTGCTGGCGGGCCGCGAGCTGGCGGTTGCCAAAACGCCGGCCCTCGGCTGCTTGATCGGCCAGACGCGCGCGGCCGACACCGCGGCCCACGCGCCGGCCGACGGCGCCGTGACTTACACCAAGCACATCGCGCCGATCTTGCAGAATCGCTGCGTCGAATGTCATCGCGCCGGCGAAGTGGCGCCGTTCGCCCTGACCGACTACGACGAAGTCGCCGGCTGGGCCGAAACGATTCGCGAGGTGGTGCAAGCTGGCCGCATGCCCCCCTGGTTCGCTAGCCCCGACTACGGAGAGTTCTTCAACGCCGGCCACATGACCGACGAAGAGAAGCAGCTCATCGACGCCTGGGTCGACGCCGGCGCCCCGCAGGGCGATCCGCGCGACCTGCCGCCGCCGCGTGAGTTCCCCGAAGGCTGGGGGATGCCCGAGCCCGACCAGATCATCGCCATGAGCGACGAGCCGTATCACGTGCCGGCCGAAGGCGTGCTCGACTACGTCTACTACGAAGTCGATCCCGGCTGGACCGAAGACAAATGGATCGTCGGCTCCGAGGCCCGCCCCGGCGCCCGCTCGGTGGTGCACCACATCCTGGTCTTCATCAAGCGGCCGAACAAGATTTACCTGCCGCTGTTGCCGGGCGAACTGATCAGCGCCTATGCCCCCGGGATGAAGCCCACCGTAATGGAATCCGCCGACATGGCGATGCTGGCCCCGGCCGGTTCGAAGATCGTTTTCCAGATGCACTACACTCCCAATGGCACGCCGCAAGACGACATCAGCTACTTGGGGGTGAAGTTCTGCGACGAATCGCAGGCGAAGTACGAGATTCGCGCCGGCATGGCGATCAATCTCGGGTTCCGCATCCCGCCGCACGACCCCGATTACCAAGTGGAAGCCAGCTACCGCTTCCGCCGCGATTCGCTGTTGATCGGCGTCAACCCGCACATGCATTTGCGCGGCAAAGCGTTCCGGTACGAGGCGCTCTATCCCGACGGCAGCCGCGAAATCCTCATGGATTGTCCGAATTTCGACTTCAACTGGCAGATCGGCTACCAGTACGTCGAGCCCAGGAGGATGCCGGCCGGCACGCGGCTGTTGTGCACCGCCCACTACGACAACTCGGCCGCCAACATCAGCAATCCCGATCCATCGCGGTCGGTGACCTTCGGCGAACAGACCTGGGACGAGATGATGATCGGCTGGTTCTTCGCGGCCGAAGCGCGCGAGCCGTCGAAGCTCAAGGCGACGGAGAAGAAGTAGCGATCGCTAGCCGGGTCTTTCCGCGGAGCGTTAGAATCGACGTCGGGCATCGATCGGGCGCCACGTTCGCAGGGGAGTCTGCCCGATGCCGATCCACTCGCGGTGGCATCTTTGCCTGAACTTGCTGCTTGCCGCTTCGGTCGCCGCGGCCGCGGCGCCACCCGGCTCGGAAGACGTCGACGCGCCCGCCGCGCTGATCGGCACCGCGCCTGGTGAAGTGCGCACGATCGCCGGGACGGCGTTGTGCTGGTGTCCGCCGGGGCGATTCGACATGGGGAGCCCTCGCAGCGAACCGGAGCGACGCCCGTTCGAGTTTCGCGTTGCCGTCACCCTCACCCACGGCTTCTGGACCGGCAAATACGAAGTGACGCCAGGAGACTGGAAACGGGTCGTCGGCAAGCTCCCCGGCGAGACGACCGACGAGCTTCCCGCCGACGACGAGCTCCCGGTCGGCAATGTCAGCTTCGCCGAGGCCGAACAATACTGCGCGAAGTTGACCGATCTGGCGCGCGCCGCGGGCGAGCTACCGGCCGGCTGGGAATTTCGCCTGCCGACCGAGGCCCAATGGGAGTACGCCTGCCGCGCCGGCACGACGACCGCCACCTCGTTCGGCGATTCGATCGGCAGCCAACAGGCCAACACCAAGGGAGACCAGCCCTACAACGGCGCCAATCATTGTCGAGCTGCTTACAGTTTCTCCCCCGGCAAGCGGCTCGCCTGCTTCACCCAGCGCGTGAACTGCGCTTCGTCGAGCTGGTCGTGCTCGTAAATGTCGAGGTAGCGAACCTCGCGCTGCTTTGATGTGCCCGGCGGAAGCGGACGGAGCGACGCGCCCCGGAAGAACGCGACTTTGACGTACTTCGTGAAGCAATGAAAGCTGACGAACCAACCTTGCCCCTCGATGCCGTAGAACGGGGAGTTCCACTTGACCGCCTTATTGGCGTGGGGGACTGCCCGCGCGATCAGCGCGTCGAGCCGTCGCCCGACCTCTCGTTTCCAACCTGGCATGGCGGCAATGTACGCCTGCACGGGCGTGTCGCCGTAGGCCTTGGCGATCTGCGGGTTGCCGCCGGAGAGGAGTTTCGGCTGGGCTGGTTGGGCTAGCCTGGCCAGTCGCTCCGGCTTGGCCGCCGGGGCCTGCTTGGCGACCCTGGTTTGGGCCGGTTTCTTGGCGCGGCTGCGCGACGCAGTTGGCTTTTTGGGCGATTTGCCTGCCATGTAAAGCGACTCCCTCGGGCGGTGGTCGTGCCTCGCCATCGCTAGTAGCTGGCACTGTACTTGGCGCTTATTGCCCTCTACTAAGACTGGTCCCCATAGTTAGAATAGATGAGTGGCTCGGTTGCCATGCCGAGGTGAGTGTTATGGTTCGCCCGATCGTGTCGTTGCTGTTGCTGCCGTGCGTGCTGCTGGCTCAGTCGGCCTTCGTGTTGGGCCATGCGCACGTCGATTTGGGGCACTCTGGACACGGCTCGCGCGTACACTTCCACTTCGGACATTCGCACTTCCACCACGAGCATGCCGGTCACCGGCACGGCCACCACGATCTCGTTCACGATCGTGGAACTGGCGACCCGCCTGCTCTGCCGAACCATCCGTCTGAGTCGCCCGGCGGACATGACTCCGACGCCGTCTACCTGGACGGCATCGACGCGATCGCCAAGCAACATCAATCGGTTGAGCCCCAACGGAGCGCCTTGTGCTTCGGGACCGCCGGCGACGCGAGTCTGCTTGAGGAGCGAGCCGGCGGCGCTGTCGAACGCGTGGCTTGTCAAACTCACGGTCCGCCTAGCGACCGTCCTATCTATCTGCTGCACTCGGCTCTCTTGATCTGAGCCAGCGGCGCCGCGCATTGCTTTGCGCGCGCTCTTGTCTGCGCTAGCCAAGCCCTCGCCGCACGCGCTGTATCGCGCGATGCGGTTGTTGGCAAGTTGCCATTCGCCCAGGTTTCCAACTCAACCACGGTTGTGTCGCTGCGCTGAGACCACTCGATCGGCGACGCGTTGACCAAACCTCTGTTTCGAGCGAGCAGCATCATGAAGCTACGAACATGGTCAAAACCACTGTTAGCGGTCGCGCTGCTGACCGGTCTGATCATTGCCGCGTACGCGACGCGGGAAAGTTGGCTTTCCCTGTGGCGCCATAACGAGAACCCCCCGCCCACGGCATCGTCCCCGGCGCATACCGCGAGCTCAACACAGAACAAAAAGCTGCTCCTCACCGATGCGGCGATCGGCAACTTGGGGCTCGTGGCCAAGCCAATCCAACCGACGACTTACTGGAAGACGATCCAGGTACCAGGCATGGTCGTCGACAGACCAGGCTTCAGCGATCGGAGCGTCATTTCGCCGGTCTCGGGCGTTGTGACTGCGATGAGTTTTCAGCCGGGCGATACGGTTTGCTCCGGCGAAGTGCTGTTCAAAGTTCGCCTGCTCAGCGAATCGCTGCACCAGACCCAAAGCGATTTGTTCAAGGCCAGTCAGGATATCTCGCTGGCTACGGCAACTCAGCAACGTCTGGCGGCGGCGAAAGGGGCCATTCCCGAAGTGCGAATCATCGAGGTCGACAACGAAATCAAGCGATTGCGTGTGGCCGTTCGAGCGTACCGGCAGGAACTGGCAAATCGCGGTCTTACGGAAGCGCAGATCGACGGAGTGGAGGAGGGCACCTTTGTTGCGGAGGTCTCCATCGTGGTGCCAGACCAGGCGCGCCAAGCGCAACCCCTGGTGGCCGCCAGCTCAATTCATGTTGACGGTGAACACGCTGCAGCGTCGCCACCGGTGTTTGAAGTCCAGGAATGCCGAGCGGAACTCGGGCAACAGGTGCAGGCCGGACAGACGCTGTGCCTGTTGGCCAATCATCAAGTGCTGGCGGTCGAAGGTCGCGCCTTTCGCGATGAAACCTTGCTTTTGGAGCGCAGCGTCCAAGCCGGTTGGCCCGTGGAAATCGATTTCCAGGAAAATGCCGACGCGACTTGGCCGCCCATCGAGCAAACGTTCCATATCCTCCACATCGCCAACACGATCGACCCCGCCAATCGGACGTTTGGCTTCAGAATCCCCCTCGAGAATCAATCCCGAGTGGTGAATCAGCATGAGCGGGCGCAGATACTGTGGCGCTTTCGTCCCGGACAGCGCGTGCGCGTGCTGGTGCGGGTCGAAAAGCTAGACAACGTTTTTGTCTTGCCGTCCGACGCCGTGACGCAGGAACTGGCCGACGCATTTGTCTTCACGCAAAACGTCAACACCTTCGCACGCCAACCAGTGCGCGTTGTGGCCCGGGACCACGAACACACAGTCGTCGCCAACGACGGTTCGCTGCTGCGGGGGATGTTCGTGGTGCAAAACGCCGCAGCCCAGTTGAATCGCATGACAAAATCTCAAGCCGACAACGCGTTGCCCGAGGGTTATCACATCCACGCGGACGGAAGTCTTCATCGCAACGAAGATGAAGATCATTAGGGAGACCAACCGTGCTTAACGGCATCATCCGCCTGGCGCTGACGCATCGCTCGCTGGTCCTGGCGGCCTGCGTGGTAGTGCTCGTCTATGGCGGCTATCTGTCGACGACTCTGCCCATCGACGTGTTCCCCGACCTCGACCGTCCGCGGGTGGTGATCCTGACCGAGTGTCCTGGTCTGTCGTCGGAAGAAGTTGAAACGCTCGTCACGTATCCGATCGAAACGGCGGTCCTGGGCGCCAACGGCGTCGAGGATGTGCGCAGTCAGTCCAGCCAAGGGATGAACGTCATCTACATCGAATTTGGCTGGCAGATCGAGCCGCGCTACGCACGGCAGATCGTCGCCGAACGATTGGCGAACGTGCCCATGCCCTCCGGTATCCGTCCGATCATGACACCGCAAGCGTCCATCATGGGCCAGATTCTCCACGTCGGTATCCATCGCCGGATGGGTCCGCTTGGTGGTGAACTGTCGGCCGTGGGACAGACCGGAATGTTGGCCGAACGCCTGGTCGTGGGAGGCGAAACACGCCTGACCGTCTGGAATCCTCGTCTGCGCAACGATCTGAGCAGTTGGCAGAAAGTCGATGTCGAAGACCCCGCCTGGAGCGGCAACGGCGACTCCCGGGACGTCAGCTTCCAGTGCGACGGGAGGTCGTATCGAGTCCACTTTCGCTCGCCACTCGAAGAGCGCATGGAATTGCGCACCACGGCCGACTGGCTGATCAGACCACGGTTATTGAAACTGCACGGCGTCGCTGAAGTGATCGTCATGGGAGGCGACAAGAAGCAGTACCAGGTGCTGGTCGACCCGAATCGGTTGCAGGAATACGGGGTTTCGCTGCAGCAGGTCGAAGCTGCGATCCGCGCGAACAATCTGAACACGAGCGGCGGATTCATTGTCGAGGGGCAATCCGAGCGACCGGTGCGGATCATCGGCCGGCTCGGTCCGCTCTCGCAGCAGGTGCTCGACGAACTGCGCCAGACTCCTGTAAAGATGAACCAAGATCGCCCGGTGCTCTTGGGGCATGTGGCCCGGGTCGAGGAAGGACCTGCCGCCAAACGTGGCGATGCCAGCATCGACGGCCACGCGGGCGTCGTGATCACGATCGTCAAGCAACCCCACGCCGACACGCGCCAGCTGACCGACGCTGTGAAAGCAGCGATGCTCGACGCCGAGGCGTCGCTGCCTGCCGACGTGGTCGTGAATACGAACCTGTTTGAACTCAAGAACTTCATCGATCGCGGCATCTACTACGTCGAGGAAGCGTTGGTGATCGGGGCGGTCTTGGTGATCATCGTCCTGTTTCTATTTCTGCTCAATCTGCGCACCACGTTCATCACTTTGACGGCGATCCCGCTGTCGCTGGTCATCACGACTCTCGTGTTCCGCCTCCTGGGTCGACTGACTGGCACGGAGCTGTCGATCAACGTGATGACGTTGGGTGGTATCGCCGTCGCCATCGGCGAACTGGTCGACGACGCGATCGTCGACGTGGAGAACATCTTTCGCCGGTTGGGCGAAAACAACGCCAGCGCGCACCCCCAGCCGGCCATCGTCGTGGTCTACGAGGCCAGCCGCGAAATCCGTTCGGCGATCATTTTCGGCACCGCGGTCGTGGTGCTCGCCTTCATGCCCTTGTTCGCCCTATCGGGCGTGGAGGGGCGACTTTTTGTGCCGCTGGGCGTTGCCTATATTGTTTCGATTCTGGCCTCGTTGCTGGTCTCACTGACCGTGACGCCGGTGCTGTCGTATTACCTGTTGCCTGGTTCGCAGGCGACGCACGAGCACCACGACGGCCTGCTCTTGCGCGTTCTCAAGCGAGGCGCAACTTATCTGATTCGCTTCAGCATGCGGCATGCTGGCGCCTTGCTGATTGTCACCTGGCTGCTGGTCGGCTTCAGCATCTGGCAACTGTCGCGATTGGGCGCGGACTTTCTGCCCAAGTTCGACGAAGGCAGCGTGCAGATCAATGTCAGCCTGCCAGGCGGTTCGTCGCTGCTGGCGTCGAACGAGGCGTCGGCGCTGATCGACGCCCAGCTGCGGACGTTGCAGAAGTCCCCAAGTAATCCCGAGGGGCCCGTGCTGCATTTCTTTCGGCGCACGGGTCGCGCCGAACTGGACGAACACGCCCAACCTGTAAACGCGGGCGAGTACATCCTGACGATGAATCCCGAGGCCCATTACCAGCGCGATGACTTCCTGGAGTCGCTGCTGAGCGATTTGCGCGCTGGCGTGCCGGGAGTAAGCATCGAAGCGGAGCAGCCCCTCTCGCACTTGATCAGCCACATGCTCTCTGGCGTCAAGGCCCAGATCGGCATCAAGCTCTACGGCGACGACCTGGACAAACTGCGGGAACTCGCGGGCCAGGTGCGTGACGCGATCGCCGATGTGCCCGGCGTCACGCCTCCGATCATCGATCCGCAGGAGCGGGTCGACGAACTGCACGTCGTGCTGCGGCCCGACGACCTGTCGTTCTTGGGTCTGAGCCGGCAGTATGTCGCCGACTTCGTGCAGACAGCGCTCAAAGGCGAGGCCGTCTCGCAGGTGCTCGAGGGCCAACGGCGCTTCGATCTCGTGGTGAAGTTGGACGAGCCATTCCGCTCCGATCCCTACAACTTGCAAGAGATGCTGCTCGATTTGCCCGACGGTCGCGGCCAGATCCGCCTGCGTGAAGTCGCCGACTTTCCGGAATCGGCCAGCGGCCCTAACCTCGTCAATCGCGAAAACGTGCGGCGGCGGCAAACCGTCCGCTGCAACGTATCGGGGCGTGATCTGCAAAGCGCCGCAGCCGAGATCGAGCAGCGCGTGCGAAGTCGCATTGCCATGCCCGTGGGTTATTTCGTCGAATTCGGCGGACAGTTCGAGGCCCAGCGGTCGGCGACGATGCTCATCAGCATCCTGGCCTGCGTCTCGCTGGCGGGCATTTTTATGGTGTTGATGGTGCTCTACCCCTCGGCGCGGATCACCTTTCAGATCCTCAACGCCATTCCGACGGCCTTCATCGGTGGGGTGCTGGCCTTGGTGGTCACGCAACAGTCCCTCACCGTGGCCAGCATGGTCGGCTTCGTCTCATTGGGGGGCATCGCCGTGCGAAACGGGATTCTGCTGGTGACGCACTACTTTCACCTGATGCAACACGAAGGGGAAGGCTTTACCGAGCAGATGGTGCTGCGCGGCAGTCTCGAACGACTATCGCCGGTCTTGATGACGGCGCTGACCGCGGGGATTGCCCTGATTCCGCTGGCGCTCGGTGGCAAGAAGCCCGGCCTGGAGATTCTCTACCCCGTGGCAACCGTAATCCTGGGCGGCTTGTTGACCTCGACGTTTTGCGAGTTCTTCATCCACCCCGGATTGTTCTGGAAGTTCTCCGGCAAAGACGCCGAGCGACTAGTCCGCCAAGGCGATTCCGATGAGGAGCTGCTGTGGACGGCGTGATCGACCAGAATTGGCAATCGTTTCTTTTGAAGAAGGATCCGTGACATGACGTATTCCAAGATTGCCTTCAGTCTGTTGTTCTGCGGCCTTCTGTTGGCCGGCTGTGGTAAGCACACTTCCACTCCCGAGACGAACGGCAGCCCTGAAGCCCCATCCCAAACAAGTTCGGCGGAGCCGGCAGGGCATACGCACGGCGCGGGGCCAAACGGCGGGGTGGTGTTTGACCTGGGTAGCCAGCACGCCGAGTTCACAGTCGACCACGGAAAGCAGCAATGCACGATCCTGGTTCTTGGTGCCGACGAGAAATCACCGCTGCCGGTCGCGGCCGAGGAACTTACCTTGTCGACCAAGGAAACCAAAACCGCCGACGGAACCGTCGTCGCCCCCATGACCATCACTTTGGTTCCACAAGAGGCGGCCGACGGCAAGGCATCCACGTTTGTCGGCACCGACCCCGGCATGGCCAACGTAGCCGACTTCGAAGGGACCGTCGTGGGACTGATCGACGGCAAGCCCGCGCAAGGTGAATTCAAGGAGTAGCAAACCGAGTAGCTCGGCCGGCAGATACCTCGCGTGCGCCGCCTGATGGCGCCGAACCAGCACGCTGGCTTCGACAGTGCACCAGTGCCCGCGGTTTACGGCCTGATGACCTGGCGCCTAGATGTAATACATGTCGCGGGTCTGGTCCGACGCGCGGTCGACCAGTTCGGCCAAGGTGATCTCGCGCATTTGCGCTGCTTCGGCCGCGGAGATCTCGTTCCAGACGTTGGCCAAAACCTTGGCCGCCGGCGAGCTCGCTGCCGCCGCGGTGGCAATCTCGCGCGGCCCTTCGATCACCGTGACCACGTCGGCCAGCGAGATCTCTTCTGGTTCGCGCGAGAGCTGGTAGCCGCCCGACGCTCCACGCGTGCTGTTGACCAGCCCTGCTCCTTTGAGTTGCAGCAGAATCTGCACGAGAAACCGCGAGGGAATGTCGTGATGGTCGGCGATATCGCGGATGCGTACCGGCTCGCCGCGGTCGTGACTGGCCGCCAAGTCGAGCATCGCCAGACATGCGTATTCGGTTTTGGCCGATACCTTCATGACTGGCTCGCGAAATGGATGAACTGCCAAACAGTGCGAAGCGCGATTGCGAACCCCGTTGTCCGGCCGACTAATGATGGCTGTCGAGCGAGTGCAGCCCGCACTCGGTCTTGCCGCTGCCGCTCCAGCGGCCGGCGCGTTCGTCTTCGCCAAACGTGACGGCGCGCGTGCAGGGCCAGCAGCCGATGCTGGTAAAGCCCTGATCGTGCAGCGGGTTGTACGGGATGTTCTCGTCGGTGATCAGCTTCCAGACCTGGGCTTTGGTCCAATTGGCTAGCGGGCTAACTTTCACAAGGCCGAACTTGCGGTCCCAACCGACGATGGCCGCGCGGGCCCGGTCGCTGCTCTGATCGCGGCGAATTCCGCTCATCCAGGCGTCGAGTTCGGTCGCGGCCTTGCGCAGCACGCTGAGCTTGCGGTCGGCACAGCACTTGTCGGGGCTGGTCGTATAGACCGGTCCGCCGTGCGCGGCTTCGTACTCGGCGACGGTTTGCTCGGGGCGGCGCAGCTCGACTTCGATGCCGTAACGCTGCGCGATGCGATCGCGCAGCTCGAGCGTTTCGGCGAATTGGTAGCCAGTGTCGAGATTGAACACGTACGTTTGCGGGGCGAGCTTCGCGAGCATGTGGATGATCACGCAGCCCTCGGGACCGAACGCAGTCGCCATCCCCAGCTTCGGCTGATAGTGTTCGGCCGCCCAGGCGATGATGTCGCGCGGGTCGGCGCTCTCCAGCTTGTCACTCTCGGCTTTCAGCCAGGCCAATTCCTCGGGCGTGGCGACGCGAACTTCGCTCGGCGCCGCGGCAGCCGGAGTCGCAGCGCTGGCGGCGGCTGCGGCGCCCTGCCCGGCGACCGAGTTGGCCTCGGCCGCACGAGCCGCAACCAAGGCCGGGTGAGGAATCGTGACCGGCTCGCCGTTGTCGGCCGCGGCGGCCTGCCCCGGACTGCCATTGCCAACGCCCGGCGTGGGCTTCGCGGTGCGAACCGCTCGAGCTGTAAGCGGGGCTTTGGACAACTCCGAAACCTCCTGGAGCCGAGACGCAGATCCCATGATTGAGGGCAATCCTACGAATGTTTCCCAACTAAGTCAACAATAGCACGATACTGGTTTTTATCGACCCCCCGAGGTCCGATTCTCCAGCTTTTGGCGGCTGTTACGCCAAGCCGGCCCGGCGGCGTTTCGGTCGCGAAAATCCCATTGGGCAATGGCCTTAGGTTCGTTTGCCTGGGGATTGACGCCGCTCCATTCGGGCGCGACAACATCCGGTCAAACGCGAAGAGCCTGTCGGAGAATCGCTCTCAGACAGGCTCTAGGGTCGCCAGGGGGCCCACCGTCCTCTGCGGGACGCTGACCGGTAGTTTATCGTTGTCGATTGGTTGAGCCGTCACGGCCTCGCCGAGGACGGTGACCCCCCCTATACATGCTGCGTGACCGGCGGCCAAAGCCACCTTGCAGCGCGTGGCATGTCTGCCGATCGCACGGTTCGTTAACTTTCGGACTAACCTGCTCAAGCGCACCACCGCGGCGGTTGTTACTCATGGCCGAGCGAATTTATTTGGCTGCCGATCTGGGCGCCTCGAGCGGGCGATTGCTGGCCGGCTCGTTCGATGGCGCTCGGCTGAGCCTCGCAGAACTGCATCGCTTCGAGAACGGGCCGGTCGCGGTCGCCGGGTCGAAGCACTGGGATCTGCTGGCCCTCTGGCAGCAGATCCAGATCGGCTTGCATGGAGCCGCACAACGGTACGGCAGTGCGATTGCCAGCCTGGCAGTCGACACCTGGGGGGTCGACTTCGGACTGTTGGGCGACGGCGACGTGCTGCTGGGCAATCCCTATCACTATCGCGATCCACGCACCGATGGCATCCTGCCGAGGGCTTTCGCGCGCGTGCCGCAGGCGGAGATCTTTGCCGCCACCGGCATCCAGTTCATGCCGTTCAACACGCTCTATCAGTTGTGGGCGATGCGACTCGCGCGCTCGCCGCTGCTCGCGGCGGCGCGTCGCCTGCTGCTGATGCCCGACCTGTTTCACTGGTTGTTGACGGGCGTGGCCGCCAACGAGCGTACGAACGCCAGCACGACGCAGTTTTACAATCCGGCGACGCGCGACTGGGCGGGCGAGCTGCTGGAGCGCTTCGAGTTATCCACCGATATTCTTTGTCCGCTCGTCGAACCCGGTACTTCACTGGGGGGCTTACGCGCGGAAGTTGCTCGTGAGACAGGGCTGACGAACGCCAAAGTCATCGCGCCTGCCAGTCACGATACGGCGAGCGCGGTCATGGCCGTGCCGGCTGGCACCTTTGCCGCGCCGGCCCCCGATTGGTGCTATATCAGTTCGGGCACCTGGTCGCTGATGGGGATGGAACTGCCAAAGCCGGTGATCAACGACACCAGCCTGGCGTTGAACTTCACCAACGAAGTTGGCGTCGGGGGCACGATTCGCTTGCTCAAGAACATCGCGGGACTGTGGTTGGTGCAAGAGTCTCGGCGATCGTTCGCCGGGGCCGGTCGTCGCTATAGTTGGGAAGAGTTGGCGCGGCTGGCGGCGGCCGCGCCGCCGCTGGTATCGCTGATCGATCCCGACGACGCCAGCTTTCTCGCCCCGCTCGATATGCCGACGGCCATCCGCGATTATTGTGCGCGCAACGGACAGCCGGTCCCCGACAGCGACGGCGCCATCATCCGCACGGCACTCGACAGTTTGGCGCTGCGGTATCGCTACGTGCTCGAATGCCTGGAGCGGTTGAGCGGGCAGTCGATCAACTCGATTCATATCGTGGGTGGCGGCGCCCAGAACGCCGCCTTGTGCCAGGCGACCGCCGATTGTTGCGCGCGGCCGGTGCTCGCCGGTCCCGTTGAAGCGACGGCCCTAGGCAACTTGCTCGCGCAAGCCGTGGCCGCCGGCGACGTCGCCGATTGGGCGCAAGGGCGCGCCTTGGTGCGGGCGTCGTTCGAGGTAAGCGAGTACGAGCCGCGCCCCGCGCACGGCTGGCCGGCCGCTTACGAGCGATTCCAGCAACTCGCGTCGGTCGCCCGACAGTAGTTGGCCTGCAACGAAACACCTTCCCAGCAGAACAGGCTTCAGATGATTCGCGTCGGTATTGTCGGCATCGGCTTCATGGGCATGATCCACTATCTCGCCTGGCAGCGGGTGCGGGGGGCCAAGGTGGCCGCTATTTCGACGCGCGACAAGAAGCGGCTCGCCGGCGACTGGCGCGGCATCCAGGGCAATTTCGGACCGGCCGGCACGCAGATGGATCTCGCCCGCGTGCGGCGCTATGCCGAAGTGGGCGAACTGTTGGCCGACCCGGAAATCGACCTGGTCGACATCTGCCTGCCACCGGCGTTACACGAACGCGTGGCCTGCGCGGCGCTGGCCGCCGGCAAACACGTGTTGTGCGAAAAGCCGATCGCACTGTCGCTGGCCGAAGCCGAGGCCATGCGCCGCGCCGCCGAGAAGGCCAGGCGATTGTTGCTCGTCGCCCACGTGCTGCCGTTCTTTCCGGAGTTCGCCGCGGCCCTCAAACTCGTGCAAGGCGGTCGGCACGGCTCGTTGCTCGGCGGGCACTTCCAGCGGATCATTTCCGATCCGCTCTGGATCAAGGACTTTTACGATCCACGCGCCGTCGGCGGACCAGTCGTCGACCTGCATATCCACGACGCCCACTTCATTCGGCTGCTGGCGGGCATGCCCCAGGCGGTCGCCAGCACTGGCCGGCTGCGGGGTGACGTCGTCGAATTCGTCAACACGCAGTTCCACTACGGCGACGGCGGTCCGGTGATCACGGCCACCGGCGGGGTCATCCGCCAGCAGGGGCGCCCGTTCACCCATGGGTTCGAGATCTACCTCGAACGGGCGACGTTGATCTACGACTTCGCGGCGTTTGCGACCGAGCCGGCCCGCACACCGCTGACCGTGCTCTCGGCCAATGGCAAAGTCACGCAGCCGAAGCTCGGCTCCGACGATCCGCTCGACGTATTCGCCGCCGAGTTGGGCGAAGCGGCCCGCTCGATCAAGAAGCACGAGCCCTCGCCCCTGCTGGCGGGCGAGTTGGCGTGCGACGCGCTGCGGCTCTGCCAGCGCGAGACCGAATCGGTTCGCAAGGGCCGACCGGTGCGGGTGTAACTTTGGCCACTGGTAGCAGTTTCAAAACCCGGCCGGGTGCCACTGCTGGCTTGCCCAGCAGTGAATCGCACGACACAGCACTGCTAGACGCGTTTTACAGCGGCACCCGACGTCGGTTCAGTGCAGGTTTTGAAACTGCTTCTAGCCAAACCGCCGCGTCGCTTCTTGATAGTTCAAGCGCGCGGCGCGGATTGTGCCGTCGGCCAGCTTCTCCCCTTCGGGATCGAGGTAGAGCCGGCCCGTCGGCTGTTTCTCCTCCGGATTCACCCCCAACACATGAATGTTGAGGATGAAGGCCGTTGGGCTGGCAGCCTGAAACCAGTGGACGTTGTCTTTGAAATCGGAAATGGTCGAACACTCCCCCGGCTCGAACTGCCGATCGATCGTCGGCTTGATCAGGTAATGCCGGGGCTCGTCGGCCAGGCGGTCGTAGTGCCGGCCGCGCAGCGTCCCTTTGAGGATCAAGAAGGCCGTCGCCATGTTGCGGTGCCCGTGCGGCACGACCGAACGCCCTTCGGTGAGGGCGAAAATCTGCCGGCCAAAAACGAGCTTGGTCGGCGCCTCGGGCGTGTCGCCAAAGCGGAATCCCAAACTCAAAGCGCCGCGATCGAGGTATTTGAGATTCGCCGTCAGGCGATCGAAGTCGATCAAGCGCAGCAGGTCGGGCAGATCGACCTCGCCGAACAACGCTTCGATCTTCTCCTGCCAGACCAGTTGCTCGAGCTTGGCGTCTTTCAGGTCTTGTGCCAACTGGTTGACGTCGGCCAGCCATTTCCCCGTGACTGGCTTGATCTCGTCGGCCAGGGCGTCGGTGCGAAACAATGTGTCGAGCAGGGCAAAACTCAGCAGCGTGCCGAGCGACTGCCCCGCGAACTGTCGACGTGAAACGGAAGTGGACATGGGAGTGGCCTCCTAGGATGGCCTTGAATCTAGGCGGGCGAAACCCTGGCGGCAACTATTGTGCGAACATCCATCGCGCACGCTTGGCTAGAATGCGACCAAAAAGGAGTCGATATGACCGGCGGCGAAGTAGAACCGCAGCTCGATCTCGATGCCTACCTGGCCCGCATCGGCTATACCGGCTCGCGCGAGCCGAAGCCTGACACGCTGGCCGCACTTCACCTGGCGCACGCGCAGAGCATTCCCTTCGAGAATCTCGACGTGCTGCTCGGCCGCGGCATTCGGCTCGATTTGGCCAGTCTCGAGCAGAAGCTGGTGCGCGACCGGCGCGGCGGTTATTGCTTCGAGCAGAATCTGCTCTTCGCGGCGGTGCTCGAAGCCCTCGGCTTTCGCGTCGCGCGGCTGGCGGCCCGTGTGCGGCTGGGGGCGACGCGTGTGCTGCCGCGGACCCATATGTGCGTGGCGGTCGACGTCGACGGCACGCTGTATCTGGCCGATGTCGGCTTCGGAGCCGAAGGTCTCTACCTGCCGATCCCGCTGGCGGCCGATCAGCCGCACCGGCAACTCAACTCGACGTATCAATTGCGTGCCGAAACAGCGGATCACTGGGTGCTCGAATCGAAGCGCGCCACGGGCTGGTTCGAGCTGTATGTCTTTACGCTCGAGCCGCAGCACCTCTCCGATTACGAAGTCGCCAATTGGTACGTGTCGACGAATCCGCAATCGCCCTTCACCCGCACGCTGACCGCCCAGCGGCTCACGCCCGAGGCACGACACATCCTCCGTGGGCGCGAGTTAATCACCGAGCGCGACGGTCAGCAACAATTAGAGACGCTCGCCGACGACGCGGCCGTGCTCGAAGTCTTGGCCGAGCGCTTTGGGTTGGAGTTTCCGCGCGACACGCGATTTCGCAACGAACCTTGGATCGACAGCAGCGCGCGCGGATCCCCGCCTATCGGCGACCCGTAGAACCGCTCAGCCGCCCCGTTTGATGTGCTTGGCCGCGAACTCGGCGATGTACTGCAACGTCTCGGGGCTCGACCATTCGGCCAGCCGCGCCTCGTTGGTGAGCTCGGCCTGGCGCCGGGCGGCTTCGATCAGCGGGCGACGCACCTCCATTTTCGTGGCCGAAAAGACGGCCGGCGGAATCGCCCCCATTTCCGCGGCGACCTCGCAGGCGCGATCGAGCAGCTCGTCGGGGGCGACCAATTCGTCGACCAGACCGCGGGCCAGTGCTTCGTCGGGCGGCCAGGTACGGCCGGTCATGATCAACGTCGAGAAGTGCTCGCGCGGCGTGGCGAACCGCGCAATCTCCAACGGCCAGGCCGGGAAGACGACCCCGACCAACACTTCGGTCAAGCCGATTCGCGCCGTGCCACGCGCCACGATGCGCTGATCGCAGGCGAGCATGATGATCGCTCCGCCGGCAATCGCATGGCCATTGACCGCCGCAACCAATGGTTTGGGATACGTGGCCAGTCGCTCGAAGGTCCGCTGCATCAACGGCACGAACTTCCGCGCGTAGTCGGTTCCGCCGGCTGCCAACGCAGGCAAGTCGACCCCGGCGCCGAAGACCGAGCCTTGGCCCGTGATGACGACGGCCCGTGCCGGCCCACGATCGAGTTCGTCGAGCGCGTCGAGCAAAGCCTGACCGAGCTCCAGATTGAGCGCGTTCCCCTTGCCGCGTGCCATCCGCAGAATGGCCACATTGCCACGCGTTTCGAGCTCGATCATCGCTGCGCCTCCGCGAACCAGGAACGGAGTAAACTCAGTTGCGTTACGTTTCGTGCTAGAGCATGCTCGGCGTTGGATTGTGATCGACGGCCGCGGGATCGTCGTTGGTCAGCGGTTCGTCGGCCGACTCCCAACCGTCGTAGCCTGCCAGCGAGCTTCCTTGCTCGAATTTCCCCCGTCCGGCGCCATGGTCTTCGAGCGTGGCCCAGCGAACGTAGGCCAAAAGTTGCTGTTCGGAAGCGAAGGTCGCCACCAACCGGCGCGGCACATCACGCTTCGATCCATAGAGGTAGTGCATATCGACTCTCCGTCGCGCGAAACGTCGGGCAGGCTGAGACCGCTCTGGAGAATTATAGCGCGGGCAGTCCGGGGAATCGCCCCGCACGGCAGACCCCGTCGCGTGGGGCCGCTGGCTGTCATGCGTGGCCATCGCTCGGGCGGCGCTCGGTGAATTCCTCGATCACCGGCGGCGACTCGGGATCGAGCATGGCCTGAAACTCGTCCCACAAGCGCATGATCTCTGGCTCGCGATTGATGCGTTCCGTGCTTTCGCGGCAAGCCGCCTCGTCGAAAAACGGGTGGATCTCGACCCATTCGCAAGGATCGAGCTTACTCTGAAAATAGGCCGGCTCCTCCGGCAGAAAACGCCGATAGATGTCGCTCGCCCGGCGCTGAATCGCCAGGTGCTTGTCGAGCATCTCGGGGAGCACGCGGTACCGGCAGATCCTCACGAACATGTTGATCGGCGGTCTCGCGGGTCAGCGGGGAAGGTCTAGCCCAACAGGCCGAATGCTTGCAGCGAGGCCACCGTGGCCATCACGTTGAAGAACAAGCCCGCGAGCAGCAAACCGCACCGCGCAAACCAGCCGGGGCGCAGTTCGCGCGGCAGCAAGATCAGGTTGACGGCCAGGGTGTGCCAACAGCTAAATCCTAGGGCGTAATTCAGAATCAGGCCGGCATAATCGACGAGCTGCTTGGGTTTGCCCACGCTCAGCATAACCAATCCAAACAGCGCAAACGCCGTCAGCACGGCAAAGTATACGATCCGGATGCGATGGGGCTCCAGTTTGCGCAGGCGCCCGCTGGCCGTCCAGAAGACGTCGACCCAGCGGCGTACCAGGCCGTCGGCGCTCGAAGCCATGCTGGTCGACAGGACCAGAAAGCCGCAGAACAGCGTGGTGTACCAGCAAATCTGCCCGAGCCCCACCCCCGAAATGCCAGTTACCCGCTCGGCGACGGCGTCGGACGTCATGCCGGCGGCCGTCCATTCCTGGGCCTCGGTGCCGCGCCGCAAGAACTCCACCGACAGCATGCTCGGCAGCGCCAGGCCGACGAAGCAAGCAGGCATCCAGACGGCCAGTTGGTCGCGCATCACATGGCGATACCAGCGCCGCCAGCGGGGTAGCGTTTCAGCGTTCACCCGAAACACGCTCCCCACGTGCGACAACTTGAGGTGATGCCCACCGATTACGCTGGGGATCGCCCCCACGTGCCAGCCCATCCCCCAACCCTGGTCGCGGGTGTAGTTGCTGATGGGGGTATTCGACAACCCGCCCGAACCGGCAATCGCCACCATGGCGCTAATGGCAACAATCAGCGACAGATCGATCGGCGGCCGCTCGCGACCGTGCCACCACGAGGTGAAGACATTGTCGACGTTGTCGCCGTCGCGGTATCCATCGCCGTCCAGGTCAACCCAATCGTCGGGGCGGCCGTCGCCGTTGTGATCTGGCCAGGTGTCGTTGACGCCGTCGCCGTTGGAGTCGACCGACGGCGGCACCCGCTCGACTACGTCGAGATGTCCGTCACTGTCCCAATCCTCGCCCGGGTCGAGCACGCCGTTGCCGTTGAGATCTTCGCCGCGTTCGACGGGCAGCGTGCCAAAACGGAAGAAGCCCGATCCGATCTCGCGCCACGTCCCCAAGCCCGAGTAGAACACGGCCAACAGTGCCAAAAAGCCGAGCACGAAGACGATCTTGAACGACATGATCACTTTGAGCGAGTTGTAGACCTTGCCGCCAAAGGCCAATGGCACCAGCGCGCCGAGGAAGATGGCGTAACCCAGCCCTTTGAGCATGTATTGATGCCCGATGATCTCGTTGGGGCGCGGTATCTCACCAAGGATTACGGCCGCCAGCGGCGTCGCGGCGTTGGCCGCCAGGTAGGGGAACACCGCCCCAAAGTCGAGCACCAGGTAGACAAACAGCCAGAACTGCGGGCCGGGCAACGTGCGAAACTTGCCGGTGAAAATTGGCTCGCCGGTGTACAGCGCGTAGCGGCTGATTTCGAGGTTATAGATCACTTGCCCCAGAATGCTGAGCGAGGCCAGCCACAGCAGCGCGCCGCCGTAGCGGGCGGTCACCTCGGGCCCTTTGAGCCATTCGCCGCCGCCGATGGCCGAACCGCCGACGACCAGCCCCGGACCGATCAACGCCGCCCAGTTCTTCCAAGTGAATTTCGGAGCTTCGATAAGCTCGGCGCCATTCCAACGCGGCATCCGCCGCGAGCCGATGTACGGCGGGAAGTCGTCGCCCGATTTGGCTTGACCATTGGACTCGGCCGCCGCCGAGCGATTGACGTCGCCATTCTCGGTCGCCCCGGCCGGCGTCGGCGTCCGCGCAGCGGACGAGGCATCGGTTGGCGTCGTGCGTATCGGCATCTTGTCAGAGTCCCCCCCGGGCCAGTCGAGACTCCTGAGAATGACATCCCGCCCCGCGGGTAGCAAGCAATTCGGGACAAATTAAGTCGTGCTTCGGCGCAGTGGATTGCGCATCGCGCGACAAGCTGTTGCGCCAACCGCTTGGCCGCGCCCCCTGGCTCAAGACAGTCGCCGGACACGGCGTTACAATACCCGCAGTTTCCCGCCCGCATTCTTTCTGCACGCCTTCATTTCACCCCCACGCGCAGGCCGTACTCCGATGTCCGAACCGACACGCAAGACCGATCCGTTTGGCGCCCGCGACACCTTCTCGACCGGCAGTGGGCAGGCCGGCATCTACCGCCTCGCGAAGCTCGAAGAGCTCGGGCTTTGCAAAGTTGCCTCGCTTCCCTATTCGATCCGCGTGCTGCTGGAGTCGGTGCTGCGTAACTGCGATGGGTTTGCGGTCAGCGAAGAGGACGTGCGCAAGGTCGCCAGTTGGAACGCCAAGGCGGTTGGCGAGGTCGAAATCCCCTTCAAGCCCGCCCGCGTCGTGCTGCAAGATTTTACGGGCGTTCCCTGCGTGGTTGATCTGGCGGCGATGCGCGATGCCATGCGTCGGCTCGGCGGCGATCCCAAGTTGATCAACCCGCTGATCCCGGTCGACCTGGTGATCGATCACTCGGTGCAGGTCGATTTCTACGGCACAGCCAACGCCCTGGCGCTAAACGTCGAGTACGAGTTCAGCCGCAATCGGGAGCGGTACGAGTTCTTGAAATGGGGGCAACAAGCGTTCGATGGCTTTCGCGCGGTGCCGCCGGCGGTGGGCATCGTGCATCAGGTGAATCTCGAGTATCTGGCCAAAGGCGTTTTTCTGCGCGACGACGCGCTCGGCCCCGTCGCGCTGCCCGATTCGCTCGTCGGCACCGACAGCCATACCACGATGATCAACGGGCTGGGAGTTGTCGGCTGGGGTGTCGGCGGCATCGAAGCCGAGGCCGTGATGCTCGGCCAACCGATCTACATGCTGCTCCCCGAAGTGGTGGGCTTCGAGCTGACCGGTCAACTGCGCGAAGGGACGACCGCCACGGACCTGGTGCTCACCGTCACCCAGATGCTGCGCAAACAGGGAGTCGTCGGCAAGTTCGTCGAGTATTTCGGTTCGGGCTTGTCGAAGATGAGCGTGGCGGATCGCGCGACGATCGGCAATATGGCGCCCGAGTATGGGGCCACGATGGGCTTCTTTCCGATCGACAACGGCACGCTCGAGTATTTGCGCCGCACTGGCCGCTCCGACGACGAGGTGCAGCTCGTCGAGCGCTACGCGAAGGAGCAGCAGTTGTTCCGCACCGATGCGGCCCCCGTGCCGACCTTCAGCGCCACGCTGTCGCTGGATCTAGGGACCGTCGAGCCAAGCCTGGCCGGGCCCAAGCGCCCGCAAGACCGCATTGCCCTCTCGGACATGCGGAAGACTTTTCAAGAGGCGTTGCGGGCACCCGTGGCGCAGCGTGGCTACGCACTCGACGACGCCGCGCTGAAGCGTACGGCCCACGTTAAGGAAAACGGCCACAGCCAACCGATCGGTCATGGCGCGGTGGTCATCGCCGCCATCACGAGCTGCACGAACACCAGCAATCCCTCGGTGATGCTTGGCGCCGGCCTGCTGGCCAAAAAGGCGGTCGAGCGTGGTCTGTCGGTCAAGCCGTACGTGAAGACGAGCTTGGCCCCCGGCTCGCGAGTCGTCACCGATTATTTGGAACACTCGGGGCTGGCCTCGGCCCTCGACGAGTTGGGCTTCGACACGGTCGGCTACGGCTGCACGACTTGCATCGGCAACAGCGGTCCACTTCCCGAGCCGGTGGCGGCCGCAGTGACCGAGGGAGATCTCGTGGCCTCGGCCGTGTTGAGCGGCAACCGCAACTTCGAAGGGCGCATCAACCCGCTGGTCAAAGCCAACTACCTGGCCAGTCCGCCGCTGGTGGTCGCCTATGCGTTGGCCGGCACCACCGATATCGACCTCGTGCACGAACCGTTGGGCCAGGGAAAAGACGGCCAGCCCGTCTTTCTCAAAGACATCTGGCCAACGCAGGCCGAGGTCGATCAGGCCGTGCAAGAGATGGTCACGCCCGAGATGTTCCGCGCCCGCTACACCGACGTGCTGACCTCCAACGAGCGCTGGAATGCGATCGACGTGGCCTCCAGCGACAGCTATCCGTGGGACCCCGACAGCACCTACATACAAGAGCCCCCCTTCTTGCTGGGGTTGACCAAGAAACCAGGCAAGATCGAGCCGATCCGCGGAGCGCGGGTGTTGGCCGCCTTGGGTGACTCGGTGACGACCGATCACATTTCGCCCGCCGGTTCGATCGCCAAGAACAGCCCGGCCGGCAGATGGTTGATCGAGCACGGTGTCGAGCCGGTCGACTTCAACAGCTATGGATCGCGGCGCGGCAACGATCGCGTGATGACGCGCGGCACGTTCGCCAACATCCGTATTCGCAACCTGCTGGCCCCCGGCACCGAAGGGGGCGTCACGCGCCACCTGCCTGGTGGCGAGCAGATGACGATCTACGACGCGGCGATGAAATACAAGGACGAACACGTGCCGCTGGTGATCCTGGCCGGGGCCGAGTATGGCACCGGCAGCAGCCGCGACTGGGCCGCCAAGGGAACGTACCTGCTGGGGGTCAAGGCCGTGCTGGCCGTGAGCTTCGAGCGCATCCACCGCAGCAACCTGGTCGGCATGGGCGTGCTCCCCTTGGAACTGCCGGCCGGCGAGACCTGGCAGTCGTTGGGGCTGACCGGCGAGGAAACTTACGATTTCGACGGACTCGACGACAACCTCAAGCCGCGTGGCACGCTGACCGTCAAGGCCACGGCGGCCGATGGTACCGTCAAGAAGTTCGACTGCCGTGTGCGGATCGACACCCCCATCGAGCGCGAATACTACCGGCACGGCGGCATTTTGCAGTACGTGCTGCGGTCGCTGGCCAAGTAGCCGCTGGGGTGGCCGCCTTGCAGAGCCGCTGCTCGGCCGGGCTCGCGGAAACGTGCCTCGGCGACGCGAAACCAGCACCTTGATCGTAGCCGTTGATTCGCTCAAAATGCCTGATTCGCGGTGGGTGCCGGGCGGTCGCCCCGGCTGTGTACGCGCTGGGCTCGACTGGGGGCCCGCGGTTCTTTCCGGAGTAGCACGAGCGATGCGTCCCGAGTTGGTCGAAAAGTTGCAGCGCGAGCTCACCGACAAATTCGTCGTGGCCGACGCCGCGCGTCCTGAATTGACGCGGTTCCGCGGCCTCACCGGCGTCGTCAAAACGGTCAACATGAGCGGCCGGGCGCTGGTCGAGTTCGACGGCCACGCGAACATCGGCTGGTACGACATCCATCCCGATTTTCTGACCGTCGTCGCACAACCGCCGCCGGCTAAGACCAAGGAGCGCGAAGCGCCCGCCAAGGAAGCCCCCGCCAAGGGCGTGCCCGCTCGCGGCGCCAAGATTCCGGAGACGGCCCCCGCGGCGAAGGCAGCAGCGGCGCCGGCCGCTGGCAAAAAGCCGAGCACGGCCGACATCTTGGCCGCCGCTCGTGCCAAGAAGGGGGATGCAGCGCCGGCCGCCAAGGCGGCTGCAACTCCCGCGGCTAAACCGGCGGCGCCCGCCAGTCCATCGGCCAAGAAACCGAGCACGGCCGACATCCTGGCTGCCGCCCGCGCGAACAAATCGGCCGCGGCAACCACCGCGGTCAAGGCGCCGGAGCCTTCGCCCACTCCGGAAGCTGCCGCCGCGCCGGTTGAAGCGCCGCCGACTCCCACCGAAACCGCCCCCGCCGCGCCGCAAGCCGAAGCGACGACTCCGGACGCGGCCACGGCCACGGTCGACAAGAGCGGCGGAGATCAGCCTCGCACCACGGCCGACAAGATTGCCTACTGCCGCCGGGTCGACGCCAAGTAAGTCATCCCATCCAATGCGGGCTCGTTTTCATGTCATCTGCGGACGATCAGACGCCCGAAGTTCCTCGCCCGGTCGACCCCAACGGTCTCGACCCCGCGGCCTCGCTCGCGGAACCGACGGACGATATTCCGCAGCTTGCCGAAGCCACGGTTGCCGGTGCTCCGGCCGGCGGCTTGCCTGCCAAAACAGGCTGGTGGGCCCGCAACTGGCTTTGGTTCGTGCCGACGATCGTCGTTGCCCCAATGTTGTTTTGCTGTCTGGGTTGTGGCGGTCTGTTCGCGTTTGTGAATGCGTCGGTGCGCCAAATGGAAGCCTACCGGCTGGCGGTCGACATGGTCGAAGGGAGCGAGGATCTGGCTGCCGTCATCGGCGAGCCCATTGAAGTCGATGATTCGCTCTTCTCCCCTGCTCGAGCCAGCTATTCCAATTCGAGCGACGGAAGCCGGCAGTTGCAGGTGCTGTTTGCGGTGCGCGGACCACGAGGCCGAGCGACCGTCGCGGCCAAAGCCAAACAAGACAACGACGATTGGTCGCTCGTGCAACTCGAAGCGCTGCCGTTTGGCGGCAAGCGCATCGTGGTGTTCCATTCGCGGGAAGCCGCCGCACTGGCCGACGACGAAGTCGAGTAGCAGTCGGTAGAGGTGGCCAACCGGCCTCGCGACGATCAGCTCACTTCGAGCATGCGCTGGAGCGCCACCAGGGCCCAGCGAGACGTCTCGGCGTCGACCTCGATGCGGTTGACCGGCGTGCCCGCCACGTAATTCTCCAGCGACCAGCAGAGGTGCGCCAAATCGATGCGATACATCGTGGCGCACATGCAGACGACCGGCGACAGGAAGTGAATCTCCTGCTCGGGGTGCTCGTGCTTGAGCCGGTTGACCAGGTGCAATTCGGTGCCGATCGCCCAGCGTGTGCCGGCGGGGGCGGCGCGGACCTCGCGAATGATCCGCCCCGTCGATCCGATCACGTCGCTCTGTCCGACGACTTCCATCGTGCATTCAGGGTGGACCAGGATCTTGATATCCGGGTACTGCTCGCGGAAGGCCTGCACGTGCTCGACGCGAAACATCTGGTGCACGCTGCAATGCCCCTTCCACAGCAACACATGGCTGTCGGCCAGCGCCGCTTCGGTGTTGCCCCCCAGTTCGCGATACGGGTCCCACACCTGCATTTGCGCCAGCGGAATGCCCATCGCCAGCGCCGTGTTGCGCCCCAGATGCTGATCGGGAAAGAACAGCACGCGCTTCCGGCGGGCGAAAGCCCACTCGAGCACTGCCGCCGCGTTGCTCGACGTGCAGACGATGCCGCCGTGCCGGCCGCAAAATGCCTTCAGGCTGGCGGCCGAGTTGATGTACGTGACGGGCGTTATCTCCTCGGTGTCGAGCACTTCGCCCAGCTCGCTCCAACAACCCTCGACCTGCTCGATCATCGCCATGTCGGCCATCGAGCACCCGGCGGCCATGTCGGGGAGCACGACGGTCACGCGGCGCCCGGCTCGCTCGGCCAGCTTCTTCGGCTGATTGGCGATCACGTCGGCCGTCTCGGCCATGAAATGCACGCCGCAAAAGAAAATCGCTTCGCAATTCCCGCTGGCCGCCGCCTGCTTGCTGAGCTCGTAGCTGTCGCCCCGGAAATCCGACAGGGCGATCACTTCGTCCTGCTGGTAGTGATGGCCCAAAATCAGCAACCGCGGTCCCAGCGCGTCGCGAACGGCTTGAATCCGCGCGGCCAGCTCCTCGTTGGGCAGCGGCTTGTAAGCGGCGATCGGCTGCGCCCCGGGGCGCTCGAGCGTGGTGGTAGACATGCCCCAATTATAGGCGTCGAAAGCGGCCGCGGGCAGGCGCCACCAAACAGTCGCCCGGCCGCTGGCGCTGTGAAGCTGCTTAGCCCGCGGTTAGCGCTCGAGCACCTGCCACAGGCTGCCGAAGTCGTCGGTCCACAGCAGCCGGTCGGGCACCCGCCGCGGAAATGCCAGTGTCAATTCCTGCACCCGCGGATTGTCGAGAAACACCCGATTGGAAGTGAGTAACACGCAGTCGGCGTCCATCGTCCCTTGCGAGTCGTCGCGATAGCTGCGAATCCAGATGGCCTGCAGGGCGAGTTCGTCGGCCATCGCCCGGCAGACCGGCCTGAGATCCAGCATGCGGTTGCTGATGTGCAAGGCGATGATGCCATCGTCAGCCAGGTGTCGCCGGTAGACATCGGCACATTCGCGCGTCAGCAAGTGCATCGGGATGGCGTCGCTCGAGAACGCGTCGACCACCAGCACGTCGAAGTTCTGCGTGGCGCCGAGCTCCAGCTCGCGCTCCATCTGCACCCGCGCGTCCCCGAGCACGATGTCGATTTGCGCCGGCGAGTCGGCCAAGAAGGTAAAGTGCCGCCGCGCCAGCCGGATGACTTCGGGATTGATCTCGTAGTAGCGCACGTAGTCGCCCGGTTGGGTGTAGGCCACTAGCGTGCCCGCTCCCAGCCCGATCACTCCGATTCGCAGGTTGCGCAGCGTTGGGTCCGCCGCGTGACGCTTGGGGTTTTCGGTGATCGCCAGCGCCACGCCACTTTTGGGACCGAACATTGCTGTCGGCAACCGGCGCCGGCCCTCGGCGCGGAATTGCGAGCCGTGCTCGATGCGGCCGTGCGTCATCGAGATCTTCTCGCCCAACGCTGTCGGCTTCGATACCACGCGCAGCACGCCGTAAAAGTTCCGGCTGCTCTCCACCACCTGATGGCTGTTGCGCTGCGCTTGCATGCCCAGCGCCCCGATCAGCAGGCAATACAGCCCCAGCGGCATGGCCCAAGCCTTCCATCCGGGGAGCGCCAGCGCCTTGGCCCGTTCGCGTCGCGTGGCCACGATCGCCAGCAGGCAAGCGGCGCCGAGCGTCAACGGATACTCCCAATAGCCATGGAACAAGCGCGGCGCGGCCAACGCCACGAGCGCCCCGCCGATCGCGCCGCCGGTCGCAATCGTCAGATAAAAATGCGTGAGAAACTTGGGATGTGGGCGGCCCCGCGCCAGTTCGCCGTGCGCGACCATTGTGCCGACGAACATCGTCAGCGAGTAGATCACCACCTGCGGAACGACCTTCACCGCTTCGGCGTGCAAAAAGACGATGGCCGCGATCGGCACCAGGCAGGCCAGCGCCACGCCGAACGGCCCGCGCCGATACCAGCGGTCTCCCTCGAAACAAAGGATGAACGAGAGCAAGTACAACCCCAGCGGCAACACCCACAAGAAGGGGACGACCGCCACCTCTTGGCACATCTGATTCGTCGTCGCCAACAGCAACGCCGATCCAGTCGCCGCCAGCGCCACCCAGTAAAAGATGTCCGACCAACAGGGCGCCTCTGGGCTGGCTCCCGCGCTTTGTTGCTCGAGTGTCGCTTGCCGATGACTGGCCGCGGCGGCACGCCAAACCGCCGCCGCACACGTCGCGCAGCCGATCGCGAAAATCACGTAGCCCCACGACCAGGTCCAGGTCTGCGTCCGTAGCGGCAGCGCCGGCTCGACCACGAACGGATAGCTCACCAACGCCAGCAGCGAGCCGGCATTCGACAACGCATACAAACGGTACGGCGACTGGCCAGGGCGGGCCGCCGCCCACCAGCCTTGCAACAGCGGACCGGTCGCCGACAACAGCAGGTACGGCAGCCCGATGGTCGCCGACAGCAGCAGCACGATCTGCAGCGTCGGGGCTTCGTTCCCCGTCGGCTTCCAATGCTCGGCCGGTAGGATCGGCAGGCAGGCCAGCGACGCCAGCAACAACCCGACGTGGACGCCACCCTGCCAGCGGCGCGGCAAGCGAGCCACCACCAAATGGGCGTACGCGTAGCCCCCTAGCAGCAGCACCTGAAAGAACAGCATGCATGCCGTCCAGACGCCAGGCGTGCCGCCGAACCACGGCAGGATCGCCTTGCCCAGCAATGGTTGCACTTGAAACAGCAGGAACGCGCTCAGAAACGTCGTGAGTGCATATCGCAACACGTGACTTCTCCGCTCGATCGACGGCTGCGGTTGGCGGGGCGATTTTGCTACGGCTGCCGCGCGGCGAAATGGCACCGCGAGCCCGTCCGCCCCCTGCAACCGGCTTGCCGATTAGGTGAGGTTTTCTCTGCGAAACTCTAGCTTACGGTTGTAGGGGCGCGCGAGGTCCGCCCGTTAGCGCCGGGGGGCCGCCGTGCTTGTCAGCGGTCGGCCACTTCACTACGCTTGCAGAGACCGATGTCCCCGTAGCTCAATTGGATAGAGCGTCGGCCTCCGGAGCCGAAGGTTAGAGGTTCGAGCCCTCTCGGGGATACTCACTTCTCCCCTGTCGATCGCCCCGCGCGACACGCCCCGCGGGCCGACGGCACAGTGCCCCCCCCGGCTCGAAACGGCGCGGGCCGTCACTCGCAAATCGCAATCCAGCCGTTGGCGCGAACCCGCCCCAATAGCCACGCTCGCGCCAGCGGTCGCTGCCGCTGAGTGTCGAGCGAAATCAGCCGCCGCACGCGAAAGCCCGCGCGGCGCAGCAGCCGTTGCAACTCGCCAAGCGTGAAGGTGTGCAGGCACATGTTGGGGATGCCGCGATACTCGAAGACACGGTCCCCCGGCTCGAGACCGCGAAACCGGTTGGTTAACCACGAGCGCGCCAGCCACCTGCGCCCCTGCGGATCGAACCAACTGTACCAGCGATTGTGGACGTGAATCACGAGCCGCCCGCCAGGCTTGAGCAACTGCCGCACGTGGCCGAGCACTTGCTGCCGATCGCGGCTGCCGCGGATCATGCCCAGGGTGCTGAACATCAAGAGCGCGTAATCGATCGACGCCGGGCGAAAGCAGCGCAGCTCGGCCAGGTTCGCCTGCACGCGGTGGATCGGCAAGTTGCCGGCGCGCGCCTTTTCGCCGACGACGCGCAGCATCGGCAGCGATAGATCGACCCCCACGCAGGTGTGTCCGCGCTCGGCCAGCGGGACGAGCAAGCGTCCCGTGCCGCAACCCAAATCGAGCACCACGCCAGGTTCGCGCAGTTCGTCGAGCACGACGTCGCGGTCGTAATCGAACAGGCTGTTGTAGGCAAAGTAGCCGTCGTAGTCGTCGGCAATGTGATCGGCGTGCGCGTAATCCCACATGCTGCGGGTCACACCGGCGGGAAGCTGCCAGTCGGCAATCCGGGGACGATTCACGTCAGCGAATCCTCGCTCGCATCGCGGCACACAACAGAGCGGAATGATTCATTGCGGTGCGGCACGTGATTGGCTGCCTGCTGGTGCGGTCCCCCGGATCGGCCAATGGTAGCAGTTCGACTTGCCGCGCGCGAGGGGCGCGGGCTAGTTGGCAGTGATACCCGTTGCCGTATCTCGGGTGCCAATGGGCTCTGCCAGTGCCAGGTTGCATCGCGAAATGGCCACCAACTCATGGCGCGGATTTCGACGTTGGCCTCAAACGGTATTACGACCGGCCAGCGCGCTCGATCACGCTAGCGAAGGCCACACGTCGTTTACACCGCGGGTAGAAGTTAAGGGGCGATAGCATAGTGCATAGTGTGCAAATGGTTCGCGCATGCTGCTGGCGCGTTTTCTCCGGAGAGGTGAAATTTCTTTTGACATGCGGTTTCACGCAGCTATTATCGGGCTCGGAGCTGCTCTCCGCATCGCCCCCGCCGGGCGATGCCGCTTTGCCAGAACGTGCCAGTTGGTGTAGGCGCAGCTCCTCGCAACCTACATGACGTTCAAGTTCTGGCGATTCTCCAGCGAAGCGCTCGGTCGGGCCGTTCACACCAGTTCGACGGGTTCCCCTCGTTCGACATGCTTGCTGTATCGCGACGCGCGCACACGGCGCGTCGCGCGCTATCTCTTCGGTCGGCACGCCGCGTTGGCTGCCGGTCGCCGCATTGACGCGGAAGGTCTCTCGTGACAGGGAAGATTCATGATGCTGCAGGAACAGATCCATGAACGCGCGTCGCAAACTCCACGTCGAACGTCTCGAAGTCCGCGCCCTGTTGGCCGCCGATCTGACCCCCGTGCTGGGCGCCGCAAGCCTGGCGACTTACAGCTACGACGGCACCGGCAATAATCTGCTGCACCCCGATTGGGGTAGCGCCGGCAGCGCACTGTTGCGCGAAGCGCCGGCGGCCTATGCCGACGGCATCGCGTCCCCCGCCGGCGCCAACCGGCCCAGCGCCCGCGAAATCAGCAACGCGCTGGCCGACCAGTTCGGCGAAGACATCGTCAGCGATCGCAACTTGTCGGCGATGATCTACGCCTGGGGACAGTTCATCGATCACGATCTCGATCTGACGCCGCGCGCGGCGCCGGCCGAATCGTTCAACGTGCTCGTCCCCGCCGGCGATCCCAGCTTCGATCCGCAAGGGACCGGCCAGCAAGTCATTCCGCTGACGCGTTCGCTGGCCGTCGCCGGTACCGGGCTGACCACGCCGCGCGAGCAGGTGAACGCCATCACCGCCTGGCTCGACGGCTCGGCGATTTACGGCTCGAGCGCCGCTACGGCCGACGCCTTGCGGACCCACTCCGGCGGTCGCTTGAAAACCAGCGCCGGCGACTACCTGCCCTATAACAGCGCCGAGTACTTCCCCGACGGCGCGCTGGGTATGGACAACGATGCCCACCGCGTAGAGAGCTACGAGCTGTATGCCACCGGCGATGTGCGTGGGAATGAGAATGTGGAGCTCACGGCGCTGCACACCCTCTTCTTGCGCGAGCACAACTACTGGGCCGATCGCATCGCCGCTAAGTCGCCTGGGCTCAGCGACGAGCAGATCTTCCAGCAAGCCCGCTCGATCGTGATCGGCGAGTTGCAGGCGATCACCTACAACGAGTGGTTGCCGGCCGTGTTGGGGCGCGGCGCGCTCGATCCGTACCGCGGTTACAACCCGCAGGTCAATCCCGGCATCGCCAACGAGTTCTCGACGGCCGCCTTCCGTTTCGGGCACAGCCTGCTCGGGGACGACGTCGAGTTTCTCGACAACGACGGCCGCGTGATCGGCGACGAAGTGCCGCTCAGCGAGGCGTTCTTCAATCCTGCGCTGGTCAGCCAAGAGGGGATCGACTCGATCCTCAAGTACCTGGCGAGTGATCCGTCGTCGGAGCTCGACACCAAGGTGGTCGACAGCGTGCGGAACTTCTTGTTTGGCCCGCCAGGCGCCGGCGGGCTCGACTTGGCGAGCCTGAACATTCAGCGCGGCCGCGACCACGGACTGGCCGACTACAACAGCACGCGCGTCGCCTACGGATTGCCGCGCGTGAAGAGCTTCGCCGAGATCACGTCCGACGTCCAACTGCAGGCCACGCTCAAGGAGCTCTACGGCTCCGTGGACAACGTCGACCTCTGGGTGGGGGCGCTGGCCGAAAACCACGTCCCCGGCTCGACCGTCGGTCCCACGCTGCGGGCGATCATCTCCGATCAGTTCGAGCGGCTGCGCGATGGCGACCGCTTCTGGTACCAGAACGTCTTCAGCGGTTCGCTGCTGCGGCAGATCGACAACACCACCCTGGCCGACGTGATGCGCCGCAATACCGAGCTCACGAATCTGCAGTCGAACGTCTTTTTCTTCAAGGCGTCGGTTTCGGGTACGGTCTTCGCCGATGCCGATCGCGATGGCCGGCGCGACCGCGGCGAATCGCCGCTGGCCGGCCTCGTCGTCGAACTGGTGTCGCTGGGCGAGAACGAAGTCGTCGCCACCACGACGACCGACGCCCGCGGCCATTACCAGTTCAACGTGCAGTCGGGCTTGCGCACCGGCGACTACCAGGTGCGCGTCGTCGAGAGCAACGCCGCGCGGTCGTCGACGGAGCGAATCGTAACGACGCCATTGCGGACGTTTGCCGTCACCCGCGGCGGAGAGTCGTTCGATCTCGATTTGGGAGTATCGCGGCTAGCGCCGCGTCATCACCCGCGGATGCGGCCCGCCCCGCGGCGGTAGGGCTGAGACCGTAGAAGCGCAAACCAGCGCGGTTTACTTCGCCGCGCGCTGGTTCAGCTTTGACGTTTGGTCGGGGACTGCCCCCGTTTCGGCGTGCGACGTCGAGCTCACAACGATCGCCATGGCTCGGCCAGTGCCCGGGGACTTTACCCCGGCATGGGTACAATGGAGAGCACGCAGCAACCGCTGCCACGACCGACGGTCGGTGGTGCGGCAGACCTCCGAGAGCGCTTGTGATCGGCGGTCAATTACCTGTTCCGAGGAGGCCCATTGCTCCGCTCACACAACCTCCGCAAGCGGCCAGAATCAGGAGGGGGCACAGATGAAAGTCGGCAACTGGGCACGGCCTCGCGTGCGACTAGCCTCTGCATTACTCGTGATTGGTGTGCTGCTTGCAACCGCATTGATCGGAGTGTGGTCTTTGTTGACTTCAAAGCAGCAAACGAAGGAGGACACATCAGTTGAAAGGCACACAGATCGCATATATGCAGTGTCCCCTGGCGTAACGGGCGGAACGAAGAAACCTCTTTTGGATCAGACGCTTGGTGAGCGGATTCGAGGCATACCGGGCGTAACTGGCGCGATCGCCTGAACTTGCGAGAAGCTTGTGCCATTGCCCGGGGACTGCCCCCTTTGCGGCGTGCGACTTCGAACTCACGACGATCGCCGACCGCAACGGGGGCTGTACCCCTCGCAGTTGTTAACGGCAAGAAACACGATCCACGCGGGTGCCATGCCCACGCTCGCCCTGGGCATGCTGAGGGAATTCGACCCGCAGATTGCCTTTCTTGTAGCCGGCCTCATCGAGGCCGGACCGGGATCACAGGCCCCGGCTACAGATCTGCCGGCGTGCGGATACCCTCTCCCCTCGTGGGAGAGGGTGCCAGCGACGAGGTAATCGTCGCTGGCGGGTGAGGGGGCTAGTGGCCAGATTTCACTTGCTATAACGTACATAATACTGTACAAATACTCTGGCCTCGGGGTGCCACGCTGCGCGCACTTCCAGGCACTGGCGGAGCCAGTGGCACCCGAAATACGTCCAAAACCATGCCCGACGTGGCGCGGGCCAACCGCCGAGGGGGACGGGAGTCGTTTCCGGAAATCGACCTCACCTCGGTCGACGCGCCGATCGGAATCGACTCCCGTCCCCTTGATGCTGCATCGAGAGGTGGAACAACACCGCCGATTGACACTGTATTAGTTTGCATCTCCCCCAGGGGCTTCGCGATCAAGCGAGATCGTTTGCCAGGGCCGGTGCGGAGAAGGACGATCGCGGTACGCGCCGCGAATGGACTAAGGCAAATGTGTGCCATGCCCACGCTTGTCGTGGGCATGAATCCATCAGCCGCAGATTTCACAGATTACGCAGATGAGTTGCTCGCGGATTCGTCCGCTTTCTCAATCTGCGTTAATCGGCGAAATCTGCGGACAACAAAGCTGCATTGCTTTGCGCCTTGGCGCTTGGCGCGAGATCATTCGTCGTAGGACGCAAAACGGCTTCTGAGGACGCAGGCAGGACGCAAACCGATTATTTTGCGTCCTAAAATAAGTTCTTTCATGGCAACTACTTCGCTACCTACAGCGCGGCCTAGGACGGTAAGGACGCAAAAATACAGCAATGGAGCGAGAGAAGGGTTGAGCGCCCAACTTTTTGGCGAACTCCACGGCTTCGCGCGAGCCCAACCAAACCCGGGGCCGCGCCGGTGGCTTTGGCCATGATTCGTCAACCACGGATAGCACGGATGACACGGATCAATAGCTCGTTGAAATGGCGCATTCCCAATCTGCATCGATCGGCGATATCAGCGGACAACAAGCTGTATGGCTTTGCGCCTTAGCGGCTTTGCGCGAGATCTATTTTCACCGCAAGGAGAGCCCAGCCGCGCGGACCTTGCCGAGCGGGGCGATCCCCAAGATTTGCCCGGCGCGATCCGTTATCCTAGAGTCGCGCTGCGGGCCGCCAAGCTAAAGCCGCGGGGCTCGATAGGTCGCTGCGTGCGCACGTATCAGTAATCTCACTCCGATCTCTCAACCTCAATTGCCGACAGGCGTGCTTGCCATGAAACGACGACTACTGTTGCCCTTGATCTTGAGCCTGCTTGTCTCGGCGGCCGGCGGCGCCGAACCCCAAAGCGAAACCCCGCCAGCGGACACAGCGAACATGCCCGATCAACGCGTCTACTTCGGCACTTACACGCGGGGGGGCCAAAGCCAGGGGATCTACGTTTGCGAGCTCGACGGAGCGACCGGCCAGTTGAGCGAACCGCGGCTGGCGGCCGAAGCCGTGAATCCGTCGTTTCTCGAGATCGCCCCCAATCGCAAGTTCGTTTACGCCGTGGGGGAGATCAGCGACTTTGCCGGCAAGAAGAGTGGCGGTGTCAGCGCCTTTAAGCTCGATGCCGAAACGGGCCGGCTGACGCTCATCAATCAGCAATCGTCGGGCGGGGCCGGACCCTGCCACGTGACCGTCGATCAAGCGGGCAAGAACGCGCTGGTGGCCAACTACGGCGGCGGCAGCGTCGCCTGTTTGCCGATCCTCGACGACGGCGGCCTCGCGCCGGCCAGCTCGTTCATTCAGCACGAAGGCTCGAGCGTCGATCCGCAGCGGCAACAAGGGCCGCATGCCCACTCGATCAACGTCGACGCCAACAACCGCTTCGCCATCGCCGCCGATCTGGGGCTCGATAAGTTGCTGGTTTATCGGCTCGACTATGAGCACGGCAAATTGACGCCGAACGAGCCGCCGTCGGTGTCGCTCCCCTCCGGGGGTGGACCGCGCCACTTTGCCTTCCATCCCGACGGCGTGTGGGCCTACTGCAATAACGAGATGACCTCGACGGTGTCGGCGCTCAAGTACGACGCCCCCCGCGGCACGTTCAGCGTGTTGCAAACCGTCAGCACGCTCCCCGAGGGCTTCGACGGCGAGAACAGCACAGCCGAGGTGCGCGTGCATCCTGGCGGCAAGTTCGTCTACGTTTCGAATCGCGGGCACAACAGCATCGCGATCTTCGCGGTCGACGAGTCGACGGGCAAACTGACGCCCCTGGGGCACGAATCGACGCGCGGCCGGGTCCCGCGCAATTTCAATCTCGATCCGAGCGGCCACTACCTGCTGGCGGCCAATCAAGATTCGGACAACGTGGTGGTGTTTCGCGTCGACGAAACGACGGGGCGCCTGACGGCGACCGGGAGCGAAGCCAAAGTCGGCGCGCCGGTCTGCGTGCGGTTCGTGGAGCTCGAGCGCGCCGCGCAGTAGACGAGCGGCGCCCGGCCGCGCGGGTAGCTAGTGCTCGGTCAACGGAGGCAACTAGTTCGCATGCGGTGGCGAGAGCCGCAGTTCGACGATCCGCGCTTGGTGGCCGGCCGCTAGCAGTTTCTCGCAGCAGGCGTCGGCCTGCGCGCGAAACGTGAACACCGCGTACGGCAGCCAGGCAGACTCCTGGTGTACCAGGACCCGATAAGCACGGGGACAATCGACGATGGGCGCTTCAACCGCGCGGTCGGTAAGCGTCGAGCCAAGCAACATAAAGAGCTTTCGTGCCTGGGTTGAATTGTGCGGATTGCGCATGGCCGCCTGACCACGACTCTCGCCTGAGGAGGTGAAGGCGCGAGAGCGCAGAAGATGATCGGCCGCCCGGGCAGGAGAAATTTAGGGAAACTTTGCGCGTCGTCCCGAGTGGGTTCTTTGGGCCGTTTCGCTGCTATCAAACCCGCGCCGGGTGGCCCGGTTCTCGGGCTGGCAACGCGCTTGACCCGGTACCCCGCGAAAACTACAGTTAAGGGCGTTACTTCACGTGCAATCCGTACGACGAGTGACAACCGTACAACGATTTGCTTTTGGTGGTGAACCCCATGTTGCGGCTCGTCCTCTTGCTAGGACTGCGACTACTCGGCCTTACCGTGGCCGGGCCGTAAAGGGTTCATTCGCCGCTTCCGCAAGCGAAATCAGGCACCTGCGAACCCCGAGGCCCCGTTGCCTCGGGGTTCTTTTTTTGACCAGCACCAATTTTCTGACCAGCAGCAGGGGCGATGGCCAGCGAGCGTAACGGCCGGCCGCGCCACGGCTCGAAACATGAATCTTAGCGAACCACAAATACGAACCGCCCAGCGCCTGGCGCGACGCGGCAGGGCACGGCTGTTGCTACGCGCGCCGACCAGGGGTCGGCCTGTTCGCGTGTGAAATGCTTCGCTACCTCCAACCGTTCGAGAACATCGCCTGGAACGATCACCGCCCGGCTGGCAGAGCGCTATCTCTGACCCACGTGGTGAGTTAATCTTGCGATGCCCGACGGCTGCCAACCCATGAAGGCCCTGACAAGCTATGTCTGACATCCGACCGATTCGTATTTTCGACACCACGCTGCGCGACGGCGAGCAATCGCCCGGCTGCAGCATGAACATCGCCGAGAAGCTGGAAATCGCCCAAGCTCTGGCCGACCTGCGGGTCGACATTATCGAGGCCGGTTTTCCGATCGCTTCGCCCGGCGACTTCGAGGCCGTGCGGCAAATCGCCGGCGCCATCCGCGGCGCGACGATCTGCGGGCTGGCCCGCGCCAACAACGACGACATCGACCGCGCGGCCGAAGCGGTGCGCGGCGCCGAGCGACCGCGGATTCACGTCTTTCTGGCGACCAGCGCCATCCATCGCGAGTTCAAACTCAAGATGACGCAGGAAGAGTGCATCGCCCGCGCCGTTGCGGGGGTCAAGCGCGCCAAAGGCTACGTCGACGACATCGAGTTCTCGCCCGAGGACGCCGCCCGCACCGAGATCGACTTTCTGTGCCGGGTGGTCGAAGCGGCGATCGCGGCCGGGGCCACGACGGTCAACATCCCCGACACGGTCGGCTACGCCACGCCGGCCCACTATGCCGGCGTGATCCGCTCCTTGATCGAGCGCGTGCCGAACATCGACCGCGCCGTGGTCAGCGTGCACTGCCACGACGACCTGGGGATGGCGGTCGCCAACAGTCTGGCGGCGGTCGAGGTCGGCGCCGGCCAGATCGAGTGCACCATCAACGGCATCGGCGAGCGGGCGGGCAACTGCTCGCTCGAGGAAGTCGTCATGGCGCTCAAGACCCGGCAGGACTACTACCGGGCCGACACGCAGGTCGTCACGCAACGGCTCGTGCCGACCAGCCGGCTGGTGTCGAACATCACCGGCATGCAGGTGCAGCGCAACAAGGCGATCGTCGGCCGCAACGCCTTTGCGCACGAGGCCGGCATCCACCAGGACGGCTTCCTCAAGGAGCGCACCACCTACGAGATCATGCGTCCGCAAGATGTCGGCTTCGGCAAGACCGATCTGGTGCTGGGCAAGCACAGCGGTCGGGCCGCGCTGGCCGATCGGGCCCGCGCGCTGGGCTACCATCTCGAAAACGATCAGCTCGTCCGCGTCTTCGAGCAGTTCAAGGTGCTGGCCGACAAGAAGAAGGAACTGTACGACAGCGACCTGGCCGCGCTCATCGAACAGCAGATTCGCGAAGTGCCAGAGCAATGGTCGTTCGAGCGCTACACGTCGGCCGCCGGCACCGATCAAACGCCGATCGTCACGCTCACGCTGCGGCGCGGCGATGAAGAAGTGACCTGCGAAATGGCGCGCGGCGACGGTCCGATCGACGCCATGTTCCTGGCGGTCGAGCAACTCACCGGCTTCGAGGTGCGCGTACGCGACTTTCAGGTGCACAGCGTTTCGGTCGGCAAGGATGCCCAGGCCGAGGTGACCGTCGAAGTCGAATCGCGCGGCAACACGTTCCGCGGCCGCGGCGTGTCGACCGACAGCCTGGAAGCCAGCGCCCGGGCGTTTCTCGACGCCATCAACCGGGCCAGCGCCGGCTATTCGAGCGCCCTGGCCACGGCAGCGGCCCACGCCGCGCCAACCGTGTGAACGAGCTACTCCCCGCGCAGTGCTGGCAGCAGCGGCGCGGCCAGGCTTGCCCGCACGGCCAGCCATCCGGCTGACAAACCGACGACGACCACCAAGGCGAGCGTGCCGGCCAACGATCCCCAGGGAACGGCCGCCGAGCGTTCGACCAGGTGTGGCGCCACGGCCACCAGTGCGGCGATCAGCCCGATCGCCAACCCGCCGACGAGCAGCGCGGCATTTTCGGCGAGCACCAACAGGGCGAGCGTGCCGGTGCGAAAACCAACGGCCCGCAGCAGCGCCAACTCGCCGCGCCGCTCGAGCACGTTGCGCAGCTCGACCACCACGAGCCCCAACGTCCCGAGCAACAACCCCAATCCGCCGAGGCTCTGAAACGTCGACAAATACGTGTTCTGCACCACCAGGAATGTCGCCAGCCGATCGCTGGCGAGTTGGGCGTCGAAGCCGTAATCTCCCAGCCCCTTTTCGAGCGCCGTTTCGACCGCCACGGCCTGGTCGCGAGGGCAGTCGATCAAGAAGAAGCGGTATCCGCTGATATCAGGAAACTCGCGCAACAGCGTCCGCGCGCTCATCAAGATGTCCCCCTGCAAAACGCTGTTCTTCAAGAGCCCCACGACCAGACAGTGCACGCTACCGCCCGACGTCGACGGCGCGCCGTTATCCCAGCGAGGCAATTCGTAATGCGCGCCGGCTCCCGAAAGGTGCAAGCTGTAGATCGCCGTGGCGGCGTCGAGCACCACGGGCACGAGCGGCGTGCCGTCGTCGGCGCGCCCCCAGTCGCGCTCCAAAAGCAGCCAGGGATTCTCGCGCTCGGCGTCGGTCTCGGCCAAGGTAGCGCCCCACGCGAATCCTCCCCGCTGCAGCAGTTCGTCGGGCAAGCCCAACACCCGCGGCTGCTGCGGCTGGTAGAGGTTCAAGCAACTCGCGTCGTCTCCCTGACGCACGCGGACTGCAAAGATCCGCGCGTCGGCCAGCGGCGCGGCCTCGCCGCTGGAGAGGTTCAAGGCGTCGGGCGCGGCGAGGTCTTGATAGATCGGCTGATCGCTTTCGGCCACGAGCATGAATCCGCCCGTGCCCGACCGGCGATTGGTCGGGTCGTCGGGCGCCGAGAGCCGGAAGGCGCTCACGGCCACGATCAAGAAGCAGGCCGCCGCCACCAGGCCGATCGTCAGCACGCTGCGCCCCGGATGGCGCGCCGCGTTGCGCAGCGCCAACCGCGCGATCGCTCCGCCGCCGCCGGTCACCAAGGGACCAGTCTTGCCGGCTCGCAAGCGGCTCCACAGCAAGGCCAGCAATCCGATCAGCACCAGCGCTCCCGAGCCAAAGAACGCGCCGGCCTGGGCCTCGCCCGACAGAGCGATGGCGGTCGCGGCCAAAGCGGCCCCGGCCAGCAACGCCACGACACCAACGACGCGGGCGATCGACCGCCGCGCGGCTCGACCTGCCACGGGGCTCGACTCGACCTTGCCGGCCAACAAAGCGCGGGCGTCTTGCCGGGCCAATCTGCGCAGCGACAGCACGATTGCCAGCCAGGCGACGACCACACCACTGGCGTAACCGATCACCAGGCTCAGCGGAGCGAAGTGCAACTCGACGAAGGGGCTGGTGATCGCAGCAACCCACCAGGTGCGCAGGCCGGCGACCATCAGCGCGGCGTAGCCGACTCCCAACGCCGCGCCGAGCAACCCGCCCAGCGCGGCGATGAGCAATCCTTCCAACGCCCACAAGCGCCGCACCTGGCGACTCGACCAGCCGAGGGCCAAGAGCAAGCCGACTTGCTCGGCGCGGCCGTCGACCGCCAGGCGGAACAACAGGGCGACGAGCATCACGGCCGCCGCGATCAAAAAGAAACTGAAGCCGACAAACAGCCAGTTGAAAGGAGTCGTGCCCGAGGCGGCCGCCAGAGCCAGGGCCCTCACCGGTTGGAAGCGAAAGCCCAACTCGCCGGGCTCGAGATGCAGCTTGGCGGCGACCTGTGCGGCCGTAGCTTCGTCGGCCGGCGGAGCCACGCGCAGCGACGTGGCGTCGCCGAAGCGGCTTCCCCACAGCTTTTGCGCCGTGGCCAACGACACGAACGCCTTCGGCGTGGGTCCGTGATCGTCCCAATAGGCTTCGTCTTCACTGCGGATTCGTGCCCCGTCGAAGGGAAATGGAGGATTCCAGTCGGCCATCGAGACCTGGTCGGTCACGCCCTTGAGTTTGGGAGTCAGCAACCGATCGGCGGCCGCCCCTTCGAGCTTCACAATGTGCGCCAGGCGAAAGGCGTGGCGATCCTCTTCCACCCGTCCGTGGGTGCTTTCGGGGCGAAAGTAGACCACTTCGATCGTGTCGCCCACCGTGGCGTCAAGTTGCTCGGCGGCCCAACTGTTGAGTGCGATTTCGTCGTCGGCCAGCGGCTCGAGCGGCTCCCCCTTCTCGGTGACGAACGGGCCCAGCGGCGGCTCCGCGACCGGGTCGATACCGGTGATCGTCGAATAAGGAATCTGTCGGTCGCCACGGGCGATCGTGTTCGCCAGATAGGTGAAGGCGATTTGTGTCGGCCAAGGGGCGAATCTCTGGCGGGCCTCGCGCACGACTTCGGGTTCGAGGATCATCCGCTCGCTCGACAAGTCGAAGTAGCCGCGCGGCGTTTCTTCGAGCCGCAGGCCATAGTCGACGAGTTGTGGCCGTAGCGCGGCGTCGAGTTGATCGAGGGTGATCGGCTCCTCGCGGCCGCCGTTCTTGCCACCTCCGTAGTTGACGACAATCGCATTGACTGTGTCCGGCTGTTCGAGGGCCCGCTGCAAAGTCTTCAGCGACACGAAGGCGTTGAGCTGCGTGCGCTGCGACGGATTGAGACTGAAGTGGGCAAGACCTTCGGCCGGTATGACTTGCACCACGTTCAAGCGCAGGTTGCGCACCGTCTCGGTCTTGCGCCCCAGCGGGCTGTCGGCCGGCACGTCGCCGGGGCTGGGCAGCCGCACGATCACTGCAGCGGGCTTGTCGGCGGCCGCTGTTGCTGGTGTGGTGACACCCAACTCGCGGGCCAACGGCTCGGTGAGGATCACTTCGCCGGCGTTGAGGGGCCGATCACCGGCAGGGCGCGTGTCGAGTTCCCAAAAGTTTTGGTCGCAGCCGATGACCGTCACGTGCGTGGCGCGGCGATGGCTGGCGGGTTCTTCGACGGTTCCTGCGACGAGCACGATCGGTGCCGCAAGACCTCCACGGCGCTCGAGCTGCGTACTGGCCTGCAGTTCGTCGGCCAGTGCTGCTCGAAAGAACGTCGGCCGCGCCAGCACCGCGTCGACGCGTCCGAGGCGATCGAGAGCCAGTTGCTGGAGACTGCCGCGCACCGAGTCGCCGACCAGCAGCGCACCAGTCAGAATCGCCGTGCCGGCGGCGACTCCCAGCGCGATCGCGGCATTCATCCGCCAGTGGTGCACCAGGCTATGAGCGACCAGCCGCCAGACGGACATGATGGATCTTGCTCCCGGAATCAAGCAGCGATGGCGAACGACTCTGCGCACATCGCCCGTGGCTGTCTGGTGCGGTGCGTCTCAGATCGCCCGCGCCTGCCGCGGCGACGTCAGCCAGCTATAATCTATCAGCCTGGGAGCGGGAGAAGCCCGCTTCGACGCCGAAACCAGAGAGATTGCTCGCATATGCGGATCGCGGAAGCTTATGGGCCGGGCAAGTTCGGACTTTCGTTCGAGCTGTTTCCACCCAAGACGCCGGCGGGTGACGACGAATTGTTTCGTCATCTGGCCGAACTGATGCGCTTCGAGCCGGTGTACGTCACCTGCACTTATGGCGCGGCCGGCTCGACGCGCGACAAAACGCTCGACGTCGTCTCGCGGGTGCGCGAGCGTTACGGAACGACGGTCGCCGCCCATTTGACGTGCGTCGGTTCCTCGCGCGACGAGCTCCGCAGTTATCTGCGCGACGCCCACGAGCGTGGCGTCGAGAACGTCGTGGCCTTGCGCGGCGATCCGCCGCGGGGAGAGCAGGTCTTCCGTCCAGCCACCGACGGCCTGAGCTACGCCAACGAGCTCGTGGCGCTCTTGCGGGCCGAGTTCCCGCAGTTTGGCATCGCGGTGGCCGGATATCCCGAAACCCACCAGGAGGCGCCGAGTCCTGAAGCCGATCTCGAAAACCTGGCTCGCAAGGTCGCGGCCGGCGCCGACATCGTGATCACGCAATTGTTTTACGGCAACGCCGATTTCTTTCGCTTTCGCGATCGCTGCGCGGCGAAGAAGATCGCCGTGCCGATCGTGCCCGGCGTGCTGCCGATCACGAACCTGGCGCAGATTCGCCGCATCACCAAGCTCTGCGGCGCGAAATTGCCATCCCGGCTCGTGGCCGACCTAGAGAAATGCGGCGATGCGTCCGAAGCCCAGTTCGAAGTCGGTGTCGACTTCGCGACGCGCCAGGTGCAAGAGTTGCTCGATGCGGGCGTGCCGGGCGTGCACTTTTATGTGCTCAATCGCTCGCCCGCCACGGTGCGCGTGCTCCAGAACGTGCGTCGCCCGATGCGCAGCACTTGCTAGCAGCAAACGATTCCTCGGCGCACGGTGCCGCGGCCGACCTGCTATAGTGAATTTGGTGGACTCGCCAGATGCGACCTAGCGGCACTTTTTTGACAGCCTGGGCTGTCTGCGAAACTCGGGAATTCCTGAAGAAATAGTCTGGCAGTCGCCCAATCGCGCCGGTACACTCCCCGGCTCGCGAGAGGTTCATCTGGCTTCTCGTCTCGCCTCACTTCGTTACCCGGAACAGTTGGATTCGACATGATTGGGCGATGCCCGTGGCGCGCCGCGACTGCGCGCCTGCGCTCACGGCGTTTCCACGCGCTGGCACTTTTGGCGCTTTCGCTGAGCTTCGGCCCGCTGAGCGCCGCGCTGGCCGGCGAGTGCGACAACTGCGGACTGCTGCGCATCGAAGACGATCCGGGTTCGCTGCGCGATCCACTCGGGCGGCGGCGCACCGTGGCCGAATTCGATCGCTGCCAGGCGCTGGTCCTCTGTTTCCTCGGCACCGATTGCCCGTTGGCCAATCGGCAGGTCCCCGCGATCCTCAAGTTGGTCAAGCACTACCGCGACAAACCGGTGCAATTCGTGGCGATCTATCCGCACGAGCACGAATCGCTGGAGTTGATCGCGGCCCACGCGAGCGACTACGAGTTGCCGTTTCCGGTGCTGAAAGATCTGGGGCAGGAGCTGGCCGATCTGCTCGAAGTCGAGCGGACGCCGACCTTCTGCGTACTCGACCACGACCTCGAGCTGCGATATCGCGGCCGCTTGAACGACCAGTGCGCGGTCGGCGGCAGTCGGCGACGCAGTGCCTCGCGCGAAGACCTGGCGGAAGCGATCGACGACGTGCTGAGCGGGGACGAGGTCCGGGTGCCCGAAACCCCGGCAGACGGATGCCTGCTCGATCGCGCTTCGCAGAAACGAACTGCCCAGGCGGACAAGCCGCAAGTCTCATACGAGCGGCATGTCGCTCCGCTGTTGGCTCGGCGCTGTGCCACGTGCCATTGCGCCGACAGCGCGGCCCCCTTTGAGCTGGCCGACTACGACGACGCCGTGCGCTGGTCGGCCATGATTCGCGAAGTGGTCGTCGAGCGGCGGATGCCCCCCTGGCATGCCGATGCCCGTTACGGCAAGTTCAGCAACGATCGACGCCTGACGCGGGACGAAATCAAGCTGCTGGTGGGCTGGATCGACGCCGGCATGCCGCGGGACAAGACGACCGAGACGCGGCCGATGGCCATGCCGGTCAGCCATCTGGGTGCGGCCCGCAGTACGTCGACGTGGTCATTTGAGCCCGAGGCGACCATAACGACCGATCGCTCGTTTCAGGTGCCGGCCGAAGGGACCGCCGACTACATCTTCACCCCCGCGCCGCGGACCACGACCGACAGCTTGTTCCGCGAAACGCGCTGGGTGCAATCGGCCGAGTTGCGACCGTCGAAGCCGGAGGTCGTGCACCACGTGATGGTTTTTTCGGTCGAAGGTGATCATCCGGGTCCGCCGCGCAGCTTCGCCGGCACGCGCATCGTGGCCATGTGGGCGCCCGGCGATCCATCGTTCGATTTTCCGGAGGGAACGGCTTTGCGGATTCCGGCCGGCGCCCGGCTGATCTTCAACATTCATTACACGCCGAACGGGCGCAGTGTGCGCGATCGACCGACCTTGGCGCTGAAATTCGCGGCCGAGCCGCCCAAGTGGGAAGTGGCGATGCGCACCTACGAGAACACGTCGTTTTGCATCGCGCCGGGCGATCCACACGCGCGGGGTGAATACAGTTTTCCGGTCAGTGGCCGGCACTTTGGGCGGCTCGTCGGTCTGTACCCGCACATGCACGTTCGCGGCAAGTCGTTCCGCATCGAGCACGTGCTGCCCGACGGCAGCCGCGAGACGCTGCTCTCGGTGCCGCGTTACGATTTCAACTGGCAAACGATGTACTGGTTCCAGGAGCCAGTCGAGTTGCCCGTCGGCAGCGCGCTGCGTGCCGTCGCCCGCTGGGACAACTCGTCGAACAATCCCGACAACCCCGATCCCGACGCCGAAGTGCGCTACGGCTGGCAAACCAACGAAGAGATGATGATCGCGGCGATGATGTTCGTCTTTCCGCGCGAAGACGAACCGGCGCCGGCTGTCCCCCCGGCGGAACAGTAGGGTTCCGGCTCGCTGTTTTCCACGTGCGGTCGAACTTGCCGTGGCCCGCTGGGAACGCCGCTAATCTCGATTTCACATGGCACCGCCCGACGCGTTCAACAGTTTGCGGCGCAACAACTTCAGGTCGCGGCGGGCTGCTTGACACCCCCCCTCCGCCGCTAGTAGGATCGACAAGCGTCGAGACTTAGCGGAACTGAGAGTTCACGGATCGCACGATTCTTGCGTCCCGAGGTACCCAGCGTGATGGTGCGCACAGCAATCGGCTGCGCTCGCGCTGCGGCCCCCCCGCCTCATTCGCCGTCCAGGCTTTGCGAATCAGGAGCTTTCTCGACACGCGTGGCGCGCGCTGCTTGTCAGTTCTCGCATCAAGCGCGGCACGCCTGGGCGAGCCAGCGGCCAACGCTGCAGGTCTTGTTGATCTTTCTGACGTTAATCGCCGGTCGGCCAATTGCTGCGCTGGCCGCCGGAACTGGCTACACGCCCGACAGCCCCGAAGTGCAAGCGGCCGTCAAGCGCGGCATCGACTTTCTGCGCAAGGACACGACCGAGCGGCGCATTGGCGGCCGCGCGCTGATGGGGCTGGCGCTGGTCAAGGCTGGAGTCGATCACGACGACCCCCTCATCAAGTCGGCCGCCGACGCGCTCGCCGAAGCGGTGGCAACCGGCAAAGGGCTTGAAGAAGACAACATCGTCTACACGCTCGGTCTGTCGATCATCTTTCTCACGCAGCTCGACGCGCAAAAGCACGCCGAGCAAATCGAGAAGTTGCTGGGACGCCTCGTCAAAATCCAGAAGCCGCACGGCGGTTGGGGCTACCTCACCCGACCGACCGGCGATACTTCGATGACGCAGTACGGCGTGTTGAGCATGTGGGAAGCATCTCGAGCTGGTTTCCCGGTACCGGTCGACTCGTGGGAGCGCGTCTGCAATTGGCTGTTGCGCACGCAAGACCCCAGCGGCGCGTTCGGTTACCAGGGTGAAGACCCGCAGCGGTTCGAGCGCGTCAAGCAAGTCGGCGTGCGACACAGCCTGGCGGCCGCCGGCAACGGTTGCCTTTACATTTGCCAGGATCATCTCGGGCTGGGCAACCGGCGGGAAGAGCGCGGCGGCTCGGTCCCGGAAAGCCTGCGGCGCGTCGAACAGCGCGGCGTCGTGGTGCGGCAGCGCTCGGCCAATGTCGATCGACAGCGACTGCAGGCCGGGCAACAGTTGGGCGCCGCCTGGTTCGAGGCCAACTACGCGATTGAGCCCCCCGGCGGGTACATGCATTACTACCTCTATGCGCTGGAGCGCTACGAGAGTTTTCGCGAGGCCCTCGGCGGCCCGCCCGAGAAGAAGCCCTGGTACGACGACGGCGTGAAGGTGCTGCTGGACAGTCAGATCGGTGACGGCGCCTGGAGCGGCATGTGCGGCCCCGCCTGCGACACCGCGTTTTCGATCTTGTTCCTCGTTCGTTCGACGCGCAACAGCCTGGTGCACGCCGGTTTGCTTGGCGATGGCGCCCTGCTGGCCGGACGTGGCCTGCCCAGCGATGGAGAGCTCGTGCAAACGCGCGGCGGCGAAGTGGTCGCCAAACCACTCACTGGCCCGACCGAACACTTACTTACGTTGATGGAGGATGCCGACAACCCCGAGTATCTCAACGCCGTCGAGGGCTTCGCCGAAATGGCTCAGCAGGCAGACGAAGAAACGTTGAGCAAGCACGCCAAGCGGTTGCGCGAACTGGCCGGCAGCCAGCGCCCGGAAGCGCGCATCGCGGCGGTGCAAGCGCTGGCCCGTACGCGGAACATCGACGAAGTGCCGACCTTGATCTACGCGCTGAGCGATCCCGATGGCGAAGTGGTGCAGACCGCGGTCGCCGGCTTGCGCTACTTGAGCCGCAAGCCACCCAAATCGCCGGGGACGGTCATCACCGACGATGCCAGCCGCCGCGCGGCGATCGAGTTCTGGAAGAGTTGGTACCGCGCGCTGCGTCCCGACGTGGTATGGGACGAGTGACGATGAGCAGCACCGCGACAGGCACGAACCACCGGCCCTCCTCGGACGCGGCGACAACCTCGTCTGGTTTGAATGTCTCGGCGTTCGAAAACGTCACCAGCCTGGTGCTGGCGTTGTTGATTCTCGTGGCGAGCAGCGTGGTCGTATTGTTCGCGCTCTGGCTGGGCAATCGCATGTTCTCGCCAACCGTAGCGGTGCCGGTCGTGCTGGCCGACGTCGGCGGCGGTCGCGAGGATGGGGTGATCGGCGAGAGCATGCAGCTCGACGCCCCCGACGCCGAAGAGATCATTCGCGAGACCGATCTGGCGCCTCCACAAGCCCCCACGGCCCTGGCGCTGGTGACCGAGGCGTTGGCGGCCCACGAAGCGGAGCTCGACGATCCGCGGCTGGCCGAAAACCAGGAAGGTGGCGCCCAAGGCAAGCTAACCGGCGATGGCCGCCAGGTCGGCTACGGCCACGGCGCCGGCGAGCCAGGCATTCCGCGCTGGAAGCGCTGGGAAGTTTATTTCGCCGACGGCAGCACACTCGAGGAGTACGCCCGGCAGCTCGACTATTTCAAGATCGAACTGGGAGTGACCGCGCCCGATAACCAGGTGGAGTATGGCTCGGGCCTCAGCCAGCCGACGCCGCAACGGCGCATCGGTCCACGCGACGCCGAGCAGCGCCTCTGGATGGCCTGGCGCCAAGGGAGCCTCAAAGCGGCCGATGCCGAGCTGTTGCGGCGGGCCGGCATCGATGCGGGCGGTCGCGTGATCCTGCAGTTCTATCCGCCCGACCTTGAGAACCAACTCGTGCAGCTCGAAGGCGCGTTCGCGGGTCGTAAGCAAGGCGAGATTCGTAAGACTCGCTTCGGCATCAAGTCGGAAGGACAGAGCTACTCGTTCTACGTCATCGAGCAATTTCCTCTTTAATCCTACAGCCCCTTGATCAGCACCCCGCGCGGCCGCTCGACGGCTTGAGAAAGATCGAAGAACCATGAGTGGAGACGCGCTCGGCAATTTGACCGACATCGCTGGCCAGTTGTGCTACCTGGCCTTGGCCGTGGTGGCCCTCTGGGGGGCCTTTATGGTGATCATCACCTGGCGGCGCGTGGCGCAGGTTCGCTTTCGCAACGAGCGCGATCAGAACGCCTTTCTGGCGCAGCTCGGTGAAAACCTGGAAGCTGGCGATGTCGCGGCGGCCGCCGAACTGTGCGCCGACGACAACCGCGCCGTGCCGCAACTGGTCGGCCTGGCGCTGGCGCATCGCGACCTGGGCCTGGCCAAGCTGCGCCACCTGGTGGCCGATCGCTTTCAGCGCGACGTGCTGGCCGACCTCGAATACCGCGTCACCTGGGTGCAAACCGTGATCAAAAGCGCTCCGATGCTCGGCCTGCTGGGGACGGTCGTGGGCATGATCGGCGCCTTCGCCAAGCTGGCCGCCACGAACAAGGTCGAGCCCACCAAGCTGGCCAGCGACATCAGCGTGGCGCTACTCACCACGTTCGGCGGCCTGGTCATCGCCATTCCGTTGATCGTGGCCGTGGCCGCCATCAACGTGCGCATTCGCAAGATGGAAGACCTGGTCGGGCTTGGCCTGACGCAGTTCTTCGACAGCTACAAAGAGAACGTCGAGCGAGAACCGCAACTGACGCGGTAACCAGCGGCCATGGCGAGACCTGCTTCCACCATCGATCGGGCCGGCGAAGACTTCGGCCCCGTGCTGCCGCGGCGGCGCCTCGTCGGCGATGCCGAGGCCGACATGACGCCCATGATCGATATGACGTTTCTGTTGCTGGTCTTCTTTATCGTGACGTTCAAGGCGACCGAATCGACCATGCTCGAGCTGCCCGAAGCTCGCCACGGCGGCGCGGTCGGCAAAGAAGAGAGCGTGATCTTCTCGCTGGTCCGCGTCCCTGGCCAGGCCGAAGCCCGCGTCTATCTTGGCAACGACGACAAGCAGCCGTTGGCCGACGACCATGCTCAGCAAGCGGAGGAGATTCGCGCGCAAGTGGAGAACGGCGTGTCGGCAGGCAAACAGCACGTGTTGATCAAGGCCGATCGCGCGGTGCACTACCGCGACGTGTCGCGCGTGGCGGCCGCCGTGGGCGAGGTGGATGGGGTCCAGTTGCACTTTGCCGTCACGGATCCCGAATGACGCTGCGCTTCGCTTGCCCTCACTGCCAGAAGCGGCTCAAAGTGGCCGAGCAGCACGCCGGCCGGCGGGTGAATTGCCCGCGCTGCGGCAAGCGCCTGGTGGTGCCCGACGCAGAGCCGACGCGCACGCCGCCGCCGTTGATTCCGTCGGAAATGCTGTCGACCGCAGGGCCCTCGGCGCCCGCCGAGCGTGCGGATCACTCGGAAGCCGACGTCGACCCCCCGCTCAACTTCCGCTCGGCCGCTTCGACCGAGGAAGAGCTCGACCTGACGCCGATGGTCGACGTCACCTTTCAGCTTCTGATTTTTTTCATGCTCACGATGGCCGCCGGCCTGGCCAAGTCGATCGAAGTGCCGACCCCCGATCCCTCGGATCAGGCGTCGCAGAGCCGGACCCTCGAAGAGCTCGAAGAAGACGACGATTTTGTCGTCGTGCAAATCGACGAGGACAACGCTATCTGGGTCGATGGGCGCGAGGCCACTAGAATGGAAGTCGTCCCCCGCCTGCGCGAATTGCGCGACGCCGCCGGGCCCCGCCCTCCAACCAACTTACTCGTGCTGGCCAGCGGCGAAGCCCGGCACGAAACCGTTGTCGCCGTGCTCGATGCCGGCAGCGAAGCGGGCATGGCCCAAGTCCGTCTCGGCGCGTTGGACGAAAACGAGTAGGCATGCTCAAGATCGAAGCGTTTCTCGACCATCTCGAAGCCAGCCAACTGGCGCCCGCGGCGCTAGTGGCCAAGCTGCGGCAGCGCGTGGCCGGCGCCCGCCAGACCGTCGACCCGCGCACCGTCGGCAAGTATCTCATCGAGCGTGGGCAGCTCACCACCTGGCAAGTCAATCAACTGTTGGCCGGCCGCACGGCGTTCTTCTTGGGGCGCTACAAGCTGGTCGACCGCATCGGCCAAGGCGGTATGGGCGTCGTCTTCAAGGCGCAGCACGCCGTGATGGACCGCGTCGTGGCCATCAAGGTGCTCAATCGCGCACTGTTGAGCAACCCGCAGGCGGTCGCTCGCTTCAATCGCGAAGTCAAGACGGCCGCCGCCCTCAATCACGCCAACATCATCGGCGCGTACGACGCCGACGCGGTCGGCAATACCCACTTTCTGGTGATGGAATTCGCCGAAGGGCGCGACCTGAATCAATGGCTGCGGGCGCATGGGCCCTTCGACGCGGCGGCCGCCTGCGAGTGCGTGCGGCAAGCGGCCGAGGGCCTCAACCACGCCTGGCGCCAGGGGATGGTCCACCGCGACATCAAACCGGTCAACCTGCTGGTGACCTGGAACGACGAGACCGAACGCCCCGTCGTCAAAATCCTCGACATGGGCTTGGCGCGATTCGCCAGTGAGTCGTCCGAAGATGGCGGCCTGACGCGCGTCGGCCAGACCATCGGCACGCCCGATTACATTGCTCCCGAGGCGGCCGAGAATTTCAAGGGGGCCGACATCCGCGCCGACCTCTTTAGCCTCGGCTGCACGCTGTTCAAGTTGCTGACCGGTCGATTGCCGTTTGCCGGCAGCAACACGATGGAGAAATTGCTGGCCCGCGCGAAGTCCGACGCGCCGCTCCTCTCGGCCGTCTGTCCGTCCGCCCCCCCGGAGCTGACTCCGGTGCTGGCCAAGCTGCTGGCCCGCGACCCCGAGAAGCGCTATCAAACGCCGGCCGAGGTCATCGCGGCGCTCACTCCATTCGCGGCGCTGAGCAACGGTCAGGCGGCGGCCGTCGAGTTTCTGCGCACGCCACCCGGACAGGATCAGGCCGTGGCGCTCACGGATCTCGAGCCCGACGCCGATACGACGTTGGCCGAGTTTTTCCGCGACTGTTCGGCGGCGCCGGTGCGCGAAGAGATTACGCCGGGCGACCGATCCGCGGCGCAACCAGAGCCGGAAGGGGCGCCGACAACCCAAGCGCCCCAGCGCTCTACGGCATCGGACGAAGACCTGGAGCTGGCACCGCTCGACGAAGACGAGAAGCCGGCCAGTCCTCCCGTCGCGGCTCCGCAGCCAACGGCGACTGCCAGCGCGACAAGCGAGAAGTCGGCCGCCAGCAGGTCGAAGTCCAAGTCGAGCGCCGATCGATCGAAGCGGAAGCACTCCGCGTCTAAGCAGCAAACTGCGTCCGCCGGGGCCGATCTCGACGACTTGGGCCCGCTGGGAGGGGGACTGCTCGACGACGGCTTGGGGTCACCGACCAGTGGGCTCGGTTCCGCCGACTCCATGCTAGGCGAACATGCCGACAGCCCGCTATCGGCCAGCGGAAAGCCCGCGAAGCGCAAGAAGCGTCCCGACAACGTCTGGGATTCTCCGTTGCTGTTGGGGGCCGGCGGGTCGCTGTTGTTTCTGATCATCGCCGGGGTCGCGCTGTGGTGGTTGATCGGGCGACGAGACGCCGACGGCATGCTCGACGCGGCGATGGCCAGTTACCGCGGCGGCAACTACGGCGCGGCCGTCGAGGGTTACACCGCGTTTGTCGAGGCGTTTCCCAGCCACGATCGCGCCTCGTTGGCGCGCGTCTGGAGGTCGTTGGCCCAACTGCGGATGGCCACCAGTCCGGGCAAAGACAAGGCTTCGGTCGATGCCGCACGGCAGATCGTTCGCGATATCACCAACGAAGGGGCCGCCAGCGAAGCGCGCGAGGAACTGAGCAGCATCTTGCCGTCTCTGGCCGAATCGCTGGCGGCCGCCGCCCAGCGCGAGCAGAGCAGCGACCTGGTTGCCGCCGCGCGCGACGCCCGCACCTTGGTCGACGATTACGTCCCCAAGGCGCTGCTGCCTGGCCAGCGCCTGGCCGAGATCGACGCCTCGCTCGACTTGACGAGCCGGCAGATTGCTCGTGGTGCTGCCCTGACACAAGCCGTAAGCGAAATGCGCGCGGCCGCCGACAATGGGGAAGCGGCCGCGGCCTACGAAACGCGCCGCAACTTGCTCAAAACTTACCCCGACACCGTCGAAGAGCCCTCGCTGCTCGAAGCGCTCGTCGCCGTCTCCGACGCGCAGCGAAAGGGAGTCACCTTCAGCGACGAACGCACGCCTGCGGTAACCGAACCCTTGGAGTGGCCCTGGCAAGCAGCGGCTACTTTGGCAGTGCCGCGTCAAGGTTCGCGCGCCGGCGACACCCAGGCAACCGGTGGAGCGGGCCAAACGGTCGCGGCGCTGGCCGCCGACGCCGTCTACGCGCTCGACGCCGCGACCGGCGCCGTAAAGTGGTGCCGCCAGGTGGGGACCGCCAACGACGTTTGGCCGCAGCCTGTCTCGGCGCAGCCCGATGCCGATTGGCTGGTCGTCGATCGCCGCCGCAACGAGTTGTGGCGCGTGGGAGCAATCGACGGCGAGTTGCGCTGGCGGCAAGCAACGGGCGATCCGGCGGCCGCTGCGCCGATCGTCGTCGGTTCGACCGCCTGGCTGGCCACGCAGAGTGGGCGTCTACTGGCGATCGACGTTGAGTCGGGCGCGCGGGTGCGGCAATTCGGCTTGCCGCAACAGCTCTCCACGCCTCCGGCCACAGATTCGGCCGGCAAACGTCTCTACCAGCTTGGCGACCATTCGAACTTGTATCTGCTGTCCCCCGATTCAGGGGCCTGCGATCAGGTGATGTATCTGGGATACGAGCCGGGCTCGATCCGCACGCCGCCCGTCTTGGTGAGCCGCTACCTGCTGATCGCCGAGAACAATCGCCTCGACGACGGTGTGCTCCGCGTCTTGCTGCTCGACGAACAGGGCGCGAACCCCAAAGAGGTGCAGCAGCTTGCATTGTCGGGGCACGTGCACGTGCCCCCCCTGGTGGTCGATCGCGCGTGCCTCGTAGTGACCGATCTCGGAGCGGTCTACACGTTTGAAGTCAATCCGCCCGATCAACCCAACGCCCTCACCAAGTTGGCCGAGACGCCGCCAACCGAGCGCACCCATCTACCGCGCCAAATTGCCGTTCGCCCTGGCCAACTCTGGATCGGCTCCGACCGCCTCACGCGCTGGGACTTGCAACTGGCCCGGGGGCGGCAAACCCCCGGCCTGGTGCAACTCGAGAACGAGGCCTTCGTCGGGCCGTTGCGCTTGTATGGCAATCTACTCGTCGGCGCGCGACGCTCGTCGCGCGGCGGAGGGATCGCGGTCGCCGCCGTCGATGCCGACTCGGGCAAGCTCGTTTGGGATACGCGCTTGGCAATGCCACTTGTCGGCGGCGCGTTTGTCGATCCGGGCGGAGACCTGCTCGCTCTGACCACGGCGGGCGAGTTGTTCGGCATCAAGCCCGCCGACCTGGCCGACGCCGACCAGATCTTCTCCGCGCCAGCTACGGCGATCGATACCTCGCCGCCGCTGCCGTCGGCAGCCTCGATCGAACCGATCGGCAAGCAACTCCGGCTCTATAGCGGCGGCGCCGACGATGGTCGCGTGCTGGTTGGCGGCGCCGGCACCGACGGCGCGCAGCGGCTCGCCTGGCTTTCGCTACCCGAGCCGGCCGCGGCCGTGCCGGCGGTCTGGGGGACAAGCCTGCTGGTGCCCAACACGGCAGGGCGCGTGCTGTTGGTCGATCCACGGCGCGGGCGCGAGCTGGCTTCACCTTTCCAACCCCCGCTGGAAGTCGGCGCGAAATCGACCTGGCGCGATCCCGCTCCTTGGGGCGCCGATCGCGCGGTGCTCAGCGATCAGGGAACGAGCGTTTATCTGCTGGCGGTCGAGCAGCAGCCGACACCGCGCCTGGTTTTGCAGCGCGAGGCCAAAGCGCCCGCGGAGATCGCGTCGGACTGGGCCGTATTGGGCGACCTGGCCGTGGCGGTCGATAATACGCAGCGGCTGCTGTCGTTCCGTTTGCCGGCGCTCGAAGCTGGCGAACCCATTCCGCTCGCCGGTCCGATCGTGTGGGGACCACAGGCGATCGGCGAGCGACTCTTGTTGGCAACCGCGACGACGCTCCTCTGCTACGACGCCCAGCTTCAGCTCGCCTGGCAAGCGCCGCTAACCGACGGAGCGCTGGCCGGGCGGCCGGCCGCGACCGATCAAGGCCTGCTGTTGTCGTCGACCAGCGGACGCGTCTGGTTGGCGGCCAGGGACACTGGCGAACCGGTTTGGACGAGCGAGCTCGGCGTGCCCCTGGCCGGCGGACCCGTCGTTTGGGGCGAACGCGTCGTTGTCGCCGGCAGCGATGGCACGTTGTACGTCGTTAAGCCAAAATGACGTAATGCGACGGCGCATGCGTCCGACGCGACGCGCCTGCCAGTCCGCGCGAGGCCTGCCAAAGCTCGCTGTAGTCCACCGGCTCAACGTGAGTCGCCGTTGAGTTTCTCACCCGAAAACAATGCGCTCGAACGAATGTTCAGTGTCTGCATCGACTACCGTCGCTTTCGGTCCTGCCTGGCCGTGGCTGCTGCGCTGAGTTTTCTTGCTGCGGAACATTCGGAGCTACCCGCCGGGAACTGCCGCGCGGCGGAACTGTCGGCCGACGCCGGCCCAGGTACCGAAAAACAACCGCGGCTCTTCGAGCGCGATCCTTTCGACCAACTCGTGCTCAAGGATGGCTCGACGGTCGATGCCCGGCCGCTCGAGCTGCCCGAGCGTCGCATGCCGGCCAATCCGCGTCCCGGCGAAAAGCTGCGACTGCGGCTCGTCAGCGAGCCCGAGCAGATCTACGAAGTGCCGTGGCGCGAGGTGGTCGACATCAAGTTCTTCGAGCAACTCGTGCTCGCCGAGGCCGAGCGTCTGCTGGCCGCCGGCGACATCGACGAGGCCTACGACTATTACGACTACCTGGAACGCAACTACGCTGACTATCCCGCGCTGGCCCCGTCGTTTCAGAAGTTTCTCCTGGCCGACGCCACGCGAGAAGAGGAGCGCGGCAACCTCGACTATGCATTGGTGCTGTTCAACGAGCTAGCCTCGCGCAATGCGCAGTCCCCTGGGCTGGCCGCCGCGTTGGGGCGGCTGGTCGATCGCCTGGTCGCCCGCGACCTCGAACGGCAGGACTACCGCGCTGCGCGGGCGGCACTGGGGGCACTCGAGCGGCGCTTTGCCGGACACGAAGTCGTCACGCGCCGGCAGCGCGAGCTGGCCGCGCAAGCCAACGAGCTGGCGACGCAAGCCCAACAGGAATTGGCTGCCAAGCGCTATCCACAAGCCAACGATTTGGCGCGTCGCGCGGCCGTGGTCTGGCCGACGTCCGACGCGGCGCAGCGGGTGCTGGCCGAACTGGCCGATCGCTATCCGCTGGTCGTCGTCGGTGTCGTGCAGCCGGCGATCGTGCCGACGGCCGACGAGACGGCGGCCAGTGCTCCGCCATTGGCCGATGCCTGGCCGGCGCGGCGCGTGCGGCGATTGCTCGCGCGGGATTTGGCCGAATATCGCGGTCCTGGCGCCGACGGCGGCGAGTACGTCTGCCCGGTCGGTGCCTTCGAAACGCGCGAGCTCGGCAAGCAGCTTGTCGTGCAAGTCCGTCCTGGCATCGCCTGGCCGGATGGGGATCCCCTCGATGCTTTTGACATTGCACCTTTGCTGCTCGCGCGGGCCGAAATGCATCGCCCCGAGGGGAACGCCGACTGGGCTGATTTGCTCGCGCGAGTCACGGTAATCGATGCGCGCACCGTGCAAGCCGACCTGCGCTACGCCCACCTGCGCCCCATGGCCTTGCTCGGCATACCGCTGGTGCCTCGACCACAAGCAGGCAGAGCTCGCCAGGCCCAGCCGCAGGTTCTTGCCGGCTATCGCATCGGCCAACGAGAGACCGAGCGCACGCAGTTTCTGTCGGTCGACGGCTACTTCGCGGCGCGGCCCGAATCTCCGCGTGAGATCGTCGAACGGAACTTCACCAAGGCCGGCGCGGCGATCGAAGCGCTCGAGCGCGGCGAAGTCGCGGTGATCGACCGGGTATTGCCCTGGGACCTATCGCGCCTGCAAGCCCTCGAGGGGGTCGTCGTCGAGCCATACGCCATGCCGACCGTGCACTGCCTGGTGGTCAACTCGCGGCGACCGCTGCTGGCCCAACGTACGTTTCGCCGTGGGCTGGCTTACGCGCTGCACCGTGAGGCGATCCTCAACACGCAACTGCTACGCGGCAACGAGGTGCCCGGCTGCCAGACGACGAGCGGCCCCTTCCCGCGCGGCTATGCGTACAACGAACAGGTGGCCGTCCGCGGCTACGAGCCACGCTTGGCGATGCTGCTGGCCGAAATTGGTTTGAAAGAACTCGAAGCTACCAAGCCGGCGGAAGAAGCGGTCGCCAAGGCCGACAGCAGCGCCGACGTCACGTCGGCAACCTCCGCGACCGACGCCAAGCCAACGGCCGACGACGCATCGACGCCAGCCGCCACGCCAGCTCCGCCGACCGACGCACCCGCGGCCAGCGACGACGCCTCCGCAGCCGACGCCGACGCAACAGCGACACCCTCAGTCGAAGCGCCCAAGCCTGCGGCCGCATCGCGCTTCCCAGAGCTCACGCTCGTTCATCCGGCTGACGAGGTCGCGCGACTGGCGTGCCGCGCCATCCAGCGACAGTTGGCGCTGATCAAGATTCCCGTGCGACTCGTCGCGCTCGACCCCAACGATCCACGTCTGCCGGACGACTACGATTTGGCCTATGTCGAGTTGCAGACTTGGGAGCCGCTGGTCGACGCCCAGCGCCTGTTCGGCCCGGGCGGAATCGTGCCCCACAGCAGCCCGCACGTGTTGAGCGCTCTGGGGCGGCTGCGCTGGGCTACCGATTGGACGCAGGCTCGCGAAACGCTCTGGGAACTGCATGCCCTGTCGGCCGACGACTGTGCGCTGATCCCGCTGTGGCAACTCACCGAGCATTGCGCGCTCGCCAGCGAACTCACGGGCGTGGGCACACAGCCCGCGACGCTCTACCAGAACATCGAGAACTGGCAAGTCCAACCGTCGGAGGCGCAGTAACCGCGATGCTTCCGTTGGCGAAACGACTGGTTTGCTGGTTTGTTCTCGGCTGTTGGCTGACAATTGCCGCTGGGCGCGAAGCACACGCCGCCACGGTCTGGGAGCATACGCCGTATCGTGTCGATATCTGGGTGGCGATCGATCCGGCAACCGGCGACGGCGAGGCGCTGTTCAACGACGTTTCCGGCTCGCTGGCCACGCTGATCGATCGCCTGATCGGCGGCGCATGGGTCGCGCAAGTGCAGCCGGCTCCCCCGCCGCTGGCGCAAGCGGCGCTCGTTGATCTCGAGCACCTTGCGGCCGACGTCTGGCCCGAGCACGCCCCTGCCACCGCGGACCCTTCCGCCGAATCGCCGACAGCGCAAGCATCGCGTGATGAGCCGCCTGCTGCGGCCTCGCCGGTCGACAAGCAGATTGTGTTGACGATTGGCCGCTTCGCGTCCGGCTGGCAACTGGCGGCCCGCGAGCACGATCTCGCCACCGGCATCACCGGCCGCACCGAGCGCCGTGCAGTGAGCCGGCGCTCCGAACTGAACGAAGCGGCATTTCGGGCTGCGCTCGATTGCTTCGCGCCGCTGGCGCGCATCGAAGCGGTCGACGGCAAGAGCGTCTCGCTTGTCTGGCGGGCCGGCAAGCTCCCGCATCGTGATCCCGGATTGCAGCTCGTGCACCCGCGCGACCTGCTGTTGCCCGTGATCCGCGAGTTCGATCGCTCGGGTCAGGCCCGCCGCGTACAACCGCTCGATTGGACATTCGTGCGCGTCGACGACAGCGAGGCGCTGCCGGATCGCGGCACCCTCTTCAGCGGGCTGCGATCGCCGCTGGGGCGACGTCGCCGCGGGCGCACCGAGCAACTGGCGATCGTCGTGCGACCTCCAGACGGTTCCACGCGTCTCGAACTTTGTTCGCGCACCCAAACCGATCGGCCGCTGGTCGGCTACGAAGTCTTTGCTCATGCGCCCGACTCCCCGGCGACGCGACTGCTCGGCACCACCGACGGTCGCGGCCATTTGCAGATCGACTCGGTGGCCGACGATCCGCTGCAAATTCTCATCGTCAAGCATGGGCAAGAGTTTCTGGCGCGGCTGCCGATCGTGCCGGGGTTGTTTGCCGTGCAACGGGCGCCAGTGATCGACGACGACCTGCGCATGGCGGTCGAAGGTTACGTGATCGGCATGCAGGAGCAACTGGTCGATACGATCGTGCGCCGCAAGATCTTGCTGGCCCGCCTGCGGATGCGCATCGAGGACGGTCGCGCGGCGGAGGCCCAACCGCTGATGGACGAGCTGCGCAAGCTGGAAACCCCCGAGCGATTTCTCAACGAGCTCACCAGCCGGCAGCGGGCAACCGTAGCCGACGACCCGGTCAGCGCTGGCAAGATCAACAAGCTGTTCGCCGAAACGCGCGACGCGATCGTGCGCTATCTCGATCCCGACGAGATCGACGCGGCCGAGCGGCAGCTCGCGGCGGCCCTGGCCGAGACATCCGCCCCGGAGCCGGCGCCGACTCCCGCGCCACCCGCTGAGCCTGCCGCGCCGCCATCGACCGCACCACCTCCATCGCCCGAAGCTCCGGCCACGGGGGCCACGGCGGGCGCATCTTGAACGGCTAATCGCGGCGCGATAGCGGTCGAGCCACGCGGCGCGTCAGCGCAAGTTCAAGAGAATCATCGTCAGGCAGCCGAGCGCGCCGAGCGCTGCCAACACGACCATCACCAGCAATAGCGGCGGCAAGCCCGACTTGCGCTGAAGCGTGCCGAGCGAAGTGAGCGAGCGCCGCGAAAGCCGCTGCACGCGGCCGAAGATCTCGCGCGAATCGAATAGCGGACGCGTCTCTTCCGAGGCCGACGCCACGGGGACCGTCGATTGCGATACCTGGCTCGGGCTGTCGCTCGGCGGGTGCTCGCCGGGGGACAAGAAATCGAATGATGGTTGGGTATCGGGCAATACCGCCACCGGCGGCGGGGTCGCGTATCGCGGTCCCACCGGCGCGCCGGGCACCACCGGCGGAGGACCGTTCGGCGGCCGTGTGTGCGTAGCGGAACCCTCGGGCAGCGCGACCGCTTTGGGCAACGGCGGCGGCAACAACGTGGCGACCGACGCCCGCACGCGCACACTCGAGGCGTCGAGCCAGGGGGCGAGGCGTTCGGCCACGGCATCCGCAGTCGGAATGCGATCGGCGACGTTCTTGGCCATCATGTCAGCGATCACGTCGACGAACGGTTCGGCCAGATCGGGGTTCAAGCGCCGCGGATCGAACGGCTGATGATTGAGATGGCAGTGCAACTTGTCGCGCGTGGTGCCGCCGGGAAACGGCACCTTGCCGGTCACCGCGTAGTAGAGGGTGCATCCCAGCCCATACACATCGCTGGCCGGCGAGAGCTGATCGGGCGTGCGAATCTGCTCGGGCGACAAGTAATCGGCCGTGCCGACGATGCGTCCCCGGCGCCCTTCGCTCTCCATCTCGGCATCGAGAAAATCGACGAGCCCCAAGTCCGACACCTTCGCGCGCCCTTCGGGCGTGACCAGGATATTGCCCGGCTTGACGTCGCGGTGAATCAACCCCTTCGAGTGCGCGTGCGCCAGGCCGCGCGCCGCTTGCGCGATGATGCCGGCCGCGGCCTGCATGTCGAGCCGGCCATGGCGCCGCACCAACCGGCGGAGATCGGTGCCAGGGACATACTCGGTAACCAGGTAGTGCACGTTGCCGTCGTGCCCGGCGTCGAGCGCCCGCACCAGGTTCTCGTGATCGAGTTGCGCCTGAGCGCGAATCTCGCGCATGAAGCTGGCGATCGCTTCGGGAGTCGACTTGTGTCGCGGCAGCACCTTGACGGCGACCACGCGTCCCATCAGCACGTGCTCGGCCTTGAAGACCTGCCCCATCCCCCCCTGCCCGATCGAATCGATGACGCGATAGGGACCGAGCGTGAAGCGCGCGCGACCCAGCAGCAGTTGATCGGCCTGCCAGCGATTGAGCCAGCCGCGTTCGACCAGCGCGGCGGCCAGTTGCTTGTCGGTGATTTGGGGCGCTTTGTTCTCGGGTGCTGTGCCGGCCGTTGCCTCGTCGCCGGCGGCCGGCTGTCGGGCCCCTTGAGCCGTACCGCTACCCCCCGAGTCGCTCGCCAGCGCGGCGAGCGCTTCGTTGAGCTGCGCTTCGGTAACCAACCCGCTGGTCAGCACCGCGGCGCGAAACGGCGGTTTCGCGGGTATTTGCATTACGCTCGGACCGTTTGGGGGCTCTCTGGCCAAATCAAGCGCATGGGCTACCGTGGGCAGCACGCATGCGGCGACCGAATACCAACAAGCTCAGGTATCAAAAACGGAGGAGAAAGATGAGCTGCTCGCGGCCACGATGGCGCGGCCCGCAAACAGATTCGCCGGCGCGTTCCAGCCTACCCAAGTGGCAGAGGTTCGCCAAGCGCCAGGCGTCGAAACGGGCATGATCCGCTACCATTCGCTCGCAAACTACCGGCCATGGTGCTTGCAACCGGCGTTACAGTCCCTATGGTTGATGCCATCCGATGATGAACGAGCCACTCATTCCCCCCCGCTTTCTGTTCCGGCTGTCGGCCAACTGTCGATACCGCCAGCCTCCCTGGCCGCTCGAAAAGGCGCCGCTCGACGAGTCCTTCAAGCTCCCCGACTTCGAACTGCTCGACGGCGGGCGGGCCATGGCCGACGTGCGGGCCGCCTGGAGCGAAGCGGGACTCGCTCTGTCCGTGCGCGTCTCGGGCAAGCGCGTCCCCGTCCGCTGCGACGAAGGTCGCTACCTGCAAAGCGACGCCGTGCACTTCTGGATCGACACGCGCCACACCTACGATGTCCACCGCGCCAGCCGGTTTTGTCATCGCTTCTACGCGCTGCCGACCGGCGGCGGACGTCGCCGCGACGAACCGGTGGTCGAACAGCTCATGATCAATCGCGCTCGCGAAGACGCCCGCCGCGTCCGCCCGGGCGAGTTGAAAGCCCGCAGCGAGCGGCGCGTCGATGGCTACCTGGTCGAAGTCTTCTTTCCAGCCACGGCGCTGGGAGGGTTCGATCCGGCCGAACATCCGCGGCTCGGCTTTACGTTTGCCGTCTTCGACCACGAATTGGGGACGCAAACGTTCGCCAGTGGCGGCCAGTTGCCCTACGACGACGACCCCAGCACCTGGGGGACGCTCGAACTGGTGCGGTGATTGCTCGCGCCAGGCGGCCGCCTGGCACTCACGTGTCGCTTCGCGTCGTTAGTGTGTTCGGAAACACCAAGATCACCAAGCGCACGAAGGAGGTCACCAAGCAGAAAGCGATTCTTCGCAGATCACACTGCTTTCGCCGAGGAACTTTGACCACGGATGACACGGATGGCACGGAAAGTTCTGAATCATTGATTCCTATCCGTGTCATCCGTGGTTAAAGAGGTTTCTACTCCACGTTCAATCCGTGGTTACGATCTACTCCACGTTCAGGTTAGCGATGTACTCGTTCAGGTCGCGCTGGGCCGCGATGATCTGCTGCGCCAGCTCGTTGGTGCGGCCACGCAGCTTTTCGATCTGGTCCTCCTGCTCGCCGAACTTCTTCACGTAGCGGGTGTATAGCTCGGTGTTCTTGTCGAGCTGCGCCATGTTCTGGCGGATCCGCTCCTGCTCCTGCGAGATGGCCGCGATCTGCTGCTGCACCTGCTGCTGTTCTTGCTGCAAGTTGTGCAACGTCTGGCGGCGGCGGACCACCTCGGCCAAGGCCTTCTTCACGCCCTCGCTGATGCTTTTGTTCGACACGAAGAACTGGATCATGTTGTCGTCCATGCCGGTGACCGCCACCTGCTGGCTGACGACCATCTCCTCGCGGACCGCCAACTCGGCCGGTTTGCCCGGCTCGGCCTGGACAGCGAACCGGTACAGGTCGCGAGTCGTTTCGGCCGGCTCCTTCGGTTCCACGAGCGACCAGTTGGCGTCGTGCGGATACTCGACGAGCACCTCCTTGGCGTTGTCCCCTGAGTTCTTCACCGTGTAGACGACCTGCCGGCGATGCTTGCGCGACATCTCGACCACCCCCTTGGTGATCTTCAGGCTGGTCAATTCTTCAGGCTGCGACTTGGCTTCGCTGGCCACCTCGGTGTCGAGGTCCAGCGCGTAGCTCACCAACCGCTCGCTGCCGGGTGGCACGTCGGCGATTTGCGCGTCGCCGGCGTAGGCGCCGCCGTCGAAGACGGTGATCGGTCCCTGCATCAGGTGCAGCGGCGTGGTGTTCTTGAACTGAAAGCCTGACAGCGGATGCTTGGCCTGCACCGCCGGGTTGTAGATCGAGACCTTCTTGGCTTCGACCGGGCCGTTGACGATCGGCAGCATGGCCGATTTCTGCCGCTCCAAGACGACCGGCGTGTCGATCAGGTACTGGAACAACTCGCCGACGTCGCCGGCTTGGGCGGTTGAGAAATTCCCTGGACTAAAGGGCAGATCGAGGTCGGCGGCAAACGGGGCCAAGCCCAACCGAGCTTGCGGTTGAGCATACAAATGCCCATTGGCGGCAACCGGCGCGTCCGTTGGTTCTGGCGCTGCTGCCGCTTCGTCCGCCACGATGCCTGAGCGGCGACGCATTCTGCTGTCGGCACCGCCCATGCCGGCCATACCACCCCCCATTGCTTGCGGCTTTCTGGCCGCTTCGGCGAGCTGGCGATCCTTGTCGGCCAGGCTCTGGTCGTACTTCTGCGGACGCAGGCTGGCGAACAACTCCGGCTCGACCACCGGCCGACGGATATACAGCGGCTCGTACAAGTCCATCACGAACGAAATCGGCCGGCCGCTGATCAGAGCCAACTGCACGCCGTTCCAGTCCTCCTCGGTCGTGTTCTCGACAATCGCCCAACCTTGCAGATGAGGCGTCTCGTCCTCCTTGAGGACCAGTCGGTAGCTCGTCTTCCAGATCGGCGATTCCTGGA
>JBFXAH010000017.1:0-150072 GCA_050184475.1 Pirellulales bacterium | reverse complement strand
GCCCCTGGCCCGCAGGGCCAAGTTCCGACAGCCCAGGCCCGCAGCGCAGCCGGGCACCGGCGCAGAGTAGGCCTGGATAGCTTGACAGAACCGGCCTTACAGGCCGAAGACAATTGCCTACAGGCCGAAGAATGATTGTGGTCGCCTGAGGTCTGACAAAACCGGGACTGCGGGCCGAATACGGGCCGAGCTACGAAAGCAGGAGCATTCGAGACGACCGTCAATCCCACACGTATCGCTCGTCCCACAAAACCTCATAGCGACGCAGCCATTCACGCAATTCGTCGGCAAACGACTGTTTCGCATGATGCTCCGGCTGTCGATGGAGGATGTTAGCACGCGCCGTGGCGTGAATGAACGACCCCTACAGGGTCGGATTTCATGATCGCACCGGCACCCAGGCCTACGCTGCGTCGAGTACGACTTCGCTGCGGCCTGGGCTAACAGAACCGGCCCTGCGGGCCGAGAACGAAGCTCGCGTCGGCATCCAGGTGGGCAAGCCAGCAGCGGCATCAGTGGCCGAATAAAATGGTACGCACGGGGTGCGGACCCTACGGCGCCGGCACTGCTGGACATGCCAGCGTGACAGCCAGCGACGTAGACCACGATTATTGTCGCGGCGTTTTATCTTTTTCGCGAAGCTCGGATCGGATTTTGCGAACCAATAGCACGGGAAAACCGAGCAGCAAGAATAAACCAATCCCCCAGCAGATGAGGATTCCGGTCACCATAGCCCAGGAACTGGTCCGCATGGAATTACCGAACCAACGAACCGCCGGCAGGGTGGCGAAAACCATCGCCAGCATGGCGACGGCGATTAACAACGATCGCAGGCGAAACTGAAGACGATTAACCAGAGACACCTCCAAGGTCGCGCTATCCCGGCGATTGGTCCGTCTACAAATCGCAATTCGTTCCCAGGGCTCACGCCCTGGGCTGACAGAACCGGCCCTACAGGCCGCAGAACATTGTGGCCGCCTGCCTGCAAAGCGCATCGCAAAGTCCCTGGCCCGCAGGGCCAAGTTCCGACAGCCCAGGCCCGCAGCGCAGCCGGGCACCGGCGCAGCGCAGGCCTGGGTAGCTTCAGGTTTCGAGAACGCGGTCCTGTAGGGACCGTTCATTTGGTCGTCGCGCATCGACGCATTCGAGACGACCGTCAATCCCACACGTATCGCTCGTCCCACAAAACCTCATAGCGACGCAGCCATTCACGCAATTCGTCGGCAAACGACTGTTTCGCATGATGCTCCGGCTGTCGATGGAGGATGTTAGCACGCGCCGTGGCGTGAATGAACGACCCCTACAGGGTCGGATTTCATGATCGCACCGGCACCCAGGCCTACGCTGCGTCGAGTACGACTTCGCTGCGGCCTGGGCTAACAGAACCGGCCTTACAGGCCGAAGAACATTGTGGCCGCCTCGGGTCTGACAAAACCGGCCCTGCGTACCCTACACCAAATCGCTTCACGTCCGCAGGCCGTGCACAAAGTCGACCAGGGCCCGGGCGTTGTCGGGGGGCGTTTGCGGCAGCACGCCGTGACCCAGGTTGAAGATGTGCCCGGGCCGGCCGCCCGCCTGATCGACGATCGCCTTCGCGCGGCGGAAGATCTCGTCGCGATCGGCCAGCAGCACGGCCGGATCGAGATTGCCCTGCACCGCGCGGTCGTGCCCCACCAGGCGCCACCCCTCGGCCAGCTCGATGCGCCAGTCGAGGCCGATCACGTCGCCGCCTGCTTCGGCCAACAGCGGCAACAGCGACGGGTTGCCCGTGGCGAAGTGAATCACCGGCACGCCCAGCGGCAACCGCCCGATCACCTCGCGCGTGTAGGGCAAGACGAACGTGCGATAGTCCTCGGGGCTCAGGCAGCCGACCCAGCTATCGAACAACTGCACGGCTTGCGCGCCGGCCGCGATCTGGGCATTCAGATAGCGGGCGACGGCGCGGGCCAGGCGGCTGGCCAGCGCGTGCCACGCCCCCGCGTCGCGATACATGAGCGTCTTGGTGTGCAGGAAGCTGCGACTGGAGCCTCCTTCGATGGCGTAGCTGGCCAAGGTGAACGGCGCGCCGGCGAAACCGATCACGGGAATTCGCTCGGGCAAGCCGGCCCGGGTGAGCCGCACGGTTTCCATGACGAAGTCGAGCGCGGCGACGCCGTCGAGCTCGAGCACGCGGTCGACGTCGGCGCTTTCGCGCACGGGGTTATGGATCAGCGGCCCTTCGCCCTGGGCGAACTCCAGCTCGAAGCCCATCGGCTCGAGGATCGGCAACAGATCGGAGAAGATGATGGCCGCGTCGACGTCGAGCCGCTCGACGGTGCGGATCATCACTTCGGCCGAGAGCGCGGGGTTTTTGCAGAGCTCGAGAAACGTGGTCTGCGCGCGGATGGCACGATACTCGGGCAGGTAGCGGCCCGCCTGCCGCATCAACCAGATGGGAATGCGATCGGTCGGCTCGCGACGGCAGGCCCGCATGAAGGGGCCATCGTGCCAGGCAGGTGGCGGGGCATCGGCGGCGCGCTCGGCGACCGCTGGCCCGCCGGCCAGCAGCGCGGCGACGCGGCGTTTGCGCTCGACAAGCTCGGCGGCGCGCTCGGCGGCCGCCAGCACCAGGTGACCCATCTTGGGATGTTCGGGTTCCAGATCGACCGGCAGCCCGCGGGCCCGCAAGGTCTCGCTGGTGGTGGGCCCGATCGAAGCCACGACCAGCCGCTCGAAGCCGCGCCGCAGGGCGTCGGTCAGTTGCAGGCGGTCGGCGATCTCCAACAGGTGCACGACCTGCTGGGCCGAGGTGAACAGGGCGACGTCGATTTGGCCGGCGGCAATCGCCCGCGCGTTGGCTTCGAGCGGGGCGGTGTCGGTCGGCAGCCCCCACTCGTAGACGCGCACCGGGATGACCGTGGCGCCGCGGGCTTCGAGCCCGGCCATCAGGCTGGGGTTCGACTGGCCGTACTCTTGCAGGGCGACGACGAGATTGGCCAGCGGCAGTTCGGCGTCGAGCGTGCGCAACAGCTCGCGCCAAGTGTTGGGCTCGGGGACGCGGTGCTTCGGCTCGATCCCCAGCTCGCGCAACACGGCGAGTGGCTTGGGGCCGCGGACCACGGTGACAGCGTCGGTCAGGGCGTCGAGAAATCGCTGGCGATCGACGTGCCGCTCGACGGCCGACAGCAGCAGGCGGGTGCCGACGCCGGTGAGCAGAATCACCACGTCGACCTGGCCGGTGAGCAGGCGATTGGCAAAGTCGACCGCCTCGTGAGCGTCGGCCAGCGGCACTTCGCGCAGCGACGGGCTGACCGCCGGCGCGCCGTCGAGCCGCTCGATCAGCCGCGCCATCTCAGCCGCGCGGCGACTCTCGAAGGCCGCCACGCGCATACCGCCGAAGGTGGATGACGTGGCGGTCATGATTACTCGCTGAACTCCGCGGCGCGCGAACTACGGGGCGGGCGGCGGGGCCGGCGCGCCCAGCCCTTGCTTGAGCTTCTCGAACTCGCCGGGGGTGTCGGGGCCTTCGGCCTGCTCCTCGGCGCTCGGCTGTTTGAGGATGTCGGCCCGATCGAGATGGATCTTGCGGTAGACGTCGTTGGGAATGACGTAGTACCAGTCGGCGAAGCGATCGTTGAGCTCTTTGACGCGCTCCTCCCCCTTCTTGATCTTCTCTTCGTACTCGTTCTGCTTGCGCTTGTTGTCGTTGCGAATGGCCGTGATGGCCGGGTCTTCGGGCGCCGCGGGCTCGTCGGGAGCCGTTGCGGCCGGCGCGTCGGCGGCGGGTTCGTCGGCCGGTTGCGTCTCGGCTGGAGCTTCGTCGGCTGCGGGGGCCGTTTCGGTCGCCGGTTCGTCGGCGGCTGGTTCGTCGGCAGCGGCTTCATCGGCGGCGGGCGCTTCGTCGTCGCCGCCAGGGCCTGCCGGCTCGGCAGCTTCGTTATCGGGGACCGCGGCATCTTCGGGGGCCGCTTCTTCGCTTGTTCCCTCTTCCGTGGTCCCCTCGTCGGTGGCCCCCTCGTCGGTGGCCGGTGGCGCCGCCTCGTCGCCGGCCTCGGGACCGAGCGGCGGTGTGTCGCCCGGCGCGGGCTCATCGGCCGGGGCGTCGTCCGCGGCGGGCTCGTCGGCGGGCTCGTCGGCCGGCGGTTCTTCGCCCGGGATCGCGCGCAGCTCAGGCGCTGGAATCAAGTCGGGATTGAACTGCGCGGTGACGAAGATGTAACGGTTGTTGCCCGTCTTGGGGGCCTGGACTTTGCCTTCGGCGTCGGCCTCGGGGACTTGCTCCTCGCCAGTGTCGGGATCGGTATCGAAGGCCAGCTCGCCGAAGCGGAGGACGTATTGCACGCCATCCTTGGCGCTGACGACCGCCTCTCCCTGGTTCGAGAGCAGCTCGCCATCGCGGGTGAGGTAAAAGCCGCGGATCATCAGCGACTCCATCGCCTGGCGATCCAGCGCGATCCCCTCGCTCTTGCGCAGCTCGCGGCTGAGGCCCGCCGGCTTGGGGCGGACGTCGACGATCCGCAGATCGGCCAGGGCATTCTTCATTTCGTTGAGCTTGGTATCGTCGAGCTCTTCGCCCTCGGCGAGTTGGGCCAACTTCCACTTGTTGTCTTTGTCGTCGTAGGTGAGGTCGAGCCGCTCCCCTTGCTGGATGTCGTTGGCGACGATGTCGACCGAGTAGTTGTTCAACTGCACGCGCTTGATGTCGAAGGCGTTGAGTTTGAGCAGATTCTTTTCGATCCAGTCGTCGAAGCGGGTGCTGAGCTTGTCGGTGCTGACGTTGACGACATAGATGTGATCGTCCTTGCCCCCTTTGCGGACGTAGCGCTGCTGGGGCTGCCCTTTGACCTCGAGGCCGATGATCAGATCGAGCAGCTTCTTGCCGTTGGCGTCGGCCAGGGTGACGTGCTTGCCGACCCCTTTAGCGCCGGCCTCGGCCGTGGCCGGATCGACGACGCCGAACTCGGAGAACTGCGATGCCTGATCGCCGGCGATCGTCAGGATCTTCAAGTCCATCAGGCTGGCGGCCGCCTGACCCAACTGCTGCTCGGCATCGGCCGGATAGTTGTAGTGCGACGGCAACACCCACACTCCGCCGACCTGCGCGACCTTGAACGTTTTGGCGGTCCCTTTGTCGGCGTCGTAATCGACGATCTCCATGCTGCGGGCGGAGCGCGGATCGGTGAAGTCGGGGAAGAGCGGTTTGTTGGCGACCGTCTTCTCGATGTCGATGTTGGCCGACGAAGGACGGCTGGCCCAGGCGATACCCCCCAGGGCGATAGCCGCGACGATCAACAGGGCGGTCTTCTGGTTTTCTTTCATGGCAGTTTCGCGGGTTCTTTAGCTTGGGTTGGCGTTTGGCGATCGCCAGCTAACTTCCGACTTGTTTGCCCCCTCACCCTGACCCTCTCCCACAAGGGGAGAGGGAGGCTGAGGAGAAGTTGTCTGGCGATCGAAGCTAACGGCACTGCTGCTCGCGAAGCAGTGGCACACAAACGTAAAGCCGGGCCCGACTAGCGCAGGCGCGACTTCTCGGCTCCTTCGGTCTCTTGCGAACGGCGGCGGAACAGCATCACGGCGGCCAGCGCCAAGGGCAACAGCGGCGGCAGGGCCACGGCCACGACCTTGCAGGCGTTCTGCACGCTCCGCACCTTGTTGACCAAGGTAGTCTCGCTGTCCTTGATCTTTTGATCGCGCTCGGTCTTGAGCAGGTCGAGCTTGCGCTGCAGCCGATCCTCTTCGGTGCGGCGCACCATCTCGATCATCTGCATCTTCTGCAATTGCGTCAGCGAGTCGTCCTTTTCGATGGCGTCGACCTTTTTGTCGACATCCTGCTGGGCCTGCTCGCGGGCCGCGTCGAACTCCTTGAGCAGTTTGTCGCGGGCGTCCGCGGCTTCGTCGCGGGCGGCGGCCGTCCAGCTTTCCAACCGGGTCAGGCTGCGATGTTCGGGGCGACGCTTGCGAATGTCGATGAACCGCGTGTCGCCCGCCAAGGTGTCGAGGGCGTTGAGCACGAAGGTGACGTTGTCGACGTTGAGCTGCACTTCGGCGTCGGGATCGTCGCCGCGCGAACGCAAGGCGAAGAATGCCGAGTACAACACATCGATGTCGCTGACCAGTACCACGTTCAAATCGGCTTCGGCCGGCAAGGCAGGCTTGGCCGGCGCCGGGGGCGTGGCTTTCGTCGCGTCGGCGGCGGGGGCCGCCGGTTCAGTCGGCGCGGCTGGCTCCGCCGGCTCGCTGGGCTCCGTCGGTTCAGCAGGCTCCGTTGGTTCGGCCGGTTCCGTCGCCGCGGCGGGCTCGGCCGGTTCAGACGGTTCGGTTGCGGCTGGAGCTTCCGTCGCCGCGGCGGGTTCCGCCGGCGTTTCGCCTTCGGCCGCAGCTTCACCTTCGGCCGGTGCTTCGCCTTCGGCTGGCGCTTCGCCGTCGGCTTGCGCGACCAGCACCGAGTTAGTCTCGGGCGTTGCGCTGGTGTCGCCGTCGCCGGCCAGCGGCAGGTTCGGCGGCATGTTTGGCATGTTTGGCATATTCTCCAGCGACAGCCCGGCGTGCGGATCGCCCGGCATGGCTGGCGGGACCGGCTTTACTTTGCCGCGGATGTGGGCCGCCAGAATGTACTCGTCATGCGTCGGGTGCATCTGGCGGGCGGCATTCAAGTTGCCCGGGCCCATGAAGGTCTGTTCGAGAATCTGGCTGGCGTCGACCCAGCCGGTTTGATTGCCGGTCCGCACCAGCGGCGCGAACTCGAGCTTCGAGGCATTCCGCTGCCGCACCGCGCCGGGGAACAAGAACAGCATCTGTTGCAAGCCCGAGCTGATCGTGTCGCGCGGATCGAACGGCACGAAGCGTTTGCCGTCGTCGGCCCCGCGGTCGACGAAGACAAACTCCTCGGGGAACTGCTGGATCTTCGGATAGGGGTTGTAGTCTTGCCAGACCACCTTCGAGTCGAAGAAGTCGACCCCCAGGTGCTGCCATAGCCCGTCGATGTTCCCCTTGGGCTCCTGCGGTTGCTGCATCTGGAACATGTTCATGCCGCCGGCGGGGCGACGCGGCGCGGCCGTGCCCGCCACGCTCGGATCGAGATAGGGGAATGGGTCTTCGAAGATGGCCGTGGGCTGACCGCTGGTGACGGCCGCCACGAAGTTCTGCATCTGCGGCTGCGTGAGCGACGAGGGCTGCACGGCCAGCAGCACGTCGTACTTTTCGGTGAGCGGATTGTCGGCGTTGACCTGCGTGACGTCGTACTGCTTTTCGAGCTCTTCGACGATCAGCTCGTTGCGGCCAGGAGACATCGTCTGCTGGTTGAACTCGGCGAACAGCTTGGCGTCGGTCTGCAGCACGGCCACGCGCTTGCGCTTCTCGCCGCTGACCGTGGCGATCGAGCGAATCAGTTCGTATTCGACCGGAATCCCGCGATCGAAGAACGGCACCACGACTTTGTCCAGCCCGCTGGTCACGGCCACGCCGAGGTAGATATCGGCGATGTTCATGGCGCCGCCGGTGCGCGAGGCGACCTGCTGCCCGCGGATGCCGTAGGTCTGCTCGGCGTGCTGGGCGGCCTTGCTGTATTGCTCGGTGTCGAAGATCGTAACCTGCACCTTGCCGCGGCTGCGCGCCTCGAACTCGCGGAGCATCGACAGCAGGTCGAGCCGCGTGCGGACGTAGCTCTCGGGCACTTCGGGGCTGATGAAAGCTTCGACCTTGACCGGCCGATCCTTCGGCAATTCGGCCAGCAGCTTGGCGGTCTGCGGCGACAGCGAGCTGAGGCCCGCCATCGTCACGTCGACGCGCGAATTCGAGCGGGCGACGATGGCCGTGATGGCGATCACGATGGCGGCCAGCGACACGACTCGGGCCAGGTAATGCCATTGCAGCGTTTCGCCGTCGCGGCCGCCGCGCCAGTGCCGGCGACCGATCAGCACCACGCTCACGTAAAGCATCACCAGGGCGATCGCCAAAAAGTAGACGACGCTCGACATCGAAACCACGCCGCGACCGAAGTCGCGGAACTGCTCCGACAAGCTCCATTGCTTGACGTAAGGAGCGTACTTGGAGCCCAGCAGCACGTCGGCCGAATTGATGAACACCAGCGGGGCGTTGAAGACCGCCCCCAGGATGAAGCCGACCGTCAGGTTACCGGTCAAGAACGAGGCCGCCATGCCGATCGACAGCATGGCCACGCCGACCAGCCAGTAGCCGATGTACGAGCCGACGATCAGGCCGAAGTCGGGTGTGCCCAGCGACCAGAGCACGATCACGTTGGTGAGCGAGAACAATAGCGCCACGGTGTAGATGGCGACCGCCGCCAGGAACTTGCCGGCAACGATGTCCAGGTCCGTCGCCGGCAACGTGAGCAGCAGCTCGTCGGTCCCTTGCCTCTTTTCGTCGGCCCAAATGCTCATCGTGATGGCCGGAATAAAGACCAGCAGAATCAGCGGCAGGTAGTGGTTCAACTGGTCGAGGTTCGCCAGGTTGGCGTTGAAAAACTCGTTCGGCCAGAAGGTCGCGAAGCCGCTGAGCAACACGAATACGCAGATGAAGACGTAGCCGGTCGGATTCGAAAAGTAGCTGATGAAATTCCGCCGGAAGATGGCGCCGATGACCTTGAGATTCATGTCGCTATCACCCGCTTGTTAACAGTCGTTCGTGAATGGTTCGTGCCTGGTGGTCGTGGCCGGTCCGCTGCGCGCGGCGAGCGCGGCATCCCACGTGGCAAGTTTACTTCGCGTGTCCCGTCAGTTCGTGGAACCGATCGTCGAGCGAGGCCCCATGGTGGGCGAACTCGCTGGTCGGCCCGTCGTAGACGAGCCGCCCCTCGTTGATGAACAGCACCCGGCTGGCCATCGCCTGCACTTCTTGCAGGATGTGCGTCGACAGCAGGATGGTTTTGTTTTCGCCCAGCTTGCGGATCGTGTTGCGGACCTCGCGGATCTGATTGGGGTCGAGGCCGGCCGTCGGTTCGTCCATGATCAGCACGTCGGGCTCGTGCAACAGCACCTGCGCCATGCCGACGCGCTGCCGATACCCGCGCGACAACTTGCCGATCGCCTTGCCGATCACGTGCGACAGATCGCACAGGTGCACCACTTCTTCGATTCGCTCGCGCTTGTGCCGGCCATCGAGCCCGCGGGCGTCGGCGAAAAAGTTCAGCAAATCGCGGGGGGTCATGTCGTGGTAGAGGGGGCCGTTTTCGGGCAGGTAGCCGAGCCGCTCGGCGCCGGCCAGGCGGTCGGTGTTCATGTCGTGGCCGGCGATCTTGGCGACGCCCGTCGACGGCGAGAGATAGCCGGTCAGCAGCTTCATCGTGGTGCTCTTGCCGGCGCCGTTGGGCCCCAGGAAGGCGGCGATCTCTCCCTGGCCGAGCTGGAACGAAACGTTCTCGATGGCGGCAAAGTCGCCGTAGTACTTGCTCAGCCCGATCGCTTCGATCATCGGGGATTTGGACTGGTCGCTCATACGTGGCAGACTCCGTGCGAACTTGCGGACGGTTTTTTGACAAAGCGGGCGGCGAAGCCGGGCCGGCAACGCGGCGATTTTTCTTCTACGTCTCGGGCGGGCAATTGGTCGAGGACAAAACGCCGCAGGCCGTTCCCCGAGCGATGCGGCGGTGGGCTGGTGCCGGCGGGCGGAGCGCGGCGGGCGGTCCCTGTTTAGCTTACGCCGGTCGCCAATTCCACGCCGAAGCCCCCGGAACCGCCGCGCGCCTCAATGCACGCTACGACCGATCGAGGGCACCCTAGGACCCATCGAGGCCGGATATCGGGCCCCTGGTTTCCGGCTGGGAAGCGGGCGCGCGCGGAGCGGCCACCCCCCCTAAAGAAGATAGTGTCTGGCCCGTGGATGTCTAGAGCGAAGCGGCAGCGGCGGTTACGGCGTTTTCCGCGGGGTGAGCGGCGGCCAGGATTGCCGGCTGATTAGCCCCCTGGCGCCGGCGGCTGGACGGCTCGAGGTTGCCGCACCCGCGACGCTGCCACGGCCTCGAAGGTCGGCCACCGGACTGACCGCTGGCTGGCGACACGGCAAGTCGGCGGCATGCCTGTTCGCCCGGTTATCTTGAGGGGATGGACGGGAAGCCGAAACGCCCCTGGTTACGATTCTGGCTCAGCCCGATTGGGCCGACGATTCAGGTCGGGCTACCATTGCGATCCGAGGAGTTAACCGATGAACCGTGCGATGAATGTGTCGTTGCTGGTCGCGATCGTAATAACGGGAGGCTGTGCCAACCAATCGCCGCAAACCGAAGCAGCCGCGAACTCAGCGCCCGTGGTCGCCACACAAAGCTCTGGACTAACAGAAACCACGGCTTCGGCGGTCGAATCAAGCGAACCTCGCGAGATCACGTTTGACGCCATCAAGTTCGAGATTGGCAAGGGACAACCATTTAATCGCGAACTACTGACGCCCGAGATCGAAGGCTTGTTCGGCAAGCGGATTCGAATATCAGGTTATATGCATCCGTATTCGATGCTGAAGCAAACCGCTGAGCGATTCATCTTGATTCGCGACAACCAGGACGGGTGCTACCCATTCCCACAAACCTGTCCAATTCACGACCTCATTGATGTACGCATGCACCCTGGAAAGGTTGCTAAGTGGTCGATCAACAAAATCGAGGTGGAAGGAGTCCTCGCATTCGAGGAAGTTCGTGTTACGTCGGATGAGCTAACAGTGGCGATATACCGTCTTGAAGACGCGGTAGTGCGATGAAAATGCCACTGTAAGCTTCTGCGTATGCGAATAGAATGTTGCTGATCTTGCGATCCTGATTGGGATTTGGCTCGCGCCGAGCAAGTAGCTCATTCGACGCGGTCTCGACGATCGTGCTGTCGCTGCTGGCGGTTCCACTCGAGGAAGCGTTCGAGCCCCTCGACGTCGTCGGACCAAGATCCAGCCGCCCGGCGCAGACTCTCGCGCCCCTCGTCGCCGCTCGAACTCGCTGGACCATGGCTATCCTCAGTGCCGCGGAAGCGAAATCCGGCGCGTACCTCAATTCTATCGCGCCGCTACAGCGTCGGGCCGATGCTCCAGGGGACGAACTCTTCTTCGCCGTAGCCGTGCAGCTCGCTCTTGGTTCGCCGGCCGCTGGCGACTTCGAGAATCAGGTCGAAGATCTGCCGCCCCACTTCGGCCACCGGCACGCCTGCGAGAATCACGCCGGCGTCGACGTCCATGTCGTCGATCATCCGCTCGTACATCGGCGTGTTGGTGGCGATCTTGATCGACGGCACCGGCTTGCAGCCAAAGCAACTGCCGCGGCCCGTGGTGAAGCAGACGACGTTCGCCCCGCCGGCGACCATGCCAGTGACGCTCGGCGGATCGAAGCCGGGCGTGTCCATCACGACGAAGCCCTTGGCGGTGACCGGTTCGGCGTAGCGGTAGACGGCCGTCAGCGCGGTCGAGCCCCCCTTGGCGACGGCGCCGAGCGATTTCTCGAAGATCGTGGTCAGACCCCCCGCTTTGTTCCCCGGCGATGGATTGTTGTCGATCTCGACGCCGAACTTGCCGGTGTAAGCCTCCCACCAGCGAATTAGTTCAACGAGCCGCTCGCCGACCTCGCGGCTGACAGCGCGGCGGGTGAGCAGATGTTCGGCGCCGTAGATTTCGGGCGTTTCGGCCAGGATCGAAGTGCCGCCGGCGGCCACGATCAGATCGCTGGCCATGCCGAGCGCGGGATTGGCCGTCACGCCGGAGTTGCCGTCCGATCCGCCGCACTCGGTCCCCAACACCAGCTCGCTGGCCGGCACGCTCACGCGATGCACGTGATTGGCGCGCGGCAACATCTCGGCCAGGTGCTCGAGAGCCGCTTCGACGGTGCGCGTCGTGCCGCCCAGGTCTTGCATGCTCAGCGTGATCGGCCGGGCAACGTGTGTGCCTTCGGCCGATCCGTTGCCGTTGCCCGCGGGCATGACGCGGCCATCGGGTCCGGTTATCTGCACGAGGTGCCCGGCGTCGACCAAGCTGCCGAGTGTGGCGGTCTCGCAGCCGAGCCCCACGAGGAGATAGCCGCCGATGTTGGGATGCCGGGCGAAACCGGCCAGCACGCGATTGAGCTGGGCGTGATCCTCGCCCTGGTATTGCAATCCGCAGCCCGACTTGTGGGTGATCGGCAGAATGCCGTCGATGTTGGGGAACTTTTCCAACAGGGCGGCGTCGAACTTGTGGGCGATGGTGCGCGCCACCGACGCCGAGCAGTTGACGTTGGAGATGATCGCCAGGTAGTTGCGGGTGCCGACGCGGCCATCGGGGCGGCGATAGCCCTGGAACGTGCGGTCGGTGATCGGCGCGGGGGCTGGCGGCGTTTCGGCGGCGTGCATGTAGTCGCGCGCGAATTCGCCGGCGGCCAGGTTATGGCTATGGACCCAGCTCCCCGGTTCGATCGCCTGCGTGGCGAAGCCGATCGTCTGGCCGTACTTGAGCACGCGCTGGCCTTGGGCGATGGCCACCAGCGCGGCTTTGTGCCCCAGCGCGACCGGCTCGACCAGTTCGACGATGCGGCCGGCGAGCGACAGCCGCGTGCCGGCCGGCAGCGCTCGGGCCGCCACGCAGACGTTGTCCGACGGGTGGAGTTGCAGAGCGTCGACGGGCGAAGCGGTGGCGGTCGTCATGGAGTTTGTTGAACCAGGTTGGTAGGAGCGCGGCTCGGCAGCCGTACGGCCGAGGGTAGGAGACGAACTTGTTCGCCCGCGAACGGTTATGACCCCTTCATTTGATTTGGTCGCACCGGCGTAGGCGCCAGCAATCAACCTAATAGCGGTGTGGCTCGGCGGCAAATCGCGTGCTAGCCCCGCTGCGCGGCGTCTATAATAGGAGAGCCGCTGGCCGAGCAAGCCTGTCGTGCCGCGGGGACGCTCACCACGAATCAGTCGACTTTCGCATGGCATCCTCACTCGAATCCAGCTCGATCGTCCGCGACGCCGTGGGCAGCCCGCCACGAGACGCCCGGCTCGTCGAGTGCGACAAGTTCATCGAAGGCCAGCTCAGCGCCACGCGCGGGCAGGTCAAAGGGGTGGAGATCGCCACCAGCCTGCTCAAGTTGCTCGTGGGGCTGATCGCGTATTTTCTGCTGCTGGTCGTGGTCGACCATTGGGTGCTGCCAGGCGGTTTGGGTTTCTGGACGCGGTTGCTGGCGCTCATCGGTTTGTTGGCGGCCGGTGGCTGGTACCTGACGGCGCGGGTCTTTCCGTTGTTCGGCAAGCGGGTGAATCCGGTCTATGCCGCCTACTCGATCGAAAAGACGCAGCCGACGCTGAAAAACAGCGTGATCAATTTTCTGCTGTTGCGCCGCGAGCGGCAGCACGTGGCCGAACCGGTCTACGTGGCGATCGAGCAGCGGGCGGCCAGCGACTTGCAACGCGTGCCGGTCGAGGCCGCCGTCGATCGCTCGGGGTTGATTCGCCTGGGCTACGTGCTGGTGGGGCTGGTGACGATCGTGTGCGCCTATTGGTTGCTTTCGCCGAAGGACCCGTGGCGCACCTTCCGCCGTGTGGCGGCGCCGTGGGCCGACGTGGCGCCGGCCACGCGCGTGGCGATCGACGCCATCGAGCCGGGGAGCACGCGCGTCTTCCAGGGCGAGCGCGTGCGTGTCGTGGCCCGGGTGCGCGGCGTGCGCAGCGGCGAAGAAGTCACGCTGCTGTGGAGCACGGCCGACGGTCAGAACGTCGATCAGCCGATCGCCATGCAGCCCTCGGCCGAAGGTTACGCTTCGTTCTACGAGGCGGAGCTGCCCGGCGGCAGCGGCACCTTGCAGCAGAACACCGAATACTACGTGCGGGCTGGCGACGCCGAGTCGCCGCGGTTTGTGCTGGAAGTGGTGACCGCGCCGGCCATCCTGGTCGATCGCGTCGAGTACGCCTATCCGGCCTACGCCGACGTGCCCAACCGCGTTGTCGAGCGGCAGGGGGATTTGCAGGGGATCGACGGCACGACCGTCACGATCACGGCCCGCGCCAACGTGCCGATCAAGTCGGCCTACATCGACTTCGACGCCGACGGCGGCCGCGACGTGGCCCTGTTGCTCAACGGGCAGACGGCGGTCGGCCGTTTCAAGTTGTCGCTCGACAAGCAGGGAGAGTCGGAACACAAGAACTACCAGGTGCGGTTTCTCGACAACGCCGGTCACGAGAATCCGTATCCCGTGCGGCACACGATCGAAGTGTTGCCCGATCAGCCCCCCGCGATTGAGTTCACCGAGCCGGGGCGCGACGAAGTCGAGCTGCCCCTTAACGGCGCGCTCACCATGGCGCTGCGGGCGGCCGATCGCGATTTCAAGCTCCGCCGCGTGACGGTCTTTTTCGAAAAGAAAGGTGGCGCCAAGCTGCGCAGCGAAGTGCTGCTCGACGAGCCGCGGGCCGGCCGCTTCGACGGCGCCCTGGTCTTCGACGCCAGCACGCTCGAGCCCGGCAAAGTCGCCGCCGGCGACACGATCGAGTATTGGGCCGAAGCCCGCGACAACCGGCACCCCGTCGCCAACGAGGCACACACCGTCAAGCATCGCATTCGCCTGACGTCGCCCGTCGACGAAGTCGAGCGTCAGCGGCAACTGGCCGAGGCCGAGAAGAAGGCCGAAGAGGCCGTCGCCGCGGACACCGACGAAGCCGTGGCCGGCGAAAGCCCCGCGGAAGGTGACGAACATGCCGGCGACGAGTCGGACGTCGCCAGCGCCGAGGGTCACGAAGCGGGCGAGCCCTCTTCGCCCGAGGCCGATCGCAAAGATCCCGAGCGCGAAGCGGCCGAAGCGATGGAAGACATCCTCGCTTATCGCGACGAACACGCGGAGGATCCGCCGCGAGACGATTCACAACCTCGCGAAGATCAGCCGCGCGAAGACTCGCCGGAAGAACAAAGCGCTGCGCAACAACAAGACGAGCAGCAGCAAGGAGGCGACGAACAAAGCGGCGACCAGCAAGGGGGCGAGTCGTCGGAGTCGGGGGGTCAGTCTGAAGAACAATCGGGCGGCGAACAGTCGGGCGGCCAGCAAGGGGGCGCATCAGGACAGGGCGAAGGTCAGCCCAAGCCCGACGGTGGTTCCGGCGAGTCGTCGACCGAACAACCTTCGGGAGGGCAAGCGGGCAAGCCGCGCGCGGGGCGCAAACCCGGCGGCTCGGGCGATGCGGCCGCGCAGCCCGACAATGCTTCGCCAGATTCGGGCGCGACCGAACAGCCCAACGGCGGAAGCCAGCCCGCGGGTCGCAAACCTGGTGACCGCAAACCGGCGGGCAAGCAACCGAAGCCGCAACCAGGCGACTCACCCGAGGGGGGCGAGCAAGACACGACCGCGCCCAACGATGCCTCGCAGCCCGGCGAGAATTCCAAACCGAAACCGGGCGGCCGCAAACCAAATAAGCCTGAGAGCACTTCGCAGCCCGGCGGCGAGCAAGACGGGAGCGAAGCGTCGGGGCAAGACGAGGCCAGCGACGCCGGGTCGGAAGGTGGTTCGAGCCGGCCTGGCGATCAGGCGGGTGAATCGTCGGAGCGCAACGCCGGCGCCAATCCGACCGAAGGAGGCGCGAGCGATCAGCAGGGGGCGAAGCCTCCGCGCGGCCGCAAGCCACCGCAACAGGCGAGCCCGCAAGAAGGGGGCGACCCAGCGACCGAGCAAGCGGACGCGCAGGGCGACCAGCCCGAGAAGCCCAAGCCCGATGGCGACGGCGAAAGTCCGGCGGCCAGCGAACCGCAGCGGCAGGACGATCCTGGCGAGCAAGGTTCGGGTTCGGGGGCTGGCGACCGCGCGGCGCCAAAGGCCGGGCCGCAGCGCGACAAACCGCAGTCGGACGAGGAGCGCCACGACGAAGAAGCGACCGGCGGCGATCCCAATAACTCGACCGGCGAAGGCGGGGCCGGCCAGCAGCCCGAGAACCACAAGCCCAGCGGCCGCATTGATCAGCAACAAGGCACCAAGAACAAGAACGAGCAAGGTCCCTCGGACAGCGATCCCTCGAACGACGACGTCGGCGACAACGCCTCGAGCCCCAAGCCGCACGAGTCCGATTCGCAAGGCGCCGAGTCGGGCGATCGCCAGGGTGGCGGCCAGCAAGGGGGCGGGCAGAAAGCCAACAAGCCGGGTACCGGCTCGGCCGGCGAGAACACCGCTGCCGATCAAGGGAGCGGCCAAGCGCCAGGCGCCGGCGATGGCGATGCTTCGGACCAGGCCGGCAACAAGACGCCGGGCCAGCAGCCGCGGCAGGGGTCGGGTGAAAAGACCGATGGCGCGGGAGCATCCGGCGAGTCGAGCAAGCCCGAGGGAGATTCCGGCTCGCCGTCGTCGAGCGGTCAGCCGGGCGAGGGCGGGTCGGGGAACAAACCTCGTCAATCGGGAGACCAGCCGCATCAGCCGAAGCCGAACTCGGGCGATCGCCAGCCGCAACCACAGGGCGACGATTCATCGACACCCGAAGGCGCGGACCAGGCAGCCGACCAACAGCCCGGCCAACCCGACGCCGACACCGGCGGCAACTCGGGCGGAAGCGGGCAACCCAACGGCGCCGGCATCAACACCGGGGCCGGTCAACCGCAGGGGCCCAATCAGACTGGCGCGCCTCCGCAAGAAGCGCTCGGCGGCGAAGAGGCCAACGCCGAGTACGCCAAGAAGCAAACCGATCTGGTCATCGAATCGCTCAAAGATCAATTGGCCAACGACCAACTCGACCCCGAGCTGTTGAAAAAACTCGGCTGGTCGCGCGAAGACGTCGAGAAGTTCGTCAACAAGTGGGAAGCGCTGCGCAAGGCGGCCGGGCAGGAGGGCCCAGAAGGTGACGAGGCCCGCGAGCAGTACGACCGCGTGATCAACGACCTGAATCTCAAGCGGCGTGGCGTGTCGATTCGCCAGTCGGCCAAGCCCGACCAGGTGAATCGCCTGCGGGAGTCGCGCGGCAGCAAGCCGCCGGCCGAGTACGCCGATCAATTCCGCGCTTACACCGAAGGGGCAACGAAAGCCACGGCCCCGCGCGGCAAGTAGCCGGCGTCGAAGTCGTCGGTAGCCGGGGTCTCTGACCTCGGAATGTACTGTGGCCGGGGTCTCTGACCCCGGAATGTGCGGCGCGATTCACCGCCAATCTCCGGCCTCGATGAGGCCGGTTACAGGAAGCGAAAGCCATGCGCTGCCCGCTATGCACTTGTCGCGTCGAGCGGCCGGCCGAGCGTGCGGACCGTCAGGGCGATCTCTTGCGGCTCGATCGGCTTGGCCACGTGCACCTGGTAGCCGGCGAGCATCGCCCGCATGCGATCCTCGGAGCGGGCGAAGGCCGTTAGGGCAATGGCCGGCGTGCGCCCCCCTTGATCGGCATTCAGGCCACGCACTTCGCGCAAGAATTGATAGCCATCGGTGCCGGGCATGCCGATATCGCTGACGATCACGTCGGGGCGAAAATCGCGCAGTTGCTGCAAACCGTCGGCGGCCGATTCCGCGGCCCGCACTTCGGCGCCGCAGCCGGCCAGCACGCGCGAGATCAACGTGCGGGCGTCGGGCTCGTCGTCGACCACTAGCACCTTGATGCCGTGAAGCTGGATGCCGCGGCAATCGAACGCGGTGGTTCTGGTCGGGGCCGGCTTCCCTCGATCGGCGGGGCGAATCGCGGCAATCGGCAGGCGCACCGAGAACGTGGCGCCTTGGTTGGGCCGGGCGCTTTCGGCCTGCACCGTGCCGCCGTGCAACTCGACGAGCTCCTTGACGATCGACAGCCCCAGCCCGAGCCCTCCGTGCGAACGGGTGGTGGACGAGTCGACCTGGCGAAAGCGCTCGAAAATGACCGGCAGGTAGTCGGGGGCGATGCCGATACCGGTGTCGCGCACCGCGATCTCGACGTGCGAATCGACGCGCGCGAGCGTCACGTCGACGGTGCCGTTCTTGGGAGTGAACTTGATGGCATTGGCCAACAGATTCCAGACGACCTGTTGCAGGCGCGTGGGGTCGCCCGAGACGGCGCCGGCTTCGGGATCGAGTTTCTGGCGGACGTCGATCTGCTTGGCGTCGGCGGCCGGCGCCACCGATTCGAGCGCGGCGTGAATCACGGCCACCAGGTCGGTCGGCTGCACGTTGAGCCGCACCTTGCCCGAGACGATCCGGCTCATGTCCAGCAGGTCCTCGATCAACTGGGCCTGCGCGCGGGCGTTGCGTTCGATGGCTTGCAGCCCTTCGTCGAGATCGGCTTTTTCCGACGAACTGTCGAGAATCTGCGACCAGCCGAGGATGGCGTTGAGCGGCGTGCGCAGCTCGTGGCTGAGCGTGGCCAGAAACTCGTCCTTGAGCTGGCTGGCATGTTCCGCCTGATTGCGCGCGCGGCGCTCGGCATCCAGCAGCTCTTCGCGCTCCTGCTCGAGCTGGCGGCGCGCCGTGATGTCGCGGGCGATCTTCGAAGCGCCGACGATCCGCCCGTGGGCGTTGCGAATCGGCGAAATGGTGATCGAGACCGTGATCCGCTGGCCGTCTTTGCGGACGCGCACGGTTTCGAAGTGTTCGATGCGCTCGCCGCGGCGGAGCCGGGCCAGGATCGTGGTTTCTTCGTCGAGCCGCTCCGCCGGAATGATCAGGCTGATGTGCTTGCCGATGGCCTCGGCGGGCGCGTAGCCGAACGTCCGTTCGGCCCCGGCGTTCCAGCTTTGGATCGTGCCGTCGAGCGATTTGCTGACAACCGCGTCGTCGGTCGATTCGACGATCGCGGCCAGCCGCGCATGCGCCGCATGCGCCGACAAGGCGTGCCAGCTAATGCCCGTGGCGGTCCACCACAACAGCGCGAAAAAGAGCGCCACCTCGACCAGGCTGCGCAGGGCCGTGCCGAACTGCTGATCGAACAAACCGATTTGCTCCCCATAAATGCGCAGCCAGCCGAGCAACAATGGCAGCAAGATCACCGGCACAATCAACCGCCGGAAGACGGCGCCGCCGGCGTCTTCGCGACGGAGCATCGCCACGATCCCGCGGTCAGGAGTGGCGGCCATCACGCCGATGCTCAGCGCCGCCACGACGGTGCTGGTCAACAAGGCGATGCCGCTGAAGCGAGCGACGCCGAAGAGTTGATTGGCTCCGAATAAGTAGCCGGTCAACGACATTGACGCGATCATCGCGGCGACCGTAGCCGGCACCAGTGCGCCGCGAAGGCCCGGCACGCTGGCGATCAATAGCGCCGTGCCAAGCAGTAGGTACGAGGTCGAGGCCGGCACTCCCATTCGCATCGGCGCGGCGGCCGCCATCTGGCCCCAGGGCCTGGCCACCAGCCAGGTATCGACGCCAATCGAAACGTTGGTCAGATGCTCGTAGAGCGTCGCGCACGACAGCCCGATCGCGGCAGCCGCGAACAATCGCGCGGCGGCAACGGCCCAGCGCCGCGCCGAGGTCGCCAGCACGATCAGCGCCGCGCCGCACAGCCCGCCGCAATACGCGGCGTTGGGGAACATCGATATCCCCTGGTTCATCCAGTCAGTGAGCCGGGGCAAATCGAGAACCCAACCGAGGATCGTCGACACACCGGCGACGATGGCGTACAGGCCGCAGGCCACGGCCACGACAACCGGAGTCGTATCGAGAATCGACCGAGTGGGGGCTGGAATCGACAAGGTGCGCGGACGCTAGCGGGTTGGCGGCGGATCGAGAGTCCGGCCACCATTGTGCACAGCAGGCGTCGATTTGAAAATGGAACCGTGCCGCCCGCTGGGGCGGAAGTCGTCCAGTGAACGGCACTTCCACACTGTGGGTTGATGAGTTTTGCGCGGCGGATGCCAGGCGCCCCGGCTCGAGCGGCGCTGCCCCCCGGCTTGATGCCGCCGCTGGCCTGGCATCATATTGTCGGGGCCTTTCGACTGCCGCGTCGGGCCGTTTGTGCGACGGCACGCGACCGCGGCAGTTTCGCCTGGATGGGAGCTCGATGTACGCCCGCGTGCAAACCTGGTGGACCGTGCTGGCGATCTCGCTTTCGGAGCGGCTCGTCTATCGCGGTGATTTCGCGCTTGGAACGCTGATGCGGTTCTTGCCGTTCGTGACCCAGATCTTTCTCTGGGCCGCGGTCTTCCAGGCAAACGGCGACCAGCCAATCAAAGGCTACACTTACCCCGATTTCATGGCTTACTTCCTGCTCACGCAGGTGGCGCGGGCGTTTTCGAGCATGCCCGGCCTGGCCAACAGCATCGCGCTCGATATTCGCAACGGCACAATCAAGAAGTACCTGATCCAGCCGATCGACATGGTCGGGTTTCTGCTCTTGAAGCGGGTGGCCCACAAGCTGGTCTACTACCTGGTGGCGATCGGCCCATTCGCGCTGGTGTTCTACCTGGCGCGGGGGTTCTTCGGCGGCTGGCCCGAACCGGAAGTCGTCGCGGCGTTCGTGGCGTCGCTGGTGATGTCGTTCCTGCTGGGGTTCTTTCTCGAGGCGACGATCGGCATGATCGGCTTCTGGTTTCTCGAGGTCAGCTCGCTGCTGTTCGTCTACATGCTGTTCAGCTTCTTCTTCTCGGGACACATGTTTCCGATCGACATGCTGCCGGGCTTTTGGGGGCAGTTCGTGCAGGCGCTGCCGCTGAAGTTTTTGGCGTACTTCCCCGCGGCGATCTTTCTGGGCAAGGTCAGCGGGCCGGAGCTCGCCAACGGCCTGCTCATCCAGGCGGGTTGGGTGCTGTTCTTCGCCGTGGCTTGCCGGCTGTCGTTTCACTTTGGCGTCAAGCGCTATAGCGCCTTTGGAGGTTGAAGAGCAGCACGATGTTCGCCTGGCGGTTGTCGGAATTGAGCCGGTACCTGCGCGTGTTTCGCACGTTCGCGCGCAACAGCCTGGTGCGCGACCTGTCGTTCCGGACGAACTTTGTGATCGACGCGGTGACGTCGATCATCTGGATGCTGATGAACCTGGCCTTCTACGTGCTGGTGTACGAGTACACGCCGTCGCTCGGCGCCGGCTGGGGGAAGTACGAGTTCTTTGTCTTTCTTGCCACGGGGATGTTCATCAACAGCACCGTGCAAGCGTTCTTCATGCCCAACGCCAACGAATTCGGCGAGCAGATTCGCACGGGGCATCTCGACTTCGCGCTGGTCAAGCCGATCGACACGCAGTTCCTGGTGTCGTTCTCGAAGATCGAATGGTCGGGCTTGTCGAACTTCGGAGCGGCGGCGCTGCTGCTGGGCTATTCGCTGCTGCGCACGGAGCATCGGCCGAGCCTGGCGGAATGCCTGTTGTATCCCTTCTATGTCGGTTGCGGCGTGGCGATTCTCTACAGCCTGATGATGCCGTTGGCGGCGGCCTCGGTTTGGCTGGGGCGCAACGAGAGCTTGTACGACTACTGGTTCTACGTGATCAACTTCTCGCGTTACCCGATGGAGATTTACCGCGGCACGTTCGGCACACCGCTGCGGTTGTTCTTCATCTACGTGATTCCGGTGCTGATCGTGGTCAACGTGCCGGCCCGACTGCTGGCCAAGCCGCTCGATCCGGCCAATTGGCCGCTAGCGGCCGGCGCGCTCGTGGCCACGCTGCTGAGCCTGACGGTGTCGCGTTTCGTCTTCACGCGCGCGCTGGCAAGTTATCGCAGCGCGAGCAGTTAGGCGCGGCCGAAATAGCCCGCTGGCGGGTTGCGCGGCCGGTCGTTACGCTGAGAGCTTGTGAGTGATCCCCCCGCCGCCCGGTTTTGCCTGCCATCATGGACTTCGATCTCTCCAGCGAACAGCGCATGCTACGCGAGCTGGCGCGTAACTTCACCGTCAAAGAGATCGTGCCGGCCGCTGCCCAGCATGATCGCCAAGAGAAGTTCCCGCACGAGCTGCAGCGCGCCGCGCTCAAGCTGGGGCTGTTGCATCTGACGATTCCGGCCGAGTACGGCGGCGGAGGACTCGGCGGCTTCGAGCAGGCGATCGTCACCGAAGAGCTGGCCTGGGGCTGCACCGGCATCGGCGGCGCGATGGGGCTCAACGCCGTGCCGGCCGACGCCCTGTTGGTCGCCGGCACCGACAAGCAGAAAAAGGAATACCTGGGTCGGCTGACCGATGGGCAGTTCGGCTGCTACGCGGCGACCGAGCCAGGCGCAGGCTCGGACGTCGCCGGACTGACGACGCGCGCCGTCCGCCAGCAAGACAAGTACATTCTCAACGGCACCAAGATCTGGATTTCGAACGCCACGGTCTCGAGCTTTGCCGTGGTCTTCGCCAAGACCGATCCAGCGGCCGGGCATCGCGGGCTGAGCGCGTTTCTCGTCGAGATGAAACAGCCCGGCGTGTCGGTCGGCAAGAAGCTCGAAAAGCTCGGGCAGCGGGCTTCGCCGGCGGCCGAGTTGAACTTGATCGACGTCGAAGTGCCGGCCGCGAACCTATTGGGGGCCGAAGGCGAAGGCTTTCTCGTCGCCATGAAGGTCTTCGATCGCTCGCGGCCGATGATCGCGGCCTCGGCCGTGGGGCTGATTCGCCGCTGCCTCGACGAGGCGCTGGCCTACGCCCGCGAGCGCCGCACGATGGGGCGCCCGATCATCGAGCACCAGGCGATCGGCCACAAGCTGGCCGACATGGCGATGCGCCACGAGGCGGCGCGGCTGTTGACGCTCAAAGCGGCCTGGCAGCTCGATCACGGGCAGCGCAACACCACGGCGGCGGCCTTTGCCAAGGCGTTCGCGGCCGACACGGCCACCTGGGCGGCCAGCGAAGCGGTGCAGGTCTTCGGCGGCATGGGTTACAGCACCGAATTTCCGGTCGAAAAACTCTACCGCGACGCCAAAGTGTTGCAGATTTATGAAGGCACCAGCGAGATCCAGCGCAACATCATCGTGCGCGAGCTGGCGCGCTAACTCGGGGGGTCGCTGAACCGCGGACCGCATGCGACGAGCGATTCCTATCCTGCTTGCCCTGCTCTTGGTGGCCGGGCTGGTGTACGCCTTCTGGCCGCGCCCCGTGCCGGTCGATCTCGGCGAGGTGGTGCGCGGCGATCTCGAAGTGACGGTCGACGAAGAGGGCAAAACGCGCATCAAGGAGCGCTACACTGTTTCGGCCCCGCTGGCCGGCCGCTTGCGGCGCATCGATCTCGATCCGGGCGACGCGGTCGAGGCCGGCAAGACGTTGCTGGCCGTGATCGAGCCCAGCGATCCGGCCCTGTTGGACAAGCGCGAGCTGGCCGAGGCCGAAGCCCGCGTCAAAGCGGCCGACGCGACGCTGCGCCAGGCGGCGCCACGGCTCGAAACGGCCCGCGCGGCGCTCGAATACGCGCAAAGCGAATATCGCCGCAAGCGGGCGCTTCGTGAGCGCAACGGCATCACCGACAGCGAACTGGAAGATGCCGAGCTGCGGGTGCGCACGCGCGCCGAGGATCTCAAGGCGGCCGAGTTCGCCGTGCAGATCGCCCAGTTCGAACTCGAACAGGCGCAGGCGGCACTGGTCCGCTCGCGACCCAGCGTCGAAGAAGCGGATGATATCGAGGCGAACGGTCCGGCCAACGGCAATGGCGCCAATGGCGACGTCGCAACAGCAGACGCGTCGGCGTCCCGCATCGAGATTCGCTCGCCGATTACCGGTCGCGTGCTGCATGTTTTCGAAGAGAGCGCCGGCGTGGTTCCGGTCGGCACCGAGTTGATCGAAGTCGGCAACCCCGCGGACCTCGAGATCGAAATCGACGTGCTCTCGAGCGACGCCGTGTCGATCGCGCCCGGTGCTCCGGTGCACCTGGTCCACTGGGGGGGCGAGTATCCGCTGGCCGGGCAAGTGCGATTGGTCGAGCCGGCGGCGTTCACCAAGGTCTCAGCCTTGGGAGTCGAAGAGCAGCGTGTCGACGTGGTGGTTGATTTCACCGATCCGCCGGAGAAGCGTGCGGCGCTGGGAGACGGCTTTCGCGTCGAGGCGCGAATCGTCGTCTGGCAAGGCAAGGACATCGTCAAGGTGCCAGCCAGCGCGCTGTTCCGCCAGGGAGACGCCAGGGCCGTATATCGCGTGGTCGACGATCGGGCCGTGCTCACGCCAATCAAGGTCGGTCACAGCAACTCGCAGGAGTACGAGGTGCTCGAGGGGCTATCCGAACACGATGTCGTCGTGGTGCATCCGAACGACGCAGTGGTCGACGGCGTCAAGATCACGAGCCGCTAGGTCGTGGCGGCCCGAGCATCGGGCCTGTTAAATTGGGTTCACGGCGTCGCGGAATGAGCCGCGCGCCGCGGAGAACCCCCCGCCATGCCCAAGCAGATCGTGCTCTCGCTGGTAGTTTGCTGTTCGTTGACCGACTTTGCCGACGCGGATGAACCCGAGCCTCCCACGGCGCAGGCTGCTTCGGCCGCCACGCAGGCGGCCAACCAGGCGGTGCTCAAGCGGCTGTCGTTCGACGACCGGCGCGACTTCGACGACGCGCGGCGCGGCTTCATCGCTCCGCTGGCCAACGACGGTGTGGTCAAGAACGATGCGGGCCGCGTGGTCTTCGACGCCCGCGACTACACCTTTCCGCTCGACGCCGAGGCGCCCGACTCGGTGAACCCCAGCCTGTGGCGGCAATCGCAGCTCATCGGCATCTCGGGGTTGTTCGAGGTCGTCGACCGGATCTACCAGGTGCGGGGGCTCGACATCTCGGTGATTACGTTCATCGAGGGCCAGTCGGGCGTGATCGTGATGGACCCCTGCGTCTCGGTCGAGAGCGCCCGGGCAGCGCTCGAGCTCTACTACGCCCATCGCCCGAAGAAGCCGGTCACCGCGGTGATCTACTCGCACAGCCACGTCGATCATTTCGGCGGCGTGCGCGGCGTCGTGAAGCAAGAGGATGTCGACGCCGGCAAGGTGCGGATCATCGCCCCGGCCGGCTTCACCGAAGAAGCAATCAGCGAGAACGTGCTGGCCGGCAACGTCATGATCCGCCGGGCCAGCTACATGTTCGGCAACTTGCTGCCGCACGGCGCGCAGGGGACAGTCGGCTCGGGGCTGGGGGCCACTTCTTCCGAAGGGACCGTCTCGCTGTTGTTGCCCACCGAAACCGTGACGCACACCGGCCAGAAGCTGACGATCGACGGACTGGAGTTCGAGTTCCTGTTCGCGCCAGGCTCCGAGGCGCCGGCCGAGATGCACTTCTATCTGCCCGAGCTCAAAGCGCTCTGCACGGCCGAGAACGCCGTGCACACACAGCACAATTTCTACACCCTGCGCGGCGCCAAGACGCGCGACATCCACAAGTGGGTGCATTACCTCGACGAGACCCTCGAGCTGTGGGGGGACAAAGCCGAGGTGCTCTTCGCGCCCCATCACTGGCCCGTCTGGGGCAACGCCGAGCTTGTCGATCACATCGAGAAGTATCGAGACACCTTCAAGTACATCCACGACCAGTCGCTGCGGCTGGCCAACCAGGGCTACACGATGATCGAGGTAGCCGAGCAGCTCGAGCTCCCCGAGTCGCTGGCCCGCAACTGGTCGAGCCGCGGTTATTACGGTACCGTCAACCACAACGCCAAGGCGGTTTATAACTTCTACCTGGGTTACTTCAGCGGCAACCCGGCCGAATTGCACCCGCTGCCGCCGGCCGATGCAGCCCACCGCTACGTGGAGTTCATGGGGGGCGCCGCGGCCGTGCTCGAAAAAGCGCAGCGCTCTTTTGACGCGGGCGAATACCGCTGGGTGGCGCAGGTCGTCAACCACGTCGTCCAGGCCGAACCCGAGAACGAGGCGGCCCGCCACCTGCTGGCCGACGCCCTGGAACAGCTTGGCTATCAGGCGGAGAGCGGCCCCTGGCGCAACTTCTACCTGAGCGGCGCCCTGGAACTGCGCCGCGGCGTGGAAAAGTCCGACGCGCCGCGCGTTGGCTCGGCCGACATTCTGCGGAACCTACCGCGCGACCAGTTCTTTGATTTTCTCGCCGTGCGGCTCAACGGTCCGCGGGCGGCCGGCAAGCAGCTATCGTTGGTGTTCCATTTCACCGATCTCGACGAACACCACACCGTGATCGTCAAGAACGCGGTGTTGCACCAGCGTCCCGAGGCGATCGAATCGCCCGACGTCGAATTGGCGCTGGCCTGGAGCGACTTGAACGACGTCGCGCTTGGCAAAACCACCTTCCCGCAGATGATCCTGACGGGAAAGCTGAAAGTGACCGGCGACGCCAAAACGATGACCGAATTTTTTGGGCTGCTCGACACCTTTGATTTGTCGTTCAACATCATGACGCCGAATGCGCCAGAAACGGCCCCCAAAGCGGAAGAAAAGTAATGGCTGGATCGCACGCGGGCAGGGCCAAATTGCTTGGTGCCCTGCCCCGGAGAACTTAAAATCGGCGCGGAGATGCGCCCCATGTTCAAGCGGACGAATTGCCGGGGATTGCTGTTGCTGGCCGTCGGAGCGATGGCCTGCGCCGCGCTCGGCGCCGCGCCGCGCGTGGCCCGCGCCGAGAGCGACGTCGAGTTCTTCGAAAAGCGCGTCCGGCCGATTCTCATCGATCGTTGCCAGACGTGTCATTCGGCCGCCAACGGCAAAACGAGCGGCGGACTCGCTCTCGATACGCGCGACGGTTGGACGAAAGGTGGAGATAGCGGTCCGCCGATCGTGCCTGGCCAGCCCGATGAAAGCCTGCTGATCCAGGCCGTGCGTTACTACGACGACGGACCGCAAATGCCCCCGGAAGAGAAAGGGGGCAGGCTCCCCGCCGCTGAGGTTGCCGCGCTGGTCGAGTGGGTGGCGCGCGGCGCGACCGACCCGCGCGAGGCTGTCGCCAAGATCGGCGGCATGACCCCCGACGAAGCACGCGGCTGGTGGGCGTTTCAGCCAGTTCGGCCGATCGAGCCGCCGGCTGTTGAGAACTCCGCCTGGCCGCGGGGGGAGATCGATTGCTTTGTCCTGGCCAGGCTCGAAGAGCAGCAGCTCGCGCCTGCCGCCGCGGCCGATCGACGCACGTTGCTGCGGCGGGCGACTTTCGATTTGACCGGCTTAGCGCCGACGCCGGCCGAAGTCGAGGCGTTCGTTAGCGACTCGGCGCCCGACGCTTTCGAGCGCGTCGTCGATCGGTTGCTGGCTTCGCCGGCTTATGGCCAGCGCTGGGCGCGGCACTGGCTCGATGTCGTGCGCTATGCCGACTACTACGATGCGAATCCGGCTACGCGGACCGCCAGTTGCGAACTGACCGAGGCCTGGCGCTATCGCGATTGGGTGGTCGACGCGCTCAACAGCGACATGCCGTACGATCGCTTCGTCGTGCACCAGATCGCCGGCGATCTTCTCCCCAGCCCGACTTGCGAAGAGGTTTACCCGGCCGGCTTGATCGCCACGACTTTTTTGTCGAACGGCGTGTGGGATCGCGGCGACGCCGACAAAGAGAAGATCGTCAGCGACATGGTCGACGACAACATCGACGTGATCGGCAAGACGTTTCTGGGGCTGACGCTCGGCTGTGCCCGTTGCCACGACCACAAGTTCGATCCGATCACCAACGAGGATTATTACGCCCTGGCCGGCATCTTCTACAGCACGCATATTCTCCAGGAGTTGGGCGCCAAAGGGGGCGAGTACACAATGAACCGCGTGCCCCTGGTGCCGGCAGCCGTGGTCGCCCAGCGCGCCGAGTTCGAGCAGCAACTGGCCGACGTCGCCGCCCGGCTGAAGCAGCTCGACGAACAGCAAGCCGCGGAGAATAGCGCCGCCGGCAGTGCTCCGGCAGGCGATACGGCCCCGACAGACGCCCCATCCACCGCAGCGGCCGACACAGCACATCCCGATGTTGCCGCGCCGCCCGATATCGCCGCGCAGCGTGCGGAACTCATGGCCCAGCGCGAGCGACTCGAGCGCGAGATGCCGCCGCCAATTCCGCTGGCCATGGCCGTGCAAGAAGGTGGGCAGCCGGGCGGACTGTTCCCCTCGATTCAAGACGTGCCGATTCACATTCGTGGCAGCCATACGCGGCTCGGTCCGGTGGTGCCGCGCCGCTTGCCCAAGATTCTGGCTGGCGACGATCAGCCGCCGATCACCAGCGGCAGCGGTCGGCAACAACTGGCCGCCTGGATCGCCACGGCCGATAATCCCCTCACCGCGCGGGTTGTCGTCAATCGCGTCTGGCAATGGCATTTCGGCGCAGGGTTGGTGCGCACGCCGAGCAATTTCGGCAAGCTCGGCGAGCGGCCGACCCACCCGCAACTGCTCGACTACCTGGCGGCGAGATTTGTCGCACACGGTTGGTCGCTCAAGTGGCTGCACCGGCAGATCATGCTCTCGGCGACCTATCAGCAGACGAGCGCGGCCCCGCGCGAGGCTGTCGAGCACGATCCCGAGAATCGCTGGCTGGCTCGCTTTGCCGCGCGTCGCCTGGAAGCCGAGGCGATCCGCGACGCGATGCTGTCGGTCTCCGGCCAGCTCGATCCGACATTCGGCGGGCCGGCCGGCGACGACCTGACGATCCGCCGCCGCTCGCTGTACGTGCAGACCGCGCGCTGGAATCGCAGCGGCTACGCCACGCTGTTCGACGCGGCCAATCCCGACGCTTCGACCGAGCAGCGGACCGTGAGCACCGTGGCGCCGCAGGCGCTCTTGTTGCTGAACCATCCGTTCGTGCTCGAGCAGGCCCGTCACCTGGCCGAGCGATTACTGCGCGAAGCTTCGTCGGACGACGCGGCGCGAATTGAGTACGCCTATCGACTGTTGTTCGGCCGCTCGCCGACCGACGACGAACTGGCGATCGCCCGCGAACTGTTGAGCGCGAGCGATGCCGACGATCGGCTGACGGCCTGGACCGACCTGGCGCACGTGCTGCTTTGCAGCAACGAGTTCGTTTACCTCGATTAGACTCGGTCACCTGGCGGCGGGAGCCAAATCCAGTGCAGTGCGAAACCACCATCTCGCGTCGCGAGGCGCTGCGGCAGGCCGGCTGCGGTTTTGGCCTGTTGGCGCTGGCCGACTTGTTGGCCGGCGAGGCTCGGGCCGCCACTTCCGTCAGCGACGACCGCGCGGTCCACCCGTATGCCGTGCGCGCGCCGCACTTCGCCGCGCGGGCCAAGCGGGTGATCTTCCTATACATGCCCGGCGGACCGTCGCACGTCGATCTGTTCGATCCCAAGCCGCGGTTGATCGCCGACAATGGCCGACCGCTGCCGTTTGAAAAGCCCAAGCTCGAGCGCACCAAGACCGGCAACCTGCTGGCCTCGCCGTGGAAGTTCCAGCGTCACGGCCAATCGGGCATTGAAGTCAGCGAGCTGTTGCCGCGCACCGCCGGCTGCATCGACGACTTGTGCGTGATTCGCTCGATGTTGGCCGACAACATCAATCACACCGGCGCGGCGCTGCAGATGTGCACGGGCGAGCAGGCGTTCTCGCGGCCAAGCATGGGCTCATGGCTGACCTATGGGCTGGGCACCGAAAACCAGAATCTTCCCGGGTTCGTCGTCGTTTGCCCGGCGGCCGTCTTCCAGGGGGCGCAGCTTTGGGCTTCGAGCTTTCTGCCCAGCGCCTACCAGGGAACGCTCGTCCGCGATTTGCAGAAGCCGATTGCCAATCTCGACGACCCCACCGGCGATCTTCCGCGGCAACGCGCCAAGCTCGACGCGCTGCGGCAACTCAACGAGCTGCACAAGCGCGACCACGCGATCGAAAGCCAGCTCGACGCCCGGATCGCTTCGTTCGAGCTGGCGTTTCGCATGCAGCGCGACGCGCCCGAGGCATTCGATCTGGCACGCGAAAGCGCGGCCACGCAGCGGTTGTATGGCCTCGACAACCCGGCGACCGACATGTTCGCGCGGCAATGTCTGCTGGCCCGCCGGCTCGTCGAACGCGGCGTGCGGTTCGTGCAATTGTTCGACGCGCCGATGAACAACGCCTGGGACCACCACGGCGGGCTGCGCGAAAGTTTGCCTGCCCGCTGCCTGGCGGTCGATCAGCCGATCGCCGCGCTACTGACCGATCTGAAAGCCCGTGGGCTGCTCGACGAAACGCTGGTGCTGTGGGGGGGCGAGTTCGGCCGCACGCCGACTGCCGAAGGGGACAACGGTCGCGAGCATCATCCCTTCGGTTTCACGATGTGGATGGCCGGCGGCGGCATTCGCGGTGGCATGGTGCACGGAGCGACCGACGAGTTCGGGTGGCACGCGGTCGACGACATCATGCACGTGCACGACCTGCACGCCACGATCTTGCACCTGATGGGCTTCGACCACGAGCGGCTGACCTACCGCTTTAGCGGCCGCGATTACCGCCTGACCGACGTGCACGGTCACGTGGTGCGCCAGATTCTGGCGTAGCTGTCCTGGCGTAACCGACCTGGCGTAACCGCCGGCGATTCGCGCCGGCAATCCCGTCGGCTTATTGCAGCGCCAGCAAGCGCTTCGCTTCGTCGAGCAGCGGTTTGGGATCCATGAAGGGCTCGGCACTGATGTGCTGCCAGCGGACCAGCCCCTTGGCGTCGATCAAGAACGTGCCGTGCAGCGGCATCTGCTCGAAGTCGTCGAACGCGCGGTAGGCCTTGAACACATCCATGCTCGGATCGGCCGCCAGCGGGAACTGGATTGTTTCGTCCGGCGAGAGCGTCTTGAGCGAGGCCTGCAGCGAATCGAGCGTTTCGCTGCTGATGGCGACCAGCGAAATGCCGGCGTCGGCATAGTCGCCGCTCAGCGGGGCGAACTTCTGAATCTGTTCGACGCAGTGCAGGCAGCCGGCCCCCAGATAGAAGATGACGACTACCGGCCGACCCTGAAACTGTTCGAGCGCGACTGGCTTGCCATCGGCGCCGGCGAGGCTCCAACTCGGCGCCGGCGATGGCTCCCAGCGATAAGGGCCCAGGCTCGACAACGCGGGGCGCTCGCCCACGTCGGTCGGCTGCTCGCGGGCGATTCGCCAATCGCTCGGCAAGTTGGCCTCGGCCGCCAGCGGCGCGAGCCGCTGGAAAACGCGGAGGTCCAAATCGGCGTCGGCCGCCAACGACCGCAATTTGGTGAACTCGGTCTGGGCGTCGGAGCGGTGCCCGGCACGTTGTAGAACTTCGACCAGCACCGCCAGCGGATAGACCTCGTTGGGTCCGTCGGTGACCGCCGAGCGCGCCAGCGACTCGGCCTGGGCGTGGTCCCCCGCCAGCGAGAACGCGCGGGCCAGATGATCTTTGCGAATCGTCCGCGTTCCCTTGAGTTTTTCGAACTGCGCCAGGGCTTGCACCTGATCGCCGGCGGCCAGCGTCGCATAGCCGCGCAACTCGTCGAGCACTTGCTCGATCTCGCGCAGGAACTTGCCCTGCTCGACCAACACGGCGGTCATCGCTTTGCCGGCCTCGTCCGCCGATTTTTTCTCGTCGAGCGCCTTGCGCTCGGCCGCTTCGGCGTCGGCAATCCGGGCCGCGCGCTTGTCTGCCAGCAGTTTCTCGAGGGCGGCGATGTGCCCCTTCCCCGCGTCGGCGTCGTCGAGGCCAAAGGCGGCCAACGCCAACAGCCGCGTCCGTTTGAGTTGCTCCGCGGCATTGTCGCCGGGGGGCCGAAAGTAGAGCGAGTCGTTGAAGCCAAGGATTTCGTTCCAGCATTCGTATTGCGCGAGCACGTCGGTCAAGCGCGTATAGCCGAAGCCGCTGCTGGAATTGCCCGAGTCGGGATTGGCGAGCGTCGTCGCCAGGCGCGGCATCTCGATCATGTTCTTCGCCAGTTCGATCGCGTCATGCACGCGTCCCAGAAACGCCAGGTTGCGAATCAACCATTCGCTATTGTGCGCATAGTTGTGAATCTGGTCGGGCAACACGCGATCGCGCATCATGTGCCGGTGATCGACGCGCGTCGACGCTTCCTGCTGCCAGGCGGCATCGGCATAGCGATGCAGCTTGGAATAGGTATGGCCGGGCATGTGCCACATGTGGGCGATGCCGGGAGCCGACTGCCCGCACTTCGCGGCCGACTGCAAAGCCCGCGCGGGCTTCTCGTCGTCCCACAAATGAATGCGATAGTGATGGGCCGGGTGCATCGGCTGGGCGGCGAAAACCTGGTCGAGCAAGGCATCGACCGCCTGGTGGCTCGAGATCGGAATCTGCCGTTTGGCGTCGGTCATCCAACTGCCGTTGGTCCAGATTTGCAGGGCCAGAAACGCCTTGGCTTCGACATCTTGCGGGTCGTCCTGCACCAGGGCCTCGAGATCGCGCACGTACTTGCGGCGCCGCGCGGTCGAGTCGTCGCCGGCACAAGCGGCTGCCAGCGCCGCGATCCAGGCTTGCTCGCGCGGTGTCGCCCCGGCCTGCTTCTGCACCGCTACGTCGATGAACTTGCGGGCCCGCTCCTCGTTCTTGACGTTGGCCATGGCCAGCCCCCAATAGGCCATCGCGCAGTTCGGGTCGAGCGACACGACCTGGCGGAACGAACGCTCGGCCTCGTAGGTCCAGAAGCCGTGCAACTGCCCGACTCCCTGATCGAAAAACTGCTGAGCCAACTCGCTGCTGGTCGACACGGGAAAGTGGACCGCGCCGGTGCCGCCGATTAGATATGCCTGTTGCCGGGGACCTTCGTCGAACGCCTCGCCCTGGTGCGAATGCCCCGGCTGCTGAGCCGCCGGCGCGGGCTGCGCGCCGGTTGCCGTGGCCGTTGCCGCAGTTCCTTCCGCGACTGCCGGTTGGGTGTCGCCATCGGCTCCCCACACACGAGCGCACGAACAACTCAGCAAGATCGCGCCGTAGAGGATCGAAAGTTTGATCGACATGCACGTTCTCAATTGCTAGTGAGCGAAACCCAAGATCATTCGACCTTACTGCCCGGCGGTTGCCGACGCAATCCGCCGCCGAGCGCCTACGTCCCTTTCACGCTCGCATCGCAGGGCTTTCGTTACGACTGTCAGGATGGTCAAATAGCCTGCGGCCTCGCTAGTCGTCAGCGATTCGCGGATTGGACCTCCCCCAGGCATGCCGTTTTGCACGGCGTTTCCTACCCCCAGCGGCGGGCTATCGACGCTCCGCTCCCGGCATGACCGAGTTTCAAACCGTCGCCAAAGTCGGCTCGATTGCCGAAGGTCAGGGGGCCACGTTTGTCGTCAACGGGCGGCTGGTCGCCGTCTTCTGCGAGCGCGGCGAGTATCAGGCAATCGACGACCTCTGCCCGCACATGGGAGCTTCGCTCGGTGCCGGGGAAGTAACCGAGGGGGTCGTCACCTGCCCCTGGCATGCCTGGCGATTTTGCGTCAGCGACGGCACCTGGTGCGACAACCCGCGCTTGAAGATCGACAGTTTCGCGGTGCGCGTGGTGGGGGATGAGATTCAGGTCGCGGTTCCCCCGAAGAAGTAGCGACTACTCCGCGGCGGGCTCTTGAACGGCCGGCTCTTCGGCCGGCGGCTCTTGGGCGGCCGGCTCGTCGGCTGGCGGCAGCAGCTTATTCGTCACGTGAACTTGCACTTCTTGTCGCACCTTGCTGCCGGCCTGGGCGTATTCGAGCGCCATCTTCTGCGTGACGTCGAGGTCGACCAAGTGGCCATGCTTGTTATCGAAGTGCACGACGCCGTTCATGCTTTGCTCGGCAATCCTGATTTTTACCCCGGAGACCGAAGCATCTTCCCACTCGATATCGGCCGCCAACTCGATGCGCTCGACGGGGGGCGTGCTTTCGGGCTCGGGTCCCACGAAGGTATAAACGCTTGTGACCTTCATCCCCTGGTGCCCTTTGGTCTCTTCCCACGTCTGGCCAGGCTCGATCGGCTCGGCGGGCAACTTCAAGCTTCCCTGCGAAACCATCGCCTTCAGGCTCTCTTCGGTGAAAAACTCCTTGGCGAAGTTTCCTTTCCCGCGCGCGGCGACCGCTTTGACGAGGACCTCGGGCAACGTGACGTCGGTCGTCGCTCCCAACGGCGACATCTTCACCGAGAAGGGGGCGCCGGCCACGGCTTTCACCAGCGGCATCAGCACGGCTGCCTGCCCGGTCGGCTCCTTGGTGCTGTCCGAATCGACCTCGAGCAGGTTGCCGGGGCTGTCGATGCGCATCAGCCAGCGATCGAAGACCAACTGCACCGTGGCCGAACCATCTTTGTCTACCTTGTCGACAAGCCAGCTTTGCACGGTCGTTTGCTGCATCGTCTGCTTGTGATCGGTCCCCTCGAAGAGCGTGCGCGTCTGCGTTTCGCTGACGCTTTCGTAACGGTGCCGCTGGCCTGGCTCGAACTTCCATCGCAGCAACACGCCGTCGGCGGCCGAGGCCCATTGGTTCACCGCGGCGACGAGCAGAATCGAAAACACAAACCTTGTCTTGAAGCGCATACGATCCACCTCTGCCTGATTCAGGACAATACTAGCGCCGAGCGGTCCTCGGCGCGCCGCCCCGCACCCGCGCAGCGCCGCCAGTCCCTCGTGGCATCACGGCCCCCCGACTAATCCCCTTCAGTCGGCAGCTTCGCACAGAATTATCGCACAGTCAGCAAGGTGGGTCCAGGATGGACGGCGCACTCGGGACAAGTGAACTGCGGCGTCGGGGATTGGTGCCATTTCCACCGTGTCAGACCGAGGGTATTCGGGGCGCTTGCCGCCAACAAGCCGTGACGTCACGCCGCGCGATCGCCAGCAATCCGCGCCGTTCCTAGAAAAATCGGCCGCACTTCTCTAGACTCGCGACTGCGATCGGCGGCGCGCCGCAGGGCGAGGCCGCCGATTCCACTGCAGCTTGGTTCACTCACGCGCAGCTACTGGAGGAAGATCACGCCCTCGATGAGCTCGTCGCCCGAAAAACCCCGTCGCGCGCGAAAGCTGTTGCGTTTGTTTCCCGAAATCTGGGAAGCGCAGCGCGCGCGAATCCGCCCGCAAATGCGCTTGCTGGGCTTGTCGCTGCTGGTCGGAATCATCTCGGGCCTGGGCGCGGCGGCGTTCTTTCTCGCCTGCGAAGTGGCGACCCACTATGCGCTGGGCGTGACCGCCGGCTACGACCCCAGCGCGCCGGCCGGCGAGCCTTCGCTGTTCGCACACCTGTCGAAGCCGTTGCAGCCCTGGTTGTTGATTCTGATCCCCGCGGTCGGCGGCCTCGTGAGCGGCGTGATCGTCTTCACCTTCGCCCCCGAGGCCGAAGGGCACGGCACCGACGCCGCCATTGCGGCCTATCACGAGCACGGCGGCTACATCCGCCCGCGCGTGCCGATCATCAAGCTTGTCGCCAGCGCGATCACATTGGGGACCGGCGGCTCGGGGGGTCGCGAAGGGCCCATCGCGCAGATCGGCGCCGGTTTCGGATCGTTTCTTGCCGGCACCTTTCGGCTGCGCCCCGCAGAGCGGCGAATCTTGATGTCGGCCGGCATGGGGGCTGGCATCGCCGCGATCTTTCGCTCGCCGCTGGCCGGCGCGCTCTTCGCCGCCGAGGTGTTGTATCGTTCGCCCGACTTCGAGTCGGACGTGATCATCCCGGCCACACTGGCCAGCGTCACGGCGTACTCCACGTTCGGGTCGATCTTCGGTTGGGAGCCGCTGTTTAATCTGCCGGCCCGGGTCGATCTCACGTTGTCGTTCGAGAATCCGCTGGAGTTGCTCCCCTATCTGCTGCTGGCTGTGTTCATGGCGCTGTTGGCGGCCATCTACGTCCGCATGTTTTACGGCACGACCGAGTTGTTCCATCGCCTGCCGATCTCGGCCAAATTGCGTCCAGCCATCGGCGCGGGGCTCACCGGCACGATCGGCGTGCTGCTGTACTTTGCCTTCAGTCGCAATGAAGAAGTCCTCTCGGTGATGGCCTTCGGCTACGGCGTGCTCGAAGACGCGATGGTCCCCAAACAAGGAACCGAGGGTTCGATCACCGCGGCGGTGTTGTTGGCCGTGGCCTTCGGCAAAATCCTGACCACCAGCTTGACGATCGGCAGCGGCGGCTCGGGAGGCGTGTTTGGCCCCTCGATGGTGATTGGTGGCTGCGGTGGCGGCGCGCTGGGGCTCTTCCTGCACAAGTACATCCCCTCGCTCGTGCCCCACCCGGCCAGCTACGTGATTGTCGGCATGGCCGGCTTCTTCGCGGCGGCAGCCAAAACCCCGTTTTCGACCTTGGTGATGGTCAGCGAGATGACGGGCAACTACAACCTGCTGTTGCCGACGCTGTGGGTCTGCGCGATCGCCTTCATCATCTCCGACGAACGTTCGATCTACATCAATCAGGTCGAAAAACGTTCGCTCTCACCGGCCCATCGCGGCGACTACGTGCGCGACGTGCTGGGGCACATGCACGTGCGCCAGTTCGTGACGACGCACAAAGTGCCGCTGCTCTCCCCCGGCGACAAGCTGGTGCGGGCCTATCAATTCCTGGGCGAAGATCACTTTCATGCGATCCCCGTTGTCGACGCCAAGGGGGATCTGGCGGGGGTCGTCGATCTGGAAGAACTGCACCTGGCGTCGCAGGCGCCCCACCTGGGCGACCTGCTCGTCGTCTCCGATTTGATGCGGGCCGACATCAACCCGCTGACGCCTGCCGATCGCCTCGACCGGGCGCTGGAACTGTTCGTCGAAAGCGGGCTGAGCTGCTTGCCGGTGGTCGAAAGCGCCACGAGCAAACACGTGATCGGGCTGGTGCTGCGCGAAGAAGTTTCCAAGGCCTATCTGCGGCACGTCCACGGCACGATCACCAAGAGCGTGTGACGGCCGGCCTACAGCGTGAACTTGTCTCCCGGCTCGAGGGGGACAAACTTCGACTTGGTTTCGGCTGCGACTCGCGCGCCCCAGGCCTTGGCATCTTGCGCGATCGGCGGCCAGGTGCCGTAATGCGCAGCCGCCACGCGCTGGGCGTTCAGCAGCTTGGCCGCGCGCAACGCGTCGTCGGGCCCCATCGTAAAACGATCGCCGATCGGCAGCACCGCCAGGGCGAGCCCTTCGTCGCCAATCAGCTTCATGTCGCCGAACAAACCGGTGTCGCAGGCGAGATAGACCTTGCCCTCGGGCAGCGTCAGCAAGAAGCCGCTGGGGTTGCCCCCCGGCGTGCCGTCGGGAAGGACCGAGCTATGATGCGCGATGGTCAACTTGACGCGGCCGAACGGCAAGTCGATGGCTCCGCCGAGGTTCATCGGCTCGGTCTGCTTGACCCCTTGCTTGCCGAGCCACTCGCAAATCTCGAAGCTGCTGACGACGGTCGCGCCGGTCCGCAGCGCGATTTTGACGGCATCGGCCACGTGATCGAAGTGACCGTGCGAGATGAGGATATAGTCCGCCTTGACGTCGCCGCTTTTGACCGGCGCCGTGGGCGAATCGTCGAGAAACGGATCGACGAGCACGTGCTTGCCGCCGGTGGCGATCGACCAGGTGCCGTGCCCGAGCCAGGTGAATGTCGTTGACATGAAAGTAGTGGCCAGTGGCTAGGGGTCAGTGTTTAGTGTCCGTGCAGGATGCGGTTCATGTTCTTCTTGTAGGCTTCCACGCCCGGCTGGCCATAGGGGTTGATGCCGATGAGCCGCCCCTCGACGACCGTGGCCAGCATGAAGAACTGAAACAACTGGCCGAGCGACGCCTCGTCGAGCCGCGGCAATCTCAGGTCGGCGGTCGGCCGCGCCACGTCGAGATAGGCCTGGTTGGTCCCCGCCACCGCGGCCTGCAAACAGTCGGCCAGCGACTTATCGGCCAGGTCGTTGAGGCGGTCTTCGTCGCCGGGCAAGCGACCGATCTGCTGCGGCTCGCGGCGCGGCTCGTCGACGACGATGTTGGTAATCAACTTGTCGCGGCGCCCTTCCTGATGTTGCTGTCCGCGCGAATGCAGGTCGCGCGTGTTGACGACCGTCAGCGGCGTGGCGCCGAGTTCTTCTTTCCCCAGGCTCTCGGCCAATAGCTGGTCGTACCACAAACCGGCCGCTTCGAGCCCCTTGCCCCAAACCGAAAGAATGCGGATGTGGTCGCCGCGTCGCTCTTCGGCCAGGTGGCACGTGGCGACAAAGTCGAGCACGGGATTCTTGCCGGGGGGCGCGGTGCGGAATTGCTCGTTCATCGCCGCCGCTCCTTCGAGCAGCCGCACGACGTCGATCCCCAACACGGCCGCTGGCAGCAAGCCCACGGCGGTGAAGATCGAGAACCGCCCGCCGACGCCGTCGGGGATATCGAACACCTCGGTGCAGCCCAGGGCCCGCGCCAGGTCGCGCAGCTTGCCGGTCGCGCCGGTGACAGGCACCAGCAATTCGGCAATTGCCGCGCGGCGGTCGGCCTGATTCGCGTGCTCGAACGCACGCAGAAAGATGCGAAACGCGGCCGCCGTTTCCAACGTGCCGCCGCTCTTGCTGATCGGCAACAGGGCCCAGCGCCCGTCCGGAGAAGTGCCTGACTGGCTCGGCGCATTGCTCCCCTCTCCCCTCGTGGGAGAGGGGCCGGGGGTGAGGGGGCCGCCGAGCAGATCGAGCAAGCCCGCCACGCCGTCGGTGTCAAAATTGTTCCCTTCGAAGTAAATCCGCGGCCGACCGCCGCGGGCGCCACGCGACAGTTCGTTGTGATACGGATGACAGAGCGCCTCGAAGAGCGCTCGGGCCCCCATGTACGATCCACCAATCCCCAGCACGACGACGCGATCGGCGGCAGCCGCCAACCGTCGCGCGGTGGCCACGATCCGCCCCAGCTCGCTGGCTTCACGATTCTTTCGATACTCGGCCAAGAGACGGTCTGGCAGATCGATGAAGCCTGCGTCGAGCGGTTGCTTCGCCGGGGGAATCGCCGCCGCATCGCTGGTGCTGCGACGCCAGAGCTCGACGTCGTCCAAGGTCTCGCGCTGCGCGGCTTCGAGGCGCGGCGCCAGCTCGGCGAACCACGCTGCGTCCAGGCCGGTCCCCGGCAGCAGGGCATGGCGATTGTCGTAGACCAGCGGAACGATCTTGGCGGCAGCAGCGGGCGTCATGGTGTTCACTTGCGACCTGGGTGGATCGAGTTGCAGTAACTATTCACGAGTATGTCCGCCTGCCGCCGTACAGCTTACCGAGTGAGCAGCCGTGGCGGGAGAGGGCCGCACGCGGTAGGCTGTAGTGCCAACAATCGCGCCGCGCTGCACAAAAGCCCGCTAGCCTGCGACAACGCGCGGCGCGGAGGCAAGCGCGACCTTCGCACCCCAGAGACGCTCGAGCATGAACGATGCACCGTGGTTCAAGGATGGTTTGCGGTTCGCCTGCACCGGCTGCGGCGACTGCTGCACCGGCGCGCCGGGCTACGTGTGGGTCAACGCCGAGGAGATCGCGGCGCTCGCCGAGCGGCTCGGGCTCGACGTCGACAAGTTCGAGCGCAAATACGTTCGCAAGGTGGGCATTCGCCGCAGCCTGGTCGAATTCCCCAACGGCGATTGCGTCTTCTTCGACGGCCAAACGCGCAAGTGCACCGTCTACGAACAGCGCCCGCGCCAGTGCCGCACCTGGCCGTTCTGGAACTCGAACATTCGCACGCCCGAAACCTGGCAAGAAACGTGCGACGTCTGCCCGGGGAGCGGTCGCGGCAAACTGATTTCGGTCGACGAGATTCTGCGACAGTCGCAGATCTTGCGCATCTAGCGAGACGGCTCCGCCGCACCGCTCTCTCTGCTGGGCCTGGCCTGCGGAGGCACTCCCAGCGCGGCGAGCAGGTCGTGCACGCCGGCTTTCAACTCGGAGGCCAGCCCCGCGACCGAGGCCAGATCTCCCTGGCGGGCGTGCTCCTCGACCTGAGCCGCCAGAGCTTTGCAGGGCAAGGCCTCGAAATTCGCCGACAAGCCGACCAACGAGTGGGCGGCCAATTGAATCTGCCGCGCGTCGGACTGCTCAAGGCCGGTCTCGATCTGGCTCAGCAGCTTGGGCGCGTCGTCGGCAAAGAAACCGATCAACTCCCGTAGCAATTCTTGATTGCCGCCGAGGCGGTTCAGCGCGATTCCCAAATTGCAGATGGCAGGCACGTAACTCTCCCGGGCGGGTGGGGCGGCGGGTGGAGAAGCGACTTCGCACCCCGACCGCGCTGCTCGCGCGACGATCAACGCGGCCAAAGTCGCAGCACGCATCGTTGCCGCAAGAGATCATTCTCGCAAGCGAAACCTCGCGATTGCGGGCACCGTTTTCCCGTGGCATTGGTTTTGCTCCCCTGGTGCCGGCAACGGGGCGGAGCTTTCGCTTCACCCCAAGGGGATTCACAAGTCCGACGGCGCGGCGACAGCATTGCGCTGCTCGCAGCGATGGCGTTGGACCCGTTTCGGCACAAGGAGAGTCAGCGATGAATTGGGATACCATCCAGGGCAAATGGCAGGAAATGAAGGGTCAGGTCAAGCAGAAGTGGGGGAAATTGACCGACGACGACGTCGACGTCATTAACGGCAAGCGGGACGAGCTCGCCGGCCGCATTCAGCAGCGCTACGGCGTTGCCAAGGAAGAAGCCGAGCGTCAGGTGAACGATTTCGAACGGTCGTGCAGCAACCTGTAACTGACTGCGATCGAGCCGCTCTCGAAGCGCCAGCGGCCAGCACTCTCCCGAGCGAGGGTGTTGGCCGCTTTTTTTGTTTGTATCAACCAAGAAAAAGTGTAGCGACCAAGAAAAAAACCGCGCCCACGAAAAACGTTGACGCGGCAATTGCTACCTCTTCTCGCGACTTCGAGCCGCCTAGTGACGACTCGATGGCTCTCAAGCCGTCGCTACTGCTTGTCCCAGCCGGCCAGGATCCGCTCCACTTCTTCCTTGTGGCGGGTTTCGTCGCTGATCTGGTTTTCGAGCTGCACGCGCAGGCCCACATCGCCAAACGAGTCGGCTTGCTCGATGCGCTCGTTGTAGTCGGCGATTGCCTGCCGTTCGGCAGCCAGCACTTGCTCGAGCATCTCGCGAGCCGTGTTGGCCTGTGGCACCGCGCGCGGCTTTAACTCGGGCTGGCCCCCCAGGGCCGCGATCTTATCGGCCAGAAACTGGGCGTGGCCCAACTCGTCGGTGATCTCCCCTTGAAACAGCGCTCGCAGGTCCTTGCGGTACGGACCGGTCAAACAGGCCGAGTAACCCAGATACATGATCACCGCCTGCAACTCGCCGGCCAGATCGGCATTCAGGCTGTCGATCAGTTGCTGCTTGCCGACCGCTTTCTCTTTGAGGGCGTCGCGCTCCTTGCCGTTGTCGACCGATTTGCCCACCTTGGGATTGTTTTCCGTCGTGATTGTCACAGTGACACCTCGAATTGCTTGAAGACTTGCTTGAAGGTTCATGCCCGATTGGGTTCGCGTTCGATGCGTCGGGTAGCCCCCGCGCGCCGGCGAATCGCGAATCGCCCGCCTGGCTACTTCGCTTTGCTCTTGCTCCCCTTCGCCTGGTTGCGGGCCCTGGTGCGGGCTGCTTTCTTGGCGCTCTCTACGCGCTCGGCCTTGGGGCGCGCGGCCGATGCCTTGCCGCCGAGTTTGCCCCCTTTCTTGGCGGGGCCTTTGTTCGTTTGCTTGCCGCGCCCCGAACCCCCCTTTTTCTTGCCGCCGTGGTCCATCTTGTTCACTGTGGCCCACGCCCGGCGTTCGGCCTCGTCTTCGCCGACACCGCGCTCCTTGTACCCCTCTTCGATGTGTTCCGCCTGACGTTTTTGTTTGTCGGTGTATTTCGATTTGTCGCCGCGTGGCATGGCTGCTTACTCCTGTACGCGAACTGACTGCCAACTGTTCCCCGCCATGACGAAGGTGCAAAGCTCGCGCCGCGACGCGCGCGATTGAGTCCTCGAATATCTGCCAAAAGCGCCGCGACCAAACATAGCTGGCGTTGGGCCGCCGCCCAAGCAGCCCTCAGCCGCGCTGCCGACTGTGCTCGCGCGACGCTGCCGGCGCGGCGAATCACTCGCTGGTCGCTCATTGCTCAGGCTGGCACGCCTCTGGCCAGTTTTAGCTTTCCGAAGTGCCGGCGGTGGTCGCTGGGTTGCCAACCTTCAGGAGTTAGCTGCCGTGGTTGCCCGTCGAGCGAACGGCACGAGCGTTGCTCCTGCACTAACGCAGCCATCGATGCGAGCCGGTTCGCCGTCTCGGCTCCAACCGCTCAACGAGCCACAGATCGAGCCACGTTTAATAAAGGAAATCAACATGTCCCGAACCGCGCGACGACATGCGCTACCAGCCTTGACGCTCCTGGCGGCAGTCGCCTTTGGAGTTTCCACCTTATCGCTCTGGACCGTGCTGCTGGGGACCAAGCCTGCCAGGGCCGGAGAAACTCCGCCCGACGCCACCGCTGGCCAGGGGGACGACAAGGATAAGGTCGAAATTCAACTCGGGCCGATCACCCATGCCGGGCAACTGGCGAAAAAGAAAGTCGCCGACGCCGACGGCAATGTCGTCGGCAAGGTCGACGATTTACTTCTCGATCTGGGAGCCGGCCACGTGGCGCTGGTGCTGGTCTCGCCCAGCGACGGGCAGGGGCAAGTGCTCGTGCCGGCCAGCCGGTTCAAGTTCACGGGCGACGCCTCGCAGCTCTCGCTCAAGCCCGAGGGCCAACCGCTGGACAAGACCGAGCGCTGGAAGAACGAAGGCGTCAACACCGGCTTCAATCGCGCGCAGATCGCCAAGCTCTACGAGCGCGATAAGCAACCGCTCTACCATGTCGAGCCCGATGCCGCCGACGTGACCGGCTGGTTCTCGGGCATCGCCGAACAGCAGGTCCACAACACCCAAGAGGTCGAGATCGGCAGCGTGGTCGATCTGGCGATCACCTTGCCCGACGGGGCGATCGCCTACGCGGCCGTGAGTTGCGATTGCTTCGCCGACAGCGAGCAGAAGCTGTTCCCGATTCCGCTCAGCGCGTTCGTCGTCAAGCCGGGGGCAAAGGCGTGGATTCTCGAGCTGCCGCTGGACATTGTCGAGCGGACGCCGACGTTTGCGAAAGATGCCTGGCCCACCGAGATCGATCGCGGCTGGGTTGAGTACGTGCACGTGCGTTACGGCCGTTCGCCACTCGGCGGCGTGCGAGAACAACTGCGGAGCGAATCGCCCGCCGGCCAGGTGTCAACGACTCCTTAGGATCGCATCGCTGCGGCGCGCGATCGTCACCAATCAAACGAATCGAACAGCGAAAGGCCACGGAATCTCATGAATACGCAGCGAGCAACCGAATCGACGATGCAAGAACGCGCGGCCGAAAAGCCGATCCGCTTTGGCGTCTTCACCACCGTGCCGGCGGCCCGCGACGCCGTGTCGCACCTGCTCAGCGCCGGGTTCACCCCAAAGGAGGTCACGGTCATCTGCTCCGACGAACACAAGGAATCGCTGTTCCGCGAATTCGAGCATCAAGAACCGGCCGGCACGCACACGCCTGCCGCGGCCACGGCCGGCGCGGTGATCGGCGCCACGCTCGGTGGGCTGGCGGCGGTCGCCGGCACCGTCCTCACCGGGGGCGTGGCGCTGTTGTTCACTGGCGGACTGGCCGCCTGGGCCGGAGGGGTCGTCGGTGGGTTAGTCGGTGCGATGATGACGCGCGGCGTCGAACGAGAACTGGCTGACTTCTACAGCCAAGCGGTCGAAGCAGGCAAGCTGCTCGTGGCCGTCGATCTCGAAGGGCCCGACGCGCCGCGCCGACTGGTCCTGGCCGAGCGCGTGCTGGCCGACGCCGGTGCCGAGCCCACCCCACTGGGCGAGGGCTAGTCGGTCAGCGCGCCAGCGGATCATTGCACTGCTGAGCAAGCCAGCCGTGGCACCCAGAAGGGGACCTTGGATTGGCCGCTATCGCATGTAATAGACCAGCCCCATCGACATCAGCACCAGAAAGATGACGAGTGCCGCGTCGGGCTCGACAAACCAGTACCGCTTTTCGGGTCGATAGAGCAGCCCCAGCACGACGGTCGATGTCACCAGAATAGTGCAAGCCGCGGTGACGGCGTGCGTCTGCGAAGCTGCGGCCAGCAGCGATCCGTCGAAGAATGCGTCGACCGGCAGCAGGATCACCATGTTGAAGGTGTTGCTGCCGAAGATGTTTCCCACCGCCAGGTCGAAGGCCCCCGCACGTAGCGCGGCGGTGGTGGTCACCAACTCGGGCAGCGAAGTGCAAAACGCTACCAGCGTGGTCCCAACGAAGGTGCCGCCCAGGCCCGTCGCCTCGGCTAGTCCTTCGGCCGCATGCGCCAGGTAGGGGGCCACGATCAGAATCGCCACGGTGCAGGCCAGGTAACCGCCGACCGATCGCCCCAGCGGTGGCAGCGGATGGGGCGTCCCCAGCGGCGCATGATGCTCGGCTTCGGCCGCGGCAGTCTGCTGATCGAAATAGACCAGCCGCAACCCTAGCAAATAGACGAACGTCAACACGACCGGTCCCGGGCCCAGCCCGAGGAACGTTCCCGTGAAGGGGGTCAGCAGAAAGATCAGGCAGACCGCCGTGACCGCGACGCTCATCGTGGCCGACAGCGCGTGCGCCGCCGCCGTGCGCGACAGCATCCGCGTTTTGCCGCGGTGCAACAGGTCCAACACCGCCAGAATGAACAGATTCAAGAGCGAGCTGCCTAGCAAATCGCCCATCGCCAGATCCGCATTCCCGAGCCGCGCCAAATTGCAGTCGACCGACAGCTCGGGCAGGCTCGTGGCGGTCGCCAACAGCACCAGCCCCGCCACGGTGCGCCCCATTCCGGTTCGTTCGCCAATGGCATCGGCATAGCGCGTGAGGAACGTGCCGGCCACCACGATCACGGCGGCCGAGCCCAGAAACTCCAAGATCAAGACAGCCATCCTGGCTCCTCACTGGCAAAGGGGGGCCGGGCACCGACGTGCCCACGACCACCGTGCGCCACTGGCGCCGGGTGACCGCCGAGTACGCAAATGGCTCGGCGGCCAGCGTATTCTAGTGCTCTGCCCGAGCGCTCGGAACCCGACCTGTAAGCGTTGTCAGAGCACTAATGGTAAAGAAATAGCGGCAACCGACATTGATCGAGCAGCCGCCGCGACACCGAGCCGAGCAAAAACTCCTGCACGCGCGAGCTGCCGCAAGCCCCCATCACGAACAGCCCCGCGTCGAGCGCCTGGGCCTTGGCGATCAATTCGTCGCCGACGTTGCCGCGTCCCACCTCGGCGTGCAACTTGGCGGCGATGCCGTGATGCGCGAGAAAATCAACCGCCCGTTGTCCGCACTCGGCGGCCGCCTCGGCTTTGTCTGCGAACGACACTACGTGTACCTCCCGCTTGGCTCCCCAGCCCGTGCCCTCGAAAAGCTGCAGCGCGCGGGCCGCCTGCACGCTGCCGTCGTAGGCGACGACGACTGCCTGGCCGGCGGGCTCTTGATCGGCCACGGCCACCACGGGGCGCGGCGTGTTGCGCAACAGTTTCCACAGCTCGGGGCCGAGGCCGTCTTCGGCCGGCACGCTCTGGTCGGGTCGCGACAGGTCGTGCGGCAGCACCAGCAAGTCGTAACGCTGCGCTTCCAGCGCGATCTCTTCGGCGGGCTGTCCCAGTGCGTTCATCGCGGCGAACTCGATTTGCTCGCCGCGGCATTGCTCGCCGATTTCGCTCAGGCAGGCTTCGATCCGCGCGCGCTGGGTTTCGTACCGCGCGGCGTCCGCTTCGCGCTTGGCCTGCGCGCCCCCCAGCGGCACCGCTTCGCGCTTGTAGACTTTATCCTCGTCGATGACGCCCAGCGCGCCGAGTGCCGCCCCGGCCTCGCGGGCCCAGCGAATGGCCAGGCCGATCGAAGCGTGCGAGCGGAAACGGCCGTCGACAACCAGCAGGATCGATTGGAGCATGCGTTGGTTTCCTTCTGGTCGGATTGTTGCCGGATCGCCGGCGAAGTTCAACCGCCGGCCGGTCGAATTGACGCCGAGGCTTCCTCCGGGCGAATCTTGGGCTTCGTCGTCGGCCTGTTGCCGAGGCCGAGCCGTAGGGTTGCCACTGCTTGCCGACTTGAGAGCGGGAAGAGCTCTGCACATGCAGTGCACGTCGGCCAGCAGTGCGTTCATCGCAACGAGCATCGCACGGAACAAGTTGATCGCCAGTACTCATTCGCTCGTGCCATCAACTTTGAACTCGTCAAACTCCTGTTTGAGCGCCGCGTGCGGGATCGGCACACCGAGCCGATCGCTGATTTTGCGCCACTGGTTCATTGCATACTGCGCGACCTCTTCTGCGGAGGCGCCAGGGTGTTCGCACTGATAGCGTCCGGAGAAACTCGCGACGTCGCAGTTCTCTTCGTCATGGACCCTTCGTTGCGTCGTTTCGTATTCGTCGACGCGTTCGACGGCCTCGGCCCAAAGACCATGAAGGGTATCAAGCAAAAGGTCGACTCCCGAAGGCGTCCCGCCATACATCAACGGTCGACCGTGGTAGTAGATCTCCCCGATACGGTACGACAAATGTGCGACCATCTCCGCGAGCGTTTTCATCGATCAACCTTCCGAATACCCGCGCCAGCGGTCGCTGCTCAAGAGGAACCAATGGCGCTGGAGAGAGAGAATGCCCCCAACCACTGCCCCCTGAAACTGATTCCGATTTCGCACCAATAACCCTGCGCCCAACGGCAACGTCGCTGCAACCGTCACAGGACGAACCAATCGGGCGAACTTCCCCGAAAATCGGTGCGGCCCGTGGCCGCGCTCCGATTCTCCGGACCAAGCAGGGTGCTAGACTTCCGACAGGACCGATTCTGCGAGCGTGGCCACGCGCTTTGGCCTGCCACTCTGACGAAAATGCCCGCCGCGCGGTTCCTGCTCAACGTTGCGGACAGCGAAACCGTACTCCCGGCGAGTTGCCGATGCGAGTCCCTCGGTGCGGTCTGCCGAAGTTAGCAAATGACACTTCACGGATTGACCCGCTCGGGCACGGACGCGCCCAGGCAAAGCGGTTGGCACGCGCGATCGTCCACGGTCGCCGCGGCGAACCTTGCGCTCACGCAATTCGGTGTGAAGATATCATGGCGTCCAACTCTGCCCGGCACGAGCCGAGCCGCCAGGCCGGCGTCGTAGCATTAGGCTTCTTGGCGGCGGCAGCGTTCCTCCTGCTGTCGCTGGCTACCTTCGACGCGGCCGACACGCCGCGACGGCTCGTTTATCCGGCCGCGGCCGAGACGGGCAACCTCTGCGGCCGCGCTGGCGCATGGACCGCCGTGGTGCTTTACGAAGGACTCGGCGTCGGCGCGTGGTACCTCGCGATCTCGCTGGGGGCGTGCGGCGCCGTAATGCTCGGCGGCCGGGCCGTCAGCGATCCGAGCATCCGCATGTTCGGCTGGCTGCTGTCGCTCGTCGGCGGAGCCACGCTCATCGACGCGGCGCTACCGGGCCTGGCCGTCGGCACCGTGATTGGCTCCGGCGGTTATCTCGGGGCCACCGTGCGCGGCTTGCTCGAGCCGCATTGCGAGCTGGCCGGCGTTTATATCCTGGCCTCGGGCATGGTGCTGGGGGGGCTGGTGCTGGCGACCGATTACTTCTTGTTCCAGACGATGGCCGCCACGACCCGCGTCACCGTGCGGCAAGCCCAGCGCGGGGCCGGACAGCTCTCGCGCGCCGGCAAGCTGTTGCCCAGCGTGCGCAACCCGCTGGCCCGCGGCGCCGCCACGACCGCTGCCGCGGTGACCGACATCGACGACGTTGACGAAGAAGAGGAGGACGACGAAGAGGCCAGCGAGCTGAAGATCACCCGCCGCTCGGCTGGCGTCGGCGAAGCCGCCGAGACCGATGAGAGCGACTCGACCGAGGAGGGGGCTGAATCGGCCGACGACGAGAGCCAGGCGGCCGCGGCCACCAAACCTGGCGACGCGCTGCGTGTTCGCCCGCCGCGCAAGAGCGAGCGCGAAACGTTGCTGGCCGAAATCGAGGCCAACAGCCGCCCCGTCGAAGCGATCGACTACGAGCTCCCCTCGCTCGAACTGCTGCTCGAAGGGACGCCGATGCAGTTCGACGAGCAAGAAAAGGACGTGCGCCGCAAGGCCAAGATTCTCGAGCGCACGTTCGCCAACTTCGGCTTCCAGGTCAAGGTGGTCGAAGTCGAAACGGGCCCGGTCATCGCCCAGTTCGAAGTCGAGCTCGAGGCCGGCCTGCGGTTGAGCAAGATCACCAGCCTGGCCGACGACCTGGCGATCGCGCTACGCGTGCCGAGCGTGCGCATCGTGGCCCCCATTCCGGGCAAAAACACCGTCGGCATCGAAGTGCCCAACCTCGAACGTCAACTGGTGCGACTGCGCGAAGTGATCGAAGAATCGGCCGGCCAGGCGGCCAAGATGCGGATCCCGATCTTCCTGGGGAAGGATGTCTCGGGCAAGTCAATGATCGTCGACCTGGCGACGCTCCCCCACTTGCTGATCGCCGGCCGCACCGGCACCGGCAAGAGCGTCTGCTTGAACACGATCATCATGTCGATTTTGATGACGCGCCGCCCCGACGACGTGCGGATGCTGTTGATCGACCCCAAGATGGTCGAGCTCAGCAGCTACATGCGGCTGCCGCACCTCATGCACCCGGTAGTCACCGACATGAAGAAGGCCGAGGCGATCCTCGCCTGGGCAGTCGACAAGATGGAAGAGCGCTATGCCCTGCTGGCCCGCGCCGGCGTGCGGCACATCAGCGTCTATAACCAGCTCGGCGAAGAAGAGCTGTTCGATCGCTTGCAGCCCGAGAACGACGAGGATCGCCAGCACATTCCGACGCATCTGCCGTACATCGTCATCGTGGCCGACGAAATGGCCGACTTGATGATGACCGCCGCCAAGGAGGTCGAAGCGCACATTATCCGGCTGGCGCAGAAGAGCCGAGCGGTCGGTATTCACCTGGTGCTCGCCACGCAGAAGCCCACGGTCGACGTCATCACCGGTCTGATCAAGTCGAACCTGCCAGCGCGGATTTCGTTCCAGGTCGCCAGTCGCACCGACAGCCGCGTCGTGCTCGACGAAATGGGGGCCGACAAACTGCTGGGCAATGGCGACATGCTCTTCTTGTGGCCCGGCACCAGCACCTTGTTGCGCGGGCAAGGGGCCTATGTCAGCGACGACGAAATCAGTCATGTCGTCGACGTGGTCGGCACGACCGAGCCGCAGTTCGTGCAAGAGCTCGTCGCGCTCAAGCCTGCGGCGCCCGACGCCAAGGAAGGTTCGAGCCGCCACAACGACGAGCTCTACGATTCGGCGGTCGACATCGTGATCCGCGAAGGGCGCGGCAGTGTGTCGCTCTTGCAGCGCTCGTTGGGCATTGGCTACGGCCGCGCGGCCCGGCTGATCGACTACATGGCCGAAGATGGCATCGTCGGCCAGTACAACGGCTCGCAAGCCCGCGAAGTGCTGGTCACCATGGAGCAGTGGCAAGCCATGACGGGCGAAGCGGAAGCCGACGATCGGCTGGCCGCGGCCAGCGCCGCGGCCTCGGCCGGTCCGCCGCGGGCGATGTTGCCGCCACCCCGCCAGCGCCCGCCTGCCGCGCCGGTGCCGGCGCGTAAGAAGCGACCTGCTCCAGTTGAGGACGACGCAGACGTCGAAGAGGAGGAGGACGACGCCTTCGACGAGGCTCCCTTTGCCGACGACGAGGAAGAGGACGAATACCAAGACGACCCCGACGCCGATGACGAAGCGGACGAGGAAGAGGCCGACGAGGAAGAAGCGGACGAGTACGAGGAGGAGGGCGACGAGGAGTTCGAAGACGAGGAAGACGCGGCTGCTGAGCTCGACGAAGGGGACGAAACGGCCGACGACGACGCGGACGACGACGCCGGGGGGCCCCCGGCCCCCCATTTCCGGCGACGGGCCTAAGTGGCACATTTTCAGGGGTTTTCGCACCCAGGGTGGCTAGAATGTAACAACCCCAACTAGCTTGCGCTCTCGCAAGGTAGCGGCCGACGGGACTCTCGGCCGCTTATCTTCCGACCCCAGCTTGCAGCGGACGCCTTCCGATGAGCGACACAATCACTCTGCCGCGTGCCTCGACCCGCACCAAACGCATTCCCAGGCCGAGCGAAAAGCCGCCGCGACGCGAGACTTCGCCGGCGGCGAGCACGAGTTTTCGAGCGGCCCCCCCGCGAAGACCTTATCGCCCTCAAGCCCGCGTGCTGGTGATCGGCGCCGGCCCGGCCGGCCTGGCGACCGCCGCCAGTTTGAAAATGGTGGGCGTGCGGGCCGACCTGGTCGACCGCTCCGGCAGAATCGGCGGAGCCTACGCCCGGCTCGAAGGGGGGATCGTGCTGTCGTCTCCCGCCAAGACGACGCAGTTGCCTGGCCTGCCGATCGAGGCTCCCACACGATACATCACGATTGCCGACTATCGCCGCTACCTGCGACGCTACGCCGCCCATCATGGCCTGGTTGCCGATCGGCAGCACATCGACAAGATCGAGCGCGTCGGCGATCGGTATCGCGTTTTCATGGCGGGCGAATCGCAGCCGCGCCGGTACGAAGCGGTCGTCGTGGCCACCGGCATGTGCGATCATCCGGTGCAGCCGACCATCGCAGGTCTGAGCGATGGCCAGGGCGACAAACTCGGCCCGCGTGTGTTTCACTCGCGTGACTGGCCGGGGCATGCCGCCGTGGCCGGTCAGCGCATCTTGATCGTGGGTGGCGCGAGCAGCGCCATTGCGATCGCCGAACAGTGTGCCAAGGCCGGCACGGCCGTGGTCGTCAGCAGCCGCCGCGAGCGAGTGCGCTTTTCGTGGGCGAAGGTCTTGGGCTACGACCTGCGGCGCTTGACCTATCCGCTCACGCGTCGCTTGCCGCGCTGGTTGTTCGGCGAGCGCTGCGGATCGCGACCCGCGTTCACGGGGACCGACAATGGCTTCCGAAAGTACCGCAAACAAGGGCTCGTCGAGGTGCAGGGACCGGTCGTCAAGTTCAATGGCCGGCAAGCGACCTTCGCCGACGGCTGGGCGGCCCGCTTCGATGTGGTCGTGTTGGCGACCGGCTTTGAGTTCAAGATGCCCTTCCTGCCGAATCAGGTCGCGCGGGCCAGCGGCGGGCAACCGTTGGCCGACGACAACCAAAGCCGCTCGTGGCCGGGCTTGTATTTCGTCGGCATTCCTTGCGGCCGCACGGTGGCCAGCGAGTTCCTGCACGGCATGGCGGCCGATGCTCCGAAAGTGGCCGCGCAGATCCGCGCCCGCCTGCGGGTGCGATAGCAACCACTGTGATAAAGGCTGGTTGCAGTACGAATTCTCCCGTCGCGGCATTCGGCCGGCGATGAAGCTCGGTTCAGGTTTGAACCGCACTCTAGAATCGTTGCCAGGAAGCCGCGTTTTCCTGCGCCCGCATGTATCGTAGAATGGATCCGAGCGCTGGAGGATCTAGTATGACGCTTCAAGTATCCGCGGACGTCGAGCAATTGATTCGCGTCCAAATGGCAGCAGGCCATTATCAAACTGAGGACGATCTGCTTCGCGATGCGCTGCTGGCGTTGGCGGACCGATCCGATGATGTTGCGGCGATTCAAGAAGGTCTCGACGACTTGTGGGCCGGCCGAGTCCATCCGCTGGATGAGGTCGACGCTGAGATTCAGCAGCGGTTTGGCTTCACGTCGCGAAAATGAGCTTGCGAGTCGTATTGTCCGCGCGGGCTAAACGGGAGCTACTCGCAGCAACGCAGTGGTGGGCGGACAACCGGTCGCTTGAGCAAGCTGAGCGGTGGTACGCTGGTTTTCTCAAGGCCCTGCAAGGATTACGCGACACCGCAGCAAGGCATCCGCTCGCTCGCGAAAGTTCGCGGTTCTCGTTGGAACTGCGCCAAATCAACTACGGCGTTCGCAGGCAGCCGACGCACCGAGCGGTGTACTTGGTTCAAGAAAGCGACGTTGTTGTGCTTGCGATCCGCCACCTTGCGCAGCGTGACTTGACCCGCGAGGAGGTTACGGAGCGAGGGTGATCTTGGTGCCGATGGTTTATAGTAGTTTAGGGAGCAGTACTCGAACTTATGCAATCCTCGCGCCCGCGCCGCTGGTTTCAGTTCCGCCTTAGCACGGTGTTCGTGCTGGCGTTGGTTCTCTTCGCGGCGCTTTGTCTCGAACCGACAGTCATCCACACGACGCGGCCAATCCGGGTGATCGAACGTTTGGCCGTCGATCTAAATGCCGAAACTAGTCTCGACCAATGGTACTTGAGTCGTGGTTCGCCAAGTCCGTTCTGGCGCTACGAAATCGACAAGCAACCGAACTCGAAGTTGTTCTGGCCGGCTTTGGCGCTTATGTGTTTCTTGGCGATGAAGTTCGCATGGGCCGTGGGGACAGAAGCCGAGCGGGTGTTAGCCGACGATCCCGAGTTTGCCACCGAAGGGCGACGACCTTACCCCGCGGTTGACATCCCCGCGGGCCGCACCTAAGCTTGAGAGCCGAGTTTCGCTCCGTCAGCCCGCGTTTTTGGCTGTTTTTGCCGTGGCCCGATATTCCGATCACCGAGTCGTCGCCAGCCCCGTCGGGGTCCGCTCGATTATTTCGGGGATCGTGATTATTGGAGACCACTTTCGGCCTTAAGGCTCGCGACGGCGAAACACAAAACAAAGCCAGCAGCCCTGAGGCCCGACCGGCCCCAGGGTTTTTTTGTTGATCGAACACTACCAACGGGTGAACCCATGACCCGCATCCAGATCTACGACACCACGCTGCGCGACGGCTGCCAGGGAGAAGGGGTCAACCTCTCGCTGCAAGACAAGCTTCTGATTACCGAGCGGCTCGACGCGCTGGGTTTCGACTTCGTCGAGGGGGGGTATCCGCTCTCGAACGAGAAGGACACGCAGTTCTTTCAGCGCGTGCGGCAGTTGCCGCTGCGGCACACGCAGGTGTGCGCCTTCGGCATGACGCGCCGCAAGGGAATCGCCTGCGATGCCGACCCCGGGATGGCGGCCTTGCTCGAGTCACAGGCGGCCGTGCTGACGATCGTCGGCAAGACGTCGGACTTCCATGCCACGGAAATCTTGCGCGTCTCGCTGGAAGAGAACGTGGCCATGATCGCCGAAACGGTCGCCTACTTGCGGGCCGCCGGCCGGCGCGTGATTTACGACGCCGAGCACTTCTTCGACGGCTGGAAGTCGAACCCCGACTACGCCCGCCGCACGATCCGCGCCGCGGTCGAGGCCGGCGCCGAGCTGGTCGTGCTTTGCGACACTAACGGTGGCAGCATGCCCGACGAGGTGGCCACCTTGGTGCGCGAGGCCGCGGCCGCCGTCCCGGTGCCGATCGGCATTCACTGCCACAACGATTGCGAACTGGCCGTGGCCAACTCGCTGGCGGCCGTCGAAGCGGGCGCCGTTCACGTCCAGGGGACGATCAACGGGCTGGGAGAGCGCTGCGGCAACGCCGACCTGGTTTCGGTAATCGCCAACCTGGGCCTGAAAAAGCGCGGTTACGAGGTACTCGTTGCTGACGGCGTAACGCATCTCACCGAACTGTCGCGGTTCGTGTACGAGACGGCCAACCTGCATTTGCGGCCCGGGCAACCGTTCGTCGGTCAAAGTGCGTTCGCCCACAAAGGGGGCATGCACGTGCATGCCATCAATCGGGCTACGGCCAGCTACGAGCACATTGCCCCCGAAAGCGTCGGCAACGAACGGCGCGTGCTGGTGAGCGAGCTGTCGGGCCGTTCGAACATCGAGGCGCTCGCCAAGGGGCACGCGTTGCCCAACGATCGAGTGTTGCTCGACAAAGTGTTGGGCCAGGTCGTGGCGCTCGAGAATCGCGGCTATCAGTTCGAGGCGGCCGAAGCCTCGTTCGACCTGTTGGTCAAGAAGTGCGCCGGCAGCTTCGCGCCGCATTTCGAGCGCTTGAGCTATCGCGTGAATGTCGAAAGCGGGCCCGACGGCTCGGTGACGACCGAGGCCACGGTCAAGCTGCGCGTCGGCGATCGGGTGCTGCACGAAGTCGCCGAAGGAGATGGCCCGGTCAACGCGCTCGATGCCGCCTTGCGCAAAGCTTTGGCCGACGTCTATCCGAACCTCGCCGGAATGCGGCTTGTCGATTACAAGGTCCGCGTGATCAACTCCGATGCCGGCACCGCGGCCGGCGTGCGGGTAATGATCGAAAGCCAGGACGACCGCGGACTGTGGGGCACCGTCGGCGTGAGCGAAAACGTCATCGAGGCCAGTTGGCTCGCCCTGGTCGACAGTTTCGAGTACAAGCTCTACAAGGATGAAGCGAAAAAGAGCCCCCGCACGACGCCAGAACTTGTGAAGAGTTAGCAGGCGGTTGGTTGATCGATTAGCAAGCGAGTACACGATGTCCTCCCCGACGACGACCGAGGAACTCCCCAAGCAATATGACCACCGCGCCGCGCAGCAGCGGTGGTACACCTTTTGGGAAGATCGCGGCTACTTTCACAGCGAGCCCGAGCCTGGCCGCCAGCGGTTTTCGATCGTCATCCCTCCGCCGAACGTGACCGGCGCGCTGCATCTCGGCCACGCGCTGAACAACTCGCTGCAAGACATCATCGTGCGTTTCAAGCGCATGCAGGGCTTCAACGCGCTTTGGATGCCGGGTACCGATCACGCCGGCATCGCCACGCAGGCCGTGGTCGAGCGGCGACTGCTGTCCGAAGAGAAGAAGAGCCGCCACGAGCTGGGCCGCGCCGAGCTCGTGCGCCGCATCTGGCAATGGAAGGACGCCTACGAAGCCCGCATCCTCGGTCAGCTCAAGCAAATGGGCTGCAGTTGCGATTGGCAGCGCACTCGCTTCACGCTCGACGAGCAGTGCGCGCGGGCGGTGCGGCACACGTTCTTCGATTTCTTCCGCAAGCGGCTGATCTATCGCGGCAAGCGGCTGGTGAATTGGGACACCTTCCTGCAGACCGCCGTGAGCGACGACGAAGTGTTCCACGAAACGGTCAAGGGGCACTTCTGGCACTTGAAGTATCCGGTGATCGATCCGCGGCCGGGTGAACCGGAGTTCGTGACCATCGCCACCACGCGCCCGGAAACGATGTTGGGCGACACGGCCGTGGCCGTGCACCCAGACCCGGCCGCCGCGCTCGACGCCGTGGAACAAGCGCTGCGCGAAAAGCTGGCCGCCGCCGGCGCCAAGGAGCGCCCCGAGATCGAAGCCCAACTGGAGAAGCTCGGCGAGCGCCGTCGCACGCATCTGCCCGAGCTCTTGAAGCTGCGCGACATGGCCCGCGCGGGTCGCCAGCTCGAGCTGCCCCTACTGAAGCGGCCGATTCCGCTGGTGGCCGACGAGTGGGCCAAGCCCGAGCTGGGCTCTGGCGCCGTGAAGATTACCCCCGGGCACGATCCCAACGACTACGAGGTTGGGCAGCGGCAAAAGTTGCCGATGATCAACATCCTCAATGCCGACGGCACGCTGAACGAAAACGCCGGGCCCTATCAGGGGCTATCGATTGCCGAAGGGCGCCGCCGCGTGGTGGCCGATCTCGAAGCGGCCGGGCTGGTGGCCGAAATCGAAGACCGTGAAATCGAACTGGCGCACAGCGACCGCTCGAAGACGCCGATCGAGCCGCGCTTGGCCGATCAATGGTTCGTGCGGATGCAGCACCTCGCGCAGACGGCCATGGACGCGGTGACCGACGGCCGCGTTCAGATCTTCCCGCCACGGTACGCCAAGAGCTATCTCGACTGGCTGGGCGAAAAGCGCGACTGGCCCGTGAGCCGGCAACTCTGGTGGGGGCACCAGATTCCCGTGTGGACTCGTCTGCGCAAGCAGAATGATGAACAGCTCGAAGCTCGTTTGACGCTCTCGAATCCAAGCGACAGCGCATCATTTGCGATCCAATTTGATGAAGATTACACGCACGTAGCGCTGCAGCACGACTCAGCAGAGATAATTCGTACTCTCGAGGCTGACGGATTCGAGCGAACGCCCGACGTGCTCGACACCTGGTTCAGCAGCGCCCTATGGCCGCACAGCACGCTCGGCTGGCCCGACGACACCCCCGAGTTGCGTTACTACTACCCCACGGATTTGTTGATCACCAGCCGCGACATCATCACGCTTTGGGTGGCGCGGATGGTGCTCACAGGGCTGTCGAATGTGGGGGACGTGCCGTTCCGCCACGTGTACATCCACCCCAAGATTCTCGATCGCTACGGCGACACGATGTCGAAATCGAAAGGCAACGGGGTCGATCCCCTCGACGTGATCGACAAGTTCGGCGCAGACGCCCTGCGCTTCGGCATTGCCTATCTGGCCACCGAAACGCAAGACATTCGCATGCCGGTGGAGTTCGAGTGCCCGCATTGCCAGAAGCTCGTGGAGCAAACTCGCGAGAACCGCTTGCACGCGCGGATCAAGTGCCCGTCGTGCGGCGAGATGTTTGGCACGCAATGGGCCGAGACCGATGCCGACCGCCAGTTGCCGCGGAGCGCCGTGGTGAGCGAGCGATTTGAGTTTGGCCGCAACTTCTCCAACAAACTGTGGAACGCCTCGCGGTTCGCCATCCTGAATCTGGCGGGCTACGAACCTGGTCCGGTCGCCGACGACGAACTGGCGCTCGAAGACCGCTGGGTGCTCAGCCGCCTGGCGACGGTGACCGACGCTGTGACGGCCGCGCTCGCAGCCTACAAGTTCGCCGAGGCAGCCGGGCAGCTTTATGCCTTCGCCTGGGACGAGTTCTGCAGTTTCTACCTCGAGATGATCAAAGGGCGTTTGCAAGACGAGGCGCAGCGCCCGGCGGCGCAGCGAGTGCTGGCGCACGCGCTCGACAATCTGCTGCGGCTGTTGCACCCGTTCATCCCGTTCTTGACCGAAGAGGTGTGGCAGCGATTGGCCGCGGCCGCCCCAGCGCGCGGATTGACGGCGAGCGAGGATCCAGCCGAGAGCATCATGATCGCCCCCTGGCCGGCGGCCGACGCCGCGCGCCGGGATGCCGGCGTCGAAGAGCGGTTCGCCCGCTTCCAGGAACTGCTCCGCGGTTTGCGCGATGTGCGGGCGCGACAGGGTGTCGCGCCGAAGACCGTGATCAAGTTCGCCGCGCGCTGCGACGCGGCGACCGCTCGCGAGTTTTCGCCGCTGGCGCCGTACTTCGCGTCGCTCGCGGGGGCCGAGGCAACCGCCTGGGGGCCCGCTGCCGCCGTGCCGGCGACGCACGCCAAGATTCTGGCGGCCGGCTGCGAGGTGTTTGTCGACCTGGCCGGCTTGATCGACCTGGACGCTGAGATTACCAAGAGCGAACGCGAACGCGAAAAGACTCGCGGCTTCATCGAATCTAAACAAAAGAAGCTGGCTAACGCCAGCTTCGTCGACCGCGCCCCCGCCGAAGTCGTGGCCGCCGAACGAGCCAGCCTGGCCGAGCTCGAAGCCCGGCTGGCTTCGATCGAGGAGTCGCTGGCACGGCTGCGGGCTGCCCGGTAACCGTCCTGGACCCTGGCCCGCCGATCTGGTCGGTTCGTGCTTCCGGCGCCAGATGCGCGGGCCTTAGCCCGCGAAGACTCTTGCTGTCGGCGGTCCAATTCTCTTGTCGCGACCAGGGAGATTCATTAAACTTCCTTTATCTCACGTGCGATACTTAAGGCACGATTTCTCCGCTTGTTCGGCGGTTTCTACCCTGAGTCACCCATGCATCTGGCCGCAGCCAGCACCGCGCACCGCCTGCGAAGCAGCTTCCAACTGCTGTTGGCGCTGGGGCTTGTGCTGGCGGTGCCCGGTTTGGGGCAGGCCACGCCGTCAAGCTGGCGCGTGACCGAGGAAGAAGAACAGAACTCGCGCGACTCCGGCGAGTCGGCCACGGATGCTTTGGCCGAAGATCTAAACCAGCGTGGCCGGTCGCGGGTCCGGAGACTGCCTGTCGGGTGGCGGCCGGCCGAGCACGGTTCGGCCGCGGCCGACCCTGTCGCTCGCACCAGCGACGTGCACGTCAAGACCACTCATATATTCAACGGCTGCGGCGCTTTCCTACGCTGCTAGTTCGACCGTAGTGCGGTTCGTCGTCACCCGGTTGCATTTGTGCGCGCCCGCGAGCGACTCAGACATGCGCTCGCGCGATCGACACCGGCAACTCCCGAACTGGCGTGCAGGGCATCTGCCGAGGACTCGCTTCAACGACGAGGATCCATTTCATGCGACAACTGTTGGCTGGCATACACCATTTTCAAGAGCATGTACTACCCGCGCAGCGCGAGCTGTTCGCCCAGTTGGCGCGCGGACAGCACCCGCAGGCGTTGTTCATCACCTGCTCCGACTCGCGGGTCGTACCCAACCTGATCACCAATACCGAGCTGGGCGAGCTCTTCCTGCTGCGCAACGTCGGTAACCTGGTGCCGGCTTACCACGCCGATACCAGTTCGGCAGCCGCGGTCGAATTCGCCGTGGCCGTGCTGAAAGTACCGGCGATCGTCGTGTGCGGGCATAGCAAGTGCGGCGCCATGGATGCCTTGCTGCATCCCGAGAAAGTCAAGAGCTTTCCGAGCCTGACCGACTGGCTGGGACACGCCGAGGTGACGCGGCGGGTAGTGGTCGAGAACTACGCGCAACTTAACGACGACGACCGACTGAACGTGGCCGTGCAGGAGAACGTGCTGGCGCAACTCGAAAACCTGCGCACGCATCCGGCCGTCGCCGTCGCCCTGGCGCAAAAGCGATTGGCCTTATATGGCTGGGTTTACAAATTCGAGACGGGCGAAGTCTTTACGTATAGCCCCGATCTCGAGCAATTCGTGGCGGTCAACGGTCACGCGTCGCCCGACCTGGCGATGCCGACCGGGGCTCGGGCAATCCAGTCGATCTAAGGAGACCGCGCGTGGCCACCAACGTTCAGCCAAGCACGAATTCGCCACCTACCGGCCACGATGAGACCTGGAAGAGTCGCTTGCGACACGACTTCTCGGCTTCGATCGTGGTATTCCTGGTCGCGTTGCCGCTCTGCATGGGACTGGCCCTGGCGGCCGGAGCGCCCGTCGGCTCGGGCCTGATCACCGGCATCATCGGTGGCTTGATCGTGGGCTCGCTGACCGGTTCGCCATTTCAAGTTAGCGGTCCTGGCAACGGCGTGATCGTCGTCGTTTACGACCTCGTTCAGCAGCACGGATTGCCGATGTTGGGGATCGTCGTGCTGGGGGCCGGCGTACTGCAATTGCTGGCGGGGTCGCTTCGCTTAGGGCAGTGGTTTCGCGCGGTTTCGCCGGCGGTCATTCATGGCATGCTGGCCGGTATTGGCATTCTGATCGCGGCCAGCCAGTTTCACGTCATGGTCGACGACAAGCCGCAAGGGAGCGGCCTGCAAAACATCCTCACCCTGCCGCGTGCCGTCAAAAATGGCCTGCCGCTGCCGACGCTGGGGAGCAGCGGCGACCGCGAACGCAAGGTCTTCTTATTGCAGCAGGCCGGCGGCCTACACGAACATCAGTCCGAACTGCAGGAATTGGTCGCCGAGCACGTGGCCCGCGAGTTGCCCCCCGACGCAGAAGTCGGCGTCGATGCGGCGATGCTGGACTCGTGGATTGAGCGCCAGACCGAAATCACTTCGCAGTTGGGCGAATTGCTGGCGATGGCCCGAAGTGTCCGCGAGGCCGAACCGCGCAAGCAATTCGAGCTGCCCGAGGCTGCTTCGCAGGCGTATCGCGTCTCGCAAGCCGCGCTCGATGATCTGGAGTCGCGCGATTTCGCCCAACTGAACACCTCGCAGACCGCGGCCGTCGCAGCCCTGGGAGAATTGCTGGCGCAGCTCAAGAATCACGATTGGGCCGCCAAAGTCGGCCTGTTGACGATCGCCGTCCTGGTGCTCTGGCGCGCGGCGCTGCCAAACTTCTCCAAGGTGATCCCGCCGCCGCTCGTAGCCATCTTGGTGGCCACGTTGCTGGTCGGCATCCTGAAGCTTCCTGTGCTGTATGTCGAAGTGCCCGACCGCCTCACCGACGCCGTGCACTTTACGTCCTGGTCGGTATTGGCAAAAGCGCCCTTCATGGAATTGGTGCCCTTTGTGTTCGTCATTGCCATGGTGACCAGCGCCGAAACGTTGTTATGCGCGACGGCGGTCGACCGCATGCACCACGGACCGCGGACTCGCTACGATCGGGAACTAGCGGCGCAAGGAGTTGGCAATGTTCTGTGCGGGCTGCTCGGCGCACTGCCCATGACCGGTGTCATCATTCGCAGTGCCGTGAACGTCAATGCCGGCGCTCGCACCCGACTGTCGACAATTCTGCACGGGCTCTGGATCCTGCTGTTCGTGTCGGTACTCGGATTTCTACTGCGACTGGTGCCAACGTCGGCCCTGGCCGCGATTCTGGTCTATACCGGCTACCGCTTGATTGACTTCAAGGCCCTCCGCGAGCTGTGGGCCTACGGCAAGGGTGAGGTGCTGGTGTACGTCGTGACGCTGGTGCTGGTCGTATCGCGCGACTTGCTCACCGGCGTCGCCGTTGGCATCGTGCTCTCGGCGGCGAAATTGCTGTACGACTTCTCGCGATTGAACGTGCGGGTCGAGCGATCCCGGCAAGGTAAAATCTGGACCGTACGGCTGGCCGGCGCCGCGACGTTCTTGCAATTGCCCAAGCTGGCCGAGGCGCTCGACAGCGTGCCGGCCGATGTCGAGGTCCGCGTCGTCTGCGAGCGCCTGCGCTACATCGACCACGCCTGTCTCGAAGTGCTCACCGACTGGACGAAACGCCGCTCGCAGAATGGCGCGCATGCCAACGTCGATTGGGAGTTTTTGCAGCGGCGCTCTGGCGTTCGCGAGCCTAGACCAGAGCCGCTTGAAGCCAGTGAAGAAGAGCTCGTCGAGTCTTCGTCGCGTTTCTAGCTGCTCAAAGGGCCGCATCAATCGCCGGCGTGCCGTTCATGAGATTTCGCGTCGGTGATCGCCGTGCCCGAACCGGAAAGCGCGGTGCTGCTGGCGATCGGGCTGGCGGCGTTTGTGCCGTTGCTGGTACGTCGCTGGCACCAGCGCTGGCGCGCAGCGCGCTAGCTCAGCCTGGCGCAGCGAGCATCGTGGCGATACCCGGCCGCATGGCCTCGCGCCACAGTTGGCTCAACTCCTCGCGGTATTCGGGATCGTGCCGGACGACCGCCTCGCAGAGCGAATCGAGCCACAACTCGTAGTGTTCGGCCCGCACGTCGAGCTCGCGATGTCGCCGGCCGAGTTGTTCGATTTCTTGCCGCACCGACTCGATCCCGCCGTAAAAATTCAACATCTCGAACAGCGATTGCTTGAGCATCAGCTTCTGATGAGCGAAATCGGTGTGGACAAACTTCGCCGCAATCTCGGGGGATTTGCCCAGGAAGATCTCGTAGAACGTGTCGAAGAATTCGCCGGTGTGACGGCAGCGGTGGTAGCTGTCGACGACCTGTTCGAAGATCTCTTTCACTGCGCGGCTCTCCTGGCAAATCGACCGCCCGCGAGGGACACTGTCCCCTGTGCTGCCGCGGCCGGCTGGTGCATTCTATATCATCACTGCGCCGGGAAATGAACCGGCCAACCGGCTGCAGGGCGGGCGCGCCGAACACCATTGTGCAAACTGGTTCACCTGCCTTGCGGCTACTTATCACACGACGGCATTTCGTTGCCCCCCGCGGACAAATTGCTCGTGGGGGCGGCCCCGGCGGCGCTGTGCTAAACTGACGCTCGGCGAGTCGGCGGATGCGAACCGTCGACGCGCCTGGCGGCCTGACAATTTTCTTCGGCTTGAGCAGGGGAGCACAAACATGATTCGACGCTTTCTGTTTGCCATGGGCCTCGTGTGCCTGGCAATTCGTCCGGCCTATGCCGCCGCGCCGGCCAAGCCGAACGTGCTCGTGATTCTGGCCGACGACCTCGGCTACGGCGAGCTGGGGTGCCAAGGCTTCACCAGCGAGATTCCCACGCCGCATATCGATAGCATCGCCGCCGCCGGCGTGCGGTTCACCAGCGGTTATGTCAGCGGTCCGTATTGCAGCCCGACGCGGGCCGGTTTGATGACGGGTCGCTATCAGACGCGGTTCGGACACGAATTCAATCCGGGGCCGGCCCAGTTGTCTCCGCCCACGTGTGGCCTGTCGTTGAACGAAACCACGATCGGTGATCGCCTCAAAGCGGCCGGTTACGAGACCGGTTGGTTCGGCAAGTCGCACCTGGGCTACGAGCCGCCGTTTCATCCGCTGAAGCGCGGATTTGACGACTTCTACGGCTTTCTCGGCGGAGCGCATTCGTACTTCGACGCGTCGGCGGACAAGGCGAATCCGATTTTGCGCGGCACCACGCCGACGACCGACATCGATGGCTACACGACAGACGCCTTCGCCCGCGAAGCGGTGAAGTTCATCGACGACCACCAGGCTGGCCCCTGGTTTTGCTATCTGTCGTTCAACGCGGTGCACGGGCCGTTGGAAGCGACCAAGAAGTACCTCGCGCGATTCCCCGACATCACCGACAGCAAACGCCAGCGCTACGCCGGCATGCAGTCGGCGATGGACGATGCCGTCGGGAGCGTGCTCGCCAAGATTCGCGAGCTCGGTCAGGAGGAAAACACGTTGATCTTTTTCTTTAGCGACAATGGCGGGCCGACCCGGCAAACGACGAGCGACAATGGCCCGCTACGCGGCTTCAAGGCGCAAACCTGGGAAGGGGGAATTCGCGTGCCGTTCATGGTGCAATGGAAGGGGCGCATTCCCGCCGGCAAAACCGACGACCGGCCAGTGATTCAGCTCGACATTTGCCCCACGGCGCTAGCCGCGGCCGGCGTCGAGATTGAGCCCGCTTGGAAACTCGATGGCGTCAATCTCCTGCCGTACGTCACCGGCGTACAAGGTGGTGCGCCGCACGAAGCTTTGTACTGGCGTTTCGGGCCGCAAGTGGCGATTCGCAAAGGCAATTGGAAACTGGTCAAGGGGGCCGGCGGCGAGGGGATTCAGGGGGTCAGCTTGCAAGAGCCGGCCAGCATCGCCGGGGCGGAACTCTACGACCTGAGCAAGGATATCAGCGAGCAAACCAATCTCGCCAAACAACAACCTGCGAAGGTCGCGGAGTTGGCCGCCGATTGGGATCGCTGGAACCAGGACAACGTCAAAGCCGAGTGGTATCCACCCCGACGCGGCCGCAACCGCGCCCGGCCGCGCCAAAACTGATAGCTCGAATGCGAAATTCGGCGGGGCGGGAGATACGACGATGACCGTCGACCTCACCACGGAATACCTGGGATTGACGTTGCGCAATCCGCTGGTGGTCGCAGCCAGCCCGCTGAGCGGTCAGTCGCATAACCTGCAGCGGCTCGAGGAGGCGGGCGCCGCCGCAGTGGTGTTGGGATCGCTATTCGCCGAGCAGTTGCAATCGGCCGCCAGCGAAGGGTCTAGCGCGGCCGACGCGACGAACTTCGCAGTTCGCCCCGTCGTCGCCGACCTGGACGACTACAACTCGGGACCGGATAGCTACCTGCGGTATATCGCCATCGCCAAGAAGGAGGTGACGATCCCGATCATCGGCAGCCTGAACGGCAGCTCGCGCGGGCAGTGGGTGCGGTTCGCGCGGCTCATCGAAGAAGCGGGCGCCGACGCCCTGGAAGTGAACATCTACTTTGTCCCCACCGATGACCATGCCAGCAGCCAGCAGGTCGAAGAGCGGTACCTGGAAATCGTGGCGGCGATTCGCGAGCAGATTGCGATTCCGCTGGCGATCAAGATCGGCCCGTTCTTCACGTCGCTCCCCGACATGGCGCGCCGCTTGATCGAGGCTGGCGCCGATGGTCTGGTGATTTTCAATCGCTACCTGCAACCCGACATCAACTTGGACACCCTGGAGATCGCGCCGCAATTGGTGCTCAGCAGCCGCGACGAGTTGCGGCTGGCACTGCGCTGGATCGGCATATTGAGCGGTCAGGTCTCGGTCTCCTTGGCCGGCACGGGAGGCGTTCATTTGGCCGAGGATGTGCTGAAGGTTTTGCTGGCCGGGGCCGATGTCGCGATGCTGGCGTCGGCCCTGATCCAGCATGGGCCCGCCCACCTGACGACCCTCGTCGAAGGGACCGAGCGCTGGTTGGATCAAAAGGGATATCAGTCGATCGCGCAGATCAAAGGCCTCGTCAGCCATCCGCGCTGTGCGGATCAATCTGCTTACGAGCGGGCCAATTACACGCGGATGATTACTTCGCTCACGCGAGAAGCGGAGTAGCTGTCAGTCGGCATGATGGAGCACCCCCTCGACGAACGTGCGACCCGGCCGCGGAAAGATATGCCGGCTGACCGGGGCGAATTCGCCGAGCGCGTCGAAGAACATGTAGTGCGTGATCCGCAACATCTCGTCGCCGATCTTGATCAGGTTGAACGAGTTTTTCTCCCGCTCGCGCGCGCGGCCCCGTCGCGATGTCGTGGTGCCGCACTGCACGATGATCACGCCCCGATCGCGGTGCACGCCGGGGTAGACGTCGAGCGTGTTGCCGATGTAGGCGCGATGGAGGTGCCCCCCCAGAATCAACTCCACCCCCAAGTCGACAAACAGGTTGATCGCCCGTCGCGATTTGGGCATCGTTTGATCGCGTTCGTAATCGGGCGCCGGCACGAAGTGATGGTGGGCCACGACGATCTTGACGAGATCATCGCCGACGTCTCGAAAAACTTCCTCGCAAAACGCCAGCCCGGCCTTGCCGATCCTTCCGTTGGAAATCGCGCTGCGCGGCGCCGTGGAATCGAGCGCCACGATCAGCGCTCCGTTCAAACGGCATACGCTATAGAGCTCCTCTTGGATGTACTGCCGATACAAGTCGTGCGGCCGCAGCAAGCGCTCGAAGATCCGGTAGAGCGGCACGTCGTGGTTGCCGGGCACGACCACCCGCGGAACGTCGGGCAAACGCTCTAGAAATTGGCTGGCTTGCTGAAATTGCCCGGCCTTGGCCCGCTGTGTCAGATCGCCACTGACGACGATGGCGTCGGGCTGCAAGCGCGGCGCGGCGCGCAGCACCGCCTCGCCGATGTGCGGCAAATACGGTGGCCCAAAGTGCAAGTCCGAGATATGCAGCAACGTCAACATGATCGTGTGGGCACGGCTCCGACAGCGTTCCTCCGCCCCCCGCGCGCGCAACGCTCGACGGGTCGGATAATGCACATTCTAGGCCGGTGGCAAATTCTGCGAGCGATCGCGTTCGCCATTCTGGCTCAGCAGTCGGCGTCGCGCGGTATACGCATGGTACAACGACGGGACGTCCACAAGCGACGTTGGCAGAACCAGCGTAATCAAGATCGCTTCGACGTTGACCAGCAACTCCCAGATTCCCAAGGCGCGGACGGGCCAATGCCATTCGCGGGCAAAGATCGCCACCACGGTCAGGCCCGCCAGCAGCCAGCCCGTCTTGGCGCCGCGGGTGTGATACGTGGGGATCTTCCGGAATTTGAGCCAACCGACCAGGCAGCTCAAACCGTAAGCGACGATGGCCGGCACAATCCAAGCCAGCTCGGCCAGAATGACGTCTGCTTTCAAGAGCGCTAGCGCGATCAGCACCGCCGAATAAAATGTCACGTCGGCCAGGCTGTCGAGTCGGGCGCCGAACGTCGTCTGCTGTTTCCAGAGAATCGCCAACTTGCCGTCGATCCAGTCGCTGAGCAACAAGACCAGAAACAACGGCACGACGAGCGCTCCGCCCCCTGACCAGGCCAAAGCTACCAGCACGAACGAGCCGACAAAGCGAAACCCCGACAGCAAGTTGGGAAAATTCAGTCGAGATGCGCGCGGCGAGGCGCCAAGCGGGGGCGGGTTTTCCGGCGGCGATTTCGGCGTTGGCGAGCTCATCAGCCCAGCAGCGGTCCTCAACTGCAAAAGATGTACACGAAGTAGAAGAGCAGCGGCCCGGTGTACGTCAAGCTGTCGATGCGATCGAGAATGCCTCCCTGACCGGGGAGCAGCGAACCGCTGTCTTTGACCCCCACCTCGCGCTTGATCGCCGAAATGGTGACGTCGCCAAAGAAGCCGCCGATCGCGATCAACATTCCGGCGATCGCGGCCGGCAAGTAGGGAAGTTGCACTCGCAGCGCGCCGAACTGCAATGTGCGGTCAGCCAGCGGCGTCAGCACTCGGCTCAGCACTAGCGCGAGCACGATGGTCGTCGCCGCGCCCAGCAGAAATCCCTCCCACGTCTTGTGCGGCGAGACGATGCGCATGATCGCGTGCCGGCCCCAGCGGCGCCCCCACAGTGCCTGGGCGATGTCGTTGCACTCGGTCAGCACCACCAGGTAGACGAACAACCCCATCCCGCCGGCAACCTGATCCTGAGCAACCAGCGGCAACGTGATCACCAGCGGGGCGTGCGACAAGAGAAACACCAGCAGCATCAATCCCAGAAAGACCGTGCCGGCGGTCTCCAGAAACTGCCGCGTCTGCTCGCCGACGACCAGCCGTACTAGCAGCACTCCCAGGACCCAGATTGGAATGAACGTCCAGAAGGGGCCGAGCGCGCCCCCCAGGACGATCGCGTAATGAATCGGAACCGCCACGATGGCCCACGGCCACAGCCCACTGGCGATCCGCCCACTGACCAGGCCGTGGAATTCGCGCAAGGCCAACAGACTGACGACGGTAAACAGCCCGACGACGGCGTATCGTCCGGCCAGCACGATCGCCGACATCAAAAAGAAGAGCACCCACCAGGTGCGCAGGCTGGAAAGCCGTTGCCGGTTCTTGGCAGCGTCCGACGGCGCTGTCAACACCCGGCCGACCCGCAAAACACTGCCAATCACCAGCGCCGCCAGCAACGTGCCGAGCATCCACACCACGTTGGGATGCACGCCCACCAGTTCGGCGATCGCCGTCACGACGCTGCCCATGGCAACATCTTAATCCAGCGGGCGTGGCGGGGTGCGATCGCCGTCGAACTTGGGTGCGCCCCACTGCAACAAGTGCGCGTCCGATCGAATGATGTGGCAGCCATTGCGTTGCGTACAGCGACACGTACCTGCGAAGTTCGCATTTTTGCGGTGAGCAAGATAACTCTGCATCTCGCTCGAACGAGCAGTCCACAAAATTCATCAAGATTTTGTTGACTTCACAGGTATAAGATGATACCAACAGCACGCAGGTCGCCGGTACAACGGGCGAGGGGCTAGGGGTAGTCACTCGATAATCAGGGCATGGTTGCCCGACCGGGCAGGATCGGCGGCAGCGAGTGAAGGAGACCAAGGATGAGTTGGAGGAAATTGTTCTTGTGCGGCGCGCTTGCCGCGATCACCCTCAGCCAGGGTGAGGACGCCTTCGGGGCACGGCGGTCTCGGCGTTGCGGTTCGTCATCGAGCTGCTACACCTATTCCACTTCGAGCCATGCTGGCTCGTCGCATTCGTCGGCGGGTGACAAGTACCTGGTCGTCGTCGGATGCTACGCCGTGAAGCAGTGCCGCGGCAGTTACTTCGACGCCAAGACCGGCGCCTGGTACGAAGCCGACGCGCTTGTCCCCATCGATTGCGCCCACGTCGGTGCCCTGGTCGAAGTCAAGATCCCAGCTTGCATCAACAAGGTGAAGCTCTGGATCAGCGACGTGTTCGACAGTCCGAAACTCGGGCCGCCGGGCGGAGGAGATTCTTCCGCACAACCGGGAGCCTAGGCTCGGCATCTACAACAGGCCGCGGCGGTTCGCGTACGCACCGCCGTAGCGCATCACACTCATCGTGTGCGTTTCGTCCAAGGCGTGCGGTGTCCGTTTGCGCGGCCCGCACGCCTTTTTGCGCCTATGCCGTCCCAGGCGCACCCCTCCGGAGCGAGCTACACTTGGCATCGTGAGAGGTAGCTTTTCATGCAAACGTTCTTGATGTCGGGCTGCGCGCCCGATTGATCGCTATTGGCGACACATGTGGGGGGCATCATGCGTCCGCTTGTACCAAACTTGAATAACTTGGCGGGAACACTGGGGCTTTTCGTCGCCGCACTGGTGACGTGCGGCGCTGCCGTGGCCGATGATTGCCCCAAGGCCCGCTCGGTCGCATCCGTTCCACAACAACGCTCGACGACCGCCAAATCGGTCGCGCTTCGGCAGTGTGCTGGCGTTTATTTCAGCAATTCGTATAGCGCCTGGTTCGAAGTCGATTGCCTGGTGCCGATCGAAGCGGCCGTCGTCGGTGTCTTCACAATGGCCGAGGTGCCGCAAGCCGGCAAACTGCGGTTGTGGATCACGCGCGTTTACGAACACCCGAAGACATCGCCCCCAAGCGGCGCGCAACCCCCTTCGGAAGGCGGTTCCTCGGCGAACGACGCGGTCGGTGAGCTTGCCCCCGCCAGCGCGCCCAGCGACCCTGATGAGGAGCCGAGCGAAGACACTCCAACCGACTTGGACGCGGCACGGTTTCATCTCCGCTTGCCGCCGGGCGTTCGGCTGACCGTCGATGGCCAGACCGTCGCGTCGCTTCCCTTGGAGCGCGACGTGGTTATCCGAGGGCTCGAGTCGGGTCAACGCTACGACTACCACTTCGTCGCGGAACTTGACCGCGACGGGCACACCCGCACGGTCGAACGCACCGTCAGCTTCACTGCTGGCGACGAGGTGCTGCTCGATCTGGCAATCGATCCCCAACTGCTAGCCGGCGAGTAGCGGCCGCGCTTCGCTCCTGGCCAGCATCCGCCCGTGGAGCAAGGCCGCCGCTATCGGCAGTTGCCTACAACCGCGGATCGACCGGTTCGCTCTCCAGCGCCAGGATGCCGAAGACGCATTCGTGCACCCGCCGCAGCGGCTCCTTGCGGACGAACCGCTCCAACCCCTCGATCCCCAGGGCAAACTCGCGCAACGCCAGCGAACGCTTCGCCCCCAATCCGCGATTCCGCAGCCGATCCAGGTGCGGCGCCTGATCGTAATCGGCCCCGTAGATGATCCGCAAATACTCGCGCCCGCGACACTTCAAGGCGGGCTGGCTCAGTCCCTTGCGACCCTTGAACACAAAGTCGTGCGGCTTGACGACCATCCCCTCGCCGCCGCGGGCGGTCAGCTCGCTCCACCACTCGATGCCCCGTGCCTGGCTCTCGGCGTCGGTGACGTCGATCACCTGATATGGCGTGGCGAGCATCATCCGCGTGTCGGCCTGGCAGACGCGAGCCAAGGTGTCCATGTGCCAGACGTGGTTCTTGTCGGCGTGAACGCGCCCTTCGGTCGCCAGCAGATGAAAGGGAGCCAGCTTGAGATCGTCGTCCGAGTCCACGGTCCAGCAGTATTGCCGATAGGCGGCCACGAACTTCTGGATGTTCTCTCCCCGCGCTGCGAACGCGGCCGACGCCACGCTCGCCCGGTCGCGCTCGTCGCCGGCGAGCCGTACGGCTGCCATTTCGAGCATGCTCGCGGCCCTCGGCAGCGAAGCTCGTCCGGCCGCCCCAGTTGCGGCGTATTGCGAGCGCAGCAGCTCCTGGGCCTTGGCCGACCAGGGCATCAGCTCGCAGTCGAGGCAAACCCAACTCGTCTGAAACTCCTCCCACACGCCGGCCGCGGTCATAGCCGCGCGCACGCGATCGAGCACGCGCCGCTCCTGTTGCCGATCGCCAAAGAACCGGCGCCCCGTGCGCGTGTAAACGATGCCCAACTCCCCTTCGTCGATGCCGAACCGCGCACGGGCGGCCGCTTCATCCTGGCAGACCACGACCACGGCTCGCGAGCCCATGTGCTTCGCTTCGCAGACGACTTGCGGACACCCTTGACCGCGAAAGTAAGCGAACGCCTCGGCCGGATGTTCGAGCAACCCTTCGACGGTCGTCGTCTCCGACGGCGACATCGTCGGGGGCAAGTACACGAGCCACTTGGGATTCGCGGCAAAGCGGCTCATCACTTCCAGCGCCGCGGTGGCGTTTTCTTCGCGGATCGTGACGTTGCCGCGCAGCCTTGTCACCACGAGTCGTTTGCCGATGACGTCGTCGGCGTCGAGCACGTCGTCGTACAACTGTTGCGCCGTCAAAGCCGGCGCTTGAAGTTCGTCCGCCAGAAATGGCCTTGAGGGTTCGCAGTACGTGTGCCGCGCCGGCACAGAAACGAACTCCCGTTCGGGATACCGCAGCGCCGTCAACCGCCCGCCGAAAACGCAGCCGGTATCGATGTTGATCGTTCGGTTGAGCCACTCCGGTTCCGGGACGGGCGTGTGTCCATAGACCACCATCGCCGCGCCGCGGTACTCGGCGGCCCAATTGTGCCGCACTGGCAAGCCGAACTCGTCGGTTTCGCCGGTCGTTTCGCCGTACAGGGCGAAATCTCGCACGCGCCCCGAACCGCGCCCCTGCATCTCCTCCTTCAGGCCGGCGTGAGCGACCACCAACCGGCCGCCGTCGAACACGTAGTGGCTAACCAGTCCATCCAGGAACTTGACCAGCTCTTCGGCAAGCGCGGTCCGCTCGTCGTCCGCAATGTTCAGGGCGGCCAACTCGGCGAGCGTCTGCGCCAGCCCGTGCGTGATCTGCACCTGCCGGCCTTGCAGCTTTCGCAGCAACTTGACGTCGTGGTTGCCCGGCACGCAATGCGCCGTGCCGGCCGCGACCATGTTGCGCACCAGCGCCAGCGTGTCGAGAATGCGCGGACCGCGATCAACCAGGTCGCCGACGAACACCGCGCGGCGACCGGCCGGATGTACATACGTCGGCATGGCGGGCAGGCTGGGGTTGTTGCTAACCAGCGGTTGATAACCCAGCTCGCCCAACAGCGCTTCCAGCTCGTCGCAGCAACCGTGTACGTCGCCGATGATGTCGAAGGGGCCCGACTCGTGCTGGCGGTCGTTCCAGAGCGGCACGCGCTCGACGACCGCCGCGTCGATCTCGGCGGGCGATTCGAGCACGAAGACGTGCCGAAACCCCTCGCGCCCCAACCCACGTAGCGAACGCCGCAACTGCGACCGCTGCTGCACGACCACATGCGGTCCAAAATCGCGATCGGGCCGGTCACGATTGCGATCCTGGCACACCCTTTCCGGCGGATTCAAAACAATCGCCACCGGCAGGCTGTGGTACTGCCGCGCCAGTTGCACCAGCGGGCGGCGCGCCTCGGGCTGCACGTTCGTGGCGTCGACGACCGTGAGCTTGCCCAGGGCCAGCCGCCGGGCGGCAACGAAGTGCAACACGGCGAACGCGTCGCCGGTGGCCGCTTGATCGTTCTGGTCGTCGCACACCAGCCCTCGGCAATAGTCCGACGAGAGCACTTCGGTGGGGAGAAAGTGCTTGCGCGCGAAGGTGCTCTTGCCCGAGCCACTGGGGCCGATCAACACGACCAGCGAGAGTTTGGGAAGCTTGATGTTCATTCTAGGAGTACAATCCGTGCAATAAAGCTTGCCGTCGTCCGCGACGATGTGCCTTCGGAACAAAGACTGGTGAAATCATGTTTGCCACGACTGCCATCGTGCTGCTTGGGATCGGTGCGCCACCAAGTAGTTCCGGTTCAGGATTAGACAGGGACCAACAATTGGTGGTTGCCGCTTTTGAGTTGGACATTGCCGAGGTGCGAACGTTGCTTGCAGGCGGTGCAAACCCCGACGCACGATTTGGCGAATATGACGAAGCGCTTTTCGAGGATAAATGGACACTCGCTTACTCCTCAATTGGATCCGACAGATGGACTCCGCTGCTCGCGGTCGCCAACAGCCATCGCGAACCTCAACCTGAATCGCGCACTGAAAACACCTCCGAAGCCTTTGAGACTGCTCGCGAGCAATTGAACGCCATTGATCCCAAGCTGATTCGCCAGCGCGATGAACTGCGCGTGGAAGTCGCCAAACTGCTGATCGCCGCTAAGGCAAATCTTGATCTGGATGACGGCCACGGCGCGACAGCTCTGTCAGTTTCGGTGGACGCGGGCTATGAATCGCTCTCAATGCTGCTGATCTCAAAAGGCGCGGAGGTTAATACCAAGACTCACATCTACATCGACGGTCCCGACAATATCGCCCCGGTGCATCGTGCCTCGGACCAGCCCGCGGTCTTGGCAGCCATGATCAAGCGTGGGGCCAAAGTGAATGTCCAGGATTCGGATGGGGACACGCCTCTGCATTGGGCGGCATCGGACCATAACGTCGCCAGCGTAAAGTTGCTCTTGGCCGCCGGCGCCGACCCCCGCATCAAAAATAATGAAGGTCGCACGCCAATATATTGGTGCCGAATTCATGGCCCCGCTCCATCGCCCGAGGATGAAATAAAACAGGAGATCCACAGGTTGCTCACCGAAGCTAAAGCGAAAAAGTAGCCGCGTCTGCTGATCCGGTCGGCATGACGATGCGAGGGATTCACGCCCGTTCAAAAATCCCCATTTGCGTCGGCGCGCCGACCATCGCATCTTCGGGGCCGATCGGCTGAAAGCGGACCGCGTAGCCGTGGCGCTCGGCGGTCGCGCCAGCCCACTCTTGAAACTCTTCCCGCGTCCACTCGAAGCGGTGGTCGGGATGCCGGAACTTCTCGGCCGGCAACGTCTCCCACTTGACGTTGTATTGGGCGTTGGGAGTCGTCAGCACCACGACGGCGGGCCGGGCGAACTCGAACAGCGCCCGCTCGAACGCTTGGAGCCGGGGGGGATCGAGATGCTCGATCACCTCGACCACCGCGGCTGCCGCGAAGCCCTCGAGCCGTTTGTCGCGGTACATGAGCGACCCATGAATCAACTCGATCCGTTCCTTCTGTAGCGCCGGCAAGCGGTCGTATCCCAACCGTTGCGCGGCGCGCTGCAGAGCTTGCACCGAAACGTCGAGCCCTACGATCCGCTCGAAGCGGCGATCCTTCAGCAATTCGCTTAGCAGTTTTCCTTCGCCGCAACCCAGGTCGAGCACCCGCGTGGCGCCGCTGGCGCGCACGGCCGCCAGCACGGCGCCGATCCGCTGCTCGTTCAGGCTCAGCGGTTTCTCCAGCACCGCTTCGGCTTCGTCGCCGGGGCGCTGATCGTCGTCGGCCGCGGCCGTGTCATCCGCTTCGGCCAGTCGGGCCAGCGCCGCGCGCACCAGGTTCGTGCGAAACTTCAGATACCGTCGGGCAATTTCTTCCCGCGCCGGGTGCTCGGCCAGCCAGCCTTCCCCCTTCTGGAGCAGCTTCTCCAATTCGTCTTCGCCGACGAAGTAATGCTTTTGATTGTCGAACACCGGCACAAGCACGTAGAGATGGGTCAGCAATTCGCGAAGTGTGCCCGACTTGCTGATCCTTACCGAAAAGTACGGACTATCGCCCCACTGTGGGAATTGCTCGTCGAGCGGCGCGCGTGTCGCTTCGACCTGATACCCCAATGGCTCGAACATGCGGACGAGCACCTGCTCGCCGCCGCGCACCGGCAGCACGTCGATCTGGGCCGAGAGCGGCAGCGCGGTGGATGCCAGCTGGGGGCGTGCGTCGCACCGCCCCGCCAGCGCCGAGCCAAACACCTGCGCGATCGCCACGCTCAAGAACGACGAAGCCACGTACGGCCGGTCGTTGACGTATTGCGCCAGCAGAAAGTTCTGGTTCGCCTGCTTGCCGCGCACCATGCCGACCGGGTCGACGTCCAACAGCAAGCACGCTGTGCAGCAGTCTTCGCTGACCTCGGGATAAAAAACGTGCGCCTGCCCGAAGCTAAGCTCGAACGACTGGAACCGTGCCGGGTGCTTGTGCAGCAGGTACCCGAGGTCGGCGGCGGGTCGATGCCTGGCGGTGATCGAAAGCAACATGGGGTAGCCGCAGTTGATCGCGAAGAATCGAGGGCAATGTCAGGGCGTTCGGAACGCGGTGTTCAGGGGGCGTTGTTTATTGATAGCTGCGCGGCAAATGAACCGACTTGATAGCTTGCGGCCAGGGCGCCCGGCCTTCCGCTGGTCGGCCGGGATCATTCTCTGCGCAGCGGTGAATAAGGAAGCGGTGTGCAGGACGCGATGTCCCAAACCAGGCCAAGACACTGCCGGGCGCCGAGAGGTTCGGCCTCTGCGAGAAGCCGGCCGCACCCTGGCTCGCGCACCAGTGCGACAGGGTAACCGATCGAGGGCTACCAGCGCAGCCGGGCGAGCACCGGAAAGTGGTCGCTGGGGTACTGGTCTCCCAGCTTGTCGGTGATCACCTCGGCGCGCTCGACCGCGAGCGGGCCGCGGCACAAGATCCAGTCGATGCGGGCGCCCCCTTCGCGCGGTCCGCCGTAGTTGTGGAACGTGCCGATCGCCGGGCCGCGTTCCTTGGCCACGGTCCAAGTGTCGACCAAGGCCTGCGGATTGACGAGCCGTTCGTAGACCGTGCCGCGCTCGGCCGGCGCGTTGAAGTCGCCGGTGACGATGATCGGCTGCCGCGTCTTCAAGCCCTCGATCCGCGACAGCAACAGGGCGGCGCTCTGCTCGCGGGCGGTCTGCACCTGGTGATCGAAATGCGTATTGAAGAAGTAGAAATCGCGGTCGGCCTGTTGGTCGCGGAACTTGACCCAAGTGACCATCCGCCGGTTGCTGTTCCCCCAAGTGGTCGAACCGATCACCTCCGGCGTGTCGGAAAGCCAGAAGTGATCAAACTCCAGCGGCGTGAGCCGGTCGCGGCGGTAGAAGATCGCCATGAACTCGCCGCGGCTCCCTCCTTCGCGGCCGAGACCAATCCAGGCGAAGTCGGGCTGGTCGGCGGCGATATTCTTGATCTGCTGATAGACCCCTTCTTGAGTACCGACGACGTCAGGTTGCACGCGGTCCCACAGCGCCTTGGCGGCTGGCCGCCGCGCGCTCCAGGCGTTCGGCGGCGTCGCGCTGGCGTACCGCAGATTGAAGGTCAGCACGCACAACTCCGGCGAACTGGTCGCGGCAGTCTCCGCGGTGGCCTCGCTCGCGGCGGGCTCGGCGGCCAGAGCAATCTGCGGCAGCGCGACGAGAGCTAGCGCCAGCCCGCACAAAAACCAACCAGCGAGCAAGCGGTGCCTCTGTGGTGCGTTCATCATTTCCCTCTCGAGGTCGGGCGAGGCGACCGCCGATTCAGCCTATTCAGCGGCAACTGGCTCCGACTTCTTGCGATAGCGGGCGGTTGGGTGGTAGTTGGCGCCGGGGAGCTCTTCCCAGGGCACGACGCCGACGTGATCGGCCCACGCTTGCCAGGCGGCGGTCAGCTCCTTGACCTTTTCGGGACGCTCGGCCGCCAGATCGTTGGTTTCCGTTCGATCGTGGGCCAGATCGTAGAGTTCCCACGGACCGCGGAACGTAGCGACCACTTTCCAGTCGCCGACGCGGATCGCCCGGTTCCCTTCGTGCTCCCAGCCGAAGGTCCGCGGCCCTAACTCCCCGCCTGAGAGAACGGGCACCAGACTGAGACCGGCCAGCGGCTTGAGATTGTGGCCGTCGAGCGTCGACGGATACATGGCGCCGGCCAACTCCAGCAGCGTCGGCGTGATGTCGACGATGTGGCCGACTTGGTTGGTCAGGCCGCCGTGCGACTTGATGCCTGCGGGCCAATAGGCGACCAGCGGCGTGGCGATGCCTCCTTCGTGGGCCCACATCTTGTTTTCGCGGAACGGCGTGTTGGCCGCGTTGGCCCAGCCGATTTCGAGGCAGCGGTGCGAGTCGGGCGTGCCAGTCTCGCTGCCGGGGCGATGGCCGCGAGCCGGGTCGGGCCAGCTATCCAAAAACTCGGCGCTGGCGCCGTTGTCGGACAGAAACAGCACCAAGGTGTTCTCCTCGGCGCCAATGTCGCGAACCGCGGCCAGCACCCGCCCGACGCCCTGATCGAGGCAATCGATCATCGCGGCGTGGACCGCCATCCGCAAATCCCATTCGTCGCGTTCGGCTTCCGGCACATCCTCCCAAGCGACCGCCACGGGATCGCGCGGCGACAGTTGGCAATCGCTCGGCACGATGCCCAGCTCCTTCTGTTGCGCGAAGCGCCGTGCCCGTTCGGCGTCCCAGCCGTCGCGGAACTTGCCGCGATACTTGGCGATGTCGGCCGGTTTGGCCTGCAACGGAAAGTGGGGCGCCGTGTAGCACAAGTGCAACAAAAACGGCTCGCCGGCATGGTCGCGCCCATGCTCGCGCACGAAGCGTTCGCCCCACTCGCTGAAGGCGTCGGTGGCGTAGAAATCGTCGTCGGGTTCGACGGCCTGATCGTTGAGATACAAGGGTCGCAGCTTGAAGAAGTCGCCGCCGCCGGCGGTGCCAAACGTGCGATCGAAACCGCGCTGCAAGGGATGATTGCGGCCCAGCTCCGCATTTCTTTTCCGCGTCCCCACGCCGCCGACGTGCCACTTGCCGACGTGATAGGTGCGATAGCCGGCCGCGTGCAGCAGTTGACCAAACGTGGCACTGTGCTCGTTGAGGCCGCCGCTGTAGGCCGGGCGATCCCACTCCCCCAGCATGTGACCGACGCCGGCCTCGTGCGGATACAAACCGGTCAGCAGCGAAGCGCGCGTCGGGCAGCAGCGCGCCGCGTTGTAGAACTGCGTAAACCGCAGGCCGCCGGCCGCCAGGCGATCGAGGTTCGGCGTGTCGATCCGCGAGCCGTAGCAACCCAGGTCGCTAAAGCCCATGTCGTCGGCCAAGATCACCACGATGTTCGGCCGCGGCGGCGCATCGGCGGCGGCCGACAGGCGACCCGTTGCACACCAGCAAGCCACCGCCCAGCAGCAGATGAGGACGAGCACGCGCATGGTTCGCTTTCCCCCAGGCAAAATGTGGGCCCCCCCACGACGTGTCGCCGTGCAGTTGCCAGTTTACGTTTCGTCCGCGGCGCGCAGCCAGGGGGTAATCGTCGGCTCGCTGGCGACGATTTGATCCGCCTGGAAATACAGGGCGATCTCACGGGCCGCAGCTTCCGGCCCATCCGAGGCATGCACCAGGTTCATCTGCCGGCTCGAGCTGTAGTCGCCGCGGATCGTGCCGGGTTGGGCCTTGAGCCCGCTGGTGGCCCCCAGCATGTCCCGCACCACGCGAATGGCTTCGAGCCCCTCGACGATGGCGGCCACGATCGGCCCACCGGTGATGAACTTTTCGAGCGTCGGGTAGAACGGCTTGCTGACGTGTTCGGCGTAATGCTGTTTCGATAATTCGGGGGTGATCTTCATCAGCCGCATGGCGACCAGGTTCAGCCCTTTGTCTTCAAAGCGCGCCAGAATGCGGCCGACCAGGCGGCGCTCGACGCAGTCGGGCTTGAGCAGGATGAGCGTACGCTCCATGAGTAGGTTCTCTCCGTGGGGGACTGGGATCGCCGCGCGGCTCGTTTGTCGGCGCAGGCACCGGAACACGCAGGGCGAACGATCACGACCGAGCGCGGCTCCGCGTGGTGCGAAAACGCCAAATCTAGAAGATGGCCGTGCTCGGCTCAAGCGGCGCCGGATGCCGGACGACCCAGTTGCCGACGCCTCTACCATGGCGCGGGGGTGGAAAACCTGGCGACCTGCGGGCCAGCAATGTCCGGTGCCCCTTGGCCCCCACCAACCCGCGACCAGGCCCCGCCAGAGGGCGAGCTGGCCGGGGCCACGAAGGGTTCTGGTCCGCGAGCCGCCGGCCAGATTTGGTCTTGACTAGTGTGCAAAATTATGTACAAATAATGGCCGGCCGGCGCCAGGTGCGCTACGCGGTAGACGCGCGGCTCTGCGCGCGATCGACGCCGGCGCGCAACACTCCCCCAGGGACTTCGCGACGATCAACGTCGTTTTGTCAGAGTCGGACTGGAGAGGCCACTCGCGGTGCGCGCCCGCGGTTGTCAATCGCGGGATCGACACACTAACCCGAAGCGCCAGCGAGGGTGAACCAACGCCGGTGTTCCAAGCCCGCGCTGGGTTGGCGCGGCCATGAATTTCGTCAACCACGGATAACACGGATGACACAGATCAAGAGCTTGCTGACTGCCCGCTTTCCCAATCTGCGTTAATCGGCGAAATCTGCGGACCACAAGAAAGTTGCCTTACGTTGCGCCTTGGCGCGAGATCTGAGGACGCAAACCAGTTCGTTAGGACGCAACGAGGACGCAAACATTTTATTTTGCGTCCTAGAATAAGTCCCGCCTTGGTATGCATTTAACTGCTGACAACAGGACTTAGGACGGTAAGGACGCAAAGTTTCGGCACTGGAGGGAGAGAAGTGGTAACTACCCAACCACTTCGCGAACTCCGCGGCTTCGCGTGAGCCCAACCAAACCGGGTGCCGTGGCGGCGGCCTTAGCCAGGAATTTCGTCAACCACGGATGACACGGATGACACTGATCAAGAGCTCGGTGACCTGGCCGCTTTCCCCAATCTGCGTTAATCGGCGAAATCTGCGGACCACAAGAGAGTTGCCTTACTTTGCTCCTTGGCGCCTTGGCGCGAGATCCACGTTCCATCGCGCGGCGCGATCGCGCGCCGGCACCCTGACCACCAGCCCCCTGACCACTGCTTCGCTGTAACATCCCGGACGCAAAACCACCGCGCCGGACGCAAACCCGGACGCAAAATGTCGACGTGTTACGCGCCCCAACCTGTGCCCTCTATTCGAGTTCGGGTCCAATATCAAAACACCCGGACGCACCGGACGCAAAATTTCGGCACATGGAGAGAGAGAAGGCCCCCGCGGGCGAAGGTTCGGGTGATCAGCACACCAACCCGACGCACTAGCGCGCTAGCGAGGGTGAACCGACACGAGAGTTCCAAGCCCACGGCCGCCGGTTGGCGTGGCCAATGAAATCGCCAACCACGGATAGCACGGATGACACCGATCAAGTGCTCGCTGAACTGGCCTCATTCCCAATCTGCGTCAATCGGCGAAATCTGTGAACAACCAACTTGCGTTGCGCCTTGGCGACTTCGCGCGAGATCGAAGTACCTTGGCGCGAGATCAATCCTCTTTGGACGCAAAACGGAGCTTTGGACGCAAGTTGGACGCAAACCGCTTCGATTTGCGTCCAAGAATAAGTCGAGGTGCTCAAAGGACTTAGCCGGCGGTAACACGGCTTTGGACGGTTTGGACGCAAAATTCCGGCATGTGGCGAGAGATAGGGGGGGGCACCAGCCCCTGACCCCTGGCCCCTCACCACTACCCGGCTACACCAGCCGGTGGCCGAGCCGATCTTGCGGCTGCTGGGTTTCGGTCCGCAGGTCTTCGACGACATGCTTCAGGCGATCGAGTTGATCACTGAAACGGCGCACCGCGCGGCACTCCTGCTCGACGCCGGCGAAGACTCCGCTGGTGGCCGCCGGCGTTATGCAGCGCGTCGTCAATTGGGAGATCTCCCCCGTCAGCCCGCGCCGCAGCCGCATGGTGAACGTCCAGACCAGCAGCGTGCACCAGAGCACAAGCCAGAGCGCGGCCGAGACAAAGAACTCCAGACCGAACAGCGGCCGCGGATCGGGAGCGAGCCACGAATCCCAGAAGAAGTTCCGACCCAGCCGATAGAGGAGCATGAAGAGCATGCCCCCCAACAAGATTTCGTACCAGGCGCGGACTCCCGGGCCGATGTGTCGGGCCGCCTGGCGGGCGATTGTTTCGTCGAGCTGCGTGGCGGCCGTGGTGGCGAATGCCGTGGCGGCGAGCTGAGCTTGTTGTTCGAGCTGGGCCGGTTGCGTGTCGGTCGACTTGAGCCCCGCTTCGACGACGTAGCCGTCCATGATGATCGCCGCGGTGCGCAGTTCTTGCTCGTCGCTCCACGAGGCGGCCACCAGGCGCGGCGTGCCGCTGGCCCGCCGCTCGTCGCGCAGGCGGCGCAACGTGCGGCCTCCTTCCCACACGCCCCACAGCGCCACCTGGGCCGGCGTGCGAGCCCGCATCAGGGCGACGCTCCCCAGCAGGCTCCCCAGGCTTTGATACGCGCGAAGCACGACCGAAAAAGGGCTGAAACCCCAACGGCGCACCACTTCGGCCAGCAGGCGATTCTCCCACAAGCGGCGACTGGTCGTGAGCTCGTCGCGCAGCTCGCGCGTGAACTGCGCGGCCAGCCGGGCCCGCTGTTCGGCCAGTGCCGTTTCGACCTGGTCAATGGCCGGCAGCGCGGCGTCGAGCCGGTGGCGACAGCCGTCGAGCACATGTTCGACCAGATCGAGAAAGTTGGCGCGGCGGATGCGCTGGCCCGCCACGCCTGCCAGCTCACGCGTCAAGAGATCGACGAGGCGGGCGAAGTCGCCGCGCGGTTCGAGGCCGTTTTGGGCGTCGGCCAGGGCCGCCCGCGAATCGACAAAGAACATCTCGCCGACCTGGTATTCGTCGGCCAGCGCGTGGCGCCAATCGTCGCGCACGTCGTCCGAGACGTCGGCATGCGTTTCGACAAACACCAGCCGCGCGCCGGGCGCGGCCGTGGCCAGCTCGTCGAGCACCCGCGCGCTGCGATACTTCTGCTGCGTGGCGGTCACCAGCAAGACGTCGCAGTGCGGCAACAGCGATCGCAACCGCGACAAGTTGGTGCCGCTTTGCTCGGAGTCTTCGGTCGTGTCGGGATCGGGGCAGTCGATGATCACCAGGTCGCGCAAGGTGGGCAGATCGCGCTCGACCACGCGCACTTCGGTCGGATCGATCCCCAGGGCCTTGGGCGTGATGCCCGGCTTGCCGATCAGCACCGGCTGCCGCGTGGTGGGTCGCTCGTGGCCGCTGGCGGTCACCTCGGCCCCGACCAGGGCGTTGACCAGCGTGCTCTTGCCGGTGCCGGTGCCTCCCAGCGTGGCGACGACCAGCGGAGCCCGCAGCCGATCGCGCAGGGCATCGGCCCGCTCGATCAGCCGCCCGACCAAGGCCCGACAACCGCGAGCCGGTTGCCAATCGGGCGCCTGGTCTGCCCACGCCTGCATGTCGGCCACGAGCGCGTCGAGCTCGGCCAGCAGCTCGAGTTCGGCAAATTCTGGCGGGACAGAGGGCATAGTGGCTCGACGCAGCGTACGCGGGCGCGATCAATCGACGCAGTTGAATTGTACGCTACGGTGGCCGGGCGATTAAACCAACGCCGCGCTCGAAGCCTAGACCCGGGCGGCGATTTCGTTCGCGGCGTTGATCTTGGCGGTCGTGGCGACCGCGCCGCGCCGCGCGTATTGCTGGGCGATCGTGCGCAGGGCTTCGAAGCCGGCGAGATGCCCGGCCGTGAGCTCGGCGAGCGTCTCGAGCGAGAGTTGCTCTTTGACCACCAAGGTGAGCAAGGGGGCCAATGTCGCGGCATCGGCGGCCACCAGCGTCGCGCCGAGCAGCCGGCCCGTGCCGCGCCGCGTGTGGACCAGCGCGAAATGATCGAAGTGCCCGTTGAGTGCGCAGCGATAGGTATCGAGCTCGACTCCCAGCTCGCTCGCATCGAGCGTCGTGCAGCCGACTTGCACGAGTTGCGGGCGGGCTCGAATCACGCGCGGCACGACGACCGACGAGTAGTGCTCTCCGCCCGACAGCAGCGCGTTGCGCACGGCCAGCCGGCCATAGCCCTCGGCATCGCCCAGCGGCGTGGAGGCGGCGCAACCGACGCCGGCGGCAAAGATCTTCGAATTCGTGGTGCGCAGCCGCCCGTCGACGACCAGGCCCGCGTCGCACAGCGTCAAGCGCGCGGCGGCCAACCCATCGAGCGCGCTCCAGTGGGGCGCCTGCTCGAGCACGAGCAGTTCGTCGGCCAGCAGCTTTCGCGGTTCGTTCGCTTGTTCGATCGTCACCAGCCGGGCGCTGGCCAGTTGTTCGACGTCGCGCAGCCTGGCCTGGCCGTGGAGACGCACCCCCGCGCGTTCGAGACCACGTTTGACGCAGGCGACGGCCGCCGGATCTTCGCCCGGCAGCAGTTCGCCCGCCGCATAAATGAGATGCACCTCGACGCCCAGCTCCGAGAAGGCATCGGCCAGTTCGACGGCCGCCAGACTGCCGCCGAGAATCGCCAGCCGGCGCGGCAGCGCCTCGAGCCGCGACCAGTTGTCGGCCGTGAGCCACGGGCCCGCGTCGCTCGTCGCGAGCTGCGCCGCGATCGCGCCGGTCGTCGAGGTCGCCACGCCGGGGGCGACGATCGCCCGCTCGAACTTCAACTCGCGACCGTGGACGGCGACGGTATCGGTTCCGGTGAAAACCGCGGATCCGAAATGAACTTCGATTCCCAGGTCTCCGAGCTGCTGAGCCCGCCGCAATTGCACCGCGCGACGATCGACGCGGCGATTGTCGGCAGTCCACTCGGCGAAGCGCGCCGCCGGGGGACTGTACGCAGCGGTCGTGGCGCCCGACAACGGCTCGCCGACCGTGGCGTGCACGAACTGCCAGAAATCCAACCGCGCGGCGGTCGCGTCGTCGACGCCGCCATCGGCGTCGATCCGCGGAGCGACCAGCGCGACCGGCCCGGTCAGTCGAGCTGCTTCGATGGCCGCCCGCACCGCGGCACAACCGCCCCCCAGAACTAGCAAACGATAAGCACGAGGAGGAATGGGGTTGGTCCAACCTGGTGGGATCACGTCGTCGTGCTTACCGGACGATTCACGTGCCATCTGCGCGGCGACCTCGCGACTTGGGGCAATGGCGTACGATGCGGTGATTGTCGGCCCGCGAGCAATGTAGCAGGCCGGGCCGAATTCGTCTGCCGCGGCGGACCTGGCCGCGCGCTCAGGGCCGGCAACTTGCTAGCGGCGCGTCGACTTTTCGAGGCGGCTGGCCAGCTCGCGATATTTGCGCGCTTCGCCTTCGTCGCCAAGCTGCCGATGCATGTTCGCCAGGTTCGAGTAGGGGACGGCCAGCGCCGTTTGTTCGAGGATTCCCTCTTTGACTGCCTGTTCGACGAGCCGCAAGCCTTCGTTCGTCAGCCGCAAGGCTTCTTCGCGATCCTTGGCCTGCCAGAACGAGACGGCCATGCTGACGAACGTTTCGCCTTGCCGGCCGATGTCGGCCAAGGCCGAATCGGGAATGGGCTCTTCGAGCAGCGGCACGGCCTTGTGGAACCAGGGGAGGGCACTGCGATGGTCCTGCTGCTGGATGGCGTAGATCGAACCGATGCGGAAGTAGAGCCGCCCCATGACGTAGGCATGCCCCGGCATAGTCTGGCGCTCGACGCCGGCCCGTTCGAGATAGGCCACGGCCAAGGTGCCGTATTCGAGCGCCGGCTCGAAATCGCGGCGCATGTGCAGCACCTGCAAGGTGTCGTAAAGCGCCATGCCGAGCTCCCACTCCCAGCGGCGCCGCATCCACGAATCGGCCGAGGCGTCGATCAACTGCCGGCCTCGCTCGAGCGCCGCGTCGGTCCACGACTGCGGATCGCTCTGCCCTTGCAGGCCGACCAGCGCTGCCAGAGCTTCGCGGGCGATCAAGAACGACGCCTGGCCCGCCAGCGTCGTTTTCTCGTCTTCAGCCCGCTGGCTCCAAACCTGCGAGCGTTCGAGCCACTTCTCGACGGCGCCCCCTTTGCTTTTCCAGTTGCCCCAGGCGATCGATCGCGCCACGCCGAGATGCGCTTGCAGCAGCAATTCGACCGCGTGCCGGCGAACGGCCGTGCGCTCGTCGGCGGCCAGCGGCTCGGCCAGTTCGATCGCCAGTTGGTAAAGTTTCACGGCTTGTTTGAAGTCGCGTTGCGGGCCGGCGGCCAGCACGTCGGCCTGCTGCACGGCGGCGGCGGCCCGCCAGTCGGCCTCGTCGGCAGCCAGCTTCTCGGCAACCTTGCTGGCGGCGAGCGCCTCGGCGAATTGGCCCGTCTGCTCGAGCTGCCGCGCATAGACGAGGCGGTATTCGGCCGACTCGCCGTCGATCTCGACCGCTTTTTCGGCCGAACGCAAGGCCTCGGGGTGGCGCCCCAGATCGGCCAGCAGCTCGGCGCGGAGCGAGTGGGCCTTGGCCGACTGCTGGTCGAGCGAGATCGCCATGTCGAGATCGGCCAGGCTCGCGCGATAGCGCTGCTGGCGATTGGCTGCCGCGCGGAGCACGAAGGCTTGCGCACCGATCGGCTCGACCAAGACCTGAAAAACTTTGTGTTCCGGATCGTCGGGCAGGTAACTGAAGACGACGCCGCGCTCGGGGAAGGCTTCGCCCAGCGCCTCGCCCGTTTCGTCGTAGACCGTCACGGGGCGCAGGTCGGCCAGCTCGAGCTCCTTGGCCAGCTCATCGGCCTTGAACGGCTGCATCAGGTTGACCAGGATGCTGTCGAGCACGTCGCCGACGAACGTGACGACGACGTCTTCGAACGGCTCGATTTTGTAGACCTGCTGCGTTTGGCCATCGAACTTGGTGGTTTCGTGCGGCGCGCCCCAGGTGCCGAGCAACTGGGCGCGTGTAGTTTTGCCGGGCGCGGCGCCGTTGAACTGGGCGACCTCGGCTTCGACCTTGATCGGCTTGTCGTCTTCTTTGTCGGGGGGGAGCGGCGCGGTGCGCGGGTCGTGAGAGTCGTGCGGCGGCCGCTCGGGAGCCGGCGAATCGTCGGCGGCCACCACGGTGTCGTCGTCGGTTGGTTCGGCTTCTTGGCTGCGGACCCGCAGGCTGGTCTCGCTCGGCTCCGACGGGTGACCTGGCCTGTGGCGCGAACTCCCTTGGTAGCTCGAGGGGCGCTCGTCGGTCGCGACGACACCGCTGGGGATGCGCACCGGCTCGTCGGCGAGGCAGATCGGGCCACTCGGCCCGCTCAGCGCAACAATAATCAGCGAGAGGATTCCGACCGCGCGGCATCGGCAACGGCGGAGCGCGGCGAGGCCCCGGCGATGAGCGTCAGCCAGAATAACTTGATGGCATTTCATGGCGAGTTCCCTCCGTAGAACGTCGCAAGCGACACGGCCGGCGCACGGTCGCAATGTAGGGATACGGGGCGTCGACGTCGCAGCGCTGCGGTGGCCCGCCACCTCAACCGGCGCGCGGCATCTCGGCGGGCGGAGTATATCGAGGTGATCGAAAACCCCCTAGGCTGGATTACACCTGGCGTCGCAGCACCGCTAGCACGCGACGAGCTCTGCTAGCATCCGCTCGGCGGATACCAAATCGTGACGCGCAAGTGCGTCCAACGCCTGCTGGCACGCTTGCCGCTGCTGGGGTGTGAAGATGACGGCGCCCGCCGCGGCCGGAGGATGCGGCACCAGCCGGCGAGCAATCGCTGCCAATAATTCGGGAATGCCGGCGCCGGTGATCGCGCTGGTGACGATCAAGGGGAGACTCGTAGGGCCCGAACTTCGCGCCGAGTCGCCACGGAGCAAATCGCACTTCGAGCGGACCACGATCGCTCGAGTGGCGATTGCTTCGGGGACCGGCAACTGCGATTCCAACGGCCCGTCGCTGGCGATCAACCAGAGCACCAGATCGGCGGTGGCCAATTCACCACGCGCGCGGGCCACGCCTGCTCGCTCCAGCGGATCGCTACTGTCGACGATGCCGGCGGTGTCGGCCAATTCGACGGGCCAACCTTCGATGGCGGTGTGGGCCGTGAGGACATCGCGCGTGGTGCCAGGCAGCGGGGCGATGATCGAGCGTTGGTAGCCGAGCAACGCATTGATCAGGCTGCTTTTGCCGGCGTTGGGAGGGCCGGCCAGCACCACGCGCCAGGGTTCGACCAGGTGCAGCCCTACGCTGGCGGTTGCGGCCAACTCTTGTAGCAACTGAGTCGCGCTCGGGACATCATCGGCTGCGATTCGCCGGCGGACGTCGGCCAACGCGCGCGACAGCGCGCCTTGCGATTGATCGAGCAAGATGCTGGCCGCGCGTAGGGTCTGTGCTTCGGCCAACAGCACGCGCGCCGCGGCAGCCAGTGGATCGGTTTCGTGCCGCGCGATCCACTCGCGCCAATCTTGCCGCTGCGCTCCGGCGTAAACGAGCGATTCGACGATCGCCGCCACGGCTACCCGCCCGCCGTGGCAATGCACCTCAAACCGATCGGCGGCGCGACGGGCACAGACAACTTGTTCGCGGCCCACCGGCGATTGCCAGTAACCGACCACGATGCGATTGATCGGCCATGAGTCGGCGTCGCGCCGCGCATGGTCTGCGTTGGCCTCGCCTGCTGGGGCCAAGGGCTCAAAGAACCTGAAGACCGTGCGAGCCGCCGCGGCGCCAGAGACTTCCACGGTGGCAACCGCACCCCGGCCGGGTGGGGTGAGCACCGTGACGAGGAGGTCGGCCGGTGCGCCACGAATGTCCGAGCGCTGCTCAGGCGAGCCGGAGTTCATCGTTGGGCTGCGGCCTGCTGGCGAGCGGCCAGCGCTACGCCACTGAGAACCAAATGCGGCAGGTAGATCGCGTCGGGGGCGAGCAAGTTGGCGACACTGGCAGCCGCTCCCCCGGTCAGAAACACTTGCGGCGTCGCGCCACGATCGGCCAAGCGCACAATCAATTCGCGGGCCGCGCCAATCGCTCCCCAGAAGACGCCCGCCTCGATGGCATGTGGCGTCGAGGTGCCCAAGGCGTGCGGCGGTTCGGCAAGGTGCTCCAGTTCGACCAGCGGCAACAGGTCGGTGAATTCGTGCAAGGCGCGGGCCGACATCGCGATGCCCGGCAAGATCGCGCCGCCGCGAAAGGCGCCGCCGGCCGAGACGAAATTGACGGTGATCGCGCTACCGAGGTGCACGATGGCTGCCGGCCGCGCCGATTCGCGCAGAGCATTGGCGGCCACAGCGCCCAACAGGCGATCGATTCCCACCATGTCGGGGCGCGGCAATTCGACCGTCAGGGGTAGATCACCCGAATAGAGCAGCCGCGTGCGCGAACCCGCCCCCTGATCGCGCAGCCAGTCGATCAGCCTCGTGGCAGCCGGGCGATTGACGCTGGCGATCCACCAGTCGGCGTCGGACACGGAATGGTCGGCGAGCCAGGCGGGCAACTCTTCGAGATCGCCGTCTCCCTGCGCAAGATGATGCGTGCGGATCGGCTCGGGGAGCGCGGCCGGCGACCCGACCGATTTGTCGCGCTGCGCGTCGGCGGCGAACAGTCCGAACTTCATGCGGCTGTTGCCAATGTCGACGGCGATGAGCGGCTGGGCGAGCGGCATTTCGGTTAACGGCCGATTGATGTGTTGTCGCTGGCTCTATGGCCAACTATCCCGCGTGTTCGGGCTCGGCGTCAAGCTGTCGCGCGATGGCGTAAACCAGGTCGTGCAATCCCTGGCCAGTAACAGCCGAGATCGCCAGCACGTCACGCCCCAGTCGCTCGGCCAACCGCGCACGCACGTCCGCGGCCTCGGGCAACTCGGCCTTGCTGACGACCACGAGCTCGGGACGCACAACCAGTTGCGGACTGTAAGCTTCCAACTCGTGGTGGATGGCCTGGTAGTTCTCGATCGGGTCGGAGCCATCGAGGGGGGCCGGCTCGACGAGATGCACGAGGATGCCGGCCCGTTCGATGTGCCGCAGAAACTCGTGCCCCAGACCGTGCCCCTCCGAGGCTCCCTCGATCAAGCCGGGAATGTCGGCCAACACGAACGAACGATCGGCGTCGATCGACACGCGACCGAGATTGGGGAACTTGGTGGTGAAGGGATAGTCGGCGATCTCGGGGCGGGCACGCGACAGCCGGCTCAACAGGGTGCTCTTGCCGGCGTTCGGCTTGCCGACGAGGCCGACGTCGGCGATCGCCTTGAGCTCGAGAATCAAGGTGCGGGATTCGCCAGGCTCGCCGGGTGTCGATTGCCGCGGCGCGCGATTGGTCGACGATTTGAAGTGCGTGTTGCCGACACCGCCGCGGCCGCCGTGAGCGACGATCACTTGCTCGCCCGCGGCGACCAGGTCTTTGAGCACGAACTTCTCCTCGGCGTCGATGATCATCGTGCCGGGGGGAACGCGGATGACGAGATCCGCGGCGCTGCGTCCGTGGCTATTGGAGCCTTGACCCGGCCGGCCGGGCTCGGCGCGCCAATGTTTGCGCTGCGAGAGGGCGGCGAGACTATCGACGCCCGCTTCGGCCAGCACGACCACACTGCCGCCATGGCCGCCGTCGCCACCATCGGGACCGCCGCGGGGAACGTACTTCTCGCGGCGAAAGCTGACGCAACCGGCGCCGCCGTGTCCACCTTCGACAAAGATCTGAACGCGATCGACAAACATGGGAGCCTACCTGTTTCCGCTCGTCAGCGGCGACAGCTCAGGCCACCCGCGCCGATGCTTACGCAGGCCGCGCTCAGCCGGCGGCCGGCACGACGCTGATCCGACGACCGCCGCGGTCGAAGGCCACGACCCCTTCGACCAGCGCGAAGAGGGTGAAGTCGGTCCCTTGGCCCACCCCTTTGCCCGGATGGAACTTGTTGCCGACCTGGCGGATGAGAATGTTGCCGGCGTAGACCTTTTCGCCGGCGAATCGCTTGACGCCGCGCCGCTGTGCGTTGGAGTCGCGACCGTTGCGGCTGGAGCCTTGACCCTTCTTATGTGCCATGATTGTCGTTCCGCAAGAAAATCCGCTGGGGGGGCCCAGGCCGGGGATTCTGCTATCAGGAGGCAGCTAAACGGTTGCCAGAGCCGAATTTGGCTTTTTACCGGTAAATCCAGCGGTGGTCAACGCCCGACTTCGAGCCGTAGCGGATTTCGGCCTCGTGCTCGTCGAACTCGTCACTGGGGCGCCAAAAGTTCAATTCCAGCGTCTTGTCGGTGAAAGTACGCCCCCGCTGGGGGTCGTCCTCCCAACGATAGGCGTTGGTCAGCCCCAGGATGTAGATCGAGAAGTTGTCGATGCGAGGATCGACGTCTTCCCAGGTGGCCACGCCCCAGACGCTGTTATCGACCCCCTCGGGGCTGGGCGGAATCTCGCCCGTGATTTGCACGGTGTTGAGCAGCTTGCGGTTGGGGTCTTCGCGCCGCTCGATCAGCGGGATGGCCACCGGCACCAGGCGGTCGGGATACGCCTTGCGCTTGCCCAGATCGTCGCTCTCGAGTTGAAACCACGGGAAGAATCGCACCGGTTCGGTGCCGGTGTTCTTCACGTTGTAGACCAGGTACCAGATCAGCTTGCGCTCGAAGCGGCCGGCCGGGTCGGGCACGTCGACCTTGATGAACCGCAGCGGCTTGAATGTGAACTCCAGCGACCAGATCGGATGGTCGAAGCGTGCTTCTTTGGCCCAATCGAACTTGGGGTCAACCTTCAATAGCTCCACGACATCGTGCCGGCTATACGATTCGTCGACCTGCTGATCGGGCGGAATTGTCCGCAACACGCCGGGAGCCAGGTCGCGCACCGGTCCTCGCGCCGACGCGGCAGGTTGCGCGGCGGCACGCGCTGGTCGCGGCGCGCGGCGAGCCGGCGGCTGCAACGCGACTTCGCGCCGCGCACCGGCGGTCACTTCGGCGTCGGAAGCAGTACCGGCCTCATCCGGCGCGGCACGCAGCGGCAGCGAATAGACCGAAGCCAGCGCGGCCATCGCCAGCGAGAGTGAGTGCTTGCGTAGACTTGTCATGGATGTCTCGGGAAAGTGCCCGCAATCTATTTAACCCTAATTGCAAGTTGACGTTGGGTCAACGCGGCGAAGTTGGCGATTTTTCGCTGCCAGCCTGGTTTCGCGATCCTGTGTGTCGGACGAATTGATCGGCGAACGTTCGGGGAAGGCAGCTAGTCAGGCTTCATAATCCAATCCAACCGCACGACCTGCGACGCCGCGGCCGCCAACTCGCTCGGATCGGTGTAAAAGCCGACCGGCACGCTTTGTCCGGCGGCCTTAATCGCAACCTCGGAAACCGCAAATGGCCAGGGGCGCACCGCGATCGTCTGCTGCTGGGCATCGGCCAGATTGCTCGGCGCGCCCGCGGCCGCCGCGACGGGTGTCAGCGTCAGTTCGGGCCCCTCCGGCGTCGCGATCCGCTTGGGGGCGTCGCGCCAGGCACAGCAGAGCCACAGGCTCAGGGCATCGAACATCTGCAACTGAGCCAACCCGCGATCGGCCAGCGCGGCGGTATTGTGGGCCTGATCGAGCTGCTGCCACTCGGCCAGCCAGCGGGCACGGCGGCTGTCGTTGTCTGCCAGCCAGGCATCCGCAAGTTCTACGTAGCCCGCCGGGTGAGGGTGCGCGTCGCGGCCACGCCGCAACAACACCGCGAAGTGGCTGGCCACCAACCAACCACCGAGCGGTCCCGCCAGGCGCTGGGCCACCGCGATCGAGCGATCCCAGATCGGCAGCGCCTCGTCGAGCGGCATCTCCATGAAGTCGTAGGGGCGACCGTTTGCCGGGTCGATGCTGGGCCGGACTTCCCAGTCGGCCCAGCCGTCGTCGTGATGCGCGATCGTGGCCAGTAGCTCGTCGCGCGGATCGAGCGGCTGCACTCCCCCCGCCCCCCAATGTTGAGCCAGCTCGGCCGACACCCGCGCGTGCTCGACCTGCGAGATCAAGATCCAGGCGGGTTCTACAGCGGGGCCAGTCGCATCGCGTCGAATCACCGTCGTTGTTCCCTCATTGCTCTGGCGTTGGGTTCGGAAAGACCACGATGAAACTCAATCGAGGAGTCGGCTCGGCTGTGGGTCGTGGGCGCTGCGTCGGGCCATCGCTCGGTCGTGGTGGTGTTCGCGGACAAGCTCGTGACCTGGTTGGACGAGTGGCAGGAAACAGACGACATCCACGGGGGCGGGTCGAGTACCGCCGTGTTTCATTATTCGCATCGTGGGGCCGGGGTCACCCCTGGCGACTTCTTGGCGAAGTTCGCCCCCCACCCGATTGTCCCCCGCGTGGCGGACAGATTAGACTTAGCGGTCCGGTCGGCGGCCTGGTGTCGCACATGCCGGACCGTCTACAGGGAAACAAACGTTGGGGTTTTGCCCCCGTCGGGGGCTCGCTGGGAGAATCGAATCCATGAACATCGAGAACTGCAAGCAAATCTTCGACGAGCTGCCCAATCGCTTCAACCCGGCCACGGCCGGCGACTGGAAAACGACCATCCAGTTCAATATCTCGGGCGACAAAGGGGGCAACTACACGGTCAACATCGGCGACGGCAAGTGCGAAGTCACCGAAGGGACCGCCGAGAAGCCGTCGGCCACGATCACCACGAGCGACGCCACGTGGATGGGCATCGTCTCCGGCTCGGTCAACCCGATGACCGCCTTCACGCTCGGCCAGTTGAAGGTGTCGGGCAACATCGGCGACGTGATGAAGTTGCAGAACATCATCAAGGCCTAGCAGTCGCGTTGAACAACGTGGCGGCCGGGGTCGTTGACCAGCAGGCCAATCCGCTTGCTTTGGTGAAAGCAGGGCAAGCCGGCCGTGGGCCCAAGCCTGGTTTTGAAACTGCTTCGAGGGCGCTGCTGCGCGGCGGTCGAGCGAGTTGATGCTGCGCCGAAGTCCCCTCACCGATTAGCACCACCGCGATGACCGCTCGCCCGCTCCAGTTTGCCGCCGCCTTGTCGACGAAGACCGAGCTGTCGGCCGCCGTGGCCGAAGTTTGCCGTTTTGCGCAGGCAGCGATGGGCGCGGAGCAAGACGCAGTCGATCTGGCGATCTTCTTTGTCTCGCCGCAGTATGGCGACGAGCTAGCGGGGCTAGGGGCCGAAATCAAACGCCGCACTAGCGCCCGATTCGTGGCCGGCTGCACCGGTGAATCGATCGTCGGCGGCGCGCGCGAAGTTGAAGGAGCCCCCGCCCTGTCGTTGTGGCTGGCGCGGCTGCCGGGCGTCGACCTCGTGGCGATGCACTTGGAGTTGGAGCAAACGCCCGAAGGGGGGACGATCGTCGGCTGGTCCGATCAGCTTCCGGAGCGCTGGCCGGCCGACAGCGGCATGTTGCTATTGGGCGAGCCCTTCAGCTTTCCGGCCGACTTGCTGCTGGAGCGATTGAACGAAGATCAACCTGGCGTGCCGGTCATGGGGGGAATGGCCAGCGGCGGTTGGACCGCCGGCCAGAATCGCCTGTTTCTCGGCGACGAGATGTTCGACAGCGGCGCGGTGGCCCTCTGGCTGCACGGCGCCGTGCGGCTGCGCTCGATCGTTTCGCAAGGCTGCCGGCCGATCGGCCGACATTTCGTCGTCACCAAGGCCGAACGCAACGTGATTTTCGAGCTCAGCGGGCAGCCGGCCCTCAAGCAACTCGCCGAGATCTTCCAGGAATTGTCGCCGGCCGAGCAAGAGTTGGCCCGCCACGGGCTGCACGTGGGCACCGTGATCAACGAGTATCAGGACACTTTTGGGCGCGGCGATTTCCTGGTGCGCAACGTGCTGGGAGTCGATACCAGCAGCGGCGCGGTTGCCATCGGCGATTTCGTCCGTCCTGGACAATCGGTGCAGTTTCACCTGCGCGACGCGGCTTCGGCCGATGAAGATCTCCGCGAGTTGTTGTCCGCGGCGGCCACGCCTGCCGACGCGGCGACCGGAACGCGCGGCGCGCTGTTGTTCACCTGCAACGGTCGCGGCACGCGGTTGTTCGATCAACCGCATCACGACGCTGGCGCGTTGCAAAGCGCCCTGGGAGACGTGCCAGTCGCCGGCTTCTTCGCGCAGGGGGAAGCGGGCCCCGTCGGCGGCAAGAATTTCTTGCACGGCTTTACGGCCAGCGTGGCGCTGTTCGAGCAAGTCGACGCGCCGCCGAAAGACTGAATTCAACTACCTGACCGGTGTGTGGGGGGCAAGGCTACGCTTAGCCATCAGCTCGGTGGCGCTCGACGAGCCATCGTAGAATACCCGGTTCGATGCTTGGGCCTGCGCATTCGATCATGAGCGACAGCCGAGGGGCTCCTCGCGGCGCGCCATCGGGATCTGATTCTGCTCGATCAAGCTGCACAGCTCTCGGCGGTTGGCGGTCATTCGAGCGGCTTTTCGTTTGGTGGCGGCTTCGGCTCGCTACTGCTCTTGGCCACGAGAATCGCTTCGACGGCCGTCGCCGCCGCTTGGGATAACTTGGGATCCGCAACGCGAGACACGTTCTCCAGTACTGGCAGCGCATCGGATGCGGCCGCGCCGAGTCGTCCTAGTGCTGCGACCGCCTCGATGCGCACCTGTTGATCGATCGGGCCGTCGGCCGCGGTTGCGGCAAGGCGTGTTAACGCCGAAACCACTTCCGCGGTGGATACCGCCGGGGGCGCCGTCGCTCCGGCAAATTGGCCGTGCGTGGGCGTCTGTGGCACGAGAATCAGCATCGCCGCAAGCACAACTTGAGCATCGTCGTCGGCGAGCGCCGCGACAATTGCCGGCGACTTGCGATCGACGCGCGAAAGCGCCGACAGGGCCTCGCGGCGCAGCTCGGCGTTCGGGTCTTTCGTCAGCTCGATCAACTTCGGCAACGCCTCGGCCGTGGCGTCGGTGCTGTACCAAAAGACTTGCAGGGCAAAGCGCCGGGTTGCGTCGTTGTCGCTCGCCAAGGCCGCGATCAGCACAGGCAGACTCGCTTCGCGATCGATCGAATTAAAGGCATTCAGCGCCGCCTGCAACATGTGGCCAGGTTTCGAATTGTCCAGGTACCAATGACGATTCGTGCGCATCGCCAACACGATCTGGTGGGCGGCCATGTTGGCCAAAACCGTGTCGTAAGCGCTGAACGCGCAGAGAGCCTCGATGGCCACTGCCCGCCGCTCGGGGCTGATCTCTTGCTGTAAAACGGCGACCCACTCGTCGAACGACTTGCCGTCGTAGCGGGCCGAAAGCACGTCAACGCCTTCGGGGAGTGGTGGCAGATCGCCCGGCTCCGGGGGGGGCGGCGGTGCGTTGCCGGTTATCACTTCTTCGCGCACGAGCGTCGCCTGACCCGAGAGCCGCGGGGCCGCGGCGACGCGGGTTTCGGCTTTACCAAGTTCGCGCTTGGCCAGGACAACGTAGTAGTTGATCAAGGCCAGTCGTTCGGCCTCGCCGCCGCGGGCGCCCCGCGCTTGCAGTTTCTCGACGCGTTGGTAGAGACTCTCCATCCGCGTCAGGTGTTGCTGGCAATGCTCGACCTGAGCGCGCGGCGCGGGGTCGAGCTCCAGTTCGGCGGCCAGCCAGCGGCGCGACCACTCGCAGACCGTTTCGAGCGGAGCCGTCTGGGCGGAGTAGGCCGATAGCGCCACTTCGTAACCTTGCCGCGAGACGTCGACAAGATCCTGTGTTAGCTGTCTTGTCGCGTTATCGGGCTCGTTGGCAACGCCGTCGGGAGCGCTTTCGGCATCGGGCGTATCAGGCTCTTTGCTCGCGGTGGGCTCGCCGGTCACGGTGAGTGTGAATCGCGGCGGCGCTTCTTGGGCGACGAGTGTCACACGCAGGGTACCCGCCAGGAGCACGAAGGCGCAGGCCGCCAAGACCAACAGCTTCTTCATCGTCGAGTCCCTCCTCGCATCACCGGAAAGTAATCGTCGCACTCTTGTCGCCAAACCGTGGCCCCGAGCCGCAGGGTTCAAGAATGTGTGTCGCCACCGTGCCGACCCCAAGTGCAACAGCACCTTGGCGAACTGTTCGGCCGGTAAGTCGTCGACCGCCGCGCGATCGCAGGCCCATTCGGCAGCCTCGTCGAAGCGGCGAACGCACCACCAACTGGCGGGATTGAACCAGTGCGGCAAGGCCAGCAACCGCGCCGCCAACGATTTCCAGACGTCGCCTCGTTGGTAGTGCGCCAGTTCGTGTCGCAGAATCGCCAAGCGTTCGTTGGCCGGAGCTGCCTCCCACGTTTCCTGCGGAACGAGCAGTACATAACCGCGCGGTAATCGACAAAGCGACGGGCCAGCATCGCGCGTGGCGACCAATGGGATCTCCCGGCGGACCGCGTGCTCGTCGAGCAGTTGGCGCCACTGGATGCGCCATTGGGCGGGCGCGAGTTGGTCTGCCGTGAGCGCCGGCGCCAAACTGCGAACGAAGCGGAGGTAGTTGACCATCCAGACCAGCACGATCGATACCAGGCCGATCAGCCAAGCGAGCGCCAGCGCAACATGCCAATCAAGAAACGCGCCGGCGCGATTCGTCTCTGCCTCACGCGCATCTTCGGCCGTGATAGTGGTTGCCGCGGTCGACGTGACACCGGCGTTGGGAATCGCGGCATCGTGCTCGAGCGCGGGTGCCGGCGCTGCGACCGTGTCGGCGATCTGCTCTGGGCCCGGCAAGGCGAACAAGTCACCTGTCGGATCGATGTCGCCATCGGTAAGAGCCAGTGGCTGCGCTACGAGATCGGACGCTTGCTGGGATTCGCTGGAAGCTTCGGCGGGCGGAGCGTGCCAGGGGACCTCGACCGTCCAGCCAACAAACATCCAACCCACGGCCAAGGCCATCAACCAGCCCGCGCGATGAATGACCGGCGAATTCGGTCGCGCGAGGCGCAACAGCAAGCCAATGGCGACCGTTGCGAGCATCAAGGCGACCGTGGCGCGCAGCAAACCGAACGACAACGACAGAAAGAAATCGTTCATGGTTGTTGCTCCTCGGCGCGACGCCGCTGCTCGGCATCGCGAATGAGTTGCTTGAGTTGGGCGATCTCAGTTGGCGAAAGATCGCGATCGCGCACCAGATGCGCGACCAGCGGCACGACGCTCCCGCCACTAACACGTTCCAAGAGCAGATCGAGATGCCCGGCCCCAACCTCGTCGGCACGCACGACGGGCGCGTAGCGGGCCGGCCGATCGTTGCTGCGACGGACCACACCCTTGTCGACCAGGCGATTGAGACGCGTCTGCACCGTGGTGTAACCCAACGGACGACCCAACGCCGCGCGGGCTTCGGCCAGGGTGGTGGTCGAGAGCCGCCACAAGACCTGCATGATTTCCAACTCTCCGGCCGACAGCCGGGTCGATTTGCGCCGCGTCATCACGATCGAGCCTCTGCAGAACCAATTCTGAAATACTACGAATGTCGTAACGCTGAATATACGACGCTTGTCGTAAATTGCAAGACAAAAAACTCTCGCCTGCCGTCCGCACTGGAAGCAGCGGCGCAGTCCAACTACGATGAAATCGCCTGCCAGCAGCGAAATCGTCCTATTTGTCGACCACGCTAGTGGATACGACCGGACGGAACGCCGGCTGGCCAGCCAGGCTGTCCCGCCAGCACGGTTCGATCCTCAGCCCACCACAATCCAGTCCCCAGTGCCAGCGCCGTGCCGCTTTTGCCCGACTGGGGGCGTCGTCGATGGAAGTCTTTGCCATGCTCGGTGCCTCGTTCGGCCAACGTAGATCCTGGCATAAGCGCCTTGGCGTTTCAGTGTCACTCCTAGTGTTCTGGGGCGCGAGTTTCGCACCGGTCGTTGCCCAGCAAGTAGCCGAACAACCCGCTGCCGAAGCTCCGGCTGAGTCATCCGCACTGGTTGGCCCGACCACGGTCGAAGAGTCGGACGAGGCTGGCTACGGCCGGCTGGCCGATCCGATCGTGCAGCGCGAACTGGACCTGACCGCCGAACAGAAGCAAACGATTTCGCAACTGTTGGGCGAACGCAGCGCGGCCTTGACGCAGGCGGCGGCCGTCGACAAGCCGGGCATCGTCGCCCGCGTCGAAGCCGAACTGGCGGCCGTGCTCACTGACGAACAGCGGGCGCGGATGGCGACGATCGAGCCGGCCGACACGCGCCGGCTGCGGTTCAGCTTTCGCTTTCAACCCTGGGCCGACGTATTGAACTGGTTTGCCGAGCAAGCCGACCTGTCACTGGTGCTCGACGCGCCGCCGCCCGGCACATTCAACTATTCGGACAGCCGCGAGTACACGGTTCCCGACGCGATCGACCTGCTCAACGGCGTGTTGATGACCAAGAATTACACGTTGCTGCGCCGCGAGCGCATGTTGATGGTGATCGATCTGGCCGCGGGCGTGCCCATCGATCTGGTGCCGAGAATCGGCCTGAACGAAGTGTCGCGGCGCGGCAAATTCGAGTTGGTCAGCGTGGCCTTTCCTGTCGGCGATCTGAATCCCGATGAAGTCAAAACCGAGATTACGCCGCTACTGGGGCATCACGGCAATGTCGCGGTTCTTCCCAAAACCAAACAAATCGTGGTGACCGACACGGCTGGGAAGATGAAAGCGATCAGTGCGGTGATCGAGTCGATTCCCAAGCCCGGTGGTCCCGAAAAGCCCAAGCCCGAACCACCGCCGCCGGCGCTGGCCGTTTATCCGCTCAAGGGGCTCGACGCCCAGGCCACGACCGATGTGCTGGCGGCGCTGTTTTCGGACACCAAGGTCGTCGTCGATCCCAAGGTCGATCAGTTGATGGTCTACGCCGTGCCCGAGCGACAGGCCGCGATTCAAACGGTCCTCGCGCAACTGCATGCTGACAATCCGCCGGAAAAGAAGCCGCGCCTGGAGCGTTACCCGGTCCGCGCGGGTCGCCGCGCGGAAGTGCTCGAAGTGCTCAAGCTTGCGGTTCCCGCGGCGCTGGTGCGGGTCGATCCCGAGCGCGGCGATCTGCTGGCGTGGGCGACTCCCGCAGAGCACAGGACGATCGAGGATCAAATCGCCACGCTGGGAGCGCCAGCCGCGCCGGCCGCCGAGCGACAGCTCGAGGTCTATCCGCTGCTGCATTCCGACGCGGCGACCGTGCTCGAACTGCTGCAGAAGATGCTCCCCGACGCGCGGCTGGCAGTCGACGCCGGCACCAAGAGCATCGTGGCGTTGGCCGCTCCCGACGAACAGCGGGCGATTCGCGCCACGCTCGATCAGCTCGAAGCCCAGGGAAACCAGCGGCAGACGCTCGTCGTCTACCCGGTCGCGGCCGACAAGCGGAAGCGCGTGCAGGCCGTGCTCACGTCGCTCGACTCAGAGTTGCCGGGCATGCGCATCGTGCCCGATGCTTCGGGCGCCGACTCGCTGGCGATTTTTGCCGATCCCAAGCAACACGAATTGATCAAGTCGGTGATCGAGCAATGCGATCGCGAATTGCCCGCGGCCGAGGAGTTTCGCGTCGTGGCATATCGGTTGCGCACCGCCGATCCGGCGAGTGTCTTGACGGCGCTTCAGGCGCTGCTGCCCGAAGTGAAGTTCGTCGTCGACGCCAAGGCTCGGCAAATCGTCGCCTGGGCTCGCCCGGAAGATCACGAGCAGATCCGCGCGGCGGTCGATGAGCTCGACGCGGAGTTGCCCGACGAGCAGCGCATCGAAATCATGTCGCACCCGCTGGGCAAGGCCGATGCATCGGCCGTGTTGTCGGTGCTTCGCTCGCTCTTGCCCGAGGTAACCGTCACTAGTGACACGAAAAACTCGGCCCTCGTGGCCTGGGCCCGCAAGCGCGACCAAGAGGTAATCCGTCGGTCGATCGCCGGCGCCCAGCCCGACGTGCCCGAGGCCGAGCGACCGAGCATCGTCGTCTACGAGGTGCCCGATGCCGATCCGATTCAAGTGGCGTCGATGCTCTCGACGATCGTGCCGACCGGGCGCTTCACCGGCGACCGCGCGAGCGGCAAGCTGGCCGCCTGGGCGACTCCCGAGGAGCAGGACGTTGTCAAGTCGACCGTCGAAGGGATGCGCAAAGGGCTCGATCCTGAGCGCGATCTGGCGCCGGTGGTTTACCGCCCGCGCACCGCGGAAGTAACCACGCTATTGAGCGATTTGCGGGCCATCGCACCCGAAGCCCGCTTTTCGGCCAACACAGTGGAGCGGACAATCGTGGCCTGGGCGCGGCCGGCCGATCAGGAAAAGATTCGCGCCACGATCGAGGGTCTCGACGGCAGCGACGACGCGGCGGCGGCGCGCGTTTCGGCAGTCTACGCCGTGCCCGATACCGATGCATCGACGCTACTGCAGGTGCTGACCGCGGCGGTGCCCGATGCCAGGCTCGTCGCCGATAGCCGAGCCGGCAACGTGATCGCCTGGGCCCGACCCGATCAACACGAAATTCTGAAGCGAGCCGTCGAAGGCTTGGGCGCCGCCGACAACGCCGACAATCGCCGCACCGCCCGGGTCTATCGCTTCACCACAGGCGATGCGAACGCGGCGGCCACGGTGTTGCGGTCGATCGTTCCCTACGCTTACCTCGCGGTCGATACGCGCACGGGTAGCCTGGCCGCCACGGCCACGCCGGCCGAACACGAACAGATTGCCACCATGGTGCGCGAAATGGAAGGAGAAGGCTCGGGCGCCGGCGATCTCGAACTGCGCGTTTATCGTTTGCAAGCGGCCGAACCGGCCAACACGTTGGCGATGCTGCGGGAGTTGTTCGCCCAACGCGCCGAAGTTCGGTTGTCGCTCGATCCCAAAGGGCGCGCCATCGTGGCCTGGGCTTTGCCGGCGCAGCACGGATTGATCGAAAACGTCATTCAACGGGTCGACCAGGTCGTCGACGAAGGGGATTTGCGGCAGCTCGAGGTCTTTCAGCTCGGCGACGCCGATCCCGCCAGCATCAAGTTCGCGCTCAATCAAATGTTCGGCGACGATCGCAACGTCCGCATCGTCACCGACGAAGACGGAGGGCTGCTTACGGTCTTCGCGCTTCCGTCGGTGCAGGCCACGGTGCGGTCGACCGTCGAGCAGATGCAAGGCCGCGGCGACCAACTCGACGTGATCGAGCTGGAAATGGTCGATCCCTATTCGGCCGAGATGGCGATCGACGGGCTGTTCAGCAGCACGTCGGGGCGGGCCCGGGCCGGTGCGCCCCGCGTCGAGACCGATTACGAGTCGCGGCAACTGTTCGTCCGCGGCAGCACGGAGCAGCTCACGCAGATTCGCCAGTTGCTGGTCAAGATGGGCGAGACGCATCTGCTGGCACGCGACGACGCGGGCGAAACCGGCGATCGACGCCTGCGCGTGTTGCGGATCAGCGACCGCTCGGTTGCGGCAGCGTTGGTCGAGATCCAGCGCGTCTGGCCGCGCTTGCGGAAGAATCCGATTCGCGTGGTGACCCCTTCGGCCGTGGCCCCCACGTTGCGCGAAGGCCGCGCGGCGCCGGGCGTCACGCCGTCTCCCGCGCAGCCGGTCAAGGCGCCGAGCAGTTTGCCTGCACCGGTGAGCGAGCCTGATGCAGAGCCCGCCGGAGATGAGCAATCGCGAGGCTACACGTCTGGCGTGGTCGACGGCCTTTGCGCGGCGGACGAGGGAGTCGGACCCGACGAAGCCGGCGCGGCATCGCCCGCGCGCAAGCGCGCGGCCGAGCCAGTCGTCGAAGCCGTGCCTGAACCGTCTGCCGACACTACGTCGGCCGCAGAACCGACGGCTGAATCGCCCTCGCCGGAAACTACCGGCGACGAGCCAGCAGAGGCAGCCACCGACACGACGACCGACGAAGCGGACTTGCCCCCCATCATCATTGCCCCCAGCGGCGACAGCGTGACGATCGCCTCGGACGATCCCGAGGCGCTCGATCAATTCGAACAATTGTTACGCAGTTTCTCCCAGCGATCGGGGGCCGGCGGTCGCGACTTCACGATTTTTTATCTCAAACGCGCCAACGCGCTCGACGTGGCCGACACGCTCGAAAACGTTTTTCGCGGTGGCGGCTTTGGCTTCCGCAGCTTCGGTGGGCCGGTGATCGTTCCCGACTCTCGGCTCAACGCCTTGATCGTGCACGCTTCGCGCGGCGATCTGGACACCGTCGAGGGGTTGATCGAAACGCTCGATTCCAGCGAAGTCACCGAGTCGGCCCTGGGGTCGCGGCCGCGCCTGATCCCGGTGCGCAACGGCGACGTCGATCGGATCGCCGAGGTCTTGCGAGACGTGTACAAAACGCAGCTCACCGCAGGCGCCGGCCGCCGTCGCCAGCGGGCCCCGCGTCGCGAGGGGATGTCGCGCGAGATGGCTTTCATGATGGCGCAAATGGACGCCGAAGCGACCGGCCCCGAAATGAGTATCGGCATCGACTACACGACGAATTCGATCGTGATTTCCGCTCCGCCGCGACTCGTGGCCGAGGTCGAGACGTTGGTCCGCGAATTGGACGAGCAATCGGATGCCTCGCAACCAACGGTCAAAGTGCTCGCTCTACAGAAGACAAACACCCAGGCAGTACGCCGCGCGTTAGAGAGCATGGTGCAAGAAGCGCAGCGCTCGCGCCGGCGCTCTCAGTAGTTGCACGCGGAGCCAACTCGCGCCTAGGGATGCTGTCCGCCCGACGGCCAGGCTGCACGTTCTGCGACCGCCAGCTTTACGGGTGGTCATTTCGCGTAGGCGAAGCGACGCAACTTGCTAAAATGCGTCGATGATCGGACAAGTCGAACACTTGCGTGCGAGTCCACAAGGGGCTTGGCGCGATGCCCAAGGCATAGCTCGTTGGTGCGTATGGGCGCCGCTGCGCAATCGCGTGCAGCTCGTGCTTTATCGCGGTGCCGAGCCGCGCGATGAGACGCGGCAGACGATCGACCTGCAGCGCGACGACGACGGTTATTGGCGGCTTGAAATAGACGAAGTGCCGTCCAACGCTCGCTATGCCTACCTGCTCGACGACGACGCGACCGAGTATCCCGATCCGGCCAGCCGTTGGCAGCCCGACGGCGTGCACCGTCCGTCGGCAATCTTCTCGACAGAGGAATTCCGTTGGAGCGACGCCACCTGGCGCGGCGTGCAACGGGCGGATCTGGTCATCTATGAATTGCACGTGGGGACATTCACGCCCGAGGGGACCTTCGCCGCCGCCATCGAGCGGCTGCCGCAACTGCGCGACCTGGGCATCACGGCGATCGAGCTGATGCCGCTGTCGCAGTACGCGGGTGCCCGCAACTGGGGTTACGACGGTGTGCACCCGTATGCCGTGCAGAACAGCTACGGCGGGCCGCGTGGATTGCAACAGTTCGTCGACGCCGCGCACGCGGCGGGGCTCGGCGTGCTGGTCGACGTCGTTTACAACCACATTGGTCCGGAAGGGAACTACATCGGCCAGTTCGGGCCGTATTTCACCGATCACTACCGCACGCCCTGGGGGCTGTCGCTCAACTACGACGGTTCGTATAGCGATGCGGTTCGCCATTTCGCGATTGAGAACGCTTGTCAGTGGGTGCGCGATTTTCATGCCGACGGCCTGCGGCTCGACGCCGTGCAGACGATCTACGACATGAGCGCGAAGCACCTTCTGCACGAATTGAACGATGCAGTTCAACAGACGGCGCGCGACGCGGGTCGGGTCGCGGTCGTGATCGCCGAGACCAATCAGAACGACTTGCGCCTCGTCGCGCCCGCCGAGATTGGCGGCTACGGCCTGGCCGGAGTTTGGAGCGACGATTTTCATCACTGCGTGCACGCTTTGTTGACCGGCGAGCGCGACGGCTATTACGCCGATTTCGGCCAACGCCGACAGTTGGCCAAGGCGCTCGCGGACGTGAACGTCTACGACGGTTGCTATAGCCCCTACCATCGCCGCCGCCACGGCAATCGCGTGGGTGACGCCCCGCGGGCTGCGTTCGTGACCTGCGTGCAGAATCACGACCAGATTGGCAATCGCGCGCAAGGCGACCGGCTGACAACGTTGCTCGATCCCGCGGCCTTGCGCCTGGCAGCGGGCTTGTTGCTGTTGTCTCCGGCCACTCCGCTGTTGTTCATGGGAGAGGAATACGGCGAGACCAATCCGTTTCCATTCTTCTGCTCCTTTGGGGACGAGCAGTTGATCGAGGCCGTGCGCCGCGGGCGGCGCGCGGAATTCGCCGCTCTGGCGTTCGAGTGGAATATCGAAATCCCCGACCCGCAGTCGCCGCAGACGTTTGATTCGGCCAAACTGAGCTGGGATTGGCGCGCGCCACGTCGGGCGGCGCTTCGCCAGTTGTACGCCGATTTGTTGAAGCTGCGCCGCGCCTGGCGGCGTGCCGAACCCGATGACGCGGTTTCCGCCGAATTGCACGGCGACTCCCAGGACCCACCCACATTGGTCGCTCGATCGCGAAGCGGTCAACTTGAAATCTGGGCGAATCTATCGGACCAGCCCGTTGCCGCGCCACCCCAACCGGCGACAGCCGATAAGGTACGTTTGCTGAGCACGGCAGCGAGCATGTATGGTGGCGATCGCGCCACCAGCGGTGAATTGAGCCAATGGCTGCCCTGGGAATTCGTTGCATGGGGGCCGGCAGCATGGCAGTGAACCAACTCGAATCGATGACATTGCGAGTGCCCGCTGAGGAGTTGGTCGCCGCGGCCGTGCGTCGACGCATCGATCCCGGCGCGACGTATCGCTTGCAATTGAACGGACGATTTGATTTCGACCGCGCTGCCGAGATTGTGCCGTACCTGCGCGAGCTGGGCGTCACGCACGTCTATGCGTCGCCGATTCTACAGGCCCGGCCCGGCAGCGAGCACGGTTACGACGTTTGCGATCATGAGCAGCTCGATCGCGGCTTGGGTGGCGCGACGGGGCTCGCGCGGTTAAGCGCGGCGCTCTCCGCCGAGGGATTGGCGCTGTTGCTCGACGTGGTCCCCAACCACATGAGCACCGATACGGCCAATCCCTGGTGGAACGATGTCCTCGAGAATGGCCCCAATTCGCCTTACGCCCACTTCTTCGATATCGACTGGCGCCCGGTCAAGCCCGAGTTGGCCAACAAGGTGCTGTTGCCAATTCTCGGTCAGCAGTATGGCGACGTGCTCGAGGCGGGCGAGCTGCATATCGAACACCACGATGGCGGTTTCACGCTCCACTATTTCGATAACGTACTTCCGATCGGGCCCAAGACAGCCATTCCGCTCTTAACGCATCGTCAGGAGCTGCTCGAAGCGGCCCTGAACGACGACCGCGAAGCGTTGGACGAATTCCACAGTATCGTTACGGCGCTAGAGCACTTGCCATCGCAGAATGCCACTTGGCCCGAGGCGATCGCCGAACGCCAGCGCGAAAAAGAAGTCATCAAGCGGCGGCTACGCGAGCTCGAGGCTCGCACGCCGGCCGTCGAACAGTTCATCGCGGGCAACGTCAACCTCTACAACGGCACGGCCGGTGATCCGGCCAGCTTCGACCTGCTCGATCAGGTGATGTCGGCGCAGGCCTATCGCTTGAGCCATTGGCGGGCCGCGACCGACGAGATCAACTACCGCCGATTCTTCGACATCAACTCGCTGGCGGCCGTGAGCATGGAGCTGCCCGAGGTGTTTCACCGCACGCATCGCCTGCTGTTCGAGCTGATCGCGCGCGGTCAGGTGGCGGGGTTGCGGATCGACCATATCGACGGGCTGTTTGCCCCTGAACAGTACCTGTGGCGGTTGCAATGGACCCACCTGGCGGTGCTAGCCGAATCGCCGCCACGTCAAGTTCCCGCTGAGCACGAACCAACGGGAGGTGACGCCGCGACGTGCGGAACATCCTGGTCCGACCGCGAGCTGCTCGACGAGGCCTGCCGGCAGCTCGGTTTTCCGCGGCCGCGGGCAGCCGACCTGATTGCCATCTTCGGCCCCGAGACAGTCCCTCCGTCCGATCGATTGTCGGGCGCCGTGGAATGGCCGGGAGCGACGCGCGGCGACGAGGCCGCCGACGAGCAGTTCGAGGCGACCGTGCAAGTGGACGAGGCATCCGCAGAAACGCTCGACCAGTTTGACCTGGGCAACCATCACTTGCCGCTGTTCGTGGCCGTCGAGAAGATCCTCGGCCAACACGAGCCGCTCCCCCCCTCCTGGCCCGTCGCCGGTACGACCGGGTACGACTTCATGCATCAGGTCGGCGGGTTGTTTCTCGATCCGGCCGGCTGGAAGTCGATCGTGCAATTCTATCGCCGCGCGACGGGCGAGACGCGCACCTTCGACGAGGTGGTGCGCGACTCGAAGCGACTGATCTTGCGCTCGGCGATGGCCAGCGAGTTGCAAATGCTCGCCCACCAGCTCAACCGCATCTCGGAGCAGCATCGCCGCACGCGCGACTTCACGCTAAACATGTTGCGCCACGCGCTGCGCGAAATCTTGATGTGCTTTCCGGTCTATCGCGTCTATCCCAGTCCACGGGGAGTGGCTGAACGCGATCGCCACTTTGTCAACCTGGCCGTGGCCCTGGCCAAGCGCAGCAATCCCGACACCGATTGGGCGGTGTTCGATTTCATCCGCGACGTGCTGCTGCTCAACCATCCCTCGCACTTGACCGACGAGCAGCGCCGCGACCGCGAGCATTTCGCGGGTCGCTTCCAACAGGTGACGAGCCCTGTGATGGGCAAAGGCTTCGAAGACACCGCTTACTACGTTTACTGCCCGTTGGTGTCGGTGAACGAAGTTGGTGGCGAGCCGCAGTCGCCCGTGGTCACCCCCGCGGCCTTTCATCAGCTCAACGCCGAGCGCAGCCAATCGTTTCCCTGGTCGATGTTGGCCAGCAGTACGCACGATTCAAAGCGGACCGAAGACGTGCGTGCGCGTCTGCATGTGCTATCCGAGTTGCCGCAACTGTGGCGCAATCAGGTGAGTCGTTGGTTCCGGCTCAACCGCGGCAAGCGTGCCGATGTCGATGGTCAACCGGCCCCCAGCCGCAACGACGAGTACCTCTTCTACCAGAGCTTGTTGGGCGTTTGGCCGCTCGATCCGCCCGACGAAGAGGCCCAAGCCGATCTCGTCGACCGGCTACAGCGCTACATGGAAAAGGCGACGCACGAAGCCAAGCAGCACACGAGTTGGATCAACCCTCACGAACGATACGACCGAGCCGTGCGCGAGTTCGTGGCTGCCGCCCTCGAGCGTTCGCCGAGCAATCGCTTTCTCGCGCAGTTTCGCGAGTTTCAGGCCGCGGTTGCCCCGTGGGGCCTGCTCAATTCGCTCGGGCAGTTAGTCCTCAAGCTCACGGCCCCCGGCGTGCCCGACGTCTACCAAGGGCAGGACCTTTGGGACTTCAGTCTCGTTGATCCCGACAATCGCCGCCCTGTCGACTTCGAACTGCGGCGACGTTTGTTGTCCGACATCCAGCGGGCCGCGGCCGATCCGCAACAACTTCAGGCGTTGGCTGCCGAGTTGGCCGCCGCACCGGCCGATCGGCGCACCAAGCTGTTCGTCACCTCAAGGTTGCTAGGCCTGCGGCGGCGCACCGGTCAGCTATTGGTCACGGGCGAGTATCGCGCGGTCGAAGTGACCGGGCCAGCCGCCGAGCATGTCGTTGCCTTTGCCCGCGTCGACCGGCCGGACGAGGCCGCTGCTGACGAAGCTTCGAGACGCGCGGTGCTGGTGGTCGTCCCACGGCTTTTGGTGCGGCTGACGCAATCAGTCGGTACCGCGCAGTTGGCACCACCGGCTAACGTCTTCGACGCGGCAGTCTGGGGCGACACCGCGCTCGACGCCTCATTCTTGGGAGAGATCGAGCTGGAGAACGTCTTCACCGCGGAGCGCAGGCACGCCTTGGCGAGCATGCCGATCACAGGGCTTCTCGGCCAATTCCCCGTGGCGGTGTTGAGCAGTTGCTGAGTTGATCCCTTCCCTCGCGCCGGCTCACCGCGCGATCTTGAGGAGGTGCTCGTCGGTTCGCAGGTACATCGCCCCATCGGCGAAGGCGGGGGTCGCGAAGGTGCGGCCCGACACTTCGTTCTTTGCGAGCACTTCAAATTCCCGGCCGGGCCGGATCCAAGTGGCCAGGCCATCTTCGTCCAAGAACAAGATGCGGCCGCCAGCGAACACCGGTGACGCCGAGTAGTTGCCGCCGAAACGTTCCGTCCAGTAGCTCTCGCCGGTCTTGGCGTTCACGCACGAGGCGATGCCTTTGTCGGAGACGAAGTACAGCTCCTCGCCGACCAACAGCGGCGATGGCGTGCTCGGCGCGCCACGTTTGATACGCCAGACAATGTTCGTATCCGTAACGTCGCCGGTCCCCCCGAGCTTGACGGCCAACAGCTCGGGATGATCGTAGTCGTGGTTGTAGATGACCAGACCGTGAGCGACCGTCGGCTGCGGCACCACGGACCAGCCGGGCGCCAACACGCGCCAGAGCTCGGCGCCGCTCGCCATATCGTAAGCCGCGAAGTGGTCTGGACCAGGCGCCAGCACTTGGGCTCGGCCGTCGACCACGGCCACGGTCGGAGTGACGAACGAATGGCTGATGTTGGCAGGCACCGAACGCGGAGTCTTCCATGCGACCTTGCCAGTCACTGCGTCGAGCGCCGCCACGAAGGGCTGCTCGCGACCATCGCAAACGACGACCAGCTTGCCGTCGTGTAGCACGGGCGAGCCACCGCTGCCGTGCACTGGGGCATAGACCAACTCGTTATTCGTCCACTCGATGCTGCCGTTGGCGGCATTAAGCCGCGCCATTCCCAGCACTCCGAAGTGCACGAATACCGCGCTGCCGCTCGCGATCGGCGTTGGGCTGGCGTGGCTGTTCTTGGCATGGATGGCTGGCGCTTCGGCCACCGCAAAGACTTCTCGATCCCAGACGGTCTGGCCAGTGGCGACGTCCAGCGCCATCGCGCGCAGCGACAGGCCTTTGCCGCGTGGCACGGCGGTAGTCAGAAAGACCTTGCCGTCGGCGACCGCCGGCGACGACCAGCCCAAGCCAGGGATGGCGACTTTCCAAGCGACGTTCCGCGTGTCCGACCATTCCAGCGGAGTCGCGGGCCCCGTCGCGATGCCGTCGGCATTTGGGCCGCGAAACTGCGGCCAGTCGCCGACGACGAGGGCACAAAGAGTCAGGGCGATTCGCAACATGGCAAATCCGGTCGTATAGGGTCGCGATGTTGAAACGGCTCCCAGCCGACCGCCAGCGACTACCGCCGATGTCAATCCGGCTGGCGCTCGAAGGTAATATGCCGGCGCCAGTGCTCGTCGTCGAGTTGCGGATAATCCTGACGCAGGTGGACGCCGCGAGACTCGGTGCGCTGCAGTGCCGCGGCAATCATCACCCGCGATACCAACAGCATATTCTGCAGTTCCCAACCGTCGGGAGCGGTGAACTGCCGCGGCAATACGTAGTTGCACCAGAAGTCGACGTTTTCCAGTGCTTCGCTCAGGGCGTGCCCGTCGCGGCGGATGCCGACGCTCCGCCACATCAGGCTCTTCAGCGAGTTGCGAATGTCGGACAGGTCGAGTGCTTCGCCCGGTTCTGCGCTGCGGGGGTTTTCCAGCGGCAGACCGCGATAGTCATCGGCCACGCCGCTAGCGGCGGCGCTGGCTCCCTCGCCCGCCCTTGCGCCATAGACCAGCCCTTCCAGCAAGCTGTTCGAAGCCAGGCGATTGGCCCCGTGCAAGCCGGTGGAGGTGACTTCGCCGGCTGCCCACAGGTTGGTTACGGTCGTGCGGCCGTCGAGATCGACTGTGAGTCCGCCGAGCATGTAGTGCGCACCGGGGCGCACGGGAATCGGATCGGCGGCGATATCCAGGTCGAACTTGGCGCACAGTGCCGCGATGCCGGGGAACCGTCGCCGCACCCAATCGGCATCGAGATGCTGCATCGACAGGTAGACGTTCGGATGGCGGCTGCGCTCCATTTGCGTGACGATCGCCTGGCTGACGATATCGCGTGGGGCCAGTTCGGCCCGCTCGTCGTAGTCCGGCATGAAGCGATGCCCCGTGCGATCGATCAAGTGTCCTCCCGCGCCGCGCATCGCTTCGGTCAGCAGGTGGCGGCTCGATCCGGCGATGTACAGCACCGTGGGATGGAACTGCATGAACTCCATGTCGCGCAGTTGGGCCCCGGCACGATAGGCCAGGGCGTGGCCGTCGCCGGTGGCGACGTCGGGATTGGTGGTTTCGCGGTAGAGCTGCCCGCAGCCCCCCGTGGCGAGAATCGTCTGTTTAGCCCAGACGAGCGTTTTGCCGTGGTGCGGATTCCAGACGAGCGCTCCGCGGCAACCGCCCTCGTGCGTCAGCAAGTCGAGCGTAAAGGTGTTCTGCCAAGTCTCGATATTCTCGTTTTCCGCGGCGCGGGCGATCACGGCCCGCATCACTTCCTGCCCTGTAGCGTCTCCCAGGGCATGCACGATGCGGTCGTGGCTGTGACCTCCTTCGCGGCCAAGCGCCAGCGCGCCGGCGATCTGGTCGAAGTTCGTTCCCCAGTCGATCAACTCTTGAATGCGCGCGGGGGCTTCGTGCACGACCATCTCGACCACGTGGCGATCGCACAGCGATCCACCGGCGCGCAGTGTATCGGCGACGTGGTTCTCGAAGCGATCCTCGGGGTCGAGCACCCCGGCGATTCCCCCTTGCGCCCAGGAGCTATTCGATTGCTGCAAGTCGTGCTTGGTGACGACCAGCACCGACAGGCGAGAGTCGACGGCCATGGCAGCCCGCAGGCCGGCCAGCCCTCCGCCGATCACCAGCACGTCGGCGAAGTGGTGCGGCACGCGCTTGGGATGAAACGGGACGAGATAGCGCGGCGTCTCGGACATGCTGGGAAGAATAGCATCCGCCGGCCTGCGCCGCACCGAGGGGATGAGTTCAGGCGTAAGCCGGTACCGGCTGCGGCGCCGAGAGACCTTGCCACCAGGCATTGGCCTGATCGTGACCCCAGCGTCGCGCCGCGGTGCATTCATCGAGCGCGCGACGCATGCTGGCGGCATCCGCCCAGCGATCGGCGGGCTTTTTCGCTAGCGCCCGCAGAATCACTTGTTCAAGATCGGCCGGCACGTCGGCATTGAGTTGCGAAGGTGGTGGCACCGGCTCTTGGGCGTGGGCGAACAACAGCTCAAGCGGTTTGAGCCCATCGAACGGCGGTCGCCCAGTCACCAGGTAGTAGGCGACCGCTCCCAGGGCGTAGATGTCGCTGCGGGCGTCGGCGTCGCGATCGAGCGCTTGTTCGGGGGACATGAACAACGGCGTGCCGGTGATAACTCCCTCCTGGGTCAACTGCGTGCTTTCCACGTCGCCCAGCGGCTTGACCAGGCCGAAGTCCAACAGCTTGACGACGTCGTGCACGCCGCCGCGGTGCGCGGCGAAGATGTTGCTCGGCTTGATATCGCGGTGCACCAGGCCCTGCGAATGTGCTTCGCCCAATGCGTCGCACGTTTGCGCGAGTAGATGAATGGCCCGCTCGGGCGGAAGCGGCCCATGCAGCTTCACCAAGTCCGCCAACGACAAGCCCGGCAAATACTCCATCACGTAGTAAAACGTGCCGTCGTTGGTGTGGCCGTAATCGAAGATCTCGATCGTGTTCCAGTGCGAGAGCTTGGCCGTGGCCTGTACTTCGCGCTCAAATCGCGCGAGCACCTTCGGATCGCCGGCGCGGTGCGGGCGGATGAGCTTGATGGCGCAGGGGCGTTTAAGCAAGCGGTGCTCGGCCAGGTAGACCTCGCCCATGCCGCCGGCGCCGATCTGCTCGCCCAGGCGGTATTGACCGAGTTGCCGGGCCTCGAACGCTTCGCGGCGTAGTTCGCCCATCGTGGAGATGCCATAGACCGTGGCGAAATAGACGATCGCCATCATCAAGCCCGTCTCGCCAAAGACGCTTAAATCCGCCATGGGGCGGACCGCAGGCAGCGCAAACCAGGCAAGCGACATCACTACCAGCGGCGCGGCACACATGGCCCCCACCACGACCGCCGCGCGCCGCACGGTATTCGGGATGAAGATGCCGTAGACGAAGACCAACGTGCACCAATACAAGGTCGTCGAGTGGAGCGCGATCGCCAGGTTCATGCTGTTGGGATGCACGACGGCGAAGTAACGCAGGGCCTCGAACTGCATCACGGCGAAGTGCACTGCCGTCGACCCGAAGACCAACAGCTCGACGAACCGCAGATTCTTCAAGCGGCTCGGACAGCGACCAAAAAGTACGTACGTGACGCCGCCCAGAATCAGCACGAGAGCCGCGTGAAACGCGGTGGAGATCCAGCCCGACTGCCTGGCAGCCGGCGGATAGATCGTTGTCCACGCCAGGAACGCCCCCGAGCCGACAAATAGTACGAGCGTGGCGGCGCGCAGCCGGCGAACGAGCAAGGTTTGCGTTTCGGCCGTCAACCGGCAGCCGGAGCCCTCGACCAGCTCGACGCAGGGACCGTCTTGGCTGGGCGGCGAGCTGGGGGTCGGCGGCGCGGCGCTGTCGACTTCGAGCGTGGCATCGAAGGGGGAAGCGTCCCGACGATTCGGAAGCGTGCTCATGCGTAGTTGCCGGCAAAGAGGCGTGGTGTCACGTCAATCATACCCCAGCGGTCCAGGCCGGGCGACCGCAGGCCAAGCCACGACGGCAGTTACGTCATGCCGCTGGCCGCCAGCAGCGTTTCTTGGACGTCGAGATCATGCTGCAAACTGAAATCGGGCTCCTTCTTTTGGGCGATTACCGCTGCGAACTCCCGCAGGTCGCGGATTTGCAGGGTTTGGGCTTCGAGTTCGAGCGTTTGCCAATCCTTGTCACCTTCGCGGTAGACTTCGACCGGCTGCAAGTTCCGGTTGGCCAGGTGCCCACTACCCAAATGGGGAATCACGCAGGCCCCGGCGGTGCCGTAGAGTTCGAACCGCCGCGAGTGGGGCGCGACTTCGATGGCTGGCACTTCGAGAATCGACCACGAGTGTTCGTGCTCGAGGATCGCCACGCCGTTGTCGACAAACGTGCCGGGCACGTTGTGGTGGTGAGCCAGAAACGGCGTGACCTTCCGCGGCTTGCCCTGCAATGCCACGGCCAAATCGACCATGTGTCCGGCCATTTCGAAGAACATGCCCCCGGGATAGGGAGCTAGCTCCTCGACGAAGCGGTCGTACGAATCGAGATCCTTGGGCAACCGGGCGCGGAACTCGTAGATCGCCCCTAGCTCCCCGGCGCGCGCCCGGCGGAGCATCTCTTGCACGGCCGACATGTAGCGGAACAGGTAGATCATCTGTAAATGCAGATGCTTGCTCTGCGCGAGCTTGACCAGCGCGCGATGCTCGGCGAGGTTGTTGCCTGCGGGCTTCTCGAGCATCACGGGTCGGCCGCTTTCCAACGCGAGCTTGGCCAGTGCGAGGTTTTCGAAGACGCGACCCTCGACGACCACGCCGTCGAGCGGTTCGGCCAGGAGTGCGCTGGGGGAATCGAAGACGCGGTAGCCCGGCGTCTTCGCGCTCCAGGGTTCCTGGCGGCGCGCGATCACCGCCGGGTCGGGGTCCCAAAAGCCGACCAGCTTGAATTCGTCGGGATGGGCGGCGACTTGCGAGACAATGCCATCGGCATGCGTGTGCCACATGCCGAGCATGCCGAGTTTGAGCGGCATGATCGATTCCTATTCAGCGGTTAAGGAGAGCGCCGAAGTACGAACGGTGACGCGAGGCCGGTTCGGCATTTTCGTCAGCTCGCTGCGACAATATGCCGCAGCATAAACGGCTATTCTAAGCATTGAATGTCGTACGATTTACGATACAAGAAATACATTGTGAAAAAAAACACGAATTGGGTCGGCCGTTGATTGACACCCCAAAAAGTGTCCAGTAGAGTGAGCGACCTTACGGGACCGCAAGTTGTAATGTGACAGTGTCTTGACCACGGTCTGGGCGTAGTCTCCTTGGCCGTCGGCGCACCGCTTGGCAGCTCCCTGCGGTGTCGGGGGATGGGGGAGTCGCGACTACAAAGTCGCCTCGCCCGCCTGGCTCAGTGCTGTTGTAGCCCGTTGCGAGCCCCGCGCCGTGGAAAGCCCTCCCGACGATCGCTCCCCGCTGGCCGTGGCCATGTCGTGGGTGTCGACCGCCATCGCCATCTCGTTGCAGATGGCGTTGCCCGCCCTGTTAGGCGTCGGGCTCGATCGCTGGTTGGCGACGCGAGTCTTGTTCACGGCGTTAGGTGCCATTGGGGGACTCGTTCTGGGGATTTACGGTTTGCTACGCATCGTCGGCAAGCCGAAACGATAGCGGACTGCGACCTGGTCGACGGCCCGCACCGCAAGAACGGCCTGGCCGAGTGGCGCGAAGGATGAGCTCTCTCGGCTGAAAGGGTAGAGAAGCAGTGACGCACGAAGCGCAACAGCGCACGTCGCCCGCAAGTGCTCTCGGCACGCGTGGGGTCGCGCGCGGCACGTTGCTGCTCGTGGCGGTCACGCTCGTGGCTTGCCTGCCCGCCGCACTGCTGGGTAACTGGCTCGCAGGGCTGGCCGGCGTGCAGGCTGCGTTGGTCGCGGCCGGGCTTTGTGTCGCCGGCGCCGTGCTGGGGTTGGCCGCCATTCCGCTGTTTCGTGGCCAACGGGCGTTCGCCGGCGTCATGGGGGCGATGTTGCCCCGCATGTTCGTTCCCTTGGCCGGGGCCATTGTGCTGCGGTTCGGCAAGGGGCCGCTTTACGACGCCGGTGCACTGTATTACCTGATCGGGTTCTACCTGCTGAACCTGGCGATCGAGACCATTTGGCTGCTGCCGCGACAGGCCGTTGGCGGTGTCGCCGTGAGCCAGTCGGTCCGACCGCCGCAAACCGCCTGAAGGCATTAACGACAGAAGAACTCGCCATGGCCGACGCCGCACACGCCATCGGGCACGTCAAAGACTCGGACTACTTCGAGGTGCCGAAGTTCATCTCGTCGACCGGTCATTTGACCATCCCGCAGCCGTTCTACAGCGAGAGCCGCCAGATCGAGCTCGGCGGCCCGTTCGCGCCGCTCGATCTGAAGATCACCAAGTTCATGGTGCTCGAGTTGATCGTCGCCGTGCTGATGGCGGCCATCTTCATTCGACTGGCGAACAAGATCGCCGCTGCCAATGGCGGCGCGCCCAAGGGGCGGTTCGCCAACATGTTCGAAGGGGCGCTGGTCTTCATTCGCGATGGCATCGCCCGGCCGGCGATCGGCCATCACGATGGCGACAAGTTTCTCCCCTTTCTGTGGACGTTGTTCTTCTTTGTGCTCTTCGCGAACCTGCTGGGTATTCTGCCCTGGATGGGGAGCGCGACGGGCTCGATCGCGACGACCGGCGCGCTGGCCATCATCACCTTGGCCGTGGTGATCGGCGCAGGGTCAGCCAAGTTGGGAGTGGTCGGTTTCTGGAAGGGGTTGGTTCCCCATATGGACCTGCCCAAGCCGATCGCGATTTTTTTGATCCCGCTGATTTTCGTCATCGAGTTGCTCGGTTTGCTGATCAAGCACTTTGTGTTGTCGGTTCGTTTGCTGGCCAACATGTTTGCCGGCCACCTGGTGCTGGCCGTGGTGATCGGCTTCATCGGGCTCGAGGCCCTGGCCGACTCGGCGTTGTGGTATGGCGTGATGCCGGCGAGCGTCCTGGGGGCCGTGGCGCTCAACATGCTCGAACTGCTGGTGGCGTTCATTCAGGCTTACATTTTCACGTTTTTGTCGGCCTTGTTCATCGGTATGGCCGTGCACCCGCACTAACAGTTGGACTCAAGAATCCATTTAGTTGATTAACGACAGATTTCACAGAACGAAACGAAGGGAGAATTCGACCGTGAGCAAGTTCCTTAAGTTGATGGCGCTGGCATTCGTCGTGCTGATGGTGGCCTCGCCGGTCTTCGCTCAAGACGACGGCAATCCACCTCCGCCGGTGCCAAATCCGCTGATCGCCTTCAGCGGCGCGTTCGGCGCTGGGTTGATCATCATCGGCGCCGGCTACGGCATCGGCCGGATTGGCTCGAGCGCCGTCGAGAGCATGGCGCGTCAGCCCGAGGCAGCCGGCGGCATTCAGACGGCGATGCTGATCGCGGCGGCCCTGATCGAAGGCGCTACGTTCTTTGCGTTGATTGTCTGCATGCAGGGTTAAGTGGTGCCGGCGGGCGGCCGCACTGCGCGAGGCGCGCGACATTCGGGCGCGCCACGTATGGCGGCGCGCGGGGCAAGTGTGTGGTGGTGTAGTCGAGGCCGTGGCTTCGTAAGGTATGTGCAATCATGTTCGCTCGTGAAGTATCTCGAAGGCCAATTGCCGGCGGGCTGACGTCGCTGGCCCTCGTCGCTTGGGCGCTGGTGGCGTGCGCTGGCCCTGTGGTGGCGCAAGAGCACGGCACAGCCGAAGCTCCTGCCGACGCGCACAGCGATGCCGCGCACGACACTGCCCACGAGGATGCCGCACACGGCGCGCATGGCGGGGCGCACGGCGGTCATGCCGCGGCGAACACCAGTCCGGTGGAGTTCGATCCCGATCTGGCGATCTACACTCTGGTCGTCTTCGTGATCCTGTTCTTCATCCTGACGAAGTTTGCCTGGAAGCCGATTGCCGAAGGGCTCGATCGCCGCGAGCACCTGATCGCCGAGCAGATCGCCGCCGCCGAGCGAAGCCAGGTCGAGGCCCGCCGCCTGCTCGAGAACTACGAGCAAAAGCTGGCTGCCGCCCAGGACGAGGTCCGCGGTATCCTCGACGAGGCCCGGCGCGACGCGGCGACGACCGGCCAGGAGATTGTCGCCAAGGCCGCCAGTGAAGCCGAGGCCGAGAAGAATCGCGCGCTGCGCGAAATCGACACGGCCAAGGTGCAGGCGGTCAAGGAGTTGGCCGAACAAAGCGCTCGGCTGGCCGTGTCGCTGGCCGGCAAGATCGTCTCCAGCGAGCTGGATCAGAACCGGCACAGCCAACTGATCGCAGACGCGATGTCGCGATTTCCGGCCGGCAACGGAGATCGTAATTAGTTAGCCCGGTGCCCATCCGCCGGGTCGCTTCGCCACCTCGATCGATGTAATTCCGCGATGTCCAACCAAAGCTCGAACCAGAGTTCCGACGCCAAGCACCGCACGGCCATTGATCCGGCGCGGCAGCGGGTCGGCGCGCTGTACGCCAAGGCCATTTTGGCCGCCGCCGAGAAGGCGGGCGAGGCGGACGGCGTCGTCGAGGAGTTCGAAGCGTTCGTCGCGGAGGTGGTCGAGCCGAATCCCAAGTTCGAGGCCGTGTTGACCTCGGCCCTGATTCCGATCGACGCTAAGCGGCAGATGATCGAGCGCGTCGTCGCCTCGCGTGTGTCGAAGCTCACGCAGAATTCGCTGGCGGTGCTGGCCAATCACGGGCGGCTCGACGCCTTGCGAGCCGTGGCCGTGGCTTTGCGCCAGCAATACGACGAGCTGCGCGGTCGCGTGCGGGTCGAGGTCCGCACGGCCGTGCCGCTGAACGGGCAACTGCCGGCCCTGACCGAACAACTGCGGAAAATGCTCGGCGGCGAGCCGCAGATCGAAGCCAAAGTCGAGCCCCAGTTGATCGGCGGCATCGTGCTCCGCGTGGGAGACGTGATCTACGACGGCTCGGTCGCTACCCAACTCAAGAATCTCTGCGATCAAATGATCAACAGGAGCGTCCATGAAATTCAGAGCGGACGAGATCGCTTCAGTCCTTCAGCAGGAAATTGAGCAATACGAATCGCAGATCGACGTGCGCGAAGTCGGTCGCGTGCTCGAGGCGGGTGACGGCATTGCGCGCGTCTACGGCCTGTCGGGCGTGATGGCCGGTGAAATGGTCGAGTTCTCCAACGGCACGCAGGGCCTGGCCTTCAATCTCGAAGAGAACTCGGTCGGCGTGATCATTCTCGGCGACTTCCTCGGCATCTTCGAGGGAGACGAGGTCCGCACCACGGGCCGGCTGCTAAGCGTGCCCGTCGGCGATGCCCTGATCGGCCGCGTGGTCGATCCGCTGGGTAACCCGCTCGACGAGCGTGGCCCCATCGTCACCAGCGAGCGCCGCCCGGTCGAGTTCCTGGCTCCCGGCGTGGCTCATCGCCAGCCGGTGCGCGAACCGTTGCAGACCGGCATCAAGGCGATCGACGCCATGACGCCGATTGGCCGCGGTCAGCGCGAGCTGGTGATCGGCGACCGCAAGACCGGCAAGACCGCCATCTGCATCGACACGATCATCAACCAGAAGAGCTACGGCGTGCGTTGCTTCTACGTGGCGGTCGGCCAGAAAGAAGCCACCGTGGCCGGCATCATCGAGGCCCTGCGGGCCAACGGTGCCATGGACTACACCACGGTTGTCGTCGCCGGCGCCAGCGACCCGGCGCCGCTACAGTACATCGCTCCCTACTCCGGCACGGCGATGGCCGAGCACTTTACTTACAACGGCGGCCATGCCCTGATTATCTACGACGACTTGTCGAAACAGGCGGCCGCCTACCGGCAGTTATCGCTGCTGATGCGGCGACCACCGGGGCGCGAAGCCTTCCCCGGCGACGTCTTCTATTGCCACAGCCGGCTGCTCGAGCGGTCGTGCAAATTGAGCGACGAGCTGGGGGGCGGTTCGCTTACTTCGCTGCCGATCATCGAAACGCTCGAAGGCGAAGTGTCGGCCTATATTCCGACGAACGTGATTTCGATCACCGACGGGCAGATTTATCTGCAGCCCGACTTGTTCTTCGCCGGTCAGCGTCCGGCCATGAACGTCGGTATTTCGGTTAGTCGCGTGGGTGGGGCCGCGCAGATTCCGGCCATGAAGAAGGTGGCCGGCGGTTTGCGGCTCGACCTGGCGTCCTTCCGCGAACTCGAAGCCTTCGCCCAATTGGGTACCGACCTCGACGCCGAAACGCAGTCGCGGCTCGATCGCGGCTATCGCATGGTGCAACTGCTCAAGCAAGGACAGTACCAGCCGATGGACGTCATCGATCAGGTGCTGTCGATTTACGCCGGCACCCGCGGCCACTTGGACAAAGTGCCGCTCGACCAGGTCGACGCCTGGGAGAAAGGCTTCTTGCAGTTCATGCGCGAGCAGAAGAGCGAAGTGCGTCGCGTGATCGAAGAGACCCGAAAGCTCGACGACGACACGACCAAGCAACTCGAAGGATCGATCGCCGAATTCCAGAAACAATTTGCGGCCAGCCGGAGCGAATCCACGACAGGTAAATAGCGAGCCGCGGAGAACGCGCCGGGCGTGCCGACCTGCCCGCGGCTGATTGCCGCCGGAGGTGCGAGATGAGCGAAGCTTTCGTGCAACCCCCGATCGTCGACGCCGAGGAACCCAACCCCGACGCCCGCACGATGGGAATGTTGGTGCACTTGTTGGCCGTATTTACCGGGTTCATCGGACCGCTAGTCATCTGGCTGATCAAAAAGGATCAATACCCGTTCGTAGACGATCAAGGGAAAGAGTCGCTGAATTTTCAGATCACCGTGGTGCTGTCGTCGCTGGTTGCGATGGCATTGACGCTGGCGTCGTGTGGGTTTCTGTTTCCGCTGCCGATTGCAGTGGGAATCGCCGACATCGTGTTTTGCATCCTCGCTACCGTAAAGGCCAACGCCGGCGTCTGGTATCGCTATCCCGTTTGCCTGCGTTTGATTAAGTAGTATTCCTATGGCCAAGGCCCGAGCACTCGATAAGCGGCGCAAGTCGGTCCGCAACATCCGCAAAATCACGCGGACGATGGAATTGATCGCCACGGCGCGATTCAAGAAGGCGATGGACCGCGCGCATGCCGCCACGGCCTACACCAAGCGCATGACCGCGCTGGTCGCCGATCTGGCCAATAGCGGACTGGAAGTCAATCACCCGTTGCTCGTCGAGCGGCCGACCGTCGAACGCGCCACGCTGCTGGTGCTTACCGGTAATCGCGGCCTGTGCGGCGGCTACAACTCGAACGCCCTGCGGTTGGCGCTCGGGCGGCTGACGGAGTTGAAATCGACCGTGCCTCAAGTGCGGGTCGAAGTTTCGGGCAAGCGCGGCCTGGCGGCATTCAAGTTCCGCGAATTGTCGGTCGACGAGGGCTTCACGCATTTCGAAGACAAGCCGACGTTCGGCGAAGTCGACGTGCTCGCCTCGCGATATCTCGAAGAGTATGCCAGCAGTCGGCTCGACCGGCTGGACGTCGTCTATACCAAGTTTTTCAGCGTCTCCCGGCAAGTGGCAACCGTCGAAACGCTGCTGCCGCTGGGCTCGCTGGCCGAAACGCCCGCCGACGAACGGACCACGCGACAGCAGTACGAGTTTCTGCCGTCGGCGGCCAGCATCCTCGAAGAGGTAGTGCCGACCAGCTTCAAGATCAAGCTGTTTAAGTGCTTCTTGGACGCCGCCGTGAGCGAGCAAGTCGCTCGCATGGTCGCCATGAAGTCGGCCACGGAGAATGCCGACGGCCTGATCAAGATGTTGAGCATGACGTACAATCGGGCCCGCCAGTCGCAGATCACTAGCGAAATCCTGGACGTGCTGGGCGGCGTCGAGGCTTTGAAATCGTCGTAAACGACTAACGATCGACACTTTCGCGCTGCCGGACAAATCAGCAGTCGCACTCAAATATTCGCACCAGAAGAACACCTGATCGCCAGAGATTGGAACCAACATGGCCACAGCCACTGAAACCGGAACCAACATCGGCCACATCACGCAGGTCATCGGCTCGACATTCGACGCTGAGTTTGCCGAGAATCACCTGCCGGCCATCTACAATGCCGTCAAGATCGACGCCCAGCAAAAGGGGATCGAAATCCACCTCACCGGCGAAGTGCAGCAGCACCTCGGAGGCGGACGCGTCCGCTGCGTCGCCCTGGGCAGCACCGACGGCCTGCTCCGCGGCCAGGAATGCGTCGATACCGGAGCACCCATCTCGGTGCCAGTCGGCAAGGCCACGCTGGGCCGCGTCATGAATTTGTTGGGGGACGCGATCGACGAGCGCGGGCCGATCGCTACCGACGAACGCTGGCCAATCCACCGCAACGCTCCGGAGCTTTCCGGTCTGTCGACCAAGACCGAGCTGTTCGAAACTGGCATCAAGGTCATCGACCTGCTGACCCCCTTCGTCCGCGGCGGTAAGGCCGGCTTGTTCGGCGGGGCCGGCTTGGGCAAGACGGTCATTCTCACTGAGCTGATCGCCCGCATCGCCAGCTCGTACGGCGGTTACTCGGTGTTCGCCGGCGTCGGTGAGCGCACCCGCGAAGGGACCGACCTATGGCTCGAAATGCAAGAGGCCAAGATCGGCGACACCGGCCGGAGCGTCATCGAGCAGACTTGCATGGTGTTCGGCCAGATGAACGAGCCGCCGGGAGCGCGGTTGCGCGTCGCGTTGTCGGCGTTGACCATGGCCGAGTACTTCCGCGATTCGACCGGCACCGACGTGCTGTTGTTCATCGACAACATTTTCCGCTTCTCGCAGGCAGGTAGCGAAGTGTCGGCCTTGTTGGGCCGCATGCCTTCGGCCGTGGGTTATCAACCCACGCTGGCCACGGAGATGGGTGCCTTGCAGGAGCGGATCGCTTCGACGAGCAAGGGGGCCATTACGTCGGTGCAGGCGGTTTACGTGCCGGCCGACGATCCGACCGACCCGGCCCCGGCCACGGCCTTCGGCCAACTCGACGCGTTCATCTACCTCGAGCGTTCGATCGCCGAGAAGGGGATCTATCCGGCAGTTGATCCGTTGGCCTCGTCGAGCCGCATTTTGGATCCGCAGTACGTCGGCGAACGGCACTACGCCATTGCCCGCCGCGTGCAGTCGACCTTGCAGCGGTATCGCGAGCTCAAAGACATCATCGCCATTCTGGGGGTCGACGAACTAAGCGAAGAGGACAAGCTGGTGGTGCATCGCGCCCGCCGCATGGAGCGCTTCTTGTCGCAGCCGTTCCTCGTGGCCGAAGTGTTCACCGGCAAACCGGGCGAAATCACGCCGCTGGCCGAGACGATCCGCAGCTTCGAGGAAATCGCCGACGGCAAGTGGGATCACTTGCCCGAGAGCGCCTTCATGTACGTCGGCGTGATCGAGCAGGCCGAAGAGCAGGCCAAGAAAATGAAGAAGTAAAGACCGCAGCTTTTGGAGCTGGCGGTTCGCGGCGCGGGGGGACGCACCATGGAACAGCACGAACAATCGGCAGGCGCGACGACGGGAGTACCCAAAGTGGCTGGAGCCAGCGATCGCATTCTCGACTGCGTCATCGTCACGCCCGAAGCCACGGTGCTTGAGCATCCGGCACAGTTCGTCGTCGTCCCGTTGTACGACGGCGAATTGGGCATCGCCCCGGGACACACCCCGCTGATCGGCCGCTTGGGCTATGGCGAGATGCGGCTGGTCGAAGGGGGGAAAACCCATCGGTTGTATATCGATGGCGGGTTCGTCCAGGTGTCGGACAATGTCGTCTCGGTTTTGACTCCACGCGCGGTACCTGCCGAAAAGCTCGACACCGCCGTGATCGACGAGCAGTTGCACGCCGCCCAGGCGCGTCCAGCCAATTCGCCCGAAGCGCTCGACGCCCGCCAGCGGTCGATCGCGCAAAGCCGTGCCCAGTTGCGCGTCGCCCGGCATGCCGGTGGCCGTCCGGCGTCCTCGGCCGGGCACTAGTGCTGAGACTTGTCCAGATGATCTCGGACTGCCCACGCCGACGTCGCCGATTCAAAAGTCGACCAGCGATCGCGGCGGCACCGCGGCTCGCAAGGCGTTGACGATCGCCACGACGTCGATCGCCTCTTGAACGAGCGCCCCGGCCACGGGCGGCAGATACCCCGCAGCCGCCGCCATCATGCCCAGCAGGCTGAGTGCCATCCCCCCCAACACGGTCTGGAGCACGATCGTCCGCATTCGCGTGGTGATGTGGATGAACTCGTCGACCTTCTTGAGCGAGCTCTCCATGATCACGGCGTCGGCCGCCTCGCTGGTGACGTCGCTGGCGGTGCCGAACGCCAGCCCCACGGTTGCGGCCGTTAGCGCCGGGGCATCGTTGATGCCGTCTCCCAAATAGACCGTGGGGGCCCGCGCCGTTTCGGCCCGCACGATTTCGAGTTTCTGTTCGGGGCTCTGGCTGGCATAAACCTCGTCGATGCCCACCGCTTCGGCCAAATAGCGCACTTCGGATTCCCGGTCTCCCGAGACAAGCATCAGTCGATCGACGGAATGCCGTGGGCCAAGGTGCCGCACGAAGCTCGCCCCCTCGCGTCTCGCCTGATCGCGAAACTGATACGTGGCCGCATACTGGCCATCGATGACGACAACGCACTCCAGCCCCCCCGCTGGCGGCGGAAGTTCCACTGCTTCGATTGCTAAGGCCGCAAACTTCTTGCGACTCGTGACTTGTACTTCGCTTCCGGCCACGAGACCTTGCAACCCGGCGCCGGGGGGTTCGTGAACGCGGCTGACTTCCAGCAAGGTCAGCTTTTGCTCGGCGGCAGCCCGCGCGATCGCCGATGCCAGGGGGTGCTTCGAGTATTTTTCCAGGCTGGCGACTAGTTGCAGCACGCGCGCGGGATCGTGCCCTGGCGCCACGAACTGTTGCGTGAGCCGCGGCTCGCCGTAGGTCAACGTCCCCGTTTTGTCGAAGATCATCGTGCGGCAGTTGCTCAGTTGTTCGAGCACCACGGGGTTCTTCACCACAATGCCCCGGCGGGCCGATAGCGAAATGGCCCCAATGATCGCCACGGGAATGCCGATCAGTAGCGGGCAAGGGGTCGCCACGACCAGCACCGCCAGGAAGCGGACCGCGTCGCCGCTGGCGATCCAGGCAGCCGCGGCGATCGCCACGGCCAGCGGCGTGTACCAGGCACCCAGTTGATCGCCCAAGCGGCGCAACCGCGGGCGGCTTTGTTCCGACTCGCGCATCACCTGCATGATCTTGGCATAGCGCGAATCGCTGGCTTGCTTGCTGGCCCGCACCGTCAGTGCCGATGCCCCGTTGATCGCCCCTGACAACACGTCGCTGCCGACCGCCTTGGCAATGCGATACGGCTCGCCGGTCAGATAGGCTTCGTCCATGGCGCCGTGTCCTTCGACTACCACGCCATCGACGGGGCAAATCTCGTGCGGAAACACCACGACGAGATCGCCGATTTCGACTCGATCGAGCGCCACGTCTTGCAGGCCGTTGTCGACTTTGCGGTGAACGATCTGCGGCATCCGTCGAGCCAGCGCGTTGAGCACTGACGAAGCGCTGCGCACGGCGTACTCCTCGAGCGCTTGCCCGCCAGAGAGCATCAACACGACCAGCGTGCCGGCCAGATATTCGCCGAGCAGAACCGAAACCACGATCGACAGCCCGGCCAATAAGTCGGACCCGAACCGGCGGCGAAACAGATTGACCACCAGCTCCAAGACGAGCGGGCCGCCCCCCAGCCCCAGCGCCACCCAGAGCGGCCAGTCGGCGGCGACTTCCGACCCGCCGAAGTGCAACAGCAGATGCAAAGCGATGGCCGTTAGTGCCAACGCGGCGATCGCTTCGTTGCGCTTTGGCCAGCGGCGCGACGGTTTGCTCGACTGGTTCGTTCGATTCATGCAACGGTTGACTATTTTGCGCGTCGCTTGACTGCGTAGCCGTAAGGCACGGGCCAAGTCGGCTCGTCACCCAGCTCCTGCTGCGCTTGGAGCGCCCAGTAAGGCTCGCGGAGCAATTCGCGACCGATGAACACCAGGTCGGCGTCGCCGCCGGTGATGATCTCGTTGGCCTGGGCCGCTTCGGTGATCAGTCCCACGGCGCCGGTCTTGATCTGGGCGTCGTCGCGGATGCGGCGCGCCAGGGGAACCTGGTAGCCGCGGCCGACCGGAATCCGCGCCTTGGGCACCAGTGCTCCCGACGAAACATCAATCAGATCGACACCGAGCAATTTGAGCTCGCGACACAGCGCGACCGACTGCTCGACATCCCAGCCCCCATCGACCCAATCGGTGGCGGAAATTCGCACGAACAACGGCAGCTCCGCGGGAATCGCGCGCCGCAATCGGTCGGCCACCAGCAGCACAAGCCGCATGCGATTCTCAAGGCTGCCGCCCCAGCGATCGTGCCGCGTATTGCTCAATGGCGAGAGAAACTCGTGCAGCAGATATCCGTGTGCGGCGTGAATCTCGATCACGCGAAAGCCCGCCTTTAAGGCGCGGCGGGCCGCCTTCTCAAAGGCATCGACAATCGACTCAATGCCTGCTTCATCAAGCGCGACGGGCACCGGATCGCCATCGTTGAACGGAATCGCGCTGGGCCCGACGACGGTCCAGCCGCCCGCCGCGGGCGATTTCAGGCTCGCTCCCCCGTTCCACGGTGGCTCGCAACTCGCTTTGCGCCCCGCGTGTGCCAGTTGAATGCCGGCGACGGCCCCCTGCGCATCGACAAAGCGGGCGATGCGCGCCAGCGGTTCGATGTGCTCGTCGCTCCAGATGCCCATGTCGCCCGGAGAGATGCGGCCGTCGCGCGTCACGGCCGTGGCTTCGACGAAGATCAAAGCAACCCCGCCCGCGGCACGGCTCCCCAGGTGAACCAGGTGCCAGTCGTTGGCCAGTCCTTCGTCGGCGCTGTACTGGCACATCGGCGACATCACGATGCGATTCCGCAGCGTCACGCCGCGCAGCACCAGCGGACTGAGCAGATCGATTTCGGGCACTTCGCGATCGTGATCCGAATCGGCAGTGCAGCCGCGCGCCGCGCCCGTGGCGCCCGCTCGTTCCGCCGCCCGACTGTCCATTTCCATCGAAGTAGTTCTCCGTGGCCGCTTGGCCGGCGAAATGGTCTCGCAAAGACTTGGCGTCGCGCGGTGCAAGCCGGCCGCGCTTTTTGTGCTTTAGGAGACGAGCGACCCGTCGAGCGTGATGTTGGCCTTCAGTAGTTTCGAGACCGGGCAATTGGCCTTGGCCTGGCCGGCCAACTGTTCGAACGTGGCCTGATCCGCGCCCGGGATCTTGGCCGTCAGCGTCAAATGCACGGCGGTGATCGCCCACGCGCCATCGACCTGGTCGAGCGTCACTTCGGCCGAGGTGTTCATCTCGTCCGCAGTCAGGTTCGCGCCGCTGAGGATCAGCGACAAGGCCATCGTGAAGCAACCCGCGTGAGCGGCCGCGATCAACTCCTCAGGATTGCTGCCGCGTTGCCCTTCGAAGCGGCTGGCGAAACCATAGGGATAATCCTTGAGAGCGCCGCTTTCCGTTGATAGCGCGCCGCGGCCGTCTTTGAGGCCACCGTGCCAGGTCACCGATCCACGTCGTTTGATCGCCATGCGTTGTTCCTTGGTATGTGGGGTCTATTGCCCGCTGGATTCTACCGTTTCGGTCGAGATCGCCGCGCCTAGTTGTTGGTCAGTTCCACCAACCGGGCGAGCAGTTCGCGGGCCTGACCGGAGTCGATTGCTTCGGCCGTGCGCTGGGCGGCCAGCCGCGGCTCGACTTCAGCCTGCGCCGCCAGCAACCCGGCGGCAGCGTTGATCACCACCAGGTCGCGAGCTGTCCCCCGCTGGCCATCTAGCACGCTGCGGATGATCGCGGCACTTTGCCGCGGAGCGCTGTGGCCGTCGGCAGTTGGCTGGTTGTCTGCAATTCGGACTGGCTCGAGCGACGATCGCGTCAGCCCGAAGTCTTCTGGCGTCCAGACCTGCGTGCCCAAGGGCCCGGTGCCGACCTCAACGGCGTCGGTCGCCTCGGCCACCGTGACTTCGTCGAGTCCGTCGCGGCCGGTCACGACGAAGGCATGCTCGATGCCAAGTTCACGCAAGGACTCGGCCAGCAGCCAGCGCCGCTCCGGCTTGCCTACTCCCAGTAACTGAAAGGCGGCGCCAGCCGGGTTGGCCAACGGACCGAGCAAGTTGAAGATCGTCGGCATCTCGAGTGTGCGACGCACGCGGGCAACGCTGGCTAAAGCCCCGTGCAGCAAGGGTGCGAAGCAGAAACAGATGCCCAACTCGTCGAGCGAGCGTTCGACGACCGCCACGTCGGCTTCGACATTCACGCCCAAGGCAGCCAGCACGTCGGCCGATCCGCTCCGGCTGGTGACGCGGCGATTGCCATGCTTGGCGACCGGCACGCCGGCAGCCGCGATGACCAGGGCCGCGGCCGTGCTGATATTGAACGTGCCCGACGCGTCTCCGCCAGTGCCGCAAGTGTCGAGCAACCCAGGTCGGCTGGTGCGGATCGGTGTCATGTGGCGCCGCAAGGCTCGGGCAGCGCCGACAACTTCGGAAACCGCCTCCCCCTTAAAGGCCAGCGCCGAGAGGAACAATCCGACCGTGGCATCGCTCCGATGTCCGTCGATCAGTTGTTCGATGGCGGCCTCGGCTTCGTCGGCCGACAGGTCTTGCCCCCCCACCACTTTTCCCAGAAGCGCCTCGAAGTCGGTCATGGCGATGTTGTCGACGTATCCGGTGTGTGAAGAGCCCGCGCTCAACTTGCCATAGCGCGGCAAGCCCCTTAGAATCCGCGACAGCGTTGCCATTGGCAAGGACGCACGGGGCGAGCTTCTTTGAATAGATCCGTCGAGACTGCCCGATTCGGCGGCCGCGGAGGCCCGGCATGCCGCGTAAAGTAATTCTGGATGTGGATCCCGGCATCGACGACGCGGTGGCACTTGCCCTCGCGCTTTTCGATCCCCGGCTCGAAGTCGAGGCCGTCACGGCCGTGGCTGGCAACGTGGGGCCTGACCGGGCCACCCGCAACGTACAGGCGATCGTCGAGCAGCTCGACCCCCCTCGGTTGCCGCGGATTGGCAGCGCCAGCGAACCGGACCACGGGGTAACGGTCGATCGTCGTCAACTGCACGGCGCCGACGGCCTGGCCAACACCAACTTCGAAGTGGCCGAGCTGCATCACGTGCATCCCTCGGACAAGCTGATTGCCGACGTGATCAAGACGTATCCGGCCGACGTAACGGTCGTTTGTTTGGGGCCGCTCACCAACGTGGCTCGGGCCCTGCGCCGCATGCCAGACCTGCCCGAGCAAATCGACAGCCTGCTGATCATGGGGGGCACGTTGGGTTGCGCGGGCAATGTTACCGCGGCGGCCGATTTCAATATGTACTTCGATCCGGAGTCGGCTCGCGAGGTCTTTCGCACGCCGTGCGTCAAGACGCTGGTGCCGTATGACATCACCTCGCAAGTTCTGCTGACCTACGATCTGCTCGACCAATTGCCTCCCGAAGTGACGCGCGTGGGGCGATTGTTGCGGCGGATTCTGCCGCATGCTTACCGCGCGCATCACCAAATCCTGGGCTTCGAAGGTGTCCACGTGCACGACGCCGTGGCGCTGATGGCGCTGACCGATCCAGAGTTGTTTAGTGCAACTCCAATGTACGGCGACATCGAAACGCGCGGCGAGCTCACCATGGGGGCGACGATCTTCGATCGACGCCGCAACAGCGAGGCCCGGCCCAATCTGAACCTGGTGACCGAGTGCGATGCGACGGCCATTCGCGAGCGACTAACCAAGCGCCTGATGCAGTTGCGCGAAGCGTGAGTTTCGCCCCTCGGCGCACATCGGCCGGACCGCCGCCCGTTCTGGTTGCACGCCACGCCGTGTCAGCCGTAGGATGATCGCTGCCGAGCCGGCCCCGTTTGTCGTTGTCGGCTCGGCGGACGTTCGTTTCTTGCGGCAGGCGACGAACCAACGGCGAACAACCCATGAGCGCGATCACGTTGCTGGGGAGCGCACGCCAGGCGTGCCGCGGTCCAACTCGTCGCGAGGCCCTGCAGGCTGGCGCATTCTCGCTTCTTTGTGCCGCATTCGGCGGTCGCGCTGTCGCCGCCGCGCCGTTGGCAGCGGGGACTTCGCTCGTCCCCCGCGCCAAGAGCGTCGTGCTTCTCTATTTGCAAGGGGGCCCTCCCACGCAAGACATGTGGGATCTCAAGCCCCACGCTCCCGACGGCGTCGGCGGCGAATTCAAGCCCATCGCCACCAGCGCGCCGGGGGTCGAGATCGGCGAACTCTTGCCCAAGACTGCCCGCTGGATGCACCGGGCGGCGATCGTGCGCAGCGTCTATCACGACGGCGGCTGCCACAAGAACTTGCCGATGTACACCGGCTACGACGTCAATCTCCCCGACGAGGAGTTCCGCGAGAGCGATCCGCCGAGCATGGGCTCGGTGTGCGCCTATTTGCAGCGCGACCAACAGCGCGAGCTGCCGACCTACGCTTATTTGCCCTGCCCGCTCGGCTGGGGCGAAGGACGCAAGAAGGCCGGCCCGCACGGCGGCTTCCTGGGGGCTCGCTACGACGCCTTTTCGACCGAGTGCACGGCCTACGTCGATCATCCGCCCGACGACCAATGGGCCCCGCAGACCTTGCGCGGCGAGCCGCGCTTGACCGATATCGAGCTGGCGCCAGGCATCACGCTCGATCGCCTGGTGAATCGCCGCCGTTTGGTCGATCAATTCGACGATCAGTTTCGCCGCCTCGAAGCACGCCAAGACCTGGGCAACTTCCCCGCGCAGCAGCGGTTGGCCTTCGACATGCTCACCTCGGCCAAGGTGCGCGAAGCCTTCGACCTGGGCCAGGAGAGCGAAACCCAGCGCGAAAACTACGGCCGCACTCTCTTCGGCTCGACGACGTTGTTGGCTCGCCGGTTGGTCGAGCGCGGCGTGCAATTCGTCAACGTCAGTTGGGACAACTTCTCGAAGCGCTTCGACGTCAGCAAAGCCGCCTGGGACACGCACGAGCGCAACTTCCCGATGCTGCGCGACACGTTGCTCCCCGACTTCGACCACACTTACGCGGCCTTTTTGGCCGATCTCGACGCGCGCGGGCTGTTGGACGAAACGCTCGTGGTCACCATGGGCGAAATGGGGCGCACCCCCAATATCAACGCCAAGGGGGGACGCGATCACTGGACGTATTGCTATTCGGTGGTGCTGGCCGGGGCCGGCATTCGCGGCGGCAGCGTCTACGGGGCGTCGGACGCCTCGGCGGCGTTCATCAAGGACAAGCCGGTTCACGTCCGCGACATTTGCGCTACGATCTATCACGCGCTGGGGATCGACCCCGAGATGACCGTCGCCGATCGCGGCGGCCGGCCGATCGCCATCGCCCACGGCGGGCGGCCGGTCCTCGATATTTTGAGTTGAGCATGTCGCGCGATCGAATAGCGTTTGGCGTTCTCGTGCTCGCACTAATCGTCGCGTTCTGCGGATGCGTGCCTGCGGCGCGAAAGGCAAAGCACTCGATCGATCCCCAAGCGACGCGGCTTGTCGAGGCAATCGCCACCAACGACACAACCAAGGCCAACCGACTTCTGGCCGCCGGCCTGAACGTGAATGGTCGTGACGCCACGGGAATCACGCCACTGTTGCAAGCCCTGCTCAGCCAGAACAAGCCAATGTTCGAGGCGCTGCTGGCGTACCATGCGAGCCCGGACCAATGCGACGATAGCGGTCGGTGTGTCATGAACCAGGCGGCAACACTAGAGACCCCCTGTTGGCTCGAGACCGCGCTTGCAAAGGGAGGTAATCCCGACGCGCAAAATGTCGGCAATCCACATGTGCCGAGTAGGACGCCAATCTACTACACCATCATGCGCAGGACGTTTGAGATCGACCCGTGGCGTGCGCGCAATGCCGAGATATTGATTCGAGCGGGCGCGGATGTCGACCACCTCAACGACGAAGGAGAGACTCCTTTGCGGAGTGCTGCCGCGAGTGGCAACTACGAGATCGTCGTGAAGCTCTTGGAGGCCGGCGCGGATCCAGCACTCGGCGATCCCTCGCGATTATCGCTTGTGGACTGGTTTATCGGCCGCGACGAATCGATGGTGGTTCACGACGAGCAGCTCCCTTGGTTCCGCAAAGCGCGAGATATCCTCAGCGAGCGCGGTTTGCTCGGGCACGAGCGGTAAGCGATCGGGCCACCTCCTCGGTCCAAAAAACGCTGACGGATCATGCGGGCGTGCGCTGCGAAAACTGCGCACAGATCGATAGAACGTGCCAGCCAGTGCGAGAACTAGCGGTTTCCCCTACCGGTTTTCTCGGTCCGGAGCCTGCTTGCCGAGCGGCTTTGGCGGATCGTATATTGGCAGGGGTTGTAGTCGGTCGACCGATCGACTTGCCGCGGGCGTAGCTCAGTTGGTAGAGCGCTAGCTTCCCAAGCTGGATGTCGAGAGTTCGAGTCTCTTCGCCCGCTCTCAAATGGCTCCGTGACGGAAACCCCGTCGCGGAGCCGTTTTCGTTTACAGAGCAGTACCTTTCGAGGTTCGAGTCAGAAGCCCATTCCGAAGGGCTCCGCGGGCCGACTGAATCAAGGACTGAATCAAGCCAGCGCTCGACACACCCCGCGAGACAGGCATCACTGATTCAAGGGGACTTGCCAACCACCCATAGCTCCTGCGGCCTTGGCGGTTGCGTCGGCCAGGACGGTTTAGATTTCCGGCTTGAGGTCACCGGTACGAATTGCGGCGGGTAAACGACAATCGCGCTGTACGTATCAGGAATTCCCCGTCAGGGGAACTAACGGGCACTGGTCGTGGGCCTCGTAACCGCGTCTGCCTCTTGATAGGCATTCGGAGCTACGGGAATGCACCGCTCTCGACCCCCAAGACTATTCGACGGCTTCGGAGCTCACCCGAATGCCAAGCGTCAGGAGAGGCCACGGAGAAGTTCGACGACAAACACTCCGCCGCCGGGGGCTGATACACTCGCAAACACGTCGCGCCAGGAAGTATGGCGGCCGGTTACCTTGATCGTCTCGTCCTCCAGGGTCAAGAACAGCGGGCGGCCCAGCACGTGCCAAGCCGCCCGCACCGGCGACGAAGGACTAGACTTTGCCCTTGACCTCGCCCCACACGTCGAGCGCGCCTTCGGCGAAGCCTCGCATGAACTCATCGTCAGCGAGGTTGCTTTCGGCAACCGCGTCGTCGCCGACAGCGATTTCCCAGAAGCCAGCGGCTTCGTTGCGCTCGCCATCCATCTCGGGGTTAATTTCGAAAGCCAGACGCTCCGCAGCGCTATAGACAGAGTTTGATTCGCCGTCGAACTGAAGCTCCCACTCGTGCGACGTTGAGCAGCTGTCCCACAGCTGCTCCAGGTTTTGCAACTGCTTTGCGTCCGCGTTAACCTCGGCCCACTTCTTCCCGGTCTCGAAACCGGCCTCGTAGGATTTGCAGCCGACCTCGTCCTTCGACGCCCGCAACCTCTTTACTACGTCAGTCATCATTGACGCTCCCTCGGGTTTGTTCTTTCCCAAGCCGGTTACCCGGCACATATCTGCATTGATCCCCGGCGCAATCCTTTGTTAGGGGAGCGCGGGAAAAATAATCCCCAATCGGGGGGTATTTTGCCCGCCTGGTCGCAATTCTGGGGGCCATAGGTGGTATGCGAAGCTTGCGGCTGTCAGAGCTGGGAAAACCTGGGCGGCAGCCGGCGATTCTTGGTCAGCCTGCTTAGGGCCACGCGTCGGTGGCCCTACCCGGGCAGATTTGTCCGGCCAATAACCGGGTCACCACCAAGAAATCGTGCCGTACCATACGTTTTTCGAGCGGCCCGAATTCTCGTCGCCGCCGGTACGAGCCACTGCTCAAGGATCGATCATGTACGTCCGTGCTCTCATCGTGATCGTCGCCTGCTTCGCTCTGGCCTCGGTGATCGCGGATAGTGGAGCTCGCGCTGCCGACGAACCATCCGCAGCGCAGCCAAACTCGCCAAAGAAATCGCTCCCCCTCCCAGGCGAGACGTTCACCGTAAACGACTCAGTGGTATTCGTGATTCAACCCGACGCGTCGAGCGCGAGAACGCCGACGCCGTGGGTTTGGTACGCTCCGACGCTCCCCGGTCTGCCGTCGGATGCGGAACGCTGGATGTTCGAACGGTTTAAGGCCGCGGGAATCGCGATTGCCGGAATCGACGTCGGGGAGTCTTATGGAAGCCCTGCGGGCCGCGCGAAGTATACGAGCCTTTACCAGGCTCTGGTCAGCAAGCGAAAGTTCTCGCCGAAGCCGGTGCTCTTGGGTCGCAGCCGCGGCGGTCTGATGCTCTTATGCTGGGCATGCGAAAACGCCGACAAGGTTGGCGGGTTTGCTGGTATCTACCCGGTGTGCAACCTCGCCAGCTATCCAGGGATCGAAAAGGCTGCGGTCGCGTACGGCCTGAGCGTTGACGAGTTGCGATCGCAGCTGGCTCGGCACAATCCGCCAGATCGCCTGCAGGGCCTCGCTAAGGCCGGTGTCCCGATGTTCGCGATTCATGGCGACGCTGATGAGGTTGTGCCGCTGGAAGAGAACTCGGGCTTGATCGCGAAGCGCTATGCCGCACTGGGGGGCAAGATGGACCTCGTGGTTTCCAAGGGCCAGGGTCACAATATGTGGTCCGGGTTCTTCGAGTGCCCGGAACTGGTGACGTTCGTAATCCGGTGCTCACAGGCCGACGACGAATGATTACTTCTTCCAACGCTGGCCATGCTTAAGCGAAAGGCCCCGCGATGCCCCGACCTGGTGGCGAAGCAGACAAGCTCGGCAACAGATACGAAGGAGTTTGGACCGTCGGCCAGATTCTAGAAGTTGCCAGCGACAAGCTGCGCTCGCTGACGGTTGAGCCAATCGGCGATGAGGCGCGCGGAATCGAATTCATTGCCACAGGCGCTAACGGGACGCGGTACTTTCATTCCGTCAAGCGCCAACGTGCGGGCGGGGATTGGTCACTCCGTGCATTGATAGAGGTCCGCGGCAATGCAGGCCGCAGTATTCTGAATGACCTAGCCACCAAGCTCTCAGCAGATCGGCTGGATGAGTGCCGGTTTGTATCAGCAACGGGTGCCAACGACCTCAGGGAGTTGTGCGAACTCGCCGCGAGGTCAACTGATTTTCGGGATTTTCAAAACCTGCTGCAAAGCAAGCGGACCAAGGAAGCGTTTGAGAAAGTTGTTTCGGAACTCGGACAGGTTGACAAGGGCGCGTTCGCGGTCTTACGCCGCATTCGACCGATTCTGATCGACGAGCGAACATTACGCGAGCAAGTTGATCATTCGATTGAACTTCTCGTGTATCGGCCCGACAGGGCGAATGCCGCGCCCCAATCAATTCGATTGTTGTTGGCAGACTTTGTTCTCGAACATCTCGGGATCGAAATCCGGAAAGATGCCATCTGGAGTTTCCTCGCGGAGCACGGCTACGCGCAGCGCAACTGGGCAATTGACAGGACCGTTCACGCTAGGGTCGATGCGGTCAATCAAGCCTATGCTCGTGCGGTCGAAGTCGAGCTGGTCAGTGGAAGGCGTATCCCACGACCGGAATCCCAAGCGATCGTCAAGGCTCTGGTGCAACAAGCTGGGGGCCGAGGCGTCTTGCTATCTGCACCAGCAGGTGTTGGAAAGAGCTGCATCGTCGTTCAGGCTGTTGAGGCATTTCAAGCCCATCGCATCCCGGTGCTTGTTGTCCGGATGGATCGGCACGGCGATGCTCGATCACCAGACGAAATCGGTCGACAGATGCAGCTACCGAATTCACCAGCCGTCGTACTTGCTGGGATCGCGAACGGTGGCCGCAGTGTATTGGTCGTCGATCAGCTGGATGCGGTGAGCCAGGCGTCTGGACGCTATCCACACCTCTGGGAAGCGTTTGACACGCTCTTGCGCGAAGCGTTTGCTTGCGAGGATATGCGAGTCGTAGTTGCGTGCCGTGATTTTGATCTTTACCACGACTCGCGGCTTCGGCAGCTCACTACGGAAAAGGGGATTGAACGAATTCAGGCGGCGCCGTTCTCGGTCGGTGACGTCGATGCAATTCTTCAGGGCTCAAACGTCGACTTGGCTCTGATCAACCCACGTCAAAAGGAACTGCTGAGAATCCCGCTGAACCTCATGTTGTTCGTTGGCGGCGCGAACGAGACCGAACGTGCCAGCAGGTTTCAAAGCACGGAAGACCTGTTCGCTAGCTACTGGGAACGCAAGCGCTTGGCCGTTGCGCAACGTCTCGATTGTACACCAAGTTGGACCGAGGTCATCGATGGACTGTGCGAGCACATGAATCAGTCGCTCACGCTATACGCACCAGATGCGATCCTCGATGAGTGGGCCGACACTGTCGCGGCGATGTGCACAGAGCACGTGTTAGTCCGCGACGGCGACCAGATTCGATTCGCTCACGAATCGCTGTTTGACTACGTATTCGCACGTCGCTTCTGCTCACAACGGAAGAGCTTAAGCGAACTTCTGCGATCAGGGGAGCAGCATCTGTTTCGCCGCAGCCAGGTTCGACAAATCCTGACTTTTCAGCGCCGGTTCAATCGCGCAGCGTACCTCGCGGATTTGCGGCATCTGCTGTCTGGCGAAGGGGTGCGATTCCATATCCGACGATTAGCGATCGCCTGGCTGGGAACACTGCTAGACCCGGCGGACGACGAATGGGCCGTCATTGCGCCACTGTTTGCCGACGACAACCTGAAAGGCCATTTGTTAATAGCGACGCGAAACAGTGTCGCGTGGGGCTCGCTCCTCGTAGAGAACGGCGTAATTTCAGCGTGGCTTAGCGGCAGTTCTGAGGAGCTGATCAACCGTGGACTCTGGTATCTCACGTTTGATCAACTTCGAAAACTTCATTCGGCGCAGGTTGCCGCGCTATTACAACCATACGTCGGCATAGACAGCGCGTGGACAAAGCGACTCAAAGGCCTGTTTCAGTTTGGCAACGCCTATCAAAGCCGAGCCATGCAAGAGTTGTTTTTGAAGCTCGTCGATAATGGCGCATTTGATGATGGACACGAGCGCAATATGGACACGCTGTGGACCAGCTTGCGCGATGCCGCCGAAAAGGAGCCAACATTCGTTATTGAGGCTATTTGCCACTGGCTGGATCGCCGGCTGGTCGCGGCAGAGCCGGGTACAGATGTCTTCGCAGCCGACAGCTACGACCAATCGGCCTGCTACGTGATTGAGACTGCCGCCACGAAGGTCCCAGGCGAATTCGTCGCCCATTTACTGCCGCGAGCGCTCGCCGTAATTCACAAGTCTCAACTGGCACCCCGACCAGCGCGTCTGATCGAGGATGCAATATGGCGCGGACGTTCCAACGCCGAGCCGCAAGACGCTGGCGACATGATTCTAGACCAACTCGTAACGGGACTGAGAGATTTGGCCAGCGACTCGCCGAGTGATTTGGACGCGCTCGTGGTCACACTCGAGCCGTCCGAGCTTGACTCCGTCGCATTCTTGCTTCTGAAGGCCTGGTCTGCCAACCCAGCAGAATACTCGGACAAGGTTGTTCGCTACTTGATCGACGACCCGCGGCGTCTCTTGGTTGGTTGTCTTACGGTCGGGTCTGGTGATGGCAGAGCGGCCGCTTCGAGGGCGGCAATACAAGACTGCATCGCCAGATGCTCAGATTCAAATCGCCTCGCCCTCGAGACTGCAGTAATTGGTTTCGACTTTACCGAGGACACCGGGCGCTACGTTGGCTGGACTGAGCGACTTCTCCTTGAGGCGTTTGGCGACAACCATCTTTCGACCCAGGGAATTGGCCGACTGCATGAACTCCGGGGTAAGTTTCCGAAGCAGGAAGTGCCATTGCCCGAACCGCGCACCGAGATGGCCTCGTTCGTCGGCAGTCCGATTCCGGCTGAGACAACGGCGAAGTTCACGGACGATCAGTGGCTGGATGCGATGCGCGACATCAATTGGGGCTGGGATGATCCGTTGCGTGACCACGGCCAAGGCTCGGCCGTGGAGTTGAGTCGACTGCTACAACCAGAGGCGCAAAAGAATCGGCGCAGATATGCTGCGTTGGCCCTTCGCATGGACGATGATACTCGTCCGGAGTATTGCGAAGCAATTCTGAACGGGATTTGCAGCTTCGACAATTCGTCGAAGGAAGCTCGCATCGCTGATGAAGCTGAATTTGGGCGACTGCCGACGCAGATTATTCTGTCGGTAATTCAGCGACTGCACCAATTTCCGGAACGACCTTGTGGACGCGCTATTGGTGCTGCTATTGAGTGTATTGCCGACCGGGATCTGACCGGTTTCGACTGTCAGATGATCGCGTACTACGCCCTCGAAGACACCAACCCACACGATGATGACTGGTTTAGCCGACAACCAGATGGTGCCCAAGATCCCGGTGAACGCGTCCACCTGCACGGCTACAATTCGGTGCGTGGCGGTGCCGCTCGCGCCATCGCGGCTTTGCTTGCAGCCGACTTTTCGCGTTCTGATCAGTTACTGCCGATTGTCCGCAAGCTCGTGCGCGACTCCTCGTGCTCGGTGCGAAGCTGCGCGATCGAGGCGTTGATGCCTCTACTGAACGAGGACTCAATTGAAGCCGTGCAGTTGTTTCTGCAGGCGTGCGACGGGGGCGAAATCCTTTTTGGCTCGCATCCCTTTGAATCGTTTTTGCACTATGCGTGTGTCTCGCATTACCCAGAGTTGCGCCAAATACTCCAGAAAGGCTTGGCCCTCCCGTGGCCGTCGGCACGCAAAGTAGCTGCGCGACAAATATGCCTGGCTGGATTGAGCAATGAGGGCGCTGCCGATGACGCGATCACTGTCTGCCGAGGAACCATCGAAGAGCGCTGTGCTGCAGCAGGCATATACGCATTCAATGTCGCACATGCGAAGGTCGGTGGTTTCTGTCGGGCACGACTTGTGGAGTTCTTCAACGACGGCGAGGCTGAAGTTCGGGCGAAGGCCGGCGATTGTTTTCAGTTCGTAGGCGAAGAACTTGGCAAATACGCCGATCTGATTCGAGCCTATGTCGAGAGCCCAGCTCTTCCCTCGCAGCACGATGACCTGATCCGCTGTCTGGGAAGTACGACGTGGCAGTTGCCGGACGTCACTCTTGAATTAGCACAGCGATTCATTGCAAGTTGTGGACTTGACGCCGGAAATGTCTCGACAGCAGCAGCTGGCGATGCGCCAACCGTGGCCAAGCTAGTTATTCGACTCTATTCACAGTCCGTTGATGATACCACTCGTTCGCGGTGCCTCGATTTGATCGACGAGATGGAGCGCCTTCAGTTCTATGGCGTCGAGGCGGAACTTGCCGAGCACGACCGGTGAGGCGTGATGCTCCACAAGTCAACGCGGCTGGTAACTACGCGCCGGCTGGTTTCCATACTGGCCTGGTTTCGGCGTCCGTCGGTATGGTGTAAACCGCCGATAGCACATTAATCTTTTCGAGTTCCTCGCTCAGCGACTGACGACTTCGCGCCGTGGCGTTTCGCTTGCAAGCCGCGGGATCGACCTCAAAGAAGATCCAGCGAAGCGATGCCGGCACTCCGGATGCGAAATCGCGATTGAACCTCGCGCCGACCGCAAGGGCGTCGGTGGTGAATTTGCGGTCGCAACCACGTCGGCACCCGCTTTTTCCCGTCCCGTGTTCCGCCCGCGATAGCGCGCGGTGTCGCGCACCAGGAGCGCCCTCGGCAGCAACACGACGCCGAAGTAACCACTTGGCCTGCTCGACGCCGACGTTCGCTAGCCCGAATGATTTCCCGGCCAGGGCCGATTGGCGTCGACACCGATCTCGACCACCCCGCACGCCGCAGTCCTCGGATCCAGCGCTCGTCGACGCCCACCCCCAAACTGCCCATCGGTGCTTAAGTTCCCAAGTTAACACGGGTCGGCGCGATCGATGAACCGTCCGTGGGCTGGCTATCCCGTTCTAAGTTGCACGCCTATAAAGATTTCTGCTCGAGGACGAGGCTGATGTGTCACCACGAAACCGGGCCAGGGCCGCGGCGAGCTCGCGCGCGACGCTCGCTCAGTATATATACGGGGTGGGTTGGTCCGATCGGCGCGGCTCACGGGCACGGTGACGGTGTAGCGATTGACGATCGCCGCAGGGGCATAGGTCCGCTGGTACCAACCTGACGATGCAGATCACGACCTGACGCGCGCCGCTCACACGGTGGCGGCATCGGAACTGCGACGCAAACCGTACATCGACGTGACGATCAGAAGGTCAACCAGGTGTCAACTCGATTCATCGCGGTCGATCCGACGATTTGGTATTTCCTCCAGATCGTGCGCACTCTGGTTGTGCCGCGCGTTGTTGCCCAGAATTCGGGTCGAATCGTGCAACTATGGACAACCACCCAGCAGCTCTGTGATGGCGCCTTCGTGGGACTCACGCGCCACGAATTTGAGCTTGGCCCCCGCGACTTGCCCGTCGAAGACTCCTACAACTGGCCGCGCTTCAAGCGGCTCTTCGGACGGATTTCGTCGAAGGGACGTCTTGACTGGAATCGGCCGATCGGAAAGTGGGTCAAGGCGAGGTTTGCGCCGAGCGTTGCCGACGGACCTAACGCTATCGCGGAGTGGGAGCTTCTTACGGACGAAGAGGTCGGTTCGCTGATCGCGAAGATCCCGACGGCGAGATTCACGGCCTTGGCGCCCCCGGCGAGCGACCGGGTGCCATCGACCGGGGTCCAGCAGCTCGACAGCAGATACTTCGAGCGTGTAGGGTTTGGAATTGACGAGCAAAAGAACGTCTGGTTTTTTGACACCTGCCCTGCTGCTGGTGAAGTTGTCCGGCTCTCGGCCGCAAGGCAGCTGACGCTACCCACGAAAGATGGGGTGCGTATGCCTTGCCTCCTGAAGCAGCTCGCCGAATCAAAAGATGGCCGCACGGCCAGGAAAACCGACCTAAGCACGGCGTTTGGGATTCGCGCAGGTGATGATGCGCGTTACGACGTTGAGTCCGACGCGGAGTTGCATGGTCGCGCAAAGACTATAAGTGAGGCGCTCCGCAAGACTATTTCTTATGTCAGCCAAGACATTCGGCATGCCGTCGGCGGCAAAGGCACCAAGGGGTCCAAGACGTACCCGTTGCTGCAGAGCGATGGCCCCTGTTATCGCGCCGCCTTCACCACGCGTTTTCTCTGCCGGGACGGCAACGACAAGTGGCGCTTCGGCGAGTGCGACTGAATGAGTGATGGCTGGCACGAGCGGCCATCACGCCAATTGCTTGTTCTCAGTCAGTCGCCAGTCAAAAAAAGTTCGCGGCTGAAGTCCAACTCGGGCAGGTGCCTACGCCCGCTCCTCGGAAAGTTTCGTCTCCAGCCATCAGATTGTAGCTCCAGCCACCAACGCAATAAGACAGTTGCGTTCGAGTGCTTCTCGCAATCGCCCGTCGCCTGAGTGGGTTGACGGAACGTCGCAGCTGCTCCACCGAGGCGCGCAAATCGCGCGTCGCCGTTCAAGGAGCTGTTGACATGAATAATGGAAAACCCAACTGGGCGAGTGATGATCTCCCCGGCCTGCGCCGCTTGGCCCCGAACTCGGCGGGCCAAGTGCAGTATTTCCGTTGGAGCCACCAGGTTGCCGCAATCGAAGTCGAGTTGGACACCGGCGATGGTCAACATGATTCGTCGCACCGCGTCCAACTGACACGCCCGCGCGTGCCACGTCGACGTCGGGCACGCAGCTTGAGTCGCGGACGGCACCTTTGCCGACTTGTTAAGCGTGCGCCTCGCTACCTGGTTCGTCGGAGGCCCACCCGATGACGACATCGTGGCGCGAGACCCGCGCCGAAATTCTCCGCCGGCTCGACCCCCTCGACGAGGCGAAGAAGCTCGGCATCGAATTCACGGCCAGTAAGCCGTCCGCCGATGGTTGGCTGGCATGTCGATCCCCAGACCGTGAGGATAACGATCCGTCCGCCGCGATCAACGTCGGCACCGGCGAGCAGCGCGGGCTGTTCGTCGACCTCGGAAGTGGTGACAAAGCCCGCTCGTTCTTCGACTTGGCCACAAAGCTCCGGCCCGATCTCTTCCCGGACTGGAGGGCCGCGGTCCGACACTATGCGGCCGTCACCGGCGTGACGCTGCGCGACTGCGCCAATCCAATCAGTATCGCCACCGCCGTCGCCAAACACTCGCCCTTAGCAGCCGTTACCCGGCTGCCGCGGAAGGCGTTGACCAACGCTAGGCTCGGCGCGTGGTGCACAACAAAACCCGGCATCACCGTCGAGGGCGCGCGGGCGCTCATCCCGTGGCCGTGTCGGTGGCCGGTTAAAACCGCTGAACGCGGCTTTTCCTGCCTGGCCTTTGAGGGACGTGACACCATCACAGGCGCGACCGAGGCGCTCGTCCTTTATCGCAGCAGCGGCAAGAGCTTTCCCGCGACCACAAATCTGCTTGAGCGTAAGACCCACCTTGTGCGCGGGTCGCGTGACTCATGGTTGTGGCCCGGCACGCCAGAACAACTCGCTGCCGCCGAGGTCGTCGTCAAGGTCGAGGGGCCGACCGACCTCCTGGCTCTCCAACCGCTCCTTCCAGCCGGCTGGACCGTTGTCACGAACATGTGCGGAGCGTCGGCGAGCCCAGAGCGCTTGGACCTCCAATTCCTTGCCGGCAAGAAAGTGTTCGTGATCGGTGACACGGACACCGCCGGCCAAAAGGGTGCGCGGCGATTCGCAGAAGCCTTCGCCGCGGCCGGCGCTGAGGTGCTACTGGTCAAGTTGCCGTACGAAGTTGCTGATTCGCACGGCAAGGACTTACGCGACTGGGTGGCGGAGGGGCACACTTTCGCCGAACTGCAGGAGCTAATTGGTGCCGCCGAGCGAGTCGAAGCACCGCAGGAGCCTGGCGGCAATTTACCGACGATCTTTGTCAACCGCCGCCATCTGCCCTCGTTGAGCAACCAAGCGATGGATGCGTTGATCGCCGCCAACGATCCACCGCGGTTGTTCCAGCGCGGCGGTCAACTCGTCCGGATTCGCGACAGTGATGATCGTGAGCCCCTAGTGGAGGTGCTGTCCGAGGCGGCGCTCACCGGCGAGCTGGCCCGCGCCGCGCGGTGGGTTAAGCAGATCCCTAAAGGGGATTCAGTAACGCTGGTGGACACCTTCCCTCTTCGAGAAGTCGTGTTCGATTTGCTCGCCGCACGCTCGTGGCCGCTGCCTGTACTCGAGTCGGTCGTGTATGCCCCGAGTTTTGCAGCCAGTGGCGAACTCTTGACCAGGGCGGGCTATCACCCGGCATCGCGCGTCTGGCACCACCAGCACGGCGAACCCGTGAAAATAGTGAGCGGCAACCCCTCGAGCGCCGACCTGTCAATTGCTCGAGCACTGTTGATCGACGAGCTGCTCGGTGACTTTCCGTTTGCCGATCAAGCATCGCGGGCCGGCGCCTTGGCAGCCTTCGTGCAACCGTTCGCCCGCTTCATAGTAGCCGGGCCCTCGCCAATTTATGTCGTCGACGCCACAGGTCCCGCGAGCGGCAAGACTCTGTTCGTCGAAAGCCTCGGCATCGTTGTACTCGGTGCGTCATCACTCCTGATGACAGCGGCGCGCGATGACGATGAGTGGCGCAAGCGGATCACCGCAGCACTGCTGGGTGGACCACCACTCGTCGTCATCGACAACGTGCGACACAAGCTCGACTCGTCATCACTGGCGGCCGCGGTGACCGCAGATTACTGGAGCGACCGTGTCCTGGGCGAGACCAGGATGGTGCGCGTGCCGGTGCGCACCACTTGGCTGGCGACCGGCAACAACATCACCCTCAGCGACGAGATGACCCGACGCGTAGTTTGGATTCGCCTGGACCCCAAGTGCGAGGCTCCGGAGGAGCGCACCGGTTTTCGGCACCCCGACTTGCTTGCCTGGACACGCGCGCACCGGCATTGTTTGGTCTGGGCGGCGCTCACGCTCATCCAAGCATGGATCGCGCGCGGCCGGCCGGTGGGCACGCAGACGCTCGGTCGGTTCGAGGCGTGGGCCCAAGTCATCGGCGGCATCCTCGACGTGGCGGGCGTGCCCGGTTTGCTCAATAACCGTGCTGAGTTGCAGCAGCGTGCCGGCGAGGATCGTGCGGAATGGAGGGCGTTTGTTGCGACCTGGTTCGACCGTTTCCAGGTTCGCGCCGTGGGCACCAAGGAGTTGCTCACGTTAGCGCGAGAAAAGGATCTGCTGAGTGCAGTGTTGGGGGACAAGACCGAGCAGGGTCAGAAGCTACGGCTGTCGGCCGCGCTGAAGAGCATGGTCGACCGTGTCGTTGCCGGTTACCGGATCGAGCCCGCGGGCCATGATCACAAGAGCCGCAATCAGTTCAGGCTGCAGCCGTTGGCGCCCCCCGACCCCGAGGACGCTTGGTGCGAGTGGGTGAGTTCACCTGCCGAATCTGGGCCTCAGGAAGCGGTATTCGGCGGTGACTCGGCAGGATATTCGGCAAGCGAAAACCCCGTCGAGAAGGACATTTTGAGTGCTTCTGCCGAATCTGCCGAATCAAACTCGGGTCCCGCGCGCGGAACAACACCCAAGTTGGAAACGGAACACCAACTGCTTCCTGGGAATCGGCGCCGAGATTCGGCAGGCTCGGCATATTCGGCAAGCCAAACTGGCGCCTCGACGTTGCCTGTTCCCCAGCGGGAGGGCGCATGACGTCGCTGCGATCATTGCTCGAAGAGGCGAAGACTGCCGGCCTGCGACTGCGTGTGCGCGACGGTGCACTAGTCGTCGCGGGGCGTCGGCGTCACGCGGACTTGGCCGCGCGGCTCCTCGCCCGCGCCCCGGAAATCTTGCCACGGCTGGTGGCAGCAATTGGGAAGCCCTCGACCGCTGGAGGACAACGCTTCCGGCGAGCGGCGCCAATCTTCTTTGACGTTGAAACGCGGTCGCGCTGCAGCCTCGATCTCGGCGGCCGGCACTATTCCCAGCACCCGACGACCAAAGTGGTCTCGCTCGTCGCGCTGGTCGATGACGTGCTGCTAGTCTGGGTACCAATGACCGCCGTTCCGTTGGCCACGGCAGATCTCTGGCCAGCGGGCTTTGAACGGGACCCGATGGTCACGATCCAACTTTTCAGTGGCGGGCAGTTCCCACCACCGCTCGCCGCCGCCATCGCTTCGGGTCGACCCCTCTGCGCCCATAACGCGTTCGGCTTCGACCAGCACGTCTGGCGCGCCAAGCATTTCCCTGAACCCAGCGCCTGGCTCGATACGCTTCCCCTGGCGCGGGCAGCCGGTTTCCCGGGGGCCCTCGATCAGCTCGGCAAGCAATTGTTCGGAGTCGGCAAAGACCCTGGTGCGGCGCTGCTCAAGAAGGTCTGCAGGCCCGACCGGAAGGGAAACTTTCCAGCCCTCACACCAGCCGACTTGGCGACGATCGCGCGCTACAACCTCGCCGACGTGCTGCTGTTGGCCAAGCTGTACGATCGTGTTCGCGACCACGGCGAGCCAGACATTATCTGCGCCGACCAGGCAATCAACGCCCGGGGGATCGCCTTCGACACGCAGTTGGCCAAGCAGCTGATCGCGCTCGACAAGCGGCATGTTGCCGCGGCCATGGCCGAGGTCGAGCGGGCCACCGCGGGCACCGTCCGAGGTGCCGATCTGCGGCGAGTTAAGTTCCTACTGGAGTGGCTGGCAGCTCGCGGCACCAGCCTGCCCAACCTGAAGTTCGACACGATCGACACTGCCCTCAACTCGGGATTACGCGATCGTGATCCCATCGCTGCAACCGTGCTCAAGGCGCGGCAGGTTTCCGTGCGGGTCACCGGCAGCAAGCTGGAAGAGGCACTGGCGACCGTCCACGACGATGGCCGCCTCCGCGACCTGCTCGTCTACCACGCCGCGCACACGGGACGCTGGTCAGGGCGCGGGGTGCAGCCGCAGAACCTGCCCAAGTCCCATCGCAAGCTGAAGGACCTTGCCGCGCTGCTCGCGGTGGTCGACGACTTCGACGCACTCAAGCACGCTTTGCCGGCCGGTGTGGACATTGGCGACGCGCTTTCCACGCTGGTGCGTCCTTGCTTCCGCGCATCGTCCGGCAAGCTGCTGGTGATCGCCGACTATGCCGCCATCGAGGCCAGAGGCCTGGCATGGTGCGCCGAGGAACAGTCGCTGCTGGAGGCGTTTTTTGCTGGTAAGGACGTCTACTGTGGGTTGGCCTCACAGTTCTACCCCTTCGAAGTCACCAAGGCTCATACCACCGAGCGTGGCGTGGGCAAGCTTGGCATGCTCGGCTGCGGCTACTCGATGTCGGCGGCGAAATTCGACGAGTACGCGATTAGCTTCGGCATCAACCTGACCGCCGCCGGGCTGACCGCAGAGGCGGTCGTCGAGGGCTATCGCAATGCCTACCCGGCCATCGCCGGCACACTCGTCGAGGATGATGATCGCCAGTATCGGATCGGCGGCATCTGGCGCGAAGTTGAGGCTGCGGCCCGCGACACCATCAGCACGGGCGCCACCAATGAGGCTGGTCGCTGCATCTTCTCGCGGTCCAATGGCGCACTCGTGATCGAGCTGCCTAGCGGTCGGTGCCTCCATTATCAAGGCGCGCGGCTTGAGCAGCGCGACACTCCCTTCGGACCCAAGCCCACGATCATCTTTGACAGCCCCAACCAACCCGCCAAGTCGACCTACGGCGGCCGGCTGGTTGAGAACGTGGTCCAGGCGATCTGCCGCGACCTGCTGGCCAACTCGCTCGTGCAGTGCGAGGCAGCGGGGTTGTCGACGGTGCTGCACGTGCACGACGAGACCGTGCTTGAAGTGCCCGCCGAGCAAGCGCCGGAGGCACTCCACAAGCTTATCAAACTCATGACGACGCCCCCGGCGTGGGCCGACGGGTTCCCGCTGGAGGCCGAGGGCTTCGTCACCAATCGCTACTGGAAGAGCCCGGCGCCGGGCGCGGCGGTGGCGACGGCCCGACAGGGGCGGGTACTCGCCTAACTACACAAAGGCTGCTGCCCTCCGGCCATCAACCAAACGAGGGCACCTCAGATCAGGAGATAAGTATGGCGGATTTTAACCGTCAGTGGTGGTCAGACGACGCGTGGTGGCCGCCACGGGCAGGCAACGACATGCCTGAAAGGCCGCGGCACTTCAACCGCGAAGAAGCCGACGAGTCGTACCCGACACCTCGCCGGTCGCCGACAGGTCCTGATGCGCTCATCCACGTCAACCTGCCGCCGGAGCTCGTGACCGTGGCAGCGGAGTTCGCGATGGAGGCGTTCTTAAGTCACCCCTACGAAGTGTCGACCGAGACAATCTTCCACATTCGCGACGACCTCCCGACCGAGTTGTGGCATCCCGATACTCTCGGCCTGGTCCTCGGCGATGGCACCCCACGAGTTAATGGGCTCCAGCTTTGGCGCAGTGAATTCGGCGGCTGGTACTGCTGTTTCGAAAACGTCTTGATCTGCATGGAGCACATGACTCCGGCCGCTGTCGATCAGATTGCGACGCGACTGAATAGCACTCCCGCCTGCGTTATCGAACTCGTGTCCGCCCTGCCAAAGGTGGCTGAGTTGCGGGAGACGTGCCTGGGTGACGACGAAGAGGACGATCCGACCGTCGATAGCTGGGCCTAGCGAACAACCGAACAATCCAGCAGTTCGAGCGAGGTATTGCAGGGGCTAGCGGCGTCACCGGCTTGCGCGACTTGCTCGTGCGGATGTGCTGGCGACAGCGTCGATTTCGTGCTTGAAAACTAGCTGCAGGTATCGATGGCAAATTCCAATCGAAGTGTACGGACGGATGACCAGCAGAATCGGTCGGCTGTCAGCGCCGCCGACGTGCTGACCACCAGGGAGGCTGCCGATTTGCTGCGTGTCTCCCGGCGCACCATCGAACGGATGGTGGCACGGGGCGAGTTCGGCTGCTTCGAGCTGCCGATCCGCGGGGGCCTCCGGTTCTCAAAACGTGAAGTCGTTGCGTGGCTCGAAGCGAAGTACCGAGGGCCGCTGGAGTAGTCAAAGCGCATGGGTTCGGTATTCCGGAGGAGCTACACCGACAAACAAGGCCGGCGCCGGCAGACGCGGAATTACTATCTCCGGTTCCGAGATGCCGGTGGACGTTGGACGACCGAGCCATCAGGGACACCTAGGATCGCAGTCGCCCGCCGCCTGCTACTCGAGCGCGAGCAGGCCGTGGCATCACCGTCATTAACCGCCACCGATTCGGTCGCCGCGCAGTGCCTGCTCGAGGCGCTCAAGCACGCCTACCTCGTTGATCGTAAGCTGCGGCTCAAGCCCAACACATGGGACCTCTATAAGGAGCGCCTCGACTTCACGTTGGCCGATCTGGGCATTGAAACGATCGACCAGCTCACGCTCCACGCTGTCGACGCCTACGTGCAGCGTCGCCTCGACGCCGGCGCGACCGCACGTACGGCGAACCTGCAGGTCACCATCCTGCGGCGGATGCTGCGTTGGGGTGTCAGTCGCGAGTGGGATGGGTTGCCACGCGATCCGTTGCGAAACTGGCAGCCCTTGAAGGAAACGCCTCGCAAGCGCCGCGCTCTGACACCTGAGGAGATCGCTCGCCTGCTGGAGACCGCGCCCGTGCACCGGCGATTGCTCTGGGCGACCATGATCGCCACGGGGATTCGGCGGAGCGAGGCCATCGGCATGCAGATCGATGACTTCGACGCCGAGCGGTCGCTGATCGTCGTGCGCCCGGAACACGCCAAATCGGGTCGGCAACGAGTTATCCCGATCCCCCGCGGTCTGACCGACATCTTGGCCACATGGCTCGAGACTGACCTACGTGCACGGCGCCAGGTGCTCGACGATTATTTGGCGTCCACCCGGCGCGTGCTCCAGGAAGTCGACAACGCAGACGAAACCAAGGCTGAGAACTTGCGCCACCTCGAAGACAAGCTTCGGCGCCATCGCGGCCACCAGCATTTGTTTCGAAACGGACGAGGCCTGCCTTATTTGAAGTCCAACCTGCTGCGCGACTTCCGAGTCGACTTGCAGCGAGCGAAGATCAACCTTACGGGCGTTGATCTTCATGCCCTGCGCGTGGCCAACGCAACCCATCTACGTGCTGCCGCCGTCCCCGACGCGGCCGTCAAACAACGACTGGGGCACTGCTCGATCTCCACGACCGACCGACATTACACCGACTTCCGAATCGTCGATGGCGGCCAAGGTGTTGATGTGATTGCCGCGCTGATCGGTGTCACGAACGACAGGGTTAAAGGTCACGACACGTTCGCAGCCACGATGCCCAACTCCGGGCTCTCCTTGGCCGCGCCGGAACTGCTCCGGCCGACACCCGAGGTATTGGCGAGCATGGTGTCGCGCTACTCGAATATTTTGATCGGTCGTATCTGCGGCACGTCGGAAGCCGCGGTCCGTAAGTGGCTGCGGGCGGCGGGGATTGTACGAATGGTTCATAAGGTATCGGGGGCTATCCCTGAGGTCGAGTTGGCACTCTTGCGAGCCGATCTGCGCCGCGCGATGTCACACGAAAGCACCAACGGTTCGCCACAGAACGGACGGTCGGCAGCACGTGCCTGAGCCAGGTCCAGCACGGTCGACTGCGCTGGGGGGGGTTCCTAGTTCAAGTAGACCCAAGCAGCGGTCTCTCCGCTGGCCTGATCCGAGATTACTCGCTGTTCGGTTTGTGACTGCTGCGACAAGACGTGCGTCAGACGGCTGGACGCGACAATAATTTGTTGATGCTGTTGTTGATGCTAGGCCAGCAAGCCGTTGGGAAATGGTTTCGAAGTTAACGGTTCGGTGAGAAGAACGTCTTGCGGTCCCGTCACTTCTGGCATTTCAAGTCGCCGGCTGGAGCGATAGGAATGAACCTGCGACCTCTTGACCCCCAGCTCAGCATCACCGAATTCACGTACCAGGTTTACTCGGCCTACCTTTAGGCGACGTGAACCGTCGGAATCGGTGGTTGCCATTTGTGCCATGCAACCGAATTCCATGCCGACCGTGCTTGTGAATGTCCTGCCTCCGGGGGGCCGCTGTTGATGCTCGGTTGATGCCAAGCTACGAGCCCGTGGTAAACCGTAAGCGGTTCCCGTCCTTTCTTCGTCCGCCGTCCTTGGAGATCTGACTCGGATCGGTCCGCTTGGCCGCCCGGCACTTTCAATGACCAAGGCGGCTCATTCCCTGACACGGGAATGATCAAGAACGAGAAAGATGTCAATTTGGGCGATAACTCCATCGTCGAGGAATGCCCGGAAAAGCCGCGCTAATATCCGCAGACGTCGTGGCAATTGAGAAGGCGGTGCATGGTCGTTTACGTGTTGATATCAGGGGTGCAACGTAACCATCTCGACGGCATCTGTGTCTGCTGAGCATAGTCTCACCGGTATGCGGGCTGAAACGCTCTGGTGTTATACGATCAAATCTGTAAGCTCTTCGCCATCATCGACACCGTCGTCGATGCTGGAGTAGAGGAACCAGTCGTCATCGTCGTCGCCGAATAGAGCGTCAATCAACTCATCGTCGTAGGCAGTAACTTCTGGTTGCAAAAAATAGTCCTCGTTGAGTCTGGTGCCCGTACCAGTGCCCTGCAGATTGTCGACGCGATCCGAGAACGAACGCCCCGAACTCCACTCAGCCTGGATGGCTAAGAGGGCAACCAGCCAGCTGGGACCGAAATCGACCGTGCCTGAAATCAGCAAGTCGTCGCCGTTGCCGCCCGTGAGCGAGTCGCTGCCATCCCCGCCGATGAGAATGTCATTGCCGTCACCACCGTTCAAGGTGTCGTTTCCGTCACCTCCGATCAACAAATTATCCTGAGCGTCCCCGGTGATAGTGTCGGCAAACGCACTGCCGATGACGTTGGGAACACCGCTGCCCAGTGCCACCGAAGCTTCCAAGCCGAGGTCGTAGTTCAGCAAAGTGAGATGCCCAGAGTCGACAAACGAGCTGGATGTCAAGTTGAGGGCAATTCCCGCTTGATAATCTGTGAAATCCAGCGTGTTAGCGCGTCCCGGGCTCATCACGATGATCGTGTCGCTGCCCAGGTCCTCGGAACTACTGGTCCGGCTGAAGACGATCGTGTTGTTGCCATCGCCGACGAATAGCAAGTCGTCGCCACTGCCACCTTCCAGCGTATCGTTGCCATCGCCGCCGGGGTGGCCGATCTCCAGATAGGCGGCCGCGCTAATTATCGTGTCATTGCCGGCGCCTCCCAGTAGCACGTCGTTTCCATTCCCACCGACCAGGAGGTCATCGCCATCACCCCCTTCGAGGAGGTCGTTGCCGGCACTATAGGAGCTCGACAACCCAAAAAACGACGGATCGCTGATGAGCGTGTCGTTGCCGGCACCGCCAATCAAATGATCATTCCCGCTGCCTCCCACCAGGATGTCATCCCCGTCGCCCCCTTCCAGGATGGCATCGCCGTAGCTGCCCCAAGTGCCCAAGCCGAGGACGGCCGGGTCGACAATGAGCGTGTCATTGCCGGCGCCGCCTACGAGATGAATACCACCGGCCAGGTAGCCACCGGCTTCGTTGGCATAGATGGTATTTGACTTGCGACTGCTGCCGATGACGACCATCAGGTTCGCCACGCCGTCGATCGTGAGTGCAAGGTAGTCGTCGAATCCGGCGTAGTCGCTAACCGCCTGCTCTTCTTCGTCCTGGCTCTCGCGCAAATCGAGTTCCACCTGGGCGGCGTACGGGACGAGCCAGGTCAATGAGGGATCTGTGTTACCTGCGTCCCCGAAAAACAACGCATTCGAGACCTCGCCCGGCTCGCTGTATTCCAGATCAAGGTTGATCGTATCGTGTCCCTGCGACACGTGACCGTTGAAGTCACGATTGCTGCCGATGTCCCAGCCGGCGACGCCGTCCAGGTTCACATAAAAGAAGGAATTGTTCCCGCCCACATCACCGGTAAGCAGATCGTCGCCCGGACCACCGATGAGCACCACACTGAAATCGGGGCTGCTGCCCGACGAGGTGATCGAATCGTTGCCGCGCGTACCTAGAACAAACGCCACAAAGTCATCGTTCACTAACGTCAGGCTCAGCATGTCAGCCAGCAAGACTTGTTCGGTCGTGACGGCCAGGTCCAGGCTGATCCCTACCCCCTCGCTATCGGGAGCCAAGCGACGGAAGTCGAGCAGATTACCAGTCACTTCCTCGCCGATCTCCTGGTCGTCATCGATCGTATCACTCCCCAGGTCCGAGTTACCTGCAAACACATAGGTATCAAAACCGGCTTCGCCTTCCAGCGTGTCGTCCCCACCGCCACCCTCGAGCCTATCGTCCCCGGCTCCGGCGATTAACGAATCGTTTCCATCTGCACCGATCAAGTGGTCGCCACCACCGCCGCCCATCAAGGTGTCGTTTCCGGCGCCACCATCCGCGCAGAGGGCCATGGCGTCCAGTTCACTGCCGTCAATCACGTCGTCGCCGCCCAAGCCGTAGGCGATCACGTGTCCAGTGACCCCGTAGTAAGTGTCGATTAGCGATACAGTTGCGCCAGCCAACTTCGTGATGGTGACCGTGACGCTTGTGCCAACTTGTTCGAACGCGACTTCGTCGTCTTCATCCGAGCCGCCAAACACCAAGTCAACCTGACCATAGCGCGTGGTACTCGCTTGCAGCGACGTGTTGAGGACCGGCACGGAATACGACTGCGCGGCGCTCGTGTTGCCAAAGCTATCCGAGACTGTGACGGTGACGTGGTAGCCATCGCCGAAGACGCCGAGACCCTGGTCGTACGCGTCGCTCGACTGGTGAAATACGTGCGTGGCGCGCAATAGGGCATCGGCGCGATCGAAGTACTCGACAGCCGCGGCCGGGTCGCTCCAGGCGCCGGTCTGGGAGCCGTTCCAGGCAGCAATGATCTCAAACGTGTCGGTGGTCACGTTGGCGACAACGTACTGGCCGTCGTAGTCCGCGGTCCCCACGATCCGCACGACATCGTCGTTGGCCAGACCGTGTCCGGCGCTGGTTACGACAACAGTGCCGCCGGTGCCCTCGGCGATGGCTGAAATTCCCGCCAACGGCGCGTCCCCCCAGTCGATGGCATACGTGTAGCGACCATCGATTTCATTCGGGTCGTTGGCGTGAAAGTTGAACTTGATCGACTGACCGACAACGCCCTGGTAGGCCTCGTCGCCGAAGTCGAGAGCGTTCATGCCGGGGTCGTAGTCGTTGGCGAGCGCATTGAAGGGGAGAGTTGCTGCACCACCGGGACCGCGAAGGCATAGGTGACGCGATCAGCCCCAGCGGTCCCGCCATCCCCTTGATCCGTGGCGCTGACAAAGATCGTCGAACCGTATTGCGACAGATCAATCGTTTCGTCGAATTCGATGGTCCCCCCGGTATTGCGGACAGCGGCGTGCGTGCCTGGAATGAGTACCTGTGGCTGATCGATACCTGTCTGCGCGAAAAACTGAAAATCGTACCAGATGTCGTCGGCAGCACCCCCTTCCTGCGGGGTGAAGACGATGTGCAGGTTCAGCTCGTCGCCATCCTGCGAAGACTGGATCGTGAACCCCTCGGCCTGTTTGGCGCCGTGGACGAGGAAGTGCTGGTTCGGACCACCCAGGTCACCCGTTTCAATGCGTTTCGCTAGCGGCCCATCGATGCGCAGTCGTGTTGCTGAGGCAGTTTCGTCTCCGTCATCAATACTGATGGGAATTGGATTGCCGGGCGAAAGGAACAGAATGTGCGGCTTGCGCACGATAGTAAAGCCGTTCTGCGCATCATTTATGCGGGTATAAAACCCGCCGCCGTCCGCCACGATCAAAGGTCCATATTGCAATAAGTGCAGCAGATCGCGCACCGTTGTTGCCTCGCTGAGATCGATCGTCTCGCCGGGTTCACCCACCGTCGTTGTGACGAGGACGTCGCCCAAGGGATGTCCAACGTCTATCGGGTCGCCGTTCAAATTGGCAAGTTCAGTAAGCAGCGTGTCCAACTCCAAGCCTTTGCCCACATCCCAGATCAGGTTATCCCGCATCACCACATGATCCGCATCGGAGACGATTTCGATTCCTTGCCCTCCGACATGCGCAAACACCCCACCGGAAATCGTGATGGGATCGGTGCTTGGCT